>CAVYGI010000013.1:0-476072 GCA_963767975.1 uncultured Verrucomicrobiae bacterium | reverse complement strand
AAAGAAGGTCATGCTCAGCGTTCGTCCCAACCGCTTCTAAGTCAGCGATCAATTCATCGTAAGCTTCCGCCGCCTGGCGCACTGAGCCGCGGATGAGCTTTTCGCGGCAGTTGTCGAACCGCTGTTGAAAGCGTGAGCGCAGGGCGACCGGTGCTGAAGGTGTCGCCTCAAGCGGCAGTCGAGCGAGTATCGTTGCCTCCAGTTGTCGAAAATGGGCATGTAATTGTTGATGACCGCGCGCCTGATCCTGACTGTTCTCGTGAACGGCAGAGGTAAGTGCATCAAGTTTTAAGTCACCTCGGTCTAGCTTTGTCTCGATGCGACTTTGCCCCTGTAAAGCGAGGGCATGAGCGAGTGCAGGAACCTCTCCAATAGCAACGTAAATGGCATCGAGCCATGCCGTCGTCAGGGATCGAAGCTTGGGTAAGTGATCGCCTAGAATCGCTTCTTGGTGGCAAAGTAATTGAGCAAGTGTTTCGGAAGTGAGCCCCCCTGCTGCGATAGCAGAACCGATTCTTTCTTGAAGCAATGCGTCAGAGGCCAAGCGCCGCAGAGCCTCCAGGGCAGAAGGGCGAATCTGCAGAGTCTTAAGCGAGTTTGATAGTTGCTGCTCTATTCTGCGGTTTAGAGACGTTTTAGCCTGGTGATTCCGCAATAACTCTTCGAGGGCTTTGCCTTCAGCTGAATCCGCCTGTTGCTTCCACACCTTAACGGCGGCGAGCAAAGCCTTTCCGCCAAGGCTTAGTAGCGCTTTCCCGGCAACTGTCTCAATCATCCGTGAACCTCGGCTGTTCGCTACAAAGCAACAAGGGGCGGGGTGCCGTAGCGCCAGCGCGGGTCGCCCTCCAGCTTCGCGTCCCACCATTCGCTGATGTTGAAGGGCGGATTCGCCATCACGTAGTCGGCGCGCAGGTCGGGGTGCTGGTCGCTGGTGAAGGAGTTGGCCGGTTCCTTGCCGAAATTGAAGTCGATGCCGCGGATGGCCATGTTCATCGCGGCCAGGCGCCAGGTGGTGGGGTTGCTCTCCTGCCCATAGACGGAGAGGTTGCCCAGCTTGCCGCCGTGCTCCTCGATGAAGCGCTCGCTCTGGACGAAGAAGCCGCCGGAGCCCATGGCCGGATCGTAAACGCGCCCCTGGTAGGGCTCGAGCATCTCGACGATGAGCGAGACGATGGACTTCGGCGTGAAATACTGGCCGCCCTTTTTCCCCTCCGCGAGGGCGAACTGGCCGAGGAAGTATTCGTAAACGTGGCCGAGGATGTCCTTCGCGTGCAGGTCGGCGTGCTCGAAGGGGATGGTGGCGATGAGGTCGATGAGGCTCGCGAGATTCGCCGGGTCGAGCTGGAGCTGGGTGTAGGTCTTGTTGAGGACGCCCTTGAGCTTCGGGTTCTCCTTCTCGACGGCATCGAGCGCGTCGTCGATGAGCTTGCCGGTGGAGGTGATCTTGTAGGTCGACTGTCTTGCCGTTGGTGACCTCGATCTCCGTGCCGGGCGGGAGCTTGGCGCTATCCTGCAGCGTCTTCCACCGGGCGAGCGCGGGCACCCAGAAGACGTTCTTCTCGATGTAGTAGTCGCGCTCCTCCAGCTCGGCGCGGATGGCTTCGAGGTGTTCGGCGCTGCCTTCGCCGCCGTAGTCGGCGGGGTCGAGGAAGTAGTCGCTCTTCGGATCGCGGAGCTGGGCCTCGATCTCCCGCTGCCGCACGGCGAAGGAGTCGGAGACGTATTTGAGGAAGATCAGCCCGAGGACGGCGTGCTTGTAAACGGCGGCGTCGAGATTGGCGCGGAGCCGGTCGGCGGCGGACCAGAGCTTCTTGTCGAGGTCGCGGAGGAATTGCTGGGAGGTGCTGCCGGGCATGATGAGCGTGTGGGAGACTTAGCGAATCCCGGAACTGGGCATCACAGCCGAGACCGGGGGGAGATAGTTAGCGGGGAGAACCGTTCTTTTCTGCGAGCCATCCCGTGGACTTTTGACAGAAGTCGGCGCGAAGGCACGCTCGAAGATCGTTCCGCTGAGAATCGAAGCCTCAGTGGTCGTCCTGCCGGGTCCGATGATACGCAGAGTTCCTGGATCGAAGCCCAGCCGTCGATCAACCGGATGGCGGCTGGCTCCCTCCCAAAGCCAGATTGCGACCGACCCCAGCGAGCAATTGCTCAACGGTGCGGGCATCTTGAGGTTTCCGTTATTCCGGCATCGCATCTGCTCAAACATGGGTGCGTGATTCTCTCAGCACTCATCAAAAACCTTGGCCGCACGCCCCGGAAGGCACTTGAACAGGCACGCCCCGAGGCTCCGCGCGCGCCGCGAAATCATCGCGCCGCTTTCACCCTCGTGGAAGTGATGGTCGCTGGGGTGCTTCTGGTTCTCACCGCGGTCACGGTCACGCAAGCTCTGCTCCAACTCAATCGCCAGGCCGCGATCTCAAGGGTGAAAAACGCTGCGAAAGCCGAAGCGCTCTCGCGCATCCAGCAGGTTTCCCAGTGCGCCTACAGTCCTGACGCGCTGCCTGCCGTCATCCCGACGATCTTGAATATCGGGACGACGACCCAAGCGATTGATTTGGGTAGCACGCTAACCGATCTCGGAAGCATCCCGGGCACGGCGACATGGGCTGTGTCGACCGTAGCTGGCACGGCCAAGATCCTCTCGGTCCGGTCGACGATCACCTACAAATACTTTGGCAAAAGTCAATCGTATGAACTTTTCACGTATAAGTCACCGGATTAGCAAAAGGGCCTTCACCTTGATGGAGCTGATGGTCGGCACAGCCTTGGCCGGCGGGGCCAGCCTGGCGATGTTCAACGTGCTGCTCACGACAACGAAGCTCTCCAGTCAGAACGTGGCGACCAACGTTTCGAGCTACCGCGCTCGCCAGACCTTGGACCGGATCGGCGAGGTCGTTCGCTTTGCTCAGGATACTCCAGTGCTCATCAATGCAGACGGCACGACCGCCGCTGGAACGACTTCTGACGGCATCCTGGTCAAGAATGCCCGTGGCGGTCCGTACGTGATCAAGAACTCCAACGGACAAGCCAGTGCGGATATCCCCGCGGGTGCGACGGCTTTCCTGGTCGAATACTCGACGCCGACTTTGGCCGCACCGGTGGTAGGTGACTACATCCTTTTCGCGCTGTCGACGCAGCCCTCGCTTGAAGTCACCAGCGTAGCCGCGGCGGGGAGCACCGGTTCCATTGCGAAGGTTCAGATCACGACAAAAACGGGCCTAACGGAGCTAGCGAAACCTGGAAGCTACACGGTTACCGGTTCAAGGTTTAACAAAGAGGCATACATTTTCTCTCAAGCGAATGCGCAGTGGAGTCTCCGCCACTATCCGCGGGTCACGTCGACGACTAACTTCACGAGTGCCACGAACTATCATGTCCTCGGAACCGGGTTTCAGAAATTGGGCACGCAGAGTTGGTTCACTACCACGACAGACAACGGCACCCAGTCAAGTTGGCTGCGGGCGGTAGCAAGGTCGTCGGACCACGCCGAATCCGCAGCCAAACTCCGAAACACCCTGACGTCCATGCCAGTCCAGATCAAGCTCTGGAACTATAACGCACCTCCGCCACCACCGTGAAACTAACACCCAGACAGATGAAGAAGAATAGCCAGGAAACCGGCAGTGCGGTGCTGTCAGTCTTGATGATCGTCATCACCGCTGCGGCCGTAGTGGGAGCGGCGCACCTCGCCACTTCGGGGCAGGTGCTCCTCACTTCTCGGAGTGCGGACATCGATGCACTCGAAACAACGGCTGAGGGGTTGCTGGACTACGCTTTCGGCAAGTGGAAGGTCGCGATGGACACCACGGGGCTTCTCGATGCGGTAACCGCCAACGCCCTGGTCAGCGGCTTGAACCGCCCCGCAGTTCCCACCACCATGCAGATCGTCAATCTGTCTATTGATCCAGTGGATGCCTACGGGACCATCAATGCCCTTGCCGTCAAAACTTTCGACTACAAGATGTCGTTTGTTTACAACTACAAAGCAGCCGTCACGCTGCGGAAATCCGGAGCTGGTGGCGATCGCAGCGTGACCCTGCGGCGTAATCTGGTCTACAGTTCCGTCCCACCCACTCGCGGGATGTTTTTCTCCGAGGGAGACTTCGAACTCTACAAGCCGGCGAAGATGATCATTGGCGGGGATGTGCACACCAATAGCAACGCGCACATCTCAACCGGAACAGGGACGTCCAATCTGTTGTTTCTGGCCAACGCCAAGGTGAGCTATGTCGGAACATACGACAACGGAATCCCGGCCGGCGCGTCCACCTGGAACAGTTCGGGAACCAACTATCCGCCATCCTTTGAGACCGGACTTTCCACTCAAGTAAAAAAGGTGCCGGAGATTTCCGGGATCGGGTTGGGCACGGCCGCCGAGTATAACACTACCGACACGAATCCGAACAACGATGGAAATCGTGAACTGATTGAGCCACCCGTGTCGGGGTATTCGGATCCCACAGCTATCGCCGACAGCCGAATCTACAATAACGCTGGGATACTAATTAGCGTTTCCGGTCCGATCGACACGACGGCGACGCTCAGCGTCTCCAATGGTGCCTACACCGGCGGCAATGTGAGCATTAAAGCGCAGAACGGCACGAATTTGACCGCCGCGCAAGCGCTCCTGATCAAAAACGCGATCACCAACTCCTACCTCACGCCAGTTACCACTTGGGTGCCGAAACTGGTTCAGGTGAGCACACAGGTGTGGGTGCCGAACTTGGTTCAGGTCACGACTTCTACTTGGGTAGAGAGTGGATACTACACTGGATCGGGTAAGAAGAAGACTTGGATCGATACCAGTCATTACGAGTATTCGACGGCCACTGTTGACCAAGGTCATTACGTAACCCAAACGAGCACGGTGGACCAGGGATCCTACGTCACCACTAACCAGCTCGTCCAAAAGACGATCTACGACAAAAGAGAGCTGCGCAGCGTCCCGATCAGTGATCTCAATGTCGGCGCGATCACTCCGACTTTGAATACCTTGCCCGGATTCAATGGCATCGTCTACATGCACGATGCAGGTCCCAGCGATCAAAAGGCGATTCGTGTGACCAATGGTGGAGTCCTTCCCACCAATGGCCTCACCGTCGCGACCGAGGGCGGGCTTTACGTCCAAGGGGACTACAACACCGGCACAACAGTGAATCCAAACCTTGTCCCTTCGAACCTTGCTCCTGCCTCCAACGCCATCACCACCGTTCCGGGATATACCACGAAGTCGAGCGCTCTGGTCGCTGACGCCATCATGGTGCTCTCCAATAACTGGTCCGATAGCAATGCCAGCAGCAGCGTCAGTAGTCGCCCTGCCAGCAATACCACTCTGAACACGGCGTTTATTTCAGGATACGTCCCTTCGAGCAGCACGGGCGTCGGTGGTCGCTCCGGATACTCCGGTGGGATGAACAACTTCCCTCGCCTGCTCGAGACATGGAGCGGCGATAGCATGACTTTCACGGGCGCATTCGTCTCCCTCTACAAAAGTAAGATGTATACCGGACAGTGGGACACCGCGGACATCTATGTCCCTCCGACCCGCTACTGGTATTTCGATCCCCTGCTGCTGACGCGTGTCTTGCCGGGGATTCCAGCGACCGGTGGCTTCGTCCGCGGTCAATTGAGCCGAATGTAGCCGATGAACTCACGAAAAGTATCAGCGCTTGTTACCGTCACCGCGCTCTTGCTGGCATCCCTTCCGACCGAGGTTTTCGCCGCGGACTCTCGGCCTCCGGAGATTTCGTTTAGCATTCACAAGATGAAGGATGAGAATGTGGAGGGTCCTGATGTGGAGCGAACCTATTTCAGGGCTGGAGACAAGCGCATCGTATTCGGGCAGCCCAAGGGCAGCCGGCTCACGGTGGACGGAGATGGGTTGCTCATTCTTCTGACTGAGGCCAATCTCGACGGTGAGATTCATGTCACTCGTTCCCCTTTCACGCCGGGTGTGGAGTTGGCGGCAAACGCCTTGAAGTATCGAGATTCGGCTGCCAAGGGCCTGCCGAATGGCACGACGAACCTCGTCGTGGAGCAGCCGGTGTTGAACCCTTATCCTTTTAATGGATGGAAGAGCCTCGGCTTCATCTGGAGTTATTCCTACTACGGACGCTCACTGGTTCGGACGGTCAATTACATCAATCTCGAGATTGGCGCCCAAGTCGTAGTGACCACCGTGGCTCTCGGAAAAGATGCCGAAAAGGTGGAGAAGATCGCGAAGCAGTTCATGAGTTCCTGGTGGGTCATGAACAGCACGCCTGCGACCAGGTAAATTGCAACACGAGGGTCGAGCGGTAGGTGATGCGCACTTTCCCGACCCGAATCCTTGCCCGTTCGACGACTGGATCTCTGAGGTTGCTGCTGGTGATCGGCAATTGAGTCGACTCGCCGCGTGACGTGATGGAGCATCGAGCTTTCTTCCTGCCATGCTCGGAATTCCGTCCCCTTCCCTCTTCCGTAGGATTTCTTTGGTTCTCGTTCTAGGGTCGTCGCTGCTTTTTTGTGGAGAGCTTGGTGCGGCGAACAGGCCGAACATTATCGTGGTTCTCGGTGACGACATGGGTTTTTCGGATCTCGGGTGTTATGGCGGGGAGATTCAAACCCCGATTCTCGATGCCCTCGCGCAAGATGGGGTGCGCTTCACTCAGTTTTACAATACCGCCCGCTGCTGCCCCACTCGCGCGGCGCTGCTGACGGGTCTTTATTCGCACCAAGCCGGTATCGGGCATATGATCGAGGACAAAGGGCTTGAGGGATTTCGCGGAGAGTTGAATAACCGGTGCGTGACGATCTCCGAGGCCTTGAAACCAACCGGGTATCGCAGCTACGCCGTGGGAAAATGGCACGTGGCTCGCAATGTGACTCCGGAGGGCGCAAAGCACGATTGGCCAATGCAACGTGGCTTCGATCGCTACTACGGCACGATCACCGGGGCGGGCAGCTACTTCGATCCGGGGACCCTGACTCGTGACAACCAGGCCATCTCGGCTCTCGCGGACCCGGAGTATCGTCCGGAGAGCTACTATTACACCGACGCGATCGCGGACCACGCGTCACGCTTTGCCACGGAGCATGCGCGCGATCATTCCAGCGAACCCTTCTTCATGTACGTCGCCTTTACCGCCGGTCACTGGCCGCTGCACGCGAAGGAATCCGACATCGGCAAATACCGTGGGCGCTACGACGCGGGTTACCAAGCCATTCGCAAGGCGCGTCTCGACAAGGCAGCACGGCTCGGGGTCATTAATCCAAAATGGCAGGTCGGTCCGATCTTTGGAAATTGGGATCAGGTGGCGAACAAAGAGTGGGAAGCGCGGTGCATGGAAGTGTACGCGGCACAGGTGGATTCCATGGATCAGGGCATTGGGCGTCTGGTCGAGACTTTAAAGAAGAATGGGCAGTTCGATAACACGCTGCTGCTTTTCCTCCAAGACAACGGGGCATGTGCCGAGCCGATTGGTCGAGAAGGCAAGACGGCGCGCAGCCAAACGCCGACACTTCCAGTGATCGGGCCCGACGCCCTGCGCGCGGACGTCCGCCCAAAGCAGACGCGCGAGGGTTTTCCCATGCTGACGGGCACGGGGGTCATGCCCGGACCGGCGGACACGTTTATCTCCTACGGCGAAGCTTGGGCGAATGTGAGCAACACTCCCTTTCGTCTCTACAAGCACTTCGAGCATGAAGGTGGCATTGCCACTCCGTGCATTGTGCACTGGCCGGCGGGGGTTGCGCGGCGCGATGTCCTGGAGCACCAACCCGCGCATCTGATCGACATCATGGCCACCTGCATCGATCTCGCCCGTGCAACTTACCCCGCGGAGCGCGGTGGAGTGAAGATCACGCCGATGCAAGGCATCAGCCTGCTGCCGGCGCTGGCCGGGAAGCCGCTGGCGCGCAAGGCACCGCTCTTTTTCGAGCATGAAGGCCACCGCGCCGTCCGCGACGGGAGATGGAAACTCGTCGCAAAAGGTGCGGCGGGAAAATGGGAGCTCTACGACACCGAGGTCGACCGCACCGAGATGCAAGACCTCGCGGCCTCCCATCCGGAGGTCGTCGACCATCTCGCGGCCAAATGGGAAGCCTGGGGCCAGGAAGCCGGCGTGCTGCCGTGGCCTTGGAAACCGCGCTACGGACAGGCACAACCGGTCGGTGATTTCGAAGGCGCTCCAAACCATTTCGCGCTCACGACGGGAGACAGCCTGGACGACGAGGACGCCCCGGTTCTTGCCCGTCGCGCCCTGGCCATTCGGATCGAAATCCCCGACGCCGCGGCCGATGGTGTCCTTATCGCACAGGGCGGCTCTGCTGAAGGATTCTCGCTTTATCTCAAGGGTGGAAACCTGACCTTCGCGGTGCGGCACGGCGGCAAGCTGAATGCCATTGCTGCTCCGCTCCCGCCACAGCCAGGGACGGTGGCTGTCATCCTTGCCAAGGATGGAATGGTGACGCTCAAAGCCGGGCACCAGACCATCGGCACGGGACAGAGCACACTCTTCCAACGACAGCCGAAAGATGGCTTGCAAGTTGGCCGCGACGAAAATGGTGCTGTCGGCGAATACGCAACGCCGTTTCGCTTTTCCGGCAAACTTGGCACCATCACGCTCGACCTGACGGAGTAGATTCGGCCAGGGGGAGCGCGTGGTGATTAGCGATCGATCGCTGCGCTGGGATTTTCTGGTCGCCTCATCCTAATCCCGCTCCCTTCTCCCGGCGCGCTCGACGGTCGCGGCGGGTGGTGCTAAGTAGCGCGCTGTGCCGCTGATTCCTCCCGAGACGATCGAGCAGATCCAGTCTGCCAATGACATCGTGGACGTGGTGGAGGGGTATTTTCCGCTGAAGCGCGCGGCGGGGATGTTCAAGGCGACATGCCCTTTTCACGCGGAAAAGACGCCGTCGTTTTCGGTGAATCCGAAGCGGCAGATTTTCAAGTGCTTCGGCTGCGGCGCGGGGGGGAATGTCATCCGCTTTGTGATGATGTATGAGAATCTGGACTTCGTGAGCGCGGCGCGAAAGCTGGCCGAGCGGGCGGGGATCAAGATCGTGGAGGCGGAGATGAGCCCGGAGGATGCCGCGCGGTTCACGATGCGGCGGCGGTTGCTGGCGCTGCACGCGGAGGCGGCGGATTTTTTCCACCATCAATTGCTGCGGAAGCCCTCGGCGCAGGTGGCGCGCGAGTATCTAAAAGGACGCGGGATCACGGTAGAGGTGGCGAAGGCGTGGAAGATCGGGTACGCGCCGGATTCGTATGAGGCGTTCGGGAATTTCGCGCACGACCGGGGCTTTTCGGACGAGGAAACGGTGCAGAGCGGGCTGGTGAAGTTACGCGACGAGGAAAATCCGCGCGGGGGGTTTTTCGATCGGTTCCGCGGGCGGGTGATGTTTCCGATTCACAACCATCGGACGGGAGAAGTGATCGCGTTCAGCGGGCGGGTGCTGGATGCGGAGGCGAAGGCGGCGAAGTATGTGAACTCGCCGGAGACGCCGCTTTTCACGAAGGGGAAGGTGCTCTACGGGCTGCACAAGACGATGCGGGCGGTGATCGACAAGGCGCAGGCGATCGTGTGCGAGGGGCAGCTTGACCTGATCACGGCCTACGAGGCGGGGGTGCAAAATGTGATCGCGCCGCAGGGGACGGCTTTCACCAAGGAGCAGGCGCATATCCTGAAGCAATACGTCGGCGAGGGCGAGGTGGTGTTGTGCTTCGACGCGGACACGGCGGGGCAAAACGCGGCGGAGAAGTCGCTGGAGATGTTGCTGGCGGAGAATCTGACCGTGCGGATGGTGGAGATGCCGCGCGGCGAGGACCCGGATTCGCTGATTCGGCGGGAGGGCGCTGGGGCGTTCGTGGAGCGCGTGGCGGCGGCGCAGGAGTTTTTTGATTTCCAGCTCGCCCGGATGGCGGCCTCAACGGAATTGGCGACGCCGGGCGGGAAACGCGCGGCGGCGCGGAAGGTGATGACGTGGGCGAATTTCCTGACGGATGGCATCCTGCGCGAGGCGATCGTGAACAAAGCGTCGCAGCGGCTGGAGGTCTCGACGGCGGAGCTTTCCCGAATGCTGAAAGCGCCGAAGACCACCCGCGATGACGAAGTGGAAAGGCCCGAGCCAGTGGCGCTCGACCCGACCCTGCGCCTGCTGGCGATCGTCACGCTCTGCGACGACGATGCGCGCGCGTGGGTGCTCGAGGAGCCGTGGAACGAAGTGCTCGCCCGCGAGCCCGACGCCGCGTTGCTTTCCAAGATCCTCGCCGCCGATCTACAGCCGTCGGACCAGCCATCGATCAACACCTTTCTCACCACCCTCGACGCCGCGGAGGAAGCCGCGATCTGCGACCTACTGGAAGAGAAACGGCCCAATCCCGTCGCGGTGGCGCATGCCTGCTGGCGCGAGCTGGAGCAGCGGCACACGCGGCGCAAAATCGAGGCGATCAAGGCGCGGCTGCGCACGCCAGAGCTCGGCGCGGAGGACGTTTTGAAGTGGCAGAAACAAATTCTTGATTTGCAAAAACGTCTCTCCGATATTGCGCGGCCTTTTTCCCCGCTACTCTAGAGAATTCATCTCCAGGGAGCGGGGATAATCTTCTCAACTCCCGGGTATGCCAAAAATCGCCAAGAAAGTCGCTCCGAAACCCGCCAAGGCCTCCGCAAAAAAGAAAGAACCGAAACTGAAGAGAGAGAAGGCGGTCGCGAAGGTGGTGAAGGTGAAACGCGAGAAGCCGGCGGCGAAGAAAGTGAAAAAGGAGAAGGTGTTGAAGAAAAAGAGCATCAAGACGGCGGCGGTTCGCGGGAAGAAAGTCAAAGCGCCAAAGGTACCCAAACCGCCGAAGGCTCCCAAGGCCATCAAACCGCCCAAACCGCCGAAGGCACCGAAAGCGCCGAAGCCGGAAAAAGAGGCTAAAGTGAAGCAGGTCGCGGCAACCAAAGTGAAAGCGCCCGTAGTGCCCTTGAGCGTGCTCGATCAGCCGGAAGTGCAGGAAAAAGTGCGCGAACTGATCAAACTCGCGAAGGAACAAGGTTACCTCACTTTTGACGATCTCAACGAAGCGCTGCCGGACAATCTCAACGATCCGGACGAGATGGACGCGATCATGGGACGTCTCCGAGCGATGGAAATCGACATCATCGATGCGTCGGATGTCGATCGCTACAAAGACGGGAAAAAGGATGCGGACAACGAAGAGGAAGAGGAAAAGCCCGAGGCGAAGCTCGATATTTTGGACGACCCCGTCCGGATGTATCTGAAGCAGATGGGGCAAGTGCCGCTGCTCACCCGTGAGCAGGAGGTGGAGATTTCCAAGCGGATCGAAGAGGCGGAAATCAACGTCCAGAAATACGTCAATCATTTCGGCTTCATCGCCCGCGCCTACCTTGATCTCGCGCAAAAGCTGAGCGAAGGCCGCGAGCGTTTCGACCGCATCATCCTCGACAAGAAAATCGAGAGCCGCGAGCGGTACATGAAGCAACTCCCGAAGCTCTGCCAGAGCCTCGAACACGCCGCAGCGCATTGCGTCAGCGTTTACAAAAACTACCTGGCCCACGGCGGCAAAAATCACGAGACGAAATCCTACGCGGAGTTTCAGAAAGCCCACGCAGCGATCCAGCGGATCTACCCGAAGTTTTTCTTTAAGCAGAAAGTTACGGAGGAGTTCGTGCACCTCGCCGACGAGACGAATCGCCTCGTCCACCTGCACCTCAACGAGCTGAACAAGCCAGTAAAAAAGTCGGCAAAAGTCGAGGTCGCCGCGAAGACGGATCACGCCGGCAAGCTGAAGGAAATCCAGATGCGTGCCTGGCTGAGCCCGGATGAATTCATCGCTGAATACGGCGAACTGAAGCTCTGGCTGAAAAAGGCGCTGAAGGCCAAGACCGAGATGGTCGAAGCCAATCTGCGGCTCGTCATTTCGATCGCGAAAAAATACACGAACCGCGGGCTGTCGTTCCTCGACCTGATCCAGGAAGGCAACATGGGCCTGATGAAAGCCGTCGAGAAATTCGAATATCGTCGTGGCTATAAATTCTCGACTTACGCGACGTGGTGGATCCGGCAGGCGATCACCCGCTCCATCGCCGATCAGGCACGCACGATCCGCATTCCGGTGCACATGATCGAGACGATCAACAAGCTGATGCGCGTGCAAAAACAGCTCGTGCAGGACTACGGCCGCGAGCCCACACCTGAGGAGGTGGCGGACGAAATTCAGCTCCCCGTTGAGCGCGTGCGAGCCGTGCTCAAAATGGCGCAGCAGCCCATTTCGCTGCAATCGCCGGTCGGCGAGAGCGACGACACGAGCTTCGGCGATTTCATCGAAGACAAGAGCGCGGAGAACCCGAGCGACATGACGGCGATCGTGCTGTTGAAAGAGAAGATCAAGGACGTGCTCGAGTCACTGACCGAGCGCGAGCGGCAGGTGTTGGAGCAGCGTTTCGGACTCGTCGACGGCTACAGCCGCACGCTCGAGGAAGTCGGACGGCAATTCAAGGTCACCCGCGAGCGCATCCGGCAAATCGAGGCAAAGGCGCTGCGGAAAATGCGGCATCCGACCCGGATCCGGCAGCTTGAAGGTTTCCTCGAAGCGACCGAGGTCTGAGGTGAAAACAACGCCGCTTTCGCGGTGAGAAAACGCGCAACTTCGCGTGAGATTTCGCGTTAACCACCTTCATGAACCAAGACGAAAACGACGATCTCTGGCACTTGCTGGGCAAGGCGCGGACGCCCGCCGTCTCCCCGTTCTTTTCTCGAAACGTGCTCCGCGAGATTCGCGCAGAGCGGCAGGAACAGCCTGGATTGGTAACGTGGCTTCTTCGTCGCTGGCGGCTCGGGGCCGTCTCCGCGTGTGTCCTCGCGGTCGTGGGCATTGGTGCGTGGCAGCAGATCGAACGTCCTCCGACCATTGCCGAGCTCGCGCAAAAGGTGTCCGCTAGTCCGGACTACGCCGTGATCAATCATCTCGACGAACTGCTTGCGTCCGAAGAAACGTCGGTATGGCTCGAACATCCGCGCTTCTAATCAGCGCATTTTTCGCCGCGGCATTTTCGGCCGCGGGTCAGGAACCGATTTCGGGAACGCAAAGCAGGCCGGATGGCGATCGTTCCGCTCGGAAGGACACGCTATCGCCGGAATTTGAGAACGTCCGCAAAGCGCTGGAAGCACTCACGCCCGAGCAGCGCAAACGGTTTCAGGAAAATTTCCTTCGCTGGTCGAATCTGCCTCCGGAGAAAAAGGAAGCGCTGCGCGATCGCGAAGAATTTCGACGCAAACGCATGGCGGAAGAGATCGACGTGGCGATCCGCGATACAGGTCTCGAACTCGACAAGGAGCGCCGGGAACTTTTCGTGAAGCGATACGCTGAGGAGCGCCGGAAAGTCGAAGAACAACTCCGCAAGGAATGGGAGGAAAAGCGCAAGCCGCTCCTCGCCGATCTCGTGGCGCGGCTGAAGGCGGAGTTTACCCACTCCGCCCCCAATCCAGCGAGTCGCTAGGTGCGTGACGGGCTTGCCGGGGCCGCGGGCGATCCGTAAACCGCTGCGCGCATGAATCCGACCAAGTATCTGAAGGTCTTTGAAATAGGCCTGCAGAATACCTTCGTCTACCGCTGGAATTTCCTGATCCGCGCACTGTTCGCGGTCGTGCCACTCATTGGCACCGTCTTCATTTGGCGGGCCATTTTCGACGAACGGCAGTCGTCGATCGGCGGCTACGACTACGGTTCGATGATCTTCTATTTCCTGCTGACGATCCTCGTCGACAACCTCGTCACACCGACTGAAGACGAGTGGCAAATCGCCGCCGACATTCGCGACGGAAGGATCAGTTCGTTCATCATCAAGCCGCTCAACTATCTTGGCTATCGGCTCAGTCTTTACGCCAGTTACCGGTTGCTTTACGTCGCGGTCACCGCGCTGCCGATTGCGCTGATTTTCTGGTGCTTCCGTGAATATCTGCGGATGCCCGAGCACGCACTGACGTGGCTCACATTCGCCGCCTCCGTTGCGATGGCCGGGCTCATTCAGTTCTTTATCGCTTATTCGCTGGCCATGCTGGCGTTCTGGATCCTCGAAATTTCGACGGTGATCTTCCTCGTTTACTCCTTCGAATACTTTCTGAGCGGCCAGATTTTCCCGCTCGATATCATGCCCGCCTGGCTGCACACGTTCATCCACTGGTCGCCATTTACCTACGAGATCTTCTTTCCGGTGCAGGTCTTTCTCGAGCGGGTGCGGGGGGCGGATTTGGCTAGCGGACTGGGCATTCAGGCCGGCTGGGTCTTGGGAAGCTGGATGCTGGCGAATTTCATGTGGTCGCGCGGAGTCCGGCAGTATCAGGCGGTGGGCGGATGAGTAAAAACGCCGCGCCCGAATTTCGGACGCGGCGTTATTTAATTGCTCGCCAATTTACGCTCCGCCGGGCGGTTTTCCGCCGGGAGGCTTTTCACCGCGCGGCTTTTTGCCCGGACCATCAGGACCGCCGGGGCCACCGCCTTCGCGACGTGGGGGCCGTCCGGCCTTGAATTCCTCAAGCGTGATCTTCCCGTCGCTGTCTTTATCGATCTTTTTGAAGGTCCCCTCCACGTGCGCGGGATCCTTGTCGCGTTGCGCCATCGGGCCGGCCTTGAATTCATCGAGGTTGATCGAGCCGTCGTTGTTGGTGTCGAGTTTCTTGAACATTTCTTCCGGATTCGGCCGGCCTTTCGGCTTGCCGCCGGGACCTCCTTCGCCGCCGCCAGGCGGCGGTCCGGGTGGAGGCTCTACGGCAAAGGAAAGCGCGCCGACGGCTGCCAGTGCGCTCAAGGTGGTGATCAGTTTTTTCATGTGGATTTCTGAGGTTTCGGCAGACCTGCGGAATGCAGACGCTTGCCAGCATTACAACGCCGCAACCTGCGCGGAGTTGTCTGACATTTCCGACGACGCTAAACATCCTGCCAAATCTCCGCAGACTTGAACCTCGCCGGCTGCTGACCCTATCCTCGCGGGTATGTCCACCGAATCCGTTCCGGCAGCAGCCGCACCTGTCTACTCCAACAAGAACCCGTTTCCCGCGCGCCATTCGGTGAATCAGAAAATTACCGGCGGCGGCTCGGAAAAAGACACGCGGCATCATGAAATCTCGCTCGCCGGATCTGGACTAAAGTATCTCGCGGGCGATGCGCTCGGTTTGCAGGTCACAAATTGCCCGGACCTCGTGCAGGAAGTGATCGCGGCCTTGCACGCCACGGGCGATGAACCGGTGCCGGGACGCGATGGACAGCCCAAGCCGCTTCGCGACGCGCTCTTCAGCGACTACGCGATCACCTTTGCGGAGAAAAAATTCGTCGAATTGGCAGCGGAAAAAGGGGCAGCGCCGCTGAAGGAATTGTTGCAACCGGAGCGCGCGGAGGATTTGAAGAAATATCTGACGGGGAAAGGTGCCTGCCACGATTACGTGGACATCCTGCGGGAGTTTTCAGACCTCAGCTTGACCCCGGAGGAATTCGTGAAAGTGCTCCGCAAAATGCCGCCGCGCCTTTACTCGATCGCCTCGAGCCTGATGGCCCATCCCGACTCAGTTCACCTCACGGTGGCGACGGTGCGTTACACGGCGAACGGTCGCCCGCGCAAGGGCGTCGCTTCGACTTTTCTGGCGGAACGCTGGGAGGGCGACACGACCGCCGGGGTGTTCTTGCAATCGCAGCAGAAGCACTTTTCCCTGCCGGCCGATGGGAACACGCCCATCATCATGGTCGGCCCCGGCACCGGCGTCGCGCCGTTCCGCGCGTTCGTCGAGGAGCGGCAGGCCCTTGGCCATCGAGGACGCAACTGGCTCTTCTTTGGCGAGCAGCGGCGGGGAGAAGACTTTTTCTACGAGGACCAGTTCAACGCCTGGGTGAAGGACAATTTTCTGCGGATCGACACCGCTTTTTCCCGCGATCAGGAGGAGAAAATCTACGTGCAGCACCGCCTCGAGCAGAACGCGAAAGACGTGTGGAAATGGCTGGAGGAAGGAGCCGACTTTTTCGTGTGCGGCGACAAGACCCGCATGGCGACCGATGTGGACAACGCGCTCCATCGCATCGTCGAAACCGAAGGCGGAAAGACACCGGAGCAGGCCAAGGAATACATCGACGCGATGAAGA
The DNA here is from genome assembly GCA_963767975.1 of uncultured Verrucomicrobiae bacterium. Classification (GTDB taxonomy): domain Bacteria; phylum Verrucomicrobiota; class Verrucomicrobiia; order Chthoniobacterales; family Chthoniobacteraceae; genus CAIURC01. The sequence goes on along the minus strand of CAVYGI010000013.1, from coordinate 459,958 downwards.
AGGCCAAGCGCTACAAACGCGACGTTTATTGAGCACACACCTCTCTCACCTCATCCCTATGAATTCGAAAATCTTCTCCTTCACCGTGGCGACTCTCCTTTCGCTGACCTCGCTCGGCTTCGCCACGATCAAAACTGAAACCGTCGAATACAAGGACGGGGACACGGTTCTGCAGGGCATCCTGGCCTACGACGACGCCACGAAAGACAAGCGTCCGGGCGTGCTCGTGGTGCATGATTGGATGGGTGTGTCCGATCACACTCGGGACGTCGCGCAGGATGTCGCGAAGCTCGGCTACGTCGTCTTCGCGGCAGATATTTACGGGAAAGGGGTGCGCCCTGCGGACCGCGAGGCTGCGGGTAAATTGGCGGGGCAATACAAGGCGGACCGCGCGCTGCTGCGTCAGCGCGTGAATGCCGGGCTGACACAATTGACGCAGCACAAACTGGTCGATCCCGCCAAGGTCGCCGCGATCGGATTTTGCTTCGGCGGGACGACCGTGCTTGAACTGGCGCGCAGCGGTGCGTCGGTTGCCGGCGTTGTGAGCTTCCACGGCGGACTCGATTCGCCCACCCCGGCCGACGGCAAGCACATCAAGAGCAAGGTGCTCGTGCTTCACGGCGCGGACGATCCGTTTGTGAAGGCGGACGATATCGCGGCCTTTCAGGATGAGCTGCGCAAGGCAGGTGTCGATTGGCAGATGAACTACTACGGTGACGCTGTGCATGCCTTCACGCAAAAGTGGGTCGGCACCGATAAATCGAAAGGGGCTGCCTACAACGAACCCGCCGCGCGCCGTTCCTGGCAGGCGATGAAGGCGTTTTTCGTCGAGATTTTCGGGCAGTGAAAATCGAAGCGCGGCCCGCGCTTGCCAAGTCAGTGAAAGCCGCCTGTATCTGAGGCATGAAACTCCCCCCGCTGGTTCCCCTATTCGCCCTGCTTTCCACCGGCGCGCTGGCTGCCGATTGGCCGCAGTGGCGCGGACCGGCGCGGACTGGCCACGTGCCGGCCGGCGAGGCCATACCTACGGCGATTCCCGCAGAGCCGAAGGTGCTTTGGCAGCTGCCAATTGGGGATGGATTTGCGTCACCGGTGGTCGCCCACGGTCGCGTCTTCTATCTCGACCAGGCAAACGAGATGGAAATCGCGCACGCCGCGGATGCAGCCACGGGAAAGGAATTGTGGCAGGCGAGCATTTTCTCCGCGCACCGAGATGGCTTTGGCATCGGGCCGCGGTGCACGCCGGTAGCGGACGGCGAGCGAGTCTTCTTTCAATCCGCCAAAGGCGAGCTCCAGTGCCTCGGCGCGAGCGATGGCAAAGTGATTTGGCGGAAAAATTTCGTCGATGATTTCGGCGCGATCTACATCGGCGAAAAAGGGAAAGCTGCGGGCGCGAGCCGGCATGGTGCGGCAGGTTCGCCGATCATCGATGGCGACCATCTCATCGTGCAAGTCGGCGGCGCGAACGGCGCAAGCATCGTCGCGTTCCAGAAAGCGACGGGTGAAGTGGTTTGGAAATCGCAGAACGATCAGACCGCCTACGCCGCGCCGATCCTCGCGGAGGTCGCGGGCGTGCGGCAGTTCATCTCGTTCACCGCGGAAGCGCTCATCGGACTCGATCCGAGCGACGGAAAACTGCTTTGGCGGCGCCCGCTGCAAACGGCGCTCGGGCGACACGTGACGACGCCGGTGGTGGTCGGCGATCTCGTGATCGTGGCCTCGCACACGCTCGGGATGGTCGCGACACGGATCGCGGCGAGCGATGCAGGATTGGTCGCGACCGAGGCTTGGGTGAACAAAAAGGCCGCGATGAATTTCACGAGCCCGGTCGTCGTGGACGGGTTTCTTTACGGCATCGGTCCGGCGAAAAATCTCGTCTGCGTGGACGCGAAGACCGGCGAGATCGCGTGGGAGAAAACCGGGCTGATCCAATCGAGCGGAGACAAGGCCGAGGCGGGATTTCTCGTGCTGGGCCAAAACATCGGGATGCTCACCGACAGCGGGGCGTTCGTGCTCTTCGCCGCGGATGCTCGCGGGTACCAGGAAAGCGGGCAGGCGCAATTGTGCGGATCGACGTGGTGCAATCCAGCCTACGCGGACGGACGCCTTTTCCTGCGCGATCAACGGGAACTGCGCTGCGTCGAATTGGTGGCGCCTGGTGCGGCAGAAAATCGGAGCCCGCTGATCTTCTTCAGAATGCCTCTCGCTGCTTTCCCGAAATGCTTCCTCGACGACCTCGTCGTGCGGAAATCGATGTCCGTCGAGCAATGGATCGAACTCGTCGCAGCGGAACTCGATGTGGATGGACTCGAGTTTTACTGGGGCTTCACGCCTGCGGAAAATGAGGGGGAACTTGCGCGCCTCCGTGCGCTGGCGGATGCCCACGGACTGGCGATTCCGATGATGTGTTACTCGCCGGATTTCACCCAACCGGATGCCGCGGCGCGAGCCCGGGAGAGTCGCGCAGGAGCAGCGCGCGATCGAGGCCACGGCGCGGCTCGGCGGGAAATTCTGTCGTGTCCTCAGCGGACAACGGCGACCAGACGTTTCGATCGCCGACGGGGTGAAAATGGCGGCGGAATGCATCGTGGCGTGCCTGCCAAAAGCGAAGGAATGCGGCGTCACGCTCATCCTCGAGAATCATTACAAAGACGGCTATTGGCAGTTCCCGGAGTTTGCGCAGAAGACGCGAAGTTTTTCTCGAACTGCTCGACTCGATCCCGCACAGCCCGTGGTTCGGTGTGAATTACGATCCGTCGAACGCCATCATTGCCGGCGAAGATCCGCTCGCGCTGCTCGACGCCGTAAAAGATCGCGTGGTGACGATGCACGCGAGCGATCGTTTTTTCGAGGGCGGGAACGCCGAGGATTTGCACCGACTCGGCGCACATCAAGGCTATGCGTCGATCCTGCGCCACGGCGTGATCGGGCGCGGACTGAACGACTACGACGCAATTTTTTCCACGCTCAAATCGGCGGGATTCCAAGGCTGGATCAGCATCGAGGACGGAGACGATCCGGCCGTGGGGATGGAACATCTGAGATTGTCTGCCGAGTTTTTGCGGCAAAAAATGGCGCAGCACGGACTGCCCTGATTTTCACCCACTCACCATGATCGGCCTCGTTAATTATTCCTCCGAACCGCACTCCGTCGAACTCCGCGATCTGCCGAAACCGGAGATCGGCGAGACCGACGTGCTCCTCTCTGTCGAAGCCGTGGGCGTCTGCGGCAGTGACCTGCACCAGTATTCGGGCAAGCAAAGCTGGAAGGTGAACTATCCGGTCGTGCTCGGGCACGAATTCGGCGGCGTGATCGCGGAGACGGGTCGCGCGCGTGCGCAATTTCCGCGAGGGCGATCGCGTGGTCAGCGAGACGGCTGCGGTGCTCGATCTCGACTCTCCTTTCACGCGTGCCGGGCAATACAATCTCGACCCAAATCGACTCGGATTTGGCTACGGCGTGAACGGTGCGATGACGAAATTTGTGAAGGTGCCGGAGCGCTGTCTGCATCGGGTGCCGGAGGGGTTGGCGTTCGAAAAAGCGGCGCTCACCGAGCCGTGTTGTGTGGCCTACAACGCAGTCTGCATGAACGCGCAAATCCGTCCCGGCGACAGCGTCGTGGTCATCGGTCCGGGACCGATCGGCTTGCTCTGCGCGCTGATGGCGAAGCTTTCCGGCGCAGTCGCCGCTCATTGTCGTCGGAGTGAAAGCGGACGCGAAGCGGCTCGCAGTCGCGCGTGAAATCGGAGCGACGCACACCTTCGGCGAGCACGGCGAAAATGTCAGCGAGGCGATTCGCGGACTCGGCGACAGCTACGGCGTCGACGTCGTGATCGATGCCGCGGGCGTGAGCGCGACGCTGAAGCTGGCGCTGGAGATCGTGCGACCCGGCGGGCAGGTCAGTAAAGTCGGGTGGGGCCGCGAACCGCTCGATTTTTCACTCGATCCACTCGTCGGCAAAGGAATTACGCTGCGCGGCAGCTTTTCACACAACTGGACGATGTGGGAGAAAGTGCTCGGAATGCTGGCCAGTGGGCAAATCAACCTCGACCGGATTCTGAATCGCGTTGCGCCGCTCGAAGAATGGAAGAGCTGCTTCGACGAAATGCATGTCGGGAATCTCGTGAAAGCGGTCCTGAAACCGTGACCGCCAACCTCGGGCTGCGCGGAAAAGTGGCGCTAGTCACGGGCTCGGCGTCCGGCATCGGCGAGGCCATTGCGCGGCGACTGGGCGAGGAAGGCGCACACGTCGTGATTCACGGACAACTGACGCAGCGGGCGCCGGCGGAAAAGATCGCAGCGGAAATTCGCGCCGCAAGCGGCGTCGAGGTCGACGTGAACCTGGCGCAACTGGATCAACCGGACGAGTGCGCCGCTTTGATCCAAGCAGTGATTGGGCGTTTCGGAAAAATCGACCTGCTCGTGAACAACGCCGGCGTTTCGCCGCGCACCGATCTCGCCGGGACTGATGCCACTTTTTTCGATCGGGTGATCGCAATCAACCTCCGCGCGCCGCTGTTGCTCATTCGAGCGGCGGTGCCGCATTTCAAAGCGCAGGGCGGAGGGCGCGTGTTGAACATCGGATCGATCAACGCCTACTGTGGCGAGGCGTGCCTGCTCGCGTATTCGGTCAGCAAAGGCGGGCTGACCACGATGACTCGAAATCTCGCGGACGCGCTCGGACGCGATGGGATCCGAATCAATCAAATCAACCCCGGCTGGGTGCTGACGGAGAACGAATACACCACCAAAGTCGCGGAAGGCCTTGCCGCCGATTGGCCCCAACACATCCCACAGGCCCATGCGCCGGGCGGTCGCATCTTCGAACCGGCAGAGATTGCCCATTTCGCGATGAGTTTTCTGTGCGAACCTGCCAGCTTGGTGAGCGGATCAGTTATCGACATCGAGCAGTTTCCGCTCATTGGTCGGAACCCCGTGAAGGCGAGTGGTTTCTGAGGCGCGGAACGAAGGCATCACGATGCGGCGCTTCGGTCGCAGCCATTATTTCGACGCCGCAGAGAACTCCGAAACCCCGAAGTTTCTCATAATCTCCACAATAGCGGCACGGGACTCGCTGGATAATGTTCTCGACACTTTTCATCGAGAAACCAAAAACCCTTTCGCAGATTGATCTCCCCATTCTACCGCACGTTTTTCTGCTGGATGATCGGCCTTTTAGCCGTCGTCGCCGTGATGGTGGACGACGCAGCAGGCGCGCTCAATTCGCAAGAGCAGGCCATTGCCACATCGATGACGACCGCCTCCGGGCAGCGTCGGCCGTTCATGGTGCTCGATCCCATTCTCTCGAAAGTAGCGCGGGAGCGAGCAGCGGACATGGCGCAGCGGAACTACTTTGGACACACCAATCCGAGCGGTCACGGCGCCAATTTTCTGGTGCGCCAGGCGGGCTACACTCTTCCCTCCTACTACCCGAGCGACGGCAATAATCTCGAGTCGATCGCCGCGGGCCAGACGTCGCCGCCGGCAGCGTGGAGTAGTTGGATGGGCTCTTCGGGGCACAAACAGCATCTGCTCGCGGAGGTGGAGTTTTACCAAACGCAGACCTCTTATGGCGTCGGCTACTTTTACGACGGAAGCAGCCAATACAAGCACTACTGGGTCGTTCTCACCGCACCGCCGAACTCGACCCCGCCTCCAAACTCCACACCCACTCCGGCACCGACCCCCGCTCCGCCCACGGCCGTCATTAGCATCGCGACACCAAGCGCCAATGCGGCTCTGACCGACCCGGCGGTCACCATTTCCGGCACGACGAGCGGAACGAAACCGGCCAGCAGCGTTCGGGTCCGCATCGAAAACGGAAGCAGCGTGGGCGAATACAAAACAGCCTCGGGCACGCAAAACTGGAGCGCGACCGCCGACCTTTTCCCGGGAGTCAACATCATCCGCGTGCAGAGCCTCGACGGGGCTGGCATTGTTTTGAAAGAAGTCTCGCGGGCGGTCCGCTACGTCGTGCTGCGGGAGTTGAATGTGAAGGTGGTGGGGTCCGGGACGGTGACCGCTGGCTTTGCCGGCACGACGCTGCGCGAGGTTGGACGCGACTACTCGATCACGGCGACCGCTGCGACGGATTGGCTGTTCGCCGGCTGGACCGGCGACGCCGCGACGTCTGCCGCGACGCTGCCTTTCGTGATGAGCGAAGGACTGGCTATGACCGCGAATTTCATCCCCAACCCGTATCTCGCACACCTCGGCAGCTACACCGGACTTGTCCGCGCGGATGGCGTTGCCGGGATGTTAAAGATCACTCTCACCCGTTCGGGACGCGTCTCCGGATCGGTGACGCTGGGGCTCAATCGCTACGCGTTCACCGGCACCCTTGATCACTTGGGCGACGGTATTGTGACGGTCCGGCGCGCAGGACTGGCGTCGCTGACGCTCAAGCTCCACGCGGATCTCGCAGGTGATTCGCAGCAAATCAGCGGATCGCTGACCGACGGGAATTTTACTTCGGAAATCACGACCGACCGCGCGCGCCTCGCCTCGGAGGGCATCTCGCCGAACGTCGGCCGCTACACGATCACGCTGCCGGGCAACGTCGAAAGCAGCGACCCAACGCTGCCTCGCGGACACGGCTTTGCGCTGCTCACGGTAAGCCAGACGGGCGTTGCTCTGTTGAACGGACGCCTCGCCGATGGCAGGCCGTTTTCGAGCTCCGCGCCCATTGCAAAGAACGGCGAGCTGCCGATTTACATGTCGCTTTACGCAACGGGATTCGTTGCCGGAAAACTGCAATTTCGCGACACCGCAGTGAGTGATGTGGACGGCGCAGTGCATTGGTCGAAGCCGGAGCGTCCGCTCGACCGTTACCAAAAAGCTGCCTTCGAGATTTACACACCGGTCATCGGCTCGCGCTACACGAAGCCTGCCGCAGCGACACGAGTAATTGCGGCGGCGGACGCCAGCGACAACGTGGAGCTGGCTTTTGGTCACGGTGATCTTGGCCCGGAGGTAGAGCAACCAGCGACGCTGGATGCGAGCAATCGGGTCACGCTCGAAACGCCGCAAATCGCCGGATTGCAGGTGACGATTACTGCCGCGAATGGCCGCTACGTGGGCTCATTCAAGCATCCCGTCAATGGCACGGTGCGGCGCTTCGACGGTGTGATTTTTCAAAAGCAGAACGCGGGCTTCGGCTACTTCCTTGGGGTCGAGGAAACCGGATTCAGCGCGTTTGGCGCCGCTCGGTAACGCCCCGCCGAGGCTCAGAGCATCTGCTCGACGAAGGTCGCGGCTCTCGAAAAACGCGAGGTCATCCGAGCTTTTCGCCAGTGCCGATGAAGCGCGTCGGGATGCCGAGTTCGTTCTGAATCGCGACGACGCAGCCGCCTTTGCCGCTGCCATCGAGCTTGGTGACGATGACGCCGGTGAGGCCGTCGCGGCTGTGAAATTCCCGCGCCTGCTGCAGCGCGTTGCCGCCGGTGGTGGCATCGACGACGAGCAGCGTCTCGTGCGGCGCGTGCGGGTCGGCCTTGGCGAGGACGCGCTTCACCTTGGCGAGCTCGCCCATGAGGTTCGTCTTCGTGTGCAGCCGGCCGGCGGTGTCGCAGATCGAGGAACTCGATGTTCTTGCGGTCGGCGGCCTGATAGGCGTCGTAGCAGAGCGCGGCGGGGTCGGCGTTGTACTGGCCCTTGACGATCTCGCATGCCGAGGCGGTCGCGCCCAGATGCTCGAGTTGCTCGATGGCCGCGGCGCGAAAGGTGTCGGCCGCGGCGAGCATGACGCTGTGGCCTTTGCGCTTGAGAAAGTGCGCGAGCTTGGCGGTCGAGGTCGTCTTGCCGGTGCCATTCACGCCGACGACGAGGATGACCTTTGGTCTTCGAGGCCAGCGGACGCAGCATCAGCGTTGTCGCGCGGCAGCACCTTCAGGATTTCCTCGCGCGCGACGTTCACGACCGTCTCTCGGCGGTCAGATTTTCCTCGCGCGGCTGCAGCGCCTTCAGGATCCGCGTCGTCATCGGCACGCCGAGATCGGCGCGGATGAGCGCTTCCTCGAGTTCGTCCCAATCCACCGGGCGTCCGGTGAATTTCTGGATGAGCGATTTGAAGAAGCCGAAGGCCATGACGTCGAGGCGGGTGTCAGCAGGCGCGAGCGCCTGGCTGCCGGTGGCTGGCTCGCCGGTGCACGCGGGCCGCGAGAGCTCGCCTGCTTGATGCGGTCGAGGATGCCGTTGACGAAGCCGCCCGGACTTTTCGGTGCCAAATTTTTTCGCGATCTCGATGGCCTCGTTGATGATGACGACCGGGGCGACATCGGGGCAGTGGAGCATCTCGTAGATCGCCACGCGCAGGATGTTGCGATCCACGGCGGCGAGGCGGTGCAGCTCGTAATTCGCGGTGCATTTTTTGATCCGCTCGTCGATCTCCGTCGCGGTGCGCCGTGACGCCGGCGACGAGCTGCTCGGCGAAGGCGCGGGTCTTCGCCGTGACGTGCCGCTTTGCCCGGTCCGGAGCGCAGCGCCCAGAAATGTCGCGGCATCGCCCGGCGCTCGTTTCGCCGTTCAGGTCGAGCTGGTAGAGGAATTGGACGGCCGCTTCGCGGCCTTCGCGTCGTTTGCCCATGGGCGGAGATTCAGCGGCTGCTCGCGGCAGACTCGCGCATGCAGCGCTTGCACCATGCCGCACGGCGACGCGGGCGGCCTCGGTGCCGCGGTTGATTTCGTCCTCCAGGCAGCGCACGCGGGCCTGCTCCTCGTTTTTCACGAGCAGCACTTCGTGGATGACGGGCACGCCGGTGCGTGAGCGCAGATGCTGCTGCAGCGAATTGGTGATGGCCGTCGCCGATCAGCGAGGCGTGCTGCGGTCTCGCCCTCGATGATCACGCCGAGCGCGATGATGGCGTCGATGCCGCCGCGCGTCGGCGACTTCCTGGACGACGAGCGGGAATCTCGAACGCGCCGGGCACGTCGTAAACGGTGGACGCTCGAAGCTCGGCGAGATGGCCTCGAGTTCGCGGCTGGGCGTGCTCGACGAGCGCCGTGACGTAGTCGCGATTGATACTGGCTGGCGACGATGGCGAACGGTGCGTCGCTGGCCCATTTGGCGCGGGCGGGATGGAAGAATGTTGGCCATGGAAATGCGGAGAGCGGGACTGTAGGCGAGCTAATGCGCCGACGAGCAACGAGGAATCGTCGCCGCGCCGCGCGAGGCCGTCAGAGCAGGTGGCCCATCTTCACCCGCTTGGTCTCGAGATACTTCGCGTTGTGCGGATTCGGCGGCGCCTTGATCGGCACGACTTCCACGATCTTCAGGCCGTAGCCTTCGAGGCCGATGACCTTCTTCGGATTGTTCGTCAGGAAGCGCATCTTGCGCACGCCGAGATCGAAGAGAATCTGCGCGCCGAGTGCCGTAGTCGCGCAGCTCGGCGGGGAAGCCGAGCTTCTCGTTGGCCTCGACGGTATCGAGCCCTTCCTCCTGCAGCTTGTAGGCGTGAATCTTCGCCGGCAGGCCGATGCCGCGGCCTTCCTGCCGCATGTAAAGCAGCACGCCGTTGCCGGCGGCTTCGATCTGCGCGAGCGCGGTGTGGAGCTGGTTGCCGCAATCGCAGCGCAGCGAGCCGAAGACGTCGCCGGTGAGGCACTCGCTGTGCACGCGCACGAGCGTCGTCTGTTCTCGGCGAGATCGTCGCCTTTCACCAGCGCGAGGTGATGCGCGCCGTCGACGACGGAGCGATACATGTGCAGCTCGAAATCGCCGAAGTCCGTCGGCAGCTTGATGACCTGCTCGCGCTCGATCAGCCTTTCGCGGCTGCGGCGATAGGCGATGAGGTCGCTCGATGCGGCACATCTTCAGCCTGTGCTTTTTGCGAAATTTCAGCAGCTCCGGCAGCCGCGCCATGGTGCCGTCGGCGTTGCAGGATTTCGCAGAGCACGCCGGCGGGCGAAAGCCCGGCGAGCCGCGCCAGATCGACGCTCGCCTCGGTGTGTCCGGCGCGCCGCAGCACGCCGCCCGCCTTGGCGCGCAGCGGGAAGACGTGGCCGGGCTGCACGAGATCGCGCGGCGTCGCCTTGGGATCGACGAGCACCTGGATCGTGCGCGCGCGGTCGTGCGCGCTGATGCCGGTGGTCACGCCTTTCGCCGGCATCGACGGAGACGGTGAAATCCGTGCGATAACTCTCGCGGTTCTCCAGCACCATGCGCTGCAGGCCGAGTTGCTCCGCGCGCTCGTCGGTGATCGGCGCGCAGATCGAGCCCGCGGCCGTGGGTGGCCATGAAATTGACCGCCTCCGGCGTGACCTTCTCCGCCGCCATCACGAGGTCGCCCTCGTTTTCGCGATCCGCATCGTCGGTGACCACGACCATCTTGCCGGCGCGGATGTCCTTCAGGACGTCTTCGATGGGATCAAACTGCGGCGCGGTGGGCATGGTCGCGGAATATCATCCAGCGCTGGGATTTGTGGGAAGTGAAAGATTGGCGCCGCTGCGATAGGAGCCGACGTTCACGGCTTCCCGGGTTGCGCGGCACTCGTGCCGACGACGGCTTCCGGCCGATACATGTCGGCATTGCTGCCCTCGAACTCCGCTTTCAGACGCACGCGAAAGCGACTCAGGTCAATCAATTCCCAGTGCAGAAAGTGCACCGCGACCTTCGGCGTCTCGTGCCTGCTCGATGCCGACGATGAGATGCCGCGCGTCGTCCGTCACCTTGTTCGTCTCGCGCTTCGGCTCGAAATAGAATGTGCGGAAACTGCTCGCTCGGCTCCCTTTCGCGAAGAGCTTCGGATCGAGATAAATCACGCGCTGCGTCGCTGTGTCGACGAGCCGCAAATCGGGATAGCCGGAGCGCTGATGCTTCCCGGCAGCAGTGGGTGGGAAGTCGCACGCGAAGCCGGGCACGGAGCGAAGTTTCGCGCGCATCGCCTCCTCGAAATAGCTGCTCATTTCGTTCACGCGCTTCGCCTTGCTGCACTGCGCTGTCGGGCGCATTCATCTCAGCGAGAACCGCGTCCAGCGCCGCGCCGATCCGCGCGAGGATGCGCTGATCGTCAGCGTCGGCTTTGTCGAATGGCAGCACGCGTTTGCCGGACGTCGCCGCGATCACGTCGGAAAAAAGCACGCCGCGGAGGGCTTCGTTTTGATCGAGCAGCCACGGAATGAGCCGCTGCACGGTCTCCGCTTTGTCGTCCGCTCGAAGCGTCGCGCTGCCGAGCATGAGCGCTGCCGCGAAGATGCGCCACGGCGTTCATGCGACTGTCAGCGCTCCGTCGAGTTCGCGAAGTGCGGCTTCGAGCTGTGCTTCATCCCGCGCATGAACAACCAGCAAGGGCTCTCCACTTTCGATGGATTCGCCGACCTTTTTGATCGCCGAAAATCCAACCGCGAAATCGACCTCGTCGCTCGCCTGCGCGCGCCCGGCGCCGAGCATCACCGAAGCGCGACCGATCGAGCCTGCGTCCATTTTCGAAACCACACCCGCCCGCGCCGCCGCGATGGGTTTGAGGATCGGCGCGCGATGGACTTCGCAGATGCGCTCGAGGACCGTGGTGTCCGCTCCCTGCGCCTCGGCCATCGCCACGAATTTTTTCCAAGCCGTGCCGTCCTCCAGCCATTGCTGCAGCGTGGTGCGCGGAGCATCGGAGACGCGCGCAGCAAGATCGAGAGTCAGATTGACGAGGTCCGCTGGTCCACGGCCTTGCAAAGTTTCAACGGACTCGGCGACCTCGAGCGCGTTGCCGACGACACGGCCGAGCGGTTCGTCCGTCGGCGTGAGTTGGAACGAAGTTCGCACGCCCATCTCCTGCCCGACGGCGGTAAGACCCGCGGCCAGTGACTCCGCTTCCGCGCGGGTTTTCATGAACGCGCCGGAACCGAATTTCACATCAAGAATGAGTCGGTCGAGGCTCTCCGCGAGTTTTTTGCTCATGATGCTCGCGACGATCAACGGCTGTGACGGCACAGTGCCGGTGACGTCGCGGAGGGCGTAAAGTTTTTTATCCGCAGGACAAAGATCGGCGGACTGCCCGATCATCACAACACCGAGTTTTTCGAGTTGCTCGCGCGTTTCTTCGTCGCTGAGCGCCACGCGGAAACCCGGGATGCTTTCGAGTTTATCGAGCGTCCCGCCAGTGATACCGAGCCCTCGACCGGAGATCATCGGCACCCACAAATCGTCGCAGGCCAGCAGCGGGGCGAGGATGAGCGAGACTTTGTCGCCGATGCCGCCGGTCGAGTGCTTGTCAACTTTCGGCGGCGAGCCGTCGCGGTGCTTCAGCACTCCGCCGCTGAGCATCATCGCGCGGGTCAGGGCGCTGGTCTCACACGCATTCATGCCGCGAAAGAAGACGGCCATCGCCCACGCGCTCGCTTGATAATCGGGCACCTCGCCGGACGTGTAGCGGCGAATAAACTCCGAAATTTCCTCAGAATCCAGCGCACTTCCATCCCGCTTGCGCTCGATGAAAGACGGAATGTGAAGTGGGGAGATCGACGACATCGGGTCCGGCAGATTGGAGGGTTCAGCTCAAAACAAAAAGGCCGCACTTCGCAGTGCGGCCTTTTTTGAAGCATGAATTCTGGGACTACCGCATGAGCAGCACCGAGCGCGCGCGCTTGATCTCGCGGTTAATCTTCCGATGAAAATGCGCCGGCATGCCGGTGATGCGCCGGGGAAGGATCTTCCCGCTCTCGGTGATGAACTTACGTAGAATGTCAGGGTTTTTGTAATCGATTGCCTCGAGCGCAATGTCGATGCGGCGGCGCGGCATCGATTTATTGTGACGGCGGAAATTGGTGCGGCGTTGCGGAGTCTTGGGCTGCATGGTCGTGGGTGCTCGGGTCCGAAGGTTACTTCGTCTCGCGATGAAGCGTATGGCGTTTCAGATTCGGGTTGTATTTCTTTTTCTCGAGCCGCGTCGGGGTATTGAGGCTCTTTTTGTTGCGCGTCGAAATGTAACGCGAGACGGGTTTGCCTTCAGCTTTCGCCTCCGTGCATTCGAGGATGATAAAATCGCGGGCCATAAAATTAGGATTCCTTGGTGTCGGTCGGTGCTTCTTCTTCTTCGCTCTCCGCACCTTCCTCGCCCTCGGTCAACCCGAAGAGTGAAGTAACAGGGACGCGGCTGCGAGAGACTTTGTTTTGCTTCTCGAGCTGCGACTGGCACTCGACGGTGTAGCGGGTGAAAGGAATGGCTTCAAGCCGCGCGTGAGCGATCGGCTTGCCGCTCATTTCGCAATTGCCGTAGCTGCCGCGCTCGATGCGCTTGATTGCTTCCTCGATTTCGTAAAGTGCATCCTGTTCCTGCGACAGAAGGCTGAGAGCGAAATCACGGTCATATGCATCGCTGCCCGCATCTGCCTGATGCATGCCAAACGCGCTCGCCTCGCTGCCTTCAGCGCGGGACCGCAGCGTGTCTTTCGCGACACCACTCATCGAGTCGAGCATGTTGTCTCGGAGATGGATGAGCCGCTCCTTTTGCTTGCGGAGAAAGGGAGTCAGCTTGGCGTCAGCCTCCGCCTCTTTCTTGCTGTTGTCGCCGGTGGTAAAATACGTCTCCTGCATGTCCCCGTGCTTGTTATCCCCGTTGACTTTCCCGCTCTTCGGCGCGGTTTTGACTGAGGCCTTCGGCGGATTTTTCGATGCTTTCTCGGGCCGCTCAGCCTTCGCTGCCTCGCTGGTCTTTCCGGCTTTGGGCGCATCCGGGAGCTTGCTCACCTTGCTCGAAGCTCTCGGCGCAGGCGCTGATTTTGCAGCCAGGACGGGTGCGCTTTTCTTGGCTTTGGCAACCGGCTGGGCGGGATTGGACTTGGGCATGGCGATCGGAAAACGTGGGGGTCTGGAAATTTGAGGCGCGTTACTTAATGAGTTCGACAGGCATGCGCAAGGGGTTTCGGCAGTATTTTGCCGGACCGACTTTTCGTCGAAAACCCCGTCAACTCACGAGCTCGCGCTCGAATATTTCCGCAGCGCATACAGCCAGAAAAGACGGGTCGCTGCAGTGACAAAAATCGCCGAACCCGCGAGTTGAGCCAGCCCGTGGAGCGGTGCCTCAAAGCTGCGCGCGAGCAACCGTGCTGGGACATTCGCGACGAGCAAAACAGGAATCGCGTAACTGAAGACGACCTTGAACACCCCGCGAAAAACCGCGTCAGGGTAGCGCGCGATATTGAAAAGATTGAAGTAGCCGTAGATGAGCCCCTGCGCGCGCACGATCCAAAAGCTGAACGTCGCGAGCGAGAACAAGACCGCGTAGTGCACCACCACGCCGAAGCCAATCGCAACGACATAAAAAACGATTTGTTGCGGCTGCGGAACGATCGCCAGCCGCACCAGCGCGAACGTGACGATCGCCACGCCGACGAGTGCATTGACCACGTTGTCGAGCCCGAACTGCCGCGTCGAAACGGCGAACTGCGCGTCGACCGGCAGCACGAGCATCAAGTCGAGCCGGCCCGTCCGCACGAGTTCCGGGAGATTCGCCAGGTTCACGTAAAAGAACGCCTGGAAAATCTGCCCGACGATCTGGTGCGTGCCGACGAGCAAAACGACTTCCCACTTCGTCCAATCGCCGATGCGGTCGACATACTGAAACATCACTTCGATGAAAACGATCTGGCCGAGAAACCAGAGGAGCTCGACGAACATCCATAGGATGAAATTCGCCTTGAAACTCATCTCGCGGATCAGCGAGTTGCGGATCATCAGCCAGTAAATCTCGATGTAGCGCGACACGTGCGGCGGTGTTGCGCTGATTCTCGAAGCGGTGTCAAGAAAACGCCCGCCTCGACCTGCCGGCGCGAGCGCGGCTCACGCGGACGCCGTGCTCACGAGCCGATTGATCAGCTCCTCCCACGTCACCACGCCCAGCGGCTTCGCGCCCTCGCCGACCACCGCCGCCATCGTGCTCCGCGCGGCGCGCAACTTCCGCAGGATGCTGTAAGCAGGCTCGTTTGGCGCCACCTTCACGATCCGGCGCTGAAACGGCTCGATCCGCCCGCGGCGTCCGGCGATCGAGCGCGATGTCGAAGACGTTGCACGAGCCCGACGATCTCCCCGAGTCGGCGAGACGATGGGCCAGCGATCGATCTTCGCCTCGCGGCTGCGCTCCAGCAGATCGCTGATCCACGCGTCGCGCCGGGATCGTGCGCACCTCCGCGATCGGCACCATCACATCGCGTGCGGTGATCCGCGCGGAAATCGACGACGTTGTGGATCATCTGCCGCTCCGTCCGTGCTGAGCGTGCCAGTGCGCTCGCTTTCGATCGTCAGATATTTGAAATCCTCGCGCGCCACGAAGAGCTTCTGCTGATCGGGTGGGCGTGGCGCGAAGAGCGAACACGTAGCACGCCGTCGCCAATCCAATGCATCGGCGAGAGCAACCAGATCCGCGAGCTGCAGCGGACTCGCGAGCGCGGCCAGCGCGCGATACGGAAAGCGGCGGAAGAGCGACTTCGGCAGCAACTCCAGCCCGAAGAGATAAATCGGCAGAAACGACCGCGAACGCCACGACGTAGCCCGCATTCCGAACCAGCGCCACCGTCACTCCTGCGTCGGTCAGCGTGATCGCGAAAATGTTCATCAGATTCGTCACCACGAGCACGGTCACCAGCAGCCGCTCCGGCTGCTCGAGCAGACCGTTCGAGCTTGATCGCCGCGCGGATCGCGCAGCTTCACGCGATGCTTCAGCCGCACGCGGTTCACCGAGAGAATGCCCGCCTCGATCCCGGAAAAGATGAAGGAGACGCAGCAGGCAGAATGCGATCGGCGAGCCAGATCATGCGTCGTCCTCCGCCGTCGCTCCGCCGACGGCGCTTCCTGCTGACGATCAGCACCTCCTCGATCCGCTTCCGCGAAGTGCGCCGGACCGTCACTTCAGCCCATCGATCTCAACTGCGCGCCCGGTCTTCGGCAGCGCGCCGAGGCGGTTGAAAATGAGCCCGCCGATCGTATCGATGCCCTCCTGCTCGAGCTTCCGTCTCGAGCATTTCATTGATGTCGTCGAGCCGCGCGCTGCCATTCACGATCAACCTGCCGCTGCCCAGCGGTCTCGATGTAAAGCGCCTGCTCCGCCTGCGGCACGGCGTCGCTGATGATCTCCTCGACGATGTCCGCCAGCGTGACGATGCCCTCCGTGCCGCCGTGCTCATCGACCACGATCGCGAGCCCCTGCGGATGCGTGAGAAAGCTGCGCAGCAGGTCGATCGCCTTCATCGTCTCCGGCACGAACGACGGCGGGGTGAGCCGTTCGGTGTAATGCGTGCGCCGGGTCGAGCAGAAACGCGCGCACATCGAGCACGCCGAGCATATCGTCCGGCGTCTCGCCATAGACCGGCACGCGGCGGTAGCGCTTGCCGCGCGAAGTGCGGGATCGAGTTCGTCGTTCGTGAGGTCGTCCGGCACCGCAAAGGCATCCACGCGCGGCGTCATGCAATCCTTCGCCGTCTTGTCGCCGAGCTTGATGATTTCCTGGATCATCTCGCTCTCCGTCTCGTGCAGCGCGCCCTCCTCCGCGCTCAGTTCCACGAGCGTCTCCAGCTCATCCTCGCTGAGAAAAGGCCGCGGTCTTCAGTCGCTGCCGGGCGTGAGCGTCTCGGCGATGCGCTCGCTCACCCGCTGGAGCACGCGCGCGAAGCGGATCGAAGACTGGCATGACCGCCTGCATCACCCGTACGCCGACGCGCGCCACAGCGTTCCGGATGGGCGAGCGCGACCAGCTTCGGGCACAGGTCGCACGACGAAAACGATGAGGGCGAAAATCAGCAGCGCCTCGACCCAGAACGGCATGAGTGACGACACATATCTTCGCACCAGAAAAAGCGAGACGCACGATCAGCGGCAGATTCACCAGCGCGTCGCCGAGCAGGATCGCGCTGAGCAGACGGCGCGGATTTTCCATCAGCTTTCGCGAGCGCCGCCGCGAAGTCGGCCTTCCGGCGACGCAGCCGCTCGAGATGAAACGGCTGGAGCGAAAAGAGCGCCGTCTCGATCGCGGAAAAAAGTGCCGAACTGGCAACCAGCACGAGCAACGCGAGCGCGACGACAAAAGGCATGAAGTCTCTCAGCGTGCCCTCGGGAACTGAGCTTTCCAAGCAACAACCAACCCGTGCTCAAGCCCGCGGCAGGCAAAAAATATTGGTGTAATCCTCTCCATTTTCGAGCCCGCGAAATGGACTCATCCCCGCGGCATCGATGCGAAAAATGTCGTAACCCAGCCCGCGCACGAGCTCCAGCAACTCCTCACTTTTCGCCTGAAATCGCGCGAGCGCGGGCTCATTCAATTCGATCAACATCGCGGGATGAAATCGGGCGATCGTCGCCCGCGCACCCGCCAGCACCTTCAACTCCGCACCCTCCACATCGAGCTTCAGCGCATCGAACCGCTCCAATGCGCGTGCGCGGAAAAACGCATCGAGCGTGATCGTTTCGACCTCCTCCACCGAGCCCGCTTCCGTGCTTTCCGCGAGCCGACCGCGCCCGCGATTTCCCGCGTCCGGCAGCGCGAACGAAACACGTCCCGCCGAGTCGGAGAGGGCAGCGCGGGAGACTTCGATTTGATCGAAATGATTGAGCGATTTGTGCCGCTCGAGTTGCTCGAAATTCGCCCGCACCGGCTCGAACGAATACACCCGGGCGCCGCGCTGTGCCGCCAACAACGAGTAGTAGCCGAAATAGGCTCCGACATCGAAGAACACCCCGCCACGCGGCACGCGTGCCAGCAGCACGTGCTGATCGTGCACGTCGAAAACGCCGTGATAGTAAAGCTTCCGCTGTAGCGAACAGCCGGTCTCGAGCTGCCATCTCAAGCCCGCTCGCTCCACCTCAAATGTCTGCCCGCGCTCCCGCTTTTCGATTCCTGAAAATTTCAGCGCCGCTTCGATCACGCGCCACTTCCCGCGGTGGTACGGCACACGGGCGGCGTAGAGTTCGAGAAGCTTTTTTGCGAGTTGAGACATTCAGAAATTGGCCCGGCGCCCTCCTTCGCCAGCGATACGTTCATACCAGCGCTCGATCTCTTCGGCCATCCGATCGGACGTGTATTTTCTCTCCACGATCTCGCGCCCGCGCGTGCCGAGGCGCTGCCGCAGCGGAGCGTCGCCCAGCAACCGTAAAACAGCGTTGGCAAAGGCTTCCGGGTCGTTCGGCGGGACGAGCAGCCCGTTGATTTCAGGCTCGATCAGTTCGTTCATCGCGCTGGTTGCGCAACCGACGACCGGGAGGCTCCGCGCCATCGCCTCGACGAATGTGAGACCGAACGATTCGTAGACCGACGCGGAGGCATAGACCGTCGCGGAGGCGTAAAGTGCGGCGAGCTCATCGCTCGCGAGGAACCGGCGAAAGGTCACGCGCTCCCGCGGAATCTGCGGATTCTCGGCGCGAAACTTTTGCGCCAGCGGGTGATCTTCTTCCGCGCCGGCGATGAAAAACTCCGCGTCCGGCGCGGCGGCGTGAATGCGCGGAATCGCCGCGAGCAAAGTGGTGCCGCCCTTCCGCGCATTGAGCCGACCGAGCGTGAGCACAAGCGGCTTGGCCGACTCGGCCAGACGCGCGGGCGGCAGATCGATGCCGTGCGGGATGATCTCGATTCCATCGAGCGCGTAGCTTTTTGCCAGCCGGTCCCGATGCGCCCGGCTGTGCGTGACGACGCCGCGAGCGCGGCGCGAAGAGACCCGCTCCGCCCACATCATGAACCGCTCTCCCCACCGCGGTGCTCGCTGCTGCACCTCCACCGACTCCGCCATCGTGGTGTGGAGACGAACGACGATCGGCACAAAGTTCAGCCACGTCGCGACGAGCGGAATGCCTTCCCAATTAGGAAACTCTACCAGGTCGAAATGATGCGCCCGATGCAGCTCGCGCAGAGCCTGCGCGAGGCACCAGCTTTCCCCGAGCGACGGAAAAACTTTCCCGAGCATCGGCACCCAGCGCACCGGTCGCGCGTGGACCTGCACGACGCCGTCCATCGTATCGCGCGGCGGTCCCGGCCGGTCGATGAGGACGTGGCATTCGTGTCCGCGCCGCGCCAGCGCTTGCGCCGCGGTCCGCGTGTAAACCGCCATGCCGCCAAACGGGCGATCAATCGGATACGAGTCGGAGACGAAGCAAATGGTCACGACTGGAAGATGACGACCCGCTGCTCGACGCCGCGGCTCATCGTGAACAGAGCAGGAGAACTCGCGGTGCCGGATAGGAATCGAAGACTTCGATGGAGGGGAAATACTCGCTCATCGCAGCGCGAAAATTTTCCAGGGAATACCAGTCGAAGCGGCTTCGAAATTCGTCGTCGCGGGTTTTCAAAAAATCGCTGAGCGCACGATCCTCCGTCGGCACGAACTCGACGATGACGTGCTTTGAGCTGAAGTCCGAGAGGATGCACGCGACGTCAGCGAAGGAGATGCGATGCTGCTTGAAAACGAGGTGATGGACGAGCGCGAGGCAGAGGACGCACTCGGAGCGCAAACGCTCGGCAACGGACGGAAACGGGCGGTGCCGCAGTCCCACGGCTTCCGCAGGCGTGACCGCGTTGACGTAAAGCGGAACCGCGCCGGTGCCCAACGCGACGGAGTCGCGAAACATCGCATCGAGAGCGGACTCGTCCGTATCGACGCCGACCACGCGCGCACCTTTCAAGGCGGCCAACTGGCTGCACGGACCCCGGTTGCATGCGAGGTCGAGAACGGTCGCCGGACGCAGACGGTCAAGCAGTTGGTCGATGATTTGATGCTTCGGCGAATGGGCGCGCAGCGCATCCAGACTGGTGCGCGTGCCGTCGTAGAATCCGACATCGGAGCGCCCATCGTAGTAACCGCTCCACATCTCCCCGCCCGGTGCGACATCCATCGTCTGAAGCTCGCAAAGCAAGGCTCGCACTTGATCCAGCGTCCCTGCGGCGACTCCGCGCGTGCGGAAACGCTTCGTGATTTTGCGGGCCAAATGACTCCCGAGTTCGAGCATTTTGCGCGCGCCGCGCAGTCCGGCCGGCAACCGTTCGGAGCGTTTGCTGTTCACCATCACCGCGTTCGCGAGGGCGGCGTCCGGACCGCTGCGCACCTCTCGCAAAAGTTGTCGCGCGACGGTTGGATAGCCCTTCTCCATCAGTCTGAGCGCGCTCACGCAAGTGCGGTAAAACTCGAGCGATTCCGCCCATCGGCCATCGGCGGGCAGCGGAACGATGGACGTGAAATCGACAAAGCGCGGGTGAGTGCCGTCGAAGACGATGTTCCATGGATGCCCATCCACGGTGCAGTAGCCGTGCTCCATCAGCCGGATGTTGAGTTCGAGAATGGCACACGCCGCAACGCGAAACATCGAGGCCGGCCATTCAAACGGCAGCGTAAGCGGTTCGATACGGGCATGTTCGAGCACCAGGGCAAAGCCTTCGATTTTCTCGTCGGAAATCCGGGTCGAGATGAGCAATCCTTCAGCGATCAGCGCTTGCAGCCACGATTCGCTCAGCAGCTTTTCGCAGAGCGCTTCATGTCCGCGTCGGATGCCGCGCAGGACGATGCCGGGACGCATGAAAAGCTGTCCGCGCGGGTCGAGCCCAAGTCCGAGAGAGTCCGGTTCTTTCACATTCATCAGGCGGCTTTCGGGGGAAAAAGGAGCGCACGATCGGCGCTGCCAACGCGTCTCACGAGCAGCCAATATACGACAGGTGCCACGCAACAAATTTGCGCGAGCGCGGCGAGGAGGAGCATCGGATACTCCGGGCGAAGCCAGCGCGTGAGGGCGAGATAACAGCCGACCATCGGCACAGCCGTGGCAAGAAGCGGGAGAAGCAGAACCTCTGCGTAATATTTTCGCAGCGATAGCTGAACCTCCTGGCAGAGGATGAACGGCTGGACCGCAATCTTCGTGAGGACCAGCGAAATCGCCGTGCCAAGTGCGACGCCGAAGATGCCGAATTTCGTGACGAGCAGCAGACTGAGCGCGAAGTTCAGCACGGCTTCGGCAATGTTGAGCCGCAGCAGACGCTCCTGCTTTGACAGCCCGTAAAGCATGTAAATACCGGGGTTCTGAGCCATCGCGATCAGGAACGGCCCGGCCAGGAGGAGCATCACGAGATAGCTTTCGTGAAAGCCGGGGCCGAGCCAGCGCGTGATGAACAGATCGCCATAAAGGGCGAGCGTGCCTGCGCCAAGAGTCGCCAGCACTGTACTCGCCTGCGTGGCGGCGGCAAATTGCGCGCGGAGACGGTCGCGATTTCCCGAGCCTTCCGCGTGGCTGAAGACCGGCATCAGGACCCCGCCGAAGCACTCCACTGCCTCGCGAAAATAGCGGATGAGCGACATTCCGACAGAATAGGCCGGCACCGCCACTGCGCCGAGAAACGTGGCAATGACGAGGTTATCGATGCGGAAGCGGAAAAGCTCGATCAGCTTCATCTGAAAGTTCTTCGCGCCATAAGCCAGCAGTGCGGAACGAGCCGCACCCGCGCTGCGCAGCGGAAAAAGCTGCATCCCGGGCAGGATGTGGCGTGCAAAAAGGTAATTGAGCAACCGATGCAGAAGGCCGCCACCCGCGACGACAGCAACTACCTGAACCAGATCGCCACCGCCGCGGAGAACTGCGTAAAGGACCACATTCGTGAGCACCGTGCGCACGATCGAGGTGAAGGTAGTGCACTCGTAACGCACAAACGCTTCCAGCACTCCGGCAAAAACGCGCGCGGGAAAACTGAGAGCCACCGTGCAGCCGAGGATCAGAATCAACGCCCGCGCCGGGCCAGCGTCGTGAATGAAAAGGGGCGCGATCACCGCCAGCGCCGCGACGATGAGCAGACACCCGGCACCGATCATCGAGAGAAGAGAAAAGGCTGAGCGCACCGTTTCGCGAGCCTCATCCAGATTCTCGCGGCCCAGCGCACGTGAGACGTAGCGCGTGACCGCCGAGGTCATGCCGAGATCGAAAATATCGATGTAACTCACGAGCGTGAGCACGATGACCCAGACACCGTAGCGCTCGTTCCCAAGCGCGTGGATCAGTTGCGGCGTGATCCACAACGCGGCAGCAACCTGTGTTGCCACGTCGGCACCGCGCAAAATTGAACTCGTGGCGAGCCGGCGCAGCGTGATCATGCCGGCACGTTCGACATGTCGGAACGCGTGCCGACCGAACTCACCGCGCCCGGTTTCCGGCCTACGACGACGGTCGAAAGTCCGCTTGTCGGCAGCACGCGATCGAGCACGCGAAAGACGGGCGTGAGGAAATTATAGATGCGCAGTTGCAGCGGGGTGAGTGCCTTTTGCCCACCGAGCGTGTTGGCGACATACCACGCCACGATGCCGAATTTGTTAAAGTAGAACTGCCTCTCCACTTCGAAACCGGCGGCGGCCATTTTCCCCTCGAGTTCACCCTGATCGTAGCGGCGAAAATGCCCGAGTTGCCGGTCGAAATCGCTGAACAGCTTCGGATTGTAGGGCACGAGCACGACGATGCGACAGTCGGCTGGCACCGTGTCGAAAAGATTTTCGAGGACCGCGCGATCGTTTTCGATGTGCTCGAGCACGTTGAGAAACACCACGCTGTCGGGCGAGAACTCGCGCAGTTGCGCGTAGTCTTCCCGCACGGCCATGTCGAGCTTGCCGATCCGCAGCCCGGATTGATGACTCCACTTCGCCTTGAGCTCCTGCAAATAATCGGTGCGGTAATCAGTGAGCAGCACTGAACCATGGTGGCGAATATGCTTGCTCAGATTTCCACGGCCGACGCCCAATTCCGCCACGCGCCGGCCCAGCCACGGTCGCACGCTTTCATACATCCACTGGTTGAACTTCGGCGCGGCTTCGAGCGCGTCCAGCGTCACCTTCCCGCTGTCAGCATAACGACTGGAAAAGCGATATTTGACGATAAACCAGAGCGCGGCCACGCCGTCGCGCCAGGTGATCTTTTTCCCCTCGGCGTAACGCCGCCCATTGTAGCTGATCGGCACCTCAAACATGCGCAGCCGATTGCGCGCGACCTTGGCAGTGATCTCCGGCTCAATGCCGAACCGATCCGACTCGAGCGGAATCGCCCGCAAAGCCTCACCGGTAAAGGCTTTGTAGCACGTTTCCATGTCGGTGAGATTCGTGTCGTTCAACATGTTGGCCAGCAGTGTGAGCAGGCGATTGCCCATCGTGTGCCAGAAGTAGAGCACCTTCCGCTCTTCGCCCGTGAAGCGGCTCCCGAAGACGACATCTGCGCGCCCCTCCACGATCGGCTTCAACATGCGCGCGTAGTCGCGCGGATCGTATTCGAGGTCGGCGTCCTGAAAAATCGCGAGGTCACCGGTCATCTCCGCGATCGCACGGCGAAGCGCGGCACCTTTGCCCATGTTGCGCGGCTGCTGAAAAATGCGGATCTCCGCGTGTTCGGCGGCGAGCTGCTCCGCGAGGCGCCAGGTTCCGTCACGCGAGCCATCGTCCACGACTACGATCTCGCGGGCGATCCCTTCCGGCAACGGGGCGGCGAGCACCGCCTCGAGACACGGACGCAGTGACTCTTCCTCGTCGAAAGCGGCAACGAGAATCGAAAGTTTGACGAAGGTCGAAGGCGGGGAAGACATCGAGATCAGCGGCGGAATATGGGCGAGGCGCGCAGGGGAAGAAGTCAATTTGCGCGGTCCACGGAATAGAGCAGAAGCGGCGGAAATTCGGTGCGTCCTCCGCGGACGATCGGCGATTGCCCGACAAGGCGAAAGATGTCCGGGTTTTCCTCGCAGACACGTGCGAGCATTTGATGATGCGCACCGCGTTTGGCCGGCGGCATGGAGAGGTCGACGACAATCCACGAGATTTCGCTGCGGCGCAAAAATGCGGTGAGATCGGGATCACGGGCAAACCGCGCATGATATTTCGCGCCACTCCAGGCCATGCTCGCGAGAAGTTTGCTGGCGCGCTGGACGGTGTGACCAGGTCGCTTCTCGTGCATCGCGAGTTCAGAGATAAACATCCCCTCACCGCTCCCGTCAGAGGAGATGAGCACGGTCGATTTGGGATGCGAACCATCCTTCGACACCACTTCGGCGAGGGGACCAAACCCACTCCAACGCTTGCTGTGAAATGGAACGAGGAAAGGGCTCAACGTGAAGGCGATGATGACCGGCAGCGCGCCGAACATCACGGCATGCGCGGACGACATCGGCGCCGTTCGGCGGAATTTCGCCATGAAGTGCCCCAGCGCGCACATGCCAGCGATGGCGAACATCATCGCGGCCGGGAGAGCGGGGATGAGATGCCGCGCTTCCAATCCCACCGGCATGATGATTTGAAAAATCAAAACGCTGCCCATCAATGCTCCCGCAGCGCTCCATCGGCCCACGTGCGCTGCTTCCCCGCGGCGGCGAAGTCTCGAAACGACGCCGATGATGGCGAGAAGCAGCAGGACGAAACCAAGCCCGAGCGCGAATTTTTCCGCGTAGAATCCGAACGCGTCGCGCGTAAAACTCCACGACGGATAGGGCTGAAGCCAGCCGCCCTTGAGCCGGCCTTCGTTGCGGAAATGCCACGTCCACGGGCCAGCCAAAATACCGGTAAGCCCTGCGGAACCCCACAAAATGGGCCTTCGAAGAAGCTGCCACCTGCGCGTGAGCAAGAGCGAGAGCGGCACCATGAGGACAAGAGCGATGCCGGTTCCTTTTGTCAAAATGGCCAGACCAGCAAAGAGACCGAAGCAGAGCGCGTCAGCTCTCTTCTCACGATCGAGGAATCTTCCAAAGGCCATGGCCGCGCCAAACATGCACGCCGGTACTCAACGTCTCGGCCATGATCATCCCGTCGTATTCCCGCACGATTGGCAGTGAGAGGAAAAGGAGTGCGCCGAGCGCGCCGCAAACGTGGCCATATTCGTCGTGCAGCGCGCGGTAAATCTGGCACGCCACGATCGCCGCCAGCACGCACATCAGCAGCAGTACAGACGTCCGCGAGACGCCGAACGGCAGCGTCCACACGGACTGCACGACGTAAAAAAGAGGCGGCCAGACACCGAGTCCAATCTTCGGATAATGCGCGTAATAATCGTCGGCGAATTTCATCGGCGAACCGGGACAGCCCGCTGCGAAATAGTCGCGCACCATCAACCCCGTGACGTAGTGTGCGGCCTCATCCGGATGCGCGCCAAACTCGCTCCACTGCGCGCCGGCGGCGCGTTGCCACAGGAACGCCGCGTCGAACGAGAGGACAAAAATGATCGCTGCGATGATCCAGGGCCGCAGCCGGTTCGAGATCACGGACGTGGCGCCTTGGTGGGATTGAAGCGCGCGACCACTGCGCGATGTTGCGACTGCGTGCCCGTCTCAGCCGCGCAAGAAATCGGCGTCCAGCCTCGCCCGGCGAAAAGGTAATCGATCCTCAGCCACGGCCCGAGCAGCGAGACTGGAAAGTGCATTCCGCCGGGAAACGTGAACCCACAACCGCGGCCGGACGTGGCGAAGGCATCCGAAAGATTGTTTGCGAAAAGATGATATTCTCCGCCGTGATCCGGCATGTTGAAATCCCCTCCGACGATGAACGGCAACTTTTCCTCCCGAAGCCGCTCTGCCAGCGATCGAGCGAGAGCATCACGGTCGCCTATCCATTCGCGATAGTTGACGAGCTGGCTGGACGGGTCGCCGTCTTCGAGCAAATCCTTCGCGATGCGCGGGCTGAGGAATCGGGAGAACTGATGCCGCGGCGTCGGCATGTGGACGCTGTAAACGGCGAGGGATTTTCCCTGAAAATTGACGACGAAACGCGCGGCGACGGGTCGGTGCCGCCAGTGTGGCTGCGTCAGGAGCTTGGCCTGCTCGATGAGATGGTGACTGACGAGGGTGAACTCGCCGCGCGTCTCGACCGAGGCACCGGGATAAACCGACTCCAAAGCGGGACCTCGATGTGCAGCATCCTGCAACACCAGCAGGTCGGGGTTTTCTGCAGCGACGAACTTGGCGAACTGGGCGCGACTCCCCTGCCCCATATTGTGCGTGATGACGGTGAGGGTCTGCGGACCCGGGGAACCCGCCGAATGCAACCGAAGGCCCATGTAGCCAAAAATGACCGCAGCCGCCGCACCGCCGATCCACAGGCACAACCTCGGACGGAAAATGAGCGCAACCACGAAGAGGAGCGCGAGTGGCGCCAGGAAAATTTGCGGCGGGACGAAGAGCAGCAAGCTAAGCAGCCACTGCTTCTCGCCCCAGCGCTCGAGCGCGAACAGCAAAACGGCCAGGAGGAGGAGACAGGCAAAAGTTCCGCCGCTCACCAACCCACGCGCACCGCGGAAAAGTATTGCACCGACCCCGCCCTGCTCCGTGTCCGCAGGTTCCGCCGACACGGCGACCGGCGGCTCAGAGCCGGGCATGCGCGGAGATTCTAAAAAATGGACGGTGCATTAAGGCTGACCGGTTTCTTCCTCCATTTCCGAATCGGAAATCAAGTCGGCAAATGGATCGTCGGGCGAACGGGTTCTCTCGCGATCAAGATCCACGAAGCCTTGCTGGGAGAGGACGCCTTCACCGAGTTCGAAGCCTCGCATGTAGTATTTTCGCGCAAGTTTCAAACGCCCCTGCTGATGCCAGTGCAGCCCGAGGTAGGAGTAGACCACGCCCAGATTTGGGTCGGCGACGCGGGCTTGTTCGAGGATTTGGCCGCCCTCGGCAAAGCGCCCCAGATTATCGAGCGTCCGGCCGAGTTTCAGGAGCAAACGCACGTCGTTCGGAAAAAGCGCGAGCCCCGCTTGAAAGGCGGCAACTGTCTGCTGCCGAAGGCGCATCTGCTCCCCGGAATCGGCGGATTGGAGGGCGAGAAAATGCTGCGCTTCGCCGAGATAGTAGTAGAGATCGGCGCTCTTCTTCTCAGTTCGCAAAGCCTTCGCCGCCCACCGCTGCGCCTCGGGGTATTGACGATCGCGGAGGCTGACCCGGGCGCGCTCGCCCGCGTACTCTGCGGGAATTTTGAGCGCAGCCAACGTCATCAAAACCGCTCCGAAAGCCGGCGCGAGCCATCGCATCCAAGGGAGTCGCGGAGTCATGCCGGTGACTACTCCGTTCGCATCGGTCGGCAGCGCGAGGATGCCAAAGAGCAGAGCTACGAAAAGAGTGTTCGCAGGTATGTGCAGATTAAAATCGACTACCGAGTGCACCAAAATCGCTGCGATGCCGGAGAAAGCTCCGATCGCGAGTGCAAGCTCTGTGCTCTTTGAGCGGCCGAGAGGGAGCAGCTTCTGCACAACAATCGCATTGATTCCGACCCACCCGCCGCGGAGATGTAGTGCGACAAAGATCGACACGACGAGGACACCGACGACCCCATACTCTGCAAGGAGTTCCAGATAGTCGTTGTGGACATGAAGCGGATCCAACTGCACACGAACAGACCGGAACAGGCGACCGAGGTAGAGATAAGTTCCGCTTCCAGTCCCGAAAACAGGGTTCAATCCGAACTGCTGGAGCGCTGCCTCCCAGAGAAGCAGGCGCATGTTTGTCGGGTCGTAAATTACGTTGAGCCGCGACTTCAACGAGGCGCTGTGCAGCATTAAGTACACAGCACTGGCGACCACCACCGCACAACCTGCAGCCACAGCGAAGAGCATTCGTCTGAACTGCATCGGGTCAGCGCGCCGAATCACCCAAAGAGAGATCGCCGAGAAAACGATCAGTCCTACCACGAGACTCATGTACCCGCCGCGACTCCCGGAAATGGCCACTCCGGCGATGCAGACCACCACCGCATAGACGGCCAGGACTCGTTGCCAGACCTTCCCTCGAGCCCACACCGCGAAGCCAAGCGCGAGCATTCCGAGCATTTCCAACAAGCCGGCAAGATGGTTTGGGCAGATGTAAAACCCACTCGCCCGGGCTCCGTAATCGGGCCGAAAAATGGACGGCAGCGCCATGAAATTCTGTCCTTCCTTGAATTGGATCGCGCCGACGACTGTGTGAGCCATCGCCAATCCGAAAAGCACCCACATGAGCGTCCGCCGTTGGCTACTACGCGGGAGATGCACGGCCACTAACACATACGCCACGAGAGACCCGAGGGTCATGAAGAAATCGGTGCGGGCAAGATAATCAACCGGCGAAAAGAATGCTCGTCCACAAACATACGCCGCCAGGAGAAGTGCCGATCCGAAGCACCAAACGTTCGGATTTCCGAACTCAGCCTTTTTGCGTCCGAAGACGGCTAATACACCGGCAACGCCGAGCAACAGATACGCCGGCAGCGAAAACACCAGCTTCGGCCCGCCGATAAAAACTTGGATGATAACGAAAGCTGCCGCCACCGCCGCCACGATGGCGCCGCGAAAAAACGATTTCTTCTGCCGTCTACTCACCCTTGGCTTTTCCGCTAGGGGTGCTGATGGTTCAGAAGGCACTGGGACTGCCGGGACTGGCATCGGCAACTGAAGTTTGAAACAAAAACGCCCCTGCAACTCGCGTTGCAAGGGCGTTTAGGAAAATACACCGGTTACAGATTGAACAAGCTGGTCACCGGATCGCCGGCACCATCGTTCTGAGTGTAGTTGTTGACGCCAGCGGCACCTGCACCCGGACGCCCTGCAGCCGCCTCATTGATTCCAAATTGGACTGCGAAAGCAATCTGACTGGAAGTGGCCTTCGAATTAGCAGCACTCACCGCAGCAACGATGGTTGCGTTGTCATTGAAGACCGGAGAAATGGAACGAGCCGCTTGCGCGGCAGCCTGAGCAATCTCCAGTGCGTATTTCTTCGCCGATTTCACAGCCGCCGTTATGATTGCTGCGACGGTGCCAGTCTCACCACCCGGGATGGTGACATCGGTTGAGCCGAGTTCTTGAGAAATGTAGCCCGTGACCACACCGGCCGGTCCCGTCTGCTTCGTAGAGTTAAACGTCGTGGCGCTCGTGCCATCCGACTGACGGAATGCGTCTGTTCCCTCTCCGCCGTTCCCAGTCAGCAGCATCGCTGCCTTCACTGCGGCACTGACGGACGCTTTGAGCGCGGCAAGTTCGTTTTTGGATTCAAGCTTCGCCTCCAGAATTCCGTCGGTGAAGCCCGCAGTGATCGCGGCGGCGGCAGCCACAGGGTTGTTGGTGTTAGAAGTCAGTTGGGAATAAGCAAAGAGAGTCGATACCACCTTTGCCGCTGACTTTGGTGCTGCAAACGCGGCTGCGTGTCCGATGCGGTGCGCATATTGCGGCGCAGCAACCGTAGCTCCGGTAGTGATATCCGCAGCCAACTTCTGATTTTGGAAAACCGTATGATTGACGTAATCGAACAGAGCCACGACATCCGGTGCGGTCTTCGCGAAACTAGCGGCGTTCGTCGCCAGCTGGATATTGAGGAGATGCTTGCGATCTGCATTCTCGGCAGCGGCAATGATCGCGGCTGGGGAGAAACTCGTGTTCGCGATTGCCGCTGAAGCGATCGCGCCCGACACTTTGGGATTGGCAAGCGCTGCGCCAAGCACAATGGCTTCGGTTTCGAGCTGCGTGTCGTTCTGATCGTCTTTCAAGCTGTTGACCGTCGCATTGAAGAAGTTGTTCTTGTTGGACTGCACCGCGAGCAGCACCGCCGCGCCGGCAGTGATGGCATCCCTCTGACCCGCATCGAGATCCGGGTTAACCTCGGCGTGGAGTCGCACGTTGCCTGCTGTCGCCTTGTTGCCAGCCATCGCTCCGAGGACCGCGACATACTGAATCCCCTCTTGATTCAATGCCTTGAGGGTCGAAATGCCTTGATCGACTGCCTCGTTTCCGAGCTTGCTGGCTTTGGTCGCTTGTAGCAAAACGTCAGCCACCGCTCCGGCTTTACCAGTTGAAATGGCCCCACGCAGCGCGCCGTCAACCGCACCTTGCGTGTTTGTTGCAGTCACGTTCGCCTTGATCGTTTTGCTCACGACCGATCCAATCAATGCGATGGTGGCACCTTCGGCTGCGCCTTGATTGATTTTGGAGATCGTGATGTTCGCATTGGCAGCGTCGAGGGCGGCGACGGCAATCTTCGCCGCGTCCTTTTGCACCGCGCGCACTGCAGCACGGACGATTTCCTGGACGGTGGCTGCACCACCATTCGTGTCATCGGACGTAAGCGCCTGCGCGATGACACCGGTATCGATGCGGTTCAACGCGGAGAGACCGCCTGTCAGCAAGGCGGGAATGAAATCCTTATTTGCGGCAGTGAATTTCAGAGCGAGAGCGGGGCCGGAAACCGCTGGGTCGCTGGATGCCGCCACCGTGGTGAATCCCTCACCAACCTTGGTAATGTAAGCCGAGAAAGCAGAAGCCGTTGCGGTGTTTACCGCAGTGACGATATTTCCGACTTCATCGCTACCCGCTCCTCGCATCGCCCCACCAGCAACTGCCGCGGCGTCTTCTTTGGTTGCAGGAAGGCCCGTTGACGCACCGCCCCTGAACTTGAAGGCTGCAGCCACAATGTCGCCGCTGGTCACTCCGGATTTGCTCGCCCGGCCTTTCTCGGCAGCGGTGAGGATTTCTTCAAGGAGATGCGACGCCCCGGCGGCCAGGGCTTCCTGCACAGCTTCCGACACGATGTCTTTCTGGACGTCGATAATATCGGCCCCATCAATCTTCTTCGCCGAACTGAGAGCCGAAGCGACGATCTTGTCGGCATAAGCTGCAGCATTGATCACCGCCTGCTCCACGATATCGTCTGCGTCGGATGCGGCTGCCGATCCCGGCGTCGCAATGAGCTTGATCGCATTCTTCACGACTTTAGACGCACCCTTGGCGTTCGGTTGAACCGCCGCCGCTGTCGCGGCTTCGAGATTCGCCAAGACATTCATAGCATTCGAATCCGTAAGGATCGCGGTCGTAGCGGCCGTCATCCAATCCCCCGTTTTCGCGGAACGATACTTCGAGGCTTCGTTGACGAGCGAATAAATCGTCACACCATCCGGCGCTGTGCCTCCGACAGCAGCTTGAACCGCAGCTTGCAAGGCATCCGCGATCTGTTCGTCAGTGGCGACCGTCTTGCCCGAAGGCGCCGGGACGATCAACGTACCCGTGCTGGTGTTGCCGTTGCCGACGGTGCCATCGAGCAAATCTTCGATGTAAAGTAGCGAGCCATTGCCGTCGATGGGGCTGTTCGCGGGTGGGTAGTAGCCTTGAGAAAAGGCGCTGGCGACACCGAGACCGAGTGCGACCAAGGCTGCGAAGACCGTCTTCGATCCCGGACGGGTGGCAGAAGCTGGCAAACTATGCACGCGGGACGTGGCGGAGATTCGATTTGTCATCATGGCAGAGTGTTAGCGTTAGAGCGGGTTGAAGTTCTGTGCGGAGGGAGTCGCAGCATTCGGGGGAAACAAATGGCGCGGAAGCGCGCGCAGATTCCCGGCGTGAATCGGAAATGTCAAAAACTTTCTTCAAGTTTTATCAGCTCTCCCGCGATCCCGGCTTCCTCCGATGTTGTCAGGAGGTGGCGTTTGGGGCACGTTCAAGACCTTGAACCTAGTCCTCGCCGCCTTGGTGGCACTTTCGTTTGTCCTCATCGAGTGCTTGATCGGAGGGACGCGTTTCGTTTTCAGCATCCCAGCTTACGCGATCCTCGGCTTGGCTGGGATGCTGTGTGTATTCCGGGAACGAACCGAAGCACCACCTAAGCTATCGTGTTTGATCGCGACGGGGGTTGCGTTCGCCTATCTGCTGATTCGTATTCATTTCTCGCCTGTCGGCTATCTCTCGCAAAACGACCTCTTTTCGGCAGTCGCCTGCCTGACCGTTTACGCGCTCACGGCCTATCGCCTTCACGAGCCACGCAGCCGCTTTTTGATCGTCGGAGCGCTACTCGCGCTTTCGATCTTTGAACTTTTTGTCTCCCTTCACCAGTTTACGAAGGGCGATAATTGGATGCCGTTTGGTTTCATCCGCTATGATTATGGGCGGCGAGCCAGCGGGACCTTTATCAGCGCAATTCATCTTGCGGGACTTCTTGAAGTCGTGGGCGTTTTCGCACTGGCTTTTGCTTTCTGGAGCAAGTGGAAAGCCTGGGCGCGCATGCTCAGCGGTTACATCGGCGTGCTCTGTTACGTTGGGGTCGCGATCACGGGGAGTCGTGGGGGCTACATCAGTTCGCTCGCGGCGCTAGCAACCCTCGCAGGCCTCGGCCTCTATGTGATCCATCAGGCTCGGCCGGCAAAATTTCGTCGGTCGCTCATTCTGACCACCATTGCGGGAGTGATGGTAATCAGTGGAGGAATTTCGCTGATGAAGATGGATGAAACCCTCCGAACACGGCTCGAAATGATTCCCAGCCAGTTCGAGCAAGACAAGCGGGACGTCCGCATCTTCAATTGGCAGGCGGCTCTGGATCAGTTCCGCACGAGCCCGATTTTCGGCACCGGGGCGGGAACGCATCTCTATTTCGGTCGCTACTTTCGCCGAGTGCAAATCCAAACCGACCCTGTGCACGCGCACAGCGATTACCTCGAGTTGCTGGCGGAATACGGGATCGTCGGAGCGGCACTCATGGCTGCGCTGGTTGGAGTGCATGGTTTCGTTGGTGCTGGTGCCCTGCGCACGATCGTTCGCTCTGAACTCAGTGATTTGGATCGGGATGAACCCGCCCGAAGCAACGAGGTCGCCATGCTGATAGGTTCGCTCTCTGCCGTGGCAGCGTATTTGGCGCATTCCACCATGGACTTCAACCTCCACATCCCGGGCAACGCCCTCATCATGGCTTTCACTTTCGGCACGCTGGCCAATCCTGCTCTTGCCCCGCTCCGGAGCAAATCGCGGAACTGGCACGCCGGGCGCTGGATCCCTCCTCTAGCCGCGGCCTGCCTGCTCGTGTTGGCGTTGCCGAGGTTTCGCGGCGAATATTGGTCCGAAAAAGCTCGGGTCGCCCTCCGAAATGAGAGCTATCTCGAGGCGATCACTCTAGCCGAGCGATCCCTGTCGTATCACGCCAGAAATCCCGAGGTCTATTTCCTCATTGGCGAAGCTAACCGCAGCATTGGCATGAACACCCGCCCGCGGTCGGCAAAGGCTCCATATTTTAGAAAGGCGATCGACGCCTACCAGGAGACGCTTAAACTTTTCCCGCAGGACGAGCATTCGTGGGTTCGGATGGGACAGACTTTTGACCAGTTGCGGGAATTCGATCGGGCAGAAGATGCCTACCGGACAGCGATTGCCCTCGATCCGAGGCTGGGTGTTCTGCACCGATACTACGCGCTTCATTTGGAGGCCCGCGGTCGGGCCGACGAAAGTCAGGCTGAATTTGAAAGAGCCGCCTACCCTGACAGAGTCGATTAACGGAGCGTATGCGACGAGACCGGCATCTGATCTTCGCAATAATATTTTCAAAAAAATGTTGCGGAGCATGTGACTTCCGCCACCTTTCACCAGCGTTCTAGCCGAACCTCGCGAACTTCCCTCACCCGCCATTATGAATCTACGCATGACTCCCCATAACACTGTGACCGCCGCACCAAACCGGTTCTCGCGCCTCGCGCGCTTCGCTCCGGCGATCGTGGCACTCTCCCTGAGTTGGAGCGCCTCCACTGCGTTCGCTACCCCTCAAGACGGGCAATTCGCGATCAACGAGGAGCTCCGGAAGTTTTTCCAAGACCAACACGTCGGAACAGCTCAGAAAACGGTGCTGACTGCCACGGCGGATGAACTTGCAGCAGCAATTGTTGCGGCCTTGGTCGACCAAAGTGCGACTCCTGAGGATTTGGCTGCTGGTGCATTTCTCGCCTACACACCACCCGGAACTTCGACCGCGAAAGCGCGGTCGGACAAAGACAAAATCGCCGGGCGCATTGTTTCGACCGTGCTCTTGGGTGTTGCTTCCACGGATACCGCTACAATCGCGGACGTTTTGGAAGGCGTCCTCGGCGCGAACGACCCTGGAGTTTCGCAGCAAGGCGCATTGGAATTGAAAGTCGCCGGTAAAGCTTTGGCGGTAGGCGCGGCTCTGCAATACGCGACCGAAGACGATGCCGGCTCAGCGATCGCCGATAAAGCGCTCGCCTCAGTGAGCAATCCGGCCCTGTCGGGCACGGCAAACGAGGCGGCTATCAAGGCTTTCACTATCTCCGCGATCAAGACCGTCGGCGTCAATACGGGCGCGATCAAGAGCTTCATCAACGAAGTGATTCTCGCGCCGAACGTGACTCTGAATAACCAGCTTTTTGTGATCAACGTCGCGAAGGCTGTCATTGCCAATCCTGCAGCGGCTGGTGAAGTCATCGGCGGCGCGGCTGTCGGACGCGTGGACTCGGGAACTGGGAGCATTGAAGCGCTGACGAACGCGGTGATCGCAGAGAGCAGCCTGGCG
This sequence comes from uncultured Verrucomicrobiae bacterium, assembly GCA_963767975.1. GTDB lineage: Bacteria > Verrucomicrobiota > Verrucomicrobiia > Chthoniobacterales > Chthoniobacteraceae > CAIURC01. Next base: position 425,766 of record CAVYGI010000013.1, on the reverse strand, counting down.
AAGGCCGTGGCTCAGATCGTGGCCTCGACTGCGGCGGAGTTGACCACCGAGACGAAGACCGAATTCACCTCATTCCTCGTCGACAGCCGTCCATTGGCCAAACCCGCCTTCAAGGGACTGATCGCTGCTGGAGCGATCAATGCAGCATCTCTGATGGAGACCTCATCGATCCTCACAGCCGCGCAAGGCTCGAATGGGCTTTCTGCCTCGGCAGACCTGATTGCGTTCGGCTCAGCCGCAGTCACGAGCAATAGCGGCTCTAAAGTGACTGTCATCGCCCAGACGATCGGCACTGCGATTCCGGACGACGCGAATCGCACCAAATTGGGCACTGCAATGGTGAAAACCGTCGCAGTCGCAACACCTGACGCGGCTGGCAATGTCGCAGAGGGCATTTTGGCTTCCTCCGCAACGCTCCGGGCGTCGATCAGCAGCAAAACCATTCTGGCTCAAGCCCTTGCAAAAGGCGCGCCGACGAGCAATCCCGCTGTCGGTGCAATTGCCGCGGCGGTTGGCGACTCGTTCACGGCCCCGACCGCTCAACAGCTCGCCCAGCTTTCCGCCGACATCATCAAAGTCGCTTCCAAAGCTGCTACCGGTGTTGCCCAAAGTGTCTCAGCACTGAGCACGGTTGCCGACCCGGTGGACTTCGCCAAGAAGCTGGCGCTCCTCTCACCCGCGGCGGCCTCGCCGATCGCGGTCGGCGTTTCCCTCACGGCCCCTGCCTCGTCGGACAGCGTGACCAAAGCGATCGTCTTGCTGGTCGGCCCCGCTGGCCGAGCGTTGAACACGGCAAAGGCGCCTGCCATTGCCGGCGCAGTTGCTTTGGCCGTGGATGTTGAAAAAGCTGCTGACATCGCTTTCACGCTTTCGGGCGAGATGACTGCGACTGGAGCGCCGGTTCAAGGCGAATTGAAGCTGAAGCTTTCCCAAGCAACCGCGCTGGCAACCTCGGTTGCCAAGGCCATCAACTTGAAGCCAAATATCACAACTTCAAACCGCGCGGACGAGCTTGGCGAGTTAGCCGCCTCGATAGTGAGCCAAGTGCTCGGGCGCTCGGTGGGACGCACCACGGCAGCAGCAGATGCTGCCGAACTCAAACTCGTCACCGCGATTGGTAAGGCAGTGATCGCTTCCCTCTCCAAGAAAAACGTTCCTGCCGATGCCTACCTGGCAGCCGACCAGCGCGAGGCGGGCGACGTTGCGGGGAGTATCGCACAGACGATAGCGGTCAGCACGTTGCTTTCCGACGAGCAGAAAAAGGCGCTCCTCGGGATCACGCTTCCGGCCCGGGCGACGGTCGGCGCTCTGGAAAAGGCGCTCACAGCCGCCGTTGGCAGGCTCTCGAATAGCGTTCCCGGCGGACCCGACTCCAACCGCCAGTTGGTTACCAATGCCTTTACTGCGGTCCGTGCAGCTTACACTGCCAATCCAGCCAACCCGATTGTCGTCGGCCCGGAGCCAATTGGCACGAATGGCCAAGCCACCACGACCGGAAAATACGAGATTGGTTCGGTCAACGATCCGGAAACTCCGATCCTGAACATCTGAGTGAGAATTCGATCGGTCCAGCAGGGCCGAGGTCTCCACAAGGAGTCAGGTTGCGAAAGCACCTGACTCCTTTTTTCTGTCAGAAATTGGGTCAAAACTCTGATCCAATTCCAACCGTCTGAGCCGTTTCCAAAATTCTTCGCCGATTTCTGTGTTCGAGCGCAAAACTCGTTGCAGCAATAGACTCGTCCTGTTCTAACAGACGAGGCCCCGTCTCCACCCCAATCTCCTCGCATCATGAGCGAACTTCTTTCCCGTTTTAGCTTTCAGCAAGCGAAGCTCAGTCCGCAAATCGCGGGCTGTTTGCTGGTGATCTGGCTGATTGTGCTGACCTGCGCTGTGTCGAGTATTTTCGCCCAGCCGTTCACACGTTCGCAGCGTAATTTTTGGCTTTTCGTTGTCGTCGTGTTTCCCGTTGTCGGCTTGCTGGCCTACGTCCCGTTTTCGTTTCGGCGCGAAGATTTGCCGCAGCTTTTTGTTGGGAAGCAGAGTCGCCCTAATCGCAACCCACGGCGGGAAAACAATCTCAATCGAGGCCGCGGAGTGTGATTCTGTGGAACTTTTGCCAAAGGCCAAACTCGCCTCGTCTCTTCGCCTCTTCGCTCACAGTGGCGGGTGGCTTATTACTGTCGATTTCGGGTGTCGCCCAAGTCCCGAGTCCTGCAGCGGAGCCACCAGCCGCCGCAACGGATGATCTGCGGCGGTTGCCTGCGGACAGTTATCAAGTAGACCCGGCGCTGGGAATTCGCTCGCGCTCGATCTTTCGCGACACCGGGGCACCTTACACCAATGTGCTCCGGCCGATCCAAGCCGACCCGGGCGTCCACCTCGGCTCGGTCGAAGCCCATTCCCGGGTCAATCTTCCGAGCTTCCGCGGCCGCTTCCCACTGTTGGATCGGGGATTTGAGCCTCAAGACGCGGACCTCAAGGTTGGACCGCTTTTTTTCAAACTCCGTGTGCTTACGGCAGGCTTCCTTTACAGCGACAACATTTTTCACGACAACGAGCGCCGAGAGTCCGGCACGATCGGAATCGTCCGGCTGGGAGGGACGGCGCTGCTCCAGATTTCCGAGGGTCTCCACTTTGCCGTCTCGGGCAACTTGGTCTGGCTTCCTTTCGAGAATAAGGTCGGCATCGCGGGGTTCGGACTTTTCGCTCCCTACCTTTTCGGGCTGGAAGGGAATCCTGCGGTGCATTCGCAGGTTGCATGGGAGACGCAGATTGGCGCTTGGAATGTGATCATCGCGGATGATTTCGTCATCGACGCCGGGCGAGTTGCCTACGGGGAACACGATACCTTCGACGCTTTCGAGGGAGGTGGCTTCGACGAAGTGGACCGAGCGGGTCGGTACTCTTTTCGTGCACGAGCGGCTCGCTCGCACGGAAGTCGCTATGACCGGAACGACACTGATGCCGACATTGTCTATTACAGCAACAAAATCAGCGCGACCGCAGAGCGATTGCTCCCGGGGCCGATTCGTCTCCGCGTGAGAGCTTATCACGAGGATCTTTGGTACAATCAGGGCAACCGAGGGCTGCCTCGTCTCCGTGATGTCGTGTCGCTCTACGCAGTTTCTGAGCGCGAAAACATGCGTTTTAAGCCGTTTTTCTCCTATAGAGCGGTGCATACCGACCGGCGAGATGGCTTCAACCACGAAGTCCGGCTTGGGATCAATGGCCCGATCACTGATCAACTCGACCTGCACGCTGATGTCGGATGGTTTCATCGGGACGAAACCGGGGACAACCGATTCCTCTACGCGCTCAGACTCCGGCACATCGCCGGTCCGTACACGGTTGAGACTCTCTCATTTGATCGGCGCTACAACGATCTCAGCGACGAGATCCGAGACGAGTTGGGTTATCGTGTCGAACAAGTGCTCGGCCCCAAAATCAGGGGCGTCGCCTTCGCGTCCTATTCGAAAGTCGACGATTTGGGCGACGATCGATTCGACCGGAATGAGTGGAGGACGGGGGTGCGACTGACCCTCGAACCAGGCCCGCGAACGACATTCCGCCTGAGCGGCATCTATACTGAGCGGGATTCAAATGGTGAGTTCGGAAATCGCCAGACGTGGACAGGCAGGTTGGAACTCACCTACCGCTTCACGGACACCTTGGTCAGCCGTCTTTTGTATCAATACCAAACTCGCGACTCAAACCGCCGCACCGACAGTTACGACGAGAACCTGGTCTTTCTCACCATCTCAAAATATTTCGACTGACTCTCGGTGGCCCGCTCTTGACGCCTCCGTTCACAAATATACCCTCTGCCGCTTTTCCCCCGCGCCCTTTCCGCTACTTGATGAAAACTTCACCCTTTTCCGTCCCGCTCATCGTTGCAATCACACTCGCGGGATTTGCTTCCCTCGATGTCTCGGCTCAAACGACGAGCGCGAAGCGCTCCGTTGCCTTTCGCAAGCCTCCCGTCGGCATCAACGCTGCCACCGCGATTCCGGACGTGCGCACGGGGGCAGTTCAATCAGAAGCCTCATCGGAGATCGAAAGTCTCTCGGAACAAAAAGAGACGCTGGAAAATGAGGTTCGTTACGGCAAGGCCAAACTTGACGCAGCCCAGAAGCGGTTGGCGGTCCAGAGTAGTGCCGGGAATGTCGAGGAGGCGGACCGTGCCAATATCGAGGTAAAAGATTGGGAAACTCGACTGCAGGCGAGCAAGACCCAACTCGCGCAGGTAGAGGCAGAGATTCAGAAGTCGAGCCCTACTGAGGCTCCAGTTCTCGCCAATGGCGACGTAATTGCACCCGGTGAGAACCTTGAGGTTTTCGTGGTCGAAGACCCTTCTTTTAATGGTCGCTACCAAGTTCGCCGCGGGGGCTATATCATCCTTCCGCAGGTCGGCCGCATCGCGGTGGCAGGCAAAACTCTGGACGCCGCGGAAGCCTCTGTGCGTCACGCCCTACAGAGTTCCCAGCTTCAGCACGCCTCGGTGATTTTGGAGCGAATCTCTGGCGCGGACATCGAATCCGGCCCGCTCATCTACTTGTCTGGCGCTTTCAAAAGCCCGCGGCCCTACCGGATCCCTGCCGGCACGGCCCCCACGCTCGTCGGGGTGATTTTGAGCTGCGGCGGAATTTCGGAGAAAGCTGATCTCACTCGTGTGAAAGTGATGCGTGTCGCTGCTCACAAAGGCATCGTCGAAGAAGTGAACGTCCAAAAAATCCTCGACGGCGGCGGCTTGACCTCAGACGTAACGCTCAGCGAGGGCGATGTGATCACCATCCCTGTTGGCACTGCGAATCTCATTTACGTCACCGGCAATGTGAAGCGGCAAGGGAGTTATAAGCTTGTGCAAGGGGAGCGCCTCACGGCCTACGGCGCCATTCTTCAGAGCGGTGGGTTCGCAAAATTTGCCGACCTGAAGCATGTCCATGTCCTTCGCGCCCTGCCGGATGGCACCAAGGCCAAGCTGAGCGTCAACGTCGTGGGTATTCAAAAAGGCCAGGCTGCGGATGTTGTTCTCCAGAGCAGCGACATCGTCGTTGTCCCGGAAAAGTGGTTTAGCTTCTAGTTCGGAAAATCGCTTGTCGGGCGGGAATTTCCTGCCGAATGTCCCGCAATCCACCCGGTTCCAACGCATGGGTGGCACGTCATCTGATCAGTAGTTTTCTGTATCTTTTTCCCGCAGCCTCGCTTTTGAAATGATCCCCGGTCTCAAAAAACGCGTCCTCAATTTGCATGATGTCATCATGTACATTGCGATCGCCCGCAAACATTTGCGGCTCATGATGCTCCTTCTTGCGGCGAGCATGTGTGCGGGACTCGTCTACTACGTTTACGCGCGGCCGGTCTATTATTCGCGCTCGCTTGTGCAGATGGATTACCTCCCTTTGCCGGTTGACACTGACAAGCTTTATCACGACGGCCGAATCCGCGCGGTGATGCGGGAACTCAACGCACCTCATATCGTCGAGCGAACGGCGCAGAAGCTGGGGCTCAAAGGAAGTTCGCGCGAAGTCACTCAAAAATACATTCTCCGAACCGCCGTCCGGCAGAATTCAGAGAAAAATCTGGAGATTGAAGTCTGGCCGACTTCCGCCCCGTTGGCCAGCGTGTGGGCCAAAACATTGGTCAACGAGTTTCTGTCCTATCGAAAGGAGAAGCGGATCCGCGATCGAGATGAAATCTTCGAGGCCTATACTCGCGAAACCGAGGAAGTCCGGAACAAGCTCATCGACAACATTGGGAAGCGCTTCGATTTCAAAGATGAACGTGACTCCCAGAAGAACCTCATCGAACTCAATGAGATGCGCAGCGTTCCAGTGGAGTTGGTGCGCATTCGTCGGCGACTCGACGAACTCGGACGCGTCCGCGTGCAAATCCAGGATTCCAAGTTGAGCAGCGTCACCAAGCTTTCACTCATAGCCACGGTTGCCACCGAGAAAACACCGGAGGTTAATTTTCTCGGGCCGCTGACCCCGGATTCAAATTCCCGCGAGGAAGCTGGAGAGGACAAAGCAGGTAGCCAGCAGTCCTCTCATTCCATGGTTGTCGTCCCTTCGATGATTTCCTCGAACCACCCTTGGGAAGCACTGGAGAAAGAGGAGCAGCGCATCAAAAGCGCGGTCGCCGAAGCTTCGAAAACCTATCTGCCTGGTCATCAAAAAATGATCGCGATGAAGAAGCAGCTCGACGACGTTGAGAAGCATTTGGACGCGGAATTTCAGGTCGCGAAAAACCGCATGGAGGTGGAGTTCCAGCACCTGCTCGCGAAGAAGCAGGATCTCGAAGATAAGCTTCCGCAATACGCGGATGTGAATAAGAAGGCGGACCTCATCAAGCTGGACAGCACCCTTTTCGACAACGGACAGCTTCGCTGGAACACGATCTACAAGCAGATGATGCAGCGGCTCCAAGCGCTGGATTTCGCAAACGACAAGGAGCGAATCGACCTGACCTTTGTCGGCCTCACCGACTTGCGTGAGGATCCAGTCTCGCCCAACCGCCTGAAATTGGTGATGTTCTCTCTTATTATCGGGACGATCCTCGCGCTTGGCGTTCCGTTTTTGATCGAATACCTCGACCATACGCTCTCAAATCTGGAGCAGGTCGAGTCGGCGTTTCAACTGCGTGGTCTCGGCATTGTGCCGAAAGTCGAAACGAGTGACGCACCGACTTTAATCGACCAAGAGGACGCGAAGAAGTCCAGTTTGGTCGAAAATTTCCGAGTCATCCGCACGAACTTGCTGTCGATGGGTGCACTTTCCAAGGCGCCTCACGTCATGATGGTCACGAGCGCGATGCCGAAGGAAGGGAAGACGGTGGTCTCGTCGAATCTCGCGATTTCCTTTGCGCACACCGGCGCGAAAACGCTGCTCATCGACACCGATCTACGGCGCGGTCGACTGCACCGCCTCTTCGGCTATCGCAAGAGCCCCGGCCTCAGCAACGTCCTGCTGGGCGAGGCAACGCTGGAAGAAGCGTGTCGGCCGACCACCCACGAAAATCTCACGATGCTCAGTGCGGGACGGCATCTCGAGACCGGCACCGAATTGCTCGGCTCGCAGAAATTCACCGAGCTGATGGCCCTGCTTCGAAGCCGCTACGACCGCATTGTCATCGACACGCCGCCTGTCCTCGGACTCTCGGAAACTTCGATCCTGCAGCGCCTCGTCGACGGCGTCCTCTTCGTCATCTGGAGCGGACACACTCCGATCCGCAACATGAAGGCCGCCATCGAAATGTTGCAGGGCAACGGCGCCAACTTCTACGGATTCGTCCTCAACCGTCTCGATCTGAATGCGACGCAGAACTACTACCAGTATTACTATTACTCGCACGATTACTACTACCACGCGCATACCCTCGAAAATGCGTAATGAATCGTGGTCCCGCGTCTGTTCCCGCATCAGCGTTGCCAGACGCTGCGGACACCGAGACTTCTTCTGATTTCGCAGTCGGGACCGGCGTCTCCGTCGTCATCCCAGCGCACAACTACGCGCACTATCTTCCCGGGGCGATCGCTTCGGTGCTCGCGCAGACCCACCGCGCGCTGGAGGTCATCATCGTTGACGATGGGTCGACCGATGACACTCGTGCTGTTGTTGCCAAAGACCGCGATCCGCGAGTTCGCTACCTCTGGCAGCAAAATGCCGGGCTCTCCGCGGCGCGCAATACGGGAATCCATGCGGCGCGAATGCCGTTCGTCGCTTTTCTCGATGCCGACGATTGCTGGCTGCCGGACTTGCTCACCGCGGTGGTCGGACAATTCGTCTTGATGGCTCCTGAATTCGCCCTGGTCGCGACGAACTGCGCGCGCATCGATGCCGACGGCAACCCGGTAGAAATGCGCCGTTTTTCCGAGGAACTCGACCGCGAACTCACCGCGCGCGATTTCGTCCTCCGCAACCGCCCTCTCTCTTCCTCCATTGTCGTGCGACGCGACGTTTTTGTGCGGCATGGAGGCTTCGACACTTCGCTCCGCAGTTCCGAAGATCGAGACATGTGGATTCGGCTCGCCATGCAGCACCGCTTCTTTTTCCTCGGCGAGCGCTTGCGCTTGTCCGCCGGCATCCGGGAAACATGAGCAAGAACGCGACCCGAATGAAAAACAACTCCCGCACCGTCCTGCGCAAAGCGTATCGCGCGGGTGCCGTCTCTCGGTGGAACGCGCCGTTCTGGCTCCGCGCGTGGTCGGTCCATTATTTTCAAATTGCCTGGACCCACTTCGACGAAGGACGGCGCGTCGATGCGATCATTTTCCTGCTCGAGTCGCTCGTTCTCTGCCCGGTGTTTGTCATGCCACAGCGCATTCATGAGCCGCCGCTTTTCCGGCTCCGCGCCCTCGCAAAATTTCTCCTCACGGCACCTTCTACCGCCGCAGCGGAATAGGGTCACTCCCCGCCCATGCCGGTTTCTGCGAAATCTTTCGCCGCTCTGAAAGTGCTGCATGTCGTTCATTCCCTCGAGCCCGGTGGGATGGAAAACGGCCTCGTGAACTTGACGCACGGCCTTCAGCACCGCGGCATCTCCATGCACTTCGCTTGCCTGGAGCGGCGTGGTGCCTTCGCTGAAAAGCTGCCCGCGCCGATGCAGCTCGAGATTCTCGGCAAAGGTCGCCGTTTTTCTGCAAAAGCTACATTGAATCTGGCGCGCCGAATCTCGCGAGTGCGCCCTCAGGTCGTCCACACCCACAACTTGGGTCCGCTCATCTACGGTGCCCTCGCGACGTTCTTTGGGACGCGCTGCCATTGCTGCACGGCGAGCATAGCCAGCTCACGGTGGAGGAATTGGCGTCGCGACGGCTGCGCCAGCGGCGCGTCCTGTATCGCGCCTGCAGGCGGGTGCACGCCGTTTCCGATGGCATCCGCGACCAACTGCTGGAGTTGCATTTTCCTACAGAGAAAATCTCGACCATTCCGAACGGTGTGGATTGCATACGCTTCGCTCCGACCGACAGGATGTCGGCTGCGCAAAGCTCGGGCTGCCCACCGATGCTGTGCTCATCGGCATCTCCGGCCGATTTGGCCCGCTTAAAGGCCACGAGCTTCTGCTTGAAGCCTTCAATCACCTCGCCTCACGTTTTCCGTCCACTCACCTTCTCGTAATCGGCGGCGGCGGACCGCGGGAATCCGCTGTCCGGGAGCGCGCCCGCAGAGTCCGCATGCTGCGCGCATCCACCTCACCGGTTTTCAACTCGAACCCGCGCCCTTTTATCAGGCGCTGGATTTGCTCGCGATGCCCTCTTCGAACGAAGGCCTCTCGAATGCCGCGCTCGAGGCGATGGCCTGCGGCGTGCCGGTGCTCGCGCATCGCGGCTGCGGACATGAGCAAATCGTCACCAGTGGAGCGGATGGGATGATCGCTGAAATGAGCACGCCGCGCGAGATGGCGGAGCAACTTTCCGCGTTGCTTGCCGAGCCCCCGCGCCTCGCTAGATTTGGCCGCGCCGCGCGCCAGAAAGTGGCAGAGCACTTCTCCCTTTCCTCAATGCTCGACGCTTACGAGCGTCTCTACCGCGAGCTCGCTGCGCCTTCGTTCCCCCTAAAATGGACTTCGTTTCAATCATCCTCTTCCTCGTGATGTATTACATCCGACCACAGGAATGGGGGGCGCTTTTTTCCACGCTGCACTTCGTGCAATTGGTGATGTTCATGTCGGTGATCACGCTCTTTTTCCGCGAGCGAAGCGTGCGTCTCGCCGACCTGCTGAAGACGCCGCACGACTGGGCGATGCTCGCATTTTTCAGCTGGATCGTCCTCACGTCGTCGAGCCGCTGGGAGACGTTCAAAGAGGTGCTGCCACTTGCCGTGTTCTATCTGGTGATCGTGCAGACGCTCGTCAGCGCGCCACGCATCCGCAAGTTCGTCGGATGGTGGGCTGTGCTCATCGTCGCGCTCGCCGCGCTGGCCATCGCGAGCGAGTACGGGTTTGACCCGCTGCAAAGCTTCGACATCACCCACGGGCGCATGCAGGGACGGCTGACGATCAACCTTTCGATCTTCAAAAACCCAAACGCGCTCGGGCACAACGTCGTGCCGGCCATCCCGATGCTCTACTTCCTCTTTGTCTGGAAGCGGCCGATTTTTTTGAAAGTGGTCGGTGTCGCGCTGATCCTCATCCCCCTCTGGTGCATTTACCTCACACTCTCGAAAGGCGCCTTTCTCTGCTGCGGTGTGACGCTTCTGGCCACGCAGACCTTTGGCCGTCCGAAAGCGGTGCAAGCGATTATCATCGCGGCAGCCATTCTTTTCGGAGGAGCCGTGCTGTGGAAACTTCCGCGGATGACGGAACTCGACAAATCCAGGGGAGACGCTGCGATCCAAGGCCGCGTCGCGGCCTTTGAGCACGGGCTTTCGCGGCTCGAGACCCACACTTTTGGCGTCGGCTACGGAGAGTGGCTGAATGATTTTTACGCTGCAAAGCGTTACAAAAAAGCCGCCCATTCATCCTACGTCCAAACCGGTGCGGAACTCGGCAAAACCGGCCTTTTCCTCTTTTTCGGCGTCCTCTTTTGCAACCTGCGCACCCTCGTCACCGCGAAGACCACCAACGTTAACGACGAGCGCATCCGACGCTGTCTTTTTGTGCTGGTCGTTTCATACATGAGTTCCTCGTGGATGATCGATTTCGGGTATCGGCCTTCGTATTTCATGTTCTCGGCGGCCATCGCCGCCTTTCATCGCCACCTCAGCGGCACTTGGAAACCCGAACTCGCCGTCGAGACAGTGGAAGCCCCGATCACTTGGCCCGCCTGGCGCGGACAGTTTTTGCCAGAGCCGAAATTTGCAGGCATGCTCGTCAAAACCGGTGCTCCAGCATTGATGACGCTGGAGCCGGTGCCGGCGCTGGAGCCGGAGTTTCAGGCAGCACGGCGGAGCCTGATGCCACCAATACGGGCTCGATGTCGTGGAATCGAATCGGCTGGCTGGATCTCCTGCTCACCGCCGGGATGACCTACGCAGCCATTCGCTTCTGGGGCACCATCCTCCACCGGATGTGAGGGAGTTTGCGGCAGTCATCTTCTGGGTGAGCGCGATTACCATCGCATACACTTTTTTCGGCTATCGGTTGTTGATGGAATATCTCGCGCGACTCCGCGCCGCTCCGGAGCGGGCCCAAGACGACAGGCCTGCCGCCGAAGTTTGTGCTGTCGTCGTCGCCCACAACGAGTGCGATCGGGTCGCGGAACGCCTTCGCAACTTGTTGGCTTCGGATTACCAACCCGAGAAACTGCGTGTCGTCCTCGTTTCCGACGGATCGACAGATCGGACCGTTGAAGAAGCGGGAAGCGTGAACGATCCCCGGGTGGAGATCCTCGCGTTGCCAGAGCGGAGCGGGAAGGCGGATGGCATCAACGCAGGAGTTCAGCGCGCATCCGCAGAGCTGATCGTCTTTTCCGACACTCGCCAAAGTTTTGCTGCCGATACCATCACGCGTCTCGCGGCTCATTTCGCCGATCCGTCCGTCGGCGCGGTGAGCGGTTCGCTTGAGATCGCCGCCTCGAGAAGCGGCATTGCCACCGGCGTGGATACCTATTGGCGCATGGAGAAGTCACTTCGCGCCGCCGAGTCCCGGTGGGATTCGTGCATCGGCTGCACGGGTGCGGTTTACGCCATCCGCCGCGAAGCATTCGCGCCTCTTCCAAGCGATACGATTTTGGACGACGTGGTGATCCCGATGGAAATTGCCGCCCGCGGATGGCGAGTGATCCACGATCCCGAGGCAGTCGCCAATCGACCCACAGCCGCTCGGACCTGCGGCGGAGCGTCTTCGAAAACGCCGCACGCTGGCGGGCAATTTTCAAATGCTTTTCCGCTACCCTCGATGGCTCCTCCCGGCACATCACCGCCTCTGGTGGCAACTCATCTCCCACAAATACCTGCGCCTCTGCGCGCCGCTTCTCCTCGCCGTCGCCTTTTTTGCAAATGCCGCGCTGCTCCCGGGACGGTGGTATCGCCTCCTCTTTCTTGGCCAGTGCGCATTTTATGCCTTCGCGCTCATCGGCCTCGGCTGGCCGAGCTTGCGCGCTCGCTGCTTCACACTCCCAGCCAGCTTTGTGTTCCTGAATCTCTCGATCCTGCGTGGACTCGCCCATTTTCTCGGCAATCGCGATGCTCACCGATGGAGCAAGTGAGCTGAGCGCTCAGCGCTTTACCTTCCTTCGAATCTCCTGCGCGAGCGTATCGCCGATGGCCTCATTGAATTCTGGAAGAAAATGCCCGTCGCGGAAAAAGTCTCGCACCGGGCGCTGGCCGGCGATTTGAAGCAACTTCTGCTCAGTGGAAACCACCCAGTGATCACGCTGAAGCTCGCGATACAATCCGTCGAAAGGAAACCGTCCAGTCGTCTGGAAGGCTGAGAGGTCGGACGCACTCGGCAGATTCACGAGACAAAACTGACTCCCTGAGCCCTCCACTTCCCGACCAAACTCATTCACAATCGCGCGCGCAAGCTGCATCGGCTCACCTTCTGGAGCGTAAATCTCCGCGTCGCCGCCCCGCTCTCTCACGTTTTCCAGCTTTGCCTCCGCCAGTGAGAAGAGACGACTCCGCCGAAGGGCTGTCATTCGGAAATCTCCCGGGCGAAAAAAGAATTCGTGGCCGATCAGAGGCCACTGGGGAAGGTGCGCTAAAATCCCTGGCAAGGCCGCGGGCAGCGGTGTCGGTGAATTGATCAGGGTCAGCCTTCCGCCATTGAGAACGAAGCGCGGCTTCGAAAATGGGATGCCACTGTCCGCGTTTTGTAGAGCGCGAAAGAGGTTGACGTTATCGCGGGCATTCGCCGCACAGAAACCAAACACGACGATATCCGGGTGATATTCCGCTCCCACGAGTCGCCAGCGGAGCCACGCCTGATCCATGCCGAATCCGGCAACGCCAAAATTGAGCACCTCCACATCCAAGCCCTCCGCGCGCAGCTTGGTCTCGAGCACGCGCCACCAACCGCTCTCGAAATTGCCCTGCGTGAAAGAACCACCGAACAAGGCGATGCGCAATCTCCCGGCCGTCGGCGCTTTGGCCACCTCCTCACTCGTCGTAATGAAGCCCAACGCGTTGTGATGACTGACCCCCGGACGCTGCGTCCATCCGAGGTCGGCATCGTACATCAACGCCGAGGCTCCACTCGCCGCGTAGCTTTCCAGCACCGTTTTCACCGCTTCGACGGGCACCCGGTACGGCTTCAGGTGCGTCGAGCGCACCCATGCGTTTCCGTCTGCATCGCGCGAACTCATCAGGCGCACGGCGGTCTCCAAAAATGCGAGGCAGAAAACCACCGCGAGGAGCAGCACGAGCAGCCTGGCCATGAGGGAAAATTTCACGCGCGCAGAATTCACTTTCGCGCGCAAATCGTAAGTGCAAACTCCCGAACCCCGCCACCCCGGCGTGCCCCGCGCCCCCGCTCGTTGGCAACTTTCCGGGTCGCGGCGCTGACTCATCCCGACCACTCTGCATGACCCGCAAACGCGAGCTGATCCTCGGCTGCTCCTTCATTCTCGCCGCCACCGTCCTCACCCTCGCGCTCGGGGAAATCGCGCTGCGCCTCATCACCGCGCGCAAACTCATCTACAACATCGAGATGGTGAAATATGCAAAGGCGCTGAAAATGCGCGACCCACGCGGGCTCGTCAGCCACGTCCACCGCCCCGACAGCAGCGCGCAGCTCATGGGCGTGAAAATCGCCCTCAACTCCCTTGGCAACCGCGCTTCCGAACTCGCCACGCCGAAGCCCTCCGGGACCGAGCGCATCCTCGTCCTCGGCAGCTCGATCACGATGGGCTGGGGCGTCCCCGCCGAATCGGTTTTTACTGCCATCTCCGAGCGCCGTCTCAACACCGAAAAGCCTTTTGGTCCCGGCGTGCACTTCGAAATCCAGAACGCCGGCATCGGCAACTACAACACCGTTTTTCAACACCAGCTTTTCCTTGACCAGTTCCCCCGCGTTCGTCCTGACCTCGTTCTCCTGCACTACTTTATCAGCGACGTGCAGCCGCGCTCCATGGGCCGCGACAGTGCGTTGCTCAAGCACTCGCTGCTCGCCGCCTTCAGCTACGACCGGTTCGGCCAGTTGCAGTTTCGCCAGCAGAAAACCGACCTCTTTACCTTCTACAACCGCCTCTACGCTGACGATTCCGACGCGTGGAAAATCACGCGCGAGCACATCGCCGCCATGCGTGACACCTGCCAAGCGGCAGGCGTTCCCTTTGAAATTCAGATCATCCCCGACATTCACGACCTCGCGCCCGACTCCCCATTCGCCGCTCTCTACGCGAAAATGGAAACCACCTTCACCGCGCTCGGCATCCCGACCTCCAACACTTTTCCCGCCTTCCAAAAATCGTTCGGCGACGATGTGACTGCGCTCTGGATTCAAGCCGACGACCCGCACCCCAACGCCGCCGGACACGCTCTCATGGCCGACCTTTTTGTGACTCACCTCATCCACGAGAACCCGCTTCACCTCCCGGCGCCGAAAAATTGAACCGCCGAGACGTCGAGACGCTGAGCGGGAAATGCGACGCGAGCCGAGTGCTCAAAGCGCGCTCCCGGAGTCGTTGAAAATCCCCCGCTGAATGCTCTTCAACTCTCTCGAGTTCGCGGTCTTTTTCCCGCTCGTCGCGCTCCTCTTTTTTCTCCTCCCGGTCCGCGCGCGAATGCCGCTCCTGCTCGTCGCGAGCTGCGGCTTCTACATGGCGTTCGTCCCCGCGTACATCCTCATTCTCTTCGCGGTCATCCTCATCGATTTCGTCTCCGGCCTCCTCTTGGAAAACGCTGAGGGGCGCCGCCGCCGCGTCATCCTCGCGGCAAGCCTCACGGCTAATCTTTCGCTCCTTGGCTTCTTTAAATACTTCAACTTCTTCCAGGAAAACCTCACCGGCCTTTGGGCACATTTCGGCCAGCCCGCGCCATTGCCGCACCTCGCAATCCTTTTGCCGATCGGCCTCTCCTTCCACACGTTCCAATCCATGAGCTACACGCTCGAAGTGTATTGGCGGCGCGTGCCGCCCGAGCGCTCGCTGCTTCATTTCGCGGTCTACGTGCTTTTTTTTCCTCAGCTCGTCGCCGGGCCGATCGAACGTCCGCAAAACCTCCTCGCCCAGTTTCACAACATCCGGCTCGTCCGCTTCGACCTCGCCCGGTGCTTTGAAGGCCTCAAGCTCATCGCCTCCGGCCTCTTCAAAAAAGTCGTCATCGCGGACCGCCTCGCGATTCTCGTCGATGCCGTCTATGCCGCTCCAGCACAGTATTCCGGGGCGCAACTCCTCATCGCGACCTACGCGTTTTCGGTTCAAATCTACTGCGACTTTTCCGGCTACTCCGACATCGCCCGGGGCACCGCGCGCATTCTCGGCATCGATCTCATGCTGAATTTTTGGCGTCCTTACTTCGCGCAATCAGTCGGCGAATTCTGGCGCCGCTGGCACATTTCGCTGTCCACTTGGTTTCGCGATTACGTTTTCATCCCGCTCGGCGGCAGTCGCGTGCCGCTCGCCCGCCGTTGCGTAAATCTGATGATCGTCTTTTTCCTCAGCGGCATCTGGCATGGGGCAAACTGGACTTTCGTTGTTTGGGGTCTGCTTCACGGATTCCTCGTCGGCGCGCAGCTTCTGTTTCAAAAAGGCCGCATCTCCGCTTCATCTTTCGCGCCTGCCGCCGCGATGCGCATTTTCTGCGTCTTCAATCTCCTCGCCCTCACGTGGGTTTTCTTTCGAGCGGCGAATCTCGGTGACGCATTTCTCATCCTTCACCGCATTGTTGCCGACTTCACCGCGCCCGTTGCCACGCTACATCCCGGTCTCAGCGCCTTCGAGTTTCTCGTGGCACTTGCTCTCGTCTGCGCGCTCTTCGCTGCGGAATTGATCGGCCGCACGCGCCCGGTTTGGGACATCCTCGCCACTCAACCGCGATGGCTGCGCTGGGGCGCGTATTACGCCTTTGCCGTCGCCTTTCTAGCGCTCGCTCTCACCGGCCCGCAACAGCAGGCTCGACCCTTCGTTTACTTCCAATTTTGAGCACCCGCATCCTCGGCCTCTCCGCCTTTTACCACGACAGCGCCGCCGCACTCGTCGTCGATGGCGAGATCGTCGCCGCCGCGCAGGAAGAGCGCTTCACGCGCATCAAGCACGACCACGCCTTTCCCGCGAACGCCGTCGAATACTGCCTGCGCGAAGCGGGGATCACGCCGGAGCAACTCGACTACGTCGTCTTCTACGACAAGCCGCTGCTCAAGTTCGACCGTCTGCTCGAAACCTACCTCGCCTACGCGCCGGCCGGGTCTGCGGTCCTTCATGATGGCGATGCCGCTTTGGCTGAAGACCAAGCTGCACCTGCCGCGCGAGATCCGCGAACGCGCTCGGCGGTCGCTATCGGAAGCGCATCGTCTTCACCGGGCATCACGAAGCGCACGCCGCGAGCGCGTTCTATCCCTCGCCGTTTCGACGAGGCCGCGATCCTCACCATGGACGGCGTGGGCGAGTGGGACACGGCGACCATCGGCCATCGGCGCGGCAACAAAATCGAGCTGCTCAAGACGCTCGAGTTCCCGCACTCGCTCGGGCTGCTCTACTCGGCGGTCACCTACTTCTGCGGCTTCAAGGTCAACAGCGGCGAATACAAGCTCATGGGCCTCGCGCCCTACGGCGAGCCGAGGTACGCCGACGTCATTCGCGAGAAGCTCATCGACCTCAAGGACGACGGCTCCTTCGCGATGGACATGAGCTACTTCAACTACGCGCAGGGCCTCACCATGACCGGCGCCAAGTTCGACGCGCTCTTCGGCGGCCCGCCCCGCCGCGCCGAAACGACGATCACGCAGCGCGAGATGGACCTCGCCGCCTCGATCCAGAACGTGACCGAGGAGATCGTCCTCCGCATGGCGCGCCACGCCCGCGCAGCTCACCGGCTCGCGGAATCTCTGCCTCGCCGGCGGCGTCGCGCTGAACTGCGTCGCCAACGGCGTCCTCCTCCGCGAGAAGCATCTTCGACGACATCTGGATTCCGCCCGCCGCGGGCGACGCCGGCGGCGCGCTCGGCGCCGCGCTCTTCGTGCAGTATCAGCTCCTCGAGCATCCAGCGCAACGCGAGCGCCGCACGACTCGCTGAAAGGCGCGCTGCTCGGCCCGCGATTTTCCAACGACGAGATCCGCGCCTTTCTCGATGGCCGAGAAGATCCGCGCACCACTATCATCGCCGACGAGGCCGAGCTGCTGCGCGAAAACCGTCGCCGCGATGCTGCGAGGGCAAGGTCGTCGGCTGGTTTCAGGACCGCATGGAATTCGGCCCGCGCGCGCTCGGCGCCCGGAGCATCATCGGCGATGCGCGCAGCCCGGCGATGCAGGCGCAGATGAATCTGCGCATCAAATATCGCGAGTCGTTCCGCCCCTTCGCGCCGAGTGTGCTCGTCGAGGATGCGCGCGAGTATTTCGATCTCGACTGCGAGTCGCCCTACATGCTCCTCGTCGCGCCTGTGCGCGAGCGAAGCGCCTCCCGCTCACCGACGAGCAACGCGCGGCATATGCGCGACCCCGACCTGCGCAAGCGCGTGAACGTCCCGCGCTCCACCGTTCCCGCGATCACGCACGTCGATATGTCCGCGCGCATCCAAACCGTCGATGAAGCGCCGCAATGGCCGCTACTACCGGCTGATCCGCGAGTTCAAGCGCCAGACCGGCTGCGGCGTCATCATCAACACCAGCTTCAACATCCGCGGCGAACCCATCGTCTGCACGCCGCAGGATGCGTATCGCTGCTTCATGGCGAGCGACATGGACGTGCTCGTGCTGGAAAATTGTCTCCTCTACAAATCCGAGCAGCCGCAGCTCTCCGCCAGCGAGAAGGCCAAATACGTCGGCAGTTTTCACCTCGACTGAGCCTCATGATCAACCCCTTCACCGACACGAATTGGAGCCCGGACCTGGCTGAGCGGCGCAGCTTCGCGCGGACGATGGCGATCGGATTCGCGGTGTTGAAAATCGCGTTTCGCTTGGCGGCATGGATGCATCTCATCGCGCCCAAGCCGCTCATCTCGGACGTCCTGACTTACGGGATTTTGCTCGGCATCGCCCTCTGGCTTTTCCCTGCCATCGCAACGCCATTCTACCGCGTCTGGTTTTTCATCGCGTGCTGCTGTGGCATCGTGATGAGCAATCTGCTGATCGCGATTTTTTACTATCTTGTGATCACGCCCATCGGGCTGGTCATGCGCGTCTCGGGGCGCGACCCGCTGCAAAAGCGGCCAAACCGCAGCGGCGCGAGCTACTGGCGCGATGCGGAAAAGTCAGTCGATTCCGAGCGTTATTTTCGGCAATTCTAGCCCTTCAACTCCAGACATGAGCGATCCTCACAAACCCAAAACATTCCAACAAGCCGGCGATCAAAAGCCGGTCAGTCTCGGACGCGAAGTCTTCGAGATGCTGCGGCACAACAAAAAATACTGGATGGTGCCCATCATCGTGATTCTCGGACTGTTTGCGGCGCTCCTCATCCTTGGCACTACCTCGGCCGCACCGTTCATCTACACCCTCTTCTGAACCTGCATGAGCAGTGCAATGGCACGGCTGCTGCTAAATTAGCCATGCCGCCACCATTTTAACCCGCTTATCCATGAACTTCCTCGTTGTTGACGACAATCGACTCCTCAATCGTTTCCTGACGACTTTCCTTCGGGAGCAAGGGTCACGTCGCTTCGTCGCTCACCGATAGTTCGAAAGTCGAGTCGTGGCTCGACCTGAATCCTTGTGAGGCGATCATTCTCGATATCGGGATGCCGAAAATCGACGGCCTCGCGCTCGTGAAAATCATTCGGGCGAAATACGCGGACCTGCCGATCGTGATGTTCACCGGCCTCGGCTACGATGAAGAGGCAATGCAGACAGCGCGCAAACACGGCGCCAATGGTTACGTGAGCAAGGGCATGGGCCCGAGCGAGATTTACACCGCTCTCATGCGCGTGCTTTCGCAGGCAGCGTTGGCAAAGACGGCTTGATCGGCTCGGCTGACGGCTCGTCATCCGAAATTTCTGCGAGGCGTTTCTGCAGCGCGGTCGCTTCCCACTGACCGCTGGCGTTTGGTTGGTCGAGGTATCCGTAGTTCAGAACGGAACCCAACCGCGCGAGGACAAGACGCGAAATTTTTCCGAACTCACCCATTCCCATCACGCTCAGTGGCACGCTGGCGGGGCGCGTGAAGAGTGAAATCAAACGGCCCAAATCCGCAGCGCTGGATGTCAGCGCGGCGATTTTAAAAACATCCGGTTGCCACATGGCAGCGCTGCGGATTAAGGCGTCGAGCGCCTTCGGGCCCGGCATCGTGCGGAAGTGGTGGCTGGAAAGGATGACTTTGATTCGATGTCCGCGGGCCATCGCGAGGATGGTTTTGACATGGGGAGCAGTGCGCAATTCAACGTCGATTGCCGCCGCAAATGGCAGGAACTCCATGATCAGCGCGCGTCTCCGGCTGAGCGAAAGACCGTTGGCGCCACCTTCCGCCGGATGCCGCGTCGTGACGATGACCGGGAACTTTAGCCGCGGAATTGCCTGCAAAAGTGGTCGCGGATCATTTGCAAAATGGTCCACTCGCAGCTCAAGAAAATCGATGCTGCCCGGTGCCAAGCGGAGTGCGCGTTGCAGCGACTTCGGCGAATGAACGGTCCCTACGACCTGCGCTTTTTGAGCTTTGGTGGTGATTTTGCTCGCAGGCATTTTTGGTTTCAGCACGTATCTTTTCGCGCTCCCCCGCGGCAGAAACACCGATGCTCGGCCGAAAACAAGAACTGAATCTCCAATTCCAGCAGATCGTCGATGGCATCCTGCTGGTCATCGCGTTCTGGGGCGCGCACACCCTGCGTTACTTCGGCGCGGACTGGCCGATTTTCGACAAGCCGATTGGGCCGTTCAAGGAGTTCCAGTGGCTGCTTTTCGTGATCATGCCGTTCGGCCCGATCATCCTGGAGTTCCAAGGTTTCTACACCCACCCGATGCAGAAAACGCTGGCGAAGTCGCTCGGCCAACTTGCGCGCGCCGCCTTTTGGCTCGGGTTGGTCATTGCGGCCACGTCGTATTTTCTACGGCTCGAAGTGCCGAGTCGCGCCGTCATGCCGCTCTTTCTGCTACTCGCGCCGGGACTTCTCCTGCTACGCGAGCGTGTGGTCATCCAGCGGTTGCGCAAACGTGCCAGGACCGAGGCGCTCCGCGAGCCAATCATCCTCGCCGGGACCAAAGCCGACACGCATCAGCTTCGGCACACTTTCACCCCGGAGCAGATCATGGAGTTGGAAGTCGTCGAGGAGTTCGACATTGAAAAGCAACCGACCTCCGAATTTGTGGAGGCGCTTCACCGCCACTCGGTCAGCCGCGTGATCTTCGCGGGCAGCCACAGCCATCTCAACAATCTCCAGGAGGCAATCGCCGCGTGCGAGATCGAAGGCGTGGAGGCTTGGCTCGTCGCCGATTTCATCCGCACCTCGATCGCGCGTCCGGCCTTCGATGTCTTCGGCGCGCGGCCGATGCTGGTCTTTCGGACCACCCCGGATCTTTCGTGGGCGCTCATGGTGAAGGGCGCCATCGATCGCACGGGTGCGTCTGTCGGCTTGATTCTCGCGGCACCGCTCTTTGCCCTGATTGCCATTGCTATCCGTCTCACCTCGCCGGGACCGATCTTTTTCAAGCAAGCGCGCGGCGGCAAAAATGGACGCCCTTTCACGATGTATAAATTCCGCTCGATGCACACGGATGCGGCGATGCGGCAGGCGGAACTCGCCGCCTTCAATCAGATGAGCGGACCTGTTTTCAAGATCGATAATGATCCGCGGTCACGCCGAGCTCGGTATGTTTCTGCGCACGACGAGCCTCGACGAACTGCCGCAACTTCTGAACGTGCTCCACGGCGAAATGAGCCTCGTCGGTCCTCGCCCGCTGCCGATTTACGAGGTCGAGAAGTTCGAGACGACGGCGCAGCGGCGGCGGCTGAGCATGAAGCCGGGGCTCGACGTGTCTGTGGCAGGTCACCGGCCGCAACAAGGTCAAAAACTTCAACGAATGGGTGAAGCTGGATTTGGAATACATCGACCGCTGGTCGATCTGGCTCGATTTCGCGATTCTTCTCCGGACGATTCCGGTGGTGATTTTCGGCTTCGGCGCGCGCTGAAAATCCAGCCGGACGGCTGGCTCAGGTCAGGCCAAATTGACTGCGATAAATCCACGTCCGCACTTTCAACGTCAGCTCGACAATGTTGAAAGGCTTGCCGAGAAAATCGTTGCCGCCGTTCAGACTCGACTGCGCGCGGTGATCGATGTCGTCGGAGACGGTCAGGAAAACGATCGGCATTTTCTGGCAGCGGTCGATCTCGCGAATGCGCGCGCTCACATCGATGCCGCTGATTCCCGGCAGGCCGATATCAAGCAGAACGAGATCAAAATGTTCTTCGCGAAGAAGGGCCAGAGCTTCACCCGGCTGCGCGCTGCCGCGCGCGGTAATGTCACCAAAATCGAGCGCCGCGGAAACGGTCGCGAGCAATCCCTGATCGTCGTCGATGACGAGTGCGCGAGGCGGTGTGAGGTCTTTGACGCGCTTGAGATGCTTCGGATCGAGCAGCGTGCGCGTCAGTTCCACCGCTTGGCTCAACGTCCGCACGGCGCTCGCTTCGAGCGGCCCATCCGCTGGAGCGATCTCGCGAATCAGGGAATCGATAGACGACGCGAGATGCTGCACCGGGTGCCCTTTGATCGAGTTGGTGCATTCGTGCAAGGCGCCTGACGCGACCAGGAAAGCGTCGCGCTCAGCGGCGTTCGCCGGATCATCACTCAGCTTTTGAAGAGCCTCACGCAGCGAATCGAGAAGGGCCGGCGCCTTGGTGAGGACGGAGGCCAGAGAGCGATGCGCATCCGGCGAAATCGGCGCGGTGACAGCGCGAGGCCCGGCGCCCTCAGCGCCCTCATTTGGCGACGCTCCCCCGCGCAGAGCCGTCAACTCAGCGTTCGCTGCAGCCAGCTCCGCCTTCACCGTGATCCACGCCTGGCGCGTCGCATCGCGATCGCGCGTGCCGGCGATGAGATCGGCCTTCAGACTTTCGACGTCACGTTTGAGCTGTCCGTTCTCTACCTTCAGCGCATCCCGCTCCTCCGAGATGCGACGATGTGCGTCGGGTGCGACGCCGAGTTGCGCCGTCTCCTTGGTCATCAACCGCGCGCTGCTCAGGATGTCGATCTGCTTCTGCTGGGTCGCGAGCTTCGCTTGGAGATCGAGATTTTCCCGCCGCAAAAATTCGAGCTCTGCGCGGGTCGGCACCATCTCCGAAGGCTTGCCCTCCACGGGTTCGATGACGTCCGGGCTATAGAGGCACTCCACCGTGCCGAAGGAAACTTTGCAGCCGAGGTGCAGGTGGTAATCGGTGACCGGCTGGCCATCGACGCACGTCAGATTGGTCGAGCCGAGATCGTGGAGCCGGTAATGTCCATTCGTAGCGATCAGTTCCGCGTGGTGCCCGGAGACGGTGCGATCGACGATTTGAATCGTGTTGTCGGGACGCCGACCGATCGTAATGCGCTCGCCGGCAAGGACGTGAGTTACCTCGCCTTTGTTCTCTGGTAGCTTGATGCTGAGGCAAGGCATTGGTCTGGGGAAAGGGCGCTTTGAAACTAGCAGATGTGGTGCCTTAGTCTCGTGCGGTTTTCAAGGCCTTGCACGGGGGAACGCTTTGCCGGACAGTCACGCCCCTTTTTTTATGCTCGACGAAATCAGTCGCCGGCGCACCTTCGCCATCATTTCGCACCCCGACGCCGGCAAGACGACGCTGACGGAAAAGCTGCTGCTTTACGGCGGCGCCGTGCAGCTCGCAGGCTCGGTGACGGCGCGCAAAAATGCGCGCGCCGACGACGTCAGACTGGATGGAACTCGAGCGCAAACGCGGCATCTCGGTCAGCTCGACGGTGCTGCAATTCGACTACGACGGCTACCGGATCAACCTGCTCGACACCCCCGGTCACAAGGATTTTTCCGAGGACACCTACCGCGTGCTCACCGCCGTCGATGCGGTGGTCATGGTGATCGACGCCGGCAAAGGCATCGAGGCGCAGACGCGCAAACTTTTCGAGGTCTGCCGGCGCCGTGGCGTGCCGATTTTCACGTTCATGAACAAGTGCGACCGTCCGACGCGCGAACCGCTCGCGCTGCTCGATGAACTGGAGAGCGTGCTCGGCATCGGCGCGTTTCCGGTGAACTGGCCGCTCGGCACCGGCGCCGAGCTTTCAGCGGCGTTTACGATCGGCAGACGAACGGCAGGTGCATCTTTTCGAGCGGACCGCGCACGGCGCCTATCGCGCGCCCGTTGAAGGTCGGCGGCATCGACGAGCCATTTGTGCGCGAGCGACTCGATGACGGCGACTTCCTGCAAGCCGTCGGAGGAGCTGGAAATGCTCGAAATCGCGGGCGTCGAGTATTCGACGCGGAGGCGGTCCTGCGCGGCGAGCTGACGCCGGTCTTTTTCGGCAGCGCGATGAACAATTTCGGCGTGCAGCTTCTGCTCGATGCCTTTCTCGAACGCTCCGCTACCGCCGCAGCCGCACCGTTCCGGCGAACGCACGATCGAGCCGTCGCTGCCCGCTTTCTCCGGCTTCGTTTTCAAGATCCAGGCGAACATGGATCCGCGGCATCGCGACCGCATCGCGTTCGTGCGCATCTGCTCCGGGAAATTCGAGCGCGACATGACGGTCACGCACACCCGCACGGGCAAAAAGGTGCGCCTTTCCAGCTCGCACAAGCTTTTCGCGCAGGAACGCGAGACCGTCGACGAAGCCTATGCCGGCGATGTCATCGGGCTGGTCGGGCACTGCGGAATTCGGCATCGGCGACACGCTCACCGAAGACCGGCACGATCGCTTACGACGAGATTCCGCGCTTTCGCGCCGGAGTGCTTCGCGTTTCTGCACAATCCGAATCCGGCGAAGTTCAAACAGTTCCGCCAAGGTCTCGAGCAACTGCTGCAGGAAGGCGTGATGCAGGTTTTCGAACTGCGGGATTCGGTGCAAAAAATGCCGCTGCTCGCGGCAGTCGGGCCGCTGCAATTCGAGGTCGTGCAATATCGGCTCGAAAGCGAATACGGCGCGCGAGTCGCGGCTGGAGAGCGCCTCGTGGGAGGCCTTCAAATGGCTGCCCTCCGGCGTCGAGGAGAAGGCGCTGAAATTCCCGACTGGATGCCGCCTGGCCCACGACAGCGCAGGGCTGCCCGGCGTGCTTTTTCCGAGCAGTTGGACGCAGCGCTATTTCGGGGAATTAAATCCCGGCATCGAACTTCGGGACCTCCCGGCCGACGCGGCCTAGCCTCAGCCCCGCTGCCGCTCGAGGATGAGCATCATCAGGCAGCTCAACAAGATTTCGAGCTCCTGTTCGGGCGGGAGGTCAGCGAGCTTTTCCAGCGTGAATCGGCCCTCGAGAAAGGCGGAGCGTTTCCTCAGACGCGCCACGATTTTTCCGTCAGTGGTGCGGACAGCGTAGCTGGGGTGGAAGAAATAACCGGTGAATAAGCCGAGGATCGGAATCTCGGAGAGGAATCCATCGAGGAATCGCGTCATCACGCTCTCCTCTTGAAGGGTCATCGCGGCCTCTTTGGATTCTACTCGATCAAAAATCTCGTAATGCGCTCTCCACAACGAGCGCGCCCCGCGGCGGCTGACCGCTCCGAAAGGCAGTCCGTCTGCGTCAGAAAAGGTGTAACGCGCCGACCAGTCGATGATGCGGTCCGCCTCGATTTTGCCGAGGATGGCGGTTTTGCTCGAATCGCGGAAGACCGTGACGGACTCTCGCAGCTTGAAGGCCTTTTGCTTCACGTAGCAGACCTCCGCTCCACTCGGATCGGTCACCGCGACCTGCGGCGAAATGGTCAGCAGCTTGAAGCAAAAATCGAGCGGGAAAGAAATCATCGCGCGCTGTTTAGACCGAGCGTCCCACCGCTTCCGCCACTTTGCGGACGCGTTTCACGAGGTCGGCAAACTCATCCGGCAAGAGCGCTTGCTCGCCATCGCTCTTCGCGAGCTCGGGTGAGTTGTGCACTTCCACCATCAGCGCATCCGCACCGGCGGCGACCGCGGCGAGCGCCATCGGCAAGACGTGCTCCCGCAGCCCGATGCCGTGCGTCGGGTCAACGACCACGGGCAGGTGGGTCTCGGCTTTCAAGACCGGCACAGCATTTAAGTCCAGCGTGTTGCGAGTGTAAGTCTCAAACGTGCGGATGCCGCGCTCGCAGAGCATCACGTTAAAATTTCCTTCACTGAGAATGTATTCCGCACTCATCAACAGATCCTTGATCGTAGCGCTCATGCCGCGCTTCAGCATGACTGGCAGCCGGCTGCGGCCTACTTCCTTCAGAAGCGAAAAGTTCTGCATGTTGCGTGCGCCGACTTGCAGGCAATCCGCATACTGCTGCACGACATCGAGATCCTTCGTATCCATGATCTCGGTGATGATCGGCAGTCCCGTGGCTTCGCGCGCCTCCGCCAGCAAACGCAGACCTTCCGGCCCGAGACCCTGAAAAGAGTAGGGCGAAGTGCGTGGTTTGTAGGCGCCGCCGCGAAGCACCTTCGCGCCGGCTTTTTTGATCGCCTCGGCAATCGAAGTGATCTGCTCACGCGTCTCAACGGAGCAAGGCCCCGACATGATCACGACCTCGCCGTTTCCGACCGTCACGTCCCCGATTTTCACTTTCGAATCGTTACCGCCACGGAACTCACGCGCGACCAATTTGTAAGGCTTCAAAACGGGCGTTACCGACTCGACTCCGGGAATCGCAGCGATCGGTTTTTCACGCACCAAATCCTCGGCCCCGATCACGCCGATGACCGTTCGCATCGCGCCGCGGCTCACTTCCGCCTTCAAGCCCCACTCGTGGATGCGGTCAACAATGTGCTGCACCTGTTCGTCGGTGGCGTTCGATTTAGTAACGATAATCATGGCAAAGGGGCGAGGAACGTAGCGGGTCGAAAATGGAGGGCAACCGCAATTGTCGAGCGCCTCTCGTCGGCGCTGCGGTCTGATTGACACCGCATTTCCAATCTGCTCCGATCCGCTCGTGAAATTTGCCGCTCCCCTCCTCCTTCTCGTCGCTGCGTTTTCGTTTGTTGCTTGCAATACTTTGGCCAACCGGCGGTCACTCTATGCTCCGGCCAAGGGCAAAGGTCCGTACACGGAAGCCCTTCGCGAAGGAACTTGGAAGTCGGGCGTGAAACCTAAAGCCACGCCAGTCCCGAAGAACGCTCCGGTCGAAGGCGAGCTTCCGGCGCCGCAGCCCTAAAACGCGCTCCGCGCTAAAGCCCGAGCAGACTCCGCTGCCAGGGCATCAGTTTTTCCACACCGGCCGCCTCGTCCGAGGCGATCTGCTCCAGCGTGGCTTTCGGCGCGATTAAAGCGGGGTCGAGATTTAGGGTCGATGCCGCGGCGTCGCGTGTGGCCTTCAGGGCGCGAAAACGCGCCTCTTCTTCTTTGGTTGGTCGCGGCGTGTGCGTGCGCACGAAGATCGGCCAGTCATTCGGCGACATCATCATCGCACGAGCAGCGGCCTCTTGAAAACGGCGCAAGCGTGAACCTCGCAAGTGGTATGGTTCCGCCGGCTCGCCTTGATCGATCCGGCAGGCGGCATTGATCAGTTGCTCGTTGTGCAGAATGTGAAACGCCGGCTTGTCGAGCGCGCGCGCCTCATCATCACGCCAACGCCACAGCTCGCGCAGAATCGCCGCGGTGCGACCCCGTAGCAGTCCACTGCCGGAGATGCGCCAGACTTCCTCAGCGTCGCGTTCTTTCGAAGTCGCAGTGAGCCGGATCGCGCGCTCGCACGATTGCTCGAACCATTCCCAGCGCTCGAGGCGTCGTAGTTCTGCGGTGAATATGTCCACGAGTTCGTGCAAGTAGTGCGTGTCTTTCACCGCATACTCCGCCATCACAGGCGGCAGCGGTCGCAGCGCCCAGTTGGCCTTCTGTGAGGCCTTCGCGAGCTTCACGCCAAAGTAGCGCTCGATCAACGCGGCCAGGCTGAACTCCGGAATGCTGCAGAGTCGCGCCGCGATCATCGTATCGAAAATCCGAGCCGGCCCGCCGTAGCCGACGCGGCGCAGCAGCCGCAAATCGTAGTCGGCCCCGTGAAAAATGAGCTCTTTCCCATCGAGCGTCTCGAAGAGCGGCGTCAGCGAAAAGCCCGCGAGCGGATCGACCAGTAGATCCTCCCCGCCGGCGCTGATTTGGATGAGGCAAAGCTTTTCGTAGTAGCAGTGCAGACTGTCTGCTTCCGTATCAATGGCGATGCGGGCGTGCTCGCCGAGCAACGGGAGGATCCTCGCCAAGCCCTCGGCGGTGCTGATCAAAGGAGGAGTCGAAGCGGCCGACAGTGCGCTCATCGGCTAACCCCGGAGCCCGACCAGCAGGAGTTCCGCGTTGGAATTCGTAGCCTTCAACGCGTGAATCAGCACCTCTGTCGCCTCGACCGGCGGGAGCGCCGCAAGCTGCCGCCGCAGGACGTTGATCTTGTCAAACTCCTTCTCGTGATACAGCAACTCGTCGCGCCGCGTGGCCGAGGAAAGGATATTGATTGCAGGAAAAACTCGCTTGTCCGCCAGTGTCCGATCGAGGCGAATCTCCATGTTACCTGTTCCCTTGTATTCCTCGAAAATGAGATCATCCATCCGGCTGTTCGTCTCGATCAGTGCCGTGGCAAGGATCGTCAAGCTGCCGCCCTCTTCGGTATTGCGGGCCGCGCTAAAGAACTTCTTCGGCTTGACCAGTGCCTTCGCGTCCACGCCGCCGGACATCGTCCGGCCCTTGCCGCCCATGAGATTATTGTAGCCTCGCGAGAGGCGCGTGATCGAGTCAAGGAGGATGACGACGTGACGATTGAGTTCGACAAGCCGTTTGGCGCGATCGCTCACGATCTCCGCGACCTGCGTGTGACGTTGTGGGCTTTCGTCAAAGGTGGAGCTGTAGATCTCGCAGTTCTCGAGTGAGTTCTTGAAATCGGTTACTTCCTCGGGGCGCTCGTCCACCAGCAGAAGAATGAGCGATGTCTCCGGTGAATTGGCCAAGATCGACCGAGCGATGTCCTTCAGCAGAATCGTCTTGCCTGTCCGCGGAGGCGCGACGATCAGCCCCCGCTGACCGCGGCCGAGCGGCGCGATTAGATCGAGCGCGCGCGTGCTGACGGAATGCGTGGAAAGGTTTTCGAGCACGATGCGCTCGGTGGGATGCAAAGCAGTGAGTTTCTCGAACTCCGTCGTCTCCTGCCATTGATCGGCGGGGATCCCTTCGATCGAGAGGATCTCGTCAAGGGCCATAAACTTCTCTCGATCTCGCGGCGCCCGGAGGCGGCCGGTCACGCGGTTGCCATTCCGCAAAAAAAACTGACGTTCGAGCTGCGGCGAGACATAAACATCTTGCGGCAGCGAGCGGAAGTTGAAGCGCGGCCAGCGGACGAAAGCGCCACCCTGCCCACTGAACTCCACCACGCCGTCGGCAAAAAGAGCCGTGCCCCGAGAGGCATAAGTCCGCAGCAGATCGAAGACTATATGATGTCGCGTTTTATCGGAATTCATCCGGAGCCCCAGCGATTCCGCGCGGTCGATGAGCAAGTGCAGCGGTTCGGAATTGAGTTCGTCAATCCACAGTTCAGCAGGCACGGGCGCTTCGGCGAGAGGAGCAGGAGCTGCTTCCGTTTCGAGAGAGTTGGTCGGAGTGTCGATAGATTCAGCCATAATGTTGGCGCAGCCAAGTGCAAAGGAGGTCAACTTGACCTTCAAGCGCAGGCAAAGTGGAGTCGTTCCAAATAAGATAGTCTGCTTTGGAGATTTTCGCCCTCAGATCAAGCTGCGCACCAATCATCTTCCCGGCAAGCACCGGATCAATGGATCGATTACGTTCAAGTCGCGTTCGTTGAGTCTCCGGCGCGCAAGCGACGACGACGACTTGGTCGAAGTAAGATTCCGCGCTTGTTTCGAAAAGCAAAGGAATGTCTGCGCAAAACCAGCGTGTGGAATCCGCGCTCTCGCGCACCCGTTGAACTTGATCGAGCCACTGCGCTCGGATCGGCGGGTGAAGGATTGCGTCCAGCAACTCGCGCTTTTCGGGGTCCGCAAAAACAACGGCACCGAGTTTGGCACGGTTGAGTAAGCCGGATTCGAACGCTTCTTCAAAGCGGTTTTGAACCTGCCTCAACACCGGAGAATCATTCTCCAGCAATCGACGGGCGCAAAGATCGGCGTCGAAGAAATCAGCCGGAAGCCGGGCCAAAAAGGCTCGCGCAAACGTCGTCTTCCCGGTGGCGATTCCACCAGTGAAACCGAGCGCGGGCATCCGGGATCACTTCGGCATCAGAGGCAACTCCGGAGCAGGAATCTCGGGAATCGGGAGCAGTTCAACTTCCTCCTCCTTCTCCTCCTCCAAGTGAACGGGATCACCGGCGGGATTGATGAGCCGCGCAGAGACAAAGATCACCAAGTTGCGCTTGAGATGCTGATCGACGCTGGAGCGGAACAAGCGCCCAATCAACGGGATGTCACCAAGGAGCGGGGTCTTGTCCTCGACCTTCTGCACGTCTTCACGCATCAGACCGCCGAGCACGACGGTAGAACCGTCAAAAATACTGACGCTCGTGGTAATCTTGCGTGTGCTGAAGATGGGCTGATTGATCACGTTTGGCGTGATGATGTTGGTCGAGGAAACGCCGGTGATTGGGTTGGTCGCCGTCGTTTGAATTGGACTTCCGTAATTGATGAAGCCCTCGAATTCGACAACTTGGGGAACTAGATTCAAATCAATCGTGTATCCATCCGGCCCGATGACCGGCTCTACTTCCAGCGTCACACCGGTATTGCGGGTCTCGAAAGATGTCGGTGTAGTCGGTGTGACTGGAAAACTTGCCGGGGCCACACTGATGACGGTGCCGAGGCCACCGCCTCCACCATTATTTCCGTTATTTCCAAAGTTCTGCGGGATCTGTGGTGGGTCGAACTCAGTCGGATAGCGGAACTCACGAATGATCTCGATCACAGCGCGTTGGCCGCTTTTGGTTGTCACGCGCGGGGCAGAGAGAAGATCCACGCCTTTCTTTTGATTTAGTGCTCGGATGACCAGTTGAAACTGTGGATCCGTGAAGACGCCCGAGAGGCCGAAAAGTGCGGGGGCCAATTTCGAGGCGCCGGTGGTTCCAAAAAGAAGTGCGTCGATGGCACTCGCTGAGATGGCCGTTGAGCCACTGCGGTTACCACCTGTGACCGCGTTCTGCCCGACCGGCGTACCGCCTGGGCCGATGAATGGAAAGTCGCTTGTGGTCCCGCCAGACTGATTGCCAGTGGTCCCACCGCCGCCGAAGAGCCCACCTTTCTCAATGTTGAACTGCCCCAACAGCCAGTCGAAACTGAGTTCCTTGAGATTCTGTTGCGTGATCTCCACAAACTTCGACTCAATCTCCACCTGCGCGGCGATCAAATCTGAGTTACCCGCTTCAATGAGGACATCGACGAGTTCCAAGTTTTCCTGGGTGTTTCGAACGACGAGTTTGCTGCTGCTCGCGAGGTAGGTCGCCGAAGCTCCCTGCGCGAATGGGACACCCTGAGCGATAAGGAACTCCTTCGCATCCAATCGGCCAGCAATGCCTGATGTGCCTTTGGTCGCATCTGCGGGTGCCGCAGGGTTGAGTGCGTCGCCAGCACCGCCGGCAGGTTTCGTACCGATGAAACCAGGGCGAACCTTGTACTCCTTAGTGATTAGTACATCCGTCGGCGTGCCAATTGGCACAATGGAAACCGCAAAGGGTTCCACTTTGTATTTCAGGCCAGCAAGTTGGGTGACGTACTTTAATGCCTCCGCCAAGGGAACATTGGTCAGCGCGAGAGTAATGCGGGCGTCGCCGGGATTGACAGTCGGCAGGATTGCTCCCGGTGCGGGTGCCGCCGGGATGGCACCCGGGATAGGCTCCAAGCCAGGGATGGCGGCAACTCCAATTGGAGCCTCCGGGGCCGGTGCTACGCCTAGATTCGGACCGGACTCGAGCTTTAAGACGATGTTTACGCCGCGTTTAGTCGGATCAGCCTCGCGAACGTCCAACTGCGCACTCTTCGACTTCAGAAACTCAACGGCCTCACGGATGGTCGCATCACGAAACTCGAGCTTCGGGATGATAATGGAATTCAGCTTCTGCTGAATTTTTGCGGTGCCTGCAGTATCGCTCGGCTCCTGCACGACTACACCGGACTTTTCCGCTCCGAACTTGCGGACCGGGTTCACCCAACCTTGAGTCGTCTTCCAGATCGCCCGTGAACGCGCTTCGTTGTAACCACTATTCGCGTAGTTATCCCGAGCTAGGTTGATTTTCTCCTCCATCTTTCGGGCGGCAATATTGTAAGGATCGATTCCGAGCACTTGCTCGCATCGCTTGAAGGCCAAATCGTAGCGTCCGGTCTGATAGTACCCGTCAGATTCGAGCAACAACTTCTTCACCTCTTCGACGTTCCCCCGGAACCTAGGAGTGATCGTCTTGTTGATGTAGCCAGGTGTTTCGAGATGAGCCAGCAAGACCACCGCCGCCTTGCAACGCGGATCGTAACGTTCGTCGAGAATCAATTTCAACGTGCCTTCAGCGTCAGCGTAGCGCCCTTCGGCGATCCGCTGCTCAGCAAGCTTGACCCCAGATTCGCACAGGCCATCGAGCGCGCGGCTGTAGAGGCGGTGCGTCTTCGGCGCGTTTGGGATATTGTCGCAGGCAAGTTTGAATTGTGCAAAAGCGGTCTCGTAATCCTTCTCGTCGAGCGCCTTGTCGCCAGCATCAATCGCCTCGCGGCCGATGCGCTCTGCCCGATCATAACGCCGTTGTGCCTCGCGCTCGGCGGAACTTTGCACGCTGCTGGTGGTCACGACCACAGTAGTCTCCTCGTTCGTTCCGGCGAAAGCCGGATTAACAGCTAAGATTCCGATCAGGAAAGCGATTATAGAAACAATGGGAGGCTTGGTCATGGAGGTGGGATTAAAAAGGCAATCGGTAAAGCGGAACAACATGGAAAGGACGGCTGGTGCGGCAGACTGCTGCGCACTCAGGCTCCGGCTCGCTGCACCATCACTTCGGCAGCGAAGGCACGGTGTATTTCTCGCCGGATGGGAGCGCTATTTGGGCTTCCGTCTCAGTGATGTCAATGAGTTTGTATTTTTCCTGCGTGTCCGGGATCAACACAAAGTCTTGAAACTTCTTCACTCGGATGTCCCGTGGTGGTTTCGGCCACAAATAGGTGAAGAGGGCGAATGAATCCGGAGAGTTCGTCTCCCGACCTTTGATGAGCACGACGTGATCGCCGGTCTCGGTATTCAACACGGTAAGTTCAGAGACATCTTCTTGAGAACCGATACTCTCGTTGAGTTTGCTCTTGGCCTCGAACTTCTCGATCTTGAATTTTGTCCCTGGAACGGTGTCGCCAATCGACAAGAAGACGGTCGGCTGGCGAAGGTCGAGAGTATTGATTTGGAATTGCATCGACTCAGGCTTGCTTCGCTCACCGTCCTCCCCGTTGAACTTCAAGCGGAACGGCACCTTGATATACTGCTTGAGAAAGAGCTTGGTGTAGTAAGGGGGATGCGAAGCTTTGTCCTTGGGATTGGTAGCGTCGGCGTCGCCATTCTTGTCGCTACGATCGGCACCCAGAAACTCATCGAGGTTGCTGAAGCCATCTCCATCCGGATCGTCTTGCAAAACGGTGGCCGAAAGCAGATCGAGACCATACTTCGTCAGCCATTCGTCCGGGACTGGCGGATTGAGCATTCCACCGCCGGGACGACTGAGAACTCCGTTGTTGTCGACGATGTATTTCCAAGAGACGAAAAGCGAACCGTTCGTCTTATCCGGTTCCCATTGGGCCGGTTTTTCCAGGCTCTGGTTGGCCGCTTCCAACGGACCCTTCTCCAAATCGGGAATCCGATCGTTCCGAGGCGGTGGTGATTGGATGGCGCTGAAATTCTCGGCAAACCCAATCGACTTAAAGAGGATGAATCCTGCAACTCCGAGCAGCACTAAGCTAAGGAGAGCCAGCGCGAATTGGTCGTAGTGTTTCTTAATCCAATCCATACTCTTACTTGGTGACCGGCGGCGCGAAGTCCACGATCTCGAGCTTGATCGTCACTTCGAGCTTCTCTTCGCCGACAAGATATTTGCGTGACTCTCCGGCGACCCCAGGAGCACCAGGCGCAGTTGTGGCGGCGGATGTCAGAGGGGCAGGAGCCAGAACGGGCGTGATACCGGGTGCAACCGGAGTCATCGCTCCTGACGACCCTGGGTTCTCAGGAGCAGGCGAGGGCGCAGCGGCCGCGGCAGCAGCAGCAGCCGCCGCGGCCGCCTCCGCTGGATTGACCCGGCCGGGACCTTTATCCGACTGGTTCTTAATCTCGATGCGCCTTGGGATGAAGAATTGCGTTTTTGAGGCGACGATCTTGTTTAACACCGAGCGGAAGCTGTTTTGATCTGCGATGAAGGTGATCTCAAGGTTATGATGATCGATCATCGGCTTCGGACCCTTATTGGGTGCTTTTCCCTTCCCGCTCTCTTCAGGCAGTGCATCGCGCTCGATCTTCTCGAGGGAGCTAACATGGTTCTCGACCAAAAGCATCACCACGAATTCTATCGCTTTTAGCTCCCGCCCAAGCAACGGTGCGGCTTCCGGGCGCGGCGGGACACCTTGGTAGGGATCGAATCCCATGTAAAACTTCTCTGGAAGTTTCATCTGCGACTCAGGCAAAGCAGCTTTGCCAATCACCCTCAGAACCGTCTCTTTCAAACGGTCTTGAAATTGCACCTCACTAAGGGGTTCGACGGGAAGCTGTTGCCCATCGAGCTTGGCTTGCAATGAACTGATCTCGTCCTGCTGCGCCTTCTGCTGCGCCTTCATGGCGTTCAGATTCTTGGCATCCGGATACGGGGCTAACTTCTGCAACCTTTCCAGCTCACGAGCCTGATCCTCGAAGCTGGTGGTGGCCTCTTCGTAAGACGTTTTCGCTCCCAGCAGCAGAAAGATGAACACTCCACTTGCCACGATCACAACTCCGAGCATTCCCGCCACAAACTTGTTTTCTTTGATCCAGTTCATTTGCGGCTATTCCCGGTCTTCGCCACGGTCGGTTGCTGGCTATCGTTCTTCAAAATGAGCGGCACCGAATATTCGAAAGCCCACTCGGCCTCATTTGGAACGGAGCGCGTCAATTCGTTCTTGCTAACCTCGTAGAGCGGGGACTCCTCAAGCTTTGTGATGAAGTCATCGACCACCGCAGCACCGCGCGGATTGCTCAAATAAAGGCCTTCCAACTGAAGCACTTGAGCCGGCGCTTTCGGTGGGCCGCCTTTGAGTCCGGCCCCGGGCCCGGGGGGCGGAGGCGGCGCAGAGCCGGGCTTGGCCTCTTTAGTGCGGAAGTTCACGACCCAGATGAACTCCGCCGGGAGCCGGGAGTTGATGTCGTCGATGATCTTGGTCC
Source organism: uncultured Verrucomicrobiae bacterium (assembly GCA_963767975.1). GTDB lineage: Bacteria > Verrucomicrobiota > Verrucomicrobiia > Chthoniobacterales > Chthoniobacteraceae > CAIURC01. The sequence goes on along the minus strand of CAVYGI010000013.1, from coordinate 391,282 downwards.
AATATTCGCGGTCATTCACCGCCTTGAGCAGAGGAGAAACCATCTCCTCCTGCCGCTTCATCTCGGAGCGCACGGAACCCATGCGGTTCTCCATGTCTTTGAGCGGCGCTACTTGCTGCTGAAGCTTCGCGGCGACTTCAGCCGTCACGGTTGCCGCATGGTCAAAATACAGCCACCAGCCCGCCAGGATAAGGACGAGACAGAGCGCCGCGAGAATTAAATAGGGGCGCTGCCGCTGGAGCCGCTGGCGATTGATCACGCTGACCGGGCGGAGGTTCAACTCCATCGGACAGCTGCTGATATTCCGCAACGCAAGACCTACGACCTCGCCCAAGTTGTGAGCCTCCTTGCCGATCTCCTCGATGTCGAGGGAGCCCCCGACCGCGACGTTGCGCAGCGGGTTGAAGAACTCCACGGGAAGCTGGAGCTTCTCGTTGAAGAACTCCCTCATGTACGGCAGCGCAGAGCTTCCGCCACAAAGGAACACGCGCACTGGCTGGGCGCCGTGCTGCTGCGATCGATAGAAGCTGATCGAACGCGAAATCTCCGCGTGCAACCGCGTCATCGAGTTACGAATCATTTTCGAAACGCGCGAAACTTCGGGGTCATCCGGGTCAGCGTAGGAACCGCCGAGGCTGACGAAACCGTCGCGCTTTTTGCGCTCTTCCGCCGCACCGAAAGGCTCGTTGAAATCCTTGGCGATCGCCTCGGTGATCTTGGTGCCGCCAATCGGAATGCTGCGACTGAAGACTTTCTTCGGCTCGATAAAAATGAGGTTCGTCGTGCGAGCCCCGATGTCGATGATCAGCGAGCACCCATCGAGGTCGCTGTAGTTGTAGCGATAGGCGTTGTAGAGCGCCATCGGCGACACATCGACGATGTTGGTCTTCAGCCCGGCATCTTCGACCGCGACGTTGATTTCATCGAGGAGATCGGACTTGATCGCAACGAGCACGACTTCGAACTCCGTCGTGCCGCTATCCACCAACTGATAGTCCCAGACGACTTCATCGATCGGAAAAGGAACGTTCTGCTGAGCTTCGAAAGTAACAATCTGGTCAACCTGCTCTTCGCCGACCGAAGGCAGCTTAACGAATCGCGTGAAGACCGCTTGCGAAGAGACGGCGTAGTCAACATTCACGCCTTTGCAGCCCATCGCTGTCACCATCTCGCTCGCGGCGATTTTGGCCTGCGCCAGGCGCGAGGCGTCGGCACCGGGATCAGCTAGCAGTTCGGTCGAGCGATGATTAATCAGCACAAGGCCGCCTTCTTTCGCCATTTGAAACTCGGCGATGGTAACAGTCTGGGTTCCTAAATCCAGACTGAGAATGCGGTTCGGTGCAGCCATGAAGGGTCGGGGCTCGGACTCTTAGCGCGTTGGCTTGACTGCTTCGTAACGATCAAAAAAAAGCGGCGCGAAAGGCGTATCGTCCTTTTTCAAAATTAGACCGGTGACCTGGGCGGCGTTCGGTGCCGCGCCGGGCTTGAAGCTCCCTTTGTCAAGGCTTTGCCCATTGTGAAGCACTTCGACCCAAACATTGTCAATCCCCGCACCTGTAAGCGCCTTGCCGCCCGTCAGGCGCGCAATGCCCTTCGGCGAGACATACATCACGGCGAAGTGATTTTTGCCCTTTATGATGTTGACGTAGGTCACCTCTCCGATCAGGAGCTTCTTCTCGACAAGCGCGGTGAACTTAAAGGTCAGTTCATCGATCTCTTCCGGCTTCGTCTCGAATTCCACCTCGAACTCGAGCCACTTCTCGCTCTTCGAGCGCTTCACCGGACCGCCAGTCACGGTGTATTCCGGAGAGGTCGGAGCTTCGACGGTCACTTTGCCGAGCTTGACGGCACCCGGTCCAACGGGCACTTGCGCCAAAGCGGAGAAGGAAAACGCGACGCCAGCGAGGGCAGACAGATAGAGGGATTTCATGGGATGAAACGGTCGTGGGGAACGGCAGTCAAACGGGAGGCAGGTATCTCGAACATTTGATTTCGGTTGGCTAGAAAAAAGTGGTGCCGACCTCAATCTAGTCGCGTTTTGAAGTAGTCGATGGTCGTGCGAATCCCCTGCTCGAACTCGACGCGGGGTTCCCATTTCAGAACGCTCCGTGCCCGCGTGATGTCCGGTTGGCGGACCTTCGGATCGTCCACAGGCAGCGGGAGATATTCGATGTCCGAGGCCGCCGAAGTGATGCGCTTAATTTCTTCGGCGAATTGCTTGATCGTCATTTCGCGCGGATTTCCGATGTTCACCGGCTCGTGAAAGTCGGACATCGCGAGCTTGAAAATCCCATCGACGAGGTCGCTGACGAAACAAAAAGAGCGGGTTTGCGAACCATCGCCGAAAATGGTCAGCGGCTCGCCGCGCAAGGCCTGCCCGATGAAAGCCGGCACCACGCGCCCGTCACGCAGACGCATCCGTGGACCATACGTATTGAAGATGCGAACGATCTTTGAATCGACCTGATGATAGCGGTGGTAGGCCATCGTCATCGCCTCGGCAAAACGCTTGGCCTCATCGTAAACGCCGCGCGGACCGATCGGATTTACGTTGCCCCAATAGTCTTCTTTTTGAGGATGCACCAGCGGATCGCCGTAGCACTCCGAGGTCGACGCCAGCAGGAAAGTCGCGCCTTTCGCCTTCGCCAAACCAAGCGTGTTGTGCGTTCCGAGCGCGCCTACTTTCAACGTCGGAATCGGATGTTCGAGGTAATCGATCGGGCTCGCCGGTGAAGCAAAGTGAAAGATGAAATCGATGTCGTCCGGCAGAAAAATGTAGTTCGATACGTCCTGCTTGATGAACTTGTAATTCTCGTTTCCGGCGAGGTGCTCGATGTTGGCCGTCTTGCCCGTGATGAAGTTGTCGAGTCCGATCACCCGGTGCCCTTCGGCCAGCAAGCGATCGCTCAGATGCGACCCGAGAAAACCCGCGCCGCCAGTGACCACCGAGATCGGATGCGAATCGGAACGAGTGAACATGCGAGGGTGTCTCTATCGACTGGGAAACAAGCAGGGAAGCCGAAAAGCGATCAAGCCAGCACTTCGAATTGGCTCATCAGCCGGAACATTTCGTAGCGCTCGTCAATGTCGTTTTGGGTGAGCGTGCGCAGCCGTTCCAGGCTGAATGCTTCGACGTTGAAGCTCGCGAGCACGCTGCCGAAAACGACCGCTTTTCGGAGCTGTGCGAAAGTCACTTCGCCCTGGTCGTTGCGCCGCCAGATAACCCGCGAGTCCGCCGGCGAAAGTATCGCCGGCGCCGGTCGGATCGTGGATGTCTTCAAGCGGATACGCGCCGCAACTGAAGAACTCATTGTCGCCGAAGAGCAGGCAGCCGTGCTCGCCTTTTTTGATCGCCACGTATTTCGGTCCGAGAGCACGGATCTTTGCGCCCGCCTTGATCAGACTGGTCTCGCCGGTGAACTGCCGCGCCTCGCCGTCGTTCAGGATCAGCATGTCCACGCGAGGCAGCAGCGCGCGCAAATCCTCCTTCGCGATGGTGATCCAGAGGTCCATCGTGTCGGCGATCACGAAGCGCGGTTTCTGCATCTGATCGAGCACGTGGCTTTGCAGCGAGGGCGCGATATTCGCCAGCAGCACGAACGGCGTCTCCGCGTAGCCTTCCGGCAGCTTCGGCGTGAAATGCTCGAACACGTTCAGTTCCACGCTCCGCGTCTCGCGCGTGTTCAGGTCCCACATGTATTCGCCCGACCAGCGAAACGTTTTTCCCGTCACGCAATCTGCAGGCCAGTCAGATCGATATTCCGCGTCTTGAAATAATCGACGTGCTCCGCGCGGGAAGTCGTCGCCGACCACCCCAACGAGATTCACCGGGGAGAAAAAACTCGCGCCTACCGCGGCGTAGGATGGCCGAACCGCCGAGCAAATCGGCGTGTTCTTCGACGGGCGTTTTGACGGTATCGAGTGCGACGGATCCAACGACGAGAACAGACATAGTGGGCATTTAAGAATCAGGATTTAGCCACGCGGGTTTTGGCGCTTTTCCGAGGCGCAAAATCCCGCGAGCGGCGGACTGCTCTAGCGATGAGGCGGGCAGCCCTCAAATGCTAAAATGTTATATTCCAATCGCTAAATTCAGCCGGTTCCGCACCGCGCGGCAGTAACTCGCGACGTCCGCCGCTTGCAGGATTCCTGAGACGATGACTACCCGCTGCGCCCCGGCCTCGAGGACCGCGCCCAGATTCTCGAGCTTGATCCCGCCGATACAGAAGATCGGAATTTTCACCACCTCGTGCACGCGGCGGATCTCCTCCAGTCCGATAGCGGGCCGGCCCGGTTTGGTCGGCGTGGCAAAGAGCGGGCCGAAGCCAATGTAGTCAGCCCCTTCATGCTCCGCGGCGACGGCCTGCTCGAAGCTGTGGGTCGATTTCCCGATCAGCGGCCGCGGCACCTCATCCGCCAGTGCGCGACCCGCCCGCCAGCGCGCGTCGTCGACGGAGAAATCATCCTGCCCGACATGGGCGCCTGTCGCGCCAATCGTCGGCACGAGTTCGGGAAAATCATTGATGATCAACGGCACGCCCGCCGCCTCGGTGGCCGCGATCAAGCTCTGGCCGACCTCTTCGATTTCAAGCTCCGAGGTGCCCTTCGCGCGGAGTTGTAGAATGTCGACGCCCCCCTCGATCATGCGCTGCGCGACCGGCAGCGCTTCGCCCGCGGATACGTAGCCAAGGTCGATGATCCCGTAGAAATGGCAGGCAGCGATGGTCTTCAAGGTCCGCCCACTCGACCACGCGCCGCGACCGGTGTAAACGTCGCGCTCCCATGAAAACCATCGTCCAAATCTCCCTCGACTGACCGACATCGACGAAGCGCTCGAAACCGCCGCGGATGGCGCTGCCGCGCCGGCGTCGACTGGCTCGAGGCCGGCACGCCGCTGATCATCGCCGAAGGAATGCACGGCGTGCGCGCGCTGCGCAGCGAGTTTCCCAGACGTGCCGATCGTCGCCGACCTCAAGACGATGGACGGCGGCTAGCTCGAGGCGGAGATGATGGCCGAGGCCGGCGCGACGCACGTCGTCGTCATGGCGCGCGCGCACGAGGAGACGATCAAGGTCGTCGTGCAAGGCCGGGCGCGACTTCGGCGTCAAGGTCATGGGCGACAACCTCGGCGCGCCCGACATGGTCGCGGGCGCGAAGCGGCTCGAAGACCTCGGCTGCGACTATCGTCATCCACCACATCGGCTACGACGAACGCCGCGGCATCGCCGCCGCCGGCGGCACGCTGCCCAGCCCGCTCGACCAGCTCCGCGAGGTCGTCGCACGCCGTGAGCATCCCGGTGCAGGCGGTCGGCGGCCTGACGCTCGAGCAGGCCGATCCGCACGCCGGAGTACGGCGCGCCGCTCGTCGTCCTCGGCGCGCCGCTGACCATCGACGCCGACGCCTTCAAGACCGCCAGCGGCGACCTCGAAAGCTCGCTCCGCCTGATCTGCGAAAAGGTGCACGCCTACGGCGACGTCGGCCCTCGTGCCGTAGCGCTACGCCGCCGGATTTTCGCGGATGAGCGCCGCATTCCACCGGGCGATCTGCGCAGCGATATTTTGCGGCGAGGGCGCGCCGATCCCCTGCCGCGCGAGCATCGCGTTCTTCAAATCGAGCATCTCGAAAACGTCGGCCTCGAAGGCCGGCGAGAGCGCCTGATAATCGGCGAGCGTGAGCTGCGGCAAATCGCAACCACGCGCGCCGCAAAGCGCGACGGCGTTGCCGATGACTTCGTGCGCCTTGCGGAAGGGGACGCCGCGATTCACCAGGTAATCCGCGAGATCGGTCGCGAGCAGCATCGGGTCGGCGACGGCGGCGGCGCAGGCGCCGGGATTCGCGCGGATGCCGCCGAGCATCGCCGGCGAAAACGGCGAGCGCGGCTTTGACCGTGTCGACGGAATCGAAGACCGGCTCCTTGTCCTCCTGCATGTCGCGATTGTAGGTCATCGGCAGCCCTTTGAGCGTGGTGAGGAGCGAGATGCAGATTGCCGAAGACGCGGCCCGTCTTTCCGCGCGTGAGCTCGGCGACGTCGGGGTTTTTTTTCTGCGGCATGAGCGAGCTGCCGGTGGTGTAGGCGTCGCTGATCGTGATGAAACTGAAACTCGCTCGATGCCCAGAGGATCACGTCCTCGCTCAGCCGCGAGAGATGCATGGCGACGAGCGCGAGCGCGGCGAGCAGCTCGACGGCGAAGTCGCGGTCGCTCACCGCGTCCATGGAGTTTTGCGTCACCGCGGGAAAGTCGAGCAGCCGCGCGACCAGCTCGCGATCGAGCACGATGGTCGAGCCGGCGATCGCGCCGGAGCCGAGCGGCAGCACATTGAGCCGCTTGCGCGCGTCGATCCGCATGCGCCCGAGATCGCGCTCGAACATCTCGACGTAGGCGAGCAGATGGTGCGCGAAATAGACGGGCTGCGCGCGCTGGAGATGCGTGTAGCCGGGGATGATGATGTCGCGCATGGCGCGCGGCCGAGATCGACGAGCGCGCGCTGCATTTCGCGGAGCGCCGACATGAGCGCATCGCACTCGGCGCGAAGATAGAGCCGGAGATCGAGCGCGACCTGGTCGTTGCGGCTGCGCGCGGTGTGGAGCTTCGCGCCCGGCGTCGCCGATGCGGCGCGTCAGCTCGGCCTCGATGTTCATGTGGATGTCCTCGAGCTCGATCTTGAACTGAAACTCCCCGGCCTCGATCTCCGCGCCGATCTCGCGCAGACCGGCGACGATCTTGCGCGCGCTCGTCCGTCGTGATCAGCCCGGCCTCTTCCAGCGCCGCGGAGTGCGCGATCGAGCCCTCGATGTCATGCCGCCAGAGCCGCCAGTCGAAGCTGATCGATTCGCTGTATTGCTGGAGAAGCGCGGCGGTCTCTTGCTGGAAGCGGCCGTTCCACATGGGAATCTGGGATTGAGCTTGACGATCTGCCGAGCAGTCTCCGCGGCGAGTCCTGCTGCGAAGGGTCGGTACCGTGCCCGGAAGAGCGCTGTTTCTCAGCGGGTGAAATCGCGACGGTCAGCAATTCGCATCGGACTAAATCCCCAAACTCAAGCCATCGGATCGCAGGATCCAGACTTTTGCCGCACGCGCCCGCGCTTCGAGCTCATCGCACCTTGCCTCGATGCGCACGGTTTTTTCTGCGGGCGAGAAGCCGAGCCGCTTGCTGATGCAGGTCTCCAGCGTGTCGATGTGGACGTCCTCGAACTCGACGATCTTGTTGCAGTCGGCGCAGATGAGGTGGTTGTGATTCGGGTGATCGATGTAGTTCGGGTCGTAGAACTTGTAGTCCTTGCCGAAGTCCATCTCCTTGAGCACGCCGCATTCGACGAGCAGCGGGAGGGTGCGATAGACGGTCGCGCGGGAGACGGAGGGGTCGATCTGCTCGGGCCATGAGCAGCAGATCCTCGGCGGTGTAGTGCTCGGTGGTGCTGAAGGCCGCGTCGATGATCGCGTCGCGCTGCGTGGTCTTCCGCAGACCGCGCTCGGCGATGAAATCGTAGATGCGCTGGCGCACGCCGGAGTCAACGGAGCGCGAAGGCGCGGGCTTTGATTTGGAAAATGAAGGACTCGCCACGACGGGCCATTACTAAACCGAAACGCGCGTTCGGAAATCGAAAATTCACCGCGGCGGCGCTTCGCGGAGCAGTAGGGAAATCGCTTCCGTGAGCTCACCGGCTTGCGCGTGGAGGTGGGCGGCCTTTTGCACGAACCAATCCGGCGCTTCCAGCCGCCGTGCCACGTCGAGGACGACCTTGCGGCTCCCTGCCTCGTCGTCGTTCTCGGCGAGGAACTGCGCGAGAAAGCGCGCGTTGACGAAGTCTCGCGGATCAGCGCGCCAGCGGCGGTCGAGTTCCTCGCGGATCAGACGCCGCGAGGTTTCCGGGAATTCCGGCTCGGGAAAGGCCTTCGCCAGCACGGCCCACGCTGCGGCTTCGTCGCCCCACTGTTGGATGATGCCGGCCCACGTCCGAGCATCGCGCGCTCGACGATCGCGGCGGCGCTCCATCCACTCCGCGAGCTGCGCCGGTGTGCCCCAGCGGCGCAGAGCGGCGTAGCAGGACTGAATTTCGCGCTCGCCCAGCGGCTCGTGACCAAAGGCGCGGAGTTTCCACCAAGTGGTAAAAGCTTCGCGTGCGAGTGCATCCGGCGCGAAGCGCGCGTAGGTCAGCAGCAGATCCGGGTGCGCGACGGCGTAGCTGCTCCAGGCCTCATCGGCCATCGGATCTTTTGCCGTCTCGCGCATCGCCTTTTCGAGCAAATCCTCGCGCTGATGCCCACCGCGCTCGATCGCGACTTGCCAGGCGTGTAGCGAAAAGCCCGGCGCGATGCGGCGGGTCGCGCGCGCCTGCTCCGCAGCCGGGCGCCACGAACTCGGGATCAGCCGATCGACGATTTGAAAATGCCGCTGCCATTCTCCAGACGAACGGCCAAACAAGCTCAGGCGATCGAGCCCAACTGCCTGGTGAAGCGCCGGGCTGAGCGGGAAAAAGCGCAGCATGCTTTCGAGTTCCGGCAGTGGCACGTTGGCGGAAGTTTCGCGCTGCACAAGCAGGCGGCTGAGCGAAAGCGGTGACCACGCGGGTCGATTAAAAAGCAGCGGCAATGTCCAAAAACACGCGATCCCGAGCACCACGAGCGCAGGCTTGCGAGAGGCCGGGATCAGGATTCCGTGCGCGCGCCACGGGCACGCGATGCCGAGCGCGGCAATGGCAAAAGCAGCCGTGCCCCACCGGTGCGCCGGGACATCGATGGCTGCGTGCGCGAGGAGCCCGGCGGCAGCGGCGAACCCGCCGGCGCGCAGATAAAACGTGTGCCGCGATTGAAAATTTTCGCGAGCCTGGGCCAGAAAAAGCGCGAGAAAGATCCCGCCGCCGAGCAGCACCGGAATCAAGCCGAGCTCCGTCAACCAAAGCAGCCAACTGCTTTCCGGATGGAGGACGATCTGATCGTCGAGCTGCACCTGTTCGTAAATCGGGAAAAGGTGCGGAAACGTCTCGATCCCGTGCCCAAAAAGCGGTGCGTCCTTCCACATCGAAAGCGTATCGCGCCAGACATCGCGGCGCGTCTGGTTGGAAAGATTCGTCCCTTCCGGCGACGAAAAGCGCGCGAGCGATTTTGACCCGAAAACGAGCGCGATCGTCGTCGCGACCAGCGCCGCGGCAAAGACGATACCGAGCGTGCGCCGATCGCGTAATTTCACCAGCACGAAGCCGACGAAGATCACCGCCGCGCCGCAAAACGCGATGATGCCGCCGCGCGATTCCGTGGCAAAAAGTGCGCCGACGAGCAGACCAATCAGCGCGATGCCAACGACCATCAGCCCGCGCTTGCGCCGCATCCCCGCCCAAGTGGTGCAGCCCGCTCCGAAGACGGCGCTGATCGCAAAAAAACAGGCGGTATGATTGCGGTTGGGGAATGGACCGAACCCCCGCCAGTCGGGCGTGTAGCGCATGCCGAAGATCGCGCGCGTGTCGTTCGTTTTCGCCGCGAAAGACAGGAGGGCAACGAGCGCCGCCGCGCTGAAAAGAATCCACGCCAACGGCGCGCGATTTTCCCGCACCGAGGCGAGCGAGCGCACCCAGACGAACCACACCGCGCCCGCCGCGACCGCCAGCAGCGCATCGAGCGCGCGCGCCGGCTCCGGGTTGTGCGTCCACGGCAGCGCGAGCCGGTAGCTTTCCACCAACTCCGTACGCCACGCGGTGTCGCCAAACAATTTCGCGGGTCCGAATTCCTTCAGCACGACCAGCGCGAGCAGCGTGAGCAACGCGACATTCATGCGCTGCCCGACCCGTGCGATTTCCGGCGGGCTCACGAGCACGCCGGCTCCGAGCAGCACAAGCAGGCCGATTTGCGTGAAGCGATCGACCGCCCCGAAAGCCAGAGGCGCGGCGACGGCGAGCAGACCGAAAATCGCCAACGCAATCCAGCGCGGCCAGTCGGTCGGCGCGACGGGCTCAACGATTTTCGGCTCCTCCCGCCGGCTCCGGCGCCGACTCACTGAACCCATCGTGCGCGGCCTTTGATATATGCGGGACGGAAGCACTCGGCGATGCGCTGCCACTCGCGCCGTGTCCCGCGCTCCCGCGAGGCGTGCAACGTCCACGGCTTGCTGCCGTTGTATTTCACGTGCAGCTCGACGTGATCCTCGAGCCCGCCCTTCTCCTCGAATCCGACCCGGCGCAGCGTGTCCTGAAAGATCTGCCAGAACTCTTCGCTGGTCGTGCAGCGATCGACTTCCAACTCGAGCAACTGCGCCTGAAGCAGCGCGTATTGCACGTTGCGGCGCTGCCCGAACACCGGCCCATTTTCTGTCGCACATCGTCCCAGTCGCGCACGCAGTGGAAGTACCGCAGCACGCCGATCGCAAGCAGGAAAATGAACGCCAATTCCGAGCGGCAGAGTGCTGCGCCTGGGTCCAGACGATGCTCAGGGCGAGCAGGCTCAGCACGACGCACACGCCGTAAATTCCGAGAACGATGCGACGCTTGGAAAAGCCGAGTTTTTCCAGCCGATGATGGAAGTGCTCGTCGTCGGCGTGAAAGAGCGGGAAGCCGCGCACCGCGCGGCGCAACAGTGCGAAAGTCGTATCGAGAATCGGGACGCCAAGCGCCACGATCGTGACCAGGAGCACCACAGCGACAGAGCCTTTGTTCGAGCTCGTGAGCGAGAGCGCGGCGATCGTGAAGCCGATGAGATACGCGCCACCATCGCCGAGAAAGATGCGCGCCGGCGGGAAATTGAAGACGAGAAAGCCGAGCAGCGCGCCCGCCATCGTGAAGGCGTACCACGCCACGGCGAGCTGCTCATTGTAAAGCCCGACCACCCCGAGCGTGACCGCCAGAAAAAGCCCGAGACCGCCCGCAAGACCGTCGAAGCCGTCGATGAGATTCACGATATTCGGCACGGCGATGAGCCAAAAGATGGTCACCGGTGCGCTCCACATCCCGAGCTCTACGCTCCATGCCCCACCTGGATACGAGACGCGCTCGATGCTCAGACCCATCGCATAGACGAGCGTCGCGGTGAGGATTTGACCGGCCAGCTTTCTCCGCGCGCCGAGCGGCTTCAAGTCATCCCACAGCCCAAGCCCGTACATCAGCACGCTCCCGAGCAGCACGGGAAACCAGGTCGCCGCATGCTGCGGCTGCACGGCGAAGATCAGGATTTGCCCGAGGGAAATCGCGAGCATCAACGGCGCGCCACCGAGCCGCGGGGTCGGCACGGCGTGCGACTTCCGCGACTGATTCGGGTCGTCGAGGCCAATGCCGTTCCGAGAGAGCCGGATGACCCACGGCGTCGTGAGGAAAGCGACCAGGAAACCGAGTAGAAAAAAACCAACCGAAAAAATCATCGCGCGTCTCCCTTCCCTGCCGCGACGGAGCCGCAGCGATCGGGGTTTCGAGACTGAACATTAGCGACTTCAAGCAACATGAGTGGCGGAGATTAGCATCCCAGGTGCCATTCGAAAGCAGACGGCTCCCCGTTAAAAACGTCGGGCATTTTCAATCAAGCCGAGAATTTTCGCAATCGACGCCGCGCGCTCCGCTGTCGCCTGCGTAAAGTCCGGTTCTCCTCGCCTGACGCCGTGGTCCGCCCGGCGATCGAGCAACCACTGCGCGACTTCGCGCGCCTGGCCCGGCGCAAAAACGCCTGCGCGCGGCAACCGCCTCAATTCGTCCGCAATCGCACCGTCCACTGGACCCACCCACAGCAGCGGCCGGGGCAGCGTCAGCAAAAATCCAAGTTTGCTCGGCCAGAGGAGGCCTTGTGTCGCCGGAAGTTGGGTCGCGACGCAGCACGACGCACGCAGCAGCGAAGCCGGCAATTGCTCCTCCACCACGTAGGGCTGCCACGCGCAATCCCTGAGCCCAAGCTGCTTTGCGCGCGTCTGCGCTGCCAGCCAAGACGGACCTCCACCTTGAAAAAGCAGCCGGATTCCCGCGCCGGATTTTTCCAAAATCGCCTGTGCCTCAAGCAGCGTCGCCCACTCGTGTGCGCGCCCGAGATTGCCGGAATAAATCCACGTCCACGGCTCCGTCGGTTGCGCCGATGACCGCTGCGCCAGCACGCTCTCGAACACCCACGGCCGCACGATTTCCGCCTCGATCCCGTGCTCCCGCAGTCGCATCTCCATGTCCGAATCGAGAGCAATCACCCGCGCGCATTGCCGATACGCCCAGCCCATGATCTTCCCGATCACGCGGGCCGCCCAGCCGCTCCGAAGCTCACCGAGCGCGACCGCGATTTCTGGATAAAGATCCATAATCCAGTGGATCGAACGCGCCCGGTGTCGCAGCGCTACGAGCACTGCTACGAACAGCAGACACGGCGGCGACGTGCCAGAAATCACCACATCCGCGCGGCGCGCGCACAGTCCGTCCCAGAGCATTGCGACCAGCGCTTTCAGTTCCCGCTGCATTCGCCCCCTGGTGCGCTGCCCGGCCCGATATTCCTGCCGCGAAGCCACAAAATCGACGCAATGTCCCCGCGCCTCCAACGCCTCCGCCAGCTCACGAAAAAGCAACCCCGTCGGTGCGGGATCGGGCGGAAAGAACTGATTCAAAAAAAGCACGCGCATCCCCAAAACTCGGCCTTCAAACTCCCGTCCGCCCCGGGACCGGCCTCGCCGGATTTCCCCGCACCACTGTGCCCGCCGCGACGTTTTCGATCACCACACTCCCCGCGCAAACCATGCTCCCCGCGGCGATTTCCACGCCCGGCGCAATGAACGCCTGCGCCGCGATCCATGACCCCGCGCGCACCACGATCGGCTTCGTCACGAGATCGAATCCCGGCTGGTGAAAGCGGTGGGAACCCGTGCACAAAAACGCTCGCTGCGAAATGCAGACACTTCGCTCGATCACGATCTCCGCAAGGCTTAGCAGCAGCACCTCTTCGCCAATCCAGACATCGTCGCCGACGCTCAAGCGCCACGGAAAACTGACATTCACCCCGGAGCGCACGACCACGCGGTCGCCGACTTTCGCCCCGAAAAATCGCAGCAGCGCCACTCGCACCGCCGACGGCCAAGGCCACGGATTCAGGAAAAACAAAATTTTCACGAGAAACCAGCACGCCTCCATGCCGCGCGGCGCTCCCCGATCGAAGCCACTCGTGGAAAAACCTCTCAATTCCATGCGCAACGTGACGCACCCGCTTGCCAACTGGCACGAGCGGTGCTTTTGCGGGATCGAGAAATTGAGATCATCAAAAAATGACTGGGAGACGCTCGGCTCGACGCAGGCGCGCCTGTTCACGAGCATTCCCAGCCTGCGCTGCTGAGCAAACCAAAACATGAACGCCGATTCGCCCACTGCCGATATTGTCCCGCGAAAGTCCCGACTTTCGCGGGCTGATTTCGTGACCGAGCACGTGCGTCCAAACCGCCCGGTCATCATCACGGATGCGCTCGCCGGCTGGCCCGCCCTCACGCGGTGGACCCCAGAGTTCTTTCGCGAGCACTTCGGCCATCGGGAATTCACCGTCGACGGCCAGCCGCATCGACTCGGCGACCTGATGAACCGCGTGCTCGCGTCGGCCGACGAAAATCCCGCTCCATATTTTCGCAACCAAGTCCTCCGCGAACACTTCCCGGAACTGCTCGCCGACATCGATCCGCGCCTCTCCTATTTCCATCCAAACTGGATGACGCGCTCATATCGCGAAGGCTTCGAACGCCAATTCCACCGCGGCTCGGAAATCGAGCTCTACATCGGCGGGCGCGGCGGGCGCTTCCCGCTTTTGCATTGGGACGGCATCCACACGCATGCCTTTCTGATGCAGATTTTCGGGCGCAAACAATTCTTTGTCTTCGGGCCCGAGCAGACCCCGTTCATGTATCCGCGCCACGAGATTCCGAACGCTTCCGAAATCACCGATGTCGAGCATCCCGACCTCGCACGCTTCCCACTTTTCGCACACGCCACGCCTTCGGTTTTCGTCCTCGAACCCGGGGAGATGCTCTTCATCCCCAGCGGTTGGTGGCACACCACGCGCATGCTCTCGCCGTCGATTTCCCTTTCGATCAACACCGCCAATTCCAGCAACTGGCGCGCGCTCACGCGGGACCTCTGCCGCGGCTCGCGCGGCCTGCATGCGTTGAAAAAGCTCGCGTATCTTCATTGCGTGGGCTTGGTGAATTTTGCGGTCGATCTCCTCGAATTCGGTGTTGTTTGAACGTGGCTTTCCCGGCCGCAAACTTTCGCATTGCTTCCGATGAGCGCTGATCCCATCGAGGACGTCTATCCGCTTTCGCCGCTGCAGCACGGCATGCTTTTCCATGCCCTCTCGGAGCCCCGCAGCGGGGTCGATATCGAGCAAATGGTCTGCACGCTCCGCGAAAGAATTGATCCCGATTCACTGCTCTCGGCATGGCAGAAGGTTGTCACGCGCCACCCCATTTTACGCACGGCTTTTCAGTGGGAAGATCAGCCTGCCCAGAAGGTTTGGCGCGATGTCGAGATCCCGTGGCGGATCGAGGATTGGCGCTCGTTCCCCGAGGCAGAACAGGAGTCACGCCTCGCCGGATTTCTCGCTGAAGACCGCGAGCGCGGGTTCGCGATGGACCAGCCACCACTCCTGCGCCTCACGCTTTTTATGCTGGGGGAAAGTGACCATCGCCTCGTCTGGACCTTCCATCACGCGCTGCTTGACGGCCGTTCATTTCCCCTCGTCCTGAGCGAGGTTTTCGCTGTCTACGACTCCCCGGAACTCCCCCTCGCTGCTGCGTCGCCGACCTTCCGCGCACACCTCGACTTCCAGCAGGCTCGGAAGATGGCCGAGGCCGAAGCATTCTGGCGCGAGAGACTCCGCGGGGCGGCTGGCAGCAGTTTTCCCAAGCCCCAACGCTCGACAGCTCCCACTCGGACTCAAGGCGATGTGGACGCGACGCTGTCCGCTTCCACCACCACCCGCCTCAAGCGCCTCGCCACTGCCCACGACGTCACCCTTAACACCATCGTGCAAGGCGCGTGGGCGCTGCTTTTGAGCCGCTACACGCGGGAGGAAGACATCGTCTTTGGAGCCGCCCGCGCCTGCCGCCGATCGAGCGTTCCGGGAGCCGAGAACATCGTGGGTTTGCTCATCAACACCCTGCCGCTACGCGTCCAAGTCGAATCAAGCGCGCAGTTGATGCCGTGGCTGCAAACCTTGCGCCAGCAATGGATCGCGATGCGCGGACACGAACAAACACCCCTCGCCACGGTGCAAGCCTGCGCCGACCTGGGCAACGGTCGTGCGCTTTTCGACACCATCGTTGTCTTCGAAAATTATGAGCTCAATGATCACTTCCGGAATCAACGTGGACACTGGTCCGGGCGCACCTTCCGTCTCTACGAGCAGACCAGCTTCGCCCTCACCCTCGCTGCCTACTCCGGTCCAGAGCTTCACCTCCGCATCGGATTCAACCGTCGCGTTTTTGATGAGTCGACGACTGCTCGAATCCTCGGCCAACTTCGTGTGACCATGGAATCGATCGCGGAAAATCCCGAGCAGAGTCTCGGCGATCTTTCGCTCATTTCCGAAGCGGAAAAGCACCAACTCGTATTCGAGTGGAACCCTCCCGCACCCGTCGTTGGTGCCCTCCCCACGCTCCACGAGCTTTTTGAGAAACAAGCTCGCCTCACCCCACAAAATATCGCGCTGTCCTGTGGCGGCGAAACGCTCAGCTACGTCGACCTCGAGGCCCGCGCATCGGTTCTGGCGCAGCATCTCCGAGCCCTCGGTTCTGGACCGGAAGTGCTGGTTGGCCTCTTTCTTGAGCCGTCGATCGATCTGATCGTCGGCCTCCTCGCGATTTTGAAATCTGGCGGTGCCTACCTCCCGATCGATCAAGCTTACCCGCCTGATCGCATCGCCTTCATGCTCAGCGACGCCCGCGCTCAGCTCATCCTAACGCACTCGCGAGTCGCTCCTTCGTTGCCTCAAAACTCTGCGCAAATCGTCTGCATCGATCAGGCGCCTTCCGCCTCCGCCGCGCTCAATCTCACCGCTGAAGCAGCCACCGAGCAGAACCTCGCCTACGTCATTTACACCTCAGGTTCCACCGGCAAACCGAAGGGCTGCTGCCTCACGCATCGCAACGTCACGCGCCTTTTCCATTCGACCGCCGATTGGTTCCATTTTAACGACGATGACGTCTGGACGATGTTTCATTCCGTCGCGTTCGACTTCTCGGTTTGGGAAATCTGGGGTGCGCTTCTCCATGGGGGGAAGCTCGTTATCGTCCCGCATCACGTCAGCCGTTCACCGGAGCTTTTCCACGAATTGCTCGTCCGCGAAGAGGTCACGGTCTTGAACCAGACGCCCGCCGCGTTCCGCCAGCTCATCGTCGCGGATCTAGCATCCATGCGGTCTGCCGAGCTTTCGCTGCGCCTGGTGATTTTCGGCGGCGAAGCGCTGGCACTTTCTTCGCTCCAACCGTGGTTCGATCGGCATGGTGACACGAGCCCGCAACTCGTGAACATGTATGGCATCACCGAGACGACCGTCCACGTCACCTACCGACCTCTTCGCGCGACCGATTTGCAAGGTGGCAGTGTCATCGGCATACCCATCCCGGACCTCCAGCTTTACATCCTGGATCAAGCGCTGCGCCCAGTTCCCATCGGACTTCCCGGTGAACTCTTCGTCGGCGGCGCCGGACTCGCGCGTGAATATCTCCACCGTCCCGAACTCACCGCCCAGCGCTTCGTGCCGAGTCCGTTTCATCCCGGCGCGAAACTTTATCGAACCGGCGATCTCGCGCGGTGGCTCCCCGAGCGCGATATCGAATATCTCGGACGCGTCGACGAGCAGGTGAAAATCCGCGGGTTTCGGATCGAGCTTGGGGAAATTGAGTCTGCTCTCCTCCGGCATCCCGACATTCGTGAAGCACTCGTCCTTTCGTGCGCCGCATCCGAGTCCGAGACTCGACTGGTCGCCTACTTCGTCGCGGACGACCCAGCACCGTCCATTTCCGGACTTCGGGCACACCTAAAGCTAACCTTGCCCGATTACATGGTGCCCTCCGTGTTTGTCGCGTTGAAGCATTTCCCGCTCACCCAGAATGGCAAAGTGGATCGCCGGGCACTCCCCCCTCCTGAGCCGCAGCGACCCGAGCTTTCATCCGCCTTCGCACCGCCGCGATCGTTCGCCGAGCAAGCACTGGTGAGCATTTGGCAGGAGGTGCTGCGCATCGAGCATGTCGGCATCCACGACAATTTTTTCGAACTTGGAGGCGATTCCATCCTCAGCATCCTCGTCATTTCCAAGGCTCGGAAGGCGGGCCTCCCGCTCACCCCGAAGCATCTTTTCGAGCACCAAACGATCGCTGAACTCGCCACCTGCAGAGGCGCCGGCGCAGCCATCGTCAACGAAGCGCCGGTCGTCGGACCGATCGCTTCTGGTCCCATTCAACGCTGGTTTTTCGAGCAGAACTTTACCGATCGGAATCATTGGAATCAGTCGTTCCATTTTCGCGCCAGCGGTCCGCTCAATTCGACGGCCTTGGCGGCTGCCGTCCGTGCGGTCGTTCGCCATCATTCCGCGTTCCGGCAAACCGTGAGCGATCATTCTTTCGAACTGGTCATCACCGCCGAAGCATGCACGGAAGCTGCCTGCATGACGATCGTCGTCAGCGACGAAACGGAAATCGTCAGGCATTCCGAAGCCGCACAAACCAGTCTGAATCTCGCCGCTGGACCACTGCTCCGCGTCGTCCATTTTCAAACCGTCGCAGGCTCGCGAATCCTGGTCGTTGCTCATCATCTCGCGATCGACGGCGTCTCGTGGAGAATTTTGATCGAGGATTTGGAAACTGCCTACGAACAAGCGCTTGCCGGACTTCCGGTCGTACTGCCACCGGCCACCACGTCGGTCGCGCGATGGGCGCAGTTACTGTCGGAAGCCGCCAAATCCAGCGCCATCCGCGCGGAGCAATCCTATTGGGAGTCGCTCGCCAGGCGGCCTGCCGACCAGCTTCCGGTGGACTTTGCCAACGGCGACAACAGTGAGCAATCGGCGCAGACCGTCGTCGTCCAACTGACGCCCCACGAAACGGAATCGCTACGCCGGGTGCCCGAAGGCATCGAGAGCGCATTGCTCGCGGCATTATCGGACGCTTTTTGCGCATGGACGGGAGCGGATTCGCTACTGCTTGAGCTGGAGGGTCACGGGCGCGAAGAAGCGCTGATCGCTGATCTTACGCAACTGCCTCCCGCCGATCTCTCGCGGACCATCGGCTGGTTCACGACTATTTCCCCGCTTCGCTTGCACCGTGGGATGCCGGCTGGGCCAAGACCGCATCGCGGAATGGGCTACGGATTGCTCCGCTATCTCGCTGCCGAACCCTTCGGCGACAGCCCCGAAGTGCTGTTTAACTACCTCGGCCAATTTGAGAACGCGTTGGGCACCAACCGACATTTGCAAATTGCCACGGATCCGACTGGCCCCTGGCACAGCCCAAGCGCCCTGCGGACGCACCTGATCGAGATCAACTGTTCGATCGTCTTCGGTCGCTTTGAGGCGCGCTGGAGCTACAGTTCCAACATCCATTCTGCCAAGACGGTCGAATCGCTGGCGAACCGCTTCCTGGCAGCCTTGCGAGGCACCATGCCCGATCTCGCAGCGTCAACTGGTGCTTCAGCTTCGCTGCCACTTTCACCAATCCAGCGACTCTATTTCACGCTCGAATCAGCGAAGCCGAATGCTGGATTTGACCAGTGGCACTGCGCCCTGCACGGCCCGGTCGAGCCGAACCGATTCATCGCTGCCTGGCGCGAGGTTTTCCTTCGACACCCGATCCTGCGAACCGCTTTTCGCGAGAATGAATGCGGCGAGTCGGCGCAACAAATTTTACCCGACGCGTTGCCTGATTTCCGCGTCGAGGATTGGCGGGGATTTCCGGATGCGGAACAGCACGACCGACTCGAAGCGTTCCTCAAGACCGATCGCGCTCGCGGCTTCGATCTGTCGAAGCCTCCGCTGACGCGGCTGACGCTTTTCCGATTCTCGGAAACACAGTGGCAGTTCGTCTGGAGCCACCACCATCTGCAAATCGACGGCTGGTCTTGGCCTCTCATCTGGCGGGACGTGAGCGCGCTTTACGAAGGCAAATTCGTCGAGCCGGCCCGACCGTATCGCGACTTCATCGATTGGCTGGCACGTCAGCAGATAAGCGCTTCGGAGCGGTTTTGGCGCGAGACCCTGAGCGGGTTTCTCCGACCGACTCCGCTTCCGGTCAGCACCTCTCCGCACCCTGCTCAAGTTGAGTTTCACGAACTATCGCTGGAGCTTTCAGACGCGGTCACGCGTGATCTTCAGGAACTCGCACGGCGAGAGCGAGTCACCCTCAATACGGTCGTCCAAGCCGCGTGGGCGCTGCTGCTCGGGCGCTTCTCGGGAACACATGACATCGTTTTTGGAGCGAGCTTTTCCGGCCGTCCGGCGGAGTTGGACGGTGTCGAGTCGATCGTGGGGCCCTTCGTCAACAATCTGCCCATTCGCGTTTCGTTGAATGCCGCCGAATCGCTCGCCGCGCTTGTGCAGCGGATCCAGGCTCACCTTTTTGCCGTGAGCGAACACCAATTCGCGCCTCTCCCTTCGATCCAGTCCTGGAGCGGTTTACCATGGCAGGAGCGGATTTTTGAGAGCCTCGTGGTTTTCCAAAATTTTCTCGTCGATGACGATTCGCAGCGGGTCGGGCGGGAGATCACCGTGCGCGATTTGCATGCCCCGATTCGCACGAATTACCCTCTCACGATCGTGGCGATTCCTGGGCCGCGACTTCGCCTCACGACGATCGCTTCCGCGAACTTTTTCGACAAGCACGCCACTGCCGTTGTCGTCGATTCGCTCTCTGCATTGCTGTCGGCGTTTCCGCAGGCGAACTCTCGCACCACTGCGGATTTTCAGGACTTGCTTACCGTCGCAACCACTGCGCGGGCAGCGGCTCGAGATTTCTCCGGAATCGCGCCGCAGACCCCGTTGGAGCATGCCATCGCCGCGGTTTGGCAGGATGCTTTTCGCACGGGCAATGTCGGGATCGACCGCAATTTCTTCGACCTCGGCGGCCACTCTTTGCTGATGCTCCAAGTGCATTCCCGGCTCACGCAAGCGCTCGGGAAAAAGGTCTCGATTGTCCAGATGTTCCAGCATCCGACGATTCGTTCGCTCGCTCGCTTTTTGGAAGGAACGAGCGGCGCGGAAGCAAATGCCATGGCTGAAGCGAAGGCGCGCGCCGAAAAACAAAAGGCCGTCCTCTCCCGTCGCAAACTCGCCGTTTCCCAGACCCGATGAACGCTGAGGAAGGCATTGCCATCATCGGATTATCCGGCCGTTTTCCGGGCGCGGAAAATGTCGAGGCGTTCTGGCGCAATCTCGTCGAAGGCCGGGAAAGCATCACCAATCTAAGCGACGAGCTATTGGCCGCGGCAGGGTTTGATCCGGCTGTTCTGCGGGCTGACGCCAGCTTTGTTCCAGCGCGTGGATTGCTGTCGCAACCCGAATATTTCGACGCCGGATTTTTCGGCTTCACGCCGAAAGAGGCGGAAGTGATGGATCCGCAGCAGCGGATTTTTTTGGAAGAGGCGTGGACCGCCCTGGAGGATGCCGGGATCGACCCCGAGCGGAGCCGGGAAGTCATCGGCGTCTTTGCGGGAATGAGCAACAACACGTATTTCGCGCAGAACGTTGCGGGTCATCCGGAACTCATCGAAGCGGTCGGATCGCTGACCGCGATGATGGCCAACGAGAAGGATTATCTCGCGACGCGGACGGCGTACAAACTCAATCTCCGCGGGCCCGCGTTGAACATTTACACGGCCTGCTCCACGTCGCTGGTCGCGGTCTGCCAGGCCTGCACGGCGCTCCAGAATTTCCAGTGCGACGTGGCATTGGCGGGAGGAATCTCGGTCACTTTTCCGCATGAGCGCGGCTACGAATTTCACAAAGACGGCATCACTTCTCCGGATGGCCATTGCCGCGCTTTCGATGTGGATTCAGCGGGCACGGTTTTCAGCAACGGGGTCGGGATCGTTGTGTTGAAGCGACTGGGCGAGGCATTGGCCGACGGGGATCAAATCTATGCGGTGATCAAAGGCAGCGCGCTGAACAACGATGGCGGCTCCAAAGCAAGCTTCACCGCGCCAAGTGCGGAAGGACACGCGGAGTGCATCGCATTGGCACACGCTTTGGCGGAATTTCCACCCGAGACGGTGACTTACGTGGAAGCGCACGGGACTGCGACTCCGCTCGGCGACCCGATCGAGATCGCCGGGCTGACGAAGGCTTTCCGCGCTGGAACGAGCGCGAAGGGCTTTTGCGCGATCGGTTCAGTCAAGACCAACATCGGGCATCTCGACGCCGCCGCCGGCATCGCGGGGCTGATTAAAACCGCGCTCGCCCTCAAACACCGCACCATCCCGGCCAGTCTGCATTTCACCGCACCGAATCCCAAACTCGAGCTCGAGGACTCGCCTTTCTTCGTGAATGCGAAGCTCCGGATTTGGGAAAGCGGTGGCACGCCGCGCCGCGCGGGCGTGAGCTCATTTGGAGTCGGCGGAACGAACGCGCATGTCGCCCTCGAAGAAGCGCCGGAAGTCGCTCCGTCAAGCGCCAGCGGGCCTTCGCAGCTCCTCGTCTTCTCGGCGAAAAGCGCAGCCGCCTTGGACGCGGCAACTTCCCGGTTGCGCGAATTTCTCGTGAGCAGCGATGCCTCCATCGCTGATGTGGCCTTTACTCTTCAAACCGGTCGTGCGGCTTTCAGATATCGGCGCGCGATTGTCTGCGCCTCGAGTCCTGAGGCAGTCGAGTCGCTGTCCGGCGGGCGTTCCAAGGGAGTTTTCACGGGGACCGCAGACCGAGGAGATGCGGCCGTGGCATTTATGTTTCCGGGTCAGGGCGCGCAGCGAGCGGGCATGGGTTCGCAGCTTTATCGCAGTGAGCCGGTGTTCCGTAAGGCCATTGATCGCTGCGCGGAGATTCTCCAACCGGAGCTGCCGCGGGATCTTCAGTCGCTTCTCTTCGACGAGAGTTCCACGGCGGATGAGACGCTACGGCAGACGCGCCTGGCACAACCGGCACTTTTCGCGGTCGGCTACGCGCTCGCCAAATGGTGGATGTCGCGCGGGGTGCAGCCGGACGTAATGGTCGGACACAGCGTCGGCGAGTATGTGGCTGCATGCCTGGCTGGAGTATTCTCGCTCGAGGACGCGCTTCGTCTGGTCGTTGAGCGCGCGCGAATGGTCCAGGCCCAGCCGCCCGGCGCGATGCTCGCGGTCCGGCTCTCGGAAACAGAGCTGACCCCGCTGCTCGGTGATCACCTTTCCATCGCCGCAGTCAACGCGCCGAATCTTTGCATCGCTTCCGGCCCGGCCGCGGAGATTGAGCATTTGGCGGGAGTGATTCGCGCACGTGGCAGTGCGTCGATTCCTCTGGCGACCTCTCACGCTTTCCACTCCGCGATGATGGATCCGGTCGTCGCGCCGTTTGCGGAGCTGGTGAAAGGCGTCACGCTTCACGCGCCAAAAATTCGTTTCGTCTCCACGCTCACCGGCACCTGGATTACCGACGAACAAGCCGTTGACCCGGAGTATTGGGCCGCTCACGTGCGCGCGACCGTGCGTTTTTCCGACGCCCTGCACTGCATTTCTGGATCGCCTCACCTGCTCCTCGAATGCGGTCCGGGTCAGACGCTCACCCAGCTCGCGCGGCAGCATCCAAGCCGGTCCGCGGCCGGTTCGGCGATTCCGTCACTCGCCGATTCCACGGATGAAAACGTCTCGCTCCATGCCGCGGTGGGTCAACTTTGGGTCGCCGGTGCCTCCATCGATTGGTCAGCTCATCACGGAGGAGTGAGACGCCAGCGGATCTCGCTTCCGACCTATCCTTTCGAGCGCCAGCGCTTTTGGGCGCAGCCCACGTCGCGGTTTGTGGAAGCGCAGCGCACTGGTTCCGTCATCCGCATCGAGACGGATGCTCCCGCCGCGGAGGCTCCGCCACAGCCGACCACTGCGACCTCGGATGATCTGCTCGCCGACTTGCTCGCTGAGCTGCAAAAGCTCTCTGGCATTGATCTCCGTGGCATCGATCCCGCCACGAGTTTCCTCGCCCTCGGATTCGACTCGCTCTCCTTGACTCAGGCCAGTCTGACTTTGCAGAAGCGCTTCCGCGTGCCCATTTCAATGCGCCGCCTGTTGGAGGATTTGGCTTCGCCGTCCGAACTCGCCGCGTGGCTCGCCGATAATGTTCCCGGCAAATTGGCGTCACAAACCGAAGGGAAGCCCGCTCGCTCCAGCCAGCGCCACGGAGATTTGCAGCCGGCGGGCGCGGGCGCGGAAAAAGCGCACGGCCCTTTCAAGAGGGTCGACATCAGCATCGCTCCCGAATTTACCGCTGATCAACTTTTTCACCTCGAAAAGCTGGTCGCACATTACACCGCCCGCACCGCAGAGTCGAAGCGACTCACCGCCCTGAATCGCCCGTATTTGGCTGATCCGCGGGCCGTCTCCGGTTTTCGCCGGGCGTGGAAAGAGATGATTTATCCAATCGTCGCAGACCGTTCGGAGGGCTCGAATCTGTGGGACGTCGATGGCAACAAATACGTCGATGTGACGCTTGGCTTCGGGCAGACCCTGCTCGGTCATCGACCTCAATTCGTCGTCGATGCCGTCGAGGCGCAACTTCATCGCGGGTTCGAGATTGGACCAACCTCACCGCTTGCGGGGCAAGTCGCCGCCTTGATGCGCGAGTTCACGGACTTGGACCGGGTGGCGTTTTGCAACACCGGATCGGAAGCGATCACCGCGGCAATTCGGGTCGCGCGGACGGTCACAGGTCGAAGCAAGATCGCCCTGTTCACCGGCGCCTATCACGGCATCAATGATGAAGTGCTGGTCCGTCCGCACACGAAGGACGGACGCGCCATGCCGATCGCGCCCGGCATCGAGCAGGGTGCCGTGGAGCAGGTGCTCATCTTGGATTACGGATCTCCGGAGGCCCTGGAGCTCTTGCGAGCGCACGCGGATGAACTTGCGGCGGTGCTGGTCGAGCCCGTGCAAAGCCGCCGTCCCGAGCTGCAACCGCGCGATTTTTTGCACGAGCTCCGTCGGATCACCGCGGACGCTGCCATCGCTTTGATCTTCGATGAGGTGGTTACTGGCTTTCGCATTCATCCCGGCGGTGCGCAGGCGTGGTTCGGCGTGAAAGCAGATCTCGCCACCTACGGGAAGATCGTGGGTGGCGGGCTGCCGATCGGCCTGGTAGCAGGATCCGCAAGGTTCATGGATGCGCTCGATGGGGGCGCGTGGAGCTATGGTGACGCCTCTTTTCCCGAAGCCGGAGTGACCTTTTTCGCCGGGACATTTGTCCGACATCCACTCGCGCTGGCCTCGGCCAAGGCCGTCCTCGAGCATTTGAAGTCGCGCGGTCCTGCCCTGCAGGAAGCGTTGAACGCGCGCACGGAAGACCTCGTGCAGCAGCTCAATGCGCATCTCGAATTGCGCGGGGTGCCCATGCGGTGGACGCAGTTTTCTTCGATGTATTACCTCGCAGTGCCGCCGGAGATGAAGGACGCGAGCCTGCTCTGGTTCCATCTGCGCGCGCGCGGAATTTATGCTTGGGAAAGCCGCCCAAGTTTCCTTTCCACCGCGCACTCCGACGCAGACGTGGCTCGCATCGTCGCGGCATTTGGGGAAAGCGTGGACGAACTCATTGCTGCGGGATTCATCAAGACGACGCCCGCTCTTTCGGAGCGGATGGAAAATTCATCCGACGGGATGCAACGGATGCCGATCACCGAGGCACAGGCAGAGTTGTTCGCCGCGGATCGCCTGCATCCCGACGCCTCTCGAGCACTGAACGAATCGGTCACCCTCCGGCTCCGCGGTCCGCTTGATCTCGACAAGCTCGCGCACGCGCTCAACGCTGTGGTGAAGCGTCACGAAGCGCTTCGCACCGGCTTCAGCCGCGACGGAGAATTTGCGGAAATTCACCCCGCTGGAGAGGTTCCCGTCCCGCTCGAAGTGCTGTCGAATCTCCCGGCCAGCGCACGCGCGGCGGCCTTGGCAGAACGGATTGCGGAGGAGTCAAGCAAGCGATTTGAGATCACTTCCGGGGGGATTTTTCGCGCCCGGCTGTTTCAGCTCGAATCCGACGATTACGCGCTGGTTCTTTCCGTCCACCACATCGGTTGCGACGGCTGGTCGATGGGCACGGTCATCGCGGACTTGGCCAGCATTTATCGCGGCGATGAACTCGCGCCGCCCACGCCATTTCGCGCCTACGCGGCGTGGCTGCGCCACCAGCAGAACTCGCCAGAGTTTGCCCACACCGAAGCTTTCTGGCGGCGCCAATTCTCCACGCTACCGCCGGCGCTGGAGTTGCCGGTCGACCATCCTCGCGCCCAACAGCGGAGCTTTCGTGGCGGACGAGTCGAGGCAGCGATGCCGGGGGAGCTATTGCGTTCCATCAAAATGGTCGGTGCCGCGCAGCAGGCGACGTTGCTCGCGACGCTGCTCACCGCGTTCCACGTGCTGCTTCATCGGTTGAGCGGACAGACCGACGTGGTCGTCGGAATCGCGGCCGCCGGGCAGGCAGCGATGGGCCGTGACGACCTCGTCGGCCACTGCCTGAACTTTCTCCCGATCCGCACGCCACTCGATCCGGCTGAGTCTTTCGCGGCGCTCCTGCGGCGGATGAAGACGGTGGTGCTGGATGCGCTCGAGCATCAGCACCTCACTTTCGGGACGCTGCTACAGAAGCTATCGATTCCGCGGGAGGCCAACCGCATGCCGCTCCTCGGCGCAACGTTCAACATCGACCGCGGCGTGACGGACCTCGATTTCGGACCGGTCTCCGCCGAGTTCGAGATCAACCCAAAGCCTTACCTCGGCCTCGAACTCAGCTTTAATCTCATCGAAACCGATCGCGGCTCGCAGCTCTACTGCGCCTTCAACCGCGATCTCTTCGAACCTCCGACCATCGAGCGTTGGCTGCGGCACTTTTTTACCCTGCTCGAAAATATCGCTGCTGCTCCGGAAACCCCGCTGGCACAGCTTTCGATGCTCACGGAGCTCGAACGGCAGAGCCTTTTGACGCTCGGAAAAGGTCTGACCTCCGACTATCCAAGCGGGCATTCGATTGGTGAGCTTTTCGACGAAATCAGGCAGCGGCAGCCGAGCTCGATCGCGGTGATCGAAGGCGATGTCCAGCTGACGTATGCCGAATTGGGCGACCGCGCAGGACGGGTCGCGAACGGGCTTCGCGCGGACGGGTTGCGCGTGGGCGACCTCATCGGGCTATCTGCGGAGAGGAGCGCACGTTTCGTCGTGGCAATTCTTGGCATTGTGAAGGCAGGCGGCGCTTACGTCCCGCTCGATGCGTCCGAGCCCGCGGAGAGGCTGGCGGCCATGCACCGGGAATGCGCTCGAGTGCTTGATTTGGAGGCCATCAGCAAACTGGACGGCTCGTCCGCGAAAGCACTCATCGTCTCGTCCGAGAGCCCGGCATACGTGCTCTACACTTCTGGCTCCACGGGAACGCCTAAGGGTGTGCTCGTTCCGCATCGGGCGATTGCGCGGTTGGTGATCAACAGCGATTACGTGCGCTTTCAAGCGGACGAGGTAGTCGCATTCGCATCGAATGTTTGTTTTGACGCCGCGACGTTTGAGATCTGGGGCGCGCTGCTCAACGGCGGCGCTCTCGTGATCACCCCGCGTGAGACTTTGCTCTCGCCGCCGGAACTCACTGCGCATCTCGCGCGGCACGCGATCACGACGCTTTTTCTTACGACCTCGCTCTTCGATCAACTCGCGCATGTGGCACCCGCGATGTTCGGTAAGTTGCGAAACCTCGTCTTCGGGGGCGAAGCGGCGAATGCGGAGAGCGTTGCACGCGTGCTCGCGGCAGGCCGTCCGCAGCGTCTGGTCAACGGTTACGGGCCCACCGAAGCGACGACTTTTGCCATCTGCCATGTCATCGAAAAGATCGGCGGTTTGCAGGTCCCGATCGGACGGCCCATCGCGAACACTTCCGTCTATCTGCTCGACGATTTTTTTGAGCCGGCGCCGATCGGTGTCACTGCCCAACTTTATCTCGCCGGGCCCGGACTCGCCCTCGGCTACCTCAACGATCCGGCGCTGACGGCAGAGCGTTTTCTGGAGACGAAATACGGCCGACTTTATCGGACGGGCGATCTCGGTCGCTGGCTGGCGGACGGGGCCATTGCGTTCGAGGGACGAGTCGATCAGCAGATCAAATTGCGCGGCTTCCGCATCGAGCCCGCCGAGATCGAGCGCGCTCTGCAGCAGCATCCGGGGGTCGCTCGATCCGCGGTCACGGTGCACACGGATGCCGCCGGGAATCGAGGATTGGTTGCTTATTTCATTCCGAACGGTCCGCACGTCCCGGAGGCAGAACGCCTGCGGGAATTCGCTGCCCAGCATCTTCCGGCGCAGGCGGTTCCGGCAGCCTTGGTGGCGGTGGACTCCTTTCCTCTCACGGCGAATGGCAAGTTGGATTGGCGCGCGTTTCCCGCTCCAGACTCCGCGCCGACCGGCGACCGAGTCATCACTCATCCGCGCAACGAGACGGAGCGGGCGATGGCCGATCTGTGGACGGAAGTCTTGGGAAAAAATGGCGCGTCGATGGACGACGATTTTTTTCTGATCGGCGGCCACTCATTGCTCGCCCTTCGCCTGCTTGATCGGATCCGAGAGGAGTTCAAGATCGAGATCCCCGTGCGCGATCTTTTCGCTGCGCCGACCATTGCCGGGCTCGCCCGCCGCATCGCCGAGGCGAAAACGTTCAGTGACCGGACGTGTCAATTTCGCCACCTCATTTCGGTCCAAGCCGGCGCGTCGGCGCGCATGCCCTTGTTCCTGATTCCGGGCGGCTGGGGCGGCGAAGAGGAGTTCATCGTCTATCGAAAACTCGCGCACGAAATTGATCCTGAGTTGCCGGTATTCGGGCTGCGCGCAAGAGGTTCGCGGGACGAGGCACTGCGGCATGAGTCGGTCGTCGAGATGGCGGCCAGTTACGTTACGGAAATCTGCGAAGCGCAGCCGCGCGGCCCGTATTTGCTGGCTGGAGAATGCGTGGGCGCCGTCGTCGCCTACGAAATGGCACGGATGCTCGAAGTTCGTGGGGAGCATGTCGGCCTGCTGGCGCTGCTGGACGCGGAGCGGCCCGCGGCCGACACTTTGGAGCGTTTTGAGCGGGAGACGCAGCAGAAGCGTTGGCGCAATTTTTGGAACGGACGAATCAAGGGTCCGGCTCGCGAACACTGGCAGCGCATGGCGCCGCTCCATTGGCCCGAAAAGCTCGAATACATTTGGGTCCGACTACGCCGCGGCCCCAGCCAGCCTCTCCGCGGGTTGAGTCCGGAGGCGCGCCATACATTGATGGAATATCCGGCGAAAATGATGTCGCATCGGATCGAAGGCTACGCGGGAAAAGTGACCCTGATTCTTAGTGAAGAAGTGCAGCGCGAGCACGGACAGCTGGGTTGGGAGCGCAATGATTTACACCCAAATCTTGAAGTGCTGGTGGTCCCCGGCGACCACGATTCCTACATCCGCGCCCACGCATCGTCAGCGGCCGAGGTGCTCCGGCGCTTGATCTCCGAGCAGGGGGTCGCGGCGCGATGAACAGCGCAGAGACCGGAGCTTGGGTCCCCGCTCCGACTGTGCTCGCTCTGCCGGCTGAAGAAATCCACGTCTGGCGCGCCCGACTCGACCATGGGCCTGAAGCGGGTGCATCACTCCTTTCCGACGACGAACAACAGCGCGCGGGAGCCTTTCATTTTGGAATCGATCGCCGCCGATTTGTGGCCTCCCGCATCGTCCTTCGGAGCGTGCTATCGCGTTACGTCGGCACGGCCGCCGCTCAACTTCGCTTCACAAAAGGACGGCACGGAAAGCCGCGCCTGGCTCATCCTGCCGGGGTTTTGCACTTCAATCTAAGTCACTCCGGCGAACTGCTTCTCGTTGCCGTTGCTCGGCATCGCGAAGTGGGCGTTGACGTCGAAATGGTGCGTGAGAACATCCCGGTCCAAATGCTCGCCGACCATCATTTTACCCCGACTGCCGCGGCGTCGGTGCGTGCTTTGAGCCCGGAAATGGGCGTGCGGAAATTTTACGAAATCTGGACGCAGACGGAAGCCCAACTTAAGGCCAGCGGCCTTGGCCTGAGCCAGGGAACGCAGGTCGCCGAGCCTGCTCGGTGGACGGTGCATGCACTGACGCCGGGCGAAGGTTACGCGGCGGCGGTCGCAACAGACGGAGCAGAGTTCCAAACCAGATGCTACGAATGGACGGAGTAGCCGCCGATCCGCGGGAGATTGTCATCGAACCCTCGCGGGGGTGGTTGCGCATCGAGTGGCGTGAATTGTGGGAATATCGCGATCTCATGGTGCTGCTCGTGCAGCGCGACGTGATTTCGCGTTACAAACAGACGCTGCTCGGGCCGCTCTGGTTCGTGCTACAGCCGCTGCTGACTACCGCGGTTTTCGTGGTCATTTTCGGTCGCATTGCCGGCATCCCGACCGACGGAATTCCCGGCCCGCTCTTTTACCTGTGCGGGCTGCTGGGCTGGAACTACTTCGCCCAGAACATCACCACGGGCGGCGCCTGTTTCGTCACCAACGCCCATCTTTTTGGCAAAGTCTGGTTCCCCCGACTGATCGTGCCAATCGCCGCAGTCATCTCCAATCTCGTCGCACTCGCGCTCCAGTTTGCGCCGTTTGTCGCGTGTCTTTGCTATTTCAAAATGACCGGGAATGCCGCGGGCATTCATGCGACCTCAGCGCTCCTGCTGTTGCCGCTCGTGATCGTTCACACGGCCGCGCTCAGCCTCGGAGTAGCGCTCTTCATGTCGGCAGCGACAGGCAAATATCGCGACCTCATTCACCTCCAGCAATACATCATCCAGGTGTGGATGTTTGCGACGCCGATCGTTTACCCGCTCTCCTCGGTGCCAGAGAAATGGAAGTGGATCGTGCTCGTGAATCCGGTCTCGGTGAACGTGGAATGCTACCGCATCTGCCTCCTCGGCCGCGGCACGGTAAACGGCACAGAACTCGCAATTTCCGCGCTGTGGACCATCGTTCTTCTGCTCGGCGGAATGGTGCTTTTCCAGCGCGTCGCGCGTACTGTGGTGGACTCGGTTTAACTCGAATCTTCCGGTTCCGATGCCCGTTCTTTCCCATCTTTGGCACGCCCTTCGGCGCAAAGGCGATGATCCGTCCAAAGGCAGTTACGCCGACGAAAAATTGCTCGCGGAGATTGAGGAATGGAGCTGGCCGTTCTGGAGCGAAAAGCCGAATCGCGTGCCGGTTCACGTGCTCACCAGCGGTCGGGATTGGCGGCTAGCGGCATGGATGCTCGCGAGCTGGTTTTGCACGACCGAGCAGGGCTGGCCGGTGGTGATTCACGACGACGGCACGCTTCCCGCCGACGCACGCACCGTGTTCCAAAAGCTTTTCCACACCGCCCGCGTCATCCCGCGCGGCGAGGCGGACGCGTCCCTCCGGCGAGTGCTGCACGCGTTCCCGTTTTGCGCCGACTACCGTGCGCTCAGCCCGCGCGCGCTAAAGCTTTTCGACACGGTCCACTTTGCGACTTCGAATCGTTTGATCGTGCTCGATAGCGACGTTCTCTTCTTCAAGGAGCCGCGCGAAATCCTCGACTGGACGGCCGCGGAGAAGGGCGAGTGCTGGTTTAACGAGGGTGCCGCCGAGGAGGCAGTGATTTCCTCGACCGAGGCGCGGGAGGAGTTTGGCGTCCGGCTCTGGCAGCGCGTCAACAGCGGCATCTGCCTTTTAGAGAAGAGCGCCATCGATC
Source organism: uncultured Verrucomicrobiae bacterium (assembly GCA_963767975.1). Lineage (GTDB taxonomy): Bacteria > Verrucomicrobiota > Verrucomicrobiia > Chthoniobacterales > Chthoniobacteraceae > CAIURC01. The sequence continues at coordinate 360,472 of CAVYGI010000013.1, read as the reverse complement.
TCGATTTCTGCGACCGCGCGCTCGCGGAGACTTCACTGCTGCGCGGCGAGGTCAGCCGGGTTGAGCCCACGCTTTTCTCCCTCTGCGCCTCGCGGCATGGGCGAGGCGGGCTGCTGCCGAAAAGCTACGAGGTCTCGCTGCAACGCGTCGCCGCAGAAGCCGCCATTTCGCGACATTATGCCGGGCCGATGCGCGAGCGGTTCTTCACAGAGGGTCTCGAGCGGGTACGCGATCCGCTATTCGCAGACACCTTCTAGCTCCCGGAAATGGCGCCCATCATCGAAGTAGAAAAGCTGTCCAAACTTTACCAACTCGGCTCGTCGGGAAGCACGACGGTGCGTGAATTGGTCGAAAGCTGGGCGAGCCGTTTCCGCTTCCGCGGACAGCGCGCCAGGATTTCGCGCACGACGACAGTTTCCGAGGAACGGCGTGGCCCGCGATCGCAGACTTTCTGGGCGTTGAAGGAAGTGAGCTTCGAGGTCCAGCGGGGCGAGGTCCTCGGCATCATCGGCCGCAATGGAGCGGGAAAATCCACGTTGCTGAAACTGCTCTCGCGCATCACCGAGCCGACCTCCGGAAGAGCCCGTCTGCGCGGTCGCGTCGCTTCGTTGCTCGAGGTTGGGACGGGGTTTCACCCCGAGCTTTCAGGTCGCGAAAACATCTATCTCAATGGCGCGGTCCTCGGCATGAAGCGCGCGGAAATCACGGCGAAGTTCGACGAGATCGTCGAGTTCGCCGAGGTGGCCGCGTTCATCGACACGCCGGTCAAACGCTATTCGAGCGGCATGTATGTCCGCCTCGCTTTCGCCGTCGCCGCGCATCTCGAGCCAGAAATTCTCGTGCTTGATGAAGTGCTCGCCGTGGGCGACATCGACTTCCAAAAAAAATGCGTCGCGCGCATGGGCGCAGTCGCTCGAGCCGGCCGCACCGTGCTGCTCGTCTCGCACAATATCGCCCTCATCGAAAGCCTCTGCGACACCGCGCTCCTCCTCGCGGATGGCGCAATCGTCGCGCACGGCACCGCCAGATCCGTCGTCGCGAAATATCTCGCCAATAGCACACCTGCGAGCGACGGCAACCTGCTCACCCTCCCGCGGACACGCCGTCCGGCGGCGGCTCTTTTTTCCCGAATCCAACTGCGCGACGCGCAGGGAATGGCGGCAAGTGAGTTTCGGATGGGCGATGGGTTCACGATCAGTCTCGGCGTTTCGGCGGAGAGTAAAATCTCGCGTCCGTGGCTCGGAATCACCATCCGCGGGGCGCGCGAGCAGATCATTTTTTACTGCGCCAATCGCGAGGCGGGCTTCGAATTGCCCCCGCTCGAAGGGGAGTGCTCGGTCGAGTGCCGGCTCCCAACACTGAACCTGCTCCCGGGCCGATATTCGCTGGATCTCGTGCTCGCTGACATGACCCGCACCACGCACGACGAAGTGCCAGGCGCGATTTTTTTTGACGTCATCGAACACGACGTATTCGCGAGCGGAATGCCGATGACTCAGCAGGAAGGCGTCGTTTTTACACGAAGCGAATGGAGCGTCCGAGCCAGCTCGTAGCGATGAAGGAATTGCCTGCCAGCACCGCGGCGCTCGCGCGGGAGAACGAATATTACGGAGCCTTGTGGTCCTCGCCGGAATGGAGCTCAACACAACCAAACGGTGATGAGCAGGCGCGCGCCGGGGAGATCTTGCGGCTGCTCGACCAGGAAGTTCTGCCTGCCGTTTCGGCGCGCCCGCTGAAGATTCTCGACCTCGGTTGTGGCCGCGGTTGGCTGACTGCGCTGCTCTCCACGCGCGGTGAAGTGACGGGCCTCGATCCGGTCGCTGCGAGTGTCGAGAGTGCTCGCGCGCTCTTTCCGGCGCTCGATTTTCAAGTCGCGAGCTCCAGCGAATTGCTCGCTTCTCGCGGACCCCAATGTGCCCATCTCGCCGTTTCGTCCGAGGTCATCGAGCACATTCCCGCCGGTCATCAGCCCACATTCCTGGGCGACATTTTCCATCTCCTCGCGCCCGGTGGATTCGCGATCCTGACCACTCCGCGCGGCGAGTTGCGGTCGGCGTGGGCGCGGACGCAAACGGAGCTCCAGCCAATCGAGGATTGGCTCAGCGAGAAAGCCCTCGGCGAGATCTGCACGCGCGTGGGATTCACGGTGCGCCAGCGTTCGCGAGTTTTCGTGCCAGTGACGTTAGGCGGTCTGCTGCAGAGTCTCGTGCACAGCCGCTTCTTTGCTCGCTGCAATGCCCGTTTTCCGCGCTCCCGGATCGCTCGCTGGCTGCGCTGGCACTGCTCGATTTACCAGGTCGTCCTGCTGCAACGTCCCCACTGAATTGTGCCACGATGAGCCACGTCACCGTCATCGTTCCGTGCTTCAACGGACTGCCCTTTCTCGAGGAATGTCTGCGCAGTGTGGTCGCACAGACTTTCTCAGATTGGCAGCTCATCGTCGTCGATGACGCCTCGACCGACGGGGATCCTGCCGAGGTGATCCGACGGGTTGCCGATGCCCGCATCGAACTGCTGCACCATTCGCAAAATCGTGGGTTGGGCGCGGCGCGAAACACCGGTTTTGCGGCTGCCTCGTCGCCACTTGTGCTGCCTCTCGACTCCGACGATTTGCTCGATTCCCATTTTCTCGAGAAGCTTGTCGAGCTCCTGCGCGTGGACATCACGCAGGACTGTGTCTTCGCCGATTTCAAACTCTTCGGCACCGCCTCCGACGAACGCCGTTTCTCGCCGAAGCCGCTCGCCGCGCTCGCACATGAGCAATGGCTGCCCGGCGCCGGCGTGCTGATGAAGCGCGAACTTTGGCAACGCGCGGGCGGCTATTCGGAGGACGAAACTTTTCGACTGGGAAACGAAGACTGGGATTTCTGGCTCGCTGCCGCCGAATGCGGATTCCGCGCTGTGCACCTCGCGGAGCCGCTCTACCGCTACCGCCAACACGGTGCGAGCATGTCCACTCACGTGTTGCGGCCTTCCGATCACGTGACCCGCCGGTTGCTCGTGCGACGGCATCGCGCTTTTTTTGCGGAGCATGGAAATCCGCGGCTTTTCGTCGCAGAGGGATACCGCCGTGCAGCCGACGCGGCGCGACACGCGCGGCAGCCGTGGCGTTCATTGAGCCTTGCATTGCGCGCATTTTCCCTCGATCGGCGCTGGGATAATTTGCGCGATCTGACGCGCAACAACGCCGGCGACTTTCTTCGCGGACGCCACTCTGCCGGCTCGCAAAACCCGATTCGCGCCACCACGCCGCCCGCTTCTCCTGCGCCGCGATGAGAGTCCTCCACACGCTCGAATCATTTCTTCCGGTTTCGGAAAATTGGATTCATCCGCAAATCACGCGTGTTCCGGGCGTGCAGTCCGCGGTGCTTTGCAGCCGGGAGGAAAATCGATCGCTCTTCAAAATCAACGGCTCGCCCGTGTTTCTCGATCCTCCGCCCTGGTCAGAAAAGTTTGGCCTCGCTCGACTCGCCAATTCCGCGGCGTTCCGTGTTGGACGTCCGCTGCTCGTCGCCGGCGCCGCCGCGCGCCAATGGCAGCCCGACTTGATCCACGCGCACTTCGGCATGCGAGGCTGGGCGTCCCTGCCTCTCCAACACAGGCTCAGCGTGCCCATGATCACGTCGTTTTACGGCATCGATGCATGGATGCTTCCGATTTCCGGCGAAGTCTGGGCGCAGCGGCTGGGGACCCTGTTTGCGCAGGGCGATCTCTTCCTCGCGGAGGGTCCCGCGATGCGACGCCGACTCGTCGAAATCGGGTGCCCTGAGGAAAAGGTAGAGGTGATTCGCTTGGGCGTGGACCTCGCGACTTTCAATTTCACCGCGCGCGATTTCTCCGGCCCGCTGCGCATCGTGATGATGGGCCGATTCGTGGAGAAAAAAGGACTGCCCGATGGCCTCCGATCCTTTGCAGAAGCCGTTCGCCGCGGCACGGACCTGCGGATGACGATCATCGGCGACGCAACCGATGCCGGCGGAGAGGACATCAAAAGCAAGCTCCAAGAAATCGCCGCCGCTCCGGAATTGGCCGGACGAATCGAGTTCACCGGCTTCCTGCCACCGGCCGAGGCGCGCCAGCATTTGCGCGACGCGCACATCTTCCTCTGCCCGAGCCAGCACGCAGCCAACGGCGACGCGGAAGGGGGTTCGCCGCTTGCGCTCACTGAGGCAATGGCGACCGGAATGCTGTGCATCGGCACGGCGCATTGCGACATCCCGGAGCTGATCACGGACGGAGAGAGCGGGTTTCTCCGGGAGTCCGGCGATGTCCCCGGATTGGCTTCAGCGCTTGTTCTAGCGGCGGCAGAGCCGGAGAAGTTACCTGGCATTTGCCGAGCCGGACGTGAACTGATCGAGAGCGAATTTGCGCAGGAACGGCAATGTCTTCGACTCCGCGAGACCTATCGCCGGCTCGTGCCAAACCGGGAGTTGCAGCTGCGATGAACTCTGCCCTCACCGCCTCCAATCCGGACACCGTCACCATCGCGATCCCCTGCTTCAACGCAGAGCATTCGATCCGGACGTGTGTCGCAAGCGCTCTCGCGCAGACGTGGAGCATGAAAGAGATTATTGTCGTCAACGACGGCTCGACCGACGGATCGCTTGCGGTGCTGGAGGAGTTCGGTGCCGCGATTTGCGTCGTGAGCGGTGAACATCGCGGCGGAAACGCCGCCCGGAATCAAGCGATGGAGCGGGCGGGAGGGGCATGGATGCAATTTTTGGACGCGGACGATTTCCTCGAGCCAGCGAAAATCAAGACGCAACTCGAAGAGTCGGCGAATGGTCAGAATGCAGACGTCATCTACAGCCCGGTGTGGATCGAAACACCGTTCGCCGAGACCATTGATCGCCGACTCGGCGACATTGCCATCGATGCCGATATTTATGCGCAATGGCTCGGGTGGCGCTTGCCCCAAACCGGCGGGGGTTTGTGGCGGACGTCGGCGATTCGTGGCCTCGGCGGATGGCTCGAGAACCAGCCGTGTTGTCAGGAGCACGAATTGTATTGGCGCGCGATCCAGGCAGATCTGCGCTTCGTTTTCGCGTCGACCCCAGGCGCAGTGTATCGCATTTGGTCGGACGACACGTTATGCCGCCGGGACCCGCTGCAACTGATCCGTGAGAAGACGCGCCTGCTCGATGCCGCACATGAATGGATGCGGGAGCGTCGGCTCTGGAATCAAGAGCACGAGCGGATCGCCGGGCGGGCGTGCTTTGAAATGGCGCGCACCATCGCGCGGCATGACCTGGCGGCTGCGCGCGATTATCTGCGGGAGCGCGCAGAGCGTGGACTGCTGCATTTGGACGGTCCAGCAGCCCCTCTCACCTACCGCCTTTTTTACAAAACGCTCGGCTTTCGCGCCGCGGAAACTTTCGCGTCGTGGGGACGCCAGCTTCGCACCTGATCATGCGCATTCACGGCATCTGTCTGGTCAAGAATGAAGCGGATATCCTGCGTTATTTCCTGCGCGAGAGCGCTGCGTGGTGCGACCGGATTTACGTCTTCGACAACGGCAGCACCGACGGCACTTGGGAGCTCTGCCAGGAAATCGCGCGCACTTCCGCGCAGGTCGTGCCTTTCCGGCAGGACGGGCGCCGCTTCGACGATCATCTGCGCGCAGAAGTCTTCAATCATTTCCGCGCCAGTGCCTCCCCCGGCGACTGGTGGTGCCGGCTGGATGCCGACGAGATCTATGTGGACGATCCGCGCGAGTTTCTCATCCGTGTACCGCTGGCGCATCACGTCGTCTGGTCGATCCACTTTCAGTATCACCTTACGACCGCCGACCTGCCCCGGCTCGACCCGGAAACGGAGGGAACGGCCCCGGAGATGAATGAAGCCAATCTGCCGCGTTACTACGTGGCGGATGCCTCGGAGGCGCGGTTTTTCCGGCACCGTTCAGAAGCTTCACTGGAGCGGCGGCGCATGGCCGCGGCACCTCGGCTTGGTCACGCCGCAACGCATCCGCTTGCGCCATTTTCAATATCGCTCGCCGGAGCAAATTCAGCTTCGGCTCGACACTCGCCGGGCGGCAGCAAATGCGGGCTGGGCTCATTTCGGCCACAGCATCGAGCAGCACTGGGAGGAAAAGATTGCCGACCCGAACACTCTGCATTGCGACACGGGATCGAGCCGTTTGAAGGTCGACCATTCGCGCCTCCCGCATCATCTGGAGCCCACGTGGATGCGCGCCGCGAAAGGATTCCTGCATCGCAGCAATTTTTGGCCGTGATGCTTTTTTCCGTGATCATTCCGACCTTCAACCGCGCGCAATTTTTGCCCGCGGCGATCGATTCCGTGCTCGCGCAGGAGTGCCATGACTTCGAACTCATCGTCGTCGATGCCGGCTCGACAGACGACACCAGCGACGTGCTGAAGAAATATGGCGATCGCGTGAGGGTGACGCGCGGGGATGCGCGCGGCCCTGGCCCTGCGCGCAATCTGGGCTGGCAACAGGCTCGCGGTGAATACGTCGCATTTCTCGACAGCGACGACGTGTGGTTCCCTTGGACGCTGGCAACGTACCGAGAGGCAATCGACAGGAATGCTGGCCCAGCCTTTATCGCGGGGACGCATGTCGACTTCCGGGAGACGGAGACTCCGCCGCACCTGCGGCGCGAGAATTACCGCGATCGTGCGCATCCGGACTATCTCGCGACTGCAACGACGGTTCCGTGGATCGGCACGTGCGCGGTAGCGGTCAAACGGCTGGCGTTGCAGGCTGCGGGCGGGTTTGCGGAGCATGGCTTCAACGCCGAGGATTCACATCTGTGGTTGCGCCTCGGAGCCGAACTGGGATTCGTGCGCGTGGAGGCGCCGCCGGTTTTCGCTTACCGCCGCCATAGCGAGAGCGCTGTTTCATCGGTGCAGAACTCGGGACGTGGCGTGCTCGCGATGATCGAGTGCGAGCACACTGGAGGGTATCCTGGAGGAAACAATCGAAGGCGCTCGCGACGCGAAATCCTTTCTGTTCACAGCCGACCGGCGAGCCTGGCGTGCCTGCGAGCGGGAGCCCAAGCTGAAGCGTGGCGGATTTATCGGCGCACCTTTCGCTGGAACTTGTGCCAACTTCGATTGCGTTACCTTCTCGCTTTTCCTCTCTTCTCCCTGCGCGCCGTGGTCTCACGCTGACGTCCGGAAATTCAGATGCTATTCTCGCACCTTATCAATCCATTCGCCGCGCCCGCCGACTCCGCTTCGGCGAAGTGCCAGCGGGTGACGTTCGCGGCGTTGCGCCGGGCGTTGGGCGAAGTGCCGGAAGGCTCGGTCGAGCTGATCGCCGCAGGGTTTCCCGAGGATCTCGCGCAAATGGAACCGCCCGCGATTCCACTCCCGCCGCTCTCCCGGAAAGTCGCGGAGGTCGCACATCTCGAGTGGAAAGCCCCGCTGCCGATTTTTCAGGAAGTGCTGTCGCTGGCGGCCAAGCACGGGCGTGGAGATTACGTGATCTTCACCAACATGGACATCTGCCCACAGCCCTATTTTTACAAGGCGCTCACCACGATGGTCAGCGCCGGAGGCGAATGCGCGTATGTCATTCCGCGCCGCACAATCCCAAGCGGTTTCGACGCCGCGGAACAATTGCCAGCCATGTATGCGGTCGCGGGGCAGCCGCATGAAGGCTTTGATTGCTTTCTCTTTCCGCGGTCATGGATCGAAAAGTTCGACCTCGGGGATTTGTGCATCGGCGCACCTGACTACGATCTCGCGCTCATTTTGAATCTCGAGGCGCTGACCGGTTTCAAAACGAAGGTGCTCTGGAATCAATTCCTCACTTTTCATATCGGCGACGACAAGGCGTGGGAGGATCATCACGTCCTGAACGCGCACAATTCCCGCGAGGCCAAGGCCCTTTGCGCACGGCTCGAGGAACGCGTGGGCAGTGTGCCGCGCCGGTCGAATTTTCAGTTCATCAAGACGTGGCTGATGCAGGAAGCGCCGCCTCCCGCGACGCATGGAGAGCGCCTGCTGAACCGTGCCCGGCAGCTCTCGGCAGAGTGGCGCAATCGCTGGCTCGTGCGCCGTTTCCGTCGGGAATTGGGACAGCCAGGATGGTGATGGAATCGACCTGCGCGGTGATGATCGCCACGCGCAACCGCCGCGAGGATTTGCGTCGCACCTGCACGCAAATCGCCGCCCTGCTTCCGGCTCCGGATGAGGTTTTGATCTGCGCGGACGGCTGTTCGGACGGTACAGTCGAGATGCTCGCCGCAGAGTTTCCGGCGTTCCGGATTTTTGAAAATGAGCAACCGCTCGGCTCGACTGCATCGCGCGATCGGCTCATGCGGCTCGCCACTTCCGAACTCGTGCTGAGCCTCGATGACGACAGCTATCCGCTCGAGACGGAAGCTCTTCGCCGGCTTGGTAATCTCTTCGCAAAGCACCCACGACTCGCTGTCGCATCCTTCCCCCAGCGCACGGACGAATTCCCGGAAACCCTGACGGCATCCAGCTTCGCCGCTTCCCATCGCACCGGCACCTACGTGAATTGCGCGTGCGCTTTTCGCCGAAGCGTCTTCCTCGATCTGGGAGGACACGATCTTCGTTTCTGGAATGCCTACGACGAACCGGACTACGCGCTCCGGTGTCTCGCCGCAGGCTGGCAAGTGCGCTTCGAACCGACGATCACGGTGCGGCATCACTACTCTGGCGTTAACCGGAACGAAATGCGGATGCATCATCTGCACGCGCGCAATGAGTGCTGGAGCGTGCTGATGCGCTGCCCGATGCCGCAGTTGATTGGCGTCCTCGCTTTCCGACTCTTCCGGCAGATGCATTATGCCTGGAAGCGCGGACGCAGCTGGGTTTGGCGCGAGCCGCAGTGGTGGTTCGCCGCTCTCCGCGGCGCGTCGGAAAGCCTCGCGCATCGGCATCCGGTCCGCTGGGAAGATTACCTCGCTTGGATGCGACTCGTGCGAAAGCCGGTGCCGGATCAGGCTGTTTCGCCGACAGGAAAACCGGAGCCGGCGCGATGAGAATTTCGTTTTCGGCGACCAATCCGTGCCACCTTCATCCGCTCGCCCAAGCCACCGCGAAATTAGGGGCGGGCGGCTGTTACTATTCGGGCTACCCGCGGTGGAAGTTGCCCGCCTCCGAGCGGCTGAAAGTGCGCACTCACAGCGCGGCGACGCTCGCGGTCTATGGTCTGCTGAAATTTGTGCCGGAACGCTGGCGACCGGGAGCACGGGATCTTTTTTTGTGGCAGGATCGGAGCTTCGATCGCTGGGTCGGCGCTCACCTCGAGGATTGCGAGTTCATTCACGGGATTCCGGGTCAATGCCTCCACACCTTCCGCGCCGCCAAGCGACTCGGCATGCAAACGGTGCTCAATCACGCGACGGGCCCCGTGCGCGAATGGGTTCGAATCATGGAGCCGGAATATGCACGCGCAGGACTCGCCCTCACTGAAGTCTGCCCCTACGACGACGCTTATTTTTCACAGGCGGATGAAGAGTATGCGCTGACGGATTGGCACTGCGCCGCCTCGACGATCGTGCGGGATCAACTGATCGAGCAGGGCATCGAGGAATCCCGCATCTGGCTCGTCCCCTACGGCGCCGATCCGCACATTTTTTTCGCGGACGCCGAGCCGCAGCGGCAGGATTTTCGGGTCGTCTTCGCTGGGCAAGTCGGGCTGCGGAAGAACATCAAAACGCTGCTCGCGGCGCTGGAAATAAGCGGTCGAGACGGTTGGACCGTCGATTTCTTTGGCGCTGTGCTCAGCGAATGTTCCGGCGACCTCAGCGGCTATCGCGGCCACCCTCAGCTGCGATTTCACGGACCCCTTCCGCAGCGGGCACTCGCCGAAGAATTCCGGCGCGGCTCCGTGCTCGTGCTGCCCTCGCTGGAGGAGGGTTTCGGGTTGGTCGTGCCACAGGCTCTGAACTGTGGAATGCCGTGCATCGTGAGTGATCGCGTCGGCGCGAAAGACCTCATCCGCCACCGCGACAACGGCTCGATCTTCGCCGCGCTCGACGCCGACGCCCTCGCTCGCGAACTGACCTGGTGGGCAGAGAACCCGCGCCGCATCGACGAAAATCACACGTGGGAACTCCCGGCGCAAACGTTGCTTGGCTACAGTCGCAGCCAGCGCAAATACCCGGCCTCTTCATGAACTTCACCCGCCCAAAGAAACACGTTCGTCCCGCATGGCGCGACGCCCGCAAACCGGAGGTCGCGCCGACTGAATTCGTGGCCAAACCCGTGTTCGATGGCACCATGGTGGCACTCATCGGCCTCGCGCTCACCGCGCTTCTCATGACGGGAAACTCTCGTCGTCGATAGCTCGCACCGCTGGGATCGGCACGGGAATCAGCCTCGCGATCAGCGTGGCATTCGACTTCCGCGAGGGCGTGCGGAACCTCATTCGCGCGGATTTGATGGCTTTGGCCGCGTTCTATTTTCTGACGTTTTTCGAGTTTCTTTTCCCGCAACCGGGCTTCGATGAAATGCTCGGACCGGAATCCACGCGGGCCGCGATCTACATCGTTCTGACGGGATTTGCCGGGCTGCTGATCGGCCGGCATCTGTGGCATCCGAACCGTCCGCCGCTCGAGAAGATGCGAACGAGCGAAATGCCGGCAGCGTGGTTCGTCACGATCTTCTGGGCGTGTTTCGGGATCGGGTATTTCCACATGATTTACGCCTCGGGCTGGGACTTCTCCGAGATGCTCTACTATTTTCTCGAGCCGCGCTTTTCCCAGCCGTGGACGCGCGGTCGACTGGGTGATTGGAGCTCGATGCTGGTCGAACTCGGGATGCTCCTTTACCTCCTGCCACCGCTGGCTGGCATCGTCTTTGCGCGCCGCCATCGCTTCTCCGCGGCAGCGCTCGCCGGCATCGGTGCAGGCACGCTTTTCACGTTTTACTACGGCTTCACGACGGGGACACGGAACATCTTCGCGGCTTACCTTGTCACCTTTCTCATTGGCTTCACCTTCGCCACACCGCTCGAGAAAAAGCGCCAGGTCGGCGCCCTCGCGATCGTCATCGGCGCGGTCCTGTTGATCGCGACGACGGTGATGCTCGAGTTCCGCCAAATTGGCTTTCGGAATTGGCTCGAATCGAAGCCGACTGTCGCGGAAACGCGCGAGCGCACGATGTTCATCGACTACAATCTCTACGCGATTGGACGGCTCTCAGAGGTCTTCCCGAAGCATCACAATTTTCTCGGATGGGAGGTGCCCTACAACGCTCTCATCCGGCCCATCCCGCGCGCGGCATGGCCGGGGAAACCTCAGGGGCTAAGCCTCTCGATCGAGGACGCGATGGACGTCAGCGGACTGACCATCGCCACCACGTTCGTCGGCGAGGCTTACATGGCCGGCGGCTACCTCGCGGTTTTTTGCACGGCGCTCTTTTTCGGCGCGATCGCCGGGTGGTGGAGCTACATGGGCTCGGTGCGAAATTCGGAAGTGGGCACGCTCATTTACGCGTCTGGATTTTTCGCCGCTGTCATCTCGATGCGCAGCCTTTTCGTCTTCACCACCGCGATGTTGCCGACGATCGCGAGCATCGTCATGGGCTGGTATCTGGGGGCGAAATTGGTCGCGCGCATGCAGCAGATGCGGCAGGCCGCGGGGGCCTCTCAAAGGCCGGGGCACAAGTCCGGCGGGCGGCGCCCATGATCCGAGCAGCGATCGTTTCAGTCGTCCCATCGCCTTACCAGCGCGACCTTTTCCGCGCGCTAGCCGCGCGACCGGAGATCGATTTGCGCGTCTTTTATCTGGAGCGGGAATCTCCTGACTCACCGTGGCCCCAGGAACCGCTCGCCAGCTACGAGTCGATCCTCCCAGGGATCTGGGTGGCGCTGCGAGGAGCCCGGGTGCATTTGAATTGGCCCCCCGCTCTGCGCGGCTTCGATGTGGTGGTGATGAACACGCTCATGTCGCTCACTGCGCAGTGGCTGATGCGGACGACGCTGCGCAGCATCCCGTGGCTTTTTTGGGGCGAGCGTCTCACGGGAGGCGGGAGGCTGCATGATTTCCTGACCGCGCCACTGCACTACGCCGCGGGTATCGCCGCGATCGGCGCGAGGGCGCGCCGGGAATACGCCACTCGATTCCCAGAACCCCGCAGTTTCGCCATCGCGTATCACTGCGACCTTGCGCCGTTTCTTTCGGGCGACCGGCCTGAACGACGTCCGGAAGTAACGTTTCTTTTCTGCGGACAGATGATCGCGCGCAAAGGAATCGATGTGCTGCTCTCTGCCTTTTCGCAGGTCGAGCATTGCCGGCTGCTGCTCGTCGGCCGCGAAGCAGATTTGGAGCCACTGCTTGCCGCGCTTCGCCCGGAAATCCGCTCCCGCATCGAGTTCGCAGGCTTTCAGCCGCCGCGTGAACTCCCGCGCTTTTTTACGATGGCCGATGTTTTTGTCCTGCCGAGCCGGCACGACGGTTGGGGCGTCGTCGTGAACCAAGCACTGGGCGCAGGGCTCCCAATTTTGTGCTCAGAGGCAGTTGGTGCGGCAGAGGATTTGGTGGAGAAAGGAGTCAACGGATTCACGTTTGAAGCAGGCAGCGTCGAGGCACTCGCCGCAGCAATGCGGAGCTGTGTGGAGCAGCGGGAACGGCTGCCTGAATGGGGCGCGGCCTCACGTGCAAAGGCGCGGCGGTGGACCCCGGAGGCCGGTGCCACGATGTGGGTCGAGGCGATTCAAGCGGTGCTCGCGACATGAAAATCCTGCTTGTCAGCAGCAGCTCCGGTTCGCGCGGGGGCGGCGAGCTTTTCCTCCTTTACCTCGGTCGTGCGCTCGCCGCGCGCGGACACGAGATGACGTTGTGGCTGTCTTCGCATCCCCGGACGGACGAGCTTGCGAGGGCGTTTGTCTCATTCGGAAAAGTGATCCGCGCGCGCTACACCAACACCTATGATCGGCTCGGACGCTCGATTGCGAGCGCGTTGGACTGGCGCGCGGCGAAGAGGATCGCCGAGGAATGGCAGCGCGGCGATTTCGACTTCATCCACCTCAATAAACAGAATCTGGAAGATGGACTGGACCTCTTGCGCGCGACGCGAGTCGCGGGCTTGCCAAGCCTCTGCACGATTCATCTCACGCAGAGCGCGCGCTACCTCCGCGCGCGATTCTCAGCTCCGCGGGACTTCGTTTCCCGTCGCGCGCTCGCGGCTTATGATGGGATGTTGGTGACGGTGCTCGGCCATCGCCGAAGCGACCTAGCGCTGTTTCTCGGTGACTCGCCGCGGCTGCGAATGATTCCAAACGGCGTTCCGCTTTTCGATCTGACGAAACGCGCCGATTCACGCGCGGTGAGACGCGCCGAGTTGGGAGTGGCGGACGATGCCTTCGTCGTCATCGGCGTCGGTCGGCTGGTTCCGCAGAAGCGGCCGCTGCTTTTCCTCGAGCACGCCGCGCGAATCCGCACGATGTATCCGGACGCGCAATTCCTGTGGATCGGTGACGGCTCGCTTGCGGAAGCATGGGACCGCGAAGTGTCTGCCCACGGGCTCTCCGAGGCGGTGCAACGTCTGGATTGGCAATCCGATGTCCCCTCGTTTTTGTTGGCGGCGGATATGTTTTTGCACACCGCGGAATTCGAGGGATTGCCGCTGGCGATTCTTGAGGCGATGTCCGCTGCGCTGCCGTGCGCCATCACGGAAAATCTTTTCACGGAAATGCCGTTCTTGAATGCCGGCAATTCGATTGCGGTCGACGAAGGGGGCCGCTGGCTCGCGGAAATTGATGATCGGGCGGCGCTGTCAGGACGTGGGACAGCGGCGCGAGCGCTGACGGAGGCGGAATTTTCGTTCGGAAAGATGGCTGAAAGTTACGAGGCGCTGTATCGGGAAGCGCTGGCTGCGACTCGATGAAGATTCACTTTTTCGAGCCGCCGCCCGCGCAGCGAGTCGGTGGTCTCGACACCGCGATTCGGAGCCTGCGCGAGGCCTTGCAGCAAGCTGGAGTTTCGGTGGATGGATGCATGCCAGATGCCACGGAAGGTCCACACGTCGTTCATTTTCACGGGCTCTGGCAGCCGTCGTTTCGCGCCCTCGCCGCCGAGTGTCGGCGGCGTCGAATCCCTTACGTCGTCTCGCCGCACGGCATGTTGGAACCGTGGGCGTGGCGGCACCGGTGGTGGAAAAAGTGGCCCTACTTTCATTTCGTGGAGAAGCGGCTGCTGACTCACGCGGCGGCGCTCCTGGCGACGGCGCGCCCGGAGGCGGATCGGCTTCGACAGATGATTCCCGGGCCACGCGTCGAGTCGCTTCCGCTCGGGCTCCCGGGAGATGCAGGACCGGATTTTGCGAGTGCGCGGGCTGCACTTGGCTGGCGGGAAGGCGAGCGAGTTTTGCTCTTTCTCTCGCGCCTTCATGTCAAGAAAGGCCTCGAACTTTTGCTCCGCGCGCTGGCGGAACAGCCGGTACCCTCGGACGTGCGACTCGTGATCGTCGGAGGCGGCGAAGCGGGCTACGTCCACGAATTGAAAGCGCTCACTGCCGCGCTCTCCTCGCGGTTGCCGCGCGTGGACTGGCTCGGGGAGATCTGGGGCGAGGAGCGTTGGCGCTTCTTTCCAAGGCGCGGATCTCTTTTGCCTGCCGACGCACTCCGAAAATTTCGGCCTCGCGGTGCTGGAGTCGTCTCAGGTCGGCACGCCGGCACTGACCACCACGGCCACTCCGTGGGCGGAATATCTCGCGACGCAGCGCGCCTACATTTGCGATCCGAACGCCGTGAGCGTCCGCATTGCGCTCGACCGATTTTTTGCCGACCCCAAGCCGACCGCCGCGGAGCGCGCAGTGCTTGCGGACTGGACGCGCGGGCGATTTGCGTGGAGCAGACTCGCTCCGCGCTACGTCGAATTTTACGCGAGCCTCGTGCGGTAAAATCACTCGCGACGCAGCGGCGCGGTGAGTTACAAAGCCCCTCCACATTTATGAAACATCCCCTCTCCTCCCGCTTGCTGCCATTCCTCGCTGCGTCGGCCTTTCTCGGTTCGTTTTCTTGGGCCGAGGTCAAGCTGCCGGCGATCATCAGCGACAACATGGTGCTACAAGCGGAGAACAAGGCGAACGTCTGGGGTTGGGCCGATCCGGGCGAAAAAGTGAAGGTCACATTCGCTGACAAGACCGCGGAGTCCGCCGCCGATGCGCAAGGAAAGTGGAACGCGCGTTTCGATGAATTAAAGAGTGGTGTGACCGGCGACCTGACGATCACGGGTCAAAACACGATCACGATCAAAAATGTCGTCGTGGGCGAAGTGTGGGTTTGCTCCGGGCAGTCGAACATGGAGTTCACAATGCGCGGGACATTGAACGCCGCGGAGGAAATCGCAGCGGCGAAATTTCCGATGATTCGGGTCTTCACCGTGCAGAAAAAGGCGTCGCTGGAGCCGTTGCAGGATTGCGTGGGAAAATGGGAAGTCTGCACGCCCGAGACCGCACCGGGATTCACCGCGGTCGGTTACTTTTTCGGACGAAAGCTGCACGAGGATTTGAAGGTGCCGGTCGGCTTGATCCACACGTCGTGGGGCGGGACGCCCGCTGAATATTGGACGCCGACTGAAGTGCTCGCGGCGGTTCCGGCTTTCAAGCCGATCATGAGCGCGTGGGAGCAGACCAAGGCCAATTATCCGGCGGCAAAAGAGGCTTACGACAAGGCACTCGCGGAATGGAAAATCGCGGCGGATAAGGCCAAAGCTGAGAACGCCAAGCCCCCGCGGCAACCGGGTGCGCCGCGCGGCGGCGATGCCGTCGGGGCCCCGGGCTCGCTTTATAATGGGATGATCGCTCCGATCGTGCCTTACACCATCCAAGGCGCGACTTGGTATCAGGGCGAATCGAACGCCTCGCGTGCGGCGGAATACGCGCGCCTTTTCCCGACGATGATCGTGAGCTGGCGGCGCGCGTGGAACTCGGAGTTCCCTTTTCTTTTCGTCCAACTGGCCAATTTCATGGCACGAAAGGACCAGCCCGCGGAAAGCCAGTGGGCGGAATTGCGCGAGGCGCAACTCATGACGCTCGAGCTGCCGCACACTGGAATGGCCGTTGCGATCGATGTTGGAGAAGCCACGGACATCCATCCGAAGAACAAGCAGGAAGTGGGTCGCCGGCTCGCCCTCGCGGCAGAGGCGACGGTTTACTACAAAGAGACGGAATACTCGGGACCGATCCTCAGCGGATTTCAGCAGGAAGAGGGAAAAATCCGACTCAGCTTCCGGAACGCGGTCGGGATGAGGCCGGCGGATGGCGGTAAATTGAGAGGGTTTTCGATCGCGGGCGCGGACAAGAATTTCGTCTGGGCCAGCGCGGATGTGCAAGGCGATCACCTCGTGGTTTCCAGTCCAGAAGTTGCGAAGCCCGTGGCGGTGCGCTACGGCTGGGCGGACAATCCGGACGTCAATCTCGTCAATGGTGCGGGGCTGCCAGCGTCGCCATTCCGAACTGACAACCCGGCCCTCGAACCAGCGCAGAGTCAGGTCAAATGAGCGGTGTCGCGGTCCGGTGGAAATGGCGTGCCGGATGAAATCCCGCCCGGTGTGAACCTGCGGCGCGATTTAATCACATGCCGAACTCCGCCGCGTCCCGCCTCATTCTCGCTCCCTATTCCGAGGGGACAGTGATCGGCGCGGCGAAGGACGCCCTGCGCGAAGTGGGGGGACACGTGAGTTGCGGCTTTGTCTTCGCCTCGGCGGATTATCAGCCGCACCTCGCGGATTTTCTGGAGCTCGTGCAACTGCACGGTCATGTCCCGATCCTAGCCGGTTGCAGCGGTTCGAGCCTTGTCGGCACTGGTCAGGAAGCCGAGCAGGCCTCGGGATTCTCGCTGCTCTTTTTGCATCTGCCGGAGACGGAGATTCACACCGCATCGCTTCTCGCCTCGGCGGCGGACCAATCGTGGGCTGATTATGACTGGCAGTTGGCGACCGGGGTGTCTGCCGATCAGGTTGATGCATGGACGGTCTTCGCGGACCCCACTGCTTTCCCCATCGAACCGTGGCTCGAGGGCTGGAACGTGGCCTATCCCAACATCCCGACGATCGGTGGCGCGGCGAGCGGCGGGACGGCCGGCGACGAGATCTTCGTGATGCGGGATCGTGAACTTGTGGAGGGCGCGGTCGGCCATCGGCTTTCGGGGCGGGGTGCACGTGCAAACGCTCGTCAGCCAAGGATGCAGGCCGATTGGCGAGCCGATGACGATCACGGGGGCGGCGCAAAACTTCGTCCTGTCGCTCGGCTCCGAGCCAGCCTACGAAGTGTTGCAGAAGACCTTCGAGGCGCTGCCCGACTCTGACAAAGCAGCAGCGCAGGGAAACATTTTCGCGGGCCTCGCGATGTCAGAATACGTGGACGATTTCAAGACGGGCGATTTTCTCGTGCGCAATCTCCTCGGCGCCGATCCCGCACAAGGAGTGGTGGCGCTCGGCGCCTATCCGCGCGTCGGGCAGACGCTTCAATTCCAATTGCGGGACCGGCACAGCGCCGATGCGGAGTTGCGGCAACTTGCGTCAAATCTTGCGAGCGGCGGCACGCGGCCGTTCGCCTCGCTGCTCTTCGCCTGCAACGGTCGTGGGCGAAATCTATTTGGCACCGCGAGCCACGACGCGGAGGTGATGCTGGATGTTTTCAAACCGCACCCGAGCGCGGGATTTTTCTGCAATGGCGAAATCGGTCCGGTCGGCGGGCGGAATTTCATCCACGGCTACACCGCCTCCGCGGCGCTTCTCTGCGATCGCAAAAACTAGCGAGCCGCGAATGAACGGCAGACGCAGTTCCAGCGTCGGAGCATCTCGCGGCGGTCCGCCGATCTCTTTTTCATCCCGATTCATGAATCCGCTCCTTCGCGCTCTGCTCCGTCTCGTGGCCATCGTCGTCCTCGCCGCGGGTTTATCGGCGCGCGCGCAGGATTACCAAGGCCGAAAACTGGTCTCGCCAAGCCTGATCGCGGACACGGCTGCAGTCGTGGCGGGCAAGCCTTTTACCGTCGGCGTGCTTTTGAAAATGGAGCCCGGGTGGCACACCTACTGGCAGTTCGGCGGGGACTCGGGCGCGCCGACGAAAATTGATTGGGAACTGCCGGAAGGCTTCAAAGCTGGAGCGATCCAATGGCCACTGCCGACCGCCCGGCCTGATGAGGGCGATCAGCTTACCTACATTTACGAGAACGAAACCATGCTTCTCGTGGAGGTCATACCGCCGGCGAATTTGCCAGCTGGTGAGGTTTCGCTGAAAGCCAAACTACGCTGGCTTGTCTGCAAAGAGACGTGCATCCCGGGCGATGGCGAAGTTTCGTTGAGCCTTGCGACGACGGGTGACGCGGCTCCTGCGAATGCCGAACTCTTCGCAAAATGGCGCGCGAAGTTGCCGAAAAACAGCGGTTCGCCGTTCACGCTGGAGTGGTCCGTTGAGGCGAAGAATTTGCAGTTGCAGGTCGCGGGCGTGCCCGCGGATTTCAACATCGAATTTTTTCCGTTGCCACCCAACAACGACGTCACGCCGGGGCACCCAAAAGTAAGCGGAGCCGCTGTCGATGGCACGCGCACGATTGCCGTGCCCTTCCAAGGCGAGCTCGCTGGCGCTGTCTGGCAGGGCGTCCTCGTGACGCAAAAAGAAGGTGCACCCCGCGAGGGCTGGATGGTCTCGTCCGCCCCAGCTTCGTCCAAGACACCAGCGACTTCCTCGGCAGTCGGAATGCCACTTCCAAAGCCGGACAGCCTGCTGCACGTGCTCTGGCTCGCCTTTCTTGGCGGCCTGATTTTGAATCTGATGCCCTGCGTTTTGCCGGTCATCGCGCTGAAAATCTTTGGGTTCATCCAGCAGGCGGGCGAAGCGCCGGAACGCGTCTTTCGGCTTGGGCTCGCGTTTGTCGCAGGCGTCTTCACGTTCTTTTTCGCGCTCGCGGCACTGGTGGTCGCCTTCGAGGCGGCCGGGCATGGACTGAATTGGGGCTTCCAATTTCAAAACCCGTATCTGCTCTCGGGCCTGATCGCGTTAGTCTTCATTTTCGCGCTTTCGATGTTCGGCGTTTTCGAAATCACCATCGGCAGCGGAGCGGCGACGACTCTCGACAAGCTCGCTCATCGCGAAGGCTATGCCGGTGCCTTCACGCACGGTCTTTTCACGACCCTCCTCGGCACGTCCTGCACTGCGCCGCTGCTGGGGCCGGTGCTCGGCTTCGCCTTTGCGCAGCCGCCGCACATCGTGTTCCTCGTCTTCGGCGTGCTCGCGGCCGGGATGAGCCTGCCGTATTTTCTGCTGACCTGGCAGCCGCAGTGGATGCGCTTCCTACCGAAGCCCGGCGCGTGGATGGAACGGATGAAACAGCTCATGGGTTTCGTGCTGCTCGCGGTCGTTGTCTGGTTGCTCGGTGTGCTCGGGGAAAGTCGTGGCATCGAGGCCTTGGTGGCGGTCAGTTCATTTCTCATCGTGGTTGGAATCGCGGCGTGGATCTACGGCTTCGCGCGAAGCGCGGTGGCGTCCATCCTCGTGCTGGCGTTGATCGCCGGGGGATGGCTCTTTTTTCTGCGCGGAAAACTCGACGCTGCACCGAGTGCCCGCGCCGTCGAAACGACCAGCGGCAAAATCGCGTGGCAACCGTTCACGCCCGCGGCGCTTTCCGCCGCCATCGAGCGCGGCGAAGCCGTGTTCATCGACTTCACTGCGAGCTGGTGCCTGAACTGCAAATACAACGAGCGTTTCGTCCTCGAGACCGATCCCGTGCGCGCCGCTTTCCGCGCACACCAAATCGTGCCGTTTAAAGCCGACTGGACCAACAATGACCCGGACATCACAGCGCTGCTGAAAAAATTTGGGCGCATCGGCGTTCCCGCTTACGTGCTCTACCCGCGCGGCGCGGAGCCGATCGTCCTGCCGGAAATCCTCACGCAAGGTACGCTCCTCGACGCGATCGCTGCTAATCTCGGCGGGCCCAGTCATTAAATTAACTTGCCTTAGATTTTCGGAATAAGTCACAACCTTGAGCGTCAAAGGAACAACCGACACCCGCGCTTCACGCGTTTCTTCCGGCCCCGTCAAACCGTCACGACATCCCCTTTTGCCAGGCCCGACTCTCCTTCTCCCCAAACCCTTTTGTCCGTACTGACTCCATCATTTTTGGCTGTCGGGACGGGCAAGAAACCAAAACAAACCAGAAAGCAAAAACACATGAAACGTAACTCCACACTCAAATCCCTCCTCGCCGGCGCTGCCGTCGCGGGCATCGTCACCGGCGGCTTCGTTGCTTCCTCCAACGCGGCAACCTCGACCGACCGCACTGCTGCCGCGGGCGTAATGGCCGACAAAGAAAAAGGCGAGACCCATGGCTGCGCTGGCAAAAACTCCTGCAAGGGCAAGGGCGGCTGCAAATCCGGTGACAATGGCTGCGCTGGCAAAAACTCCTGCAAAGGTAAAGGCGGCTGCGCAGTAAAGGACGGCAAGCCGGTCAAATAAGTAATTCTCCGCCGGGGCTTTCGTTTCTCTGAACCAGAGCCCCGGCGTTTTCTTTTCCTCTCTGCCCTGCCATTGTTTGCGCGGATTTCGCGGAAGCCGCGGAAATTTAGGCGCCAATACCCATCCGCGGCCTCCGTGAGATCCGCGGCTCCTTAGCTCATCGTACTTTAATCAATGCCCGCCAATCGCTTCAACGGCTTCAGCGACCACGGAATCGGCATCGGCCTCCGGGTGCCGCACTATCAGCACATCTTGGAGAAAAAACCGATCGTCGATTGGTTTGAGATCATCTCGGAAAACTACATGGTCGATGCCGGACGTCCTCTGCATGTTCTCGATCAGATTCTCGAGCAATACCGCGTCGTTCAGCACGGCGTCTCGATGTATTTCGGTAACGTTAACCGGCCAAATCGTGAGCACTTGAAAAAGCTGAAAGCACTCACGAAGCGGACGAAGACGCCGTGGCTTTCCGATCATCTTTGCTGGGGCAGCGTTGATGGCCGCTACACGCACGACCTCCTGCCGATGCCCTACACGTGGGAAGCGGTCGAGACCACAGCGCGCAACATCCGCGAGGTCTCGGACTTCACCGAACTACCGGTCGCGGTCGAGAATGTGAGCAGCTACGCCGAATTCCACGTTTCTGAAATGACCGAGTGGGAATTTCTCAGCGAAGTCGCCGAGCGCGCCGACTGCGGCATCCTCCTCGACGTGAACAACATTTACGTCTCGTCGAAAAATCACGGTTTTAATCCAAACGATTACGTCAACGGCGTGCCGCATGATCGCGTGGCGCAAATCCACCTCGCAGGGCACACCAAGTTCGAGAAATACCTCCTCGATACGCACGACCATCCGGTGCTCGACCCGGTCTGGAAGCTCTACGAACTCGCCATCGCGCGCACCGGCCGCACTGCGACTTTGCTGGAATGGGACGACCGCATTCCGAGCTTCGACGAAGTGCATCGCGAGGCGCTGAAAGCCACGCGCTTTCTCCCTGAGGCGAGCAAGCTCGCTGCCGCGTGATCGCGCGGAAGGCAGCGGCGCCGTCCCTTGCGGCAATCCAGCGTTCCATCGCAGGCGTGCTCATGCGCCCGCTCACGCATAACGACGAAATGGCGTCCGAGTCCGACGCAGTCGCGGATGAACTCATCAAGCCCAACGATCGGTTAACCTCGCCCGAGCGGCTTCAGATCTACAACCAGCAATACTGGTGGCGGCTGCTCGCGAACTTCGCCGACGACTTCCCGGGCGTGCGCGCCGTGCTTGGCACGCGCGGTTTTGACCGTCTCGCCGTGGCCTTTCTGGACCATTGCGGTTCCCGGTCGTGGAATCTTCGCAACCTCGGTCGCCCGCTCGAGAACTTCCTTATCGCACATCCCGAGCATGGCGGAGCGAAGCATCGGCTCGTGCTCGAAACGGCGCGGTTGGAGTGGGCGTGCATGGAGGCGTTTGACGGTCCCGAGAAGCCCGTGCTCGACCCGCAAAAAATCGCGCGCACGGCTCCCGACCGGCTGCGAATCAAACTCCAGCCATACCTCACGCTGCTCGAACTCGAATATCCGATCGACGATCTCCTGCGAAAGCTGAAGAACTCTGGCATCGAAACGGGCACCGCGAGCAATGCCGTTTCGAGCGGCCCGTCGCGCCGTACGCCTCGCCTCAGCGTCCCGCGCAGCCGCACGCCGATTCACCTGGCCGTGCATCGCGTCGATTACGTCGTCTTTTACAAACGGCTCGACGCCGAAGCGCACCGATTGCTCACCGCGCTACGCAGCGGATCGACGCTCGAGAGCGCCTGCGAAATGGCATTCTGCGACTCGAAAGACCTGCCCGAGCAGAGCGCTGCGAAGATTCAGGAGTGGTTTGCAACCTGGATGCGACTCGGCTGGCTGTGCGGCTAACTCTCCGCGATCACGGCCCGGAGCAAACGGACGAGAACGCCGGCGGCGGTGCGGCCCGCTTCGAGCACTTCCGCGTGCGCTAGCAGTTCGCGATTGAGGCCGGCGGCCCAGTTCGTCAGGCACGAAAACGCGGCCACATCGAGACCGAGCGCCCGCGCTTGGATCGCCTCGAGCACAGTGGACATTCCCACCGCATCCGCACCCAGCGTGCGCAGCATTCGCACCTCCGCCGGTGTCTCGTATTGCGGGCCGAGCAGCCCAGCGTAAACGCCCTCATGCAAGGTCAAGGCTTGATCCGCAGCCGAAGCCGCAAATCGCTCGCGCAGCGTACGCGTGTAAATTTCCGACATGTCGATGAAGTGCGGACCACCGAGCAGTGGCGATGTGCCGGTGAGATTGAGGTGATCGTTGAGCATCATCCATGAGCCCGGCTCGAACGCCGGATTCAGCGTCCCGGCTGCGTTGGTGAGCACAACTCGGCGGACGCCGAGCGACGACATGAACCGCACGCCGGCGGTGATCTCGGCAGCGCTCCAGCCTTCATACAAATGCACGCGACCTTGCGCGATCACGACGCGCTTTCCACCGAGATTTCCGAAAACGAATCGACCCGCATGCCCCGAAACTCTCGACTCTGGCAGCCCATCGATTTCGGAAAAATTCACGGTCGCATCCACTTCGACCTCATCGACGAATGCTCCGAGACCCGAGCCCAAAACGAGACCCCACTCGGGCTGAAAATCGTGCCAATCGCTCATGATGCGGCATCCTTTGCCGTGAGGTGCGATAGGAGTCGATAGAGCATTTCGAGCCGCGCCATCTTTGCCCCACCACGGGTGCCCTGCCGCCAGGGCTCTCCCCAGATTGCTTCGACCTCCACCGGTCGACCCGCCTCCCAATCCAGCATGGATGAGGGCTTGTAGCCCCCCATGCTCCCGCTCCGCTCGATCTGGAAATCGGCGAAGCTGTCGGGAATCTCATGGCCGAGAAGTTGCGCGGCATCGAGCACTTCGCCCATCAGATTTCGCGCGAGTTCGCGCAGTCCGAGATCGGCAAGGATGTCGGCGACGGTCGCTCCATTCGCGGCGATCGAGAGGCCGTTGAACGGGATGTTCCAGAGCAGTTTTCGCCAGCGCTCGGTCAGCAGATTCTCGACGGCTTTCGCTTCGATCCCCGCACGCTGAAATGCCTCAACGATCACCCGCGTGCGCGGCTTTGGAGCGCGCCGATATTCGCCGATCGAAATCGAGCCGTGATCGAAATGCTCGATCACCCCCGGTGCCGTCCGATTCAGGCAGACAAAGCAAAGGCCGCCCATGACGCGTTCCTCGCCCCATCGATCCGCGAGGAATTCGTCGTTGCCCAAGCCGTTCTGCAGCGTGAGCAGCGCGGTCTCTCCTCCGAGTAGCGGCGGCAGCAGTTTTTCCAGCGCGAGGTTGGCCGTTGCCTTCACCGCTACGATCACGAAATCACACGCGCCAATTTCTTCCGTCGTTGCGGCCGCGGAGACTTCTGGGAGCTGCACGGTCGTTCCCCGCGTGTGAATCGTGAGTCCTTTCTGGCGCACGTCCGCGAGATCGGAGCGCATGAGAAAATGCACCTCCTCGCCCGCGTGCGCGAGCATCCCGCCGTAGTAACAGCCGACTGCTCCGGAACCGACGACAGCGATTTTTGCCATGAGAAAGTGGGCGCGAATCTCGGGCGCGGTCGCGCATAAATCGAGGTCGAAACTTGCGCGGGGGGCGAAGTTGGAAAGACTGCCCGGCTCTCGATGCTCACGGTCTCTCAAGTCACCAAATCCTTCGGCGGTCGCACGCTCTTTCAGGACGCCTCGCTGCAGGTCAATCGCGGCGACCGCATCGGCCTCGTCGGGCCGAACGGCGCGGGCAAATCCACGCTCTTCTCGCTGCATCCTCGGCGAGGCTACGCCCGATGAAGGCCGCGTGTCGCTGGAGCAGAACGCGACGCTCGGCTTCCTGCCGCAGGAGAGCGCGCCCGCCGGCGACGAGACCGTGCTCGAGCTGGCGTGCGCCGATTTCGCCGGAGCTGGCGAAGGCCCAGCGCGCCATCAATCGCCACGAAGACGCAGGCACGCACGACGACGAGGAGTATCACGACGCGCTCGCGACTTTCGACGAGCTCGGCGGCTGGCAGCTCGAGCCGAAGGCCAAGCGCATCCTCAGCGGGCTCGCCTTTCGCGAGAGCGATTTCGACCGCGAGGCGCGCACGATGAGCGGCGGCTGGATCATGCGCGCGCACCTCGCGCGGCTGCTCGTCATGGAGCCCGATCTGCTCCTGCTCGACGAGCCGACCAACCACCTCGACCTCGAATCGCTCGTCTGGTTTCAGGAATATCTCGCAGACTATCCCGGCGCGATTCTGATGATCTCGCACGACCGCGAGTTCCTGAATCAGCTCGTCGATTCGCATCGTGGAGATCGCGCACCAGCGGCTCAACCGCTACCGCGGCAACTGGGACAAATACGTCACCGAGAAAGCCGCGCGCGAAGAGCAGCAGCTCGCCGCGTACAAGAATCAGCAGAAGGAAATCGCGTCGCTGCAGGAGTTCGCCGATCGCTTCCGCGCCAAGGCCAGCAAAGCCTCGCAGGCGCAGAGCAAGCTCAAGCAGATCGATCGGATGGAGAAGATCGAGGCGCCGCTGGCGCAGCGAAAAGACCGTCCACATGCGTTTCCCGCAGCCGGCGCGCAGCGGCTCGCGGGTGATCACGCTGAAGGACGTGGACTTCGCCTACGGCGACCTCGCCGGTGTATCGCGGGCTGGATTTCGAGGCCGAGCGCGGCCAGCGCACCGTGCTCGTCGGGCCGAACGGCGCGGGCAAATCCACGCTGCTCAAGCTGCTCGCCGGCACGCTCGCGCCCGCAGAGCGGCACGCGCGAAGTCGGCCACAACGTGAAGGTCGGCTACTTCTCGCAGCACCGCGTGGAGATGCTCAACGCGCAAGCACACCGTGCTCGAAGCCGTGCAGGACATGCCCGAATCCCGTCGGCGAACAACAGGCGCGCACCGTGCTCGGCTCGTTCCTCTTTCGCGGCGACGATGTCTTCAAGCCGGTCGGCGTGCTCAGCGGCGGCGAAAAAACGCGGCTCGCGCTCGTCAAGCTGCTGCTCGATCCGCCGAATCTCCTGCTCATGGACGAGCCGACGACGCACCTCGACATCGGCTCGATCGACGCGCTCATCGGCGCGCTCGAGCAGTACGAGGGCACGCTCATCTTCATCAGCCACGACGTGCATTTCATCCGCGCGATGGCCCGCACCGTCCTGCACATCAGCGCCGGCACAGCTCACGCCCTACGCGGGCGACTACCAGTATTACCTCGATAAAATCCGAAGCCACCTCCGCCCGCGCCGCGCTCACGGCCGGCGAGAAGCTGCACAACGCCCAGCCGGCCGCCGCGCCCGCAATCCGCCGGCACGAGCGGACTCGGGAATGCGGGAACTCAAGCAAACGCGCCGAGCGGAAGCCGAGGAGCGCAAAGCCGACGCGCAAAGTTCAGCGAGACACGAAGCGAGCGCGTCGCCGATCTCGAGATGCAGATCGCTGCGCTCGAAGGACGGCAAAAGGAGCTCACCGCCGAGCTCGAAAATCCCGACGCCTACGAAGCCGGCGGCCGCGCGATGGAGCTCAACCGCGAGCTCTCCAGCGTCTCCGAGGACCTCGCGCGAGTCACCGCGGAGTGGGAATCTGCGAGCTCGGAAACTAGAGGCTGAGCGCATGATGGACGGCGCGCTTTTGGTCCGTCGCGCGCAAGTCTTTCGCGGAACCGCGCCGGCCATGCTCGCATGAATTGGACCCAGCTTCTCTGCGCGGATCGGCTGGGGAAATCGAAGGCCGGGGTCTTCGATGCGGCGCGCTCGGAGTTTCGACGCGACTCGGACCGCATTACTTTTACGACGGCCTTTCGGCGGTTGCAGGACAAGACGCAGGTCTTCCCGCTCGCCGACAACGACTACGTCCGCACGCGGCTCACGCATTCGCTGGAAGTGGCGAGCGTCGGGCGTTCGCTCGGCGCGAGAGTCGGCGCCACGATCTGGAGCGACACGAAGAACTCATGGGCGTGCACGGCTCGGATTTCGGCGAAATCGTCTCCGCCGCGGCTCTGGCGCATGATCTGGGCAATCCGCCCGTTCGGTCATTCCGGCGAGGACGCGATCCGGCATTGGTTCCGGACTTCCGAACACGCCGAGCGCGCGAAAGAGCATTTTACCGCGGCGCAACACGCGGACATCGAGCGCTTCGAAGGCAATGCGCAGGGCTTCCGGTTGCATCACACGGTTGCAAATGCCGGACAATGAGGGCGGCCTGCAACTCACGCACGCGACGCTCGGCGCGTTCACAAAATATCCGCGCGAATCGATCATTCCCACGCTCGTTGCAGAAGGGGCACAGGCGCTGGAAAACGTGGTCTCCGCCGCGGCACGGCGTGGCGCGAGCGCAAAGAAGTTCGGCTTTAACCAAAGCGAGCGCGAGCATTTCGAGAGCGTGGCGACGCACTGCGGGCTGCTTCGCCGCACGCCCGACGCGGCATGGTGGGCGCGGCATCCGCTGGCGTTTCTAGTCGAGGCGGCCGACGACATTTGCTATCGGCTCGTTGATTTCGAAGACGGATTTCGCGCTCGGACATTTGCGTTACAAAGAAGTCCGCGAGGCTTTCCGCGCGCTGATGCCGGATGCGAAGTATCCGGCCCGCTCGCTCAAGAAGGCGCACACCGACATGCGACGCGTGCAGATTCTCCGCGCGACAACCATCGGTGCGGCAATCGAAGATGCGGCAGCCGTCTTTCTCGGAAAATGAAGCGGGACTTCTCGATGGCACTTTCGATCGACCGCTGATCGAAGTCGGCGAGCGCGCGCATGCCTGGGAAAAAATCCAAAAGCGCTCGATCGACACGATCTACCGGACGCCCCGCGGCGTGGAAATCGAAGCAGCTGGCTTCGAGGTGCTCGGCGGTTTGCTCGATGTCTTCGTGTCCGCACTTAACGATGTCGCGTCCGACCGGAAAGCCGCGTCACCGCGCAGCCACAAGCTGCTTTTGCTCGTGCCTGCGGAAAGCCTCGGAGGCAAAGAACGCCCCGATCGCGACCCGTATCTCCGTTTGCTCAAGATGCTCGATTTCGTTTCAGGCATGACCGACAGCTACGCCGTCTCTCTTTACAAAAAAGTGCGAGGGATTTCGCTGCCGGGGCGTTGAGGGAGAACTTTGAATTTCGAACTCCTAGTTTCGATTTTCTAACGGTCGCGCTTGAGGCCCGGCGGGATTGGGGACGAGTTTCAGCGGCTAAAATTTAAAATCATCCTATCGGGCATGCATCCTGCATTTCGTTTGGAAAACCTCTCCAACTTATGAAGAACATCCTTTTGGCCCTCAGCGCTACTCTCGTCCTCACCTCATGCGCCGGGGTGCGCGTTTCCGATACGCAGATTGCGACCGGCGCGCGCAATCCGCAGGCGATCTACATTCGCCCTTTCGATGTAGGCGCAACCGAATTTGTGGGACACCACAGCGGCGGCAGGGGCGAGCGGCCGATCCGGCAATCGCTGGCGGGCAAAGAGTTCGCGGACGATCTGAAACTGGAGATGGAGAAGCTCGCGCCCGCGATGGTCATCGGGCACAACGAAGTGCCCACAGTCGGCTGGCTCGTCGAGGGTTCGCTCGATGTGGTTCATGGCGGAAGCCGCTTCGGGCGCTCCCTTCCAGGGGTGGATCATCTCGGTGTCGGACGCTCGAAGGTCGCGATTCACGTGCGGATCTCGCAGGTCGGTGGAGCGGTGGTGGAGACGGACAAGGACGCGAGTAAACTCGGTCAAAGCGGTCGCGTGATCTACGAATTCGACCTGCTCGGCGGCAGCCGCGGCAGCGGGAAGACCGGTTCGATTTATGCGCCGGGACTCGGGTATTCGGTCCCGTTCGATTTCAAGAACGCGGCGGAACGCGTGATGATGGCACTGAGCACGGACCCGCATAAATATGGCGTCCGCAGCTCGCCGATCATTCACTAAAAGTAACTTTCATGTGGTGGTGCAGAGGGCGGGCCTGGGAGGGCTCGCCCTCTTTTTTTTGTCCAAGTGAACCGCGGAGGCCGATGCGGGCTTGGCTCAGAGGCGGTGGCTTCCGTACGCTTTCGGTGAATGAAGACTTTTTCCGCGCAGCATTTCATCAGCCGTGAGCTGAGCTGGCTCGAGTTCAATCAGCGGGTGCTCGACGAGGCGCTCGAGCCCGCAAATCCGCTGCTGGAACGGGTCAAGTTTTTCACGATCACGAGCTCGAATCTCGACGAGTTTTTCGAGGTGCGCGTGGCGGGGATCAAGCAGCAGATCGAGAGCGACGTGGTGGAGCGCAGCATCGACGGGCGGACGGCGACCGAGACATTCCGCGCGATCCGCAAGCGCGTGCGAGCCATGGTCGACCAGCAATACCGCTGCTGGCGCGAGGACCTCGTGCCGGCGCTGGCGGAGAACGGGATTCGCTTTCTCGACTAGTGCCAAAGCTCGACGAGCGCGGATCGCGACTGGGTCGAGCAGTACTACCGCGCGCAGGTGCGGCCCGTCCTGACGCCGCTCGGGCATCGATCCGTCGCATCCGTTTCCGCAACTGCTGAACAAGTCGCTGAACATCGTCGTGCAGCTCGAGATCGAGCGGAACGGCGAGATGCAGCGGCGGCTCGCGGTGGTGCAGGTGCCGCGCGTCCTGCCGCGGCTCGTGAAGCTGCCGCGCGAGACGAGCGGCTCGATTTCGTCTTCATGGGCCACATCATCGGCCACTACCTCGCCGATCTTTTTCCCGGCACGAAGATTCTCGGCTTCTGGCATTTTCGCGTCACGCGCAACAGCGAGCTCTACATCGACGAGGAGGACGTCGGGAATCTGCTCAACGCGGTGGAGAACGAGCTGCACAATCGCCGCCGCGGCGCGGCGGTGCGGCTGGAAGTGGATCACGACTGCCCGCCGGAGATTTACCAGTCGCTGCTCGAGACGCTCGAGCTCGCGGAGGACGATCTTTACATCATCGACGGCCCGCTGAATCCCATCCGGCTGATGGCGATTTACGAGGGCGACCATTCGCCGGAATTGCGCGACAAGCCGTTCGTCGCGCCGGTCGCGGCGGCGCTGCGCGATGCGACGGACTTGTTCGGCGTCATCCGCCAGCGCGACGTGCTGCTGCATCATCCGTACGAGAGCTTCGCGCAGCGTCGTCGATTTTCTCGAGCAAGCCGCGCGCGATCCGCAATGTGCTCGCCATCAAGCAGACGCTCTACCGCACCGGCGGCGATCCGCGCATCGTCGGCGCGCTGATGAACGCGGTGCAGAACGGCAAGCAGGTCACCGCGGTCACGGAGCTGAAGGCGCGCTTCGACGAGGCGAACAACATCCTGTGGGCGCGCCAACTCGAGGAAGCCGGCGTGCACGTCGTCTACGGCATCGTGAACCACAAAGTGCACGCGAAGATCACGCTCGTCGTGCGCCGCGACGACGACGGGCTGCGCCGCTACGTCCACCTCGGCACCGGAAATTACAATCCGAGCACCGCGCGCATTTACACCGATCTCAGCCTCTTCACGGCGATCCGGATTTCGGCGAGGACGCGACGAATCTCTTCAATCTGCTGACCGGCATCTGCCAATTTCAAGGCGCGCGAAAGCTGCTCATCGCGCCGTTCACCGTGCACGAGACGATGATGACGTTGATCGAGAAAGAGGCGGATACGCCGCGCAAAAAGGCTGCCCGCGCGGATCATCGCGAAGATGAATTCGCTGGTGGATCGCGAGATCATCGAGGCGCTCTATCGCGCCTCGCAAGCCGGCGTGAAAATCGACCTGATCGTCCGCGGCATCTGCTGCCTGCGTCCGCGGCGTGCCGGGCGTCAGCGAGAACATCACGGTGCGTTCGATCATCGGGCGCTTCCTCGAGCACGCGCGCATCTTCTATTTCGAAAATGGCGGCCAGCCGAAGGTCTTCATCGGCAGCGCCGACTGGATGCCGCGCAATTTTTTCCGCCGCATCGAAGTGGTGTCACCGGTCGAAGATCCCGTGTTGCGCGAGCGCATTGTAAATCAGCTTCTCGCCGCTCAACTCGCGGACAATACCAAATCGTCGCTGCTCGCGGCGGACGGGAGTTATGCCATTCCTTCGGTCGCGAAAGGGACGCCGGCGCGGAACAGCCAGAGCGAGTTCATGGCGCTCGCTCTCGGCGAATCCAAGCGCCCGCGGAAGGAGCGCCTGCGCAAGCAAAAGGCGATGACGTTGAAAATGGAGCCGCGCCCGGAGGGGTAGCGCTGCTCAATAGATCAACGGCTCGGGCAGCGGGAAGGCGTCGCGGATGATGTTGAAAGTCGCATGAGAATTCTCGTCGATGATCACTTCCACGATGTCGAAACGGAAGAGGATGTCGGGGTGGTCGAGCATGCGCAGCCACGCCATGGCGCCGCGGGCGACGAGCTTTTGCTTTGCGAGATCAACGGCTTCCGCAGGCGTCCCGTGGATCGTGGGGCGGCGCGTTTTTACCTCGATGAAGACGAGAGTGTTGCAGGTTTTGTCGCGGCAAACGATGTCCACTTCTCCGCCGCGCGGAGCGCGAAAATTGCGATATAAAACCTTGTAGCGATGGCGGCGGAGATGGCGGGCGGCGAGGTCTTCGCCGCGGCGTCCGAGCCAACGCTCCGGGTTTTCGCCGGGGTCAGGCGAAGTCGAAAAGCGCCTGCGCCACCGGGAGAAAACTGCGGCGATGAATCGGGCTGGGCCCATGGGTTTTTAGCCGTTCGAGGTGAAGCTTCGTTCCGTAGCCTTTGTGCTGGGAGAATTCGTAGCCGGGATGCAACGCGTCCATCTCGACCATGATACGGTCGCGCGTCACTTTCGCGACGACGCTCGCTGCCGCGATGCTGTAGCTGAGGCAATCGCCATCGACCAGCGCAGTGTGCGGCAGCGGGAAATGCGGGACGGGCAAGCCGTCGATGAGGACGTGCTCCGGCGTGGCAGTCAGTTTTCGTGTGGCGCGGCGCATCGCCTCGTGTGTGGCGCGCAGGATATTGATCCGATCGATTTCCTCGACGCTCACTACTTCCGCCGCCCAGACGACGCAGGCATGAGACGTCAGCTCGGCGAAGATTTCCTCCCGCTGTTTGTGCGAGAGCTGTTTCGAGTCGCGCAGAGTGCCGTGCCGGAATTTCTCCGGGAGGATGACAATCGCGGCAACGACGGGACCGGCGAGTGGACCACGCCCGGCTTCGTCCACGCCGGCGATGACCTGGCAACCCGTGGCGCGTAGCGCCTTTTCGTGTCGCAGGCTACAGCGCATGCGGAACGAAACGCTCCGACGCAGGCGATTACTTCGCTGCTTTGCCGGTCGTGACCTTCTCGCGCACCGCCATGGCCGATTTGCCTTTGCGGTTGCGGAGATAGTTGAGCTTCGCGCGGCGGGCGGTGCCGGCAGTCTCGACTTCGACCTTCGAAATACGGGGCGAATGCACCGGAAACACACGCTCGACACCCTCGCCGTACGAGATGCGGCGGACGGTGAACGAGGCATTCAGCAGCGTGCCTTTGCGAGCAATGACGATGCCGGTGAAAATCTGCACGCGCTCTTTTTCGCCTTCTTTCACGATGGTGTGGACGCGAACGCTGTCGCCGACATTGAAGGAGGTGACCTCCTTCTTCATTTGTTCCTGTTCGATGTTTGCGATGAGCTTGTTCATGATGCGTGCCGGTCGTTTTGAGAGTGGAAAGGGGCGAGATGAGTATCTTAAATCCCGACCCACGCAATCGAAAAGATGGATGAGATCATAGACCTGCACAGCGATAGTTACTTCATGAGCGAGGCGCTGCGGCAGGCGCGGAAGGCCTGGGAACGCGAGGAGGTGCCCGTCGGGGCCGTTGTGGTGCACGAAGGGCGAATCATCGCGCGGGCATATAATCAGGTGGAGCTTTTGAAGGACGCCACCGCGCACGCGGAAATGCTGGCAATCACGCAGGCGGAGGCGGTGATCGGCGATTGGCGACTGAATGAGTGCGACCTTTTCGTGACGAAGGAGCCGTGCCCGATGTGCGCCGGGGCGATGGTGCACGTCCGACTCCGGCGGGTGGTCTTCGGCTGCACATCGACGAAAGACGGCGCGGGCGGAAGCCTGCTGAACTTGCTCCAGCATCCCGGGTTGAATCATCGGTGCGCGATCACCGCGGGCGTGAGACAGGACGAATGCGCGCAGATGCTTCAGGCGTTTTTCCGCGAGCGGCGCGGGGCGGGGTGAAAGCGTTCACCTTGCCAAGGCTAGGGAGCGCCACTACTCACAACGCTCCCGAAATTTCCCATGAATCCGACCATCCTCATCGTCGACGACGAAAAGCACACCCGCGAAGGGTTGCGCGCGTCGCTGGAGGATAGCTTCGAGGTCTATGTCGCGGCGGATATCGGCGGGGCGCTGAGCGTGCTCGAAGCGCGAGACGGTCGACCTCGTGCTGACCGATCTGCGGCTCGGCGGCGAGGACGGCATGACGCTGATCGACAAGGTGCTGGCGCTGCCGCATCCGCCGATCGTGATCATGATGACGGCCTACGGCTCGGTGGATGCGGCGGTGGAGGCGATGAAGCGCGGCGCGTACGATTTCGTCACCAAGCCGCTGAACATCGACCAGCTGGAGATCCTGATCCAGCGGGCGCTGCGCAGCCGCAAGGTGGAGAAGGAAGTCGTGGAGCTGAAGCAGCAGGTGGAGCAGCAATTACGGCCTGGAGCGGCTGATCGGCGAGTCGCTGCGTGATGCACGAAGTCTTCGACACGATCAAGCAGGTGGCGCCGACGCGGGCGACGGTGCTGATCCAGGGCGAGAGCGGCACGGGCAAGGAACTGGTGGCGCAGGCGATCCACGCGCTGAGCGGGCGGCCGAAGCAGAAATTCGTGGCGGTGCATTGCGCGGCGCTCTCGCCGCAGCTGCTGGAGAGCGAGCTTTTCGGGCACGAGAAGGGGGCTTTCACCGGCGCGGTGGAGCGGCGCATCGGGCGCTTCGAGCAGGCGAATGGCGGCACGATTTTCCTCGATGAAATCGGCGAGATCGACGCGGCGACGCAGGTGAAGCTGCTGCGCGTGCTGGGCGAGGAGCGCGTCGTTCGAGCGCGTGGGCGGCAATACGCCGATCAAGGTCGATGTGCGGCTCGTGGCGGCGACGAACAAGGATCTGGCGAAGCTGGTGAGCGAGGGGAAATTTCGCGACGACCTCTTCTTCCGCCTGAGCGTCGTGCCGATCACGATGCCGCCGCTGCGCGCAGCGGAAGGAGGACATCCCGCTGCTGGTGAAGGCCTTTCTGAAGAGCTTTGCGCGAGGAGAACGGCAAGCCGGTGCGGGAGCTCACGACGCGAGGCGATGCAGGCGATCCTGCGCTACGACTGGCCGGGCAATGTGCGCGAGCTGCGCACCGCGATCGAGCACGGCGTGGTGATGACGACCGGGCCGAAGATCGACTCTGCGCGACCTGCCGATGGGCGTGCGGAAGTGGCAGCGGGCCTTGCCGCGGCCGGACACTCCGGCGGCCGGCCGGCGGAAGAGCAATTCAATTTGCACGACAACGAGCACCGGCTCATCCTCCAAGCCCTCGAAGAAACCGGCGGCAATGTCACGCAGGCCGCGAAGAAGCTCGGCATCAGCCGGCGCACGCTGCACCGCAAGATCAACGAATTGAAAAAGTCCGCCGCCTCGCCGCACCGCCTCCGATGATGCACTGACGTGCTGCCGCTTCTTCACCGGTCCTCGCGCTCGCAGCAGATGAAGATCGACGTCTGGACTTTCGTCCTGCTGATGGTTTTTGCGTTTTGGTTCATCGAAACGCGGACAGTCACGGACGGACCGTCCAGAATCGTCCACAAACTCGAGGAGGGCGGCTGGGTGCAGCTGGATCAAGCCGTGGCGATCCTCGTCGCGGCGGTCGATTTACGTCATCAACCTCTGGTTTTTCAAGGAGGCAGCGGCTTCAAGGGGCTGGCGCACGAGAAGGCGATCGAGCAGGCGCAGATCGCGCGGGAAATCGCGCGGGGCAATGGCTTCTCGACCAAGATGATCCGCCCGGCGGCGATCTGGCAGTTCGAGCGAACAATGGGCGCGCTTCCCGCTCGAAAGCACGCCGGACACCTATCACGCGCCGCTGAATCCGTGGATCAACTCGCTCGTTTTCATGCTGGCTCGGCGAACAAGCCGATGAGCTCGCTGACGCCGAAGGCGATTTCCGCGTACACCTACGAAAGGCGATGACGACAAGCTCATCGTCTATCGTACGACCGCATCTCGCGTTCGTGCAGATGCTCTTCTTCCTGCTCGCGGTGGTCGTCAACTACTTCACCGCCCGGCGGCTCTTCGACGAGCGGCTGGCGGTGCTGGGCGTCGGGCTTGCTGCTGCTCTGCCAGCAGTTCTGGGATTTCGCGATCTCCGGGCTGCCGCAGATGCTGATGCTGTTTCTCTTCAGTTGCGCGGCCTACACGCTGCGTCCGCGCGATCGAGGCGCGGCACGCCGGCGAGCCGACGCTGCCCTGGCTGAGCGGCGGCTCGGCGTGCTCTTCGGGCTGCTCGCGCTGGCCCACGGGCTCACGATCTGGATCTTCGCGCGGCGCGCTGGTTTTCGTCGCTGTTTTACTTCCGGCCGCGCGGTCGCGATGCCGCGATCATGCTGGCGATTTTCGTGCTGTTCTACGGGCCGTGGATGGTGCGCAACTACCAGGTCTGCGGCAATCCCGTCGGGCTCGGCTGGTATTCCGGGCTCTACCAGCGTGCGCGGCACGGAGAGCGCAAATCATGCGCTCGATGGAGCTGACCGTTGAAGGACGTCGATCGCCGACGGTCTTCCGCGCGAAAGTGCAGGGGCAGGTCATCTGATCAGTTCGGGAAGCTCTACGAGCTTCTCGGCAGCATCCTCGTCGCGCCGATCTTCTTCGTCGCGCTGCTGCATCTCTTCAAGCGGCCGGAGACGGCGACTTTCCGATGGTGCATCTCTGCGCATGTGGGTCTTTGCCGTGCTTGGGATGTGCAGTTTTCGGGCTGTCCGATCGGACGGTCTGCAGCGAACTTGCAGGCCAACGATCTCCACGTCCTCTTCATCCCGCTGATGACCTTCTACGGACTGGCGCTTCATCCTCGTGATGTGGTCGCGGCTGGAGATCAACATCCGCCTCGTGCGCCTCGGTTTTCTCGGCCTGCTTTATCGTCGTCTCGGCGCTGCCCTTTCATCCAGCAATTCCTCGATCTCATCGGGCCGCCGAACGGCCGCGTGCAGTGGCCGCCCTACGTCCCGCCCTACATCGCCATCCTCGAACGAATGGACGACGGAGAAGCGAGATCATCGCCTCGGACATGCCGTGGGCGGTGGCGTGGTATGCCGACCGCAAAAGCCTCTGGCTGCCGATGATCGATCCGACGATTTCATCTGCCCTGAACGACTACAACCAGCTCGACGGGCAGATCGTCGGGCTGTACCTCACGCCGGTCACCGGCAACCGCGCCTTCATCGCCGAGATCGTGAAGGGCGAATACAAGGAATGGGCGCCGTTCATCATGCGGCAGCGTGAACGTCAGGGACTTCCCGCTGCAAGGCCGTCACCGCGCTGCCGATCGACGACGAGTGCGTTTTCTACAGCGACCGCGACCGCTGGACGAATCGCGAAGACTAGCATTGAGTTGCGACGGCGTCCGCGCTTAGATTGTCCGACTCCCATGGCCAGCAAACCAGCCGCCGCCAAGCCACCGACAGACCTTTGAAAGCGCCATGGAGCGGCTCGAGCGCATCGTCGAGGAGATGGAGTCCGACAAACTGCCGCTCGAGGACCTGCTCACGCGCTACGAGGAGGGAATCGAAGCTCGTGCAAGTCTGCGAGGAAAAACTCGAGACGGCGGAGAAGCGGATCGAGATCATCACCCGCAACGCCGCGGGCGAGCCGCAGGTCGAGGAGTTTGAGCCGGAGACCGAATCCCCGCCAAAAAAGCGAACCGACGTAGCCTTTCTGAACTCAGCCTCGGCGACAGCATCGCCTTTTCCGCATGCCCCCGTTGAAGCCTCTTCAGACCATCGACCCGTTCCCAAGCCGATCCTTCCGAACGATCAACTCGCCCGCCGACGTCAAAGCCGTCGCCGAGAAAGACCTGCCGCAACTCGCGCAGGAAGTGCGCGACGAACTCGTCCGCGTCCTCTCCGAGCAGAATCCGACGTCCGTCGGCGGCCATCTCGGGCCGAATCTCGGCGTCGTCGAACTGACCATCGCGCTGCACCGCGTCTTCGACACGCCGAAGGACAAGTTCGTCTTCGATGTCAGCCATCAGGGCTACGTCCACAAGCTCCTCACCGGACGGCGCGAGCGCTTCGACACGATGCGGCAGTACGAGGGCCTCAACGGCTTCCTCCTCCGCACCGAGAGCGAGCACGACTGCTACGGCGCGGGCCACGCGGGCACCGCGCTCAGCGCCGCGCTCGGCATGGCCGTCGGGCGCGACAAGCGCGGCTCGGACGAGCACGTCGTCTGCGTCGCGGGCGACGCCGCCTTCACCTGCGGCGTGAGCTACGAGGCGCTGAACAACGTCGCCGAGCCGACGAAGCAATTCATCGTCGTGCTCAACGACAACGAGTGGTCGATCGCGAAGAACGTCGGCGCCATCGCCGACTTACTTCAACAAGATCGCCACCCATCCGACCTACGCGCATCTGCACGAAAAGGCCGCGCAGTTCGTCGAGATGATCGGCGGCAAATTCGCGCAAGGATCTCGCGCACAAGGTCGAGGCCGGCGTGAAAAACGTCGCTCCTCCCGAGCGTGATGTTCGAGGATCTCGGCCTCCGCTACTACGGCCCGATCGACGGGCACGACATCCGCGCTGCTCATCCAGACCTTCGAGTTTCTGAAGACGCAGAACGAGCCCGTCCTGCTCCACATTCTCACGCAGAAAGGCAAAGGCTACGCGCCCGCGCTCGAGAAGCCGGACAAGTTCCACGGCCTCGGCAAATTCGAGCCGAAGACCGGCGAGACCGCCGCCGACGGCTCGCCGACTTACTCCGAGCTCTTCGGCAAGACGCTCGCGAAATTCGCCGACACGAACAACAAGATCGTGCGCCATCACCGGCGCGATGCCCACCGGCACCGGCCTCGTCCATTTCGCCAAGGCGCATCCCGACAAATATTTCGATGTCGGCATCGCCGAGGAACACGCCGCGCTCTTCGCCGCCGGCCTCGCCACGCAGGGTTTCAAGCCGTTCCTCGCGATCTACTCCACCTTCATGCAGCGCGCCTACGACATGATCATCCACGACATCGCGCTGCAAAATCTCAACGTCGCGCTCTGCATGGATCGCGGCGGCCTCGAGCGGCGACGACGGCCCGACGCACCACGGCCTCTTCGACATCGGCTACCTGCGCCACGTGCCCGGCCTCGTCCACATGCAGCCGAAGGATGAGGACGAATTCGTGGACATGCTCTGGACGATGGCGAACTACACGCGGCGGCCCGATCGCCATCCGCTATCCGCGCGGCGCCGGCACCGGCGCGAAGCCGAAGGAGCAGCCGCAAGCTCCTCGAAATCGGCAAGGCCGAAGTCATCAAGCACGGCACACCAGGTCGCGCTTGCTTCGGCCTCGGTGGAATGTGCGCAATGGCCGAGGAAGCCGCCGCGCTGCTCGAAGCGCAGGGCATCAGCGCCGCGGTCATCAACCCGCGCTGGATCAAGCCGCTCGACGCCGGCACCATCGAATTTTTCGCGCGCAGCGTCGAGGTCGATCTGCACGCTCGAAGACCACGTCCTGCACAACGGCTTCGGCTGCGCCGTCATCGAGCATCTCAACGACGCCGGCATCAAGACGCCGGTCGTGCGCATCGGCTGGCCCGATCAATTCATCGAGCACGGCGCCGTCGACATCCTGCGCAAAAAGCACGGCCTCACCGCCGAGGCCGCGGTGGAGAAAATCCTGCCGCTCGTGAAGCCGCGGAAGGCCGGAGCGACGCATCCGCAGAGCGCTGCGTAGCGCAGCGGCTGAAAAAAGCGGCGCCACCGCCGCGCTCGTGCCACAGTCACGCCGCAACTTCCGCGACCGTCACCGGTTCAGCGAGCTACCCTTTCAGCCATGAGCTTTCCCATTCGTCCCCGTCAACTCGTCTTCGTCGGAGCGTGGCTCGCCACCGCCGCCGTCGCCTACACCATTGGCTCGATGGGCGTGCCGCCGCAGCCGAAAGGCGCGGCAGTTGCGAGCGGTCCCAGCAGCGGCGACTCGGGAATCCCGCAGGCTCCCGGCTCGGCCGACGTCTCACTTTCACTGGGAAAAAGCGCGGGCGGAAGCAGCGCCGAGCGGCCGACCACTGCGCAAATCACCGGCGGAATGCCGACGGGCGAATACCTCAAACAGCTCCTCGCCCTCGACGATGAAGCTGCGCGAACCAGCGGATTTTTGCGCATCCTCGAAACGCTAAATTCTCCCGAGGAAATCGAGAACGCGCTCACAGCCGTGGCCGAAGCCGGCGGCGACCGCAGCCGCGGGCCGATGCGCGTGAGCCGCGAATACGCGCTGCTGCTCGAGCGCTACACGAAGCTCGACGCCAACGCTGCCGCGACCTACGCCTCCGATCCCAAGCGCAACAACGAGGAACGCTGGTTCGGCACCGGCACCGTTCTGAAAACGTGGACGCGCCTCGACGCGGACGCGGCCATCGCGTGGGCGCAGGCCAATGGCAATCCGCCCGCGGATGGAAACAATCAAGGACGTCCCGGCGCGGATGGAAATTGGGCGGTGGCCTCCGTCGTCGCGCAACTCGCCCGCACTGACCTCCCCCGCGCGCTGGAAGTCGCGCAGACCCAGGACGTCAGTCGTTCGCGCGGGCGTATGATGGATACGCTCCTCACTGAACTCCTCACCCAGCGACCGGAAACTGCCGTGCGCGGCACCATCCTCGCCATGCCCGCAGGCACCTTTCGCGATGGCATGCTCGTGCAACTTGCGCGGCGTCAGGTTGGCGAAAATCCCGCGACGACCGCGCAGTGGGTCGCCGCGCTCCCGCCCGGCGATGGTCAAAACAAAGCGCTTGCCGAAGTCATCGGGCCGTGGACCAAAGCAGACCCCGTCGCGGCTGCAAAATACCTCACCGGGGTCCCGATCAGCCCGAGTTCCGATCCCATGCGAGAGCAGTTCGTCAACGCCATCGCGAAGACCAATCCACCCGACGCGATCGCGTGGGCGGCGACGATCTCCGATCAAAACCTACGCGACCGCATGACTCAAATCGCCGGGCGCACGTGGATGATCACCGACGCACCGGCAGCGACGACCTGGCTCGCGAACGCGAATCTTTCTGACGAAGCGAAAGCCAGGATCACGACCCCTCCGGACCAGCGCGGCCGCGGCGGCAATCGCGGTCCTCAAAATTAACGCCTGGCAGCCGGAGAGTGTTCGCGCAATCCACTCACGGCTGCCACGCGTGCTCTTTCCAGAAGCTGCGCAGCGAACTGGCGCTGCCGGCAAAAAAGTTGCGCTCCGCATTTTTCATTCCGCCGAGGGAAATCGGGTGAGAGGACCGCGGGAGGTCGCAGGTGCCGTCGCCGGTGTATTGCCACATGCTCCATCGTGACCACGGCGCGGTGTGCGCGGGGCGGTGGTGGTAATTGGCGATCCAAAGCCAGCAGCGAGCGAGGCGGCGCTTCAACGCCGGGTCGACCGTGGGGCTGTCAATTACGCGCTTCACGCGATTTTCGTTCGTGTAAAGCCCCGGATATTTCCCGGTTCGTTCGTGAATGCGCTCTACGAAAGCGACCGCCTGATCGACGCGCATCGTGCCGCCCGGGTAATGATCATTTACCTCGAAATCGAGCACCAGCAACACGCCCGGCGACCTCCGTGTGCCTCCGCTTTCGCGCCAGCGCGAGGCGACTGTGTCGAGAAAATGATCCGCCTGCCGCACGGGGTCGGTCGCATCCGCGAAGTGATACGCGCCCCAGAGCAAGCCATCCGCGAGCGCCGTATTCTGCCGGTTCGCGTAGGCATCATCGACTCTCCGGACGGGAAAAGTCGCCTCGTGGATCACCCCGACGATTCCTTCGCTGGCCATCCGTGCGAATTGCGGCCGCGCCTCATCGTAGTGCGAAAGATTGACGACCGTATTGCTCGCGCAACCGCCGAGCAGGAAGAGCGAGAGTGCGCGGAGGAGTCGGGAAAAGGACGGCTTCACCGGCGCAAAATGGCTTCTCCCCGCCCGCTCGAGCGAGCGGAATTTCGAGCCGCCATCGTCACCCGAAAACTCAGGCGCGCCCAGTCGCGCGCAACAGTGCGGACACACGTTCCGCAGCGTCCGCGTCCAGGTCGGAGATGTTCGCGTGCATGCGCTGCGTCCAGTTTTCTCCGCTCGAGATACCGGGCAAATTGAATCGCTCACCGCGCGCAAAAACATCGGTGATCATCAGCACGGCGATCCATGAATTCGACGCGAAAAGCGCGCGCAGGAGCGCCTCGTGCATCGCCGGCGTGAACTCGCTCGTTGGCTTCTCGATGCCGGCGAAGTCGCAGAGCGCGCGCCACTCCCGGGCACCCTCACTCCCCTCTTTTGAGTTGGAAAGATGCTCCCACATCGTCCGCAGCGGATCGTGATCGTGCGTGCCATAGGTCGCAAGCGACAGACGCTCATATTCGTCGCCGGAAATGAGGCTGCCATCGTCGCGCTTCTCCCACTGCGGAATTTTGTAACCCGCAATGCCGAGCGCGTGCAGATTCGGTCGCACGTAGGCCGGGACGACACCCAGATCCTCACCAATCACTCGCCCTGCCCCCGCCTCTTCCAGGATCATTCGGAGATACTCCTCACCGTCGCGCCGATTGCGGTCGCAGTGCGCGAGCGTGTCGTCAGCCGCCGGATGAAAATGCGGCTGCAAACCGCCGGTCCGTTGGGCCGCCTCCTCAGCGCTGAGCCGAAGAAATTCTCCATTCCGCTCGGGTCGAAATGGGAAGGCATAGATCCGGTAAAATCCGAGGACGTGGTCGATGCGGAAGAGATCGAAAATCTCGCGAACTCCACGCACGCGCTGCCGCCACCAGCGAAAATCATTGCCTCGCATCTGCTCCCAATCGTAGAGCGGAATGCCCCAGTTTTGCCCCCATTTCTGCACGAACTCGTCGTGCTTGAAAATCAAGTCGGGCGGAGTGCCGCCGGACCACTCGGTCTGGAAAATATCCCGCCGCGCCCACACATCGGCGCTGTAAAAATTCACGCCAAAAGGGATGTCTCCCATCAGCGCGACACCGCGCGACGCTGCGTGCGCCTTCACCCGACGCCACTGGTCGAACGCGATCCACTGCACGTAGTTGAAATAGGACACCCGCGCCCGATGCGCCCGCGCCGCCTTGGCTGCGAGTTTCGCGAGCGCCGTCTGCGCGCCCTCCAAAGTGCGATGATCCTCCGGCCATTGCGGCCAGAGTTCGTGGCCGTTCACGTCCATGAGCGTGCGAAAAAGCGAGTAGCTTTCGAGCCACGCCGCCTCTTCCTCCACGAACGCTTGGAACTCCCGCCCGCGCTTGGTTCTCCGCTGCAAATGCCGACGCTGAAATGTCGTGAACGCGGCCTCGAGCAAACGCTTTTTCAGCGGCTTCACGACAGCGTAATCAACGGCGGCGGGATGGCTTTTCGAGGTTGGAAATTCGCCCGTGATTCTCGCGAAATCGCTCTCCGAAAGATCGGGAATCGCCTCTGGAGATGTTCGCAATGTCGTCGGTTCGAGCGCCACCGAACTGATTGCATTGTAGGGGCTGTGATCGCCGCCGGTTTCGTTGATCGGCAGGATTTTCACGATCCGAAATCCGCGCGCCGCGGCCCAGTCGACGAATTCGATCAGACCCCATGTGTCGCCGATTCCAAGGTCGCCCGCACCGCGGATGGCGAAGACCGGGACGAGCACACCGGCCACTTTTTCGTCGAGAGAAAGTGTCACGCGATGGGGGTTGGATTCGTCTGAATCGCGCGCAGGAAGACAACTTCCGGCTCCGGGAAATCGCACCGCTGCGTTTCTTGATCGAATCCCGCACGACCCGAGCCACCGAAACGCGCTTCGTTGCTGGAAAGATGCAGCGTCCACGTTTCACCCGCCCCGAGACTGCTGATTGTCTCGGCTCCGAGCTCGCCGCGATGACCGCCCGCAAGATCGAAGACGAGGAGAAACGGCCCGCCCTCGCCATCCAGCCGCAGCGCCCCGAGTCCGCCACCGAGCATTCCGACCTCCCAGCCATCGCGCCCCACCGGACGCAAGGCGGCAAGTGCATGCCGCTCAGCCAGACATGCGGCGTAAAGCGCGAGCACCAGCGCGTGCGGACTCTCATTCCGTTCGGTCCAGTCGAGCTTCGAACGGCGAAACGTCTCCGCATCTTGCGGATCGGGAATTTTCACGAGCATCTTGGGATCGCTGAATTCCGGGAACCCCGCGAATTCTCGCCTGCGACCCGC
The DNA here is from genome assembly GCA_963767975.1 of uncultured Verrucomicrobiae bacterium. GTDB lineage: Bacteria > Verrucomicrobiota > Verrucomicrobiia > Chthoniobacterales > Chthoniobacteraceae > CAIURC01. The sequence goes on along the minus strand of CAVYGI010000013.1, from coordinate 317,710 downwards.
GGTGATCAGCGCACCGAGTTCGGCGTTGTGTTCGGTGAAGAATTGGAACGGGGTCGAGGCCGCCCACTCTTGCCCCATGAAAAGCATCGGCGTGTACGGCGTGAGGCAAACGAGCATCGAAAGCGCGCGATATCCGGCGGGACTGACCGCTGCGTTCAGGCGCTCGCCAAATGCGCGATTGCCCGCCTGATCATGATTTGAGAGGCAAATCACAAACCGCGACGGCGGGAGATTTCGGCACTCCGTGCCGCGCCGTTCGTCGCCAAATCCCTCCCGATCGCCGCGGTAAAGCCAGCCGTGCTGGAGGGTTTCGACGAGTTCCTCAGTCGTGCCGCGGAAGTATCGGAAATACGAGGAGCTTTCCCCGGTCTGCCCGACCCGGATGGTGTGATGAAAGTCATCGGCCCACACGCCGTCGAAGCCAAAGCCACCCTCCTCGACCGCGCGCAAAAGCTGCGCCTCGTTTCGCTCATCCTCGGCGATCGCGTAGCCGCCGCGGTCATGAATCACGCGGGTAAGTTCGGCGAGGATGTGGAGTTTGGAGTCATCGCGAATCGCGTGAGTCGCATCGAAGCGGAAGCCATCGATGTGAAATTGTTCCATCCAGTAGATCGGATTCTGGACGAAAAAAGCGCGCACCTGCCGGGACATTTCGCCGTCAAAATTAAAGGCCGCACCCCATGGCGTGTGATGCCGTTCCGTGAAAAAATGGCGGCTGAACCGCGCGACGTAATTCCCGTCCGGCCCGAAGTGGTTGTAGACCACATCCAGAATCACCGCGATGCCCGCCGCGTGCGCCGCATCAACAAGCGCGCGGAGGTCATCGGGCGAACCATACGCGCGGGCCGGGGCGTAAATCAGCACCCCGTCGTAGCCCCAATTTCGTGAACCCGGGAAATCAGCGATTGGCATCAGTTCAATGGCATTCACGCCGAGTTCGCGGAGTAGCGGGAGCTTATCGATGGCCGCGCGAAAGGTTCCCTCCGCCGTGAAGGTGCCGACGTGAATTTCGTAAATCACGATGTCGCGAAACGGCGGCCGTCGCCATGCCTGATCACTCCATGCAAATGCAGCGGGATCGACCACGAGCGAAGGCCCGTGGACACTGTCGAACTGAGCGCGCGAAGCGGGATCGGGAAAGGATTCGCCAGTGTCGAGCCGCAACTTGTAGCGATCGCCGGGACGCCCAGAACAATCGACGACTGAATGAAATCCACCCGGCTCCGGGAGCATTGCCAACGTCCGATCTTCTCCGCGACCGAATCCAATTTGTAGAACGACTTCGCGGCTTTCCGGACACCATGTTCGGTAGTGCACGCCCTCGCTCGTGAGTTCGTGTCCGATCATCGACACGAGAGGTTTTCGGGACTGGGTTCGAGGTGCTTTTTCTGGGAAATCATCGCGTTAAATTCGCAGGAGAGCGTCCCGCAGCGCGTTGGAAAACTCTGAAAATCCACGTGAGTCGTCCTGATATCCGACCAGCGGGTCACCCTCGTTCGAGTCGGGGATTTACTTCGGAGGTTGTCCTGTGCCGCGATGCCGGCGATACGCGCGGACGATCGATTGGACCAGTTCGTGCCGGATGACATCTGCTTCCGCGAAATGGCAAAATGAAATGCCATCCACATCGCGCAAAGCCTGGAGCGCCTCGACCAATCCGGAGCGTTTGTTCGCCGGCAGATCGATCTGCGTCTGGTCGCCGGTGATCACACATTTCGATTCCGCGCCGAGCCGGGTGAGAAACATGAACATTTGCTCCATCGTGGTGTTCTGCGCCTCGTCGAGGACGATGAAAGCGTGGTTCAAAGTCCGCCCACGCATGTAGGCGAGCGGGGCGATTTCGATGACCCCGCGCTCCATCAGACGTTCCATTTCCTCAGGGTCCATCATGTCGTGCAGCGCGTCGTAAAGGGGGCGCAAATACGGCATGATTTTCTCCTTCAAATCGCCGGGCAAAAAGCCGAGCGCCTCGCCCGCCTCGACCGCTGGGCGCGTGAGGATAATGCGCGTGACCTGTTCCTTTTTAAGCGCCGAAACAGCCATCGCCATCGCGAGGTAAGTCTTGCCGGTACCCGCCGGACCGACTCCAAAGACCATGTCGTGCCGCTGGATCTCGCGGAGGTAATTTCGCTGCCCAGCCGTCCGCGGGATGATCGGCGGCCGCTTCGGCGAACAGACGATTTTCGTATCGACGAGTTCGTCCAGCCCGGTCGTTTCGGGCTCGGCGATCGACCGGAGAGCGTAGAGAAATTCGTGCCGCCGGATGGTCAGGCCGCTCTGCCGCGCGCGCTCGAGTTGCTCAAACAATCGGCGTGTTGCTTCGACCTGCGATACTTCGCCCTCGACCCGGAGCCAGCCATCGCGCGCGGTGATTTTGACCTCGAGGGAATCCTCGACGTTCTTGAGGAGCTTCAGGTCGTTGGCGTGCAGCAGCGCGAGGACTCTCGCGCTCTCAAATTGCAGCGTTTGGGCTTCCACGATCAGCCCAATATGCGCGACCTGGACATCGTCTCGCGGAGCTTAATGGAACCCGTACGCCAGCGACCAAAAGGTGCGTTCGTCCGGTGACTTCTCGATCTCCACGATCAAGTAATATGAGCCCGTTTTCTTCGGCGAAATGCGCGCTGCGGCCATGTGCGGCTTCTGCCATGACTCGACCTCGGCAAGGTTGCCTTCGCTATCGTAGATGTGCACGGAAATCTTCGCGTTCTTCTGGCTGGTGCCCATCCAGAACCAGTACTCGTTACCCTTGAAAAGCTGATGAACGATCGCCTTGCTGCTTTTAACCGCGAGGTCCCCGCCCCAATAATCTTCGCGAACGGTGTAGCCCTCCTTGACGTAGGGATCAGCGGCTTCGAGCGCAAAAGAAAGCGCGTCATCTATGGTGCCGTGGGCCTTCCCGGCGACAAAAAATACGCACAGAAGGGCAGTGATGAGAGTGGCAAATCGCTTCACAAAAACAGGTCCGGTTTAGTTCGACTTCGAGGTGATGGACTTGATCAGGCGCTGGGCGATTTCGCCGATCTCGATCACAGTCTTCTCTGAAATTTCCACACCCTCGGTCACGCCCATCAGCGGGCGGATATCGAGCAGGCCCTGCCGCACTTGCAGCACGAGTGGCGTCTGGCGCCGCTTGTCCATCGTCGAAATGCGCTTGTCGAAATAGTCGAGGAGGATCGGCTGGTGGAGCAGTTCCGCGCCATCCTTGGTGAAGGTCTTCTTAACCACCATCGTGAGGGCCTCAGTGCCACGAATCCAACCCCCGAGGCTGACGAGCTGAGAAAGCTCTTCGCTGTGCAGGAGGGTCATGGCCTGCCGCACATCGGCGAGCGCGCCGTCGAGTTCGCGCCGGACTTTATTCCAATCCTTATCGTCCGCCGCATCGATGATGCTCTGGCTCCGGCGCTGCACCGCTTTTTCCACATTGATCGCCCGAGAAAGGTTCAGCACGCTTTTGCCGATCTTTTTGACCTCCTCGGCGTTCTCCGCTTCCACTGCAATGAACCCCTCCGCGATCACGGTCCCGAGCAAGAGGGAGGTCTGTTCCGCACCTCCGCTCGGGGGTTTGGCGACGCCCTTCATCGGACGCAACACCTCGCTCCACGCTGGCTTCCCCTGTTTGTCGAGCACGCGGAAAACTTCATTCGGCACCGGAACGACGACATCGTCGATCATCTGCGTCGAGAGACCCCGCACGTCGATTTTTGACGGTGCTTCGGTCTTCGTGGCGGCAGCCGCATCCGAACCTGCGGGCGGCTCGGCAAAAAGGCACGGGGTCGCAGCGAGCAAGACGAGCAGAGAGAATTTCTTCATACGGAAAGCGATCCAGACAACCATCGAAACTCAACGTGGCACCGCGTGCGCGGGCAAGCATTCTTTTCCCCCGGCAGAAGCATCGTGGCCTGAATCTTCTTTGCGGCGTCGTGCTCTAAACGCTTGTCGCCTGCGGTGGATTCTTGCTTTGTGAAGAGTTCTTTTATGACTCCCCGAAACGGCATCCTCGCAGGCGGAAACTGGATCATCGACCACGTGAAGATGGTGGACACCTGGCCGGCGCAGGACGCGCTCGCGAATATCCTTGGCACTTCGCGTGGCACGGGCGGGTCGCCTTACAATATTCTGGTCGATCTCGCGCTCATGGGCACCGACTTCCCGCTCGAGGCGGCCGGACTTGTTGGCAACGACGAAGACGGGCAGAGCATTTTCGATGATTGTGCACGGCTGGGAATCTCCGCGGAGCAGATGCAAAAGGTCGCCGACACTCCGACAAGCTATACCGATGTAATGACCGTGCAGAGCAATGGACGTCGCACTTTTTTCCATGCGCGCGGAGCGAATGCGCTGCTCGACTCCGAGCACTTTGATTTCTCCAAGACGAACGCGCGCCTTTTTCATCTCGGCTACCTGCTGCTGCTCGACCGTCTCGATGGACCGAGCTCGACGCATGGCACGGTGGCGGCGGAGGTACTGAGCCGTGCGCAGGCAGCAGGGTTGAAAACGTCGATCGATTGCGTGAGCGAAGACAGCGATCGCTTCGCGAAAATCGTGCTCCCCGCGCTGCCGTACATCGATGTGTGCGTGATGAATGAATTTGAGGCGGGGCGCGTGACGGGGCGGACCATCCGCAGCGTCGATGCGCTCGACCGAGCCGCGCTGCGCGAGGCGATGGGCGAGTTGATCAAAGCCGGCGTGCGCGAGCGGGTGATTGTCCACTTTCCCGAGGGCGGTTGCGCGCTCGGTCGAGACGGGGAGTGGCACGAGCATGGGAGTGTGCGCTTGCCGGAGGGCTACATCAAAGGTGCGGCGGGCGCGGGGGATGCGTTCACCGCAGGAGTGCTGCTCGGCTGGCACGAAGACAAGCCGGTCGAGGAATCGCTGCGCATCGGGGTGTGCGCTGCGGCGGCCAATCTCAGCGACGAGACCTGCACCGGCGGCTTGAAGCCACTCGCCGAGTGTCTCGCGCTCGGTGAGCAATTCGGCTTCCGGTAAAATCTCTGCGCCGCGTACCACTGCGGCGCTAAAACTTTCCCCGCGCGTTTGAGGCTCGCGCAGTTCTGGGGGCGCTGCTTCATTGCGCGGCCTTATGTCAAAGCCTGTCGTTCTGATCATTCGCGATGGCTGGGGCATCAATCCCGGCGGGCGCGAGCAGGCGGACGCCAATGGCGACGCCACGCTGCTCGCGCGCACGCCCTTTCACGATCAACTCTACGCCACCTACCCGCAGGCACGCTGAGCGCGAGCGGGATGGATGTCGGCCTGCCGGAAGGGCAGATGGGCAACTCCGAGGTCGGCCACCTCAACCTCGGCGCGGGGCGCGATCGTTTATCAGGATCTCACGCGCATCAACAAGGCGATCGTCGACGGCGAACTCGCGACGAATGCGGTGCTTCAGGAGGCCTTCGCGAAGGCGCAAGGCCAGCGCCTGCATTTCCTCGGACTCGTCTCCGACGGCGGCGTGCACAGCCATCAGGATCATCTCATCGCGCTCGCCAAGGCGGCGCACGAAGCCGGCGTGGACGACATCATGGTCCACGCGATCACCGATGGCCGCGACACCTCGCCGACCGGCGGCGCGGATTATCTCGCCGAAGTGGAAGCCGGGCTGATGCCGAGCGGCGCGCAAGATCGCGACGGTCATCGGGCGCTACTTCGCGATGGATCGCGACCAGCGCTGGGAGCGCAACAAGCTCGCGTGGGACGCCATCGTGCTCGGGCGCGGCGACGGTCTCGGAGCGACACGCCGAGCGCTGCCAGTCCGCGCCGCCTACGCCGAAGAACCGCGCGGCGATGAATTCCTCCAGCCGATCATTTTCTCCCACGCCAACGAACAGCGCGTCCGCGATGGCGACGTGGTGCTCTGGTTCAACTTCCGCGCCGACCGCGCCCGCCAGCTCTCCGATCGCCTTTCTGCGCGACGGAGTTCGCCGGCTTCGACCGCGAGGTGCATCCCGCGCGTCCACTACGTCACGCTCACCGAGTACGACGAAACCTACGGCTGTCCGGTCGTCTTCGCGCCGCAGTCGCTCGACGCGCATCCTCGGCGAAGTCGTGAGCGGCGCCGGGCTGCAAGCAGCTCCGCATCGCCGAGACGGAGAAATACCCGCACGTCACCTTCTTCTTCAATGGCGGCGTCGAGACAGCCCTTTCCCGGCGAGGATCGCGAGATCGTCCCGTCGCCGAAGGACGTGCCGACCTACGATTTCAAGCCGCAGATGAGCGCGCCGGAAGTCACGCGCGCAGTTCGTCGATCGCGCTCGAGCATTACGACCTGGTGATCCTGAATTTCGCCAACCCCGACATGGTCGGCCACACCGGCGTCGTCGAGGCGGGGATCAAGGCCGTGGAAACGATCGACGACTGCGTGCGGCAGGTCGTGGAAAAAACGCTCGCGCTCGGCGGCAAGCTGCTCATCACCGCCGACCACGGCAACTGCGAGCAGATGCGCAACCCCGACGGCTCGCCGAACACCGCGCACACCACCAATCTCGTCCACTTCCTCTACGTCGCGCGCCGACTTCGCCGACGTGAAACTGGCCAGACGGCATCCTCGCCGACGTCGCGCCGACCCTGCTCGCGATGCTCGGCGTGGCGCAGCCGGCGGAGATGACGGGGAAAAGTCTGCTCACGCGCTGAATCCGCCGCGAAAGTCCCGCCGTTTTCCGGTTGCCTCCCTCGCTCCGAGGTGGTTCCTTCTGCGCCTCTTTGCCCGATGGTGTAATGGTAGCACAGGCGACTTTGACTCGCCTAGTCTAGGTTCGAATCCTTGTCGGGCAGCTTGTTCCGGGAAAAGTCGCGGCGGGGCTTGCCACGAAAAAGAGATTGCAAAGCTCCGCGCCCTCCCTACTTTCCACGCCCTTCGTATGGCAAAAACTTGCTGGTTAGAAAAAGAAAAACGCAAAGCCGCCACCGTGGCCAAATACGCCGCCAAGCGCGCCGAACTCAAAGCCGACGGGCGACTACATCGGCCTTTCGCTGCTCCCGCGCAATGCGAGCCCCGTCCGCCTGAGCCGCCGCTGCCAGGCCACCGGCCGCAAGCGCGCCTACATCGGGCGCTTCAAGCTCTCGCGTATCGCCTTTCGCGAGCTCGCGTCGCAACGGGTTCATCCCCGGCGTGACGAAGTCGAGCTGGTAAAACATGCCTCACGGGTATGCTTTCTTCGAGTCGCGGGTTTCGCACCCGCGGCTCGTTTCTTTTCGGGTTCATGAACGTCGATTCCGCTCCTCTCTGGCGTCCGAGGTGCTGGCCCGGCAGTGGGATTCCGGCGGAGCGATGTTTCTTGCAGCTCGATGGTGCTGATCTTTCTGGTGCTCCTGAACGGGTTTTTCGTCGCCTCGGAGTTTGCCATCGTGAAGGTGCGCGGCAGCCAACTCGAGGCGCTCGGAGGAAGAGGGCGATACCCGCGCGACCTTCGCCCGGCACGTCACCGCGCATCTCGACGCCTATCTTTCCGCCACGCAGCTCGGCATCACCCTCGCGAGTCTCGGCGCTCGGGCTGGGTGGGCGAGCCGTTTCTGGCCAAGATGCTTCAGCCGTTCTTTTACCTCGCTCGGCGTCGAGTCGGACAGCGGTCATCCGCACGGTCTCGGTGGCGCTGGCCTTTTCGATCATCACTTTCCTCCACATCGTGCTCGGCGAGCTGGCGCCGAAGTCGCTGGCCATTCGCAAATCCGCTCGCGACGACGCTCTGGATCGCGCGTCCGCTCGGGCTTTTTTACGTGATTTTCAAGCCGGCGATCTGGTTCCTGAACGGCGCGGCGAACTTGATCCTCAAGCATCGTCTTCCGACTCGAACCGGTGAGCGAACATGAGCTCGCGCACAGCGAGGAGGAGCTGCGCGTCATCCTCGCCGAAAGCGAGAAGCGCGGACGAAGTGACCTCGCTCGGCAAGGAGATCCTGATCAACGCGCTCGACATGCGCCGACGCGTCGTGCGCGACATCACGACGCCGCGCGGCGACGTGGTTTTTCTGAACACCGAGGAGACCTTCGAAGAGAATCTCGAAACCGCGCAGGAGTCGCGGCACACCCGCTTCCCGCTCTGCGAAGGCCACCTCGATAACACGATCGGCCTCGTCCACATCAAGGATCTTGCTGACGCTGCTGCGTGAGGAAAAGCCCGACCTGCACGCGATCAAACGCGACCTTCTTCCCGGTGCCGGAAATGATGCCGCTGGAAAAGCTGCTCACCTTTTTCCTCAGCAAACACGCGCCATCTCGCGCTGGTCGTGGACGAATACGGCGGCACCGTCGGCATCGTCACGCTCGACAACGTGCTCGAGGAACTGGTCGGTGATATTCAGGACGAATTCGACGCCGAAAAGCCGGAGCTGACGAAGAGTCGCCGACGACGAATTCGTCGTCGAGGGCTCGACTCGGACTCTACGAATTGAACGACCTCATGGGCTTGGAGCTTGAGAGCGCCGATGTCAGCACGATCGGCGGCTACGTCACGCACCTCATCGGCCACCTGCCGAAGCAAGGCGAGCAGACGAAGATCGAAGATTACGTCGTGACGATCACGGAGACCGACGGGCGTCGCGTGGTGCGGCTCCATTTTAAGAAGCAAGCGCGAGGCGGCCCGAACTCGCAGCCGGCCCCTTGACGCTCGCGCGTCTGCTCGCTGACGCTGGCCACATGAATTTCCTCCGCCTGCTATCCGCTGTTGCAGCGCTCCTCTTCCTGCCCGCGTGTGCGAGCATTTTCACCGGGACGCACAAGAGCATCCGGGTGACCAGCGAACCTCCGGGCGCGCTGCTGAAGCTCGATGGCGACACGCGCGCGCTCACGCCGGGCGTGCTGCATCCGTCCACGCGGACGGATCACGTCGTCGCAATCGAACTCGCCGGCTACGAGCCATACGAGGTGAGACTCACGCGCAAACTCAGCGATTGGGAGTGGGGAAATGCGGCGGTCGGTCTTGCGCCGGGCGTGGCGTTTGACGGCGCAACGGGCGCGATCTATCGCTTCGAGCCGCGAGAAATTCACGCGAAACTGCGGCCTTTAAGTCGCGGAAAATAGCGGTGCTACCTGGCTTCGAGTACCCTTGCGAACGTGTCGGTGATTTCCGACTCGGCTGCCTCGTCGAACGAGAGCCCGTTGATGAGCGCAAGATGGGCAGAGCGGCGCACGGCGGAGGCGGCTTCGCGGCGGTAGGCATCGGCGAGCACAATCGCGGAAAGCGCGAGCCCTTCGGTGGCGAGCTGCGCAAAAAGAGTGCGCGCGATCTCCGCGGCCATCGCCGCGAGAGCCGTCGCCGCGGGTTGATGTTTGTGGTCGTAACCGCTGCCTCCATCCACCTGGCAGATGCGTCGCGGATCCAGCAGGCGAAAGGCTTCGCAAAGCATGCCCGTTTCCAGAGCCCACCCGGGCGCGAGGGTTATCTGCTCTGCCACTGCGCGGGTAAAAGCCGCTTCGCCGGCCAGCGGATAGCGAAAACTGAGCAAGAAATCGACGAGCGGATGATGTCCCGCAACCCGGACGATCGCGTGCAATAGCGGCGCAAAAAACAGGCGGCTCACGCGACCGTAGAGCCGGTCAGTGGCGCGGCTGTAATACATTTTCGCAAACGCATAGCCGAGAGCCGGATGCGCGCACGCAAAGCAGAGCCGGACCAAATTTCCGCGGCGAAACGAAGTCACATCGCAATCCTGCAAGGCGATAATTTCCACGCGTTTTTCTTCCCGGAGAACTTGAAGCGCGGCTCGGACGTTTTCACCTTTCCCGCCCACCGCGTTCTCCAGAAACCGCACCCGCTGCGGTAACTCCGCGCAGCTTTGGTGAGCAGCGGCGAGCGCGGCTCCACCGGCGGCGTTTACGCTCACTAGGATCTCGGAGAGGAAGGTCGCCCCCGCGAGTTCCCGCACGATGTGGGAAAACGCCGACTGCGCGAGATCTGCGCCGTGACACGGCAGGATGAGCGCCATCGGACGTTCCGCCGCGAGCCCGGCGAGTTCGCGTTCGAGAGCAGAAACGTGCTCCTCGTTGAGCTGTTGCAGCGTGGAAATGAGCCCGCTTTGCGCGAAGTCGCTCACTTCGAGAACTGGCAGCGCATCAACTCATCCCGACCGCGGGCGGCCCCTCTTCTTCGTCCACTTCATCCTCGATCTCCTCCTTCATTTTTCTCGAGAGAAAGGGGCGCAGGAAGCCGTAGAGCAGGTAGGTGAGGAAGATCGCGAACGGCATCCATTGGTAAAACATGACCGTCGCAATGAGCACGATGACGATGAGCAGAAACTTCGGCATCGAGCGCGTGGAGCGGAGATTGAGCGCCTTGAAGCTCGGATATTTGAACGCGCTGAACATCATCCACGAGAGGAAGAGCAGAAGCGGCGGCAGCACCCAACCCGCAAGCCAGTGCTCAAGGCGGAAGTTGTTCAGCCAGAGCATGAAAAGCGTGAGCGAAGCGACCAGGCCGGCAGCGGCGGGAATCGGAAAGCCGCGGAATTCCTTATTGGCGGCGGCGCTGTTGGCAGCCGCGAGACAGTTGAAACGCGCCAGTCGCATCGCTCCACAAACGAGATAGATGGAGGCGACCATCCAGCCGAGTTTTGATGAGTCTCGCAAGACCACTCGCGAGACCAGCAGCGCCGGGGCGACGCCGAACGACACGACATCCGCCAGCGAATCGAACTCACGCCCAAACGGACTTTCATTACCACCCCAACGCGCCACCCGGCCGTCGAGAGCATCGAAAACACACGCGCCCAAAATCGCCCAGATGGCCATTTGAAAACTGTGCGTCCCGCTATCCAGACCGTTCACTTTCTCCAGCAACGCCCCCTCCACGATCTTCAACGTGGCAAGGAATCCGCAGCACAGATTCCCTGCCGTCATGAGATTGGGCAGTACATAAATCTTCGGCAATCCGTCGGGGTGTTCTGCGCTCATGGGAAGTAGCTGGGATGAGGTTTTACGCCGCGAGTTCCGCGATGATGGTCGCGCCGCCTTGCACCTTGTCGCCAACGCGAACGGTGATTTTTGCCGTCAGCGGAAGATAGACCTCCGTGCGCGATCCGAAACGGATCATCCCGAAACGCTGCCCTTTCGCCACGGTGTCACCAAGCTTGCTCCAGGGCACGATGCGCCGGGCGATCGCACCGGTGATTTGGCGAACGAAAAGCGTGACGTCCGGACGCTCGAAGGCCCAGCACATCGCTTCGTTTTTGATCGAGCACTCGGGCAACCGGGCATCGAGGAAAAGCCCCGGGTGATGCGCCACGAATGCGACCTTTCCCTCGATCGGCGCGCGGTTCACATGGACGTCGAAGACTGACAGGAAGATGCCGACGCGCTGGCATTTGGTTTTCAAAAACTCGTGTTCCTCGACCTCGATGATGTCGGTCACCGTGCCGTCCGCCGCCGCCACCACCGCTCGCGGGTCGGCCGGCACTTCGCGGTCCGGATCGCGGAAAAAGTTGACGCAAAAGATGAAGAGAAGCGCCACGATAATGAGCAGCCACGACCAGTGGAGAAGCCACGCAATCACCGCGAGGGCGAAGATCGTCGCGAAAATATGCCGGCCTTCGTAAAGAGTTTGAAATCGCATCGGGCGGCAATAGTCCGGTCACGCGCCGAGGCGTCAAGCCCGCAGCCACCAGGAGTGGAGACCCTTGACCCGTGACGCGCCATTTTCTAGAAGTCCGCGCAGTTCGTTGTCCATCAGCCAAATGTCTGTGTCTGTGCGCAGACCACGGGGACTCAATCTCAAATCCACTGAACTCATCCGCATCCGCTCCGGCGCCCGGCGCCGGGCCCGCTCCTTCATCGCACCCGGACCGTCCGCGCCTCGTCATTCTCTCGCTTGCCGCGCTCGGGGTCGTCTTCGGAGACATCGGTACCAGCCCGCTTTACGCCTTGCGCGAGTGCTTTTTCGGGCCGCACGGCATCGCGGTGGATCGCGCCAACATTTTCGGTGTCCTTTCCCTCATTTTCTGGGCGTTGGTCATCGTCATCTCGGTCAAATATCTCGTCTTCATCCTCCGTGCGGACAACCGCGGGGAAGGCGGCATCCTCGCGCTTTCAGCCCTCGTCTCGCGCGTCAAACCAAGCCGGACTCTGACGCTCTGCGGACTTTTCGGTGCGGCGTTGCTTTACTCGGATGGCATGATCACGCCGGCCATCACGGTGCTCGGCGCGGTTGAGGGACTCGAAATCGCCACTCCGCGCCTACAGCCGTTCGTGCAGCCGATCACCATCCTCATCCTGATCGGTATTTTCCTCGTGCAGAGCCGCGGGACGGCGAAGATTGGCGCGCTTTTTGGGCCGGTAACACTGCTCTGGTTCATCGTCATTTCCGCGCTCGGCGTCGCTGAGATCGCGCGCACGCCAGCCATCCTCGGCGCGCTCAGTCCCCACTATGCGATCGCGTTTTTCCTTCACCACGGCTGGCACGGATTTTTTGTGCTCGGCGCGGTGTTCCTCGTCGTCACTGGCGGCGAAGCGCTCTACGCTGACATTGGTCACTTTGGCATTCGACCGATTCGGCTCGTTTGGTTTTTGATCGTCCTGCCCGCGCTTTTATTGAATTACCTCGGGCAAGGCGCGCTGCTTTTGCGGTTACCCGCTGCGGCGGAAAATCCGTTTTATGCACTCGCTCCGTCGTGGGCGCTTTACCCTATCGTCGGGCTCGCCGCGGCCGCGGCGGTCATCGCGTCGCAAGCCCTGATCACGGGCGCGTTTTCGCTCACGATGCAAGCGGTGCAACTCGGCTTCAGCCCGCGCCTCGACATTCGTCACACCTCGGCCAGCACGTTCGGCCAAATCTATCTACCGCTCGTCAATTGGGCGCTGATGATCGCCTGCATCGCGCTGGTCCTCGCTTTTAAATCCTCGAGCAATCTCGCTGCCGCGTACGGCGTTTCGATCACCAGCACGATGCTCATCACGACCGTGCTTTTTTACGTGATCGCCCGGTGGCAGTGGAAATGGAACCCCATCGTGGCGGCTGCCGTCACCATCGGCTTCCTCGCCATCGACTTCGCGTTTCTTTTCTCGAATCTCGCGAAGATCCTGCACGGCGGATGGTTCCCGCTCGTCGTCGCCGGGGTAATCTTTACGCTATTCTGGACGTGGCACCGGGGGCGTTCCACTCTCGCGGAGCGGATGAAACAGCAGGCACTCCCGCTTTCGGCGCTGCTTGCCGATGTTCGCGCCAACGAACCGCATCGCGTCACCGGCACGGCGTTTTTCATGTCGGGAAATCCGAGCGGCACACCCGTCGCATTGCTGCACAATCTCAAGCACAACCAAGTACTTCACGAGCGCATCGTCATCCTCAGCGTCCGCACCGACGAAGCCCCGCACATCCCGCCGGAGGATCGCCTGAGCATCGATTGCCTCGATCTCGGATTCTGGCGCATGACCCTGCGGTTCGGCTTCATGGACGAGCCGGATGTCCCTGCGGCGCTGCGGCTGATCAGCAGCCCGGAGTTCGAGTTCGACCCGATGAAAAGTAGCTTCTTTCTCGGGCGCGAGACCATCCTCGCCTCGCGCGCCCGCGGTCTCGGGGCATGGCGCGAAACGCTCTTTGCCTGGATGTCGCAAAACGCCCGCGACGCCACGTCTTTCTTCCGCCTCCCGCCGAATCGCGTGGTCGAACTCGGCTCCCGGGTCGAAATCTAGCGAGGCCTCCGCCGTCGTAAATGTGCTCGCGCCGAACGAGTACGCATCGTTATGAGTCCGCGCGCGCTCACCCCGATTATGACTGAACCTTTCGTTGTTGCCCAAGGGCCCGAACCGATCCTTTTCCACCCTCAAATGGGCAACCGCCACGGGCTGATCGCGGGTGCCACCGGCACCGGCAAAACCGTCACTCTGCAGGCGCTCGCCGAGAATTTTTCCGCGATGGGCGTGCCCGTCTTTTTGTCCGACATCAAAGGCGACCTGAGCGGCCTCGCCAAGCCCGGCACCGCTTCCCCAAAGATGGCTGAGCGACTCATGAAGCTCGGTCTCAGCGAGCGTCCGTTTGCCGGATTCCCGGTCACCTTTTGGGACATCCTCGGAAAGTCCGGGCATCCCATGCGCTCGACGATCACCGAGATGGGACCGCTGCTGCTCTCGCGCGTCCTGAATCTGAACGACACGCAGGAGGGCGTTCTACAGATGCTTTTCCGCGTCGCCGATGAAGACGGCCTGCTCCTGCTCGATCTCGACGACCTGCGCGAAATGCTCCGCTTCATCGGGGAAAACGCCGCGCAATTGACGCTCCAATACGGCAACGTCAGCGCCGCGAGCGTCGGCGCGATCCAGCGCGCACTGCTGCAACTCGACCAGCAGGGCGGCGCGCATTTCTTCGGCGAACCGGCGCTGAATCTCGACGACTTTCTACAGACCGATCCCGACGGCCGCGGCGTGATCAATATCCTCGCCGCCGACCAGCTGATGGCCAATCCGCGGACCTACGCCACGGCGCTGCTCTGGCTGCTGAGCGAACTTTTCGAGCGCTTGCCGGAAGTCGGCGACCTCGACAAACCGAAACTCGTTTTCTTCTTCGACGAAGCGCATCTGCTCTTCACCGACCTGCCGCGCGAGATCGAGGAAAAGATCGAGCAAGTCGTCCGGCTCATCCGCTCGAAAGGCGTTGGCGTCTATTTCATCACGCAAAATCCGCTCGACATGCCGGAGAAAATCCTCGGCCAGCTCGGCAACCGCGTGCAGCACGCGCTGCGCGCCTTTTCCCCGCGCGATCAAAAAGCCGTGCAGAGCGCCGCGCAGACTTTTCGCCAGAATCCAGAGCTCGATGTCGCGGCGACGATCACGCAACTCGCCGTCGGCGAAGCGCTCGTCTCGCTCCTCGATGAAACCGGCACTCCCGCGATCGTCCAAAAAGCGCTGATCGTTCCGCCGCGCAGCCAACTTGGGCCACTCACTGCCAACGAACGCTCCGCGATCATCCGCGACAGCGTGCTTTTCGGGACCTACGAGCAATCGTTGAACCGCGAGAGCGCCGCCGAGATGCTGCGTGCTCGCGCGGCCGTCGCGCCGACTGTCCCGGCCAAAACCGCAGCCCGCCCGCCCGTTCCCGGCGCCCCGGCGGCAGACAGCGGCGCTGCGGCCGACTTTGTGAAAGCGCTGCTTTTCGGCAAGACCGGTCCGCGCGGAGGCCGCACGGCGGGACTCGCGCAAATGGTTGCCTCGAGCGCCGCGCGCAGTCTCGGCTCCGGCGTGGGACGGGAGATTCTCCGGGGCGTGCTCGGCTCCTTTTTCGGCAAACGCCGCTGAACCGGCGGCTAAGATTCTCCGCCGCTCGCGATTTCCCTACGCACGCGTATCTTTTACGCGAGCCGCGCGACTCGTGGAGATTCGCGGGGTTCACGTTTTCCCGTTCATGAAGAAATTTCTCGTCCTCATCCTAGCCGTCGTTGTTGCCGGGGGCGGTCTTTGGTATTTCCGAACATCTCAGCCGGCGAGCCCCACGCCGGTGGTTTTGCCCGCGGACAGGATGGTGGCGAAAGCCGAGAAACGGGACATCGATTTCACGGTGGAAATCAGCGGCGACGTCACGCCAGCCTTTCAGCTCGACGTAAAAGCCGAGGTCGGCGGCAAACTGAAAGCACTCCACGTCGAGCCGGGTGCGCAGGTGAAGGAAGGCGATCTCCTGGTGGAAATCGACGACAGCGACCTGCTCAGCGAAAGAGCCAATGCGCTCACGGAGATCGAAGGCGCCAAACTCGCCGTGGACAAGAACAAGCAGAACTTCGACCGCGCGCAAGGAGCTCTTCGAGCAGAAGCTGATCAGCCGGGAAGTCTTCGACAATCTCGCCTCTGAATTCGCCATCGCCGAGAACGCCTACGTCAAAGCCCAGCGCAAACTGCAGCTCGTCGACGACAAACTGCGCAAGACCAAGGTCACCGCCCCGAGCGACGGCACGGTGCTCACGGTGCCGGTCATCGAGGGCCAGGTCGTGATCGCCGCGGCGAGCGTGAACAGCGGCACGACGCTGATGACGATCGCCAATCTATCGAAGCTGCTCGTCGAGACGCACATCAACCAGGTCGATGTCGCCCGGCTCGAACTCAACCAGGACGTGAAGCTGCGCGCCGAGTCGCTCAAGGACGCGGATTTGGAGGCGAAGATTTCCTTCATCGCGCCCGTCGCGACGGTGAAAAACAACGTCAAAGGCTTCCAGGTGCAGGCGCTGATCGACAAACCCGAACCCGCGCCTGCGCCCCGGCATGACCGTCAACATGTCCATCCCGATCGCCACGCCGACGACGCGATCAGCGTGCCGATCTCCGCGGTCTTCAGAGGCGAAGGACAACAAGAAAGTGATCTACGTGCGCAACGGCGAGGCAACGGAGCAGCGCGAGGTGAAGATCGGCGTGACCAACACCGACTACGCGCAGATCATCAACGGCGTCGTCGGAAGGCGAGGAGAGTGCTGCTCGTCGAGCCGCGACCGCACGCCGGCGAAGAAATCGTGAGCCAACGCGTCTCGTCCAGCCCTGGCTGATGGCGCTCATCGAACTCCGACGTCACCAAGCGCTACAAGATCGGCGAACAGGAAATCCTCGCGCTCAACGGCATCGACCTTCGACATCGAGCAGGGCGAATACGCGGCGATCATCGGACCGAGCGGCAGCGGCAAATCGACGCTCATGCACCTGCTCGGCTGCCTCGACACGCCGACCAGCGGCACGATGCACCTCGACGGCATCGACGTCAGCCGCGCCAGCGGCAATCGAGCTCAGCGAGATGCGCAACCAGAAGATCGGGTTCGTTTTCCAGAGCTTCAATCTCCTGCCGAAATTCAACGTCCTGCAAAACGTCGAGCTGCCGATGATCTACTCCGGCGTCTCCGCGAAAGAGCGCCGCGGACCGCGCGCTCGTCGCCATCGAGCGCGTCGAACTTGCAGAACCGGGTGAAAAACACGCCGCTGCAACTCAGCGGCGGCCAGATGCAGCGCGTCGCCATCGCCCGCGCGCTGGTCAATCAGCCCGAAGATCATCTTCGCCGACGAACCGACCGGCAACCTCGACTCGAAAACCGGCGCGAACATCCTCGAGCTCTTTCGCGAACTCAGCGAGCAAGGCAGCACGATCGTGCTCGTCACCCACGACAACAAGATCGCCGCGCAAACGCCCGCGCCGCATCGAAATCGCCGACGGCGTGATCGTGCCAGCGACGCGACGGAACGAACCTGCTGCCGCATGAACCTCTGGCTCGGCTTCCTCATCGGGCTCAAAGAAATCTGGGCGCACAAATTCCGCAGCTTCCTGACGATGTCGGGTGTCATTCTCGGCGTCGCCTCGCTGCTCTCGATGTTTTCGCTGACCGCCGGCATCGCCAAGGGGGTGCGCGAATACATGAAGCAGATCGGCGGGCTCGAGCGCGTCGGCGTCATCACCAGGACGTTCCGCCGGAACAGGAAGGCTACTCGGAAATCTCGCCGGGCCGCACCCTCGCGGACGCCGAGGCCATCGCGCGCTGCGGCGCCGCTCGTCTCCTACGTCACGCCGGTTTCCGTCGCTGAACAGCGCCGCCATCCAGCGCGCCAACCAGACCTTTCGCGCCGAGGTCAGCGGCTGCTGGCCGGATTTCGTGCCGATCAACAAACACGTCATCGCGCGCGGGCGCAACCTCAGCGAACTCGACCTCGAAACCGGCCAGCGCGTCTGCGTCATCGGCCGCCTCGTCGCCGACCGCTCTGGCCGGAGCGGCCGAACTTCGATCCGGTCGGCGAGACGATCAAGATCAACGACCGCCCATTTCGCGTCGTCGGAGTCTTCGACTTTTACGAGCGCGAGGATCGACAAGCGGCGGCGCGACCTGCGGCCTCAAAGCCGGCAGTCCCGGTGCAGCGCCGGCGGCAGTCGTCCGCGCTCATCCGGCGGACGCGGTTCCGGCGCCTTCGATCGCAAAAACCTCACCATCATCATCCCGATCACCACGATGTTCTGGGAATTCAAGAGCGCCAACGTGGTCGCCAAGGAAGACCAGGGACCGCAATACAAACTCGACTCGCTCACCTTCCAGGTCGCCGACACCGATCGCTTCGAGGAGACGCTCGACCAGGTCCACACCATCCTCGACAGCACCCATCGCGGCATCGAGGACTTCACCTTCGACACGCGGCAGGAGTTCTTCGATTCGATGGAAGAGAACATGCGCAACACCCGCATGAGCGGCGGCGTCATCGCCGGCATCTCGCTGATCGTCGGCGGCATCGGCATCACGAACATCATGCTCGCCTCGATCACCGAGCGCATCCGCGAGATCGGGGTGCGGCGCGCGGTCGGGGCGAAAGGGCGCGACATCTTCGTGCAGATCGTCGTCGAGAGCGCGGTCATCGGCATCATCGGCGGCCTGCTCGGGCTCGTCGCGAGCGTCGGGGTCATGCAAATCCTCATCGCCATCTCGCCGGAGGCAAATGCGCCGGTCGTCGAGCTCGGCGACGTCCTCGATCAGCTTCGGTTTCGCCGTGATCATCGGCGTGATCAGCGGCATTTATCCGGCGTTGAAAGCCAGCCGCCTCGATCCGATCGAGGCGCTGCGCTACGGCTAAACGCGCTAGGCAATCAGCTCGTTGACCACGTTGCCGTGGACGTCCGTGAGGCGGAAATCGCGGCCGGCGTAGCGGTAAGTGAGGTGCTCGTGATCGAAGCCTAGCAGCTTCAAAATGGTGGCATGCAGGTCGTGAACGTGGACCGGCTTTTCCACGGCCTTGAAGCCAAATTCATCGGTCGCGCCGTGAACATAACCGCCCTTCACTCCGCCGCCGGCCAGCCAGGTGGTGAAGCCGTAATGATTGTGATCGCGGCCATTCACTTTGCCGGCATTGGAGCCGGGCGTCGGCAATTCCACCGTCGGCGTGCGGCCGAACTCACCGCCCCAAATCACGAGCGTCTCATCGAGCAACCCGCGCTGTTTCAGATCCTTCAGGAGCGCGCCAATGCCTTGATCGCACTCCTTGGCGAGTCGGCGGTGATTCACTTCGATGTCATCGTGCGATATCCCAAGGCTGCCCTTCGCCGTGCCAGACCTGCACGAACCGAACGCCGCGCTCGATCAGACGACGCGCGATGAGAAGTCTGCCGCGCCTGCGTCCCCTCCCCGTACATGTCGCGGATGTGCTGCGGCTCTTTCGAAATATCGAATGCATCCGCGGCATCCATTTGCATCCGGTACGCGAGTTCGAAGGACTGCATCCGCGCTTCGAGTTGCGCATCGTTGGCGCGTTTTTGCTGATGATCGGAGTTGAGTTGCTGCAACAAATCGAGCTGCTGCCGTTGCTCGCGGAGCGTAACGTGCGGGTTGCGAATGTTCTCGATGAGCTTCTCGACCTCCGTGTGTTTCGTGTCGATGTAGGTGCCCTGATAGACGCCCGGGCAGAAACGCCGACTGCCAATTTTGCGACTCCTGGATCGGATAGCCGCCGGGGCACATCGCGATGAAGCCCGGCATATTTTGGTTCTCGCTGCCGAGACCGTAGGTCACCCACGAACCAAGACTGGGCCGCACTTGGCGGGCTTCGCCGCAATTCATCAGCAGCAGCGACGGCTCGTGATTCGGCACCTCGGCCTGCATCGAGCGGATGACGCAAATGTCGTCGATGTGACTCCGCGGTTTTGGCAAAAAGCTCGCTCACTTCGATCCCGCTCTGGCCGTATTTCTGGAACTTGAAAGGCGATTGAAAGGCTGCGCCCGGTCTTGCGCTCGGTCTTCAAGTCGAGCGGCACGGACTTGCCGTGAAATGCGGTGAGCTGCGGCTTTGGATCGAACGTGTCCACGTGCGACGGACCGCCATTCATGAACAAATGGATGACGCGTTTCGCTTTCGCGGGCAGCGGCGGGAGTTTCGGCGCGAGCGGATTGAGCGATTCGGACGCAAACGAGTTTGATCCAAGCGTCTGGCCAAGCACGCTCCCGAGCGCCATCGCCCCAAAGCCCATCCCGCAGCGATTCAGAAAATCGCGGCGCGTGAGGAAAAGATGTTCTAGGCTCGGAGCGTGATGGGACATGCGGTTGGAATAACCTAGCACGGCACGGGAAAATTAGCGGCACCGGCCGCGCAAGACCCTCGCGGAACTACGCCGCAGGCATCGGGACCGTCTTCGATGTGGGCACCGAGGTCTCGTGTTTCTCCACGCGATCGGAGGGATATGCGACGCGGCTGTGCATCATGCTTTGCAGCGTGAATTTGAAGCTCTCGGCGACGGTGGAAATCTCGCGTAGCGTCAGGTCGCAGTCTTTTAACTGTCCATCGAGGATCCGCTTTTCGATGATGTCGGTGATCAGTTGATCGATCTTCTGCGGCGTCACGCGCTCCAGACTTCGCGACGCACTTTCCACGCAGTCCGCGAGGCTGATGATCCCGCACTCCTTGGTCTGCGGGCGAGGCCCACCATAGCGAAAGCTTTCTTCGCGCACCTCGGGAATGTCTTCCTCGCGAATGTTCATGATCTTGCCCCCAGCGCGGGCATCTTCCTGCTGCTGGATCGCGCGACGGTAGAAATAGAAGACGAGCGAGGTGCCGTGATGCTGCTGGATCACGTCGATGATTTGCTGATTCAGCCCGTGCTTGAGCGCGAGGTCCACGCCTTCCTTGACATGCGCAATGATGACCAGCGCGCTCATCGTCGGCGCGAGTTCGTCGTGCGGGTTGCGGTCGCGCCGCATGTTTTCGGTGAAGTACTCCGGCTTCACGAGCTTGCCGATGTCGTGAAACAGCGAGCAAACGCGCGCCATCGTGGCGTTCGCGCCGACGGCCTCGGCGGCGGCTTCGGCGAGGTTCGCGACGACCAGGCTGTGGTGATAGGTGCCCGGCGCCTCGATGGTCATGCGCTTGAGCAGCGGGTGATTGAGGTCGGCGAGCTCGAGCCATTTGATGTCAGTCGTGATGCCGAAAAGCGTCTCGCACACCGGAATCAATCCCCCGCCCACGATGAAGGCCACGACGATCGGCATCCCGATGGCGACGAGGCTCTGCCAGCCGATCATCGACCACGTGCTCGAGGTCCCAAACGTCCCGAACGCAAACGGCAGCGGCCCGATCCAGCCAAACAAAAGAGCGAGCACCCACGTGGCCAATCCGACAAAAAATCCCGCGCGAATCAACCGGCTGCGGCGGCGCACCTGCAGCGTGACGAAGACTGCGATGAAGCCGGTGATCAGACTCATCACGAGGAATTTCGCATCGAGCGAGCGATAGATGATCGCGCCCCACAGGCTGACAAAGATCGCGGCGTAGATGCCGTGATTTTTGCCAAGCAACACCGAGAGGGTCAGCGGTGCGAGCGCGAAAGGCACTGCCAGCTTCCAGAGTTGCTGTCGCTCCGCCGAGCTGAAATCCGAGAGCGCTGCGATGCCCGCACGACGGACCTGATTGTCGGCGGTGACGAGCACGAATTTTACCGCCGCGAGTTGCAGCAGGAGCACGCCAAACATGAGCAGGATGCGGGAGTTCCGCGGCCAGGTGTTGGGATGATTGATCCAGAGCGCGGCGAGTGCGGTGAGGAAAATGAGCAGCCCGATCATCCCGCGCTCCGCCGGTTGCTTCCCGGAATCCGCATAAATCAACGCCCAAAGCCCGAGCATAAAGACGGCAAAAATCGCGAGCTTCGCCCCCGCGCCATGTTCGAGCGTCTGGAAAAGTTCGCTCTCGGTACGGCGGCGGCGGAGTTTGTGGCAAGCGAAGCCGCGTTTGACGAGGCGCTGGCGGTCGAAGAATCCGAACATATTTAAAAAGCGGCGGTGAACGTCTCCCGGCGTGGGAGGTTAATCAACGATTTCCTCGCGGGGGTCGGTAGCATGGGCGATGCCGATTATGTTTTCGCATGATTCAAAGTATTCTCGTTTTGGGTTCCGGCAGCGCGGGGCTTATCGCGGCGATTTCCCTGAAGCGGAAGATCCCCCAACTTGCCGTGCGGATCGTCCGCAGCCCGGACATCGGCGTGATCGGAGTGGGCGAAGGGACGACGCCGAATTTCCCGCGGCACCTTTTCGAATACCTCGGGATCAGCCGGAAGGATTTCTACGCGCTCGCGGAGCCGACGTGGAAGCTGGGCATCCGTTTTTTGTGGGGACCGCGCGAGCGGTTCGACTACGGATTCGCCCTCCAACTGGACTCGCACTGGACCGACCTGCCGCGACCCAACGGCTATTACTGCGACGAGGATTTTCGCAACACCGACGTCCCCTCGGCGCTGATGGAGCACGGGAAAGTCTTCGCCCGCCAACCGAACGGCGGGGGACCAGACGTGCAGCCGTGGCACGCGTTCCACATCGAGAACAAGAAGCTGGTCGATGTGCTGGAACTCGTCGCGCGCAAGGTCGGAGTTGCGTTTACCGACGGTAAAGTGAGTGGGACAGAGCGCGGACCGCACGGGATCGCGGGCGTGATTTTGGAAGATGGTCAGCGGCTGGAAGCGGATTTTTTTGTCGATGCGAGCGGCTTCCGCAGCGAGTTGCTGGGCAGGGCGTTGGCTGAGCCGTTCGTCAGCTTCGAGCGCTCCCTTTTTTGCGACCGGGCCGTGGTGGGCGGCTGGGATCGCACGACCGAACCGATCCTTCCCTACACCACGGCTGAGACGATGGACGCCGGCTGGGCGTGGCAGATCGAGCACGAGCACCACGTCAACCGCGGCTACGTCTACTCGTCTGAGGCAATTTCAGACGACGCAGCGTGCGAGGAATTCCGGCGCAAAAACCCCAAGGTGTCGGCTGACCTGCGCGTCGTAAAATTTCGCTCGGGACGATACCGCCGGCTGTGGGTCGACAACGTGGTGGCGATCGGCAATGCGGGCGGCTTCGTCGAACCGCTTGAAGCGACGTCACTGATGGTCGTCTGCTCGGAAACGCAGACCCTCATCGATCTGCTCAAGCACTGCGCGCTGACGCCGACCCCTACGATGCGTCAGCTTTTCAACAGCGTGCTCACGCGGACGTGGGATGAAATCCGCGACTTCCTCGCGCTCCACTACCAACTCAACACGCGGCTCGACACGCCGTTCTGGCAGCGGTGCCGGACGGAGACGGACGTTTCTGGCATCGCCCCCTTGCTGGAGTTTTACAGCGAAAATGGCCCGACTGGACTCGCCCGGCACGTGTTGCGGAGTATCGAAACGGACTTCGGAATCGAGGGGTATCTGGTGATGCTCGTGGGAAATCGGTTTCCCTACGCGGGACGGCACACCGCCACGCCCGAGGAGCGGGCGGCTTGGAATGCGCACCGGGCGCGATTCGTTGCGGAGGCAGAGAACGGATTCACGGTGGCTGAGGCGCTGGCCATGGTGAGGCACCCGGGATGGCGCTGGCACGGCGACTCTGCATAGGAAGAATCCCCTAGGTCAAAATTACAGCGCCAAGGCTCGAGTGCATTCTCCAGAGTCATTGGAAAATATATCAGCAATCAGTTGCGGTCTCGCCGTAAAGCCGGATGTTGATGCTGAAATTTTTATCTATGAAGTCCCGCCGTCCACTTTCTCCCCGGATCCTCACTCGCAGCATCGCCGCTCTCGTTTTTGCCGGGTCCATTTCCGCCGCGCATTCCGCCAATAATGTTTGGATCGGAGGAACGAGCGCGGATTACAATGACCCGAGCAATTGGAGCCTGAATCACGTGCCGGATGCCGCCGCGGGCGACAGCCTGGACATTCAAACGACCCCCGCGAATGTCGCGACGATCACGATCGACGAGCCTCAGGTGGTCGACATTCGAATCGGAGAAACGAACACGGCGGGAGCCATCGGGACGCTTTTCCACACCGGCGGCACTCTCGCCAGCGGTGCGGGAAACTGGACGGCGATCGGTGCCGGCACCCCGACCTCCACAGGCATTTATAACCTGACGAGCAAAACGGCGGACGCTGGCAATCTTTCCGGCTACACACAGGGAAACGGGAGGCTGAACACGAACGGCCGATTGTATGTGGGCGGCACTGATGACACAGGAGGGTACGGCGCTGGGGGCGTCGGCTTCATCAACATCAACTCAACGAACGGTGTCTTCGGCACGGATCGAATTTACGTGGGAGCGCGCGCGGCGACGGGAACGGTAAACTTGGTCAGCGGATCTTTTACCACGACGGGAGACCGGGCTTTCATCGGCCAGGGAGCGGGTGGAACCGGGACCGTCAACGTCAGTGGGGGCTCTTTCACCCTTCCAAATAACGGGCGAATTCACGTCGGCGATAATGGGGGTCAAGGATTTCTCAACGTCAGCGGAACGGGGAGTGTGAGCTCCGCCAATGACATGGTCATTGGAGCGTTCGGCGGCACGGGGGTCGTCAATCAAACCGGCGGGACGATTAATAGCGGCGGCTGGACCTACCTGGGTGGCGCCTACGAGGGGTCGAACAACACCGGAACTTTGAATGTCAGTGGGGGTAGTTACGATGCGAATGCCCAGCGCATCAATGTCGGCGTCGGAAACGGTGCAACGGGTCACCTGACAGTTTCGGGGACAGGCATTGTTCGCAATACGGGTCAATTTAACATCGGCGCGAGCAACGGTGTCGCGACGACTTCGACCGTCGACGTCAGCGGGAGTGGGCTCCTAACTACGAACGTCTTAATCGTCGGCGGACAAGTGGATAACGATGGGTTCAACGCCGGGGCCACAGGCAAGCTGACGGTCACCGGTCCGAACGCTATCGTAACCGCGACAGGTGATGTCGTGGTTGGCAATCGAGATAACAACACCGGACAGCTCCTTCTCGAAGGTGGCACCGTCAACGTCGGGAATACGCTTTTTATCGGCGCTAGTGGCAATTCGCTCGGGACGGCGACGGTGAATTCCGGAGCGCTCAACCTCGCGAACCAATTGCAAATCGGCACCTACACCGCAAACGCGCAGGGCGTATTGAACATCAACGGCGGATCCGTAACGGGACAGGGCTGGATGGTCATCGGCCACGCCGGCACCGGCACGGTAAACATTTCCGGCGGGGCGCTCGTGAAGGGAAATGTCAACGGCGGCGAACTGAACATCGGAGAACAGGGCACCGGGCGAGGCCGGATCAATCAAACTGGCGGCTCCGTCATCAGTCTCACGCAACAGACGAATGTGGGACGAGACGTTAATTCCATCGGCCATTGGGAGATGAGTGGCGGGGTCGCGACTCTGGCGAACACGGTCCTCGGCGCGAGTGGTAATGCCAACGGTTTCGCCACCGGGATCTGGAATGTGTCTGGAACGGCAAAAGTCACCGTCAACATCCTGACCATCGGTCAAAGCGGTGGCCACGGCACTCTCACCATCAACAGCGACCGGGCTTCGGTGACATCAAGCGATCAAATCTTCGTCGGCAATGGCGCCGGCGGCGATGGCGTAGCCACCGTCGGCGTGCTCAATGTGAGCGCCGGCACGATCAGCTCGAACAGCTGGTTTGGCATCGGGCGCGAAGGCTCTACCGGCACGCTTAACATCAGCGGCACCGGAGTGGTCAATCAGGGTGTGGGCGACACCGGGAGTCGGCTCGAACTGACCAACGCTGGGCAACCAACGACGGGCACGGTCAATCTCAACGGCGGGATTTTGACCACCAACGGGATCATCAATGGCGCCGGCGGAATCACGAATTTGTATTTGAATGGCGGCCTCCTCAAACCGCGTATCGACAACGGGAACTTCATCGCCGGACTCACCAGTGCGACGGTCAAAGCTGGGGGAGCCCGCATCGATACGGACGGGCACAATATCACCATCAATCAAGCGCTCGTGGCAGATCCGGTCTCCACCGGAGGGGGGCTTACCAAGAGCGGCGCGGGACAACTTGCGCTCACAGCGGTCGAGACTTACACGGGCGTGACGAGGGTCAATCAAGGCAAACTTTCCCTCTCCGATACGGCAAAAATTGCCACGGGGTCGGGCATTTTCATCAATGGCGGTCGGGGGGTGACGGTGAGGGCGATCGTTGACCAGACGGTCCTCCCCGGCGCTGTCCTGTCCATCGACAATGGCGGCAATGGATCCAGCAACGCACTTGGTACGCAACCCGTGACTCTCAACGGCGGCACCTTGGAATACCACGGTGGTGCGTCGTCCAACGGTGGGCTTTTCGTCCCGGAACTTTACGTCGCCAGTGGCGGCGCCGTGGCTTCCCAGCCACAGGGCGGTGGCTTCCTGAGCGGCTTGGTCGGAATCGACAACCTGCTGACCAACCCTTCCGGCACTTCCACCCTTGCCTTCATCAGCACCTACGGGGCGCTCGGGGAAAATGGCAACGGCTCTGACACTGGGCACATCTTGGTGAATGCCGTGAACTCTTCCAGTCTCAGCACCGTCATCGCCACGAACAACGGGATTATCGGCGGCTGGGCTACCGTCCGCTCCGCGAGCTTCAATGGCGGCGACCCTGCGACCCATTTCGCCACCAACGGCGGCGCTGGAATCACCGCAGTCACCTACAGCAACGCGACACTCGAGACCGCAGCAGCGACGGATAATATTCGGACGACCGGCGGCGCGGTTACGGCCAGCAAAACGGTCAACGCGCTGGAATCGACGGATGGCGACGTGACCATTGACGGTGGGCAGACCCTCACGCTCGCCACCGGGGGGCTGATCTTCAACGGAACCGACCACTGGGTCCGCGATGGCGCCGGCGGCGGCTCGCTCACTGCGGGTGCGCTCGGCGGCTACAAAGTCTTCGCGACGGTGAACGACGCGGCGACCAACTTTCGCATCCACAACGTCTCCGTGATCAACAACGCTGGGAACGCCGTGGGCTTCGTGAAAGGCGGCATCGGCACGCTCAATCTCGAATCGGACAACTCTTTCACCGGGCCGACCGTAGTGAATTCCGGCACGCTTATTTTGAGCGGCAGCATCGGAGGCACCAATGGCGTCACCGTGAACGACGGCGCCACGTTCCGGTTCGGAGTGGCCGGCGATAAAATCAATAATGCTGCTCCCGTGACTCTCGCGAGCGGCAGCACGTTCAACACCGGCGGCTTCAGCGAAGGCCCGCTCGGAGGGGCTTCCGGCGCCGCGGCTGCGATGGGCACCTTGACTCTCGGTGGCGACACGACGATCGACTTTGGCACCGGCCTGACCGGGGCGGGAAGCAGCCTGCTTTTCGCCGGACTCGATTACACCGCTGGCAACACGGTCAGCATCCGAAACTGGACCGGCCTCGCGGGGATAGACCTCGGCAGTGCTGCCAACGACCGCCTGCTTTTCAGCACGGCGAGCTTCACCAATTCCCAACTCGCCGCGTTCCAATTCTACGGCGACGACGGAACGCCGTTCGCGGCGGGAGCGGCGCAGATTTCCTTCAACGGCTACTCCGAAATCGTTCCAGTGCCCGAACCGTCAGCGGCTTTGCTCGCAAGCCTCACGCTGAGCCTGCTCGGCCTGCGCCGCCGCCGTCGCGTGGCCTGAGCGAGGTCAAAGCTTCGTTTCCTGCGCCACTGCGCCGATCGGTTTAGGCACGGCCAGCGCGCAATAAACCGTGGTGGCCATCAGCCCGAAGCTGAGGTGGACGAAAAGTGGCACTTTTGAGGCGCCGGCGATTTATCGCGAGGCGATTTCGCGCAGCGCGCGGCTCAATGAACTGTTCACGATCTCCACCCGTGTGCCGACGGGAATGTTGTCGAAGACCCGGACGATGTCGCGCGAGCGCATACGGATGCAGCCGTAACTCGCTGGCCGGCCGATGTTTCTCTCGACTGGCGTGCCGTGAATGTAGATGCCGCGATCGTAAGCGCGGGCATTGCCGGCCTCAAGACCGCGCAGGCGCAGGATGCGCGTGACGATCGGATCTCGGCCGGGTGCGTTTGGCCGGAGCACCTCACCGGTAGGGCGTCCGCCTTTGAAAACAGTGCCAGTGCGGGCGCCAGCGCCGATTTTATCAGCAACGGCCAGTAAACCGAGCGGCGTAGCGAAACTCTGTGGGCGATCGCCGAGTCCGAAGCGGGAGGTGGAAACCGGGAATTGTGCAATGCGCAGCCCGTTCTCCAAAACGGTGAGGCGCTGCTCCGGGACGCTGACGATAATGCTGCGCTGGGCAATAGCGTGCGGCGCAAAAGCAATGGCAGCGGCGAGGAGGAGAATTCGTGGGATCATTCGGGACTCATTTAGCATCGAGGGTGCCACGGACGTGGGAGCTCGTAAAAGGTGCCACGCTCCGGACCTGTATTGCTCATGTCCCGAGTCCCAACTTCTCAGTCGGATCGGTGCCAGCGGCGAAAGTGAGCCGGTGCGGGCTGCGCCAATTTCTCTCATGGTTTCGCTCCATCAATTTCGAGAACGACATGGTAACGTCCCCACGGCGTGGGTAAGACCGAGGAACCGTCGTCGCGCGATATGGAGCTGTGTTTGCTTCCGTCACATGCAGAAAATCTTCAGACGAGGACTTTACTTCTGCCTCCAGATGCCTTCCGTTCGTGCAGCCCCCGGGATGTGGTACCCAAGCCGCCAGTTATTTGGGAATCTCACAAACTTATGGGCGACAGACTTACCTTTGATCATTACTGCGTTTTGCTCCGTGAAGACGGTTCCCGATGGGAGCTGGGCCGGGGGGCGATGGGTGTCACCTTCAAAGCGGAAGACGTAAATCTCGAGTGCCCGGTCGCGCTTAAAGTGATCGATGCGGAGCGACTGGGAGCCGAGGGGCAGCGCGAGCAGTTCCAGCGCGAGGCACGAGCGGCTGCACGCGTTCGCCATCCGAATGTGGCGTCCGTACATCACCTCGGGAAAGACCAGGAGCATTTTTTCTACGCGATGGAGTATATCGAGGGGGAAACCGCCGAGATGTATGTGGCTCGGTCGGGCTCGATGCCTTTGGACTTGGCGCTCTCGGTCGCTTCCCAAGTCGCCTGCGCGTTGGAAGTCGCGGCCCAGCACGGCCTCGTCCACGGTGACATCAAGCCGGCCAACATCATGATCGCGGAGGGCATCGACGGTTTGGTCGCAAAGGTCATCGATTTCGGTCTGGTGCGAGCGATGGCTGGCAGCACGGATTTCGGCGGCTTCCACGGCACCCCGCAGTTTGCCAGTCCCGAGCAGGCGGAAGAGGTACCGCTGGATGGCCGCTCGGATATTTATTCACTCGGCTGCACTCTCTGGTTTTTGCTGGTCGGAAATGCGCCCTTTACCGGGAGCGTTGCGAACATCTTCGCGCAGCATCTCGAGGGCACCCTCCCCATGGATCAGCTCGAGGGGCAACCAGTCGCGGTGCGAACCCTTCTCGCGCGCATGCTGCAGAAGGATCCGAATGCGCGACCCAAGGATGCGACCGATCTGCGGCGCGAAATCGAGCGGTGCCGATCATCGCTTAATCGGGCAACGATCGGCGCGCTTCACCCGAAGCGAAGCGTCTCGCTCCTCCGCCGCGGTGCGATGTTGAGCGGGATCCCGTTGCTGGCCGTAGCCGTGCTTGCGGTGAACAAGGCGGAACCCGATCGAAAACTGGCCTTTGCTCCAAGTCCGGTGATTTCAGCCGTACGCGCGGAACGCGCGTCCGGCGAGGATAAAGCAGCCATCGCAGCGTTATGGTCGCTCGAACCCATTGGTGAACTGAGGAGCGGGCCGGATCCTCTGGACGAAGTGAATCCCGCTGATCCGATAGCCGCCGAACAGGACAGCGCGGCGTGGCTGGCAGAGGATGGCATCCAGCTTTCCGCCTCCCGTGCGGTGTCGAGCTCGGGATTTTTCGTCGCCCGGCACGATCCGCGGTCCTTCATCCAACCCGTGTCACTGATGGCAAAAGTCCCGGACGAGATCGAGTCCCAGTCTGACGGGGGCGACGGGCCCCGCGGAACTGTTCGTGAAAAGGTTGAGCGGCGGCCCAAGAACGGAGCGCGTAACCGCTCCAATTCAGGCCATGGGCGGCGAGGTGCGGAGTTTGATCCGATCACCTCGATGAAAAACGTGCATCGCTCGGTGACTGGATTTTTGCACCGCGTTTTCTAAAAACGGGCCTGCCCCAATCAGGCGGTGGGTGTCTGCTATTTGTCCCTTTTTCCCTGCACCACAGGGGCCTTCTGGACGTGAAGCAGCGGGTCGTCAAAGTAGGCGCGGTAGACCTTGCTGCTGCCGATCGCTTGGTCCAGATCTGCTGCGGCGATGTGGTAGCTCGCGAGCGCCTGAAGCTCCGTGACGCGCGACTGCGTCAACGCGATCTGCGCCGTTAATGCGTCAAGTTGCGTTCCTTGCCCCGCCTGCAGCTGAGCCCGGGCGAGATCAAATGCCTCTTGTGATTGCCCGATATTTTCGCGCTGCGAATCGATCAGCCGCCGCGCTTCCTCCAGCCGTGCGGAGGCGTCCGCGACTTCCGCTTCCACCGCGTTGCTGGAGCCGAGTAAACGCAGGTTCGCTTCATTTAAAATGATTCTGGCCTGGTCCACGCGCGCTTTCGTGGCCGCTCCATCGAAGATATTCCAATCGAGACTGACCCCGGCGAAGTATCCGTTGACCGTGTCATCGAGCGATCGAGTCGTATTGTGGAGCTGGTAATTTGCATTTGCAGAGATGGTCGGGAGGTAGCCCGCACGCGCGGCTTTTACCCGTTCTCCTTCTGCCTTGATGCTCGTTTGTCGTATTTTTAAAAGTGGCCGATTGGCTTCCGCATATGCCATCGCGCGAGCCTCACTGATTTTCTGCGGGCGCGCATCGAGGTCTCCGACGGGCTTGAGGGGATGCAGCCGCTCATCGCGTGGGCCGTGGAAAATCCCGATCGCCTGCGCGAGCCGCACGCGCGCGAGTCTCGCGCCGGTGCGAGCGGTCACGAGCGCGGGGGTTTGGTTCGCCCGCGCTACCTGCGCTTGCAGCACGCCGAAGCGCGTGATCTCGCCAGCCTCGAAACGCTTCATCTGCGTGCTCGACTGGCTCTCGAGCAGGCTCACCGCATCGGTCTGCACCTCCACGAGCCGATCACTCGCGAGTGCCTGGTAAAATTCGCGGCGCACTTGATTCTCAACGCGATTCACGGTCTCACGGAGTTGGTAAAACGCGTTGTCGATTTCTAGCTTTGCCGCGCGAACCCGCGGCGCAATCGATGCCGAATATAAAACCTGACGAACCGAACCCGTGACGACGTAACTCTCCGTGATCGGGAGCAGCGTCGCGTCGCCTGTCGTCACAGTCGAATTGTCGAGGCCGAGGAGGCGCGGGTCCACCTTTGAAAATACGCTGCTGAACGAAACCTGTGGCAGCGCGGGCGCGCGCGTTTCGACGACGATCGCCTTGTTTCGTCGCACCTCTTGGAGCGCGATCTGAATCTCCGGATTATTCGTCATCGCGAGCTGGATCGCCGCGTCGAGCGTCAGCGCTCGTGGGATGATTTCCATCCGGGAATCCGACTCACCAGCGCGCGCATGGGGCGCTGCAAACCCGAGGGTGAGCAGCGCTGCGAGTGCGGTGCAGGCGAAGGCTGGCGCTGAAATGAGAGAACGTGGATTCATGAAGTGTGGGTTGATTGATGGGAAGCAGTCATCGCGTCTCAGCGAGCGGATACATGCGGAAAGGAGCCTCGAGGAAGCGCCAGAAAGTCACCGGCTCCGGCACGCCGCGTCCATCCCACTGCCCCGCGCGGCAGTAGAGCGACGCAACGAGCGCACGATGCTGCTGGATCGTCAACTTGTCGAAAGTGACCACGAATCGCGCCGGAGCCTCTTCCTCCCCGAAACTGACAGCGGCCTCGTGCAAACCACACGCGGGGATGCTGAGATGCAGCCCTTTTGCCAAGGCCAACTCGCGGTCGCACGAGAGCACGACGTCTTTATCCGAGATTTCGCATGTCGTCACCGGATGCGCGACGCCGCGATGTCGCAACGTCGCGTTTACGCGCTGCTTGAAACGGATGGCATTTGAACGCTGCGGCACGTCGAACGAAGCCTGCAGGCTCAGCCAGAGCAGGATCATCGAATAGACCGACCAGCCGAGCGCGAGGGCGAAAATGCCGGCGTCCGGATACCACTTCGCGTGCAGGATCGCGTAGATCATCGCCGGGCAGATAAAGCGCGAGCATGACCAGCAAAGGCACGCCGACGACGGGATTGAGCGTCAATTCGGTCCGCGTCTCGCCCTTTGCCGAGACCTTGAAGGGTTTGCCAAACGGCTTCCAGCAGCGTGCTGATGACCGTGATCGTCATCGGGAAGCAGAGCATCGTCTCATAGACCTCCGACCAGAACGCGGAGCGATGTCCGCCCGTGAGCCACGAGAGCGAGAACGCCTGGCAGAGCCAATACGGCAGGAAAAAAACGAGGAGCATTTCCGCCGAAGTGTTCAGCGGCACGATGCCGAAGAAGAAATAGAACAGCGGCAGGAGCAGACAGAAAAGCCGGCTGACAAACGGGATGTAGTGGATCGGTCCGCAGAGGTGCACGAGCCGCTGCACGCAGCTCGAGATTCGGCACGGTCAGCGGATTCGTCGACGCGATGAAAACACTGCAGAGTGCCGCGCGCCCAGCGCAGGCGCTGCGTGACAAACTCGCTCGTGAACTCCGCCGCTGCGCCCGCGGAGATCAGCTCGTTCAGGTAATACGTCTTGTAGCCAGCGGACTGGAGCTTGATCGAAGTCGCCCAATCTTCGCTCAGCGTCTCGCCGGGAAACCGCCCGATCTCCTCGACCGCCGACCGCCGGATGACGAAGCTGGTGCCGTGGCAAATCATCGCGCCGAGCGTGTCGCGCCCCGGTTGCGCGGCGCGGAAAAAGACCTGCTGCTCCTCGGTGATGACCTCCGGGCAGTCCGAGATTCCGGCTCACCGCATCGACGCTGTAGAAATTCTGCGGCGTCTGCACGAGGCCGACTTTCGGATCCGCGAAAAAGCCGACCGTGCGGATCAGGAAATCCTCCGTCGGGATGAAGTCGGCATCGAAGACCGCGATCAATTCGCCGCTGACTGGTCGGCAGCGCGGCGTTCATGTTGCCGGCCTTGGCGTCGCGATTGTCCGGCCGGTCGCGGTAATGGCAGCCGAGCTCCTGCGCCAGCGCGCGCATCTGCGGGCCGGCGCTGATCGTCGAGCAGATAGATCTGTTTGCGCGGATAGCGCAGCGCCTGGCAGCCGAGGATCGTGCGGCGCAGCATCTCCACCGGTTCGCTGTAGCTCGGGAGGAAAATATCGACCGTCCGGGAGATAGCGTCCGGAGGTCACGAGCTCCGACAAGCTGCGTGGCGTCCGGCGAGCGATTGGTCTGCCAGAACATCTGCAAATTCGCCGAGAGCGACTTGATGTAGATCAGCAATTCCGCGAGGAAAAACAGGACGCTGAAGATCGCCGTTCGGCGAGTCGTCGAAGGTTCAGCGTGCAGAACAGCCGGAACGCCATGTAGGCGGTGTAGAGCGCCACGAGCAGGAGGATCACCACGGCGCGCGACCAGCCGCCCCGGCTTGGGATTCAGGACGCATGATGCACGTAGAGCAATCCGCCGCAGATCAGCGTCGGGCATAAGCACGACGGCGAGCGGCGTGGACGTATTGACCATCGCGAAGCGCCGCGCCGATCTGACGCCAGCCGTCCGACGACGCGCCAGGAGCAGATCCCGGCCGCGACGGCGAAAGCAGACGCCACGGCCGCAGCTGCGACGAGCGCCCCGAGCAGGCAGCAGCCATCGAGCGGTGAAGTTCGGCGCGCGCTCCGCTCATTGGCCGCTGCGCGCTGGCCGTGCTCGCCTTTCACGCCCCAGATCGCCCGATCGAGCCGCTCCTTCAGCGCATCGCCGACGGTCCGCTCGTGCGGCGTCTTGAGAAACGTGACCTGCGACACTGCGGCCGACTCCGAAGAACTCGCCCGGAGTGAACGGCCGATCCCAGCCGCCTCGACCCGCACGGCGATTTGCCGCTTGGCCATCTCCGGCGGCGGCACCGCGACGGTCGTATCATAAGCCAGCCGACCGACGCCGGCGCGGATCGACTCGAGCTCGCCCTGGCCAGGCTGCCGGTGCCATCCAGGGAACGGATCGACGCCGGCAAGCCCGGCTTCAGCAGATCCTGCGAGTGCCGCTCCGCGAAAAAGGCGTCCACCCAGATGCGGGTCGGATTGATGCATCTCCATCACCAGTTTGTTCGACTCCACGGTCTCGCCCGTTTTTCCGGAGATCGACCAGACCAGGCCATCCTCCGGCATCGTCACGACCGACTTCTTCTGCATCGCCATCTGCTCTTCCATCTCGCGGGCGCGCTCGCGCGCTCCGCGCGAGTTGTTCCGTCTTCGCGGCGACGACGCGCTCGGCGATCGCAAGATTCTTCCGGGTCCTGCTCCATCTCCACGCGCGCGATCAATTGCGCCTTGTGCAGGCGCTGCGTCCGCGCCGCCGCGACCTCCGCCAGCTCGACGGAACTTGCTGCGCGCCCGATCAATTCGCTCTCGACCGTTTCGACGAGGATTTTGCAGCGCGTTGTATTGCGCGACACTTTCGCGATCGCCGAACCGCGGATTCTGCAACGTGAAGAAGCGTCGCGCCTTTTTCCAGAAGCATGCCGGGACGGACGTCGACCGATCTCGAGCACGCCATTGATCGGCGTGCGGATCTGCATGATTTCGGCATTGATCACCGCCTGCTCGCTGTCGACGCGAGGTGAGACTGCCCCGCACCCACGACGGCCGCGCCGATGAGCACGAGGACGATCGAGCGTGACGCGGAGAATGCGGAAGATGCGCGCGCGGAGATAGGATGATTTCATGGAGCGCTTTGGACATCAAGGCATCTCGCGACACGTGCTGTCGAGTTGCGCGGGTGAGTTGCGTCACCGGAGCCGGCGCGCGGCAACGGTTCGACAGGACGGGAAAGGACGAAATAAATGACCACGGCGATGGCAACGACGCCGATGAGCGCCTCGCCGAGGACGAAGCGTCGCGGGCGATCGCGCGCTGGCTCGCGCGATGCGGTCATCCGCTTGGAAAGCGCGACGCGGGGCGGAGGCCATTGTCGCGGGAAGGTGTCCGGCAGCGGCGCGCGGT
The DNA here is from genome assembly GCA_963767975.1 of uncultured Verrucomicrobiae bacterium. Taxonomy (GTDB): domain Bacteria; phylum Verrucomicrobiota; class Verrucomicrobiia; order Chthoniobacterales; family Chthoniobacteraceae; genus CAIURC01. The sequence continues at coordinate 282,863 of CAVYGI010000013.1, read as the reverse complement.
CGCGCCGGCGTTGAGCGAGGCGAGACAGGCGTCGATTTCCTCGACCAGAAGCGTCGGGCGTGACCGGCCGTCGCGCGGGACTCTTTCTCCAGCATGTGCGCGAGCAGGCTCACGACGCGGAGTCGGCAGGTGCGAGACTTCGTCGAAAGGCGGCGGACTTTGCAAATGCTGCGCCATGACCTGCGCCATCGGCCCGCGGAAAGGCGGGCGGCCGGTGAGCAGAAACCACAGCGTGACACCGAGCGAATAGATATCCGAAGTGACGTCGAGATCCTGCTCATTGAGTTGCTCCGGGCTCGCGTAATCCGGCGTGCCCACGAAACCCGCCAAGGTGATCAACTCCAGGCCTCGCCTGCAGCCATCGGGACCCCCGGGTCAGACCGAAGTCGATAATCTTCACCGGTGCCCTCCGGCGTGATCATCAAATTGGACGGTTTGATGTCCCGGTGAACGAGGTTCATCTTTTTCACCGCCACGAGCGCGCGCGCGACCTGCAGCGCGACATCGAGCGCCGCGTTCCGGCGGGATCGGTCCCTCCCGAGTCACCATGGTCTCCGCCGTTTCGCCCTCGATGAATTCCCGCGCGTAAAAGCACATGCCGTCCTCTTCACCGAGGCGGTAAATTTGCGCCACATTTGGGTGTCGCAGCAGGGCGGCTGCGCGCGCCTCGCGCAGAAAACGTTTCCGCGCGGTTTCGTCGCCCAGGAATTCCTGGCGGATCACCTTCAGGACAACCGGCGTCTGCAGATCGAGATCGAGGGCCTTGTAGCTGGAACTCGTGGCGCCCTGGCCGAGGCGATGCATCGATCCGTCCTCGCGGCACATCACTTCATAACGGTCCATCTTCATAGTCATCGGGTCGCGTAAGACGAGATCGCCCCGATCCCATTCGAATTATACCGGCTGCTTTTGCACAAAAAAGGCGTGGATTGTAACACTTCCGGACAAGTTTAGCACAAAGTGAGCCAAAACCTGCCGACGTTTCCCCGATTGCGGTGCCCGAGGAAACAACCTGCCTCACAGCGGGGAAGCGTCCGCCTCCCAGCGGTTCCGGACGTCTAGAATGACAGCGACAGCCTCAATCCACTGCGCCGCTCATCGCCTTCGCGGGGATGTGATGCGTGGAGGTTTCCGATCCCTCCGAGCGAAGGCAGATCGGAAACGGGTGTTCCATGATCACTCGGCCGGGATTGTGTCGAAATTGAAGCCAGCGCTTTCTTGCCGGTGCTCGAAATAGGGCGCCCGGTCGCCTGCTCTTTGCCATGCGCGGGCGCATTCCTCAATGTGACTTGAGCTACGACTCGGTCGGAAATCTTGCCTCGGGGTTGTTCTGCGATGACTGGCTGCGATGGAGGGCGCGTGGCGAGGAGCATACCGGGGAGCAATTTCCGGATCGGCTCGTCCATAATTTCGACGGCGGTTCCCACGGGGACTGCGTCAAAAAGCGCCATTACGTCCTTCGAGCGCATCCGGATGCATCCCCAACTTTCGCGCTTCCCGATCAGGCGCTCGACGGGTGTGCCGTGGATGTAGATGCCTCGTTGAAAGGCGTTTTCATTGCCTGTTTCGAGTCCGCGGAGATGCAGGATGCGGGTGACGATCGGATCACGCCCTTCCGCATTGACCTTCAGCACCTCCCCCGTGGCTTGGCGGCCCTTCAGCACCGCACCCGCCGGCAAACCGCCTCCGATGCGTTCTGCAACTTCCAGCTTTCCCAGCGGCGTGCTGAAGCTGTGCATCTTGTCGCCGACGCCAAACTTCGATGTGGAGATCTTATACTCGGCGACCTTTTCGCCATCGCAGACCAGCGCGAGCTTTTGATCCCTCACACTGACCACGATCGAAGTTGAGGCAGAGGCACCAACTCCCGCCATTAAAATGGCGAGAAGAGCGCAGGCGGAGCGCGTGGAACGAGTGAGGCGAAGCTTCAACATAGGTAAAGGAAGGCAACTGCCAGACTGCGAGAAACCGACGAAAATTTACGCTGGGAGGATCTTCCCAGTGTCGCGCCACGGCATCCGCAGCTGGGGAAACCACTGTGCGATCGAGCAAAGCGCGACGTATCCAAACCCGCCCGCGAACAGAACGAGGAATGGAATGGAGAGCCACTGCCCATTCTGCACGGCAAAAATTAGGAAATAGGAAAAGTATGCAGCGAAACCGAGTTCAAAGAGCGGAATGGCGCTCTTGAGCGGCGAGTATTTGGACTTCTTCCACGACTGGGTTTTGCTCTCGATCCCGTATTTCGGAGTGCGGGTAAATTCCGACTGGTGACCGATGGTCGCCTCCAACACGGCTCGCGCGTTGTTCACCGCTAGACCGATCCCGAGACCGATGAGCGGCGGCAGGAGGAGCATATCTTTCCACCACGTTTTCGGATGGAGTTCGCGCTGCGTGCAAATATAGAAAACCGCCGCTGGCAGGGAGGCGGAGATGAAAATCGGAATGTCGAGCAGCAAGGTCCGCAACAGGCTGTGGGTGCCCCCACCCGCGGACGGGTGCAGCAGGATGCAGAGGAAAAGCAGCAGCAAATACGCGTAGTTCGACGTGAGATGTGCAGTCGCTTCTAGTTTGATCAGCAGGGGCAATTTCGCACGCCACACCGAGGGCAGCAGCTTCATGCACGTCTGGATGGAGCCCTTCGTCCATCGGTGCTGCTGTGACTTGAAGCCGTTCATGTCCACCGGCAATTCCGCCGGCGTAACGAGGTCCGCCAGAAAGACGAATTTCCAGCCCTTGAGCTGCGCCCGGTAGCTCAAGTCGAGGTCTTCGGTCAGTGTATCGTGCTGCCAACCCCCGGCGTCGGCGATGCACGATCGGCGCCACAAACCAGCGGTGCCGTTGAAATTAAAGAAGCGTCCACTGCGGCTTCGCGCGGTCTGCTCGAGCAGAAGATGCCCGTCGAGGAACATCGCCTGCACCCGGGTGAGCAGCGAGTAGGTCCGATTCAGATGCCCCCAGCGTGTCTGGATCATTCCGACTTTCGGGTCGGTGAAGTAATGGATCGTCTTCCGCAGCATGTCAGGCGCGGGGACGAAATCCGCGTCGAGAATGAGGATGAACTCGCCTTTGCAAGTCTCGACGCCGTTCTCGAGCGCGCCCGCCTTGAAGCCGGTGCGATCGGTCGCGATGCACCATTTCGATATCGAGCCCAGTGGCCCGGAGTTCCGCCACGCGTTCCGAGGCGATGTCGGGTCGTTTCGTCGGTCGAATCGTCAAGCACCTGCACTTGCAGGAGTTCCCGCGGGTAGTCGAGGGCGGCGACCGAGTTTAACAGCCGCTCGACCACGTAGAGTTCATTGAAGATCGGGAGCTGAACCGTGATCCGGGGCAGCTCCTCGAACTCACCGAGCGGTTGCGGGGCATTCCGCCGATTCTTCAGAAACAGGTAAACGATGACGTAACGATGCAGGCCATAGAGGGAGAGCCCGAATAGGACGACGAAGTAGCAAAATGTCCAAATTGTGTTTCCCAAACTTCCTTGCATAGTAATTTTTTGCCGTTTCCGGCGGAGAAGCGCGGAATCATGGGGGCGATCGTTGTCGGGTCAAGGCTGAAATACGGGCCTCCCCCGTGTCCCTCAAATGAGCCGGGGATCAGGGAATTCCCGTCCAGCTGCACCTACCGTCTTTGAGCGGCGGTCGCAGCCTCGATCGTGACTCGCAGCTTTTGAGCGGCGATGGGCTTCACGAGATGAGCGAGAAAGCCCGCTTCCTGTGTTTGCCGGAGGTCCTGCTCCATTCCGAAGCCGCTCATCGCAATAGCGAGCATTTCGCTCTTTTTTCGAATCTCGCGCAGCAATTCCGTCCCGTGACCATCGGGCAGCCCGAGGTCGCTGATCAAAACGTCGAACTGTTCCACATCCGCCGCCCCAATCGCTTCCCGGAGCGTGGATGCGACCCGGACGACATAGCCCCAGCGCTGGAGAAGGCGGGTCATCGCGTGACGTGTGTCGTCATGATCTTCCACCAGCAGGATGCGGAGCGGCAAAGTGTCAGCCGGCGAAGTTTCAAGCGGCGCTGCCACTGCGCCGATACTGGCAGGAGCGAGCAGAGGGAGCTCGACGGTCATCGTTGTGCCTCGATTAGTCCCTTCGCTCATCGCCAGCATCCGCCCCCCGTGCGCTGCCGTCAGCCCCTTAGCGATCGTTAGCCCAAGACCGAGGCCTCCGAATCGCCGCGTGACCGATTGTTCTCCCTGCGTGAACGCCTCGAAAATCCGCGGCATCGCCTCGGCTTCAATCCCGACCCCGGAGTCGCTGACCTCGACGCGGATCTGCCCCTCACCGGTGTTCGTCGTTCGCACGGAGATCTGCCCGTGCGGCGGCGTGAATTTAACGGCATTGAGAATGAGATTCCAAAAAATCTGAAGCAGGCGGGCAGCGTCGCCGCGAACATGTGCGCTGGATGCCTCCAAGGCCACAGCGAGCTGTAGCTCCTTCCGCGTGAGGTCGTTCTGGCAAATCTCGAGCGCGCCCCGGATCGCCTGATGCAGGTCCACGTCGCCAAGCTGCAGTTGCAGCTTGCCTTTGCTGATCTTGGTAAAATCGAGCAGGTCGTCGATCAGTCGCGCTTCTAGCTCAATGTTCCGCCGGATGAGTTGCAGTGCGTGCCGCAACTGCTCGGGTTCCTTTCCGCCACCCGCCTCCAGCTCGATCGCCGCCGCCAGCACCGGGGTAAGCGGAGTGCGCAACTCGTGGCTGAGCACCGCGAGAAAATGATCCTTTGCCTGATTTGCCTCCTCGGCAACTTCCTTGGCCCGCTCGAGCTGCCGCGCCCGCTGTGTCACCTCGGTCGCGAGTTGCGCAATATCATTGTCTTGCGAGGCGAGTTCCCGCTGGAGCGTGTCGCGGACGAGTTTCGCGGTGACCTGATTGTGTGCGCGCGCACGCAGTTCGGCGACAGCAAAGGGCTTGGTCAGGTAATCCTGAGCGCCCTCGGCGAGGAGGTTCATTTTCAAATCGAGATCGCCGCTGGCGGTGAGTAAAATCACGGGTGTTGTGGCAAGCTCGGCGACGCCGCGAACGGCTTGAATCAATTCGTCGCCACTCATTTCCGGCATCATCAAGTCAGTGAGAATCAAGTCCGGCAGATGGTCTTTTGCCATTTCGAGGCCCTGCCGCCCATTGAATGCCGAAATCGTGCGGAACTCTGCGGCGAGAACTTGGGCGATGAAATCGTTCATCTCGCAGTTGTCCTCCACGATCAAGGCCAACGGTCGGGTGTCTCCAAAATTCGCGCCTGCCTCCTCTTTTCCCTCCTCCTCGTTTGCCGTCCGCACTCGCGTGGCCTCCACGCCTGCCGCTGTTTCCAGCGCGGTCCTCAGGCCGGGTTCCATCGATAGAGAATTGTCTGAGGAATGCACCTCTGCTCCGGCCGGCGCTCGGAGAGGGAGGTGCACCACGAAGGCCGCGCCGCCGATGGCTGCCTCCTCCGCGCGCACCGACCCGCCATGAAGTTGCACGAATTCCCGCACGATCGACAGGCCGAGCCCCGTCCCGCCGGAGCGCTGCTGCTGCAACGTGTGATCCCCTTGGTGAAACCGATCGAAAATCGCCTCCCGTAAATCGGGCGCGACCCCCGGTCCCGAATCCTCAATCCGGATCTCCGCCACCTCGCCAGTCTGAGAAATCGCGAGCCGCACCGCGCCATTTTCAGGGACAAATTTCAGCGCATTCGAGAGCAGGTTGATCAATACGCGTTGCACCTTGTCGGCATCCACTTCCGCCGGCAGCGCAGGCGGCGTCTCGATCGTAAAATTGACCTGCTTTTCCGCGATGGCCCCATCGAACACCGCACCCATCCTCCGCGCCAGACCCGCGAGGTCGACCCTCGAGAACTGCGCCTCCAGCTTCCCCGCCTCGAAGCGCGAGAGGTCGAGCAGATCGTTCACATGCTTGTGCAACATCAGCGCGTTGCGCTGCACCACCTCGAGACTCTGCCGCTCCGCTGCGCCCAGCTTTGGTGACTCCAACATCCGGTCGATCGGGCCGAGGATAAGCGACAGCGGGGTGCGCAACTCATGGCTGACGTTGGCGAAAAAATTCGTCCGCATCTGGTCGAGTTGCTTCACCTTTTCGTGCGCATCTGCGAGTTGCGCGTAGGCGGATTCGAGTTCGACTTTGCGCTCCGCGGCGGTGCGCGCGGATTTCAAAAGGACCAGCACTTTCGGAATCAGCCGAGGGAGCAGCACTGCGGTCGAAACAGAAGCGATCGCCGTGATCAACTTCACGTATCCCGACAGCCAGTAGCGAGGATGCGGCGCCTGCAAAGTCCAGACCTCCATGAGATGCGTGGCTCCGCACGCCACGATGAACACCGCAAACGCGAGCATCATCCAGTGAAAGGGCATTTCCCGCTTCGCCCGCTGCACGAGATATATCAGCGTCGCCGAAATCCCGACGTAGGCCGAGCCGATGAGCAAATCCGAACTGCCGTGGAGCAGGATGAGTCCGCGATCAAAGAGGTAGCAATGCGCGTGCGGCATGAATGGCGTGACCTCACCACGTGTCAGCAGCCAGGCGGCACCGGCCACACCCAGACCTGCGAGCACAAACTTCCGCAGGAATCCGAAAAGCCAGCGGGTTGAACTCATGATTGTTGCGCACAAGACGTGCGCCAGTAAGGCGTCCCCCTTGCCATTGGGAATCGCAGCAGTCGGCGGGAAAGGTTGTCTTGGCACGCCTCACCTCCGGGTTGGCGCGGTCGCTAGCTCGCAAACACCGCGGAGCGCTCACGCTCGTCCAGCGTTCGCCATTTTCCCGCCGGGAGGATGCCGAGTTCCAGCGCGCCGATTTTTACGCGCAGCAGCCGCAGCGTCGGATGCCCGACCGCCGCGGTCATTTTGCGGACCTGATGATTTTTCCCCTCGATCAAGACGAGCGCGATCCACGCGTCGGCCACATTCTTTCGCACCCGGATCGGCGGCTCACGCGGCGGCAACGTGGGCTGCGGATCAAGCAACCATGCGGCACCCGGAAGCGTAGCCCGTCCGCTGATCACCACCCCGCGCGCCAGGTGCGCCAGTGCCTCCGCGGAAGGAATACGCTCGACCTGCGCCCAATACGTCCGGGTGTGCGCGTGTTTCGGATGGAGCAGCCGCGCGTTCAGTGGCGCCTCGTCGCTGAGCAACAGCAACCCTTCGCTTTCCGCATCGAGCCGCCCGATCGGATATACGTTTTTCGGGAATCCAAAATCCGCCAGCGTCCGGTGTTTCGAGCCGTCCGAAGTGAACTGCGAGACGACACCGAATGGTTTGTGGAAAGCGAGAAGCACGCAGAAGTGGAAAGTCCGTGCGGAACGTGGAAACTGTCCGCCCGCTTCGCCAGCGGATTCCTAAAATTTTGCACCGCCGCGATCTTCCCATCTTCGAACTCGAGTCGAAAATCGTCACGTCGCTCCTCGAAAATCCGCGCCTCGTTCTGCAAGCTCCGACGGGCTCGGGAAAATCGACGCAAGTCCCGCAAATCCTTTTGGACAAGGCCTCGCAGGCGACGGCGAGATCGTCGTGCTCCAACCGCGCCGCCTCGCGACGCGAATGCTCGCGGCGCGCGTCGCCAGCGAGCGCGGCGTGAAACTCGGCGACGAAGTCGGCTACCAAATCCGTCTCGATCGCGTGTGTTCTGCGAAGACGCGCATCCGTTTCGTGACTGAAGGAATGCTCCTGCGGCACATGCTCGCCGACCCGAAGCTGAGCGGCATCAGTGCGATTCTGTTCGATGAATTTCACGAGCGACATCTCTACGGCGACATCACGCTCGCCCGCGCGCTGGATTTGCAGGAACAGCGGCGGCCCGATCTCAGGCTCGTCGTCATGTCCGCGACGCTCGACGCCGGTGCGCTGCAAAAATATCTCGCACCCTGCGAGCTACTCACTTCGCGGGGCCGCACGTTTCCCGGTGCGAGATCGAGTATCTCGACACATCGCTCGGCGATTTCCCCGTCTGGGATGCCGCCGCCGATGAACTCGAACGTCTCGCGCGTGACGACCGAAGGCGACGTGCTCATCTTCATGCCCGGTGCATACGAAATCAGCCGAACGATTCAGGCGGTCAAAAGCTCGCGCGTCGGCAGTCGACTTCGTCGTGCTGCCGCTGCACGGCGAATTGCCCGTCGACAGCAGGATGCCGCTGTCGCCCGCTACGAGACGCGCAAAGGTGATCGTCTCGACGAACGTCGCCGAAACCTCGTCTCACGATCGACGGTGTGCGCGTCGTGATCGACGCCGGCCTCGCGAAGATCGCCCGCTTCGATCCGTATCGCGGCATCAACACGCTGCTCGTCGAGAAAATCAGCCGCGCGAGTGCCGAGCAGCGGGCCGGCCGGGCAGGTCGCACCGCGCCCGGCGTGTGCCTGCGCCTGTGGACGGAACGCGAGCATGGGGATCGCGCGCCGCAGGAACTGCCCGAAGTGCGGCGCCTCGATCTCGCGGAAGTCGTGTTGACGCTGAAGGCCAGCGGCGTGGACGACGTCGCGAAATTCCGCTGGCTCGAATCTCCCGACCCGCAAGCACGCTTGAGCGCGCCGAGACGCTCCACTCGGCGAGCTCGCGAAGCCATCGAGTACGCGCATCCGCGCCTCCCCCATCACCCCCATCGGCCGCCGGATGCTCGCCTTCCCCGCGCACCCGCGTTACGCGCGAATGCTGCTCGCCGCCGCACGATCTCGGATGTGTGCCCGAGGTGTGCGCTGGTCGCCGCGCTCACGCAGGGGCGCAACATGCTGCGTCGCGTTGAGGGAAAGCAAATGAAGCAGATCGCGACGCGCACTCGGCGAAAGCGAGGATTCGGATTTTTTCGTGCTTGATGCGCGCGCATCGCTTCGCGGAGCAGTCGAATTTCGACCCGCAACGTTGCCGCGCACTCGGCATCAACGGCCTCGCCGCGCGTGAGGCCGCGGAGCTTGTCGGGCAATTCATGAGATCGCCCGAGGAGAGCCTCGACACGGATGGGCGCGGGAGCCGCCAGCGAAGCGCTCGCAGCGATGCGTGCTCGCGGGCTTTCCCGACATGTCGCGATGCGCCTCGATTCCGGCACCCTCCGTTGCGAACTCGTGCATGGGCGCCGTGGCGTGCTGGCGCGGGAGAGTGTGGTGCACGATGCGCCGCTGCTCGTCGCGAGCGAAGTGCGCGAAATCGCGATTCGCGGCGAAGTCGAAACGCTGCTCACGCTGGCGACCGCGATCCGCGAGAGAATGGCTGCGCGAGCTGTTTCCGGGCGGATTCGTCGAGTCACCGATGTCCGTTCGACTCCACGCAGCGCCGGGTGACCTCGCGCACCGCACGCCGTTTTCGCGATCTCGCTGCTGCGATCGAATCGTCGGACAATGTGCCGCTGGAGCAGGCCGCGGAGCTGCTCGCGCGGCAGGTCGATCCGGCACATTGCCCGCTGAAAAGCTGTGGGACACGCGGTCGATCAATGGATCGTGCGGCTCAATCTGTTGGCGAATGGTATCCCGAGTTCGAGCTGCCGAAGCTCGGGGCGGACGACCGCCGGATGCTCGTCGAGCAGATCTGCCACGGCGCGACGAGCTACCGGAAATCAAGGAGCGCGCCGTCTGGCCGGTCGTGAAATCGTGGCTTTCACCGGCGCAACAGCGGCTCCTCGACGACTACGCACCGGAGCGATCTGCAGCTGCCGAAAGGTCGCGCGTTCAAGATCATCTACGCGCCGAACTCAGCGCCAACGATCGCCGCGCGGATCCAGGATTTGTACGGCGTGGACGCCGACTTGCGCATCGCGGGAGGACGCGTGCCGCTGGTCATCCAAGTGCTCGCGCCAAATCACCGCCCGATTCAGATCACGAGCAACCTCGCGAATTTCTGGAAAGAGTCCTACCCCAAGATCAAACAGGAATTGCAGCGCAAATACCCGCGGCACGAGTGGCAGTGATGCAGGTTCTTTGTGCCCCGCGGCAATGACCTCTAGTCGAGCGTGTTCAGGAATTTCCGCAGATCATCGAGACGCGGGCTTTTGGCATTGCGGACGTAAAAACCGGAGGTCGCCACGCCGATTTGCAGGCTCGCGGCGATGTCGAGTCCGAGCAGGCGGCCGATGCAAAAGCCCGCGTTGAAATGATCGCCGGCACCCGTCGTGATTTTTGGCTTGAGCGTGAAAGGTCCGACGACATGCGTGGAGCCGCTGGCATCGGACGCCGCCGCGAAGTGCGTGGGATGAATGACCACCGTGTCGATCTTCAGCACCTCGCGGATCTGCGACGCGTGATGCGTCACGGTGCCGTAAGTCTCATCCGGCGCGGGAAAGCCGAGCACCTCCCCGACCTGGCGGCTCTCGGCAAAGTTCAGCCCGAGGATCACGCGGAAATATTTCTGGAATTTTGTGACCTGTTTAAGCGCCGCAGCGATGTCCTCGCGCGACCGCTTCGCGGGATCGGCCAGATCGATGAAGAGCCAACGTTTCTCGCCCGTGAGCTTCGGCGCGATACGCGTGAGGATCTTCTGCCAGATCGCCGTCATTTGCGTGAGCATCGTCCAATTCACCAGCGCGATTAGAGATGACTCCGCGAAGATTTCCGTGAGGTCCTTCTCCGGCACGTGTGCGATGAGGTTTGCCCAGTTCACCTCGCCTAGGCTCCCGTGTTTGCCGAACATCAGCTTGCCGTCGTCGAATTCGATCGCGTCCGTGTAGCCCGGTTCGGCGATCGAATGCACGGTCGCGCGGCTTGCGAAATCCGCGAAGACCGCGTGGATATTTGGGGCTCCGAGATTGCCCAGATAAGTCATCGGCGTGCCGTAGCTGCCGAGCGCGTGTGCCATGATTGGGCCATTGCCGCCGAGCTTCACCATCTGCGTGACGAACTCGAAATTCGCGCTGTGTCCTGCCGCTCCGCTGATCTTCCCGCCGAAGTCGCCCATCGCAGTCATGCGCACGTATTTTTTCGCGGAATCGCGCTGAGCCACGACGTGCAGAATCGTGTCAACAAACCCATCAAATCCGACGAGCGCCTTCGCTTTTTCGAGGCGGGTTTTCGCGCCGTTGAGTTGTGCGGAGACTTGCGAAGCGAGGGTGGATTTAGGCATGGGGCGAGCGTTTAGAACAGGTGCGGAGTGGGTAAGCGAGCGCGGAGCACAATGCAGACGCGCTTATTCCAACTCGCCCATCGATTCGATCCAGCCAGCAATTTTCATCGCCAAATCCTGATCCATATCGGCGGCGACATGGTGAAGATTTGAAAGCATCCGACGGAGCATCTGCCGCGGAGTCGCGGGTGCGAGGTGTTCGGGTCGCAGTTCGATTCCTTGCGACTGCAAAAGCGCGCGGCATTCCTGGAGACCTACGCGCCGCCCCCGGTGAAACGGATCGAGAAAAATCTCCCCGCAGCGCACCAAAAAATGTCCCGGAAGCGCGACGCCTTCGATGTCCATCCCGGCACGACGGCCAACCATCAGGTAAATCAACGAGAGCGAAATCGGGATGCCGAGATGCGTGCCGATGACCATTGGCAGCAGCGAATTATCGAGGTCATAATAGTCGTCTTCGTTGCCCCGCAAGCCGACGTCGTCAGCGAGGAACTCCGCGAGCGTTTCGGCCGCGTCGAGCGGTGTCGGTGCCTTCTTCAAACGGCGCGCGAGTTCGGTGCCCCACGTCTCCACCTGCTCGCGCTCAAGTTGGAAATCATCGCCCGGCATGAACGTCGCCGCGAGCCTCCACGCCGCATCTTCGAGGTCGCTGGCATCGGTGAAGTCAGCACAAAGTTGCGCGAAAATCGTGTCCGATTCGCGCTCTTCGATCTCCGCTATCACGTCGCGGACATGCCGTGCCGGCACCGCATCCGCCTCGGCGAGAAGGACGCGCAGTTCTTCGAGCGCACCGGCACCCGCGCGGGCGAGTTCACCCTTTACCAGACCCAACGTCGCCGGATCGTCGTCCCGCAGAAGTTTTAAAAGCGCGTCTCGTTGCTCGAGCATCGCGCACTTTAACCGCTGCTGATTTGTACGTCCACGAGGTCTCCGGGCTCGCACCGGATTTCCAGCAGGATCGGCCGGCAACAGACGCTGCAATCCTCGATCATCGAGTGATCGCCTTGGGAGGTGTCGATGCTCAGGGGAAAAACTTCACCGCAGTGCGGGCAAGGGACGTCGGTCTCGATGAGCAGGGCCATCTCAGAGAATGTGCTGGAAGTCGAAGGATGATGGAGTCTGACCTCGGTTATGGTGGAAAGCGTTGATCATTGAAATTGCCAATCGAGAAATCCGCGTCACCCGCGGTCGAAGAGGGAGGTCTGCGACGCTATTTTAGACGGCCAGCGCGAGCCGCGGGGCGTCGCTCCACAGATCCTCGAGGCTGTAGACGCCACGCTTGTCGCTGTGAAATACGTGGACGACGACATCCGAGTAATCCGCGATTACCCATTGGCTCGCCGGGAAGCCGTCGATCGCGGTCGGTCGCACGTTGTGTTCCTTGTGCAGACGGTCCTGCAGATCGCCGATGATTGCTTTCAAGTGTGGCTCGGAATTCCCGGAGCAGATCACGAAGAAGTCGGTGAAGGTGGAGATGCCGCGCAGATCGATCGCGATGATGTGTTCCGCTTTTTTTTCGGCGGCGATGCTGGCGATGATTTGGGCGAGTTGTTCGGATTTAATGGGTGGGGATCTCCTGGTAAAGCTGCTCGCGCTCAATGAGCGTGTGGACAGATTCCGGCACGAGATACCGGATCGAGAGGCCGCGTGCAACCCGGTCGCGAATTTCCGTTGCCGAAATATCGACCCGACGCGTGAGGCTGGGGAGCGCGTGATCTGCGGCAATGTTACCCCGATCGAAGACGACAAACTGCACCGCGCGCTGGAGGTCGTCGATGCGCCGCCAGGTGTGAAGCTTCGCGACGTTGTCGTGGCCAATGAGGTAGAAAATGTCTGCCTCCGGAAAACGGGCGCGATACCCCTCGGCCGTATCGGCACTGAAGCTCGGGCCTTCGCGTGAAAGCTCGGAGTCATCGAGGTCAAACGTTGGTTCACCATCGATCGCGGCAGCGATCATTTCGCGCCGCATCGCTCCGGCGGCAGGACGCGTGCCGGGCTTGTGCGGTGACAGCGAGGCTGGGATGAAGATCACGCGATCGAGCTGCAATTGCTCAATGGCATCTCGAGCGAGGAGCAGATGCCCATGATGAATCGGGTCGAATGTTCCGCCATACAAAGCGATCCGCATCTCTGCCACCTCGGTTTGCGGCGAGAACGCCCGGGCGCTACTTAATCAACTGCTCGAGCGCGCTGTCCGGCTCGGCGCCGAGTTCGATCGCGCGCTTGTAGTGCTTGCGCGCGAGTTCCTTGTTCGGTGGCTGCTGCGTGGCGAAAACGACGGCGAGATTGAAGAATGCGTCGGCGTAATTCGGGTCGAGCGCGCTGGCGGTCTCGAGTTCCTTCTGCGCGGCCTCCTGCCAGCCTTTTTGGCTCGCGGTGATGCCCAGATAATTGTGCGCCGTGGCGTTCTTCGGCTGGATCGCGAGCGCTTTGGTCAGCTCGTTTACTGCCTCGTCCAATTTGCCCTGGCTGTAATAAACGATCCCGAGCGTGCAGTGGCTGAAGGCGTCCTCTGGCGCGACGGCGATGGCTTTCTTGAAAGCTTCCTCGGCGAGCTTCAGCTTGCCGCCGCGGAACCGCACGACGCCGAGATTGCTGAGCGCGTAGAGGTTGTTCGGCGCTTTCGCCAGGATCTTGTCGTAGATCTTTTCAGCCTCGCGGTAGTTGCCGCGTTCGAATTGATCCTTGCCTTCGCGCGCCAGGCCGATGAGCTCCGCCGGGACGTTCGGCGTCGTGCTGGTCGCACCGGAAGTCGCACCGCTCGTTACTGGAGCGACGTCCTCGGGAGCCTTGGTCGGGAGATCACCTTCAGGCGGAGTTTTGCCCGTCGGGTTGGTCAGCGAAGGCGTGGGAGGATCGGCCTTCGCCAATTCCATCGCCGGTTTATCCGGAGCGGGCATGGTGGCGTCCAGCTTCGCGGGGAGTGGCTCCGGAGCGGCTGGGGGCTTCGCGTTAGCTACGGAGACGGATTCGGTCACGGGCTTCGCCTCAGTGGCGGGCGCGCTCGGACTCGGTGCATCCGGCTCCGGAGCAACCGGCGGCTTCATGTCAGCCACTACCGGCGGCGCAGTGGGAGCTGGGACAGGAACAGACTCAGCTGCGGGCGTGGTCTCCGCGACGACGGGAGCGGCTTCGACCGGGACATTGACGGCATCCGACGGCTCCTTGGGTGCAGCAATCGAGACTTCAACGTCACTGATTTCGATCAGCGGTTGTTTGAAAAGCTTGCGCTCTTTTTCCGTCAACCGCACGACGGGTTGTCCGAGATAATCGATCTGCTTGAGCAGCGACTTCGATTGCAGTTCAAGCTTTGCAAGTTCTCCCAGCACCAGCTTTTTCGTTTGGTCCCGGCGTGCCTGCTCCTTCATCTGGCGCACCACGATCCCGCGCAGCACTTCGTTTTCCTCGGTCAACTTTTTACGATCGGCTGCGCCAACTGTGACCTCGGATCTGACCTGCGCCAACTCCTTCGCCTGCACCTGTAGCTTGCCTTGCAAATCAGCCATCTGCTGCTGGTAACTCGCGCTTTGTTTCTGCGTGTCCACGAGCTGCGTCTTGACGCTCGCGACCTCTTTTTTCAGGTCGGCGATTTGCTCGTCTTTTCGGGTGCCATCCGCCTTGAATTGCGTGATCGATTTCTCCGCGTCGCTCAGCTTGGCCATCAACATCGTGTTGTCAGACATCAGTTTTTCGACCTGTTTCTGCGCGTCCTTCATCCGCTCGACCTGACCGAGGGCGTCGTCACGTTCCTTGCTCACGCGCTTCACGATCTCCTCCGTTCTCGCGAGCTTGGTCGTGAGGTCGCTCTTTTCTTTGATCACCTGATCGATTTCCTTTTGCATCGCGGCGATCTTGGCCGGCACCTCGGCGCTCGCCTTTTGCGCGGCATCGCGCTCGGCGGAAATGGATTTGATCTTCTCGTTGGCCGTGGCGAGGCGGTCGGCGGTTTGTTGCCGGATTTCCTCGGCGGCGTCGCGTTCCGTGCGCGCGGAAGCGGCCTCTTTTTTGCTCGCCGCGATTCTTGCCGGGACTTCATCGACCTCCTTTTTCGCGGCGTCACGTTCGGCGGTGAGAATTGCGAGTGTCTTGCTCGCCGCCGTGCTGCGATCGGCGAATTGCTGGCGTAATTCCTCTGCGGCGTCCCGGTCAGACTGGGCGCTGCGCATTTCTTTCCGAATGCTCTCGATCTCCGCGCGCAGGGCTTTCGTCGCCTCCGCGCTGGTCGCTCCTTCGGCCTCGGACTTCATCAGCGCCTTCTCGGTATTGTCAGCGCGGGTTTGAAGGATGGCCTGCGTCTCCGCGGATTTCTGGGAGGCCTTGAGCGCCTCCTGCAACTTTTGCGCGAGTTCCGATTTCTCGGCTGAAACTCGATCGAGTTCCTTTTTCCCGGCTTCCAGCTCGCGCTGCTGCCGCTCGAGCCGCTCCGTGATCGCCTTCACCGGGTCACTGTTTTCCTCGGTTCCGGTCCGGCGTTCCGTGGAACGGACGACCGGTGCCGCCGGCGTGAGGTCGCCGGGAATCAAGTCACCAGCGGCGGTCGTGTCACCGGGGAGCGGACCGGCCATGTCGTCGTCGCTGGGTTTGTCGCCGGGCTTGCCGGCGCGCGGTTGCACCCTGGCGATGCCTTCCGCCGCGCGGTCGTGGCGAAATTTTACGATCGGGGGATTCCAGCTCGGCCAGCGCTCCGCAATCGTGTCGAGGGTCGAGACGGCGGACTTGTAAGATTTCAGCGCCGAAGTGTAGCTGCCGCTGTTTTCCGCTTTCTCTCCCTTTTGATAAGCGGTGTAGGCATTGAGGAAATAATCGCTGGGATCGGACGATTGCGCGCGAGCGGAAGTCACGAAAATGCCGAGCGTGGCGGTGAGGAGGAGAAGAAGCGTCCGCATAGAGTTCGGGAAAAAAGTGCGCGAAACTACTTGAAGCGGGAAAGCGTTGCAATCAGTTCTCCGGCTCGCCCTTTGAACCGCCTGCCCGTCCCCCGCACCCCACCGCCACCACACGCGGAGTGGATCAGCAGCGAAGCGCTCGGGCAGATTCAGGCCTCGGGCACGACTGCGCATCGGCTTTACTCGAGTCCGGACACGTGGCTGGAGCGTTTCGGCGAGGACGCACTCATTTCTTACCAGCACCCCGCGGGGCGTGATGCCGTGCTCGCGGAATTGCCCGCGTTCAGTGATGAACATGGGTTGCGCTGGCGGCGCATCTTTGGGAAGACTCTGCCCCGGCAAAACGAGGACCGCGCCGCACCCGTGCTTTTGCGCGGCGCTCCGGGACCATCGCTCGAAACGGTCGTGGAAGAGAACGGGATGAAGTTCGCGCTCGATTTCGGAGCGGGATATTCCGCCGGGTTATTTGTCGATCAGCGCGCCAACCGCGCGCATCTCCGACAGATGGCTGTTCGCCGGGTGCTCAATACTTTTGCCTACACGTGCTCGTTCTCGGTCGCCGCTGCGCTTTCCGGCGCGGAGACGACGAGCATCGATCTTTCAAAAAAATCGATCGAGCGCGGACGCGAGAATTTCGCGCTCAATCAGATCGACCCGGCGCGCCACCGATTTTACGCAGATGACGTGCTGGAGATGCTGCCGCGCCTCGCACGGAAAGGAGAGCGCTTCGATGCGATCGTGCTCGATCCGCCAACGTTTTCCCGGGGAACCAAAGGCCGAAAATTCCAGGTCGAACATGACATGGAAAACCTGCTGCTCGCCGCACTCGAAGTCGCGGCGCCGCGCGCCCGGCTGCTTCTTTCCACCAATTGCACGCGAATGAACCGCCCCGCGCTCGAAGCGGTTGCGCGGCATTGCCTCAAGATGACGCGGCAGACCGCGAGCTTTCATCACGAGCCGACGCTGCCGGACATTCCGCCGGAGTTCGCCGCGCAGACGCTTTGGCTGACGCTGCGGAGTTAGCGGTGACAAGCGTAGTGGGTGATAGTGAAAAGCGATCCGGCGAGCGGACGAGTTCATCACCGATCACCAAGCCGATCGCTCAGCTATTTGATTTTCAGCAACTCGACTTCGAAGATCAGCGTCGCATTCGGCGGGATGGGTCCACCGGGCGTGCCGCGCTCGCCGTAGGCAAGCTTCGGCGGGATTACAAACTGATATTTCGAGCCGACTTTCATGAGCTGCACGCCTTCAGTCCAGCCGGGGATGACGCGGTTCAGCGGGAACTCAGCGGGTTCGTTGCGCTTGATCGAACTGTCGAATTCCGTGCCGTCGAGCAGGGTGCCACGGTAGTGAACGGAGACGGTGTCGGTTGCCTTCGGACTCGCGCCTTCGCCTTCCTTTAGAACTTTATATTGGAGGCCGCTCTTGGTGACTTTGACGCCCTCCTTGCTCGCGTTCTCAGTCATGAATTTTTCGCCTTTTTCGATCTCGGTTTCAGCCATGGCCGAGAGAGGTAGCAGCGCACAGAGCGCGACGGCGAATGTTTTCGTGAGAGGATGCAGATTCATGTCGGCACGCTAGGCGCGCGGTTTCGTTCATGCAAATGCGAAGGTCACTCCGGGGCCAAACGCTCACCCGCCACGATCTTCCCGGCGCGCAACGACCAACGATAAACTGGCGCGGCGGAGCCGGCTCGAACCTCACGGAGCAAGGCGGGGGCGTCCCGTTTTTGCAGCATCAGTTCGCCGACGCCGTGCTCGTGGCAGCTCAAGACTTTGTCGTAGCCCTTGTATTCACGGGGTTCGCCGATCACTCGCGAAAAACCGGTGGGTGTGGGAGCAGCCGGGCGCAGTCGCTGGAGGACGAGAAAACTGAACGGCAGCGAGCGCAGATCGATGCCGAGTTCAGCGCTGAACTGATGCCAGCGCGCGTCCTGAAAAACTTCGCTCGGGGGTGTCGCAAAATGATGACACCAGTGCCGTTCGTTTTTCGCTACGAGCATGCCGCACGTGGCTTGGTGTGTGCAGGGCGCGACTGCGACCAACCCCGGACCGCGCGCGAGCAGAGCATCGCGGACTTCGCTTAACTTGCGGCTTTCCTCGCGCGCGCCGGCTTCGACCCAGATGACTTCGCCCGCCTGCCGCGCCAGGTCCAGCAGGCGCGAAAGCTCATGCGGCGGCAGTTCGTTGATCACGTGGCTGAGCACGAGCAGTGTATTCGCGTCGACCACATCGCCAGTGCCCACCTTGATTCGCGGGTGATCGCGGCGGGCAGATTCAGCGGCAAACCGCGCGGCGGCAGGCGCGCGATCATGGACGGAGAGCTCGGCAAATTGCGGCCAATGAGCGAGGACGCGGCGGCTGGCAATGCCTGTTCCGCAACCCCAATCGAGGACGCGGAGGCTTGTCGGTTGCCAGCCGCGCGCATCGAGTTCTCTGAGAACCGCGTCCCATTTCCAGCCGATCCGCTCGGCGAAAGTGGCGTCATAAAGCGCGAGGTCTTCAGGTTCTCGCCAGTAGTTGGCGTGCCCGGCGGTGCGATTTAAAAAGCCCTCCCGAAGCCGGCGGAGCGTCTTCCATTCGTCGGGTTTCCAATAGTTGATCATCGATTCGATGGCAGTTCGCCGAGGAGATGGGCGAGCTTTTGCTCGCGGAGGCCGTAGAAGTCGAGGAGCTCGTGAAGCCGCTGCCGCAAAGGATCCGCAGCGAGGGGCTGCAGTCGTTTCGTGGCCGCGATGAGCAGATTCTTGCCGGTGTGGTCAGATGAGACGAACTCGAAAACCTCGGCTTTATAGCCGTGCATCTCCAAAAGCAGGGCGCGGATGCCGTCGGTCACGATTTCAGCTTCCCGCTGGCAGAGAATCCCGTGCCTCAACACATCGCGCAGGACCGGCGGCAGTTGGATCTGCTGCCGAATTTCTTTGTGGCAGCAGGGCGCGGTGACGATGAGCGCGGCGCCGGCGCGGATGCCGCGATGGATCGCATCGTCGGTCGCAGTGTCGCACGCATGCAGGGCGATGAGGAGGTCTGCTGGAAGGTCGGCGGAATACTCCGCAATCGTGCCGCGCACAAAGCGCAGATTGTCGAACCCGACTCCAACTGCAGTGCGGTTGGTCAGCTCAACCAAGTCCGCGCGTGTTTCGACTCCGGTGATTTCGGCAGCCACTCCTCGCGCGTGAAAAAACTCTCGCGTCGCGAAAGTCAGATAACCTTTGCCCGCACCCATATCGAGCACTCGCAGTTCACGCTTTTCTCGCAGCGGCGAGGCCTCGACGAGATGTCCGAGGACTTCGACGAAGCGCTGAATTTGCCGGAGTTTATCAGCCATCCCAGGGCGCGGCTCCCCGGCCGGATTGGTCACGCCGAGCGCCTGCAAGAACGTCGCCGCACCCGCGATCGCGTGCTCTTTTTTCCGATCGTGGACGGGATCCGGGGCGACCGTGAATGTTGGCCGACTGGCTTTCAACGCAGCGTCCCCGGGCTTGTCACCGCGCCACTGCCAGTCACCGGTGGTGGTGAAAAGATGGGCTCGTTCGAACTCGGTATCGAGCAGTGACCGAATGCGTTCCAGGCCGGCGGTGACGCCAAGATTCTTTGTTTCGTCACGAGTGGCGTGACGAAAAAGAAGCGACAGCTTTTGCCCGTCGCGCAATGCGACCAGCCGCGCGTAGACGTTGCGCAGATCAGACTTTCCGGCCCGCGGGTGGCTGAGCGTGAGCTTGACGAAGGTACCTTCAGCGAGCGCGGAACTGAGCTTTTCAATAAGTCGGGTGCTGACAGATGCTGACATGGAAGGTCGACGATTTAACCGCAAAGCCACCACGCTGCGAAGAGAAGATCGGGATGCCTTGCCACAACGCGGCCTCGCGCTACTTTCTCGCCTGCGGAGGGCTGATGATCGCTGCGCCGGTTTCCGGGGCAGAGGAAAGTCCGAACACCTTCTGGCAACATGCCGCGTAAAATGCGCGGGGGCGTCGGGCGAAAGCTCGGCGTGACGGAAAGTGTCACAGAAAATAAACCGCCGATGCCCTCGCGAGAGGGTGCCGGTCAGGGTGAAAAGGCGGGGTAAGAGCCCACCGCCCGGTGCGCGAGCGCCGGGGCACGAAAAACCCCATGTGGTGCAAGACAAAACAGGAAGCCGTGGCCGCCAGACCCGCCCGGGCGCAAGCTCGAGCGCTTCCGGGTATTAGTCGCCCCATCGCGAGAGCGAGGCGCGGCGCGCGAGCGCCGTGAGAGAAATGATCGTCGAATCCAGCGCGCAAGTGCTGGAGGAACAGAATTCGGCTTACCGCCGTCCGCATTTTGAGGGCGCTGTCCGAGAGGAGAGCGCCCTCACTTTTGTGAGGTTTCAGGATTGAGGTGTCGCGCTGGCGTTCGTCCGGTCGCATCGGTTAAGCAGCGAGACGTATGTCGGCAATCCCACGTCCACCCCGCTCCCTCATCGCGCTCGCTGCGGTTTTCGCGTTGATCGTGTTTGCCGACTCATCCTGGCGCTGGTGGACCTTTCAATACGAGACGTTCGACCTCGCATTCTACGTCCAGGCGCTCTGGCTGGCACTTCGCGGGGGATGGCAGGTGTCGCTGCTCGACGTGCCTCTGCTCGGCAACCATGCCGAGCCGATTGTCTTTCTCGCGGCCCCGTTGTTCGCGCTGTTCCCGCACCCGATGTTGCTGGTCGCGCTGCAAACCCTCGCGTTGGCGACGATGCCTTTCACCGGGTGGCGCATTGCGCAACGGCTGGGCCACGATGCCCCGACGTCGCTACTGCTTGCCGTGGCGACCATCTTGATGCCGGCGACTGGGTTTGTCGCGCTGCATGAGTTTCATCCCGAGGCGCTGGCCGCGCCTCTGCTGCTGCTCCTCATCGAAGCGCGACTGGCGAAACGTCTGGGACGCTTCTGGCTTTGGTTTGCGGCAGCGCTGGCTTGCAAGGAAAACGTTGCCTTGATGCTGATCGGTTACTGTGTGGTGCAGGCTCTGCTCGACTGGAAGCGTAATCGTCGCTGGCAGTGGCAATGGAACGTTGGGCCGCTGATGCTGGCAGCGGGCTGGCTTGGTCTCTACGCGAAGGCGCTCAGTCCCGCGCTGAACGGTGGAAAGGTTGATTACCTGGAGCTTTACTCTCATCTCGGCCAATCGGGACCTGAGATCATCGGCCACTTCTTCACTAAGCCTGGAGTCGCACTTGGTGCCGTTGCCCATGCGGTGAGTAGTGGGAGTCTGGTGTGGGCGCTGTTGCTACCGTTGCTGGGATTACCGCTGCTGCGGCCGCGCTGGCTCTTCATTGCCGCGCCGTTACTCCTTCAGCACCTGCTTTCGTGGCGCGTCTCGGAGTGGTCGGTGCGCTATCATTACGCCGCCCCGCTCATCCCATTGCTCTGGGTTGCAAGTGCCGAAGCTCTGACTCGATTACCGTCTAAGAGGTCCCTTGCCTGGTTGATGGTGGCAGCTTGTTTTGCCGGACAGTGCTGGCTGGGTCCGGGACGCGCAGTGGTCGGTCACTTTGACAATCTTGAGGGCAAGCTCCGTGATCGCGATTTGAAAGCCGCGCTGCTGAGTGAAGTTTCTCCCAGAGAGAGTGTCACCGCGCCTTTGCCTTACCTCTCCCACCTGGCGACGCGAAAGGAAATCTACTCGCTGCACCATATCTTGAAGGGACTGAAGACTCTAAGCCGGGCTGAGTTTGATGCCCCTCCGCCTACCGACGTCGTGATCGTTGATTTTGAAGATGCTGCGACCTTCAATGCCCCGGCTGGCTACTACCACCCGAAGATGCGCACCGTGGATGGCCGGATCATTCCTTCAAGCGATCAGCTTCTGCGAGAGTTTCTCAGTCGAGTCAGTTGGAAAGCGCAGGCTCAAAACAGCTTCCACGTTTTCAAACAAGGGACTTCGCTGCCGGCCAGTAACGTAGAAACGGATCCGGTAAGCGTCAGTGACCAAACCATACTCACAGGGTGGCGGCTAGCATCCCAAGGGAGGTCAGCATTGATTGAGTTATCTTGGGAGCTAGGCACCGGAATCGAGATCTTTCCGTGGGTGAGAATTATTGCCAAACATGAGAAGGGGGGATGGTCAGTTACCAAAGGTCTTTGCGCCCCTTCGGTAGAGACCGGAAAGGTGACCGAACGCTGGACGATTAGGGTGCCCGATGGCGTTGTCGCAGGCAGTTACGAACTCGCGCTTCTTTTCTTCGACAACGCCTCAGGGAGTTGGGCGGGGCGTCAGCCTCCACGTGGGGAGGCCAACCTGTGTCTCGTCCCTATAGGCCGAATTGAGGTAAAGTAGGTCGGGGCCCAAAAACAGTTCAGCCGCCCGTTCGCGTGAGCGAAGGGCGGCTGAAGGAGTGACTTAGTGAGACGAAGTCTGGAAGCGACTTATTTGAAGGGCGACCAGAAGCTCGCGGGAGCCACGTCGGAGAGCGCCGCGTAGGTCGCAGCGTCAACTTTCGGAATCGAGTCCACTTTCCAAGGAGCGCCGAAGGAGTTGCCAAGGAGGTCCTTGTTCGGGTCGCTGTAAAGAACGGTGCCTGCCTTGAGGTAGTTCTTCACGTCGGTGATCGTGACGGGATCGTCCTGCTTCTTGTTGTTCTCGATGGCATACTGGTCGATCGCCGCGTCGATGCATGCGGAGATCTTCGAGGATGCGGGTGGCCTGCGAGCGCTTACGAGCGCGGAGGAAGTTCGGCACCGCAATCGCCGCGAGAAGGGCGATGATGGCGACCACGATCATGATTTCGACGAGGGTGAAGCCCCCGCGTTTCTTGTTCAGTTTTTGGAGCATAGGATGGATGATTTCGGTTGTTTTGTTTTGAGCCGCGGAAATTGTTTCCGCAGTGTTGGGAATCTCTTTAGCAGCAGCGATGCCACGGTTCGGATCGATCCGCACTTTTCTTTACAAATTTGTTAAGGTTCAGGAGTTCTCTCCCATGAAACCGGAGGCCGCGGAAAGGAACTCCCGCGAAGTGTGAGCCCGTGCCTGCCAAGCCTCAAAACAGTTCAGCCGCCCGTTCGCGTGAGCGAAGGGCGGCTGAAGGAGTGACTTAGTGAAACGAAGTCTGGAAGCGACTTATTTGAAGGGCGACCAGAAGCTCGCGGGAGCCACGTCGGAGAGCGCCGTGTAGGTTGCAGCGTCAACTTTCGGAATGGTGTCCACTTTCCATGGGCCACCGAAGGAGTTGCCAAGGAGATCCTTGTTCGGGTCGCTGTAAAGAACGGTGCCTGCCTTGAGGTAGTTCTTCACGTCGTCAACGGTGACGGTGTCGTCTTGCTTCTTGTTGTTCTCGATGGCATACTGGTCGATAGCCGCGTCAAGCATGCGGAGATCTTCGAGGATGCGGGTAGCCTGCGAGCGCTTACGAGCGCGCAGGAAGTTCGGCACCGCAATCGCCGCGAGGAGGGCGATGATGGCGACCACGATCATGATTTCGACGAGGGTGAAGCCGCCGCGTTTCTTGTTCAGTTTTTGGAGCATAGGATGATGATTTCGGTTGTTTTGTTTTCTGGCCGCCAGAGTTGATTCCGCGGTGTTGGGCAAAGACCTAGCACCGGGGATGCCACAGGATGACTTCGTGGGAATGTTTCGCCGCTCTTTCCACCGCATCCTTGGTTGCCCCACGGTCCTTACATCAGACTTGAGGCTCGCCTCTAGGGGCCAGCGACGGTTGGTTTCTTTCCGTGCTTTCCCTCATCTCAGCCAGCGTTTCTCATGATTGATCAAAATCTCACAAATGAGGGAACCCTGTGACTGGAATTTCCAAAAGTGAGAGCCGTCTTGGGATGTTGATGCTGTTGATGGCGTTTGCATTCCAACTGGCGGTGCTCGTCCGATACTCGCATTCCTCGGAGTTGGTGCCTCGCGATACGGACATGAAGTTCTACAGCGACTGGGGGTTGCGCATCGCCAACGGGGCGTTGACGGACGGGAAGGCGTTCTACGGCTTGCCCGGCTACGCCTACATTCTGGGCGTGTTCTACTGGGTGATCGGGTTCGATCCGTTCACGGTGGGTTTTGTCCAAGCCATCGCCTTCGCCCTTGTCGCGTTTGTTGTGTTCCGTTTGACGTTGCTGGTTTTCCCTCGCCGGGAGGACATGGGGAATGGAGCCCATCCTCAAGTCGTAGCGGTCCTCGCCGCGCTGGGTTGGATTAGCTTTGCGCCGGCGCAGGCCTTTGCCGTTGCGTTGATGCCGACGATTTTCTTGGTGCTCGTTTATTGGACGCTGGTTTGGTGGGTTGTGCGAACTCGCCATGCCTCGGTAGTCTGGCCGTGGCTCGGGATGGGGTTGGCGGTGGGGGTGATGTCGATGATCGTAGCGACCGTGCTTTTTGCGGTGCCGATGGTGATCTTCGGCATGTGGCGCGCCGTGGGCGTGGGGCGGGCGTGGCAGCCGCGGCTGCTCAGGTTGGCTGGCGCGCTAGGCGTCTTTGTCGCTGGTGTCTTCGCCGGAAGTGCGCCGGTCTCGTTGCACAATTACCTCGTCGCGCATGAACCGGTCATGCTTTCCGCGCACAGCGGGATCAATTTCTGGATCGGCAACAACCCGAGCGCCACCGGTTATCCCAAGATGCCACCGGGCATCCGCCCCTCGCAGGAGCACCTCCTGCAGGACTCCATCACCGTGGCGGAGGCGGCGAGTGGGAGGTCACTTACTCGGGCGGAAGTGTCGGCATTTTGGTCGAAAAATGCGCACGAATATATCCGCGAGCACTTCGCCGAGTGGCTGCGGCTGATGGGGCGGAAATTCGTGAATTTCTGGAACGCGTATCAATATGACGACATCAATACGCTCACGCCGCTACGCGAGCAGCGGATCACCTGGCCGGGGCTGCGCTTTGGCTTCGTGGCCGCGCTCGGATTGGTGGGAATGTGCGGCGCGGTCTGGCAGGCGCCGCGTTCGCGGTGGGTGGCGGCGGCGGTGCTGCTGCACCTGTGCGCGTTGCTGCCGGTTTTCATCACGGAGCGGTATCGGCTGGCGGCCGTGCCGGGCTTGCTGATCTTTGCGGCTTGGTGGGTGGCGACGGTGCAGGCGCGGTTCGCCCAACGTCGCTGGCGGGCGGCTTTCCCGCTGATTGCGTGCGCGCTACCGGCGGCGTGGTTCGTTTCCATCCCGCCCGCGGACGCGTCAGTCTGGTGGCTCGATCCGTTCAATGCCGGCGTGCGCGCGCTCGCGGACGGCGACCTCGATCGCGCGGAGCAAAAGCTGGCCACCGCACTCGCATTCGCCCCGGACAATGCGGAAGCGCCCTACGAACTGGGCACGCTGTGGCTAAAACGCGGCGACCGGAGCCGCGCGAAAAGCTTCTACCGCGAAGCGCTTCGGCTGAATCCCCGGCACGACGGCGTGCTCAACAACCTCGGCGTGATGGCGCTGGAGGAGCATCTTCCGGAGCTCGCGGAAAAATTCATCCTCGCCGGACTCGCAATCGAGCCCCGCGACGCGAGCCGCCACTATCTCCTCGCACGAGCCCGCATCGACCGCGGCGATCTCGCTGGCGCGCGCGAGGCGCTGCAAACCGCCCTCCGCCTTGCGCCGGGAGATCCGGAGTTTCTTAAGCTGCAGTCTCAACTCGCCGCGCCTCCGGCTCCACCGGCACGCAACCTGCAAAGTCCAGCGCCGTGAACCTCGTGCCTGAAATCCCTCCCACCACCCCTGCGACGCCCTTGCCGCCGATCGCTCTTGCGTGGAAATTCGCGCCGCTGGTGGTCGCGCTGCTCATTCTTGTCTCGGGCATTTTCGTCCGTGTCTACCTAGCGCCGGGGTTCAAGGGCGTCGGCTTCGACGAGGGACTCTACCGCGACTACGTGATCAAGATCGACAGGGTCGGTCTCGAGAATTTCCCGGCGATCTGTCAGCTCTACCTCGAAGATCAGCGCAACCCGGAGACGATCACGAAGCTGCCGCCGACGCGCTTTCTCTACATCGTCGCGGGATGGATGTGGAAACGCGTGCAATTCGGCGACGCCCCGCCGGTGCCGCCGAATACGGTGGCACCTCGCGAGCGACCCGTATCTCGCTGGGCTCAACCATGTTTCCAGTCTCGCCTCGATCCTCCTCCTCGGGGTCGCCGGACTCGCGGCGTGGCGGATGATCGGGCCGAACCCGGGCTCGGCGTGCTCGCGCTCATGGCTTTCGCGCCCACGCAGATCCACATGAGTCAGCACGCCCTCATCGATGGCTTCTTCGCGCTGTTCGCGCATGCTCTGCCTCTGGACGCTTTGGGAAAATCTGCGGCGTCCAAACGACCCGCGCTGGCTCGCTGCCCTCGGCGTCTCCCTCGCGCTGATGGTGCTCACGAAAGAGAACGCGTTCTTCGTCTTCGTGGCGCTTTGCGGACTTTGATCGTCGAATCGCTGGGCGCGCTTCGGCATCGTCACGCCGCGGCTTTCTTGCGTCGCTTTTCTCGGTCCGCTGGCGGGCGTCGCGATCCTCGTTTCGCTCGCCGGCGGCGCTCGGCACGTTCATCGAAATCTATCGACTGCTCGTGGCAAAGCGCAGACGCTGCGCCTACGCCATCGAAACCGGCGACGGCCCGTGGTATCGCTATCTCGTCGATATGATGATCGTGAGCCCGGTCGTCCTCTGCCTCGCCATCGGTGGATTTTTCACCTCCGTGAAAGGAAGCCGTCCCTTGGTCTACCTGGGCATTTTCATGCGGCTTGAGCTACCCGTCATGTGCAACGTCCGCTACGGGATGAACCTCCGCTACGCGTCGATCTGGGATCTGCCATTGCGCGCATTGGCGGTCGTGCAGCTTGGCTTGATCGCGCGATTTTTCGGACGCCGGGAGACGCTCGTTTTCGCACTCGTGATCGTCGGCGTCTGCCGCCTACGAGCTGCGGCAATACGTCATCTTTTTCCTAGACTTCGGTCTCTACGAACTCGTCACCGAAGGCCTGCTGCGCGCGGTGAAAATCTTGAAGTAACCTTCGACGCCGGCCGTCCCGCGTTTCATCTCCGCGCTGCGATCGATCGTCTCGACGAGCAGCGTCGGCACCGTCGGCAGGCGCGGGCGCGGATGAAGATCTGGTAGCTAGAAAAGGCCCGGGAACAGCTTGATCAGAATGGTTGATCGCGACCAGCGCGCGGCCGAGCGCGTTGTCGCCGAGCGCCTTCGGAAACGGCGCGGGGATGCCGCGCACCTCGAGCACCTTGTAGCCGGTCTGGTCGAAGAGTTCCTCGCAGCGAGTTGAAGGTGAAGAGCCGCGTGTGCGTGCGGTCGAGAATGCCTTTGCGACCGTAGTTGAAGTGGCCGAGCAGCAGCATGAAGCGCGTGACGAAGAAGCCGATGTTCGCCGTGGTGAGCACGATCTCCGGGCGCTTGCGGCCGCGTCGCGGCGCGCAGCGTTTCCATGAAGACCTCGGGGTCGTGCAGATGCTCGATCACATCGAGCATGAAGATCTGGTCGAACTGCGAGACTCGCACCGGGAAACTCGCTGCGCGTCGAGGTCCCAGCGTTTGAGCTCCACATTCGGCGCCGGCGACGTCGCCGGGACGTATTGATCGATGCCCGTGACCTCGCGCCGCGCTCTTCGCCAGCTCGTCGGCGACGTAGCCCTGCCCGCAGCCGATATCGAGCACGCGCGCGCCGGGCTTGCACCGCCTCGATGCGCAAAGGTGTGCGACGAGGCGAAGCCCAGCTTCAGATCGTAGGTCAGCTCGACCTGGCCGACGTCGAACTTGCGATCGTAGAGCAGATTCATCTCGTGGAATTTCGCGCGGAGCATCGTCCTGAAAATGTCCCACGCGTACTTCAGCCCGTTCACGTGGCAGATTTCGTCGCCGTAAAAAGTCGGGATCGGAATCTCCACGATGCGCAGCCCGGCGAAGTGGAGCTGCACGATGATGTCCGTGTCGAAGTGGAAGTCGTTCGAGTTGCGCTCGAAGGGAATCTGCGCGAGCGCCTTCGTCGAGTAGAGCCGGTAGCCGCTGTGAAACTCGCTGAGCTGCGAGCCGAGCATGCGGTTCTGAAAGGTCGTCAGCACCTGGTTGCCGACCCACTTGTAGAGCGGCATCCCGCCCTTCGAGCGCGTCCTGCTTGTTGATCATCCGCGAGCCGAAGACCGCGTCGGCCTCGCCCTTGAAGAACGGCTCGAGCAGCTCCGGCAGCTTCTCCGGCGCATACTGGCCGTCGCCGTGGATCAGCGCCACGACGTCGAAGCCGTGATCGATCGCGTAGCGGTAGCCGAGCTTCTGGTTGCCGCCGTAGCCCTGGTTCACCGGGTTGCGCAGGATCGTGATCTTGAAATCGCTCGTCGCGTCCTCGCGCTTCAGGCCGGTCTGCGAAGGTCGCGTCCTTCGACGAGTCGTCGATGATCAGCACCTCCACGTTTTCGCGCTGCAACTCTGCGGGATGCGGTCGAGCACGCTGTCGATCGTCTTCTCGGCGTTGTAGGCGACGATGAAGATGAGGACG
Source organism: uncultured Verrucomicrobiae bacterium (assembly GCA_963767975.1). Classification (GTDB taxonomy): domain Bacteria; phylum Verrucomicrobiota; class Verrucomicrobiia; order Chthoniobacterales; family Chthoniobacteraceae; genus CAIURC01. The sequence continues at coordinate 254,523 of CAVYGI010000013.1, read as the reverse complement.
CGCTTGCCGGAGAAGTCGATCACGGCGCGGGAAGGTAGCGCACTTTAAAAATCAGTCGAGCATCGCCGCGCTGCGGACTCAGGATGGGGCTCCGCCTTCGCGGCTCAGGGGAAAACCCAAGTCGAAGAGGTGCGGCGGAACATGATCGGAAGGCATGGAAACACCGGAACATCAACCAAGCGCGCGCTCGGCAGCGGGTGCGAGTCGGGGCCGTGCTCAGAACTTCGCTGGCCGTAGGAGCCGTGCTGTTCGTCACTTTGAGCGGCGGAACATGGACGACGGCCGGCTCGGTGAGTGTGAGAGAACTCCTGCGGAACGGATGCGCAACCCATGTTCCGCAGCGACGGCGGCAGCATGGCAAGATTTTGCCCGCATTAGCGGCCATACGCCTCCGGCACATCGGTAAATACAAGGTTCCACGAGTAGGATAATTCGCCGCGAAAAATCTTAGGCTGTTGCCAAGATTTTACTTCCCAATCCACCACATATTGTGGTCTGATCTTGCCTCACCCCAACATGGAGTGGATAGTTCGGGTGGAATTCACCGGTTATTCGCAGGATGTTGGTAGCCCTCCCGTCGTTTATGCCCACAAAATTCACAAATCGTCTCGTCAAACCTGTCCGCAACGCCTCGCGCGTCAATGTCGCCGACTCCCGTCGTCCATCCCAAGGTGGTCTGAAGTTCACCCGCGTCTTCAGTCAGAAAGCCATCGCGCCGTTCGACGAGATCGAGTGGGAGCAGCGCACCGCGGAGATCACCGACGACTCGGGCAAGGCGATCTTCAAGCAGGAGAACGTCGAGGTGCCGAAGTCGTGGAGTCGCGCTCGCGACGAAGATCGCCGTCTCGAAATATTTCTACGGCGACATCGCGCACGGCAACGATCCCTACAAGGGCGGTCGCGAGCGCTCGGTGAAGCAACTCGTGCATCGCGTCACGCGCACGATCACCGACTGCGGGCATCGAGGACGGCTATTTCGCCGACGAGGAAAGCGCGGAGATTTTCTACAACGAACTGACCTGGCTCTGCGTGAACCAGTACGGCGCCTTCAACTCGCCGGTGTGGTTCAACGTCGGCCTCTGGCACCAGTACGAGACCGGCAAAGGCCGCGGCGAAGGGAACTACTTCTACGACCACAAGACCGGCGAGGCCCGCCGCGCGCCGACGCAGTACGAATATCCGCAGGGCAGCGCGTGCTTCATCCAGATCGGTGGACGACACATGGAAGACATCATGCGCCTCGCGATGTCCGAGGCCATGCTCTTCAAGTACGGCTCCGGCACCGGCAGCGATCTTTCCACGCTCCGCTCGCACGCGCGAAAAGCTCAGCGGCGGCGGCAAGCCGAGCGGCCCGCTCTCGCTTCCTCAAGGTCTATGACCAGGTCGCGAACGTCGTGAAATCCGGCGGCAAGACGCGCCGCGCGGCGAAGATGAACACGCTCAAGGACTGGCATCCCGACATCGAGGAATTCATCGAGGCCAAGACGAAGGAGGAGAAGAAGGCGTGGGCGCTGATCGAGCAGGGCTACGACGGCAGCTACAACGGCGACGCCTACGGCTCGATCATGTATCAGAACGAGAACCTCTCGGTGCGCGTGAGCGATGAGTTCATGCAAGCCGCGATCGAAGGCCGCGAATGGTGGACCAAGCGCGTGACCGACGGCCAGCCGTGCGAGAAAAAGGACGCGCGCACGCTGCTCCGCAAGATCGCCGAAGGCACGCACGTCTGCGGCGACCCCGGCATGCAGTTCGATACCACGATCGACCAGTGGCACACCTGCAAAGGCACCGCCCGGCAGAACTCCACCAACCCGTGCTCCGAGTATCTCTTCCTCGACAACACGGCCTGCAATCTCGCCTCGCTGAACCTGCTCAAGTTCAAAAAGGCCGACGGCAGCTTCGACGTCGAGCGCTTCAAGGCCGCGGTGCGCATCTTCATCACCGCGCAGGAAATCATCGTCGATAACGCCAGCTACCCGATCAAGGAGATCGCGGAGAACTCGCACATCTTCCGCACGCTCGGCCTCGGCTACGCCAATCTCGGCGCGCTCATCATGAGCTACGGCCTCGGCTACGACACCGACGAAGGCCGCGCGCTCGCCGGTGCCATCACCTGCGATCATGACCGGCCACGCCTACGAGCAGAGCGCGAAGATGGCGAAGGCCATGGGGCCATTCCCCGGCTACCACGACACGCGCTGCAGCGGCGTCGACGAAGCCGTCGCGATAGCACGAACGAGCGCGTACATGCTCGAAGTCATCGAGCTGCACCGCGCGCACGTCGCGAAGATTCAGGCGAGCGACCGCTTCGGCTACCTCAAGGAAGAAGCGCAGAAGGTGCTGGGACGGCGCGCTCGCGCTCGGGCAAAAAGCACGGCTACCGCAACGCGCAGGTCACCGTGCTCGCGCCGACCGGCACGATCGGCTTCCTCATGGACTGCGACACGACCGGCATCGAGCCCGACATCGCGCTCGTGAAATACAAGCTGCTCGCCGGCGGCGGCATGCTCAAGATCGTCAACCAGACGGTGAAGCCCGCGCTGCAGAACCTCGGCTACGATGCCGCGGAGATCGAGCGGATCATCGCGCACATCGACAAGTTCGACACCATCGAGGACGTGCAGGACGAGCAGACGGCGCGACGATCGCGAGCGGCCTGAAGCCCGAGCATCTCCCCGTCTTCGACTGCGCCTTCAAGCCGCACCGCGGCACGCGCTGCCTGCACTACCGCGGCCACATCCGCATGATGGCCGCCGCGCAGCCGTTCCTCAGCGGCGCGATCTCGAAGACCGTCAACCTGCCCGAGACGGCGACGCGTCGATGACATCGTCAACACCTACGTCGAAGGCTGGAAGCTCGGCCTCAAGGCGATCGCCATCTACCGCGACGGCTCCAAGCGCAGCGCCCCGCTCAACGTGAAAAAGACCAAGGACATGGGCGGCGTCGGTCGAGCCGACATCGCCGTCGCCGACCTCGACGCGCGCTGCTCAACGACAAGCAGGAGCTCGAAGACCGCATCGTCGAACTCGAGAAAGAGATCGCCGCGCTCCGCGTCAAAGCCGGCGCAGCCCGTCCGCCGCCGCATGCCCGAGACGCGCGTCGCGATCAACCACAAGTTCGAGATCGCCGGCCACAAGGGCTACCTCACCGTCGGCACTGTTCGAGGACGGCCAGCCCGGCGAGCTCTTCATCCAGATGAACAAGGAAGGCAGCACCATCGGCGGCCTCATGGACACCGTCGCCACGCTCACCTCCATCTCGCTGCAATACGGCGTGCCGCTGGAAAGTCTCGGTGAAGAAGTTCGCCTATCAGCGCTTCGAGCCGTCGGGCTTCACCAAGAACCCGGACATCCGCAACGCCACGTCGATCACCGACTACGTCTTCCGCTGGCTCGGCTGCCAGTTCATCAAAGGCTACAAGGAAGCCACCTCGCCGAACAAAGGGCAGAGCGAATTCCCCATGAAGGAACTCAGCGAGATCGACAAGAAAGCGATCAACCGCCCCGTCGCCGACCTCCCGCGCGAATGCCCGGACATCATCGACGTCATCACGCCACAAGAACGGCAGCGAAGGCGCGCCGCACATCACCATTGCCGGCCGATACCCACGCCGAGCGCGTGCAGGCCGCCCTCGGCAACATGTATCATGGACATCACCTGCTCGAACTGCGGCTCAGCAAAGTCATCCGCGCCGGCGCCTGCGGCTGCTGCACCGAATGCGGCACCAGCCAGGGCTGCAGCTAGTCGCCCGACGCCACTTCATTCACACCATGGAACCTAAATCCACTGGCGAAGAAGGCCCGCGCGACATCGGTCCGATCCTCGCGGACTAAAACAATCAACTCCAGTCAACAGGGTCGCGTCGCCTCGGCGGCGCGGCCCTGTTTTGTCCTGATCAATCGCAAAAGAAAGCCCTCCGTCGCTCCCCGGAGGAAGCGAAGGAGGCGAATTTTTGGATAACAGGATTTAGTCCTCCGCCTTGAAAAGGACGATGCGGTGACCGTGTCCGTCGTCCCGCATCGTCACACGGAGATCGGAGCGATCGTTGGATTGCACGCTGCGACCCACACCGCGATCACCGGTGTAAATCGCGATCGTCGGAGCCGGAACGCTCTTTTGAGCAGCCAACATTCGGTCGACGATTTGGCGGTTCCGGAACTGAGGATCATCCGCGAAGGTCGTGGCGGTGCAGACCGCAACGGAGGCAAGGGTTAGAAGAGAGAGTTTCATGTTCATACCTCTCAATCGCGCACCAAAGCCCGGTCGGCTGCGGATGGCGGGCCGGCATGTTAATCATCTCGAGTTTTCAGCGGACACGCGTGGATGCTGCGTCATCCGCGAATGTGTGGTGAAATCCACCACCTATGAACCACAGCATCTTCTACATCATCGGAGTCATCGTCGTTGTCATCGTCGTCCTGAAGCTCATCGGCCTCTGGTAGCCGCTGACTCGCAACCGCCTGCGGCCTCGCCACCGCGCGCCTACTTGCCTTTGACCGATTCCAGATAGGCGAGCAGGTCGGCGAGGTCGCCAGGCGTGAAGGCGTTGAACAGGCCTTCCGGCATGATCGAAGTTTCGCGCTTTCCGCGCGCTTTGATGTCCGCTTTTTCGACCGTCACAGATTGCCCGGTGATGTTTCGGACATCAAGCGAGTCACCGCCGTCGCGAGTCACGAAGCCTTCGATGTGCTCGCCTTTTTTGGTGTCGAACCAGACGGTCTCAAAACCTTGCGCCATCTTCGCATTCGGCTTCAGGATTGATTCGGTCAGCTCCGGACGGCCGTAAATTTTCGCCACAGCGGAGAGGATTGGGCCTTTCGGGGGTTCGTCTCCGTTGATGGTGTGGCAGGCGATGCAACCGGCGCGCAGGACCATCTCCTGGCCTTTCTTGACGTCACCGCCTTTTTGCACGGCGGCGAGGACTTCTTCATACTTCATCGCCCCGATCGTTTTCGAGGGTGAGCCGGTGTCGTTGAGGCCAAGGCTCTGGTAGGCAAAGAGTGCGGCTTCGGCGACCGCGTTGTTCGGGTCTTTGAGGTGCGTTTTGACCTGCTCGGAAAAAGCAGCGGCCTTGGTGTGCGCGATAATGCCGAGCAGCGCGGCGGCTTGCTCGGGCTTGGTCCAAAGCGCGTCGAGGATTTTGCTGGCTTCAGCAACTTGTTTTTTGTCGGCGACTTTGTTGCCTGCGAGATTGACCAGCACGGTCAGGGCGACATGGCGCTTGGCGGGGGCTTTGTCATTGGCAAGCCGGGCAAAGTCGCCGACGCGTTTTCCATTCTTGCTGTCCCGGGTGTATTCCTCCCAGACCTGCGCGAGCGGACCTGCTGGCTGCGGCGCAGCGAGCGTGGCAAAGGCGGTGACAATCGGCGTGAACATCGCGCCGTTATCCATGCCCTTCTGGAAGATGCGGAGGGCGCGTGCACGCAACTCCGGCGTTTCTTTGGCGTTGCCGGCGATGGAAGTGAGCGCGGCGAGGGCGTCACTGGGCAACGAATGATCGGGGCGGACGAGCGCTTCGATGGCGCCGAGGCGGGCTGCAGTGTCATTCCCGGCTTTTGCGAGCATCAGGTCGGTAAGTCCGGGGAATTCCACTTTGGTCTTCACCAGTTCCGCGACGAGCCAGCGGGCTTCTTCGGGCGATGCCTTGGAAAGCTCGGCCTTCATCGCGTTCTCGATTTTCTCGGAGCCTTCCCATCTTTCTCCCTTGTAGACCGGACCACTGGTGTCAGGCCGCGTCGTCCACCAAGCGCCGCGGACGAAGGGCGTTTCTTTTAAATCGAGCCGGCAGAGGGCGTTCAGGATCCCGCGCCGGAGTTCCGGTTCCTTGGCGGAAGCGAGGCGGGCGAGGAGGCCATCGACCACCTTCACGTCATACATCCCGTAGAGTGCGCGGAGCACGCCAGGGACCGCTTTCTGATCCGCGGAACTCAGCGCCGCGAGGCAGGCGTCTGCGGCATTCAGCGCCGTGAGGTTGCGCACCGCGATGTGGGCGATGATCGGATCCGGATCGGCGGTCAGCGGGATCATTGAGGGGGCAGCCTCGATTTTCCCGAGTCGGCCGAGCGCGGTCACGGCTTGGAGGCGAACGTGCGGATCTTTGTCCTCCAAGGCGGCCACCAGCGGCGCTGCGGGGATCTTCGCTGCCAGGCGCGGGTCATCACCGAGCGCTTTCAGCGCGAACTCCCGCATCGGCGAGTCCTGAAGGAGCGCCGTAATCGCCGGGAGAGCTTTCTCGCCTAAAAGTTGCCGGAGCGTGAAGAGCGCCGCCACGCGCACATTGACCGGTGCATTCATCTCCATCATCTGCTTCAGCCCCTCAGCGACTCCGGGCTGCGCGCCGCGCCGGAGGATTTCCCGCTGGCTCGCCTGTCGGAGCGTCGCACTTTCGGAGCCGATGAAACGGAGAAGTTGTTCGGAGTTCAATTTGCCAAACTCCGGCACGGGCGCGGGCTTCGCGTCCTTTTTGACCACACGGATGAGATAGCCGGCGTTCGGGCCGTTGTAGTTGAACGTCGCGCCTTCCCAACTCGTGATGTAGAGCCGCTGCGAGCCGTCCACGTCAATGTCCGTCGGGCGCGTAATCGGCAGCCACTTCTCCTGCGGTGCCTTGTCGTAGCCGGCGCCGAGTTGCTTGAGATCGTGGTAGTAGATGCCGCCGGTCCCCCACTCCACGGTGTAAAGGCCGTTGCGCAGACCCGGCTCATCGAGCCACAGCGCGCCGCAGGGCGAGCCCCCGCCGAAGTCCGTCAGCGCAGGCACCGTGTCTTCCGGGAAATTCAGGAAAAGATTCGGATAGCCCATGTGTCCGCCGAGCGGGATGAAGCTCAGCCGGACGTTCCAGCCGCCGCCGTCGTTCGTGTTATCTCGAGTGAAGACCTCCAGCGTCGGGCTCACCGCTACGTCGTAGATATTGCGCTGGCCGCGCGAAACGTACTCGAGCCCCGAGCCATCCGTGCGCACCCGCACCACGCCGCCGCCCTTCATATTCAGAGTGATGCCATCCTTGCCTTTCGCCTCGACCGCGCCGTAGTCGCCGACGGCGATGTAAATCCAGCCATCGATCGCCAGGCGGCAGCCATTGGTCGTGTGGTCTGCACCGCGGAACTTCAGGTCAAAGCCAAGCCCCGTAACCAGAGCCTCCTCCTTGTCCGCCACGCCGTCGCCGTCGGTGTCGGTGTAAGCCGTGAGATTCGGCGGATGCATGACGTAGAGCGTCCCGGGTCCTGTCCCGCTCGGTCCGTCCCAGATCACCCCGCGCGGACTGTCCATCTTCGCGAAGACCTTGAATTCATCCGCCTTCCCGTCCCCATCCTTATCGATGACCCGCAGCACCCGGCCGCGGTCCGGCTTGGCATCGAGCGAGCCATTTTCATCGATCGCGACGAAAAGCGTGCCGTCCGGCGCGGCGCTCACGGCGATGGGGTAGCCCAGCTCTGGCGGCGCGGCAAAGAGAGTCCCCTCGTAGCCGTCAGGTATTTTGACGCTCTTGGGCATCTCGGCGGCAAAGGCGACACTGGAGAAAAGGATCGTGACGAGGAAGGCGGGGCGTGGGTTCATGTGGGAAAAGACGGTGCGTCAGGAACACGGGAAAACCCCGTGCGCCGCTGCGGCTTAGGTGTAGCGAGGAAGGGACGCGGAAGGAAAAGGATTGTTCGGGGGATCGGTGAGCCGTCCGGGTGATCGGAACGCGCGTGCGGACAATCGGAACGCGCGTGCGGATGACCGGAACGCACGTCCGGATGATCGGAACGCGCGTGCGGACGATCGGAACGCACGTCCGGGTGATCGGAACGCGCGTGCGGATGACCGGAACGCACGTCCGGACGATCGGAACGCGCGTCCGGGTGATCGGAGCGCGCGTCCGGATGATCGGGACGCACGTCCGGATGACTGGGAAGGAGGCGCGGGGAGGCCGGCAAAGTGCCCACCCTAAGCAGGTCCGCTTCACCCTGCGTCCTCATTTCACAGAAGTCTCCCCGGTAGAACGAAAAAACCCCGCCAAGGGAATCCTTGGCGGGGTTTTCGAGGAGTTTCTGCTTAGACTTCGACCACTTTCAGCGGGACGAGCCCCGGCGGGAACAACGAATCCGCCCGCTTGCACGATGACGAGCCCCTCGTCCGTGTAATCACCGTCGTAATCAGGATCTCCCGGGAGCTGGAAGCCGTTCTCGGCCCCTGCGTCGTAGTAGGAGAAAGCGTGATCTCCGTTGCGGTCCGCGCCAAGCACGGTGGTGCTCAGCCCGGTGATCTGCGCGACGGCGTTGACCGTCTGGAGTTGGCCGAAGTAGTTCAGCGCGACATTCAAGCCGGCGTAGATCGAAGAGATCCGCGCGGCAGACACGTTGGCGATCGAGCCGTTTCCAACGCCCGAATACTCGCCGTCCACTGCGCCGGCTGCTCCGGCGATGAGGCCGGTGAAGGCATTCGGGACATTGTAAAAGCCGTAGTCGGGGCCGAAATCGCCAATGTCGCCGGAGACAGTCACACCGTTGACTGAGCCGCCGTTGCCGATGATGCCTTGGGAGGTCGAGCCGCCATCGCCCGCCACGATAATCCGGGCCGAGCGCAGTCACCCCCACGGTGGAAATTTCACCACCCACACCCGCCTGGCCGTAGAGGGCATCGCCGCCGGTTCCGGCGAAGATATTCACCTGGCCAGCTTTAAGCGTCAGACCGGAAACGCTGCCACCTGCCCCACCAGTCGCTGTCAGGATCGGAGTCGGAAGAGGCTCCTCTTCCGTGGAGTCCGGCGGCTGAGGCTCGCCGTTGGCGGAGCCACCAGTGCCTCCATAGACATTGACCACCGAGTGCAGGGCGGAAATGGAACTGCCAGTGACGCTGCCGCCAATTCCGGCGATGCCATCGGGTCCGTCGGCCTGACTTCCGTTGCCCCCACTGAGGTTGATGGTTGTCCCTACGCCAGTGTGTTTAATGGTAACGCTGCTGACGCTACCACCGTTGCCGCCGGCGGTCACCGGTCCCCCTTCTCCCTGATCACCTTGGGCATTGCCTCCCGCGATCGTAATCCCTGTCTCTGGATCATAGACGTCGCCGAAGGCGCCCGAACCGCCAAGAGCCACCGTCGTCACACTCCCGGCATTGCCACCGGTGGTCTGACCGTTGCCACCGCTGCCACCGATGATACCCAAGGTGCGGATGCCACCAACGTTCTTCAGCTTGAAATTCGAGACGTCGCCACCGACCCCACCGGTCCCGCCATCAAAGTTGAAGTCACCGTAAGTCTGTCCGCCAGCACCGCCAAGAACGAGCAGTGAAGAGCCGATATTGGAGTCAGGGGTGTAGACATATCCGCCGATAAACCCTTGATTGGTCACTGAGACAGTATCGACCTTTCCGCCCGCTCCTGCGATCCCGGATGCGCCGTAAGCCACGCCCCCCGCGCCTCCCATGAGACTGACGCCCTCGTTGACGCCGAGGAGAGTGAGCTTTAGACCCGTGAGCGCTCCACCGTCGCCGCCCGCAGTGTATCCCTCGGCACCCGAGCCCCCCGCGATGGAGAGACTGCCAATCGTCGTGCCTAGTTTGATCGAGGCATTCGAGACCGCGCCGCCGGCGCCACCCACGGAGCCGGAACCACCCGCCCCCGCTGTGATGTTGACGAGGTAGGCACCTTGGCTGGCGCCGTTGGAGGAGAGCTTCAGCCCAGAGATGTCGCCGCCGTTGCCACCGATCGGCGCGAGAGCGTCCGACGCCACGTCGCCATCTGGGACGATTGGCTCGCCAGCCAACCCACCGGCGCCGGCAGTAATAACGATTTCACCTTCCACGATCTGAGTCTGGAAAGCAGCCTTCGTGATCGCCCCCCCCGCGGCGCCGTCGCCGATCATGCTATCGCCACCCGTTCCTGCCGTGACGTACAGGCCGTAGCCGAAGACGCCGACGGTCGTTTTCTCGATCGATCCACCGAGACCGCCCGTCACGCCAGCGCCGCCATTACCGGCCGAAATGGTCAAGATGTCGCCGAAAAGATAGCTCACTCCTTTGAGTCCGCTGATCGACCCGCCTGCACCGCCGGCGGAGACGTCCGAATACCCGCCGGCACCGGCGGCGATCAGGTTGGTCGAGCCGAGACCGAGGCTGATATTGCTGATGCTCCCGCCTTTACCAGCGGCTGGCTCTGTCGTTTCTGGTTCGCCGTCGTCGTAGCTATCGGCCCCTCTCCCCGCGATGATACCCTGCGCTCCGCTGGCCAATTTCACGCCGGTGATGTCCCCTCCTGCGGCCCCCAGAGCGGGTTCAAAATTAATTCCGAATGCAGAGTATGGCGAAAACGAGACGCTCGCATACTCGGCCGCCGCCGTGCCCGTCGCGATGAACCCTGCCACGCTCTGACCCGTCGCCCCACCCACGGGACTCTTGATCGAAATCTTCGAGATGGAGCCGCCGGCGACGATGTTGCCGGTGCCATAATTGAAATCTCCGACTTGTCCCACGAGCTTCAACCCGGCGATCGAGGTGGGCTGCAGGGTGCCGATCGTCAGGTTCCCCGAGCTATCCAGCATCGTGGCCACGCTACCGTTGATGCCGGCATTGCCACTTCCCGAAAAAGATTTCCCGGCAGAATCGCCAACGGCCAGTCCGGTGAAGTCCCGGTTCTGGAAAAGCCCGTCGCTGTCAACGTCGGTTAGAAACGCCATCGCGCGTCCCGAGCTGACCTTCATCAGCAAAACATCGTTCCCGTTCAGGATTTGATCGCCGTTTGCGTCGAAGACCAGCGAATCGCCCTTGGCCAGCGAGATGGCAAAATTGGCGCCGACTTCACCCGCGGCTTGTGTGTTACCGGCCAGGGTAAGGCCGCCGCTGTCGACGACCTTGAAGGTCTCGCCGGGGATGTTGGTAACGAAAAGGACGGCAGGAGCGATGCGATCCTCGAGGATTTCGATAGGTAGTGAAGTGAACATGGAGAGATGCGATTGGTGGACAACAGCCGAAATCAACCCGAGCGCATCCGAACCATCCGGCCACCCGAGGCCCACGAACGGCAAATCGAAGGCGCGGGAGACTGCGAAACGCACCGAGCGCATTGCAAGCGTGAAACGTAAAATTGCCGACGTTTGTCGCTTTCGCCGTAAAGCATTGGCAGATCGGTGTCTTCAGAAAATAACGAACCTCGAACGCTAAAAGCGGCGTTCTCTCCGGAGCATGGGCTTCCCTCAGCGCCCTGAGCTACACGCCGCGCTTCACTTCGGCTTCCCCTGCTCGCTGAGGTAGCGGAAGAGGTCGCGCAGGTCGGCGCGCGGGAGGTTGTCGACCAGCCCAGCGGGCATGAAGGAGCCGATCGGTTTGGTCTCCGCGATGTCCGCGGCGGCGAAGCGTTGCTCGCCTCCGGTTGCCGGGTCGCGCAGGGTCGTGGAGGCAGCGTCGCGCTGCACGATGTAGCCGAGGCTGATGCCGCCGTTCTTGAGCGTTATCTGCATCGCCTCGTAGCTTTCCTTGATCTCCCGCTGCGGCTCCAGCACCGCGCCGATGATGAAGTCGAGGGGCTGCCCGGAGCCGATCGCATCCAGCGGCGGGCCGATCTTCCCGCCTTTGTCCTCGATGCTGTGGCAGCTCGTGCAAGCCAGTTCCGCCCGGCGAAAGACCTCCGCGCCACGCTTCGCATCGCCGCTCTCCCGCACCTCCGTCACCAGCGCCGCCACAAACTCCGGCGTCGCCCGCTGCTTGCCGGTGGCCGGGATGGCGGCGGGAGGTTTCGCGGCGCAGCGGGCGTGGCGGGTTTGGTGGAAGTGGGCGGGCGTTGGAGAGCGGCGAGACGTTCGCGCATCTCGGCGTCCAGCCGGGGAAGCCTTTGCCGCCGCAGCGGTTCCCATTGCGGCTTGAGCGCCGCCACCGCGCTGCGGGCGGCGAGTTCGATGAACTTGTCGCCCGTTGGATTCCGCGCCGCTTCGAGCACCGGTCTCACGAGAGCACGTTCCGCGAGCCGTCGTTTGCCGCGGCCACGATGCGCAGCAAGCCGCACGCGCGGATCGTCATCGTACGCAAGATGTGCTGCGAGCTCAACGCGGATGTTCGAGCGTCGTGCCGTTCCATCGCGCGAATACGTCCGACGGCATACGCGCGGAGCGTCGGCGACTCTGCCAGCAACCGTAGCAGCAGCGCTCTCCGTCGCACCATGCGCCTCGAAGACGCCGAGCACTTCCACAGCGCGTGCTCGGGCTCGCTCGATCGGACGCATCGACATTGCTTCGGAAGCCGCCGTTCCAGCGCCGACCGTTGGCCTACCCTTCGCGGTCGACCGTCGGCCACCACTCCCGCAGCCCCTTCACCACCTCCGCCGTCTCCCTTCCCGCCAGCTCCCGCTTGCTCTGCTCGCGCACCCAGCGCTCGGGGCTCTTGAGATTCTCGAACAACTCCCCCAGCGGCGCCCCGGCGATGAGCGGCGGCTTGACCAGCGGGCGGCCTTTGTACGGTGATGCGCCAGATGCGGCCGTGCGTCTTGTCGCGGTCGGGGTGGCGGAAGCTCGCCTGGTAGTGGCCGATGATCGGGTTGAACCAGTCGCAGAGGTAAATCGCGCCGTCGGGGCCGATCTTCACATCGACGGGGCGGAACGACGTGTCCGTGCGAGCTGTGATCAGCGGCGGCAGATCCGTCACCTTGAAGCCCGCGCCGTCGTCCTCCACTTTCAGCGCCCAGACGGCGTTGTTGATGTAGCCGCCGCTGAGCATCACGCCCTGCCATTCCGGCGGGAGATGCGCCGTGCCGACGATGTCCGGCCCGCTCGACTTCCGACCGCGCGCATTCACCCAGATATTCTCGCGCCGCCCGCCCTGCACGCCGCGGATCATCTCCGGCAGCGGGTAATAAATGCCGCCGTTATTGCCCGCGACCATCAGCATCTGCCCCCAGTCGGTCCAGACGAAGCCCCACGGATTCTGCGGGTCGGCCTGCCCGCCGTAGAAGGCATCGAGCCGCATCTCGCGCGGGCGAAAGCGAAAGAACCCGGCCTCATCGAGCTTCACGATCCCGTGCGGCGTCTCCACCCGGGCGTGCGCGTGCAGCCCCTGGCGAGAACATCAGCTCGCCGCCCGGCGACCAGCGAAAGGAATTGATGTTCTGATGATTGTCCCCCGTCCCGAATCCGCGCAGCACCACCTCGCGCTCGTCCGCCTTCCCGTCGCCATCGGTATCGGTGAGCAAAAGCAGCTTCGTCCCCTCGCCCACGTAGCACGAAGCGCCGCGCACCCGCGCTTTCGCGGACGCCGCGTCCACCTCCGGCAGCCCGGAGGGCTGTGGGAGATTAGCCCCGGGTGAAACCCGGCGTTTGTCGTGCAAGATCGCCTCTGCCCCGGCAGGGGCAGCGGAATTCCCGGCGCTCGGTTCCGGCGACCCTCCGGGGCGCGCTCCCGTAGGCTTGTTTTCCCCGGGTTGAAACCCGGGGCTAATCTCCTTCAGCCCTCCGGGCTGCACGTCGGGCGTAGCCGCGAGAGATGCCGGTTCGTTTGAAGCGGGGTCGAAGCCCGAATCCACCACCTCCAGCCCCGTCGGAATCTCCAATCCGTCGGCGAAGACCGTCGTTTTGTCGGCGCGACCGTCGCCGTCGGTGTCTTCGAGGATCAGGACTTTGTCGTTGGGCACTTCGCCGGGTTTGATCTGCGGGTAAGTGGTCGAGCCGATGACCCACAAGCGCCCCCGGGTGTCCCAGCGGATTTGGATCGGCTTTTCCACCCCGTCCTTCTCGGAGGCGAAAAGGTTCACCTCAAAGCCGGGGGCGACTTTGAAAGAGGCGAGTTCGGTCGCGGGGTCGTTCGGGTCTGGTTCGGCGGCCACCGCGGTGGTGAGAAGAGTCAGCCCGGCGAAAAGGGCGAGCGCGAGCCCGGCAAGGGTGTTTTCGCGACATTTTGGCCCACCGGAAGTTTTGCCTAGTGCCTTCCGACGTCACTTTGGCCACCGGCAGTTTTGCCTGTGCCTTCCGGACGTCACTTTGGTCACCGGCAGTTTTGCCTAGTGCCTTCCGGACGTCACTTTGGCCACCGGCAGTTTTGCCTAGTGCCTTCCGGACGTCACTTTGGCCACCGGCAGTTTTGCCTAGTGCCTTCCGGACGTCACTTTGGCCACCGGCAGTTTTGCCTAGTGCCTTCCGGACGTCACTTTGGTCACCGGCAGTTTTGCCTAGTGCCTTCCGGACGTCACTTTGGCCACTGCAGGTTTCTGCAGTGCCCTTCCTGACGTCGGTTTGCCTACCCCAAGTTTCTGCAGTGCCTTCCCTGATGTCACTTTGGTTACCCCGACTTTCCGGGGTGCCTTTCCTGAAGTCAGCTTGGCCACCCCGAGTTTCCGGGGTGCCTTCCCCGCTCGTTCCGAAGTTCCACTTCGGAATGCCCTTGGGGCCGAAGCTGTGCTTCGGAGGAGGGAGTGTTCCGCCGGCGGTGGCGGGGGTGGCCGGGACGTGCGACGGCGGCGAAGCAGAGCTTCGAAGACAAGTGCGTTCCGAAGTGGAACTTCGGAACGAGGGCGGGGACGGGACCGGGGGCGGAACGGAGCGTCGGAACGCGGGTGCCGGGAACGAAGGGGATGGGCGGGTGCATCGGGAGGACGTGGGAGATGGGGTTCACGGTTGCGCGAGCTTTTCGGCGGCGGCCCAGATTTCCTTTTCCTTGGCGTCGACGAGGGGGAGCCACTGTTCCATCTCGCCCGGAAACCAGCGCTTGGAGGGGTCGAGGTAGTCGCGGCTGCTGGGCTGATTGGTCCGATCCCCCGCGAGGAACGCCCAATTCGAGGGCCGGTAGTAGTGGAACCAGAGGCGGTTCTTTTCGCGGATGAGCTGCCGGAGGTGCTCGCAAGAGTTGCCGTCTGTGAACGCTGCCATCCGTGCGCGAAGAACCGATTCGGCCCATGGCCAGTATCCGCCCTCGCACTGATCGGAGGTGCGCAAGCTGACATGCCACATCGCTGCGAATGATGGCTCGATCACGGCGACGTAGCCCGTCTTCCGCCTTCGAGCGCTGAGTGCACTTCGCCGCGAGTGAGACACGGCTACAGACCGGCGTCCGCATCTGCCTCGGCAGGCGAAGCTTCGGTAGGCGCGCCCATGTCCGCTTGCACAGGCTAATATCGAGCCTCCGGCTATGATCGCTGAATCGCGCTTCGGCGTACTGTCGCGGCAACTTGCGCAATCAAGCCAGTCGCGGCGCGGCAGTACGGCGACGCGCCGCTTTCCTCCGCTCCGACCCGCGCGATCAGCTTCTCATACGCCGCGATGAACTCCGGGAGCTTCTCCTTTCCACCCAAGGACTCCATCTGCCCGAACTGGCAGAGGACGACGGTGGCGCCGATTTGGTCGAGCTGCTGCTCGAGGGTGGGGTAGTTGAGGTCGCGGCGCTGCTCGAAGACGGTGTCGCCTTCCCACGCGAGGCTGCGGAATTTCAGGTGGTAGCCGGGGAGGGCGCGCTGGAGGAGGAGCTCGAGGTAGCCGTATTCGGCGGCGGCGACGAGGTCTTCGCCTCCGACGAAGGCGATGACGTCGTTCTTTTGCAGGAAGGGCTCGGGCTGGGATACCGGCTCGACGGCGCGGGCCGGGAGGAGGGTGCCGGCCAGGAGCAGGAGGACGCCGGGGAGCACGGCGAGGTGATTTTGAACCGAGCGGAGGAAGGTCGGAGGTGTCATGGGGATCGGGAGGCGGGCGGAAGGGGCGCGCGTTATTTCAAGACGCGACGGACGAGGGTGGAGACGGCGTCGTCGCAGGCTTTCTCGGCGGCGGGTCCGGCGAGATTCGTGGCGGCGACGAAGGCGGCGTCGCGGGCGGGGGCGATCCAGACGACGGCGTAGAACATGGTGTTGCTGCCGGTATGGGTGAGGGCCGCGCCGCCGGCCCAACCGCGCGGGGTGACGCCCCAGCCCATGGCGTATTGCTCGGGGCCGACGGGGAGGTGGAGGCGGGCAAAGCCGGCGTCGCTGAGGAAGGTCTTGCCCGCCTGCGTGCCGCGCGCGTGCCACCCGGCGTAGCGGGCGAGGTCGCGGATGGAGCAGTGGACGGTGCCGGCGGGTCCGATGGCAGGGGGATTGTCGGCACCGGGTCCCGGCGGAACAGGCTCGATGGCCGCCCCGCGGAGGCGATGGCCCCAGGGTGCGTCGACTCTTTCCCACACTGGCGGGTGCGCCGAAGCCGGCGTGGTCCAGATGCAGCGGGACGAAGAGCCGCTGGCGGAGGAGGTCTTCCCAAGCGGTGTGGGTGATGCGCTCGATCATGGCTCCGGCGATGGCGTAGCCCTGATTTGAATAAACAAACTCGCCGCGGGCCTTCGGCTTTTCGGCGAGCAGGCCGCGGACGAACGCGAGGCGCTGTTCGGTCGGGGTGCCGCGGCGCTGTCCAGCCTCGCGCCACAGGGCCGGGGGAGCATCGCCGGAGGCACCCGCGCGATGGGTGAGGAGCAGTTCGAGCGTGGTGTCCCGCCAGGCGGCGTCCATTTTGGAGCGAAGCTCGGGGAAGACTTCGCCGACGGTGGTGGTCCACTGGAGCATGCCGTCATCGACGAGCATGGCGGCGAGGGAGGCGGTCATGGACTTGGTCAGCGAACCGATGTGCCAGGAGTCGTCGAGCTGGACGGGCGTCGGATTGCCGAACTTTCGCACTCCAGAAGCCGCACTCTCGACCACCTCCCCTGCCCGCACGGCCGCCGCGGCCAAGCCGGGCACCCCGTGGCGCTGGCGAATTGATTCGAGGGCTTCAGTGAACGGCGCAGCGTCGAGGGTGCGCTCGTCCGCCGGCAAGACACGCAGAGATTGCGCCCACGCGCGACTGCAAAAAAGAAGCACGAGCGCGAGGGGGGCGAGCAGTCTCATCGCGGCAGCAAAGCAGACGGAACGGCAGGCGGAAAGCGCGCGTTTCCAAATCCGAGGCTGCATCGCTGCAATGAGAAATTCTCATTTTCGACAGCGAGATCATCGAACGGAAAATTGATTCATTTTTGAGAAATCACAGCCTACCGGGGCATTAGTTCACTGAAATCGAGCGGTTTGCGTGGGTGCCGCGGGTGCCGGGAAACTGCGAATCTCACTCAAGTTGCGGGATTTTTAACCGATCAGACCCCACATGGCACAGTGGGAGCTGAATGGTGTTTATGGAAATTACAATCTTCCGCTCCATGAAACCTTCCCTCATCGCTCTCTCCATTCTCTGCCTCGCCAAAGTCTCGGCCCTCGCCGGTGTCGACCTCGGCACCCCTTCCGCCGGCACGCCCTACGAATCGCACATGCAACCGGTAAAGGTTGTCCTGCAAGCGCTGTCCAGCCAGACGGCTCCGATGGAGCGCGCGCAGGAGCTGATGCGCATCGGCCGCAGCTTTCGCTATTCTTACACCGATCCTTACACCCCGGCGATGCCGAGCCTGACGGCGGCTAAGCGCGCAGGCGACTGCAAAGCGAAGGCACTCTGGATCGCGGACAAGCTCGGTGACGAAAACGTGCGCTTTGTGATCGGCAAGGCCGTAGCCAGCTCGAAGATCAGCCACGCTTGGGTGATGTGGAAGTCGGAGGGTCGTTGGTGGATCCTCGATCCGACGAATGTGAGCCGCCCGCTCTCCGCCGACACGATGTCGAGCAATCGCTACATCCCGCTCTATTCCTACGACAAAACCGGAGCGTATCGTCACGCCAAGACTGGCGCCTACGCCGCTATCGCTTCCGCCCGCGCGGTGGCAGCTCGTGGCAGCCGGTAACTGAAGCGTTACCAACCAACAACGCCGAAGCACCCCGGTCAGAAATGGCCGGGGTGTTTTGCGTTCGGCGCCCGTCGAGGAAAGTAATGCAGGAAGCATCGCCCGGGGGGCTCCCTGCTCCGTTCCTGCTTCCGGACTGGTGCTTTGAAAGGGACCTATCCCGCGCTACAGGATGGTGACCTCGTAGTCCGCGAGGCTATCGAAAGTCCCGGGGGCGTCGAGATTGCGCAGGCGGACGGAGTCCCGGTTGTAGCTCTTGATCGCGTCGGCGACGAAACCGCCGGTCGGCGCGGCAGAGGAGAGCTTGACCGTGCCGATGCGGGCGGCAGCGACTTGCGAATCGGTAAAGGCACCGCGCACCGTGAGACTGCCGAGGGCTGCATCGCCGACGGCGGCGAGCGTGTTCGGGAAGGCAGACGTGCCGACGAAAAGTTCACTTTGATCGAAGCCGCCGACCGTCGCGGTGCGGACGTCGCCAGTCGTGTGAATCGCGGCGTTTTGCACGAGTCCAGCGACGGAGAATTTCGAAAGCGCCGCGGTGCCAGTGAGTGTGAGGTCAGCGGCGAAATTACCCGCAACCGGAGACGCGCCGGTGCGTCCGGTGATGATCAGCGAGCCGAGCGACGGCGCGGCGATCCTCTCGTTCGAACCGTCGGCATCGAGCCATTCGACGGCGGTCAACGATGCGAGTGGCGTGAACGCAGTGACGGCGGTGTCGCTGACGCGCCCAAAGCGCAGCGTTCCTTTCGAGCCGGCGGAACTGCCCGCGGTGCCGAGGATGAACGAAGAATCGACCACGTCGCCGGTCGTGATCAACCGCGCGCCACCAAGCGTGGTGAGCGAGCTGTGGTCGAGCGCCGAGGCAGCAAATTTTCCGAGGGCGCCGTTGATTTGGATTGTCGAATTTTTCACCACACCGGACACCGCGACGGAGCGGAGGGCGGCGCTGCTGGAGGTGTAAAGGTCGGCTTCGAGGTTGCCGTCGGTGATTTTCAGCGTGTCGATCGAGACGGCGGAGATCGAGTCGTGCGTGCCGGTAGTGTCGAGCCAACTCAGCGCGCTGAGCGTGCCGATGGGCATGAGGGACTCGAATTCCACGTCGGTGACGTGGCCGAGTCTGATGGCCGCTTTTTGCGTGTTGGCAGGGGCGAAGCCGCCGATGACGAACCGCGAATCGCTCGCCACGTCGCCGAGCGTAATGCTTTTCGCACCGCCGCTGATCGCGATCTTGCCGGCGAGATTTGCCTGGCCGAGGGCGATGGTACCGATCTGGCTGGTCACCGCGAGGTCATGAATGACCACGTCGCCGCCGGTCGCCGTTTTGACGGTGAACGTCGAGGACGCCGTCGTGCCCCCGACCCGATAATCGACGAGCCCATCCGTCGTCGTCAGTTCAGCGAAGCCCGAGCCGCGGAAGCTCACGGTAACAAGGCTGCCGTCGGCTTCGGCATAAGTGAGCACTACGTTTTTGTGCAGCACATTGTCCGAGTCGGTGAAGGTCCCGGCGAGGTTCGCAGCGCTATGGGTTTTGCCGTCTATCGCCACGTTGTCGGCGGTGAAAAGCTCGTCGAGCGTGCTGCCGGCGGTCGGTGTGACTTGGGCAATCAGCTTGTATTCGTTGCCGATATTTCCGCCGATGAGCTGGTTTTTCGCGAAGTCGATCGTGCCGGAAAGCGTCACACTCGAGCCGCCTGCAATGTTGATCGCCTGGTTCGTCAACGTGCCGATCAGCAGGTCTTTCGCATCCACGACGATGCCATTCGGCTCGGTCGCGGAGTCGATTTTCGAAAGGTAAAATTTCACGTCGACGTGCGTGTTGGCGACGGCGAGTCCGTTGTTCGAGACCTGCACGCTGACGTTCCCCGACGACCCTGGCAGGATCAGATTTGAGAGCCCATCGGCGGTGATGTCGGCGTGAAGATTCGGCTTCACTGTGACGTTGAATTCATCCTCCACGCTCGAACCGTTCTGCGTCGCGCGAATCTTCACGGTGGCGACACCGCTTTTGGTAGCGGAATAGGTGAGATTCAGATCGGAGCCGACGACGGTTGCGGTCAGGAGATCGGTGGCGGGATGCGCCGGGTCGTTGAAATCGGTTACGCTGATCACCTCGAAGGTGGTGCCCGTGACATCGCCTTTCGGACCTGGCACGACCTTCACGTCGGTGAAAGAAATAAGGTTCGCCGGTGTCACTTCCGCACCGCTGGCGAGCTTCTGCACCGGGAGATCGGTGAGCGCACCACCGAGATTGGTTTTCGAAGCGAGCGCGATTTTATCGAGCACGCTGAGCCCGGAAATGACGTGGCCGAAGACTGCAAACCCGCCGTTGTTAGCCGCGCCGAGAATCGTCGAATTGTTGGTGACGTTGAAGAACCACTCGCTTGTCGCGGAGTTCGGATCGCCGCCGAGTTTGGCCATCGCGATCGTGCCGCGCTCGTTCGGCAGGTCATTGCGGTACTCGTTCACGACGGTCGGACCGGTCGGAATGTGTGTCTGGAGCGCGTCGGTCTCGAAGCCGCCGCCCTGGATGATGTCGATGCCGGCGTCGGAGCCGGTACCGAAGTCAAAAATGCGGTGGATGAACGTATCGTCGTAGTCACCGCGGACGTTGAGCGTGTTCACGTAACTCAGGAAATTCGCGACGGTGCGCGGCGCGAGATCGTCGTAAAGCTCGATTGTAATGAGGCCCGCCTGCAGTCCCGGGGTAGTCGAATCCACGTCGAAATTTGTCGTGAAAGTGACCTGCGTGCGTGCTGGACCGGGATCGAGCAGGTGCGAAAGGTCCACGACAGTGCCACTGCTGATGTCCGCGAGCGGATGCGTCAGCACGGCGGCCGGAGCGATGCGCGATTCGAGAGGCTCGATGGAGGGTGGGAAGACGCGGGAGCGGATCATGGAGGGCAGGGAGTTTCGAAGCGAAGAGGGGCGCAACTGTGCGGTCCGGGGATCCGTTCAGCGAGGCTCGTCGTCGGAATCGACGGGCAAAGTCAGGTTCGGAATTTCGGTCGGTGAAATCACGGTCGAGCCAACTGCCGGGGTAGTGATGATCCCGGTCGTGGGCGTGACCGCGTTCGGGAGGATCAACGACGGCGGAGTGCCGCCACCGAGATTCAAAATGGAACCGTCCGTGATGATCGTTCCTTCGCCGGGGGAATTCCCGCTAAGGCTCAAGGTGCCCGCGCCAGTTTTGGTCACGCCATTGCTGCCGGTTGCCAAGACCGCCTCGATTTCACGGAGAAAAGTGTCGCTGTCGAGGGTGAAGGACTGTCCCGGGAGGGCGGTCAGGGCGAGCGACCCCGCGGCGCTTTTAAACTTCCCGATTTGCTGCGCTTCGAAGCCAAAAGTGTCATTTGGATTCACGCCTTCCGGCGTGCCGCTGACGGTGCCGCCGATGGTGATCGACGCGATTTTGGAAATGACGGTCGAGGTGTCGCCCTCGACGAGCGGAATCAGCTCGTCGTCTCCGCCACCGAAACCGTCGGAGTTGGCGTCCACGATGCCTGCGATGAGGCTGCTGGCGGTCCAGTCGTGCGTCACTTTCACGCTGCCGATCTGCGCGTGTGGATTGACCGCGACGCCGTCGAGATCGTAGCCGGCGAGGATTTGCGAACCGCTCACATTTCCGGTTGTCTCCGCCCGACCGCCAATGGTCAGTGAACCGATCGCGACATCAGCGCTGCGCGACGCAACGGCTTGGCCGCGAGCGGAGATGAGTGAGTCGTCGAGGTTGCCGCCGACCGTGAGCGAGCGGATGGAATCGGCTGCCCGGACCGCGCTGCCCGTCACGTCGCCCTTGACCTTCAGCGTCGTGAGCGTGCCGTCGACTTCGATGCCACCGCCGGCGAATCCACCGAGGACGTTGATCAGCTTCGCGGAGCCAGCGTTTTCGAGACTGGAGCCGGCGAAGATCGTGCCTCCGGCGCTGATCGAGCCCACGGTCGCGCTCGCGATGTTTCCTTGCGCGTCGATCGCACCCGCATGGTAGCCACTGCCGCCGCCGATGGTGCCGGTCACGGAAATGCGGCCGATATTCCCCGGCTTGGGACCGTCCGCCGTTCGCTCGTCCTGGCTGAGGATCGTGCCGCTGAAATCGCCGGCGCTGCCATGGAGCGAGCCGAGCACGGTGACGTTTGCGAGGTTGCCGACGGCTTGAATCGAGCCGGAATTCGCGGCGCTGCCGCCGACGAGATCGCCGGTGATCTTCACCGTGCCAATGCTGAAATGGCTGAGAATCGAGCCGGAGAAAGTGTTCGTCCCGCCCTGCACAGCCACCGTCGCCGCGCCAGCCGAAGCGGGCGGCACACTGCCGACGGTAACGTTCAAAAGCCGTCCGTCAGCGATCACGGAACCGGAGTTCGGACCGCGGCCGCCCACGATGCCCTGACTGATGACGAGCTTGCCGAAATCGTGCGCGACGTCGGGGTTTGTGCTGCTGAAAACGACGCCGCTGTTCGCGCCCACGCCGCCGACAAGCTGACCTCCGATGGTCAAACTCGAGAACTTGCCGGTCGCGTTGATCATGCCCGAATAAGCGCCGCCGCCGCCCTTCATGTCTCCGCCGATTTTGACCGTGCCGAGGTCTCCTGAGGCAGCGATGACGCCGCTGCCGTCGCTGGTGCCGTCGGTGTTGAGTCCGCCGAAAAGCGAGCCACCGATGGTCACGGAGGTGAGTTTTCCGCCCGCAGTGATCCCGCCTGAACTCAGACCGTCGCCGACGACATTGCCGGCAATTTTCACCGCGCCGACCGTGCCGCCGGCGGAGATCAAGCCGCTCGAAGTGCCCGTGCCGCCCTTCAAGTCGTCGGCGGTGGAATCACCCAGGGTGATGCTTGCGATGTTGCCGCCAGCGTTGATCCAGCCGCTGTTGGAGCCGACGCCACCGGTGATGTCGCCGAGAATTTTAACCGCTCCGAGATTTGTTCCGGCTCGGATGGAGCCAGTCGCGGTCTTCGAACCGCCAGTCAGGTCGCCCGTGATCGTCACCGCGCCGATGCTCGCTCCGGCGTAAATGATGCCGCTGTTTTGCCCATCGCCGCCGGTCACACCGCCCGGCGTGCCGTAGCCGCCAATCGAGATGCTGGCAATTTTGCCGTTCAGCGCGACCAGCGAACCGGAGAGGTCGCCGCCGCCGCCGGAAAGTGAGCCACCGATTTTGACGGCACCGATGTTCGCATCCGCCTGGACCGAGCCGAGCAATCCGCTCGTTGGGTCCACGACTCCCGCGAGGGAGCCGCCGATGTTGATCTTTCCGATGTTTCCGGCGGCGCGGATTTGATTGAAAGAATCCACTCGATTCACGACGTGGACGAAGCCATTGGTTTCGCCCTCGACGCTCAGCGAGCCGAGTCCGCCGACGATCAGGCTCTCGAAACTGGGCACGCCGAGCTGCGTAATCGTCGTCGCGGCGCCGATTGATTTGGCGCTGAGCGATTTAATCGCGGTCGTGCTGGAACTTCCGCCTGCGTCGATTTGCCCGAGGTCGCCGTCAATGCTGACCGCTCCGAGCGCGATCCCGCCCGCCTGAATCGCGCCGACAGTCGTAACGTCGTTGCCGGGCGTAATCGAGCCGGTGACCGGCGTCGCCGTCACGGTGATCGACGTCCCGTTCATGACACTCACGCCGCCGACCGTCCCGGCGCTCTGCAAATTGATCAACTGAAGCTGCTGCGGTCCGCTATCGCCGAACGGCGAAGTGTTCCCGGAGGCATCGGCGAATTTGAAAATCGCGCTCGCCGCGGTCGTCAGGTCACTCCCGGTCGCGCCAAAAGCTTTCGTCAGTTTCACCGTGACGAGGTCGCCGTCGAGATCAGTGAAGGTGATGGTCATCGGGTTGATCACCGCCGCCGGGGCGATGCGCCCTTCGAGGGGCTCGAGCGTGGAGACGGGCACCCGCGGCAGTTTGGCCCGGACACGCTCCCGCGCTGCCTGCGGGCGTTGACGCCGCAGTTTGCGCCAGATTTTAAGGAGAAAGCTTTCGCGTTTCGACATGGGGTCTAGTCGTTGTCGGCGTTGGTAACCGTCACGTCTGCACCTTTCGCGCCATTGAAACGCGGCTCCGTGCTCTGGCTCGGCCCAACGCTGATTTTGTAAGCGACGTTGCCGTCCTTGATCGTGTCATTGACGCCCGTGACCGTGACGGCCTGCGGGACGCTGAAATTCGTCGAATTGAAGGTCAGCGTCGCGGGGCTCACTGTGCCTTCGGTCAGGTCATTGCTCGTGATGGGGATGGTCACGTCCACACCGGCGGGAGGCGCTTTTTCCAGCCGGACGGAGAAGCTTGCGGTTGTGCCCGACTCGGCGGTCGTGATTGTTGTCGGTGAGACGATCACCTTCGACTCGTCGTCCAGATTCGTGACTGATACATCCGCCGGGTCGAGTTGCAGGAAGCGCCCGTCGGTCGTCGCAAATTGATCGACGGTGAGACGGACCGTGTAGGCGGTGTTGCCGCTGGGCGCGCTATTGTCCACGCCGGTCACGAAGACCTGCCGCGGCGTCTGCCAGTCGGCGGAGGTAAAGGTGATCGAACTGGGCGAGACCGTTCCGGCGCTGGTGTTCGAGCTGGCGATTTGGAGAACAAGCACCGTCCCCTCCGCAGGCGCCTGATCGATCGAAACACTGAAGCTCGCCTGCCCGCCCTGCTCGGTGGTGACGACCGCCTGCGGCGTGACCGAGATGCCGTTGAACGGCCCGATGACGATATCGCGGACGATCGGCTCGAAGTCGGCGATGCGGTCGGAGTAATCGAGATGCGCGAGTAAATTCAGACCCGTGCCGGTCTCGCCGAGCGGCGCGCGCAGCCGCGTATCGAAGCCGCCGGCATCGAACGTGTAGCGCACCGACGCGCCCGGCCTGAGTCCGGCGATCGGCGTCTGCGCGAGCTTGGCGCTGCCGATGAGCAGAGGGATGTCGCGGGGATTTCCAACCTCATCCGCGGTGTTGAGCACGCGGTCGCGAGACAGGTAAAGACGGAGATTGCCGGGCCGCGACGAAAGGTTGCCGCTGTTCAACACGAGCACCGAAACAGTGAAGTAGGTCTGGCTCGAAGCCCCTGAACCGGAGGTCACGCGGACGGGCTTGGGGAGGGTGCTGTTCGGATTGGAGGGGTCAGGGATGTTCGAGGCAAGCGACGAGATTTCCCCGATCAAATGCGCCTGAGCGAACGGTGGCAGATGCTCCTGCCCGTTGAATTTACTCAGCTTCACCCGGCTCCAAGCGATCGCATCCAGCGCCGCGGCATCGCCCGTTTTGTGCACGCGAACCGAGACTGAAAACTCTTCGGGGTCGGCATAGGTGTGTGTGCCGAGCACCGCAAACTTTCCCGTCCCGGCGGCTTTGACCGTCCCGGGCGACGTCACGCCGTCGCCCCAATCGATCGTTGGGGAATAAAGCCTCGCTGCCACCGGATTCGCGTCGGTGAAGGTCGCCACGACGCGATTGGCCACCCGCGCGCCACGAATGTCGAGCGTCTCACCCATTGCCTTCACGTCTTTCGCGCTCACCACCACCGTGCTCCGAGCGGTGGTCAAATAGCCCTTCGTCCGCGCGAGCGTGACAGTCACCGTGTAAACGCCTTCTTTCGCGTAAGTGTGGGTGCCGCGAACCGCCTTGGCGCCAAACGACGGAGTGGAAAAATCCTCACCGAAGCTGCCGCTGCTCGGGGCCGTCCCGTCACCCCAATTGATCTGCGGTGCCGCAAAACCGCTGACGCCCAATCCGCCAGGATTGGAATCCACCAGCGTCGCGACGATCACATTCGTCAACGGGGCACTGGGCTGCGCGGTCAGTTCGACGGGATTGAGCACAAACGGGGAGTCGCCGATGCCAATCTGGATCGCCGCGCGATCGTCGAAGTCCCGTGCTGGGCCGTCGATCGTCCCGCGGTAGCTCGGGTCGAATTGCGTCAGGCCGAAGGCCATTTTCACCGGCCCGACGTAGCCGGGATTGCCGAGCACACGCACGTAATTCCCCGGTTGATCGCTGGCTGCACGCGGCGTGGAATCGATCAACCCACTGCGGAGGATTGGGTAGTCAAACTCGAGATCCGTGGTTGCTGGCAGCGGCAGAGTGAAAATCACGTTGGCCGGACCTGCGGCATTTGCGATCGGGCGATCGATGAAAGGCGGCGAATTCACCGTGTCCTCAAACGCTGTCGCCGTGAAAGTTTTGCTCACCGTCCCTGTCCCGTCCTTCGCCGTCACGGTAATCGTCGCCGTCCCCGGCGCGGTGGCAGTCAGCACCAGATGCGCGTCACTCAGCAGACGCGACATCCCATTGACGTCCGGCTCGGTCTGATATTGCGCCACCACTTCGGTCGAAGTAATCACCACATTTTTCTGCGGCGCATCGTTCGTCCGCGGCGTATTTCGCAGCTTTTCCAGCACATCCCACCCGTGCGTGAGCTGCGCAAAGATCGTGTGATTGAAATCGAGATGCCGCGGTCCGCCGGGCAGCACGCTGCCACCCACGGTCGTCGCCTCATTTCCTTGCGTGATGAAAAATTGCGAGCTGTTCGTGCCGCTGAACGTCGTTTGATCGTCCCCCGCATTCGCCATCGCGAGCTGCCCGCGTCCGGAGAAGATTAGCGGCGCCTTGAACTCGTTTTCAAAGTTGAAGCCCGGCAGACTCCCACGATTGCCGCCCTGATAAATGAAGCTCTCCGACGCACTGCCGGCGGTCAGGTTCGCGAGGCGGTGAAAGATCACGTTGTCGTAAAACCCTGCCTGCGCGAATCCGCCAATGAAGCCTGTGGTGATTGGCGTCCAGTCCCGAAAAAGCTGGAACACCATCGTCCCCGTGTAGGCGGGATCAGCTACGGGATCGTCCCCGGCCGCGTGGGAAACGGTCATCTTCAGGAGCGGATTGCCCGTCCGCACCCGTGCCATGATCTTCGGATTGCTGCTCTTCACCGAGATGTCCAGCGGCTTGCCGGCATCCGAGTAGGCGCTGATCGGATAAATGAGCGCCTTCGCCACGGGAATCAGCGCCGGCACCTGAGTGATTGAGTCCGCCACCTCCGTGTCGGCGTCCGTGTTGATCACCCGCAGCATCGGGGCAGCGTTGGCCCACGGTGCCAGCATCACCGCCAAGGCCGCGGTGACGGACGCAGGGCGTGAGGAATTGAACAGAGAAAAGCGTTTCATTCCGAGGGTAGCGTGAAGGGCACTATCGCCGTCGGTTCAGACTGTTCAAGCGCCAATAGAATTATTTTTATCACGCCCTTCGTCCGGTCTGCACGAGTCAGTCCCGGAACACGATCGCCCGGTTCCCGTGCATCAGCACCCGGTCGTCGAGGTGCCAACGCACGCTCCGCGCCAGCGCCAGCCGTTCGCAATCCCGCCCGATCCGCACCAGATCCTCAGGCGTGTGGAAATGCTCCACCCGGATCACTTCCTGGTCGATAATCGGCCCGGCATCGAGCTCCGCGGTCGCGTAGTGGCACGTCGCCCCGATGAGCTTCACCCCGCGCTCGTAGGCGCGCTGATACGGGTTCGCTCCTTCGAACGACGGCAGGAACGAGTGGTGAATGTTCATGATCTTCCCGTGGAACTCCCCACACAGCTCCCCCGGCAGGATCTGCATGAACCTCGCCAGCACCACCAGATCCGGCTGCACCTCGTGGAAAAACGCCCCGATCTCCCCAAACGCCGCCTCCTTCCTCCCGCGCATCTCCACGTGCCGAAACGCCAGCCCCTCGCGCTCCACCAGCGGGCGCAAGTCCTCGTGATTCGACACCACCCCAGCGATCGCAAACGCCAGCTCCCCCGAGCGCCATCGCCACAGCAAATCCGCCAGACAGTGCCCCAGCTTGCTCACCATCAAGATCACCCGCATCGGCGTCTCCGCGGCGCGGATCGTCCACTCTGCCCCCAGCTCGGCGCCCACCGGCGCGAACTTCTCCCGCAGCTCCCCCAGCCCGAGCCCCAGCGTCTCCGTCTCGATCGCCATCCGCGTGAAAAACCAGCCCGCCTGCGAGTCCGTGAACTGATGCACCTCCAGCAGATTCCCCCCGCTCGCCGCCACGAAGCCCGACAACTGCGCCAGCAGCCCCACGCGGTCGGGACACGAGAGTTTCAGCAGCGTCGGCATTTTGCGGGAGAGATAAAAGTGGAGCGTCGAGAAAAAGACCGGGACCCCGTCGCCGGAGTATTCCTTCGGGAGCCGCAACTTTCCAACGTTCAACGCCCAACATTCAACTTCCAAAGTGCCCCTCCCCCGCATTGCCTTGCACGCAATCTCCTCTCCACCTTCGTTGGAGCTGAACCGTTCTCCTCCGTCCCCCAACGCCCGCCAGCCTCAAACCCACACCACACCATGTCCGTCTCCTCCACCATGCTCCCTCTCGGCACACCCGCGCCCGACTTCGCCCTCCCCGACGTCGCCAGCGGCCAAACCGTCGCCCTCGCCGACTTTGCGGAAAAGCGCGCCCTCCTCGTCATCTTCCTCTGCGCCCACTGCCCCTACGTCGTCCATGTCGCACCCGAGCTCGTCCGCCTCGCCCGCGACTTCGCCGACCAGAGCGTCGCCATCGTCGGCATCACCTCGAATGACACCGCCGCCTACCCGCAGGACGCCCCCGCGCCGACGGCTGAGATGGCGCGCCTCTCCAACTTCCCCTTCCCGATTCTCTTCGACGAAATCCAGGCCGTCGCCCGCGCGTACACCGCCGCCTGCACGCCGGACTTCTTCCTCTTCGACCCCGACCGCCCCCTCGTCTATCGCGGCCAGCTCGATGAATCCCGTCCTAGAAAAGGCGACCCCACCGGCCAGCACCTCCGCGCCGCCCTCCAGGCCCTCCTCGCTGGCCGCCCCGTCAGCCCCGACCAGTCCCCGAGCATCGGCTGCAATATCAAATGGAAGCCCGGTCACGAGCCCGCCTACTTCCGACTCTAGCCCCCGCGCGATGACCATCCGCCCCATCGACCAGCAGACCCCCTTCACCACCGTCGACGGCTCCACCATCCGCAGCATCCTCGATCGCAGCAACGCCCCTGTCGCCCACCAGAGCCTCGCCGAGGCCACCCTCCCCGCCGGCGCCTCCACCACGCGGCATCACCATCGGCTCAGTGAAGAAATCTACTTCCTCCTCAGCGGCACCGGCGAGATGGAGCTCGATGGCACCCGCCGCGAAGTCCGCCCCGGCGACGCCATCCTCATCCCCCCCGGCGCCTGGCACACCATCACCGCCACCTCTGACCTCCGCTTCCTCTGCGCCTGCGCCCCGCCCTACGCCCACGAGGATACCTATTTCGAGTAAAAGTCCGCCGCCTCGGTGGAGATCGTCCTAACCGCGGGCTCAGGCGAAAACTACGTCCTGACCGGGGGGAAGCCCAGCTCTGGCCGGGGGCGTTCGTTCCTCAGT
The DNA here is from genome assembly GCA_963767975.1 of uncultured Verrucomicrobiae bacterium. Lineage (GTDB taxonomy): Bacteria > Verrucomicrobiota > Verrucomicrobiia > Chthoniobacterales > Chthoniobacteraceae > CAIURC01. The sequence goes on along the minus strand of CAVYGI010000013.1, from coordinate 225,488 downwards.
TCCGAAAGTCCACATTGGAACGCCCTTGGTCCCCGGAGACGCTCGGTCCGCGCGCCGAGGCCACATCTAGTTTTCGGAGCGGAGGGAGGCGAGCAATCCTCGCTCGGTGGGCGCCAGCACCTCGCGCAGAAACGGCGCGGTGCGGGTGCTTTTGCTTTGGCGAACCTCCTCCGGCGTGCCGCAGGCGACGATTTCGCCGCCGGCTGCGCCGGCTTCGGGGCCGATGTCGACGACGTAGTCGGCCTCGGCGATGAGGCTGAGGTGGTGCTCGATGACGACGACGGTGTGGCCGTCATCGACGAGGCGGTGGAGCACGTCGAGGAGCTCGCGCGACGTCGGCCATGTGCAGGCCGATGGTCGGCTCCTCGAGCAGGTAGAGCGTGCGATTTGCGGCTCGCGATTCTGCCGCATGCGCGCGGTGTCGGTGCGGCCGAGCCGCGGGTGCAGTTCGGCTGACGAGCTTGAGCCGCTGCGCTTCGCCGCCGCTGAGCGTGGGGCTGGGCTGGCCGAGTTGCAGGTAGCCGAGGCCGGTGTCGCAGAGCAGCGCGAGCGGGCGGTGGATCTTCGGGTGCGCGGCGAAGAACTCGGCGGCCTCGTCGAGCGTCATCTGCATCACGTCGCCGATGCTGCTGCTCGTTGTAGAGCACCTCGAGCGTGGCGGCGTTGTAGCGCTGGCCGTGGCAGTCCGTGCACGGGCACGTAGCTCGTCGGCAGGAAGTTCATCTCGACCTTGATCACGCCCTGGCCCGTGCAGGTCTCGCAGCGGCCGCCCTCGGTGTTGAAGGAAAAGCGGCTCGCGGTGTAGCCGCGCATCCGGGCGAGCGGCATCTGCGCGAAGAGCGCGCGGATTTCGTCGAAGACCTTGATGTAGGTCGCCGGGCGTCGAGCGCGAGGTCTTGCCGATCGGCGATTGGTCGACCTCGTAAACCGCCTCGATGATGGCTCCGACGCCGCCGCGATGCGTCGGCTGCCAGGGCTGTCGCTGCGCGACTGCTGCGCTTCTTCGGCGTGCTTGCGTCGGCGCGCAGCGCTTCGCGGCGCGCGGCTTCAGCACGCCGCGCATGAGCGTGCTTTTGCCGGAGCCGGAAATGCCGGTGAGCACGGTGAGCCGGCCGACCGGGAAGCGCACGTCGACGTTCTTGAGATTGTGCAGCGCGCGCGCCGCTGCACTTCGAGCCAGCGGGTCGACGTCGTCGAGCGGGCGGCGCGCGCCGCGCGTCGGATGCTGCAGCGGCTCGCGCAAGCATGCGCCCGGTCGCGGAGCGCTCGCATGATTCTGAATCTCCGCGAGCGTCCCCTGCGCCACGACCTCGCCGCCGCGCGAGCCCGCGCCGGGGCCGAGATCGATGATCGTGTCGGCGCGCCGCATCGTGTCCTCGTCGTGCTCGACGATGACGAGCGAGTTGCCCTTGCGCCTTGAGGGCGTCGAGCGTGTCGAGCAGCGCGGCATTGTCGCGCGCGTGCAGGCCGATGGTCGGCTCATCGAGCACGTAGAGGACGCCGCGCAGATTCGAGCCGAGCTGCGCCGCGAGGCGGATGCGCTGCGATTCGCCGCCGCTGAGCGTCTTCGCCGAGCGGTCGAGCGCGAGGTAATCGAGGCCGACCTTGCCCATGAAGTGCAGGCGCTGCGCGATCTCCGGCACGATGTCTGCGGCGATGATGTTCGTGCGCTGCCGGTGAACTTCAGCTTCGCGCAGCCACGCGAGCGCATCGCGCGACGGGCAGCGCCGGCGATCTCATCGATCGTCGCGGCCCTGCACGCGCACGTGCCGGGCGATCTCATTCAGCCGCGCGCCGGCGCAGCTCGGGCACGGCTCGCGCCTCGCCTTCGTCGAGCCACTCGTGCTGCCGCTCCTGCGTCCATCTCGATCTCGATCTGCGGATTCGAGCCGCGGATTGACTGCACGCCTTCCAGACCTCGCCGAAGCCGTGGCACTCCGCGCACCAGCCGTGCGGCGAGTTGAAGGAGAAGAGCCGCGGATCGAGCTCCTCGAAGGAGTCGCCGCAGCCGGGGCAGCTCATCTCCGTGCTCAGCGACGTGCGACGCGTTCTTCGCGATCGAGCAGCTGCGCGGTGCCCTTGCCGATCTCGAGCGCGCGCTTCACCAGCGCGCTGCACGCGCGCCGTGCGACGTGCGCTCGCCGACCAGCACGTCGATGGTGTGCTCGCGGAAGCGCTCCAGCTTTCGAAGCGCTCGGCGCGCACGAATTTGCCATCGACGAGCAGCTCCTCGAAGCCCTGCCGCTCCGCCCATTCGCGCGACCTCGGTGTGGAAACCTTTGCGCGCCTTGATCGAGCGGCGCGAGCACGCGGATGCGGCCCTTTTCGCGCGAGCGCCTCGGCCTTCTTCGTCACCGCGGCGAGCGTCTGCTTTTCCACCGGCACATCGCACTTCGGGCAAAACTGCGTGCCGAGCTTCGCGAAGAGCAGGCGCAGGAAATGATAGACCTCGGTGACCGTCGCGACCGTCGATTTGCCGCCGCCGCGCGTGATCCGCTGCTCGATGGCGACGCGTCGGCGGCAGCCCGGAGATGAAGTCCACATCCGGCTTCTCGAGCTGCTCGACGAACTGCCGCGCGTACGCCGACATGCGAATCGAGAAAGCGCCGCTGCCCTTCGGCGAAGAGCATGTCGAACGCGAGCGTCGATTTCCCCGAGCCGCTCAGCCCGGTGATGATGACCATCTGATCGCGCGGGATCGCGAGCGAGATGTTCTTCAGATTGTGCTCCCGCGCGCCGCGGATGGAGATGCTGGTTGCGGAGTTCGTGGGTCGTCCGGCTACTCGGCGGCGCGTCTTCCGCCGACGCGCGAGCGTCTCATCGTCGAATCGGAGTCGACGTGGTCGCGCTGCCGTGTCCCGAGAACCTCCGCGCAGAAACCGCCCCGTGTGCGACGCCTCGACACGCCGCGACTTCCTCCGGCGTGCCCGCCGCGACGACCAGCGCCGCCCGCCGCGCCGGCCTCCGGGCCGAGGTCGATGACGTAGTCGGCGCACTTGATGACCTCGAGATTGTGCTCGATCACGAGCAGCGCTGTGGCCTTGCTCCACGAGCCGGTCGAAGACGCGGACGAGCAGCGCGACGTCGTCGAAATGCAGGCCGGTCGTCGGCTCGTCGAAGATCAGCAGCGCAGTTCGTTTCGCTCTTGTTCGGTGAGCCGCTCGACGAGCTTCAGCCGCTGCGATTCGCCGCCGGAGAGGACGTTCAGCGGCTGGCCGAGCGTGAGGTAGCCGAGGCCGACCTCCGCGAGCACGCGCGAGCGGGCCGCGCGATTTTCGTCGCGCCGAGTTTGGTGAAGAATGCGATCGCCTCGCTGACGGTCATCTCGAGCACGTCGTGGATCGATTTTCCGTCGAGCTGGATCTCGAGGATGTGCGGCTGGTAGCGCTTGCCCTCGCACTCCGGGCAGCGCACGAAGACGTCGCTGAGAAACTGCATCTCGATCTTTCTCGAAGCCGTTGCCGCCGCAGCGCTCGCAGCGGCCCGTCGCCGGAGTTGAAGGAGAACGCGCTCGGCCGTGAGGCCCTGCGCCGACGGCGTCGGGCGTGCTCGGCGAAGAGCTCGCGGATGGCGTCGAAGACGCCGAGATAAAGCGCCGGGCTGGAGCGCGGCGTGCGCGCGAGCGGCGACTGATCGACCATCACGACCTGCTCGATCTTGTCGCGCGCCGGCGATCTCGCTTGCACGCGCCCGGCGCTTCCTCGGTCGCGAGACCCTTTGCGCGGCGAGCAGATTCCGGTAGAGCACGTCGTGGACGAGCGTGCTTTTGCCGGAGCCGGAGACGCCGGTGACGCAGGCGAAAACGCCGAGCGGAAACTCGACGTCGATGCCGCGCAGATTGTGCTCGCGCGCGCCTTCGACGTGAATGCCAGCCGCGCGGCTTGCCGGCGCGTTTCGCGGGCACGGGGATCGACTTCGCGCCCGGCGAGATAGTCCGCCGGTCAGCGAGCCGCGCTGCCGTTCGCAGAGCGCTCGCAGCGGGCCGTTGAAGACCAGCTCGCCGCCGGCTTCGCCGCGGCCGGGGCCGATCTCGATCAGATTGTCGGCCGCGCGGATCACGGCCTCCTCGTGCTCGACGACGAGCAGCGTGTTGCCCTTGTCGCGGAAGTTGCTGCATCACGCGGATGAGCCGGCCGGTGTCGCGCGGATGCAGGCCGATGCTCGGCTCGTCGAGGACGAAGAGCGTGTTCACCAGCGACGCGCCGAGGCAGGTCGTGAGATTCACGCGCTCGACTTCGCCGCCGCTGAGCGTGCGCGTCGGGCGGTCGAGCGATGAGGTAGCCGAGCCCGACTTCGCACGAGATAGCGCAGGCGCGAGGCGACTTCGTCCGAGCAGCATCGCGGTCGTGCGTGATCATCCAGCGCCGGCCTTCGTGCGATCGCGCGATACCGCGAGCAGATCGGCCGACCGGCATGCGCCATCAGCTCCGGCAGCGTCTTGCCGGCGAAGCGGAAATTGAGCGTCGCCGGCTGGATAGCGGCCGCCGTGGCAGTCCGGGCACGTCGGTGTAGGTGCGGTAGCGGCTGAGCAGCACGCGGACGTGCATCTTGTAAGCTCTTCGATCTCGAGCCAGTCGAAGAAGCCCTTCACGCCATACCACAGCCCTTCCTGCCACAGCTCCTCGCCGCTTCGCGCCGGGTCGCTCGCCGTAGAGCACCCAGTCCTGGTCGGCCTTCGGCAGCTCGTCGAACGGGCACGTTCACATCGACCTCGCGCGCCGCCGCGCAGCGCATGCAGGTCGCGCTGGCACTCGCGCCCGTTCTCCGTCTGGAACGGCTTCACCGCGCCGCTGCGCGATGCTCAGCCGCGCGGTCGGGAATCGCGCGCTCGCAGATCGATCGCGATGGTGCGCCCGAAGCCGCGGCAGCGTCGGACACGCGCCGAGCGGATTGTTGAAGCTGAACAGCCCCGGCGACGGCGGCGTGATGTCGAGGTCGCAATGCGCGCAGTGCCAGCCGGTGCTGAACGGAGAGGCTGACGTGGACGTGCGGCTGCAGGATGAAGGCGACCTTGCCTTTGCCGAAACGCAGCGCGGTCTCGACGGCCTCGGTGAGGCGCGAGCGGTTTTCGTCGCGTCGACCGTGACGCGATCCTGGATGACCGGCACGACGGCGGGCAGGCGCTTGACCGTCGGCGGCTCGTCGATGCGATGGATCGTCGCCGTCGAGCCACGACGCGGAGATAGCCCTGCTGCTGGAGGAAGGCGAAGAACTCCGCCGGCTCCGTCTTCGGCCGGCACCGGCACGCCGAAGGTGACGAGCAGCGTCTCGCCGGCGTGCTGCGGCGAAGACCTGCTCGACGATCGACTTCGCCGTCTCGGGGCGGATCTCGCGCTGGCACGCCGGGCAGAGCGCGTGCGACCACGCGCGGGAAGAGCAGCTTCAGGTAGTCGTTGATCTCCGTGATCGTGCCGACCGTCGAGCGCGTGCTCTTCACCGGGTTCGCCTGCTCGATGGCGATGGCCGGCGGGATGCCGCGGATTTCATCCACCTTCGGCTTGTCCATCCGGTCGAGGAACTGCCGCGTGTAGGGCGAGAACGTCTCGACGTAGCGGCGCTGGCCCTCGGCGTAGATCGTGTCGAAGGCGAGGCTACGATTTCCCGCTGCCGCTCGGCCCGGTGATGACGTTCAGCTTGCCCGAGCGGCAGATCGAGATCGATGCCCTTGAGATTGTTCTGCCGCGCGCCGCGGATCTCGATGACATCAGGAGCGGCGACGATTTGGAGCAACGGCTTTTTCACGAAAAAAGGCAGGCAACGTCGTGCCGCGCGCGGCAGTTTGCAACCGAAGCAACCGGAGGAAAAATCTGATCGGGAGGGCGGGAGGGCGGGAAGAACGTAGGAGGAGGAAGCCTCGAATTGCTTTCCAGATCTGCAGTTTTCCTGCTTCTCCGTGGCAGCCACGTCGCTCGCTCGATCTCGTGCTTTTCAACAGCTACATTTTCATCTTCGCGTTCCTGCCGGTCACGCTGCTCGGCTTCTTCCTGCTCGGCTCTCTGGGATGGAAGCGGACGGCGTCGGTGTGGCTAAGCGTCGCCTCACTTTTCTTCTACGCGTGGTGGAATCCGGCGGGCGAAAACGCGCCGTGGAGCCCAAAATATCTCGCACTGATCATTGGCTCAATCTGGGGAAATTATCTACTCGGGGTCTGGATCAGCGCGGCGCGCGGAAGGGGTGCAATCAAGCGTGCGCGGGCGTTTCTGGTTGGCGGAGTGAGCGTGAATCTTGCGGTCCTCGCGTGGTTCAAATACGCGGGCTTTTTCGCCGCGAATGCCAACGCGCTGCTCGGCACGCACTGGCATCCCGGGGTGATCGCGCTGCCACTGGCGATCTCCTTTTTCACCTTCACGCAGATCGCTTACCTCGTCGACGCGTGGCACGGGGTGACGAAGGAATACAACTTCCGCTGGTACGTTCTATTCGTCAGTTTCTTCCCGCATCTCATCGCCGGTCCGATCGTGCTTTATCGGAGCCTGATGCCGCAGTTTGCGCGACCGGAAACGTGGCGGTTCAACGCGGACCATTTTGCGCGCGGGCTTTCGCTGTTTGTGGTTGGGTTGGCAAAAAAGGTGGTAATCGCGGACGCGCTTTCGCCGGTGGCCGGGGCTGTCTTTGGCAGCGCGGAACCGGGCGCGGCGGTGGCATGGGCGGGGGCGCTGGCTTACACGCTGCAACTCTACTTCGATTTCTCGGGATACTCCGATATGGCGATCGGGCTGGGGCGGATGTTCAACGTGGCGTTTCCGCAGAACTTCGACTCGCCTTACAAGGCGCGCGACATCATCGATTTCTGGCGGCGCTGGCACATCACGCTTTCCACGTTTTTGCGCGATCACGTCTACATCCCGCTCGGAGGAAACCGGAAAGGCCCGGCCCGGCGCTACACGAATTTGCTGGTGACGATGCTGCTCGGAGGACTGTGGCACGGAGCGGGATGGACCTTCGTGATTTGGGGCGGACTGCATGGAATCTACCTCGTGATCAATCACGCGTGGCTGCATCTCACGCTCGGAGCAAAATGGAAGAATGAGGCGTGGGCGGGCGGTGCAGGGCGGGGTCTCACTCTCGCGGCAGTGATCGTGGCTTGGGTATTTTTTCGGTCGGCTTCGGCCCACGATGCTTTGGAATTGCTCGCCGGGATGGCGGGGCTGCACGGCGTGGGTGGCTTAGGAAGCTTGCCGGGTTCGGGCCTCGCCATGATTGCCATCAGCGGGGCGATGGCGCTTTTCGCACCGAACACGAATGAGATTTTTCGGCTCGCTGAGCCGGTGAAAGCCACAGCCAATGTCCCGCCGTCGCGTTGGAAATTGACGCCGCTGACGGCCGCACTGGTCGCGGGATTGTTTGTCTTCGCGGTGCTGCATCTGTCGCGCATGACCGAGTTTCTCTACTTCCAGTTCTGAGCGATGAAGCCGATTTCCCCGGTGAGATTTCTCGCGGTGACCGCAGTGCTGGCCGTCGGTTTGGCGGCGTTGATCGCGTGGGTGAATTGGCGCGTCGATCCGCTGCAATTCTACCGCCAGGCGAGCTACCCACCGTGGTTTTCGCAGCAGGCGCGCTTTCAATATCCGGGGCTCGCGAAGCACGCGGACTACGACACCCTGATTCTCGGCACATCCGTTTCGCTGGGTTTTGATCCGGGAATGCTCCGGGAGCAACTGAGCCCTAAAACGCTGAATCTGGCGATGGCGGGCGCGTCTGCGCACGAGCAATCGCTGCTGCTCCGGGTAGCTTTGGCCACTGGGAGGGTGCGGCGCGTGATGTGGGATTTGAACTACGAATTCTTCCGCGGACGAGCGGACTGGGTGTCGGATTTCGACGGCACCTTTCCCGCCTATTTTTACGACGCCAACCCATGGAATGAGGTGCCGCACTATCTGCTGAATCTCGACGCTACGAAGAGCACATTGCGCGTCCTCAGCGGGCGGTATCCCCAGCAGTCGCTGGAGTCACTGAGCGCGGCGCACCATCGACGCCAACCCAGTGTGGAGGCGGTGCGGACGGCTTTTCATCGCGCGCTGACGTCGGGCAAATCTGTGTTTGCGCTGCACCCGGAGGAGTTTGCAGCACCGCTGACTCAGGCGAGTTTTGAGGCAAACGTTTTACCGCTGGTGCAGGCGCATCCAGAGGTGGAATTCGATTTGTTTTTCCCGCCCGTTTCGGCGGCGTATCAGGCGCTGATGTCACGGACGGCACCGGCTGCTTTCGACCATGAATTTCGGTGGAAGGAAATGGTGGCACGCGGGGTCGAACTGTGGGCGAATGTGCGGCTGCATGACTTGCAAGGCATGCCGGCGGTTCAGGATTTCAGCCGATACACGGACACGGTGCATTTCGATGCGCGGACGCACCAGGAGGTGATCGCGGCGATCGTGGAGCAGCGTTTTCTCGCGACGCCGGAGCGATTGGCGGAGACGGAGGCGAGGTTGCGCGCGGCGGTGCGGACGATCGAGTGGCCGTAGGCCCTAGCGCGCGATTCGTCCGCTCGACTTTCGCGGAGGCGAGAGCTAGTCGTGCATCCCCACTTATCTTCCCAATGAACATCCTCACCCGCCCCATCGCCGCCACATTCGCCCTCATTCTCGCGGCATCGTCCGCTTTTGCAGCCGAAGCCATCATGCTGAAACAGCAGTGGCAGGTCGGCAAAAGCTACTCGCAGAAGATGACGATGGACCAGACAACCAGCATCACCATCCTCGATCAGAAGATGGATCAGTCGATGAACCTGGTCGCGGAAATGACCTCGACGGTGAGAAAGCACGAGGACGGGACGAGCAAGCGGATCGGGATCAAATACGAGAAGATGGTGATGAACACCGACATGAACGGGCAGAAGATGACCATCGATTCTTCAAAAGCGGCGGCTGACTCGGGCCCGATGGGGAACCCGTTCGCGGCGTTCACGGGCAAGGAGATCAAGATGGTCGTCGATGCGAATGACAAAGTGACGGCGTTCGAGAATTTCGACGAGATCGCGAAGGCGGCGGGCGGGGCAAACCCGATCACGTCGGCGTTCCTGAACAAGGAAGCGATTAGCCGGACGATTCAGCAGAGCGGCCTGCAAGCGCTGCCGGCGAAGCCGGTGACGCCCGGTGAATCGTGGCCGTTCAGCGTCGAAATGCCACTGGCGGGCGTGGGCAAAGGTGAGGTGAAAGGGACCTACACCTTCAAGGGAGTGACCCCGCACGGCGGAGTACCATGCGCGGAAATCGCAGTGGATGGGACGATCAATTTCGACATGTCATCCGCAGGGGCGGCGGACGCGGAAAATCCGGTGGCCAAGATGGGGATGAAGATCGAGGGCGGGACGATGAAAGGGACGATCTGGTTCGACAATGCGCTCGGGATGTCGCGCGGTTCGGATTTGAAGCAGGAGATGACGATGACAATGAAGAATCCCACGAACCCCAGTGAGACGATGAAACTGCCGATGAAGCAGTCGATCACGACCGAACTCACGAAGGTGGAAGACGTGAAGTGAGGGTGGGTAAAAGCGCGGCTGCGGAGCGGCGAACTTTGTGCGAAGCGGAGGCACCCGAGGTGACTCAATGCTCGAAGATCAACGTTCAACTTCCAAGGTTGGAAGTTCGGTCGGGCAGGCACCTCGCCGCCTTGATCGCGCTCGCGATTTCCGCCATCGCTCCGCTTGCCCGCTCCGGAGAGTTTCCTCCGCCTTTCGACACGCAGGCGGTCAAGGACGCGGGCCCACTTTCGCCAGAAGCTGCGGCGGCGGCGATCAAGCTGCCCCCAGGTTTCCGCGCGAGCGTCTTCGCCGCGGAGCCGGATGTGCGGCAGCCAGTCGGGATGGCGACCGACGCGCGCGGCCGGTTGTGGGTCGCGGAGTGTTACACCTACGCCGAGTCAAAGGTGGACTTCGACCTCCGGCTGCGCGACCGAATCGTAATTTTCGAGGACAGCAAAAAGAGCGGGCACTTCGACAAGCGCACGGTCTTTTGGGATCAAGGCGAGCGGCTGACCAGCGTGGCACCGGGCTTCGGGGGGGTGTTCGTGCTCTGCCCGCCGCAGCTCCTTTTCATCCCGGACAAAAATGGCGACGATGTGCCGGACAGCGAGCCGCAGGTGCTGCTCGATGGCTTCACGCCGACGAAAGGAAATCGCCACACCCTCGCGAACGGCCTCGATTGGGGACCGGACGGCTGGCTCTACGGGCGGGTCGGCATCTCGAGCCCGGGTCGCGTCGGCAGGCCGGGCGCGCCGGAAGCAAAGCGGACCCGCATCAACGGCGGCATCTGGCGATATCATCCGACGGAGCACCGTTTCGAAGTGGTGGGAGAAGGGACGACCAACCCTTGGGGCCTCGACTGGAACGCGGAAGGCGAAGGCTTTTTCACCAACACCGTGATCGGCCATTTGTGGCATCTCACGCCCGGGGCGCACTACCGGCGGATGCACGGCGAGGACACGAATCCGTTCGCCTTTCAATTCATGGACCAGTGCGCGGACCATTACCACTGGGACACGGGCGCGAATTGGACGAAGTCGCGCGCGATCGAAAACCAAGTCGCGCCAACCAGTGACACGCTCGGCGGCGGACACGCGCATTGCGGCTGCGTGATCTATCAGGGCGACCAATTTCCCGCCGCTTATCGAGGCAAACTGCTCACGCTGAACCTCCACGGGCGGCGCATCAACGTGGACCGGCTCGAGCGCAACGGCAGCGGCTACGTCGGCCAACACGAGCCTGATTTCGGGCAATTTGGCGACCCGTGGTTTCGCGGTGTCGCGATGATCCAGGCACCCGACGGCGGACTCTTCGTGGCCGATTGGAGCGACACCGGCGAGTGCCACGACAATGACGGCGTGCATCGCACGAGCGGGCGCATTTTCAAAATCACCTACGACGGCGGAAAAGCGGTTCCATCGACGAGCGCGCTCCCGGCTGATGTGAACGCGTTGCGCAATGACGAACTCGTCGCGCTACAGCTCTCAACCAACGAATGGCTCGTCCGCACCGCCCGGCGCGTGCTGCGGGAACGCGCGGCGGCAAAGGTGCCGATGGATGATGCCGTGAGCGCATTGACCGCTTTGATCGAGCGCGAGTCTGATCCGTTGAGGAAGTTGCGCGGGATGTGGGCGTTGAATGGTGTGCTGTCGGAGACGCCGAATGGACTCGAACTCGGTGACCCCACTTTCGCGAAATTGGCCACGGAGAAAAACGAGCATGTCCGTGCGTGGGCGCTACAACTTTGGGGACCGCGGTTGATCGAGGTCCGGGAAAAACTTGCGCAGAACGATCCGTCCGCACTCGTGCGCCGCTGGATCGCCTCTCAGCTAATGCACAGCAGCCACAGTCCGAAAACACTGGCGGTTTTGCATCGGCTGCTTGCACACGGCGAGGATGCCACTGATCCCGTGCTGCCGTTGCTGCTGTGGTACGCCACCACAGGGTTGAGTCCTGATCCGGCTTCGCTGGCGAGCTGCGAGATTCCGCTGGTCCGAAGATTCACGGCGCGTCGCGCGGCGCTTGCTCTGAGCAAGAATCCGGACGCCTGCAATGAGGTCGTGTCGATCGCGGCAAATTCCGCTTCCGCCGGACTCCAGCGCGATGTTCTGCTCGGCATCGGAGACGCGCTGAACGGCTGGCGCAAGGCCCCGAAACCCAAGGATTGGCCAGCGTTCGAGGCGAAGATCGCGGCGCTCGGACTGCCCGAGCTGAACGCCGCGATGCTCGATTTGAACGTCGTTTTCGGCGACGGACGCGCGCTCGATACGGTGAGAAAAATCGCTCTCGATTCGACCGCCGATTTTGCGGTGCGCCGCCGCGCTCTCGACGCCTTGATCGACAGCCGCCTGCCGGATTTACGCGCGACTTGCGAGCAGTTGCTGCCCATTCGCGAGATGGCCCCAGTCGCTGTGCGCGGGCTGAAACTTTTCGACGACCCTACGGTCGCCACCTTGCTCCTCAAACAATACGGCAGCTTCAACGCCGACGATCGTCCCGACGTGATTAGCACGCTCATTGCGCGCGCCCCGTTCGCCAAGCTCCTGCTCGATGCGGTCGCCAGCGGTAAAATACCGCGCACCGACATCACGGCGTTTCATGCGCGACAGATGCGCAATCTCGAAGACCCGGGACTCAATCGACAACTCTCCGAAGTCTGGGGCGAGGTGCGCGAAACCAGTGAGGCGCGACAGAAACTGGTGTCGCAGCTGAAAGCGCAAATCACTCCGGAAGCCTTGCGGCAGGCTGATCTCCGGTCGGGACGCGCACTCTTCAATCAAGCCTGTGCGGTCTGCCATACCCTCTACGGCGAGGGCGGAAAAATCGGCCCGGATCTCACCGGCGGCGCACGCGGAAATCTCGCCTACCTGCTCGACAACATCTCCGACCCCAGCGCCATCGTCCCCGCGGATTTCCGCCTCACCGTGCTCACTCTGAAAGACGGACGCGTCCTCAGCGGCATCGTCGGGGGGAAGAACGAGCGCTCACTCGTGCTTCATGGCATGACGGAGACGCAAAACTTCGAGCTTGGGGAGATCGAAAGAATGGAGACCCTGCCGCAATCGCTCATGCCCGAGGGGCTGCTTGATTCGCTCGATCAAACGCAACGCCGCGACCTCATTGCGTACCTGATGAGCAAGGCACAGGTTCCGTTAAAATAGCGGCGCAGAGTCGATCGGTCAGTTCGGTTGCGACCTTCCGCGGAGTCGGTTTTTTGAGCGGCTCTCGCTCGATCAGTGTTGGGAAAACGGTGCTGCAAGCAACGGTCAACCGGCGCGAGGCGCATCCGGCAGCAGTTGCTCAAGAGCCGTGAAAGGTAACGCTCCGCCGGGTTTCACAACGCTGAACGAACCATCGGTTTCCAAGACCACGGCTTCGGCATCTGCGAGCGCGCTCAATCCCGCGGCGCGGACGGCCGCCCGGACTTCATCCTCCGTCACGCGTTCGTGCCGCAAAGCTGCTTGAAGAAATTTCCCGCGATAGAGCAGCAGTGCGGGTTCGCCGGCGACGAGTTGGCGGATCCATCGTGACCGGATGCTGGACCAGGTGATGAGGAATTGCAGCGCGATCAGGGTGGCCAGAGCCAGCGCCCCTTGCCCGAGCGCCACGTCTTTGTTCAGCAGGATCGTCGCCAGCGTCGAGCCGAGCGAGACCGTCACGACGAGATCGAAGGCGTTCATCTTCGAAAGAGTGCGTTTACCCGAGATCCGGAGCAGCAGGATCAGACTGGCATAAGAGAGCACGCCGATAACGACGGTGCGAAAGAGGACCGACCAATGATCGAAGAAGAGGTGTTGCACGTTTGAGTTTGTCGAATCTTCGGAAGCGATCGGCGCACCGGGCGGGCTCCTGAAAACCCTTAGCCCGGCGGTTGGCTCGCCGGTCCATGGAAAATTCGCGTGTGCGACATCGATTGGGCGTTTGATTTCGATGGCCTCCTTTTGAGCTCATTGCACACGCGATGCGCAGCCGCCCGCGAATCAAACGAGTGCATCCCTTCAATGCCAATCCCTGATCAGAAACCGCTTCGCGCCACGATGCGCGTGATGTCCTTCAATATCTGGTCAGACGCTCCTCGAAATCTTCGCTGGGCGAGTCGGCGCGTAGACATTGCCCGCATCGTGAGAAGTGCCGCACCTGATCTGGTCGGACTTCAGGAAGCTACCTTCACGATGGTCGGCGATTTGCAGGCGCGGCTGCCGGGCTATTCGTGGGTGGGTGCCGGCCGCGACGATGGAAAGGATGGTGGTGAATTGAATCCCATCTTCTACCGGAATGAGCGCTTCGTTTTGCAGGAAAGCGGGACTTGCTGGCTGGCTCCGGACTCCACGATTCCGGGTCGTGGCTGGGATGCCGCCTGCCCGCGGATTGTGACGTGGGCGCGCTTCACGTCTTCGGCGCCAGGTGTCGGTCACATCGTGCATTTCAATACGCACTTCGATCATTTCGGACGGCGTGCGAGAGTGGAAAGCGCGGTGCTCCTGTTGGAACGGATCGACGCCATCGCGGGCTGCGACCCGGTCGTGGTCACCGGCGATTTTAACTGCCGCGAAGCCTCGCGCACTTACGGCATCCTGACCGGACGCCATGCGATCTCCGAAGCCTCGGCGCACAACTTTCTCCGCGACGCCTACCACGATTCCGCGCAGCCGCCTGCCGGTCCCCGTCGCACTTATCGCGGGCTCCTCGGCCGCCTTGGTCTCGGTCGCATTGACTACATCTTCCTGAGAAACGCCGTGCGGACGGAACGCTATGCTGTTCTTGCCGATGACACCCCCGCTTCCGACCATCGGCCCGTGGTTGCAGACCTCGAGGTCGCCCCCACCGACTCCCCGTGAAACATCGCTCCTCTCCCCTCGCGCTCGGCCTGGCAGCACTCGGTGGAGCGGTCGCGGGCGTTTTGATCACTCGTAATTTTTTCGACGCTGAGCGCCGGGTTTCGCATCGCATCTCCACCGACTACAGCGTTGGAGAGCCGACTTTCGTTCGCACGATGAGCCATCTGCTCGGGCCGCCGCTCGTGGAGGGAAACGAAGTGCGCCTGCTGCGCAATGGCATCGAAATTTTCCCAGCAATGCTGCAGGCGATTCGCTCGGCGCAGCGAACGATCACGATGGAAAATTTCGTCTGGAGCGAAGGCTACATCGCCGGGCGGTTTGCCGAAGCGCTGATTGAGCGCGCGGAGGCCGGCGTCCGCGTGCATCTGCTGCAGGACGCGCTCGGCTGTGACAATCTCCACGGCGGCTCCCTGCACGCGCTCAAGCAGTCGCCGGTCGAGGTGGAAATCTTCCGCTTTCTCAAGTTCACGCGGATCAACTACCGCACGCATCGGAAGCTGCTGATCGTCGATGGCGAGACGGGGTTCATCGGTGGTGCGGGAATTTCCGACGCGTGGGATGGTGATGCCGATTTGCCGGATCATTGGTGCGACACGCATTACCGCGTGCGCGGACCGGTGGTGGCGCAGGTCCAGCAGGCGTTCATCGAAAACTGGACCCAAACGCGCGGCGTCGTGCTGCACGGCGATGACTACTTTCCCGAACTGCAACCCGCGGGCGATGACTTCTGCCAGGTCTTCAAGAGCAGTGAAAGCGATACCAGCGGCAGCGCGCGGGTGATGCTCCTTTTCAGCATCGCCGCGGCGCGCCAAAGCATTCGGATCGCCAATGCCTACTTCATCCCCGATGACCTCACGATCGATACGCTGATTGAGGCGCGCCAGCGTGGAGTCGCCATCGATATCGTGACGACCAGTGAACGCATTGACCGGCCCATCGTGCGTTTTGTCGGCCGCACGCGCTGGCAGCGACTACTCGAAGCGGGCGTGCGCATCCACGAGTTCCAGCCCTCGCGGTTTCATTGCAAATACATCATCGTGGACGAGTGCTGGCTCTCCGTCGGCTCAGCGAATTTCGACAACCGCTCCCTGCGCCTCAACGACGAGGCCAACCTCAACGTGCTCGACCGCGAGTTTGCCAGCGAACACAGCCGCGCCTTTGCGGAAGTCCTCGCCAAGTCGCGCGAGATCACGCTCGCTGAGTGGCGCCGACGCCCGCTCGCGGAGAAAGTGATCGGCCATCTCGGCGGTGTCTTCCGCTCGCAACTGTAGGCGTGAAGTCAGCAACGAGGGATGGTGATCGTTCCTGCCTGACCATGCTCAAACCGAGCAGATGACATCCACCAGGTTGCTGAAATGAGCAGCAGCCTGCACTATTGCGTGATGTTGAACTGTATCCGGTCACTCGCTCTGCTTTTGCTGATCTTCTGCGGCCAGGCTCTAGGGAATGAGGCTCCTGCGACGCCACTCACTTTCACTGAGCACATCGCGCCGATTTTATTTGCCAAGTGCGCCGCATGCCATCGCGAGGGGCAGAACGCACCGTTTAAGCTGCTAACCTATGCGCAGGTGAAGAAGCGGGCCGAGCAGATCGCTGACGCCACCGGCGACCGCATCATGCCTCCGTGGCATGCGGATCCGGGCGTGGTTGCTTATGCGAACGATCGCTCGCTCAGCGCGGAGCAGATTTCGCTGATTCAAAAATGGGTGGCGGCAGGCGCGGCGGAGGGCGATCCCGGCAAGCTGCCGCCCGCGCCGACCTTCACGGAGGGCTGGCAACTGGGCGAACCGGACTTCGTGGCGCAAGTGCCGGAGGCTTACTCCATCCCGGCGGAAGGGCCGGACCGATATCGCAATTTCGTGGTGCCGCTGAATTTGGAGCAGGACACCTGGGTGAATGCGATCGAGTTCAAACCCAGCGCGCCGGGCGTCGTGCATCACGTCCTCTATTTCCTCGATACCAGCGGCAAAGCACGAGCGGCGGACGCGGCAGACCCCTTGCCGGGTTACGATGGCATGGGGCGGAGCAACGGGAACTTCCGATACTTGGGCGGCTGGGATTTGGGCTCGCAGCCGGCGGAGCTGGGCTACGGGCTGGCGTGGCTTATGCCAAAAGGAGCGGACTTGGTATTGCAGGTGCATTACCACCCCAACGGCAAGCTCGCTCAACAAGATCGTGCCACGATCGGATTTCATCGGTCTGAGCAGCCGACCGCGCGACCCTGGACCATCGTCCCCGTGCCGCCGTTCTTCGGCATCCTTTCCGGTATCAATATTCCGGCCGGCGAGAAGGAATACATCAGACGCAGCAGCATGGTGCTGCCGGTAGGGGTGGAGGCGATCGGCGTGAATGCTCATGCGCACTACCTTGGCAAGCGCATGGAGATGAAGGCCACGCTGCCCAATGGTGAAGAGCAGTGGCTGCTCAAGATGTCGAGCTGGCATTTTGCCTGGCAGGAAGACTACGCTTTCAAGCAGCCAGTGAAGCTACCCGCAGGCACACGTCTCGACGCGCTGATCTCGTGGGACAATAGCGATAGCAATCCGCATCAGTTTGCCCACCCACCCGTCCCAGTCCGGTGGGGGCCGCGTTCGACTGATGAAATGGGAACGCTGACGCTGACTGTGATGCTCAACACACCCGAGGAGAAGAAGGCATTGCACACGGAATTGAAGCGGACCCTGACCGGGCAATTCATTCAGCGCATCTTTGACAACGATGTCAGCGCATTGGGTGCGGTCCGCAGTCAGGTGACGAGCGACATGCCGATGCCTGAAGAGTCGAAGCTCATGCGCTTCCGCGCCCTAACGCTAGGTCTCGATAAGAACGCGGACGGCACGCTTGATCGGGATGAACTCCAGCCCGGAATCGATTTTGTCCTGCCAATGATGCGTGGGTTCGGCGAGATCGGAATTGACTGAGGAAGGACGACCGATGCTCGGAAGAATCACGCTCCTTCTTCTTTGCGTGCTCACCATCTCTGCGCTCGGTGCGGGCGAAGATTTGAGATCCCCAGAGGTCTCGAAGCTGAGGAGCGAAGTAAGAGCTAACCTGAGTTTGAAAGGTGCGGATGGTCGGATGCACGCGCCGCTGGCTGATCGCGGTCAAAAGGCGACGGTGCTCGTTTTCGTAATGCACGATTGTCCGGTGACCAATTCCACCGCTCCGGAGTTGGTCCGCCTTGTCAAAGAATTCTCCGGACGCGGCGTGGAGTTCTTCCGAATCTACATCACTGAGGACGCTGCGGAGATTGATACCCACGGCAAAGAGTTCGGACTGGAGTTTCGCGGGTTGCTCGATCCAAAGCTCGACCTTGCCCGCGCCGTAGGTGCCACCCGCGCCCCGGAGGCGGTGGTCCTCTCACCTGATGGAACGCTGCTTTACCGCGGCCGCATTGATGATCGCGCGGTGAAACTCGGCGTCACCCGTCCTATCGCCCGCCAACGCGACTTGCAGCTTGCGCTCGAGGCCGTGCTCGCCGGGCAAAAGCCGGAGCGGCGGTTTACGACCGCCATCGGATGCTACCTGCCATCCAAGTAACTATCGCAACCTCATGAACCGCTTCCCCAGCTTCCTCGAAGTCACAGCTGCGAGTATCATCGATCTGGCCATCCGCTATGGCTTCCTCGCCGGCGCTGCCTGGCTTCTCTGCTATGTGTTCTTTAAGCGCCGTTGGTTCCATCGGAAGATCATCGCACGCTTTCCCTCCTCCCCCGAAGTGCGCCGCGAGATGAGCTATTCGATTCTTTCTCTCGTCATTTTCGCGCTCAGCGGCGCGGTGACCGTGCAACTGGCCAAAATGGGTTGGACACAACTCTACTGGCAGATTGGCGATCACGGTTGGACTTGGTTCTGGCTCTCCATCGGCGCGACCATCCTGTTGCATGATACTTGGTTCTATTGGACCCACCGACTGGTTCATCATCGGCGACTCTTTCGATGGTGTCATCGGGTTCACCATCTTTCCCACAATCCCTCTCCTTGGGCCGCCTATGCATTTGATCCGCTGGAATCCGTCATGCAGGCAGCCATTTTTCCCTTGGCAGCGTTCGTCATGCCACTCCATCCCATCGCCTTTACGATCTTCATGGGCTGGCAGATCACTCACAATGTCCTCGGACACGCTGGCTATGAGATTTACCCGCGCCGGCTGATGGATTCATGGCTGGGGCGAATCCTCAACACCCCGACAAATCACATCATGCATCACGAGAAGCTGCGCGGGAACTACGGCCTCTACTTCAATGTCTGGGACCGCCTCATGGGGACCAATCACAAGGACTACGAGTCGCGTTTCCGTGACGTCACTTCGC
The DNA here is from genome assembly GCA_963767975.1 of uncultured Verrucomicrobiae bacterium. GTDB lineage: Bacteria > Verrucomicrobiota > Verrucomicrobiia > Chthoniobacterales > Chthoniobacteraceae > CAIURC01. The sequence goes on along the minus strand of CAVYGI010000013.1, from coordinate 206,874 downwards.
GCAAGCGCGAGGACTCCCGCGACCTTTCCTCTGCGTCATTGGAGACTCAGGTGCTCGCAACGGACGAAAAGTCGCACGCCTGACATCCCGTCTGCTTCCCTGAATGAATGCGGGGCTGGCCGCGGTCCTGGGGGCACTCCGCGAAGAGCACATCATGTGGACTCAGCGCGTCGTTTCGCTCCCCGATAGGACCGCTATTTCTATCTGGCTTTCGCTGCCGTTACGCCGGCTCCGGCGCTGAAGCGGAGGTGGTGAGCGGTTCCTTCTTTGAGAGGCACGTTGTAGGTGTGGCTCCACTGCTTGGTGAACGCGTTGTAGTCGGTTTGCCAGAAGTCGTTGCCGTGGATGCTTTGGTTCAAGAGTTGGTCGTCGACGTGCAGGGTGTGGCCGCTGGGAGAGTGGAGCCCGGTGAAGGTCACGGGCACGTAGCCCATCCCTCCAACGACAGTGAACTCTGCGTTATCGTCTGCGGTGGCGACGGCGATCGCTGGATGAATGCGTGCGAGGTGTCCGGTCTTCATTTCGATCCGGAGGTCCTTGCCGACGGCTTCGCGGTGGATCATGCGCCAGGTGTTCTCGTCCTTGGACAACGCGGCGCGCAGATGCGCGTTCGGTCCGTAGTAATCCTTGGCGAACTGCGGCATGACGATGTGCTCGATGGTGGCCTCGATGAAGTCGCCGGGCTCAAGTCGCGTGACGCCCGGGCGGTGGCACGAGATCGAGCGTGGAGGTATCGTATTGGTGCAGGGTCAGTCCGCGCTCGGCGACCCACGGCGCGGCGTCCTTTGCCGCCGAGTCGCGCTTTCCATGAGCGGATGACGATGCCGCGATTCGCCCATGCGCCGGACTTTTGATTGGATCACGCGGCACGGCTTCGTGCAGCGAAATCCACGGGATGCGGCCGATGCATTCCATTGGCGCGGTGCGGTAGGTGTTGCCGCCCCATTGCGTGTCCCATTCTTTGAGCAGGCCGGTTTCGTTGCCGAGCGCCATCTTGCGTTCGCGGGTGTCGCTGTAGGTGTCCGCGCCGATCTGGAAAATGACGAAGCGCGAGAAGTCGGCGGGCTTTCTCACATCGAGGCGGAGCCGATAGATCCCGCGCACGCACATCGTCGGTGCGGGCGAGGCTCACGGTGGTGGAGTGCGTCATGCCGATGCCGATGCGGCCGGCATACGTGACCTCGGTGAGGCAGGGGCCTTGCCGGTGATAGGTCGTGCGCATCGCGGTGTGAGCGACGCGTTTTCCTGCTGGGTCGAAGACGCGGAAGAAATCGCCGCCGCCGACATTGCTCGTCCAGCCCCAGCGCTCTTGCTTTCCCGTGGAGCGGCACCATCGCGGGCCGCACATCGGTGATGGTGCAGTTCGCCTGCACTTGATCCGGCTCGTAACAAATGCTCTCGCCCCACGCGCCGAGCGCGCTTTGATCCCAGAGCTGATTGCTGCCCCAGCCGATGAGCGAAAGCTGCGCGTGCGAGGCCGCCGGCGACGCCGCCCCAGTGTCCGTAAGCGAGCGTGAGTTCGAGTTCGATCTTCTGCCTTCGCGCGGCAGGCGCACCTGCGAGATGCCGTGGAACCACTGACCCGCATACACGCCGCCTTCGGGTTCGTTGTGCCAGTTCTTGCTGAGCTGCACGGGGATGCCGGTCGGGTTGCCCTCGTGATCGCGCAGGATCGCTGAGACGCCCGTGATCGATGAGCCCGATGCGCTTGGCGGATGCCGCGCGCGGTTTTCTCGAACATCAGTCGCGCCGTTCTGCTCCGCTGTCGCTGGGATTCGAGAGCCTCAGCTTCACGCGCTCGATGGCGTCGTTGCTTGGATTCGCGCCGCCCGGAGGAGCGATGGGATTCGATGCCGTCGAGGTTGATGCGATGCCAGCCGAGCGCCGCGTCGTAGCTCACTGGACGTTCTCCGTTGGTTGCCAACTCGGTCGCTGCGACATTGACGGCACTTCGAGGCTCCAGCGTTTTGAAGGCGACCGGGTCAAGCGCCAGCGCCACATCGTGCCATTCGTCTCCAGCCCACGACTCTCCCTTCGGGACTTCCCAATGCTGCTGGATCTGGCCTTGCGCCGTGGTCAACTTGATTTCCAGCGCCGCAGATTTCCACGGCTCGCGCGGCGGTTTCATCAACGCAGTCCCGTCGCTCTTGAACGTCCATTCCGCAATCGGTTTCGGCGTCTCAGCGAGCGCCTCCGGCTTATTCCAGTGCTGTCTTAGCTCATCCAACGACAGGGCGCGGTCATACAGTCGCGCTTCATCGATCACGCCGCGAAAATGGTAACCATCGCCGGAGTTATCCTGCCGCCGGCCAAAAGCCAACCCACCCTGGCCGGCTACCCGGCGGCGGCCAAGCTTCCGCTCTCCAGCCCACGCGCCGTTCAGATACAGCCGCAGCACGTCGCCATCGTAGCTGATCGCGAGGTGATTCCATTCGTCTATCCTCACCACGTGCTGCTTCGCTGCTGCCAGCGTCACCGCATTGCTTGATCCACCGCCGATATTGAGCCGCGCCTCAGGGAACCCTCCGGCGATGATAAGGCCATAGTTGCCGTCAGTGGCTTCATTGCGATTCTGGCAGACCAACCAAGGCGGCACGCGTTCTGAAGCCCGGTAGTTGGAGGGCACAAAAGCCCATAGCTCCAGCGTGAACGTCTCCGGGTCCAACTCCGCGCGATGCGCTACCTCAAAGTGATTTGTTCCATCCAGGCCAAAGCCACCGCCCACGCGGCCAAACGAAGCCTCGCCCGCATCGATTGCCCGAACGCCAGGTCTTGCGGCGAGGATCAATCCCAACCGATCCGACCACGCCGCCGTCTCGAACCGCGCCTCGGCATTCAGTCGCGCGCCGTCGTCCGCTTTAAACTCCAAATTCGTTACGTCCCCGCGTTGAAAAAAGCGTCCCGACTCAATCAAGCGCGGTCCCGTGAAGCGCGACCACTTTCCCCCGGCCGTGCAACGATACTTCTTTCCATCCACGCTCATGGTCAGCGCGAGTTCCGCAGGCGGCAGCTTTCGAAAATCATCATCCAACGAGCCGACCGCGCCGAAATGCTCGACCCGCAGCGACTCCGTATTCAGCGCCAGCGCAAAGCGCCCTGTTTGGATGACACGCAGCCAGGGAGCAGTCGGCGTATGCGAAGGGAAACCCTCCGCCCACCACATCTGCGTGCAATCGGCGACCTGCGGCATGAGCTCCGCTAGCTCCGATGCCATTACCGGACCTGCCGTGGCAAGGAGTGCAACAACGTGGAGGAGCTGCTGCTTCATTCCGAAGAACGTTGGATCCAGCGAAGGTTTTTAAAACTCGGCTCCGCGCCATTCGAGTTCGCACCTAGAAGGAAGGCCTCCCCGCGCCGCATCGCGAGTGTGGTGAAAGTTCGGCTCATAGTCGTGGTCATTGCGAAGTTTTGGAAAGCGCGTGCTCACGTTCAATTTAGGCGCAAATTTAAGCCAACCGCATCGATACGCGTGTCATTGGGCTTGCCCTCCGCAGACTGTGTTGAGCTCAGCAGGAGCCAGCCGTCGTCGTCGTCCTCATTGCAATGCATCCCGTAGGATTGGCTGCGAGACGGTCAGCATCAGGCATCCCGGAAGCTCTCTCCGGGAAAAATCAAATGGCTGCCAGACTAGGATTCGAACCTAGACAAAACGAGTCAGAGTCGTTTGTGCTACCGTTACACCATCTGGCAAAAAGGGAGGGCAGAACGTAGGATTCGAGGCCCGCTTGTAAATCACATTTCTCAACCCCGCTATCCGCTCGGCCTCGAAGAGCGACGCCCTCGCGGCTGGCGCCGTCATTTCCCCAGCGGTTGCGTGACGTGGGCGCTGGAGGGCGGGGCGAACTCGAAGGTGGAAGCAGGCACGGCGACGGCGCGCTGGTTGCGGTAGGTGGTGACGACACGGTCGCCTTTGGGGAGCGTGGCCTCGGTGCGTTGTATTTTGAAGTCGTCATCGACGATGACGACGACCTCGCGCACGACGCGCTTCACGCCGCCAGAGCGCGGCGTGAGGACAAAGCGGTAGCCGTCATTTTCGCGAAAGGCGCGCAGACGGTAGAACTCGGCGACGCGATCGAAGTTCAGGCCGGCGGTCAGCGCGGCGATGGCGTCGTCGAAGAAGGCGCGCTCCCCGAGCTGGTAGAGTTCGGCTTCGTTGAAATTCGGGTAGTAAATCCAGAGCTTGTCGCCGTTGCTCACGGTCACGCTCGGATTGGCGCCTTTCACTTCGCGCCGAAATTTGTTCGGCACTTGAAACGCGAGCGTGCCGTTGCTCATCAGGGGTTTGTTGAGGAGATGAGTCGTTTTTTCCTCGGAGAAATCGGCGGTCAGTGACGGCGATTTGGCGCGGCGCTGTTGCAGGTTTTGCAGGACGGCGGCGGTCTCGGCTGGCGGCAATTCAGCCGCACCCGCAAGTTGAAGCAGCAGCAGCAACGCCCCGAGAAAGGCCGTCACTTTTTTCAAGACCGAGGGGCGAGCGTCAGAGGTCGGCGGTGAAGACGGGGGCATAGTTGAACCACTGTTCGGGATGTTGGCGGATGATCGACTCAAAGTAGTCGGCGATGCGTTGAGTATTCGCGAGTTGCGCGGCGCGTGGTTCCTCGGCGGGCTCGAGCGGGATGATCGGGTCGGCAAAAGAGACGTATTTTCCGCGCTCATTACGCAGGACGAAAGCGGGAACGACCGCGGCCCCGGTGTGCTGCCAGAGCAAGGCGGGTCCGGTGGAAAATTCAGTGGCGCTGCCGAAGAGATTCACGGCAGTGCCGGTGCCGGGATACGGACGGTCGATGAGCATCGCAAGGACTTCGTTGCGCCGCAGGGCCTGAATCATTTCCACGAACGCGAAGTCGTGCCCGGGACCGACGGTGATGGTCTTGATACCAAGCCGGCGGCGATGTTCGGCGCGCCATCCCTGCAAATCGCTGGTCGGCTCCTCGAGCGTGACGATGGTCATCGGCAGGCCGCGGAGGGCGAGCAGCGTCGCGCCCATTTCCCAGTTTCCGAGGTGCGCGGTCACGACGATCACGCCTTTCCCACGGCCGCGCGCGGTCTCGATATTTTCCCAGCCGCGCCATTCGTCGAGCAGCGCTTCAGCGCGCCTTTCTTCGCCTGCGCAGAGAAAATAGTCGGCCATCATCTGGCTGAATTGCCGGACATTGCGCGCGCACAATCGGTCGAAATCGGACCCGGTGAGCGCGGTGACGCGCCGGAGATTTGCGCGGAGCGCGGCGCGTCCACGGACGTTGCGACGGTAGCCGATGCGACCAAGGATCGGCGCGATTTCGTGCGTCAGGAAGCGCGGCAGCAGGCGCGCCGCGGTGAGCCCGGCTTTGAACGCGCGGAGGCTGTAGAAAGCGCCGCGCATCACTTTGCCCGCCGCCACGCGTAAGCCGGCAAGATGAATAGGAACGTGGAGAAGAGGCACCACGCGACGCCCGTGGCGCAGACGATGCCGAGTCCCCGAAGCGCGGGATTTTCCGCAGTGGCGAGCGAGCCGAAGCCGACGACCGTCGTGAGTCCGCTGAGCAGGACAGGCTTCACCACCGAGGAAAGCGAGCGTTGCAAATCGCCGGACGCGCGCATCGCGATGACGATGTAGATGCCGTAATCCACGCCGACGCCGAGCACGAGCGGGAGCGCGAGGACATTGAACAGATTCAGCGGGACGCCGAAAATCCGGAGCGTCGCGAGCATCGCGCCGACTGAGAGCGCGAGGCTGAGCATGAGGATGAAGAGCGGAAAGACGCTCCGGTAGAGGAAAAGCAAAAGGACGACGTTGAGGCCGAGCATGACGCAGGTGAGCTCGATGACTTTGGCCTTCGACCACGGGATCAAATCGGCGAGCGTGTAGGTCCAGCCGGAGGTGTGCGTGTCAATCCCCGGAACGGCGAGAAGCTTCCGCAGTTCGTCCTTTTCGGCAAAGGAGGTGATCGTTTTCAGCGGCGTCACGTAAGCCATGCCGACGTTCGGACTGTTGCCGAGGAAGCGATCGAGAATGAACCACCAGCTCGAATTTTCCGGCAGCGTTTTGTGCCAGTCGAGCAGGTCAAAATTGCCGCGGCTGACCGCGGTTAGCGAATCGAGAAGCGTGAAGGCGGAGCCGAAAGAATCCGTGCTCAACCCCTCGCTCGCGAGCGTCCGCGCGAGCGTCTCGCGCGCGGCTTCGATCTGGGGAAGGCTGAGACGCGCGGCATTGGCGCGCGCCCGCGCAGGCGAGAGGGAAAAGGCCGCGGGCGTGACTGCACTGGTGATCTGGTGGTTGGCGACGAGCTTCGACCATGCTTCGTTGAGCTGCAGCCATTGGTCGTGAAAGGTGTTCGGATCATCGGTCTGCACGAGCACGATGAGCGGCTCCCCGAGCGACGGCATTTTCGCCATGATCGTGCGCATTGCCTCGCCCGCGAGGCTGTGGCGCGGCTCCAGCGATTTCGGATTCGCCTCAAAATGGACGCGACCGTTTTTCGTGAGAGAAAAAGCGGTGAGCGCAAAGAGCAGGACGGTTGACGCGACGAAAAATAGCCCGGGTCGCGCGAGGACGGTGCGGACGAAAATCCGGCTCCCGGCACGCAGCGGGTCGCCGGTTTGCACGCGATGTTTTTGCGGCACGAAGACAAAGAAAACCGTCATCATGAAGACCGCGGCGAAGACGATGCCGAAGGCGATCAGCACGCCGAGTTGCATGAATCCGTTGCACTCGCTGAGCAGCAAACTGAGGAACGCGGCGGCGGTGGTGATTGCCCCAAAAAGGATGCCGCGCCCCTGCGTTCTCAGCGCGGACGCGATCGCTGATTCGTGGTCGAGTCCCGCGTCGCGCTCGACCTGGTAAATCCCAAAAAGCAGCATTCCAAAGTCGACCCCGAGCCCGATCAGAATCGAGCAGAGGCCGATCGTGATCATATTGATCTCGTGGAAAACCAGGACGCCCGAGGCGATGGCGACGATGCAGCAGAGCAGCAGCACGAGCATGATCGCAAGCAGCGGACGCACTTTACGGAAGCCCAGATAAAAGGTGAGCGCGACGAGCGCGATGGAGCTGAAAAGCGTGGCGACGATGTCGCTGCGCATTTTCAAGGAGAGCTCGGAAACGTAAGCGGTGCGTCCTGTGACGAGCACACGAGGCACGGCGCTGTGGCCCGCAGCGACCCAGCTTTCGAGCGCCCTAGCCTTGAGATCATCAATGCGGCGCATCGTCGCCTGGCACGCGTGCGCGCCAAGATCTGCTTGATTGGTGATCGCAAAAACGAGACGCAGAGTACCGTCCGGCGAAACGAGCGGCTGCGCTTTCTCGAGAGAGAATGAGCCGGAAAGCGGCTTCAATGCAGGGATCACGAGCCCGAGCGGGTCGAGCTCAAGTTCCATTTCGGCCTTCGGCGACCCGGCTTCGAGTGCGGCGCGGAGATGTTTGAGCCGCGCTTCGATCGCCGCGGGTTCGAGCGCGGCGATGGCGGCCGTAAAGTCCGCGGGCTCGAGATTCATGAGCATTGGCGCGGCGATGGATTGCGCTTCGTGCGCGCTCTCATCGCTGTCGGCGAGCGAGTGATCCATCACGCGGACAATGCCGGGCTCTTGCTCGAGCATTCCGCCGAAATGAGCCGCGAATTCCTCGAGATCGACCGCACCGGTTTCATCGACGATCGCGAACATCAACTGCCGGCCCTGACTGAATTCGCGGTCGTAAACTTTATACGTCTGCACTGAATCGAAGCCCTGCGGCAACAGATCGAGCACATCCGACGCGAGCCGCCCGCGCACGACGACGACCAGCAGCGACGCAACCACGAGCACGGCGACCACCGCGCCAATGAGTCGGCGGCGTTGGGTGACAAAATGGGCGACGGTGCGATCCAGACTCATGCGGCCAATGAGTCTTATTTCGCGAAGACAAACACGAAACGCTCGCCAGTCTCGGCGGAGTTCACGGTGACGCGGGACGCGGCCTTTTGCGCGGCGAGCGCCGCCGGGAGTTTCACGAACCCCGCGAGGTACGGTGGGGCGTTTGCCGCTTCGCCCTGCCAGGAACGATGCGCGAGGATCCCCTCGGCACGCACCTTTTCACCCGCCCGCCAAAGCCGCAGCAGCGGGAATCCCGGGCCGGTCCGGAAGTCGAGTTGGAACTCCGCGCCGTGCCGCGAGACGACGCAATCGCCGATGATCGAGCGCGTCGGCGTGGCGTATTGGAGCTGTCCGACCCGCGTCTGCCACTGGGCATCGGGCTGCGGGAAAACAGCCGTTGATTGGCACCCCGCGAGGAGCAAGCAGAGGGCGGCACCGAGCCGCGGGATCAAAGCGCGCACGCGGTCGAGGCAGGGGATTCGGCGCGGTGAGGACGCAGGCTGAGCCGGGGGCAGAGCGGATAGTAGCGTTGGAGAAAAATCACGAGGTAAAAGAGCTGCATGCGCCACCAGATGGCAAATCCACCGCCGACATTGCCGGCAAGCACCGCGTTGATCGCGCCGGGCAGTTCGAAGCGCTTGGTCGGCTGCGAAATGACCTCCGCGAACTCGTGCGTGTACCACGAATCCACAAAGCGCAGATAGATTTCCATCACGCGGCGCAGCTTCTTTTCGTAGGCCGCAAAACGCGACGCGCGCCTGGCTGGCTTGCGCAAAGCCGCATCGATGGCGTCCGCCGCCCCTTCGCCAGACAGGAGCGCGATGTAAACGCCGGTACTGAAAACCGGATCGATGAAGCCCGCGGCATCGCCCGCGAGCAGCCAGCGCTCGCCGGCGAAACTCGCATTGCGATACGAATAATCGCCCGTCGAATAAACCGGCGTCACGCGCTCCGCCTGCTCCATGCGCGCCATGATCGTCGGCTGATCTGCGAGCGCCGTCATCAGCGCTTCCTCGGGAGCCAGCCGCAGCTTTTTGAAATCCGGGGTATCCATCACCAGCCCGATGCTCATCCGCGTTTCCCCGAGCGGAATCATCCAAAACCAGCGATCCGCGCCCCGCACCATCCGGGTGACCGTCGCGCTCGGACCGGGGTCGCGCGTCACACCTTCGAAGTGCGCGAAAACCGAGAATTTGTTCAGGTGCGGATAGCTCTGCTTCAGCTTGAGTTGCGTCCCGACCACCGTGTTCCGACCACTCGCATCGACCACGTAGCGCGCGCGAATCTCCCCTGCTCCCCGCAGCCGCAGCTTCACGCCGTCCGCTGCCATCTCGACGCCCTCGACCGTCGTCTCCTCGTGCACTTCCGCGCCGTGCGCCGCCGCGTGGTGCAGCAGCATCTGATCGAAAGTGGCGCGATCGACCTGATACGAATACGTGTGAGCGAGCCGGAAGCCTTCCTTGAAAAAAAACTTCACGTTTCGCTCACCGCACGCCGTCGCGAGCTCCGCTCCTTGCTTGTGTAAAAAAGTAGCGTCCAAGCGCTCGCGCAGGCCCATTCGCTCGAAGATCGGCATCGAATATGGCAGCAGAGATTCGCCGATGTGAAAGCGCGGGAATTTCTCGCGTTCCAGCACGATCACCGAACGCCCCGCCTGCGCCAATAAGGTGGCTGCCGTGCTCCCCGCCGGCCCGCCCCCGATGATCGCGACGTCGTAGATTTTTTGCATGAGCGAGCGGAGAGATTACACGCCGAAAGGAGCGCGACAACTGGCAAGGCATCGCGCCGCACGATGAGTCTGGCCTCAGGTCCGAGGGAGCCCCGGCGACGTCGAGTCCGGTCGCGCCAGCCACGCCGGATCGGGCGGAGCGTAGGGGCGAAAGGTTTCCAGCGTGCCTTCCTGCTCGTTGTAAAAAATCGCGCGGTGGAGACCGAGACCGCCTGCTTTTGGCGAATCGATCAAACTCGCGGAGTCATTCGCGCTCATTTGGAAAACGACGCGCATCTCAAATTCGCTGAGCGCCTTCCGGTTCATGAATCGATTGATGTTATTGAAGGTGTCGATCGTCGCCACGATGTGAATGCCGTGGCTGCTGCCGTCGGTGATGATCTCGTTGAGCTGCGCTCCGGGGCTGGGGTCGCTGTCGCCGGACGAGAACGAGAAGTCGTCCTCGTGCCGCAGTTTCTTGAATTTATGCAGGCCCGAGATGAGCAGAAAAATAGGTGGTGGGATTGCGTCTTTTGACCGGGGAGCGGTGGAGGACCTTTGATTCTCCGCGGTCGCGGAGGCATCGCCCTCATCTTCGTCGTCTTCGCGCCGCAGCGCCTCGCCGGTCAAATCCCCTTCCCCGCCCTGCCGCGCTTGGAGCTCCGCCGCGAGCTCACTCATCACCCCGGCGATCTCCGAGCCGCGGGCGACCGTCACCGGATGCCGCACCGCCGCGAGGATTCGATCGAAAAACTCCGCATCCGCCGTCTCGGGAACGGCTTGGTGGAGCAGAAAAAATCGCGCGCTGCCCGCCGCAAACTGCGAGGCAAGTCCGAGCAATCCGAGCCCGAGCATGGTCACCGCCGGCTCCTCACGTTGCCCGACGATGAGCAGATGATTTCCGCTCTGCCGGCGGAACACTGCCTCGGTCGGACCCTTGATCGAATTGGGTGCGCCCAGCCACATTCTCGGAGTGCGGACGGCCGATTGTCGTTCGGCGAGGGAGGCCGCGAGCGCTTCGCGGAGCGGGTCGTTTTCCGTGATGTCGGCGGGAGCGTTGCCTTCGAAGACGACCGGCGTGCGCACTGGGAAATGACGCTCCCGCGCGAGCGCATTCACTTTATCGAGCCACTGGTCGCGTTCCTCGTCCGGGAGCCAAACGACTTGGAATGGACTGTTCCCTTCAACCGCTCCGCCGGCGTCGTTGTAGATGCCTTCGCCCGGTCGGGTGAGTAGGCGCGGCGCGGAATTCGTGTCGTCCATGATGAGATACGCGTCGGCTTCGTTGCACTGCAACGCCACGCGAATGACCATCTGGCCGATGGTCGCGCGCGCCAGCGAATACGCGCCGCCGAGGCTCTGCGAGCCGAGCAGGACGTGAATGCCAAACGCGCGCCCCTGCCGAACGATGCGGTCGAAAAGCAGCGATGCCGTCTGCGCCACCGAATCGTCCTCGACGAAGAATTCCTGAAACTCGTCGATCATCAAAAGCGAGCGCGGAATCGGCTCGGTGCCGCCCGCTTTTTTATAACCCGCGATGTCCTGCACGCCGAGTTTGCGAAACAAATCTCCGCGCCGTTTCAACTCGTCATCGACACGCTGGAGGACGCTGAGCGCAAACTCGCGGTCGCTCTCGATGGCAATAACCCGCGCGTGCGGCAGGCGCTTGGTCGCGTAGCATTTAAACTCCACGCCTTTCTTGAAATCGATGAGGTAGAACTCGACCTGCTCGGGCGAGCACGCGAGCGCGAGGTTCGTGATGATGACGTGGAAAAGTGTCGATTTTCCAGAGCCGGTTTTGCCCGCGAAAAGCGCGTGCTGGCGCGTCCCTTTGCCGATCGCGAGATACTGATGCTTCGTCGCGCCCGTGCGCCCGATCGCGACGCGCAGTTCGCTCGTGGTGTCGGCGGTCCAGCGTTGATCCGGCGCGGGCGCGATCTGTCCGAACGGCACCTCGACGCGATTGGAATCGATGCTCGCCTTGCCAATTTTGTGGACGAACTCCACCGCGAGTTCGGGCTCCGGCGGCGGATCGAGGATGAGTGAAGCAAATAGCCGGGGAGGCGTGGCGGATGGGGTCTTCGCCTCAACATTTGGCCTGCCCTGCCGCACTTCGGCCCCGGCGTTTCCCGCGACCACAAATGCGCCATTTTCACGCCGCAGGCAGACGCTGTTTTTGCGCAGATCGTCCGGGACGCATCCGTCGGGCGGCGCGTGTCTTTTGTCCCAATGAATCAGCGTGAAGATGCCGCAGCGCGGACCGGCGAGTGCGATGCTTTGCAGCCGGCGCGCGGCAGTCTCGCTGAACTGCCCGGGAAAATCCGCAACCACGAGGAAATGATACTTTTCCGCCACACTGCCAGCCTGCGCGTTGTACTCGGTGATGCTCGCGTATTCGTTGCGCAAATACATCTGGATGACCTTCTCGATGTGCTCGCTCAGCTCAGCGAGGCGCTCTTCGATTTGCTCGCGCTGGGTCCAGATGCGGCGGTTGACGAGACTCTCCTCGTAGTCGGCCAGGTGCATCACCCCGGCGAAGTTTTCGCCGAGCCCGACGGGGTCGAGAAAAGTGAGCGCGAGCTTGCCGGGTGGCGTGGTGGAAAGGAGGCGGAGGACGATGTTGTTGAGCGCACCGACGACCGCCGCGTCGCCGGAATCACTCGTTTCAAAAAGGATTGAGCCCTGCTCGGGAAAGGTCAGCGCGAGCGGGATCTCGACGTGCGCGGGGCCGGGCAGCGCGAGCCGCGGATCCTTTGGGGCAAAGGACGCGAGGTCGAGATCGAGGTGCCCGAATTTCGTCGCGGCCGTGAATTCCATCGGCGGCGACCACGTATCCGCGAAGGCGGAACTCCACGGCGGAAAGACCGCGTCGGTCGCGAATTTCATTCGTGCGATCTCATTGAAAATTGGCGGAACCTCGCGCTTCCAATCGGTGACGAGTTCGTTCCAGCGCGTCGCTTCCTCGGTCTCGAGCGCGGCGATTTCGGAGTTGTGAATCTCGGTCAACTCCCGCAACCGCGCCCTCGATTCCAACGTCAGATTGGCGACGCGTCCGGTGCAATCGGCTTCGATTTTTGCGAGCCGCGGGACCAGCATCGCGGCGCTTTTGGTAAAAACACGAGGCACTTGATCCTCCAGCTTTTTGCGCGCGGCGTTTTCGAATTCCGACTCAATCGTATCGGAGCGCAGCCACTGCTCCGCGACCGCCGCGGAGACTTCTTCGAACTCCAAATCGAGCCGCGCGCGCTCCGCCGTGCGGATTGATTCTGCCGCGGCTTCGCTCGCTCTTTCAATCTGCCGCGCCTCGCGCAAAGCAATGCCAAGACTCGCAGCCGCAGCTTTGCTCTGCGCCCCGCCAATCAAGTAAACAACCAGAATCGCGATCGCGACAAACAGCGTGATCGCACCGATCAGTCCGAAGAAAGCGGGGCCGAGCGCAAACCCGAGGCCCGCGCCCAGCACCACGATTCCCGGTAGCAGCGCGGTGAGCGGCAGCGGCGCCAAAGAGACGCGGAATGAGGGTGCCGGCGCCCGCGAGTTGCTCCTCGTTTTGCGCCAGCCGATTCGACAGTTCGGCGAGAAGTTGATCCTGATCGAACGCCGACAAATCCCAGTCGCCGGGGCTGGCTTTCCAGTGCCGCTGGAACACGCCGTAGCCACGAAAAGCTTTGCCCGCGCGCGCTTCCTGGTCGGCCAGAATTTTGCGCTGCTCGGCCAGCGATGCGCTGAAGCGATTGAACGCCGCGGTCGCCGCCTGCTGCCCCATCGTCCGTCTTCGCTCAGCGCGAAACTGCCTCTTTTGCAACTCGCCCATCCAGCGTTGCTTGGTCTCCTGCGCGCGCTTCGGCAGATTGCGCAAACCGACCATCTGAAGCCGCTGCACGCGCGCCCGCCGGGCGTCGTAAGTCGCGCGTAACCGCTGCTCGTGCTCAGTGGCGGCGGCGTTGGTCGCCGCGATCTGCGCCTCGGCGCGCGTCGTTGATTTCTCACTCCCTTCGCGGAACTTCCGGTCGCTCGTGAAACGCCGCGAGCGCAAGTCGCCAACCAGCGCGCTTTCGCGTTGAGCGAACTGCTCGAGCGTCGCTTGCAAGTGCGCGAGTAACTCGAGGCTGTGATCTGCGCGCAGGTCGATGGAGCTACTCACAGTCGGCTTTCACCTTTCGCAACAGCGTGTCGATTTCGTTGATCACCAGTGTCGCGCGGGCGATGTCGTGGCCGAGATGCTCGAGATACGTTTTCTCGAATTGCTCGCTTTTTATGTCGCGCCACGACGCCCGCGTTCGCTGCCACTCGAAAGAAAGGTCTTTGACCGCTTGCGCCAGTTTGGCAGCGCTGCTGTGCGTGCTCATGGAGTGGGCGGGATTTGCTCCGCTTTGGGGGCCTCGGGGCGCGCCGTTTCAGCGTAGGCGTCGAGCGTCCTCTGCGTCTGCACGAGATAGCTCAGGGCCTTCGGCATTTCGTAATCGAGGAAGTGACGCAAGCCCTCCAGCCGCTTCATCAGCGGGTCCGCGAGACCGTCGAACTTGCGGTTCCAGCCTTTGACATTGCGCAGTTTTTCCTCGGCCTCACCGACGGCGCGTTTGCCTTTCGAAACCGCGGCTTCGCGTGCTGCCATCGTGTGTTTGTGCTCGGCGAGTTTGGCGCTGAAAAGCTCCTGCTCCGCCTGCTCGAGGACACGCCGACGTTTGCGCAGTTCCCCCTCCCAATGCATCCGCTGCTCCTGCTGCACCCACTGCCGCGTGCGCCGCACCGCGTCCCCGACCTCATCGACGGACTGATGCGCGGTCGTCAGGAAGAGGATGAGATTCGAGCGGAAATACTCGAGCGCCTCGACCGATGTGACTTTGGCCTGCTCAGCCATTTGGCGTCTCTGGTTCCAGCTTTCTGGCTTCCTGCTTCATCCTGGGGTTTGCATCAAAGGCACCGATGCGAGGCTCACCGCTGGCCGAGATATTCTTCGATCCGCTGCGCTTTTCGCAGCAGGAAGGGCGTGTGTTTTTCCGATACCTCGGTGAACTTTCTGAGCACTTTCATCGTCGCGAGAAACTCCTCGGCAAACTTCTCGTGCTCCTGATCCTGCCAGGTGCTGCCCAGTGCCGCGAAGCGAGCCTGCAACGATTGCGCGCGGGTGGAAGCATCGTCGTTGAAACGCTTTAGCTCCTTCGCGAAGCGTCGCACTTCCTCGGGATCCATGATCGCTTGAGCCATAAATGTTGTCCTTCGAGTAAAGGTTTTGCGGGAGGAAATTCACACCCCGGAATGTGGAGCGCACCGCAAAAATAGCGACCACCGCGGGCAGTTCAATCCGAATGCCCGCAGAGGTTGGAGAAGATGAAACCAATAGGCGCGGCGCTTTTTCCCGTTGCAGGAATATCAACCACGCATCCCCCAATCTGTTCTGTGACGGAGCTGCTCAGCTCTTTTTCTTCGTCGGCAGACGCTTCCGCTTCGTGTGGGCAAACTCTTCGAGCTGCTTTTCACTCATCGATTTCTCCATGCTTTTCGATGCGCCTTTCAGCGACGATTTCTTCGTTTCCCCGCGCTTGGCAGCGAGCGCTGCCCCGGCGGCCATCTGCTGTTTTTTGGATTTCGCAGGCATGCCCGGTTTTCGTTGCGCGACTGGCGCCCGGATGCTCCCCGCCCCGGCTAAGCCGCTTTTCGCGCCGACAGCGCAGTGAGGATCGAGTCGAAAATCACCCGCCCATCCGTGCTGCCGAGACGCGCGTCACACGCCCGCTCGGGGTGTGGCATGAGGCCGAAGACATTGCGCGTCGTCGTTGCAGATGCCGGCGATATTTTCGGCCGAACCGTTGGGATTCGCCGCGTCGGTCGTCGCGCCGTTGGCGTCGCAGTAGCGGAGCAAAATCTGCCGGTGCAGATTGAGTTCGCGAAGCGTCTCCGCGTCGGCAACGTAGCTGCCTTCGCCATGCGCGATCGGGAGATTCAGCACCGCTCCTGGTAACGGACGCATTGGTCCACGGTGTCGTGAAATTCTCGACGCGGACGCGGAGATGCTCGCAGCGGAAATGGAGGTCGCGATTGCGGACGAGCGCGCCGGGGAGCAAGCTGCGCCTCGCAGAGGATTTGAAAGCCGTTGCAAATGCCGAGGACGAGTGTGCCGCGATTGGCGGCTCCTCGATCACCGACTTCATCACCGGAGAAAACCGCGCGATTGCTCCACAGCGCAGGTAATCCCCGTAGGAAAATCCACCCGGCAGCACGATGAGATCGTAGCCTGCGACCGACTCTTCCTTGTGCCAGACGAAATCGGTTTCGACGCCGAGCTCGCGCAGCGCGAGGACGCAGTCCTGATCACAATTCGAACCGGGAAAACGGATGACGGCGGCTTTCATTATTTCTCCAAAGTCAGCTCGTAGTCCTCGATCACCGGATTCGACAGAAGATCGCGGCAGACGTCGTGGAACTGCGCCTCCGTCTCTGTGCCGTCGAGTTCGAGCTCGATGAATTTGCCGACGCGCGCAGACTTCACCGACGGCAAGCCGTGGTGATGGATCGCGTCGCGCACCGCGACGCCCTGCGGATCGAGAACGGTGTGTTTGGGCATCACGAATGACCTTGGCTTTCATAGGCGGCGGGAGAGTAGGAGCGCAGGACGGGAGTGCAACCGGAAACGCGGACTTTTCCCGCGCCGGATGCCGACCAAAATGCCGGGTGACAACCGCGCCGCCTTCTGCCTATCGTCCGACATGATTCGCCGCATTCGCATCTTCGCCAGCGGGCTCGCGCTCCTTTGTTTATGCGCCTCCGCGGCCGACGATGCCACGCCCCCCGCTCCCGCGGAAGTCCCCGCTGACTGCCGAAGAACTGACGAGCGCGGCGCGTCTGGATTCTCTCCATCCCGATGCCCGGGCGAGTTCATGGCGGCGCTGAACAAGCTCGGCAAAATCGACTGGACGACCAAGTTTCGCCCGCCCATCGCCACGAATTACACCAGCCGCCCGCAGATGGCGCTCAACCTCGGCGGGCTCGATCGCCGACGGCTACATCGCGATCGAGGCGGAGGACGCGCAGCAGGTGAAAAACATCGGCAAAGACATCGTCGCGCATCGCCAAGCCGCTCGGCGTGAGCAGGACGTGATCAAGCGCGGCAAGAGCATCGACCGAATTCGCCGAGCAGAAGCAGTGGGACAGCTCAAGGAGGAGCTCGAGGCCACGCAGAACGAAGTGAAAGCGGCCATGACCGAGAACAAGGACCCGAACCTCGTCACCCTCGTGACCGTCGGCGGCTGGCTGCGCGGCACCGAGGTGATGAGCGGCTACGTCGCCGGCGACATTACATCGGAGGCCGGCGCGAAACTGCTCCGCCAGCCCGGCATCGTCGCGCTTCCTCAACGCGAGCCTCGACGCGCTGCCGGAGAAGATGCGCGACGATCCGACCGTCGCGACAAAGCCCGCGAAGAAGCTCGCCGAACTGGAGAAGGTGATCGCCTTCCCGCGCGGGACGCCGCCGAGCCGGGAAGCCGTGAAGCAGCTCCACGAGCTCGCCGCCGAGGTCGCTGAAGGACATCTCGACGAAAGCAGAGAAATGAAGCTGCTCCTGCTTTCCCGCGCTTCTGCGCGCCGCTCAGCGGCCGCGCTGCATCCCGCGCCCCGCCGGAGCGACGACGAAGTCGCCGCGCGCAAGAGTCGCGCTCGAGCTCGCCGGCGCCTTCTCCAACGACGGGTTCAAGCTGCGCGACGGCAACTGGAGCGGCGCGCTCGCAGCCGGCAAGCCGCAGCTCATCCAGGTGAATCTCTACGCCGGCAACCAGTACTGGTTCTCGGTCGGCGCGACCGCGCCGGCGAAAAAACTGGCGTCTCGGTCTTCGACGAAACCGGCAAGCCGCTGCGTCGACCGAGCCGTACGCGGACGACGGCCGCCGCCGCCGGATTTGCGCCGACGGCGAGCGGCCCCTACTATATCAAGATCGAGGAAGCTCGAAGGTGACCCCGCCACCTTCTGCCTCCTCTACTCCTACAAATAAGCGCCATGCCTTCGAATCCACGCACGCCGACCGAAAAGCTCGGCGGCCCGGGGTCACGCAGTTCTCGATCTTCCTCCCGAACAAGGTCGGCGCGCTGCTCGATGTCGTCCAGCTGCTCAACGAGCGACACATCCACGTCCTCGCCATCAGCGTGCAGGATTCCGCGGACACCGCGATCGTGCGCATCGTCGTCAGCGACCCCGAAAGCGTGCAGGAGATTTTCATCGAGCACGACATCCCCTTCTCGATCTGCGAGCTCTGCGTGGTCGAGTTGAAGGAAGGCCGACCGAGCTCGGGCCGCGTGCTCGCCGCGCTCCTCGCCGCGGAGTGCAATATCTTCGGCAGCTACGCCCTGCTCACCCGCCCGCGCGGCCGCACGGCGCTCGCGCTGCACGTCGAGGACAACGAATGCGCGTGCTCGGTTCTGGCGAGCAGGGGTTCACGATTCTCAGCCAGTCGGACATCTCGCGCTGACCAAAGACCGCGTAATTGGTCGCGAGCGGGCCTGGCTCCATCAATCTCCGCTCATCCATCACCAACACGACGCCCCTTCCCCCAATGCTCCCCGGCGCCGACCTCATCGTTTCCTGCCCGCACTGCGAGGCGCTGGCGAAAGTCTTTTCGCTCGCGTCGGGCAACAGCTTCGGCGCGATCACCTGGACCGACGGCTACGTGGACATGCCAATGAATCCGCGCCCGCCGCGCGTCACGCGTTGTCACGCGTGTGAGAAGTTTTTCTGGGTCGGTGCCGCAACGCCGGTAGGGTATCTTTTGCCTGAAACCGAGCTTCTACCGGAGAAGGCGGTTTGGATGGCAGCACCGCACGTGGAGGCGTTGGACGAAGCCGGACTTTTGCAGGCGATCGAAGCAGGTCTTGGGCACTCGCCGGAGCTTGAACTTGAACTCCGTGTCGCGGCTTGGTGGCGCGGCAATGACGCTTTTCGCACCGACGATGCGCCGGTCGGCTACCCGACCGCCCCGGAGCCGATCGTGAACATCGAGCACCTCATCGACTTAATGAAAGACGGCGAGGAAGACCTGCTCCTTTTCCGTGCGGAGGCCCTGCGGCAACTCGGCCGGTTCGATGAAATTGAGGAGACGCTGACCGGCGTCGGTTGCAGCGATTACTGGCCGGCGAAAAGCAAGCAACTCGAACTGGCGAAACTCGGCGATCGCAAGCTGCGGCAGCTGTTTGGAGCGTGAAGAGTCGCCGCTTGCCGATCATCGTCACTTTTCGCCAATCACGCCGTGCCGCTTCAGATCGGCGAGCAGAGCGGCGTGCCGATCGTGATGATAGTGATGGCAGACGAAGCCCAGACCGCGGGCGGTTTCGATATTCGGCAGCAAGTCATCGATGAAAAAGGTGCTCGCCGGCTCGAGACCAAGATCACGGCAGGCGATTTCGAAGATCTCCCGACCCGGTTTGGAGGCCTTCACTTCATAGCTGTAAACCCCAGCGGCGAAGCGTTTGAAAAAAGGATACCGCCGGAGAACGTAGTCGCGGTGAATGTCGCTGGTGTTGCTCAAAAGGAAGAGTGGCAGGTGCTCGTGGAGTTGCTCGACGAGCGCGACCATCGGCTCGTTGGGCTCGAAAATCTCCTCCCAGGCCGTGATGAAATCGGGTTCGGTGCCGGAATATTCCAGCACGTCGAAAGCGGCGCGCAGAAACGAAGGGCGATCAATCTGCCCGTCTTCGTAGCCAATTTTCACGCGCTCGATCGCGGCGAGGATTTCGACCGGGTCGTGGGATTTGCTGTGCGCCGCCACCGCTCGGAGGGCGAGGGAAAAGTCGAAGCGCAGGAGCACATTACCGATGTCGAAAAGGACGGCGCGAATCGGCGCCGCGGTGGTTTCAGAAGTCATTTCTATAGGTCTGGACGAATTTTGCGATGTTCAGCGCGGCGTCGGGGCGGCTGAGGCGCGCGATATTTTCAGCCCAACTGCGCCACTCCCGCGCGTCGTCGGCGAAAAGCTGCCTGACCTGATCCGCGAGCGCGGCTGGGGTCGGGCAAATGGCACCGCAACGATTCTTCACCAGCAACCGCGCGTTGCCCTCCTCCTGGCCGGGAATGACCTGCGTCATCAGCATCGGCGTGCCCGCGGCGATTGTCTCCTGCACCGCGGCGCCGCCCGCTTTGCCGATGAAAAGATGATGCGTCATCAGCAACTCGGGCATGCGATCGGTCCAGCCGTGAATCTCGATAGGACGGCCCTTCGCGGCCTCCTCGATTCGCGCGCGGAGCGCTTCGTCGCGGCCGACGGTGACGGTGAGTTGCACGCCGGGAATCTCCAGAATCCGCGCGACGATCGCGGGAGCCGCGGCCTTGCCGGCGTTGATCATGAAGAGAACCCGCGGCGGGTTGTCACGCCCCGGCGCGGGGCGATCCGGCCGATCGCGTGCGAACGCGGCGGGACCGGGAATCCGAGCACGTGCAGCTTTCTCTCGGGCACACCGGCGCGCGCCATGACGCCGGCAGTGTCGTCATTGGCGCACGAGGAAGGTGTCGCTCGGGCAACGATGCCAGACGGTGTTGATCGTGATCGAATCGGTCACCATCGTATGCACGGCGAACGGCGGCTTTTTTCCACGAAAGATGCGTTCCAGAAAGTAGCCGTAGGCGGGATACACGGAGATCACCGCGGTCGGCTTCTTCTCCGCGAGCACAGAAGCGAGCGCGCGCTGGACTTTGCCGAGAAAAGGGAGCGTGAGCGGGACGATGGGGAGTTTGTCGATGAGCCAAAACGCGGCCGCCCAGAGATGTGGCGCATGGTTGATCAGGCTGATGTAAACGCGGCGGCTACGATCGTACGAGGAGCCGCCGGCGAGCGCAAAGGGATCGCCGATTTCCGCGGGCAGGCCGAGCTCGGTGCAGGCCGCAAGCAGGCCGCGCGCGGCGGCATTGTGACCTTCGCCGTAGCCGGCGGTGAGGATGAGAATCATGACGCGAGGGGCGGAGTGAGCCGCGCCGTCAGGCAGATGGGAAGCAGAAATGCGAGCTCCGGAATTCCGCGCACATCGGGTGCGCGCGCAGCCGGAGTTTCGACTTTCCAGTTGCCTCGACCGACTTTACGCTCTCAGGAACTTCCGACTCCCCCATGAAAAAGTCCGCCTTCACGCTCATCGAACTGCTCGTCGTCATCGCGATCATTGCCCTGCTCGCAGGCATCGCGCTGCCGGTTTTCCAAAAAGCGCAGGAAAAGGGTAGAGCAACGAACTGCCTCGCGAATCTTCGTCAACTCGGCCTCGGCACGCAGGCCTATTTGCTCGACAATGACGACCAGATGTTCCCCTCGACCGCCTCGGGTGCGGGTTCCGGCGCCGCGGTGATTTCCTGGCCGACCACGCTGCACGATAAGTACGTGACGACTTGGAAAGTCTTCCATTCGCCGTTTGATATCCGTCCGGTGACTGAGACGGTTCCGGCCCCAGTCTCTTACGCGGTGAACGACAACACGATGACTCTCGTCGATCCCTACAAAGGCAGCGCCTCACAGTTCGTCTCGCCCTCGGAGCTCATTCTCATGTCTGCAGACCCGGGCAAAGACCCCAAGAAGCTCGATTTCAGGGCCATCTCCAGCGGCAACCCCACGGTCATGCCCGCCACTCCGGGCGTGAAACTCGGCACGCACAGCTCACGCGGCCAGATTAACGTTCTCTTCGCCGATGCCCATGCTTCCAGCATTTCGTGGGCGGACTATGCGGATTCGACGACACCGGAAGGTGTTCGGCGCTGGCAGCCTCTCGGCACGACGGGCACCGGCACCCCGTAATCTCGGTCCGCGATTCAGGTCGCGAAGTCCCGCTCCCAATCGATGCAGGAGTCGAGCAGGCGGCGGTAGGCTGCACGTGAGATTTCCGTGGCGCCAAAAGTAAGGAGGTGGGCGGTCGTCCACTGCGTGTCGAGCAACGCGTAGTTTTTCCGGCGCAGCCGCTCTACGAGTGCATGCAGCGCGACCTTCGAGGCATCGGTCACAATATGAAACATCGATTCGCCGAAAAACGCACCCCCGATGGCCACCCCGTAGAGCCCCCCCGCCAGCTTTTCGCCAAGCCACGCCTCGACTGAATGCGCATGTCCCAGTCGATGCAATTCGCAGAAGCTCTCCTCGATTTCATCACTGATCCAAGTCTCCTCCCGATTCGCGCAAGCACGGATGACTTGTCCGAAAGCCGTGTCCACGCGGACTTCGAAAAGACCTTTCCGTAAGGTGCGGCGCAGTCCGTGCGGCACGTGGAAAGTCTCAAGAGGAATGATCGTTCGAGGATCAGGAGAGAACCATCCGATCTCGCCATCCTCCATCGCCATCGGGAAAACGGAGTTGCGATATGCGTGAAGGAGCAGGTCGGCCGAGATCATGGCGGTGCGCCACAGAGCAATGGCGCAAACGCGCCGGATGTCGAAGCATCAAACCGCAGAGACTGGCACCGAGAAGACTGCATCCCACCGATGCTCCGGAAACGCGGCAGCCTCCCGACGTCGTGCGCCGCTGCTACTTCTTTTCCTCGTCTTTGAGCACCGGTTTCAGAATCGCAGCGAGCGTGTCGGGGTGGTCTGCTGTGCGGGTAAGTTCGAGGTATCTTGGACCGTCGGCATACGGGAGCGAGACCGTGCGAAAGGTATCGCCGTCGAGGATCAGCAGATCGACCTTGCGCGCGGTCGCGCTGTCCGCGATGCCGTCCTTCAGCCGCTGCCCGCTGAACTTCCGACCGTTGACGCCGGAGATCATCATTCCGGCAGCGAGGCCCGCTTGATCCGCGACGGAACCCGGCACGACGCCAATGATTTTCCCCTCTTCGCTGGCGGAAAGGCCGATCGAATCGACTGCAATGACCGACTTCCGATCCTTCTCACGCTCGATCAAATATTCGCTCGGCTTCGCGCTGAACTGCAATCGGTAGCCGAGCGTTTTCGTGAGAAATTCCAGCCCTAGCGCAGCCTGCGGCTTGCCGACGCGGTCCGCGAAAAACTTCTCCCAATCTTCCTCCGCGAGCTCCCGCAGGCTGGCAGTGACCTCCTTCAAATCATACGGCACAACCAGTGGCATGTGCTCGCGGTCGGCGGCAAAGAACTTTTTGCAGAAGTCATCGAGGCTTTTGCGTCCGCTCGTTTTTTCGCGAATGAGCGCGTCCGCTTCGAGCCAGATGACCAGCCCCTCGTCGTAATAATCCTGACTGCGCCGGAGTTGCCCCCACGACGCGCTGTGCGCGCGACCAGGTGGCTCGCGACCGCCGTGTCCTCGAGTGGACGCCAGTCGCGCCCAGCCTGTTGCGTGAGGTAATCGAGTTTGTTTGCGAACGCCGGGATGTGCTCAGCGAACGGGAGCAACCCGCTGCGGACGGTCAGCACTTCGCCGAGGTATTGCGTGAGACCTTCGTAAACCCACAGCAGTCTCGTGTGCTCGGGCTGGTGAAAATTTGTCGTCACCATCCCCGCCGGGCGCCGGAATTTCCCGCACCACGCGTGCACGAACTCATGCGGCAGCAGATATGCCGGCCAAGCTTTGCGCTTCTTTTCGTCGACCAATTCCCGTTCGCCGACGCAGTTGAAGCTGCTCGACAAATGTTCGAGCCCATTGCTTGGCAGGCGGTCGCTACAGACGACGAGAAAGTGATACGAGTCCCAGCGCGCACCGCCGAATAGGGCAACTGCTTCCGCGACCATTTTGCGATATTGCGCGATCAATTTGTCATCGATCTGAATCGCGCTCGCCGACTCGCTCGTGAGGTGAAGAAACGCGGGCGGCGTATTTTTTCCGGTGAGCTCGATCGTGCGAAAATTCTCCCCGCAAATGAGCGGGCAATCCACCACGCGCCGCAGCGTCTCGGTTTTGAAAGTGATGCCATCCGGGGTCTCTGCTTCCGGTTTCAGCGCGGTGCCGAATTTCCAGCCGGGCGGGAGTTGGAGCTGCATATTGGCGGTCGCCGTGTCGATCGACGCGCCTTCGGGGTAGAGCAATACGGTGTTCCAGTTGATCACTCCGAGGAGCGAGTTGCCGAAGCAATCCACGCCGCTGGAATTCACGCTCGGCTGGTTGCAGATGTAGTCGAGTTTCGCGATCACGCGGTCGCTGCCGGCGGGCACGGTGAGGATAAATCGGTTCATTTCCTCGTCATCGCGCCGCCACGAAATCGCGTCACCTTTTGCGGTCTCGAAACGCAGGCCCGCGAGATTCTGCACCGGCCCGGACGGCGCGTGGACGCCGGGAATCCACTTTGGATACCAGAGGACGAACTCGCCCGGGGTCGCCGGGATCTCGAGCCGGGCGTGGAGTAGCGCGCGCGAGATTTCTCGCGCATCGACTTTCATCTGAATCGCCGGCGGCACCGGCGCCGCGAAGACCGGCGTGAGCAGCGCGCCCGCGAGCGCGAGGAGACAGGGGAGGAGTTTCATCGGCGGCTGTTTTGAAGTCGCGCGGCCCCGAACGCAAGCCGCCGCCACACCGCTCACCGCCAATCGCCGCGCCTGCTGCGATCTCCTTCCAACATGAACTCCCTCGTCTGGATCGCCATCGTGCTTGTCGTCGCCTGGATTGTGCTCCGCCTGGCCCTCGCCCTCACCGGTGGCCTGCTGCACCTGCTGTGGATAGTGGCCGTGATTATGTTTGTCATCTGGCTTGTCGGGAAGATCCGCGGAAAAACGAACGGTTGAACCGCGTCGGTTTAGTGAGAACTCCCGTGCTTCGCAAAACAGCACGACATAGGCGCTCGATTGTACTCCGCGAAGGTGAACCTTAGGGGTCTGGCTGCTCGTCCTGGAATCGACGATGCGACCACTCGGTAGAAAGCACCGCACCCTGCGAGCTTCCTCGGGTTTTTCCTCGTCCGGAGAAAGTGGCATCCTGGATATCCTGTGACTGCACACCGTTCGCCCTCCGCATCGTCGCGCTCGCGACGTGTAGCAGGATCGCTATCCCCTGCGTTATCCGCTGACATGTCTGCGCAACCTGCGGGGATACCCGCATCGACAAACCCGGGGTGATCCGGGAACCAAGCGCATGCGCGATGCTTGAACAGACAATGTCGGTTACCGACTAAAATATGATCAAAACCCGCATCCTCGTGGTAGACGATGAACCGAATGTCTCGGGGCTTGTCCGTCTCTTTCTGGAAAAAACGCAGCGCTTTGAGGTGTGCGTCGAGAATCGCTCTGCGATGGCGTTATCGGTGGCCCGTAAATTCCGACCGGATCTCGTCTTGCTCGATGTCGATATGCCGGGAAAAGACGGCGGGGAGGTGGCACGCGAGTTAGGGTCTGAGCCGGCCCTGCACCGCGTCCCGATCCTTTTCTTCACGTCGCTGATTTCGCGCGAAGAAGCGGGCGCGCACGAGACGTTGCGAGGTGGACAGCTCTTTCTGGCCAAACCGGTGGACCCGAAGGTCTTGCTTGCTGCCGTGGACCGCATCCTGGCCGGACCAGTTCACGCCGCGTGAGTCTCCGCCACGGACTTCCGTGGCGAACGTGGGCCTGTCCGCAGGATCCATAAGGAAGTGATGTGCGCGAATTGAGCGCGCATTCGCAATTTGTTGCAGATTCACTTCCTGCTCACACAATCCAGGTGGAAAGGGCAGGCAATTGCCGACGGCCGCACGATCACGGTGGAGCTCGATCTTGGCAAGCTGCCCGCGATCTCGGGCAATGCCGCAGAACTGCGCGAGGTCGCCAACAATCTCATTTTCAACGTCGTGGACGCCATGCCCCCGGACGGCACGATCACCGTGCGCAGCGGTGTGGAGGACGGGCCGGCGGTGCTCAAGGTTTCCGATTCCGGCAACGGCATGAGTGAAGAAGTGCGCCAGCGCTGCTTGGAGCCCTTCTTTAGCACCAAAGGCAAATGCGGCACCGGCCTCGGCCCCTCCATGGTCTTCGGCATCGTCCGCCGCCATGCCGGCACCATCGGCATCGAAAGCGGTCTGGAGCACGCAACCACCTTCGCGATCCAACTGCCCTTCACCACCGGCTAATCTCCAAGCCGCCTCCAGTGTCAACGTGCACGACGCCGAAGAACAGTCAAAGACGGCGGTGGAATTCCTTGCGATCTTGCCGTTCGCGTCGGCTCGCATTTGCTCTCACCGTGGCCCTCCACCACGGGGATAGCTCGAAAGCGCCTAGCTTGTTCTGAACAGAAGCCGAACTAGCTTCCGGAAGTAGAACCAACAGCCGGCAGTAGCTGCGTGGACACAACGCAGCTACACCATGTCGCCAAGCGACCAGATAGCACGATTAGGCGGCCTGCAGGCTGGAAGCTACCAACTTCGATTGATTGGGTGAGAGAGCGTCCTGAATCAGTTTAAGAAGGGCGCTGGTTTGGAAAGGTTTCGCGAGAACGTTGCGGATGTTCAGGGCTTGTAACTCGAGGGAGCGGGATTCCTCCATGTCACCGGAGGTGGCGATGATATTCACGTCGGGCGAAATCCCGCGGAGGGCGCGGCAAAGCGCCATGCCATCCATGAGCGGCATCATCATGTCAGTCACCACCGTGTCGATCTCGTCCTTGTACTTGAAGAACGCATTGAGCGCCTCGGCGCCGTCGCTGGCCGTCACAACGCGATACCCGCGCGAGACCAGCACCGTCTCGAGCAGAAGGAGGATTTCCTCCTCATCATCGACCAACAGGATGAGCTGGCCCTCACCGTCGGCAGGAAAGATTCTGCTCGGTGACGGTCTGAAACGGCGCAGCGTCTGTGAGCGCAGGGAGGAAAATCTCGAACGTCGTGCCCTCGCCGGACTGGCTCTTCACGTCGATGAAACCCTCATGGCTTTTCACGATCCCGACGATGGTCGAGAGGCCGAGACCGGTGCCTTTGCCAACCTCTTTGGTCGTGAAAAATGGATCGAAGATTTTGTCGATGACGGGCCGCGGGGATGCCCGTGCCGGTATCGGAAACGCGCAGAGCGACGTAGCGCCCGGGACTCCCGCCCAGGCCGGCGACGCGGCAGCCGGCGTCGCATTCGTAATTTTCCACCGCGATGCCCAAGGTGCCGCCGTCAGGGCATGGCATCGCGCGCATTGACGCAGAGGTTCATCAGGACCTGATTGAGCTGCGTAGCGTCCCCATCGACGAGCCACAAATCCGAGGAGACGTCACGTTCGACGTCTGATGTTTCGCGGGAAGGATTCGCGAATCAGATTTTGGACTTCGCGGACGAGATCGACGCATCTGCAACGGTGCGCGTTCGCCTTCCGCGCCGCGGGCAAAGGTCAGGACCTGCCGGACGATTCCCGCCGCACGGTGCGCGCTTTTCGCGATCGTGGAGATCAATTCCTCGCGCGTGCTGTCGGCCATTCTCCACTCAAGAATTCGGCGGCGAGCGAGATGGGGCTGAGCATGTTGTTCAAGTCATGCGCGATGCCGGTGGCCAGCGTGCCGATGCTTTCCAGTCGCTGCGCGCGGAGGAGCAGGCGTTCGGCTTCCAGGCGCTGGTTCATCTCCACGATGATCTGCTCATTCGCCGCGCGCAGTTCGCGGGTGCGTTCTTCGACGATGACGTTCGGTTTCGGCGAGATGATGACGCGCTCGCTGCGCGAGCAGGGATTTTTCGCGGAGGGCTGAGGCGAGTTGCAGCGCTTCGATCGCGGCGAAGGGTTTCTTCAAGATGAGGAGCCGGTCGCGCTGCGGCAGGCGCGCGATCATTTCCTCCCACGAGTAATCCGAGTAGGCGGTGCAGATGACGATTTGCAGCTCGGGAAAAATCTTCCACAGCCGCTCGGAGGTCTCGATGCCGTCGATGCCGGGAGGCATGCGGACATCGACAAACGCCACGCGTCGGCGGAGTGCCGGCGGCGACGAGGCGCTCGAGCAGCGCGCAGCCGTCCAGACCTTGCGAGGCATACTCGAGCTCGAAGTCCGGCGAGCGACTCACCGGACGCGACGGAGCCGCCGAAAAACGCCGCCTCATCGAGAGCCGAGAGGATGGGCCGCTCCGGGCAGAAGATTTTGCGGAAGTCATCGTGGATGGCGCGGTTGTCGTCGATGATCAGGATGCGGTGCGGAGTGTTCATAGATTGGGTCGGTTGCAGGGGGAGTTGCAGGGTGAAAGTGGCGCCACAGCCGAGACCGGGGCTTTCCACCCGGAGCTCGCCGCCCATCTGCCGAGCGGCCAGCGCGCTGGCGTGCAGGCCAAAGCCGTGGCCGTCCTTTTTGGTCGTGAAGCCGTGCTCGAAAATGTGGCGGGAGTTGCTCGGCGCTGATGCCGATCGCCTTGATCCGACACGATGATCGCGAAGGTGGCGTCGGCATTTCGCCTCGTGCGAATGGTGAGTTGCCGCCCGGAGGCTCCGGCTTCCTGCATCGCGTGTTTGGCGTTGCGAATGAGGTTCACCAGGATCTGCAAAGTCTTGTGCCGGTCGAGAGGCACCCGGCCGAGGTCGCCGTCATCTTCGCGCACCACTTCCATCCCGTGCCGCAAGAGCGCATCGGTGTTCAGCGCGAGCGCGTCGCCCACGATGCCCGCCACCTCAATCTCCTCGATCACGCCGCCCGCGGACGCATAGCTCTGCTGCATCGCGACGATCTGGTTGATGTGCTCCACGTTCAGTCGCAGCGAGTCCAGCTCGCCGACGAGCGTGCCCTGCTGGCCGCTGATGTGCTCGGCGAGTCTGCGCCAGAAAATCCGGCAGACGCCTGCCTTGCTCACTCGCGAAGTAGGCCGGTAAATCGATCGCGATTCGCGGTCAGGATTTCCGCCACTTTGCTGAGCGAGCCGGTCTTGAGCTGCCCCAGCGTCGTCGCCGCCACCTCGATGGAAATATTCGCGCTGTTGAGCACGTTGCCGACATTGTGCAGCACACTCGTCGCCACCTCGGCCATGCCTGCGATGCGTGAAAGATCGAGCATCTTGCGCTGCGCGTCACGGGCCGCATCTTCGGCGACTTTTCGCTCGGTGATGTTTTTGTGCGCGACCACCACCCGGCGGGACGTCGCGCTCCCGAAGCCCGTCACGCGGGCGGCAAACCAGCGCCGCTCGGTCGGCGAGTGGCAGGGATATTCCAACACGAACTCCCGCTGCGAGCCGGACAGGATACGTCGGATGCCCGCGGCCATTTCCGCCGCTTTCGCGTCGCTGGCAGCTGCATCGCAGACGGCGAGATAATCCGCGCCGATGGTAGCGTCCGCCGGAGCGGGAGGATTGGTGGCGGCAAAGTTCCGCCAGCTCTCATTCACCGAGATGATGACGCCGCGATGATCGAGGATGCAGATGTGCGCAGTGAGCGCATCGACGGTGGAGCGAGCGAGTTCCTCGCTTTCGCGCAAGGCTTCGATCGTCTCGACCTGATCGAGGGTCACCATGCGGAGCGCGATTTCGCTCATCGTCATCTCCGCGAGGTCTTCCAGCATGCGCTGGTTCTCGTCCGACCATTCGCGCGGCTCGTGATCGATCGCGCAGAGCGAGCCGATCGGCTGGCCATCGGGCGTTTCCAACGGAATGCCGAGGTAGGCGACGACGCCGGCGGCTTCGATCACCGGATTCTCGCGGACGAGCGGATGAAGGCGCGCGTTCGGCACGATGAGCGGAGCGCGAAGTGCGACCACATACTTGCAAAACGAGTGCGAAAGCGGGGTCTCGGAAACGTTGAGGCCCACGATGCTTTTGAAGAACTGGCGATGGTCATCGACGAGCGAGACGACGGCGACGGGAGCCTTCAATAACTGAGAGGCGAGGCGGGTGAGGCGGTCGAAGGCTGCTTCCGGCGGGCTGTCGAGCAGCCCGGTGCGATCAAGCGCGGCGAGACGAGCCGGATCATTGATCACGGGGTCGAGTCCCGTCGTCTCCATGGGTTTGGCCAGGGCAATCATCTCGCTGGGTGGCTTCCCCAATGGCGACGGCCCACCGTCCAAAGCGTCGTTCATCGCCGTGCGCCGGCCGGGATGCTGGGACAAAAACGGAAACGGAGTCGTTAGCTCGCAGGCGCCACGGCGTTTCTGATTCACGCCAAACGGCAAGCCTGACTTCGTGTGATCGGATGGTAGGGTCATGGTCTGACGGAGTATTGAGCAGCCGCGATGCGACCTTCCGCGGGAGAGCTGCCTGTTTCACTCCGAGGGATTCCCCGCGCTTTTGTTTCCGTGTGTGGCCCACCCGAGGGCGTCGGACTCACCGGCCGCGAGCGCTACCCGATTGGCACCGCTCTAAAGCATCCGGTGGGTGCGGCGATTCGGGAGGACGCGAGCGAGGACTTCACGGGCTTCGCCGGGACGCAGGCTGCGGTCGGAGGCGGGAAGATCGAGGGCGTGCAGCTTGGGCAGGTCGCTGGCGGCGAGGCGCAGCAGTCACTGGCCTGCGGGCAGGTGCGACCATCGCTGGCGCGTCTTTGTTTGATGGTCGGAACGCTTGGCGGGACCGTGGATTTGGCTCCGTGGTCGTCATGGGTTCGCAGATCACAGAATCAGCTCTTCATGCCATGGACGCACGACCGCCACCCCGCGATCGGAGGGCGGAAAGACCACTCGAGCCAGTGACGGCCTGTTCCTACGCCTCGATGACGTTGTTCCGAATCGCCCACCGCACCAGCTCGCTGAAGACCTTCAGCTTGAGCTTGCGCATCACTCCGGACCGGTGGCCTTCCACCGTCTTCTCGCTGATCCCGAGCTTCCCGGCGACTTCCTTGTTGCTGCTACCTTCGACGAGAAGCTGGACGATTTCGCGCTCGCGCTCGGTGAGCCCTGCGGCGGCGGCGTGGGCTTTGACCCCATCCGCCCCGGCGCTGAACCGCTGGAAAACAATCTCCGCAACTTCCGGGGTAAAGTAGGCCTTATGATTGCGGAGCGCTTCGAACGCGGCGTGGAAGTGTTCGGACTTGTCGGTCTTGGAAAGATAGCTGCGTGCACCGGCTTCAAAGGCGGATTTCACCACCGCCTCGTCGCGGACTCCGGTGACGAGCATGACCTCGGTTTCTGGCAGCCGTCGTTTGATTTGCCGCGTTGCTTCGATGCCGTTCAACTCCGGCATGTTCACATCAAGGACAACGATGTGTGGCTTCAGCTTCTCGGCCAGCGCGACTGCTTCGCGACCGGTGGAGGCTTCGCCGCAGATCTCCCAGCCCTGCAGGTTGTCGATCATGAGCCGCAGGCCGTTCCGCACCACTTCATGATCATCGGCGAGTAGAACGCGAATTGGAGAAGCCATTCGAGAGGATTGCGCGGATGGGCCTTCTGTGAAGTTTTTTCTGGGGGCAGCCGCCGGTCAGTCAGTGTCCGATGAAGGGTGAGGAGTGATCCGATTGCTGGCCTTGTAGAGTAGAAAGTGGCTGACGCGGTCAGAGCTCTCCATTGCACAACAATTTGCCTATGCCAAAGTCAGAGTTTCGCCGCGGTTGGTCCGGCCTACAAACACGGCCCACCGAAAAACCAAGACAATTGGGTGAGGATATGAAGCCACGATGAATCGCGAGGAGGCGAGGTTGATGCAGGTCTTTCTGAGCCTGCCAGTGAGTGTGGCGATTGTCCGCTGGGGCGATCGGAAGATTGTGGAGGTGAATGCGGCGTTCTCGCGGTTGACTGGTTTTTCTTCGGAGGAAGCGAGCGGGCGAACGATGGGCGATCTTGGGCTGGTGCGGGAGGATGCTTCTGCGGTGCTGCGGGCCGAATTGGCGGAGAAGGAGCGATTGCAGAATGCGGAGGTGACGCTGCGAGTTCGCCACGGCGAGGAGCGGCATGTGCTGCTCGCTTCAGAATTTGTGGAGCTGCATGGAGAGCGGCATGCGGTCTCGACGTTTGTGGATATCACCGAGCGCAAGCGCGCGGAGGCGGCACTGGAGGAGCACTCACGCTATCTCGGGCTGGCGCTGGATGCGGCGCAGATGGGCGTTTGGAAGCTGGACTTGGCGACGGGCAAGGCGTCCACCATTCAAGGCGCGGGGCCGATTTCGGGGCAGGGCGAGATTGCGTCGCTGGAGGCATTTCAGGCGATGTTGCATCCCGAGGATCGTGCGGCGGAGACGGAGCGTTTGCAGCGGGCTTGGGAGGTCAGTGATCGGTCTCAGTCGGAGTTTCGCATCGTGCGGCAGGATGGCGAAGTGCGCTGGGTAGCGCAGAGCAGCCGCTGCGTGCGCGATGCCAGTGGGCGACCGGTGGCAATCTATGGCGTGGATTTGGACATCACCGACCGCAAGGCGAGCGAGTTCATCTCGAACCGCCTCGCGGCGATCGTCGAGTCGTCGGACGACGCGATCATCAGCAAGGATCTGGACGGCATCATCCAGACCTGGAACCGCGGGGCGGAGAGGATCTTTGGCTACACCGCGGAGGAGATGGTCGGCACATCGATCCTGCGGCTGATCCCGGAAGAGCGGCATCCGGAGGAAGCGCAGATCATCAGCAAGCTCCGCCAAGGTCAGCCGATCGAACATTTTGAAACCAAGCGCCGGACCAAAGACGGGCGGCTGATCCATGTCGCGGTCACGGCGTCGCCGATGAGGGACGCAACTGGCAAGATCGTCGGTGCATCAAAAATCGCGCGCGACATTACCGAAAGCCGACGGACGCGGGCGGCGCTGCGCAGGAGCGAGGAGCAATTCCAGATGATGCTCGATGCGCTGCCGCAGCTTGCCTGGATCGCGGACGCGGATGGCGCAATTTTTTGGTATAACCAACGCTGGTATGACTACACGGGCACGACAGCGGAGGAAATGATGGGCTGGGGCTGGCAGCGGGTGCACGATTCTACGATCCTGCCGGCGGTCGTGGAGCGTTGGACGGCGGCGATCGCCGCGGCCGAGCCATTCGATATGGAGTTCCCGCTGCGCAGCGCCAGCGGCGAGTTCCGCTGGTTCCTCACCCGGAGCGTGCCACTGCGCGATGCTGACGGCACGGTGCAGCGTTGGATTGGGACGAATACGGACATCAGCGAAAAGCGCGACGCGGAGGAAGAGATCCACGAGCTGAATGCCACCCTCGAACAGCGCGTGCTCGATCGCACCGCGCAGCTCGAAGCCGCAAACAAGGAGCTCGAAGCGTTTTCTTATTCCGTCTCGCATGACCTGCGCGCACCCTTGCGGGCGGTGGACGGGTTTTCCCAAGCGGTCGTTGAAGACTACGCAGCGCTGCTGCCCGCAGAAGGTCAGCGGTATCTCCAAACGATTCGCGAGGGCGCACAGCGCATGGGCGCGTTGATCGACGATTTGCTGGCTTTTTCACGGCTCGGTCGCGCGGCGGTGGTGCGCCGGGAAATCGATGTGGAAAGTCAGGTGCGCGAGATCTTTGACGAGCAGAAAGCGCAGTACGAGGGGCGCGAAATCGAGCTCATCAATGGCCATCTGCCACCCTGCTCCGGCGATGCGACACTGCTCCGGCAGGTGTGGGTGAACCTGCTTTCCAACGCGCTCAAATACACATCGAAGCGGGAGCGTGCGGTCATCGAAATCGGCGCGCGCGCGGAGAAGGGCGAGACCGTCTATTTCGTGCGCGACAACGGCACGGGCTTTGACATGCGCTACGCGCACAAGTTATTCGGCGTCTTCCAGCGGCTGCACCGGCAGGAGGATTTTTCCGGCACCGGCGTCGGGCTGGCGATCGTGCAGCGGATCATCCATCGCCACGGCGGGCGTATTTGGGTGGAAGCTGAGGTTGATCTCGGTGCGACATTTTTTTTCACTCTCGGAGGAGAGACGACACCATGAACGATCCGCACGCCGTCGAAATTTTACTCGTCGAGGATAATCCCAACGACCTCGAATTGGCGCTGCGCGCGCTGAAAAAAGCGAACATTTCCAATCACATCCAAGTCGCGCGCGATGGTGCGGAGGCGCTCGAGTTCATCTTTTGCGAAGGGCCTTACGCAGAACGCAAAATCGAGAACGGCCCGAAGGTCATCCTGCTGGATTTAAAATTGCCGAAAGTGGACGGACTGGAAGTGCTCTCGCGCCTCAAAGGCGACGAGCGCACGCGCAGGATTCCGGTCGTCGTGCTCACTTCTTCCAAGGAACAGAGCGACGTGATCGAAAGCTATCGACTCGGCGTGAACAGCTACATCGTAAAGCCGGTCGAGTTTGAGACCTTCGCCAAGGCCGTGCGCGATCTCGGCATGTATTGGGTGCTGCTCAATCAACCACCGGAGCCGGGCGTGTGATATGAAAACCCCCTTGCGTGTCCTGATCGCGGAGGACAATCCGGCTGATGCCGAGTTGGTGCTGCGAGAGTTGCGCAAGGCGGGCTTTGAGCCGGAGTGGCAGCGCGTGGATACTGAGACGGGCTATCTCGCGCATCTCCACGCGGACCTGGACGTGGTGCTCTCGGATTATTCGATGCCGCAGTTCAACGGACTGCGCGCGCTGGAGCTTCTGAAAGAGAGCGGTTTTGATGTGCCATTCATCGTCATCTCCGGCACAATCGGGGAGGATTTGGCCGTGCAGGTGATGCAGAATGGCGCAACGGATTATCTCCTGAAAGATCGGCTCGCCCGACTTGGCACGGCGGTGACTCAGGCGATGTCGGAGTGTGGTTCGCGCCGTGAACGGAAAGCGGCTGAGACAGCATTCCGTAGGAGCGAGAGCCGCTTCCAAGTATTGTTTGAGCAATCCGCGGTCGGCATGTGCCTGGTCTCGATGGAGGGCACCTTCCTTCGCACAAACCAACGTTTCTGCGAGATCGTCGGCTACTCGTCGGAAGAATTACTCGAGCGCGATTGCATCGCCACCACGCATCTGGAAGACCGCGCGCACGAGGAAATCTCGGTCGCGCGGATCGCCAGCGGCGAGATCAAAACCGACAGTTGGGACAAGCGTTACCTCCGCAAGGACGGCTCCACGGTCTGGTGTCATCTCACGCTTTCGCTCCTGCCCGCCGGAGATGGCAAGCCCGCGCAATTTGCCGGCGTGATCGAGGACATCACCGAGCGCCGCCGAGCCGAATCCCGCTTCCGCCGGCTGGTCGATTCCAACGCGCAGGGCGTATTCTTTTGGGACACCAAAGGGCGCATCACGAGCGCGAACGATGCTTTCCTTAAACTGGTCGGCTACACCCGCGAGGAATTGAACGAGGCGAAGCTCAATTGGACGGCGATGACACCGCCGGAGTTTGTCGAAGCCGATGAGCGCGCCGTCACGCAGTTGGCGGAGACCGGCGTCTGCACGCCGATCGAAAAGGAATTCTTCCGCAAGGACGGCAAGCGCGTGCCGATCCTGCTTGGCGCCGCGCTCTTTGAGGACAACCGCGAAGAAGGGCTCGCCTTCACCGTCGATCTCACCGAGCGGAAAAAGCTCGAACAACAATTCCTCCGCGCCCAGCGCATGGAAAGCATCGGCACGCTCGCGGGGGGCATCGCGCATGATCTGAACAACGTGCTGGGCCCGATTATGATGTCGATCGCGTTGCTGAAAATGCGCTTCCCCGACCCGGCCAGCCAGGAGCTCATCTCCATCATCGGCACCAGCGCGGAACGCGGCGCGGACATGGTGCGGCAGGTCCTCTCCTTTGCCCGCGGCATGGAAGGCCGCCGCATGGAAGTGCAGGTCAAGCACCTCATCCAGGACATCGAGAAAATCATTCGCGACACCTTTTCCAAAGACATCCAGCTCCGCTCGATCATCCCCCACGACCTCTGGACGATTCAGGGCGACCCGACGCAGATTCACCAGGTCCTGCTCAATCTCTGCGTCAATGCCCGGGACGCCATGCCCAATGGCGGCGTGCTCACCCTTTGCGCGGAAAATCGCGTGCTCGATGAAACCTACGCCGCGTTGGAAAACGGAGCGTCTCCGGGAGCGCACGTTTACCTCCAGGTCGAGGACACCGGCACCGGCATGCCGGAGGAGATCATCGACAAAATCTTCGAACCATTTTTCACCACCAAGGGCATCGGCAAAGGGACTGGTCTCGGGCTATCCACCTCGGTGGCGATTGTCAAAAGCCACGGCGGCTTCATGCGCGTTTACAGCGAGCCCGGGAAAGGGACGCGCTTTAAAGTCTATCTGCCCGCGCAGACCGAGGCGTCCGCGGAAATGCTCGAGGAGATCGCCGCCGAGATGCCGCGCGGCCACGGCGAATTGATCCTGGTCGTCGACGACGAAGCGTCCGTCCGCCAGATCACCCAGCAGACCCTCGAAGCCTTTGGCTACCGTGTCGTAGTCGCCTCAAATGGTGGCGAAGCCGTGACTGTTTTCGCGCAGCGACAGAGATGAAATTGCGGTGGTCCTGACCGACATGATGATGCCCGTGATGGACGGTCCGGCCACCATTCAGGTGCTGCGCAAAATCAAGGCCGACGTGCGAGTCATTGCTGCCAGTGGCCTGAGCGCGAATGGCCACGTTGCTGAGGCCACGCGGCACGGCGTGAAACATTTCCTTCCCAAACCTTACACCGCCGACACGCTCCTCAAAGCGCTTCGCGAGATCCTCGATTCGAAATGAATCCATCGCTCACGCGCCAGGGCCAAAGTTAAAAACGATGGCTCTTCCGAAAGCTCCGACGAATCATTTTGCCCGCGCGCGGAGCCGGCTCGGCGTGTGTTTTGCCATCGGCATTGCGCTCCTCATCGCGCTTGCCATTTATGGCTATCGAAGCACGCGTGACTCCGTGGCGGCAGCGGATTGGGTGCGGCACACACACGAGGTCCAAGCGGTCTTGCGAGGTGTGGGCGAACGGCTGGTGGCAGGTGAAGTCGCCATGCGGGACTTCGCGCTGACCGGCGAGAAAAAGCTCCTCGCCGAGATGGAGACACGCCTCGCCGGTGCCCGCGCCTGCGAGGCGAAAGCGCGCCAGATCACCTCCGATAATCCGCGGCAACAGACGCGGTTGAGCCGGCTGGAGCCGCTGATCGCGGAGCAAGCGAAATTTGCCGGAGAAGTAGTCGCCGCCCGGCAGCAGGAGGGAGAAGCCGCCGCCATCGCGCTGATGGCCACCGGTCGCGGACTGGAGATCAAAGCACAGGTGGACGCGCTGCTCAGCGAGATGGATCAGGAGGAGAAAGCGCTGCTTATCGAGCGCCGAAAAGCCGCCGAGGCCAAAGCGGCGCAAGCGATGCTCGTGCTGCCGATCGGCACGCTGCTCAGCATCGGCCTGCTTCTGACGGCCTACATTTTTCTCCGCAGTGAGGTGCTCGATCGCCGCCGCATCGAGGAGCTCTTGCGCGAGAGCGAGGCAAGCTTCCGTCTGTCGGGCAAGACGCAGTCCTCGATCCTCGATGCCCTGCCCGCGCACATTGCCCTTCTCGACAGCACGGCCGAGATCGTCGCGGTGAATGAAGCGTGGAAACGTTTCGGGACGGCGAATCTGCTCCACAGCCAGGACTTCGCTGTCGGGAAAAACTACCTCGAAGTCTGTGAGCGTGCCCATGGCGATTGTTCCAACGAAGCTGCGGCCGCCGCGAATGGAATCCGGAGCGTTTTGCACGGCGAGGAGCGCGAATTCTCGCTCGAATATCCGTGCCATTCGCCGGGCGAGGAGCGCTGGTTTCGACTCATGGTCACGCCGGTGAGCGAGGATCGGCGCGAGGGTGTCGTGGTCATGCATATCAATGTGACCGAGCGCCGACTCGCGGAGAATCGGTTGCGCATGCAAGCGCACACGCTCGATCACATCGGCCAGGCGGTGATTGCGACGGACACGGCGGGCGTGATTTTCTACGCGAACCGCGCAGCGAGCGAACTCTACGGGTGGCCGCTCGCGGAAATCGCGGGACGCAGCGTGATGGAGGTGACCGTGCCGCACGCCTCGCGCGAGCAGGCCGATGAGATTTTGCGGCAACTCCAGCAGGGCCAAAACTGGAGTGGCGAATTCCTCGTCCAATCGCGCTCCGGCCGATTCTTCCCCGCGGAGGTGACTGATTCACCGCTGTTCGATGAAAGCGGGAAGCTGATCGGCATCGTCGGCATTTCCTCGGACATCACCAACCGCAAACAGGTGGAGGAACTGGTGCGCGGCAGCGAATGGCAGCAGCGCCAACTGGCACAGCAGCTCGTGGCCGAGCGCGCGCGGTTGTTGGAAGCACAGGCGGTGGCGCACCTCGGGAGCTGGGATACGGACATCGCTACGCTGGAAGTGACGTGGTCGCCGGAGATGTATGCCATCTACGAGCAGAATCCGGAGAGCTATCGACCGGACTACAAAAGCATTCAGAAGCTCGTGCATCCGGACGATCTCGAGCGGATCGACGTAGCGTTTCGCAAGGCGATGGAGACGCGGGGAGAATATGCCATCGAGCATCGGTTGCTTCTTCCCGATGGCCGCATCAAGCATGTGGAGGAACGCTGGCGCACGATCTACGACGCGGAGGGAAAGCCGATTCGCGCGACCGGCGTCTGCCACGACCTCACCGAGCGGAAGGTCGCGCAGGAGGCGCTGCGGCGCGCGGACGAAAGCCTGCGCACGACATTGGAGGGCATGACGGAGGCGTTCGTCACGGTCGATCGCGAGTGGCAGCTGACCTACCTTAACGCGGAGGCCGAAAGACTTGTGCAGCAGCCGCGCGCGGCCTTGCTCGGGAAGAATCTGTGGGAAGCGTTTCCGCCGCTGCTCGGCACGGTTTTCGAGACGAATTACCGGCGCGCGATGGAAGAGAATGTCGCGGTGTCGTTCGAAGGCATGTTTGCGCCGCTTGGGCTCTGGGTGGAAGGGCGCGTTTATCCATCCAGCGAAGGCCTGGCGATCTATGTGCGCGACATCACCGAGCTCCACGGCCAGCGCGAGGCTTTGCGCGCGAGCGAGCGGGAATTTCACACCCTCGCGGAGTCCATGCCGCAAATCGTGTGGGCTGCCGACACCGAGGGCCGCGCCACTTACCTCAATCAGAACTGGGTTGATTACACCGGTTTCACTTTCGAGGAGAGCCTCGGCGGGGGCTTTTATGGTGCGTTTCATCCGGAGGACCGCCAACGCACGGGCGAAGCATGGGCGCGCACTCTCGCAGGCGAGGGAGAATTTGCCGTCGAGCTGCGGATCCGCGCCGCAGACGGGAGCTCCCGCTGGTTTCTCAATCGCGCGTCGCCGCAGCGCGATGAGCACGGCCAGGTGGTGAAATGGTTTGGGACGTGCACGGACATTCACGACCTGAAAATGGCGGATCGTGAGATCACCCGCACCAATCGCGCGCTGAAGATGCTGAGCAGTTGCAACGAGGCGCTCATCCACGCGGAAGATGAGGGAAAGCTGCTCCACGCGGTCTGCGAGGTCGCGGTGAATATCGGCGGCTACGAGTTGGCATGGATCGGCTACCCGCAGGAGGACGAATCCGGATCGATCAAGGCCATGGCCGCTTGCGGTGAAGCGGGCGGCTACCTCGAGCGCCTGGAGATCAGTTGGCACGAAGGTGCGCCGAACGGCGACGGACCCGCCGGACGCGTGCTGCGCTCCGGCCAGCTCGTGCTCGTGCGCGACGTCACCAAAGATCCAACCTTCACCAATCTTGATCTCGCGCTCGAGTTCGACTTCCGCAGCGTCACGGCCCTGCCGATGCGGCTCGAGGGCCGCACGTTTGGGGCACTTTTTCTTTATGCGCGGGAGGTCAGCGAGAGCACTGAAACCGAGCTGAAGCTTCTGCAGGAGCTCGCGGATGATCTCGCCTTTGGCATCGGCAACCTCCGCTCGCGCAATGAGCGGGCGAAGCTGCAAAATATCGTGGTGAAAGTAGCGGGCGCAGTGTCCGCGGCGACGGGCGCGGAATTCTTTGAGCAACTCGCGCGCAATATGGCCGAGGCGCTGGACGCGCAGGCGAGCTTCGTCGCACGGCTGCTGCCGGATGCCGAGCGCACCGCGCGCACCATCTCCGGCGTGATCGATGGCAAGGCCGCCCCGAGCTTCGACTTTCGGATCAAGGACAGCCCGTGCTTTGGCCAGGCGGATGATTGCATGGTCACCGATCACGTCGTCGAACAGTTCCCTGATTTTCTCGAAACCGCCGCGAAGGATGCGCAGGGTTTTGTCGGCCGCTGGCTCACTAATTCCGCCGGCGAGCAAATTGGGATGGTTTTCCTGCTCTTCCGCGAGCCGCACCAAGCGACGGAATTCGTCAGTTCAACGCTCCGCATTTTCGCGGCGCGCGCCGCGTCCGAGCTCGAACGCGAGCGGACGGAAATGCAGCTCCGCGAGCAAGCTGCGCTGCTCGATGCTGCCCACGAGGCCATCTACGTGAAGTCGCTCGACGATGGCGTGAGCTATTGGAACAAGGGCGCCGAGCGGCTCTACGGCTGGACCGCGGAAGAAGTGATCGGCGAAAAAATCAGCGAGCGCCTTTATGCCAATCCGGAGAAAATCGCCGAGGCGCGGGAGAAGGTCATCAGCGCGGGATTTTGGGAAGGCGAGGTGGAAAAGCGCACCAAAGACGGCCGCATCCTGAACGTCAAAGTGAGCTGGACGCTGATGCGCGACGACGGCGGCCGGCCGCGCTCGATCCTCGCCATCAACAGCGACATCACGCGAGCGCAAGCAGATCGAGCAGCAATTCCTCCGCGCCCAGCGGATGGAAAGCATCGGCACGCTCGCCGGCGGCATCGCGCATGATCTCAACAACGCGCTCGGCCCGGTGATCACCTCGCTCGATTTGCTCCAGATGAAATTCACTGATCCTGACAGTCGCGAATTGCTGGCGATCATCAGTTCCAGCGCGCACCGCGGCGCCGACATGGTGCGGCAGGTTTTGTCCTTTGCCCGCGGCGTCGAGGGGAAGCGCATGGAAGTGCAGATCAAGCACCTGCTCCAGGACATCGAAAAAATCGTCGCCGACACGTTTCTCAAAAACATCGCCGTGCGCTCGAAGGTGCCGCGCGATCTCTGGACCGCGCAGGGCGATCCCACGCAACTCCACCAGGTTTTGCTCAATCTCTGCGTTAACGCGCGCGACGCGATGCCCGACGGCGGCGAACTCACCATTTCCGCCGAGAACCGCGTCATCGACGAGCATTACGCGGGGCTGAACGTCGAGGCTGATCCCGGGCCGTATGTCTTTCTGCAAATCGAAGACACCGGCACCGGCATGCCGCCACACGTCATCGAGAAAATCTTCGACCCGTTTTTCACCACGAAAGAAATTGGCAAAGGAACCGGCCTCGGACTTTCGACTTCACTCGCGATCGTCAAATCGCACGGCGGCTTCATCCAAGTTTACAGCGAGGTCGGGCGGGGGACGAAATTCAAAATCTACCTGCCCGCGCGCACCGAGGCATCGTCGGAAGCCATCGCCGAAGTGGCCGCGGAAATGCCGCGCGGCCACGGTGAATTGATCCTCGTCGTGGACGACGAGGATTCCGTGCGCCAGATCACCAAGCGAACCCTCGAGGCCTTTGGCTACCGGGTCATCCTCGCCACCGACGGCGCCGAAGCCGTGGCAACCTACGCGCAGCGTAGCAGCGAAATCGCGGTGATTTTGACCGACATGATGATGCCGGTGATGGACGGCCCGTCGGCCATCCGCGTGATCCGCAGCATGAACTCCGCAGTCCGCATCATCGCCGCCAGCGGACTGAGCGCCAACGGCCACGTCGCCCAAGTCGCCGCTCTAGGCGTGAAACATTTCCTGCCGAAGCCCTACACCGCCGAGACGCTGCTGAAGGCGCTGCGGGAGATTCTGACTACCACAGCCTGACCGTCGGCCTTTATCGCGCTCCACGATTTCAGGGCGTGTCGAGACGAAGCCGTGACTGACTTCGACCAAGGTGATAGGTAAAAGGTGCGAGCAGTGGCAGCGACTGCGATGACTGGGTGACTGCGGTAAATGCCGGTGGCATCTCGCCAGCCACTGTCAAAGTAACGATTCAATCAAAACACCATGCGACCAATCCTGCTTTCCGTTTTCCTCTTCGGCGCATTCTTGGGCTCGCTCCAGGCCGCGGATTCCATCGCCGTCTTCGCACCGGGCGCGCGCATTCTCTTCCAAGGCGACTCGATCACCGATGGCAATCGCGGGCGCAGTGCCGATCCGAATCACATCCTCGGTCACGGGTATGCCTTCATCACCGCCGCGAAATACGGGGCGGCATTTGCGGCACTCAACCTCGACTTCATGAATCGCGGAGTGTCGGGCAACACGGTGCTCGACCTCCAGAAGCGCTGGGTCCAAGACACAATCGAGCTGAAGCCCGACGTGCTCAGCATCCTCATCGGAATCAACGACCAATCGCGAGGCATTCCGCCGGCTCAATATGAGCAGGTCTATGATGCCTTGCTCGCCGAGGCTGTGACTGCCAACCCCAAGCTACGACTCGTCCTGTGTGAGCCATTCACCCTGCCGGTCGCAAAGCGGAAGGAGGATTATGAAACTTGGCGGGCCGGAGTGCAGGCGCGGCAGGAGGTAGTCGCGCGGCTCGCTGCCAAATACGACGCGGCGCTGGTGCGCTTTCAGCCGGTGTTTGATGCGGCGTGCGAAGTCGCGCCCGCGGAACACTGGATCTGGGATGGCGTCCACCCGACTTACTCCGGCCACCAATTGATGGCCGACGAATGGGAGCGCACCGTCCGTGCGAAATGGCCGAGCCGATGAGGACCACTATGTGTGCGGACGAAGTCCAAACACACGAGGGTCGCGGCCGCCAACCTGCGTAGCCTGCCGCAGTTCGCGGTCTTCGCCCCGCGATTCCGATGATCGGTGCCGGACGGCACTCTTGCGCAACGAGGAGAAATTCACAGCGAGTCGAGGATCCCTAATGGCTCGCAACAACCCCTCAGGAAGACCGTTTTACAGAGAGCGGGTGAAGGGAATCGAACCCTCGTATGCAGCTTGGGAAGCTGCCGTTCTACCATTGAACTACACCCGCGTAGCGATTGCGGAGAATGTCTCTCACGGCGGCGCGGTTTGTCCAAGAATTTTCCGTAGGTGCGAGAGAGACGGTTACCTTGGTTTGGTCAAGGAGGTGATCGCTTTGACCGCGGAAGTCACACCGGAGAGGTCGTTCGCCAGGATGTTTATTACGTCGTATTCGCCGACGAAGGCGGAGCGCACGGAGATGACGTCGCACTCGCCAGCGGCGGGCGGCGCGAGGTCGCGTGGGAAGACGTGCGCACGGGCTTGGTCGAGGAGCAGGACGTTGTTCGAGGGCAAACCGATGAGCACAAGGTCGCTGGCGATCGTCTTCCATTGGGGATACCGGTGGGGCGATTTCAGCGGTTGCAGGCTTTCGACCATCCCGCCCGGGGCAATTCGCCCGAAGCTCTCGGCCACCACCCGCCTCTGCCCGCGG
Organism: uncultured Verrucomicrobiae bacterium; assembly: GCA_963767975.1. GTDB lineage: Bacteria > Verrucomicrobiota > Verrucomicrobiia > Chthoniobacterales > Chthoniobacteraceae > CAIURC01. The sequence goes on along the minus strand of CAVYGI010000013.1, from coordinate 164,246 downwards.
TAGAAATCGGCGAGCACCTTGGCCTGTTCGACCATTTTCGGATCGTTCAATTGCTCTGGCGTCAGCGCAATGGTCAGCGCGACGTGCTTTCGCGCGGCGAACTTTGCGAGGTCCGATGCGGCGTGCAGGCGGACGGCAGCACGCTTTGGTGGCGCGGGCGGCGTGGTGATGGAAACCTTCACAGCGCTCGAAAGACCGGTCAGCAACTCCTTGGCGGTCACGATGTATTCACCGGGCGGGTCGAATTCGTGGAGCGGTAATCTCGCCGGGGTGGCGCCGGTGGAGGAGAAAACACTCGTGGTTTGGCCGGCTCCGGCGACGGTCACCTGCACGGGCACGCCGCCCATCGCAACGCCGTTCCGCATCGTCACTTTCGCTTCAAAGAACCCGGCGACTCCCTTTTCCACCGCGATCTCCGGCGCGACGACCTCCGCGGGCGGGAGCGCGTACCAGCGAAAGGCATCCTGCGTGAGATCGACCTCGGAGGCTTCCTCTGCCGTGAGCTTGCGACCGAGTCTTACATCGTAAATCGGGCGCTCCGTGTGCCACTCCAGCGTGCCCGTCTGCGGCGCGACGAAGAGGCTCGCGTTGCCTTTCGTCTTCCACGGCTCGGGTTTCGTCGCCTTGGGGTCGGCGGGGCGCAGCATCTCTTTTGCTTCCGCGCCCTCGGCAAAGGCTTGGTTCACGGCGGTCACATATTGCGTGTCGCCGCAGATCTGTCGGGATCGCCCAGAGCGTGGGTGATGCAGAAGCCGCGATCGGTGGTGGCACGCCTTCCATCGCGATGCGCAACGTCTCGATGTTTGCCGCGTTGCGGGCCAGTAGCAGGGGCGTCGCGTCCACGTTGCTCTGCGGAACATACGCCGCCACCCGCAACGGCAGGCGCGTCGCGGGCACAGGCGCGTTCGACATCTCATCCGTCAAAATCCTTCCCCCGCGATCCAGAAACTGCTGGAGCGGTGCGCCCAGCCCCAGACTCCAGTCCGATGAAGCATCCGCCTGCCCCAGCCCCACCAGCAGAATTGCCTGCATCGATTTCGGCAGCGGTCCGCGCATCACTTCCTGATACGTAATCACCCGCGCCGGCCACCCCGCGGCGTGGCAGAAGAAGAGCGCCTCGGTCACCTTTCCCTCATGGGAACCCTCGTAGAGCGCCTCCTCCGCTGGGTTCGCCCCGGTCACCACGCGGCGCTGCACGGCCTGATGGTGCCCGTAGAAAATCCCGATCGTCGGCGTCGGCTCCGTCCGCGCATAGACGCCCCCGTATCGGTGCATCCACGCATACAATTCCTGCTGCCAGCCGAGCACCTCCGGCCGCGCGCCGTCTCCCGTCGCGTTCGCGAGGAAATTCGTCCCGACGCCTTGCACTCCTCGCGTCAGCGCCAGCGCGTAGGCCCGCTGCATCGCCTCGCGGCCGAAGAGAAAGCGGAAGTTGTCGATGATCGTCCACGTTCGCTCGGCCGGGGAATAGCTGTGCAGCCGATCGATGAGCGCCACGTTGTGCAGCGGTTTGGAAGAGTGGAGTTCGTTCCAATCGTAGACCTGCTGCGTGGTGAGCCCCTCCGACATATTCCGCCCGGGCATCGAGCCCCACGGCCAGCCGCCGCGCCCGGCATTGCCCGGCGAACTCCCAAACGACCCCGTGGTGAAGACCAACGCCGGGTCCACCTCCCGCACCGCCTCCGCGAAGTAGCCGTATTGCCGGAACGACGTCTCGTAACGCCGCACGTATTTAATGAACTCCTCTGTGTTCTGCACCGGCGTCTCGTAATCCGCCTCGCGCGGCCCGAGGCTCGGCCCGCGCGGCACCTGCGGCTGCGGCGTCCCCATGAACTCCACCATTGCCTCCCCCCACGGCCGGTCTGGGATCGGCGGCGCCCACTCCCAGTAGGGCGCGTAGCCCGCATTGTCCGCGCCGATGGTGATCCCCGCGAAATTCGGCAGCCGCGCGAACCGCTGCGTCGCCAGCGAGAGGCTGCGGTAAAGCGGGGCGTGCCACTCCGGCAGGGTGTGAGCGAGAAAAGCGAGGTTCGGGTGCTGGAACGCCGGCCGCGACCAGTTGTTGTCGTATTGCAGCCCCAGCTTTACCCCCCGGCGCGCCAGCGCGGCGGCGCGATGCTCCAGGCTCTCGGCATCCCCCGGCTCCGGCAGCGCATTCGCCTGCTCGAAGATCACGTCATAGCCCGTCCCCGCCACCAGCCGCGCATACTCGTCGGGATTCGTCCCCTTCTTGAAAAAGCCCCCGCTCATCCCATGCGGCAGCGCCGTCGCGTAAATCGTCAGCGGCGAGCGCGGCACCTCGATCCCGAGATGGCGGGAAAGCGATCCCTTCTCCCGCTCCGGCATCGGGCTCTCCGGCACGGGCTGCGCCAGCGCCGCGACATCCGCTGCCCATTCGCGAGGATTGGGGAACTGCTCGGGCCGCTCCAGATTCCGGATCGTAATCCTCGGCCCATCGCCCTCCAGCACCGCGTTCACCGGAAAGAGCCGCTCCCGGGGATCGCCCAGCTTCACCGGCATCAGCCCGCACTGAAAGCGCACCGCCGGCCGGCCATCCACCCTCAGTTCAAAGGGCTGCCCCGGCTCACTCGCCGGCAGCAGCAGCGTCAGCGAACGCCACGGCCCCAGCTTGCGATACACCGTCTGCCCCGCCGCCTTCAGCTCCACATTCTTCACCACCGGACCGCCCTCCCCCTTGATCACGATCGGAAAGGTCCACAACTCGTAGCGGCCCGTCGTCCCGCCCGTGGAGTTCGCCGTCCGCGCCGTCTTGTCGGTGGTGTAAAGGTGGCGCCGTCCCGGACGCCACTCCAGCGCCCGCAGCCAGTGATTTCCCGGCTGCACGACATCATCCCCCGCGGCTTGGAAAAGCGGCTTCGCCTCCGCCCCGCGCCGCAGCTTCAGCTTCACCTTTTCCTCCGCCCCGCCCCGGAAGACCGGCTGCCCGTTCAGCGTGAACTCCGGCCACTCCACCGCATCCTGCACCGTCCCGCGCCACCGCCACCTGCCGGGTCGGCGCATAGCCATCCGAAAGCCCCCGCGGCAGATCATAGCGCACCAGCGAAAGCTCCCCGGTCAGCGTCGGCCCTGGCACCGCCGCCGGCTTCTCCGCTGCGAAAAGCCCAGCCGCCAGCAGCGCGGCGCAGCTTGCGGGGAAGAGCAAACGAAGACAACGCATCGCTCCCCCACCCTGCCTCCCCCACCCTTCACAAAGCAAGGCCTTTGCGCGTCTCCGCCCCGCGGTTGAGCGAGCGCGAAGGATGTCCCCCTCGCTTGACCCCAGCGCCTCCGCGGGGCTGACGATCATCCTCTCTCAAAACGTCCACTGCACCCCCACGCCCACGTGGAAGAAATCCCCCAGCGCGGCATCCCCCGATTGCGCAGCATCCCGGTCCACCGCCCAATTGCGGGCCAGATGCGCCGTGATCGCGGAGCGCTTCGTCAGCGCGAACTCCGACTCCAGCCGCACCGCCACGTGATTGGCTCCGTCATGCCCATCCGGCACGTAGCCTTGGTTCACCCCCAGACACACCGACCCGCGCAGCGAAAAGCGATCGCGGCTGAAAATCTCCCGACCCAGCGCCGCCTCCACAAAGGCTCCCTCATTCATCACCGAATAATAGGCCAGCGCCGTCACCTCCAAGTCCCACGGAAGCCCGGTCCACTCCGCCCCCGCACTGATCTCGTGATCCTCCGCATCGCCATCCTGAAAGCGCAGATAAGTGTAAGCCAGGAACGTCTTCAGCGGCCCAAAAGTCTCCGTCACCCCGACCGCCAGTTGCAGCTCGTTATACTCCTGCTCCGGCGAATTCCCAAACCAGACCCCTGCCGTCAGATGCTGCCAGCCGAGCTCCAGATTTGTCGTCACCAGCGAATCCCCGCCCAGATTATCCCGGCCCTCCGACACATAGCGGCTCTCCCATTTGGTGTGCAGGCGCGCCTCGATCGCCCCGCGGGCCGGCTGAAGCTCGAGCGCCTGCAGCCCCTCCTGCTCCCGCGCCAGCGCGGCGACCGTGGTGCAGCCCAGGAGAGCGAAAACTCGCCCCCATGCCGCGACCTTCCCGAACAGGTGATAGGACTGGGGAGCTTTTCGGCGTCGCATCTTCCGGAGGGGTAGCGGGTTTCGGGGGGAGGGTCAAGGTCGGAGGCGGGTAGAGGTCGGGGCAGGCCGGGGGGATGGCCGAAGTGCGGTTTTAAGGCGCGTGTTTTTTCGAAAGGACTCATGGGTGAGTCTTCAAAACGCCGCTTTTGACCATGAAGACGTCTGGGTGAGACCCCGCGCTTGCTGAGTGAGCTTTCAGGGCAACTGTGTGTCTTTCCAAGATGGCTGAGTGACGTTCCAAGATGCCTTTGTGGGCTTCCAAGATGGCTGTTGTTGGCTTTGGGGTTGTTTTGGATGGAGGAGCGGTGCGTTGAAAAAGGCGCTTGTGGGGATGGGTGTGGCGGTGTGGTGAGGTGGTTTGTGCTTGACGGCGGGTGAAGGAAGGTGGATGAGAGATGGAGTTTCGTTAAGCTCTCTTTTTTTATGCCTATTACCGGTCCTTCTTCTTACGTCACGACGGTGCCGCTTTTCATCAATCACTGGAATGATGTGAATGCGGCGGGGACGCCGGTGGTGCTGGATATGGCACAGACCGGGCAGCCGACGCCGGTGACGGTGGGGATTTTGGAGGATCTTTATGGGGAACTGACGGATGCGCGGGCGCGGGTGGAGGTGGTGATGCTGGATTTGGCGCTGCAGCAGGCAGAGGTGTTGCAGGAGAAGACGTGGCTGCAGACGCAGGTGACGGCTTTTAACCGCAATGTGCGGGCGGATCACGGGGCGAGCCCATTCGCGAAGGTGTTGCCGGTGGCCCCGGGGGTGGAGAATGGGCGGGAGCGCTTCAATGCGCCGCTGCGGCTGGTGGTGGCGCTGTGGGGGAAGGTGAATGCGTGGCGCGCGGCGCAGACGCCGGTGATCCCGCCGCTGACGCTGCCGGGGGAGGCCGGGGGCGGGGCGCCGGTGACGCTGGCGGTGTTTTCTTCGCGCTCGATCGTGCTGGCGGCGGCGATGGATGTGGCGGAGGAGCGGGAGCAGCAGGCGACGCTGGAGCGGGCGGAGCGCAATGAGTTGCAGGGGCGCATTTATCCGATCCTGAAGGTGTATCGGCTGAAGATCGCGGCGGTGTTCGCGCCGGGTAGTCCCTTCGTGGAGACGCTGCCGGCGCTGTCGGAGGAGGCGGGGGCGACGCCGCAGCCGGGGACTTTGACGGGCCACTACGATGTGGCGCAGGAAGCGGCGGTGCTGGCGGGGACGCCGAGCCCGAGTGCCTCGGTGGTGCGGCATCAAATCCGGGCGAGCGTGGGCGAGGAGCCGCAGGTGGATGATGAGGTGGTGCGGGCGGAGTTCGAGCCGGGGGTGCCGATCGCGTTGGAGACGACTTACGGGCTGGCGGCGCCGGGGGAGACGGTGAATTTCCGGTTGGTGGCGATCACGGCCGATGGTCACGAGCGCGGGACGGAGTGGGTGCGGGTGCAGCGGCCGGTGTAGGGGGGAGTGAAGTAGGAAGGGTGAAGGGTGAAGGAGGAAGGGCGGGATGCCCACGCTACCCGGGAGGGTGGTCACGAATCAGGAAGCACGGATCGGTTGGATGCGAGAGAGGTGGTGTTTTGGGAAGGGGTCTGGCAGTCTGGGCGGGTGATTTTCCCGAATGATGAAGCGATTTATGAGATCCGCACGCGGGCGCCGGGGCCGGCAGGGGCGCTGCCGCTGACGGATGAGATGCTGCGGAAGAGCCCGAGCGGGGATATTTTCGGCCTGACGCAGAATGTGGGGATGGGCTGGGAGCCGGCGCTGGCGATGGGCAGGCAATTCCTGATCCTGAGCACGCAGGGCGGGCTGCGGGCGCCGGATGGGCGGCCGATCGCGCTGGGGTATCACACGGGGCACTGGGAGATCGGGCTGCTGGTGGAGGCGGCGGCGGTGGAGTTGCGCGGGCTGGGGGCGGTGCCGTTTGCGGCTTACTGCTCGGATCCGTGCGACGGGCGGACGCAGGGGACGGCGGGGATGTTCGATAGTCTGCCGTTTCGCAATGACGCGGCGCTGGTGTTCCGACGGCTGATCCGGTCGCTGCCGCGGCGGGCGGGGGTGATCGGGCATCGCGACGTGCGACAAGGGGCTGCCGGCGATGATGATGGCGCTGGCGGCGATGCACGATCTGCCGTGCGTGCTGGTGCCGGGCGGGGTGACGCTGCCGCCGACGGATGGGGAGGACGCGGGGGAGGTGCAGACGATCGGGGCGCGGTATTCGCGCGGGGCTGCTGACGCTGGAGGAGGCGGCGGAGCTGGGGTGCCGGGCGTGTGGGTCGCCGGGCGGCGGGTGCCAGTTTCTGGGGACGGCGGCGACGTCGCAGGTGGTGGCGGAGGCGCTGGGGATGGCGCTGCCGCACTCGGCGCTGGCGCCTTCGGGGCAGCCGGTGTGGCTGGACATCGCGGTGCGGTCGGCGCGGGCGGTGGGTGAGCTGGAGGAGCGGGGACTGACGATGAAGCGAGATGCTGACGCCGGCGGCGGTGCGGAATGCGATGGTGGTGCATGCGGCGTTTGGCGGCTCGACGAATCTTGCTTCTGCACATCCCGGCGATCGCGCACGCGGCGGGGCTGCGCGCGGCCGACGGTGGAGGACTGGATCGCGGTGAATCGGCAGTGTGCCGCGGCTGGTGGATGTGCTGCCGAATGGGCCGGCGGCATCACCCGACGGTGCGCGCTTTCCTGGCGGGCGGCGTGCCGGAGGTGATGCTGCATTTGCGGGAGCTCGGGCTGCTGGATCTGACGGTGCTGACGGTGACGGGGCGGACGCTGGGGGAGAATCTGGACTGGTGGGAGGGCATCGGAGCGGCGCGGGCGCTTCGCGGCAGATCCTGCGGATGCAGGATGGGGTGGATCCGGACGACGTGATCATGTCGCCGGCCCATGGCGAAGGCGCGCGGGCTGACGAGGACGGTGTGTTTTCCCGCTGGGGAACCTGGCGCCGGAGGGGTCGGTGATCAAGAGCACGGCGATCGATCCGCGGTGGTGGACGCGGATGGGGTCTACCGCAAGGAGGGGCCGGCGCGGGTGTTCACGAGCGAGCGGGCGGCGATCGCGGCGATGCGCGAGGGGCGGATCGAGGCGGGGGATGTGATGGTGCTGGTGGGCGTGCGGGCCGATGGGGACGGGGATGGAGGAGACGTATCAGGTGACCTCGGCGCTGAAGCATTTGCCGTTTGGCAAGCACGTGGCGTTGATCACGGACGCGCGGTTCTCGCGGCGTCTCGACGGGGGCGTGCATCGGGCACGTGGGGCCGGAGGCGCTGGCGGGCGGGCCGATCGGGAAGGTGCGGGACGGGGATTGGATCCGGATCGTGATCGACCGGGTGAAGATGTGCGGCACGCTGGATCTGGTGGGCGAGGAGGGGCGACTTTGTTCCCCGGAGGAAGGGGCCGCGGGTGCTGGCGGCGCGCCCGATGCGCCCGGATCTGGCGCCGCACCCCGCGCTGCCGGCGGACACGCGCCTCTGGGCGGCGCTGCAGCAGGCGAGCGGGGGGACGTGGGGGGGCTGCGTGTATGATGTGGAGAGTATCGTGGCGCGGCTGGGCGGGTGAGGCGGGAGGCAGGTGCGGCTTTCCACTAATCCCGGGCGGGGCTGGGCGGTTGGGATGGGTTGAAAGCCTGCTGACTTTGCACGAACTTCGCCGCCCATGATCCCCCGCTGTGCTCCTCTCTTCGCTGTCGTGACGCTGCTGGCCGGGGGCGTGGGCCGGGCTGCGGAGGCGAAGGTGGATTTCAACTACGACATCCGGCCGATCATTTCGGCGAAGTGTTTCCACTGCCACGGGCCGGATGAGAAATCGCGCGAGGCGAAGCTGCGGCTCGATGTGCGCGAGGAGGCGCTGAAGGAGCGCGAGGGCGGTGCGCGCGATCGTGCCGGGCGATCCGGCAGGCGAGCGAACTGATGATGCGCATCACTTCGCAAGGATCGCGATGAGGTGATGCCGCCGCCGAAGGAGGGCACCCGCTGACGCGCGGGGGAGATCGAGCTTTTCAAGCGCTGGATCGCCGAGGGCGCGGAATACAAGCAGCACTGGTCGTTCGTGAAGCCGGTGCGGCCGGCGGTCCGCCGGAAGTGCGCGATCCGGGAGCCGACAGTCCGGAATCCGATCGACGCGTTCATCCTGCGCGAAGCTGCGCGGGCAGGGGCTGCAGCCGTCGCCGGAGGCGGATCGCGCACACGCTCATCCGGCGGGTGTCGCTCGATCTGACCGGGCTGCCGCCGACGCCGGAGGAGATGCGACGCGTTTGTCGCGGATGACCAGCGCCGGACGCCTACGAGAAGGTCGTGGATCGGCTGCTGGCGTCGCCCGCGTATGGCGAGCGCTGGGCGAAGATGTGGCTCGATCTCGCGCGCTACGCGGACTCGACGGGCTACGGCTCGGACAAGTTCCGCCTGAACATCTGGCCGTATCGCGACTGGGTGATCAACGCCTTCAACCGCAACCTGCCGTACGACCAATTCACCATCGAGCAGCTCGCCGGCGACCTGCTGCCCGAGCGCGACGCGCGAGCAGATCGCGGCGACCGCTTTTCACCGCAACACGATGACGAACATCGAGGGCGGCACGATCGACGAGGAGTACCGCGTGGCCGCGGTGAAGGATCGCATCGCCACGACCGGGCAGGTCTGGATGGGGCTGACGGTGGGCTGCGCGCAGTGCCACACGCACAAGTTCGACCCGATCACGCACCGCGAGTACTACCGCTTTTTCGGCGTCTTCAATCAGACCGAGGACAGCGATCGCGAGGACGAGGAGCCGAAGCTGCCGCTCCCCACCGGACGAGCAGCAAGGCGACGCTGGAAAAGCTGAGCGCCGAGGTCGCCGCAAAGGAGGCGCAACTGAAGTCCGTCCCCGCCGATCTCGAAGCGGAGCAGCATGAGTGGGAAGCGAAAGTGAGCGGGGCCCAGGCCCAACCGCCCGCGAAGGAGCCACCCGCCGATATTCGCGCGATCCTCGCGGTGGAGCCGACGGAGCGGAGCCGAAGCAGCGCGAGGAGCTGGCGAGAGTACCTCCGGCCGCTCTCCCAACGCTACGCGCCGCTGAAGAGCGGCAGCTCGATGCGCTGAAGAAGACGCTGGCGAAAGTCGCGCCCGTCGCGGTGCCGATCATGCGCGAGCTGCCGGCCGACAAGCAGCGCCGGACTCATCTGCTGACGAAGGGCAACTTCCTGCTCCACGGCGATGAGGTGCCGCCGGGCTGCCCGCGGCGTTTTCGCCCACGGTCTCCGGGGCGATCGTCGCCTCGCGCTCGCCGCGCTGGCTCGTGAGCGCCGGCAGAATCCGCTCACCGCGCGCGTGGCGGTGAACCGCTTTTGGGCGCAGCTCTTCGGCACCGGCATCGTGGAGACCGAGGAGGACTTCGGCACGCAGGGCGTCGCTGCCGAGTCATCCGGAGCTGCTGGACTGGCTCGCGGTGGACTTCCGTTCATCGCGGAAGAAGGCGGGCGTGGGACGTGAAGGCGCTGCTGAAATTGATCGTGACCTCGAGCACGTATCGGCAGTCGCTCGAAGTTGACGCCGGAGATGCTGGAAAAGGATCGCGCGCGACCGGCTGCTCACGCATTATCCGCGACGCCGGCTCGAGGCCGAGGGCGTGCGCGATCAGGCGCTCGTCGCTCGCGGGTCTGCCTCAGCCGCAAGATCGGCGGGCCGAGCGTCTTCCCGCCGCAGCCGGACGGGCTCTGGCGCGTCGCGTTCAACGGCGGTCAGAACGGCTACCCGACGAGTGCCGGCGAGGACCGCTATCGGCGCGGCATCTACACCTTCTGGCGGCGCACGATGCCGTACCCCACGCATGGCGACCTTCGACGCGCCGAGCCGCGAGAGCCTGCACGGTGCGCCGCATGCCGACGAACACGCCGCTCCAGGCGTTCGTGACGCTGAACGATCCGGGCTTCGTCGAGTGCGCGCAGGCCCTCGCGCGGCGCATCGTGCGCGAAGGCGGCGCAGATGACTGCGGCGCGGCTGCGCTTTTCGCTGCGACTCTGTCTTGCTCGGGAGCCGGATGCGGCGCAAGTGGCGGCGCTGCAGAAGCTGCTCGATTCCGAGCGCGCGACCTTTCAGGCAGACCTCGAGTCGGCGAAAAAGCTGGCCACGCAGCCGCTGGGTCCGCTGCCGCCAAATCTCGAGCCCGCCGAAGCCGCCGCGTGGACGGCGGTCGCCAACGTGTTGCTTAACCTCGACGCGGTCCTCACCAAGTCATGATCGGCATCAAACACGCGGTGGCGGCGCTTGCGGGAATGCTGATTTCATCAGCCTTCGCGGGTGAGGTGACTTTCCTCGACAACGGCACGATCAAACTCGGGGTGCGGCAGGACCGCGGGGCGAGCATCAGCTATCTGTCGCGGAGCGGGAGCGACAAGAATCTGCTCAACGCGTGGGACACCGGGCGGTGCGTGCAGCAATCCTATTACGGAGAGTCGGACGGCTCGATGTGGGGGAAGAACCCGTGGCGCTGGAACCCGGTGCAAGGCGGGCATTACAAAGGCTCACCCGCGGAGGTGCTGACGTTTGAGGCCAAGCCGACGACCCTTTACTCCAAGACCACGCCGAAGCATTGGGCCACCGGCGCGGCGGTGCCGGAGATGGCGATGGAGCAATGGATCGAGCTCCGCGGTGCGGCGGCGAAAGTGCACTTCAAGATGACCTACTCGGGTACCAAGACGCATCCCGAGAGGCATCAGGAAGTGCCGGCGTTTTTCGTCGATGCGAGTCTCTCGCATCTGGTTTTCTACAAAGGCGACCAACCGTGGACCAAAGCCGCGGTCACTCGCGTGGTGCCCGGCTGGCCCAATGAACCGCAGCGCCTCGACGAGCGCTGGGCGGCGTATGTCGATGACGCAGACCAGGGCGTCGGTTTCTTCAACGCGCCCGCGGCGGAAGCGACGACCTATCGCTACCTCCCAACAGGAGCTGCGCCGGGAGATTCGTGCTCCTACATCGCACCCGTCGCGACCTTCGCGATCACGCCGGGGCTGGTCTATGAATATGACCTTTACCTCATGATCGGCACCTCCGCCGAAATCCGCGAAGCCGCCTACCGCCTGCATTCCGAAGCCTCGAAGCCGACCCCATGAACCTCCCCTTTTTGCACGCTCACGCTTCCACGCGCCGGCAGTTTCTGGCTGACGCCGGCCGCTTTAGTCTCGGAGCGATCGCGCTGCAAAGCCTGATCGGGACGGGTCGCGCAGCGATCGATGCCGCGAATCCGCTCGCGCCGAAACCGCCGCCGCTGCCGAGCGAAGGCGAAGTCGGTGATCTACCTCTCGATGAGCGGCGCGCCGCCGCAGCACGATCTCTTCGACTGGAAGCCGGAGCTGGTCGAAGCACCACATGAAGGATTGCCCGGAGGAGTTTCTCAAGGGCGAGACGTTCGCCTTCATCAAGGGCACGCCGAAGCTGCTCGGGCTCGCCCTACAAATTCGCGCAGCACGGCAAGAGCGGCGCGTGGGTGAGCGAGATGCTGCCGCATTTCACGAAGATCGTGGACGACGTGGCGATCATCCGCTCGATGAACACGGATCAGTTCAATCACGCGCCGGCGGAGCTTTTCCTCTACACCGGCAATATGCCGCGCACGGCTCGGCGTCGCATGGGCTCGTGGGTGACCTACGGGCTCGGCTCGGAGAATCAGGATTTGCCGGGCTTCGTCGTGCTGCTCAGCGGCGGCACCGATCCGACGGGCGGCAAGGCGTGCTGGGGCTCGGGCTTTCTGCCGAGCGTGTATCAGGGCGTGCAATGCCGCGCGGCGGGCGAGCCGATCCTTTATCGCGAACAATCCGCGAGGGCATGAGCCGCGAGACGCGCCGGCGCTCGCTCGATGCGCTGCAAGACGTTGAACGAAGCGGAGGCGCAGACGTTCGGCGATCCCGAGACGCTCACGCGCATCGCAGCAATACGAGCTCGCCTACCGCATGCAGATGGCGGTGCCGGAGGTCATGGACATCGCGAAGGAGAACCGGAGACGATCCGCGAGATGTACGGCGCGAAGCCGGGCGAGGCGTCGTTTCGCCAACAACTGCCTGCTCGCGCGGCGGCTCGTGGAAAAGGGCGTGCGCTTCGTGCAGCTCTTCGACTGGGGCTGGGACATCCACGGCACCGGCGCGGGCGATGATCTGCTGAACACGTTCCCGCAGAAATGCCGCGAGATCGATCAGGCCGTGCGCGGCGCTGGTGCAGGATCTCGAAGCAGCGCGGGCTGCTCGATTCCACGCTGGTCGTCTGGGGCGGCGAATTTGGCCGCACGCCGATGAATGAAGCGCGCGGCGGCTCGACGTTCCTCGGGCGCGATCATCATCCGCACGCCTTCACGATGTGGATGGCGGGCGGCGGCGTGAAGCCCGGGATCGGTCTTCGGCGAGACCGACGAACTCGGCTACCTCGTCGTCGAAGGACAAAGTCACCGTGCGCGATCTGCAGGCGACGATCCTGCATCTGCTCGGCTTCGATCCCTACAATTTCACTATCGCTACCAGGGCCTGAATCAGCGGCTCATCGGGCCGACGAACGAAGGGAAGGTCGTGAAGGGGTTGCTGGCGTAGATCGACTCAGCGCAAATTTAGTGGGGTTGGAGAGAGTGTGTTATCCTGAACACACCCGTGTCTTTTAAACCTGCCCATCTTGCTCCCGGCGCCCGCGGCTCCGCGAGCGATCCGAAGAACCGTTTCGAGAAGCTCGAGTATGTTTCCGAGCCAGAGGAGGGCGTGGATGAAGAGGCGCCGAGGCGGACGATTTTTCTGCGCGACGCGTCGCAGTCTGTCATCTCGTGGAATGATAGCCCTGACATCCCCTTCCGCGCTGGGCTCAACCTGTACCGCGGCTGCGAACATGGCTGCGCTTACTGTTTCGCACGTCCGACACACGAGTATCTCGGCTTCTCGGCGGGGCTCGATTTCGAGTCGAAGATCGTGGTGAAAGAACGCGCGCCCGAGCTGCTGCGCGCGGAGTTTTTGAAGAAATCGTGGAAGCCCCAGACGGTCGCGATGAGTGGTGTCACGGATTGCTACCAACCCATCGAACGCAAGCTGGAGCTAACGCGACGGTGTCTCGCAGTCTTCGCGGAATTTCGGAATCCGGTGTCGATCATCACCAAGAATCATCTCGTGACGCGCGACATCGATTTGCTCCGTGAACTCGCAGCGCACCGCGCGGTGGTCGTCAATATCTCGGTCACCACGCTCGACGGCGAACTCGCGAAAGTGCTCGAGCCGCGCGCGTCGCCGCCGGCGCGCCGGTTGGCGGCGATCGAGGAATTGTCCGCCGCGGGAGTGCCGGTGAGCGTGATGATGGCGCCCGTGATTCCCGGGCTGACCGATCACGAAATCCCCGCACTGCTCGCGGCAGTGGCGAGGGCGGGTGCGTGCGACGCGAACTTCGTGCCGCTCCGTTTGCCGTGGGCCGTCGCGCCGCTCTTCGAGCAGTGGCTCGAGCGACACGCGCCCGGGCACAAAGAGAAAGTGCTGGGCCGCATCCGCGAATTGCGGGGTGGAAAACTCTACGATGCGAGCTGGGGAAAAAGGATGCGCGGCGAGGGCATCATCGCCGAGCAGATGCGCGCACTTTTCGTCTCCGCAAAGCGCCGTGCAGGCTTGAGCGGAGTGGCGCCGGAGCTTTCAGCGGCGGCGTTTCGCGCATCGCGGTCGCAGTTGGAATTGTTCTGAGCCGTTAATCCGGCAGCGGGCGTCACCCTCCCACTTCCCTTTTGCCCGCAGGCGGATACCTTGGCCGCCTCATTTTGAGCCACCCGCTGTCATCGACAAAAACCACCCCCGCGTCCGCGCGCCGCGGGAAGCGGTTCATCGTGTTGCGATGGACGATGCTCGTCCTTTTTCTGGCCATCATCTCGCTCGCGGAGCCGCACGTCTTCCGAGCGGTCGTGAAGCAGGCGATGGTGCTCGAAGCCTGGCGCAATGGCATTTCGCTGACCATCGGGCATCTGCAGGGCAGCGTTTACGAACCGCTCGTGCTGGAAAAATCGCGGTGCACATTCCGCAGCAAAACGGACGCAGTGACTCGCGTGGAAATTGCGCGGGCCGACCTGCGGTTCGACTGGAAACATTTGCTGCGCGGGACGCCCGAGCGCTGGTTCGAGCAGCTCACGCTGAGCGGAGTCAGCGGCAAAATCAGCCTGTCCGCGGATGAGGCGCCGGAGCGGCGAACGGCGCGAAGAAGCTGGCTAAACCGGGATCTTCCGCATGGACACTGGTTGCCTTTACCAGGACGCGTGGAGGCTCGGGACGTCAATTTCGTTGTCGAACGAAAGGCTGATTCACTCCGCTTCGAAGGCTGCCATTTCCTCGCGAGTGAGCTCGAGCCAGGCGTTCTTTCCATCGCTCGGCTGAACGTCAAACAGCCGTGGCTGAATCGCACTTTTCGTGAGGTCAAAGGGACGACGAAACTGGAGAATACAAAGTTGCTGATCGCGAATCTCGTCCTCGAGGCCGGCGTTGAAATAACGAGCTTTTCCGCGGAGCTGGCGGAACTGGCGAGAGGGCGCATCGACCTCGAGATGCAGCTTGCGGCCTTTGGCGGGAATTTTCACGGCGAAGCGCAATCGCTCACGCTCGAACACCCGGTTGTAGTTGAAGCGAGCGGCACTTTCGAGCGCATCGGCATCGCCAAACTCGCGACCTTTCTCGGCGTCTCCGATGCAGCCGGGGGGACGATCAAAAACGGAACGTTTCGCTTTCGCGGCTCGCCGCGGAACTTCGAAAAAGCGAGCGCGTCGCTGTGGCTGGAGGCCGATCACTTTCAATGGGAATCGCGGCAATGGGATTCTCTGGCCTTTGGCGCCTCGCTCATGGATCGGCGCGTGCGGGTATCGGAATTGCATCTGCACCAAGGGCACAATCAACTCGATCTCAGCGGGGAGATGGCTCTGCCGATGCCAGGTGTGCAGTGGTGGCAGAATGAGTTCACTTGCAACATCGCGGCGAAGATCGAGGAGATGGCGGACCTCTCGGCGCTCCTCTTGCCCGAGTTCAAGTTCGCGGCCGGACGCGCGAAAATCGACGGCTCCATTCGCGGTCGAAACCAGCAATTCGAGGGGCAACTCATCCTCTCCGGCTCGAACCTCAAGTGGCGCCACGCACCGATCGAAAACCTGCACGCCGCGGTGAAGCTCCACGGAAACGAGTGCGAAATCAGCAACGTCGAAATCTTCAACCGCGGCGACTACGTCCGCGGCCACGGCGTGGTGAACATTCTCGGCGCCACGCAATATTGGGGCGAGCTGCGCGGTTCGATCGATGAACTCGCCACCTACGCCTCGATTCTGCAAAAGCCGATCGTGCCGGAGCCGCTCGCCGGTGGAGCGGTCGTGGAGTGGTCAGGCGAAGGCTCGGCTAAAGGCCACAGCGGAAAATTCCTCGCGCGCCTCAACAAGCTCCGCTCGCTCGGCGCGCTTGCG
Source organism: uncultured Verrucomicrobiae bacterium (assembly GCA_963767975.1). Lineage (GTDB taxonomy): Bacteria > Verrucomicrobiota > Verrucomicrobiia > Chthoniobacterales > Chthoniobacteraceae > CAIURC01. Next base: position 148,767 of record CAVYGI010000013.1, on the reverse strand, counting down.
ACGCAGCTTCACCCAATCAATGCCGACCTCGAAGCAAGCTACAGCGAGGGCGGCATGCAATTCAGCCAATTCACCCTTTCCGACGAAACCTCGGCATTTTCCGCGAAAGTCGACATCGGCAACAAGGCGCTCGCGCTCCGGGAAATCCGGCTCGTGACCGGATCTCAAGTGACGCTCGAGGGCAACGCCGTGCTGCCGCTCGACATCTGGCGCGCTTGGCCGAACACCTCCGTCACCAGCCTGCTCAACGATGAGACCGCTAGCGCGGTGAAGCTGACCGCCACGAATCTCGATCTTCATCGCGCCTCGAAACTGGCCGGCTGGAATTTTCCGGTTGCGGGAATTTTGAACGGCACCTTGTCCACGAGCGGACCCCTCGCCGCGCTCGTGACGGATGGAAAAATCACGCTCCGGAGCGGTGTTCTCCCACTGGGTTGGAGCGGCGAAGTTCTTGACGCGGTCGAAGCGGCGATCGTCCTGCGCGGCGCGGATGTGATGCTGGAGCAATTCAGCGCGCAGCATCGCTTCGGCGGCTTGAAGATCGGAGGCACGATCGGTTTCAAGAACGTTCGCGATCCGAGTCTTCAGCTCCGCCTGCAAAGCGAGCACGCCACGTTTCCCATCTTCGGAGCGACTGATCGCGAACCGAAGGTAGCGTCGCCGAACCTTGCGCGGACATGGATTCAGGAGCACGGCGGATCTCGCCGCATTGTCAATTTCACGTCGGCGGAAACTTCGCTCGACCTCACCATTACCGGCGCGTTGAGCGCGGTCACGGTTGGCGGCACCAGCACAATCACCAAGCTGCGCCTCCCGGATGTGAGCGAGTTGTGGCGCGATTCCGCGGAGCTGCGTTTGCCACCGTTGCTCACTTGTGCGCAGCCGTGGAACGGCTGGAAACTGGACGTGGTCTGCCGCACCGACTCGCCCGTTCCGCTCGTCGGATTTGATGGAAACGCGACCGTGGAAACTCGCCTGAGCGGCACTGCGTGCGCGCCTCGTTTGAGTGGTAAGGCGCAGTTTTCGGGACTGCAAATCTTCACAGGCCCGGAACTCGACAGCCGCGCAGAAGCGACGCTCACTTTTCACGAAGACCGTCCGCAAATCCGACGCTCGACGTCACCGCACACGGCACGGCACTCGGCGAGCATTTCGTCGCCTGCCTCACCGGTCCGCTCACTCATCCGGTGCGCTGGTTCGTCTTCCAGGCACCGCTCAACCGGGAGTTGATTGCGCAAGTATTGGTCCGCGGATCGGCTTCCGCACTTGATTCCGAGCCGACGCTCCCCACTGGGAGCCTAGCTTCGCTCGGAGACCCAGCGGGACGCTCGAGCATTCAATTCCTCGGGGCGACCGCCCAAATCCGGCTGCGCGCTCCAGCTCACTTGCTCCGCGGAATCGACCAATTCGATTGGGTGCCGATTCAAAATCCCGAAGCTGAGCCAGCCCCGACGGCGCCGCCCGCAACGCCGACCTCCGAATCGCGATGAGCGATCTTCCTGCGCAGAAGAAGCGGCGGCGCGGTGTATTCATCGGGCGCTATTTCGGCATCGCTTTCTTCCTCGACTATTCGTGGTTCCTGATCGCGACCATCGTCACATTCACCCTCGCCACCGACGCTTTTCCCAATTCGCTGAAAGGCTACGGCAGCGGAGTCTATCTCGCGATGGGGGTCACCGCGGCGGTTCTTTTTTTCCTGAGCATCCTGCTGCACGAACTCGGCCATAGCCTCGTCAGTCAGCGCTGCGGCATCCCCGTCCCGAGCATCACATTGCTCTTCATCGGCGGCATCGCGGAGATCGCGCGAGAGCCCGACGACGCACGCTCGGAATTGAAAATCGCGCTCGGAGGACCGGGCGTGAGTGTCGTGCTGATCGGCGTTTACGCAGCGTTTGCCGCGGTCTTCGGTTCGCTCGATTGGCCGCCGGCGGAGGTCGTGTGCTGGTGGCTCGCTGGCACGAATTTGATGCTCGTGATTTTCAACATGATCCCGGGTTACCCGCTCGATGGCGGACGGGTGCTGCGCGCCCTTTTGTGGGCGCGCTCCGGCAAGTTGCGGCAATCGACTTTCATCACGACGCGGATCGGCATCGGCTTCAGTTGGCTGCTCATCGCACTCGGGATGTGGCTGCTGTTGTGGAAGCTGAATTGGAACGGGCTCGTCTTTTTCGTGATCGCGATTTTCCTCAAAAATGCCGCGGAGAGCGGCTACGCGAATGCGATCCAGCGCGAGGTGCTCGCCGGCGTGAACGTCCGCGCGATCATGACGCCCGACCCGATTTGCCTGCCGGCATCGCTGCCGCTAAATCTCGCCGTCGATGAGTTTTTTCTCACGCATCATCACGTCGCGTATCCGGTTTGCGATGACGACGGCGCGTTTCGCGGACTGCTCCGGCTCGAGCTTTTGCGGACGGTGTCGCGCGAGAAATGGCCCTACACTTCAGCCGGCGATCTCGTCGCGGAGAGCGGCTCCGAGCAGCTGCAAATTGGCGTCGACGAACCGGCGAGCCGCGCGATGCGGACACTGCTCGCCCCAGCGCAGGGGCGCCTCGCGGTGGTGGAAAATGGGCGGCTCGTCGGCATCGTCACGAGGCACGACATTCTGCACGTGATCGAGATTCACACCGAGTTGGAGCCGTGAGGTGACCGCGTCGCCTCACTTCCCTGCTGGCATCAGGAAATCAAGCACGCCTTTCACAGCGTCTCTCCCGGCCTTCACTCCCTCTCGCACGGTCGTCTCAACGCGCTGGATGACGGCTCCACCTGCGGCCGCAGTCAGGCGGGGGAAAGGTCCTCCATTGGCTTCGCCACAGGCCCGAAGAGCCGCACCGGCGTCCAGACGTAACCGCCGCGTGCGGCGGTAAAGACCCGCTCCTGCGATCCTGGCAGCCACTGCAAACTCGACGGCGTGACCCCCACCGAAAAGCTCCCTTCGATCATCTCATTCACGATCGAGAAGCCGCCCTCGATCCGGATCAACCCGTCTGATTCGGCGATCAAATCCTGCACATCGAGCCGCCCATTTTCCTGGCGGAACTCCGCCGACGCCTTGCTGAGCGGCAGCCGCCGAAATTGCTGGAGCCGCGTGAAGCTGGCGATTTGATCGAGCACCGGAAGTGCTTCAAGCAGGCCTTGGCTGAGCGTCACTTTTCCCGAGATCGAGGGGCGCGCCGGCGCGGGCGACTGACTTCGCACGTCGATCTCGCCGGACAAATTCCCGTGCAGCCGCACCCGCCAATCCGGCGCGAGCAACGGCGTGACCGAAAGTCCGGCGAGCACGGCATGAAAGCCGTAAGACTCGCCGGGACGCACTTCGCCCGTCACTTGCGCCGTGCCTCCTGCGCTCTGCCGAAGGTCCGCGGACTGGACAAAAAGAGTGGGTGCGCGGTAGCGCAGCTGGGCGCTGGCGACCTCGATCGGCGGGAGACCGGCTTGCGAAATCCGCCCGCCTTCACCCGCAATATTCCAGCCGCCATCATATGGCATGATGCTCAGCCGGGTGCCGCGCAGCACGCCTTCGGACCATGTGAGATTCGTCTCGTGGATCGTCGCTGAGCCAATCTCCACGCGGTTCGGGAGCCACCCTCCACTCGGCGATTGCGACGTTAGCGGAGAGGTTCCCGATGACTCGATGAAAGGCGCTCGCGGACCGTCGAGTTTCACATCGAGCCGCTGCACGGAGACCTGTTCGACCTGCCACACGCGCTCCGCGAATCGGCGCGTGCTCACATCCGCGCGGAGCTGATCCAATCGCAACTCCGAAAACGCGGAACGCTCGCTCCCGACCGCTTGGAAGCTCTCGGTGTAAAAGCTCATGTCGGCGAAACTGAACGGCGCAAACTCCCCCGTCGCATGGAGCGTCTCGCTCGTCTTTTGACCGACGAACTGCCGAAACCGATCGCTGCGAAGATACCGCTCGGTCGCCATTTTCCCGGCTACGATGGCCACCACCGCGAGCACTAAAATCGAGCCGGCAGCCCACCAAGCGATCAACTGCCAGCGCCGTGTGAATGCGGATCGGCGGCTGGTGGGAGAACTCATCGGCGCCACATTTGCACCTGACATTTGCCGGTCAACTCACAATCCTCCGCGTCCCGTGCTCGAGCTCAAAGACCTCTCCCTCCAGGTCGGAAACGCGCCCGACGAGCAGTATCTGCTCGCGGAAGTCAGCGCCCAGTTTCCGCGCAAACATTTCACCGCCATTCTCGGCCCCTCCGGCTGCGGAAAAAGCACGCTGCTCAAGGTCATTGCCGGCGTCCGCGAAGCGTCCGCTGGGCACACCACCTGGGAGGGGCGCGACCTCGCGAGCGAGGGCGATTTTGACCCCCACGAAATCGGCTACGTTCCGCAGTTCGGCATTGCCTTTGAGCTGCTGACGGTTTGGGAAAGCGTCGAGACCGCACTGCATCTGCGGGTCTGCCGCACGACCAACGAGGAGGCCCGGATCGAGCAGATTTTGCAGGATGTCGGTCTCGAGGAAATCGCCGATCGCCGCGTGCGGCTGCTTTCCGGCGGACAGAAGCGGCGGCTCGCGCTCGCGCTCGAGATGGTGAGCTCACCGCATCTTTTGCTCAGCGATGAAGTGACCAGCGGGCTCGATCCGAAAGCCGAGGACGAAATCGTGCGGCTGCTCCACGCGCTCTCCCGCCGCGAAGATCGGATCGTTCTCAACGTCACGCACAGCCTGCGCCACCTCGCGCTCTACGACAGCGTGCTCGTGCTCTACCAAGGCCACCTCGCCTACCACGGCTCACCGGCGGCGCTGCTGCACTACTTCGACATCGCGCACCCCGACGAACTTTTCCCACAGCTCACGCTCCGTCGCGCGGAGGATTGGCATCGCTCATGGCAGAAAAATCGCGATGCCTACTATCAGGAACTCACCGCACACACCGCGCCGAAGCCGCTCGTTCCAAGCACCGCCGCCAATCAATGGCAGCAGCAACCTGTGGGGGCACCCGGACTTGCCGACACCCCTCCCGTCGAACTGCGCAAAGCGAACACTCCCGACACCAGGACGCCATCGGCGCTCGCGCAGTGGAGCGTCTTGTTCGTGCGCCGCTGGCGTTTGTTTTTCCGCGACCGCGGACAACTCGCGCTGCAACTTGCGCTGCTCTTTGGCTTTCCGTGCCTCGTCGTCATCTTCGCACTCGACGGGCTTCCTCAGCTCAAGGCGCTGACCAACGGCAGCGGAAATGTGCTCACGCAGATTCAAACAGAGCTCGCGCATCGCACCGCATTTATCCAAAGCGGCGGTCTCGTTTCTGGGCTGATCATGTTCCAAGTCGTGCTCCTCGCGCTCACCGGCTCAAACAACGCGGCACGCGAAATCGCCGGGGAGAGACTGATCTTCGAGAAAGAGAAATTCGCCGGACTGCGCCCCTCCGCCTATGTCGCATCAAAGGCGGCGTTTCTCGGCTTTCTCGTCGTTGCGCAGTCCGTTTGGATGGCGGTGTTCGTGAATATGATCGTGCGATTTCCGGGAAACCTTGGGATGCAAATCGCGCTGCTCGTCCTCGTGAATGGCGCGCTCACTGCGATCTGCCTCGGCCTCTCCAGCCTGATGAAAAGCGCGGAACAAGCTTCGCTCGTCTCGGTTTATCTCGTCGGTTTTCAGCTCCCGCTGAGCGGTGCGGTCCTCGCGCTGCCGGCTGCTTTGAGCATGGTCACGCGTCCGTTCATCGCCTCATTCTGGGGCTGGTCCGGCTTCATCCAAACGCTCCGCGACACGCGTTACTATGAGGCCGTGCAGCTCGTGACGAAGACGCATCTCGCCTCGCTCGAGCTCGCAATTTGGGTGCTCGTCTCCCACATTATTCTCGGGCTTTTTCTCGCCTACGCCGGCTGCAAAAGCTCGCGCTGGGAGTAGCAGACTACGGGCGCGCACTTCCCGCTTTCACTCGTCGCGCCGCGCTTCTAGAAATCCCATCATGTCCGTCCCGGGAGTCTTCGCCATCAGCCAGTCGAAGGTCCCTTTTCTCCTCTGCGGCGCGCTTGGCGGTTACCTGCTCCTGATGTTCACGAATCCTGTGCGGACCAGCCTCCGCGACGGATTCCGGGCGATCCGCCGTTACCCCGCGCTCTGGCTCACGCTCGGCATTTTTGGCTTCACCTACGCGCTCTTTCAGCTCGCGCTTCGCGTCTATTTTCACGCCGTGCTGCCGCCTGCGGAACGGCCGATTTTCATCTGGGCGCGCGAAGCCTGGCGCGACCCGAATCTGTGGCTCACGGGCTCGCCGCAATCGCTCTGGCATCTGCCGCACGCGCAGTTTGTGGACAGCCTGCGCGATGCCCTCCTGCCAGCACTCGAAACTCTCGCCGGCACCTTCAATAACATCGTCACGACCTTTCCGCTCTCCGCGCTCGCAGCGGTGCTGCTGCTGGTAAATTGGGAGGGCCATCAAGGCGTGCTCAGTCGCGCCCTCCGACGCCGCTTCGGCACGCTGGGCTGGGCTGTCCACCTCGCCATCGTCATCTGCGCCTGCGCAGCCATCGCCAAGCCCTTCATCTACGCCGCACCACAGTTCATGCAGCTCCGCGGAGCCGGTCCGGAGGCCTTTGAAATTTGGAATCAATGGGCGCCGGTCGCCGCGTGGCTCTCCTTCATTTTCGAATATCTCTTCGGTGTCTGCATTCAAATTTACCTCATCCTGCTCGCCTTCATCTGGGTGCGCGGCCTCTCCTTCACGCATCGGACGCTGCTCGATGTGGCCATCCGCCGATTCAGCTTTGTCGTGAAATGGGCGATGCTGGTCATGCTGCTGAGCACGCTCTGCATCGATGGTCCGCTCATCCTGAAAAACTTTCCTGCCTTCGCCGCCTGGTTTCCCGAGAGCGCACTCTTCAGCTCGCGTCTGAACATCGCGCGCGCGGCACTGGCCGTCTTCCTCCTCCTGACCGCGGCGATGCAAATCATGCTCACGTTTCACAACGAATCGTGGCGGCAGGCGATGCGCGATCATCTCCAATTCGTGCGCGCCAGCGCGTGGCCGTTCTTTTGGTTCATGGCCCTCGCCGCGCTCCATCTTTTCGCCCTGCACGTTTGCGACCTTGCCACGCGCCGCGCGATCGGTGAAGGGACGGCTCTGTGGGTCGCGTGGACCTTGCTTTTCCCGTTGCTCGCCGGCGTCGTCTGCGCGTGGCTGCTCGCGAGTTGGGTCTGCGTGTTCAAACGCTGCGAGAGCCGCGTGCCCTCGCCCGAGCGTGGGATCGAGTTTTGATGCCACAATGATCCGGGCCACTCTCGAAGCGCGCGATCTCTGCACCGCCGATCAAGCAACGGAGCCAGTTCGCGGGGTATCGATCGCTTTCGAGCGCGGCACATTCAACGTGCTCGCCGGCACGGAGGAGGGCAGCAAACATCGGCTGCTGCGCTTACTCGGCCTGCTCGAGCGGGCCGGCAGCGGCGACGTTCTCGTCGAGGATCGCGCTACAGCCGCTCTCGCAGATCACCAGCGCGAGGAACTACGCAATTTGCGCTTTGGCTACGTCTTCGCTTCGCCGTTCCTGCTCTCGTCATTCACGGTGCTGGAGAATGTCGCGATGCCGCTCTTTCGCATCTCGCATTCCGAGCCGGAAGAGGCCCGCATCCGCACGAGCGAACTGCTCGATTTCGTCGCGCTGACCGATCTTTCCGCCACCAAAGTCGGCGATCTCACCGCCCCTGAACAGCAGCGGGTCTCGCTTGCGCGCGGTCTCTCGAATCGGCCGGCCATTCTGTGGGTCGAGAAGCTCGACGGCAGTCTCGTCGGCGCAGAGTTGTATCGCTTCGCGAGCCTGCTGCGACGAACCGCGGCGGAGGATGGCACCACCGTCATCGCCACGGCGTCGACGAAGTTTCTGACGGAGCGAAATGATCGAGTTATCGAGATCGCGGACGGTGAGGTCCACAGCGATTCGCGGCTCGCGGAGGAACTCGGCGCGTGAGCAGCTCCGAGGTAGCGGAAGCCGAGGAAATTACGCGCGCCAGCAAGTCTAATCTCGCGCTCGCCTTCGTCGCCCTGCCCCCGGAGCGGCGGCGCGACATCTCCGTTTTCTACGCGTTTTGCCGCGTCATCGACGATATCGCCGACGACCCGCAAATTCCCGTCGCCGAGCGCCAGCATTCGCTCAATTTGTGGAGCGAAAGCCTCGCTGCCCCTCGAGCACACGAACCTGCCCTCGCGCCCATTGTCCGCGACTTGATCGCTAAATACCGCATTCCCGTGGAGCACTTCCGGGAGATCATCACCGGGTGTGAGATGGACCTCACGCGTGTGAGCTTTGAGACTTGGGATGACCTGCGGAAATATTGTCATCGCGTGGCCAGCGTCGTCGGACTCGTGAGCATCGAGATTTTTGGCTATCGCGACCCAGGTTGCCGCCAGTACGCACTCGAACTCGGCCTCGCGCTCCAGCTCACAAACATTCTCCGCGATGTCGGTCAGGATTATGCGAACGACCAGCGCATCTATCTTCCCCTCGAGGAGATGGCGCGCTTCGGCTACACGTCCGAGGCGCTTGCACAAAGGATCCGCAACCCGGAGTTTCACGCACTCATGGAATTTCAAGCGGCTCGCGCGCATGAACTCTACGCGCGCGCGCGCGCGGCTCTTCCTCCGGTCGATCAGCGCTCGATGGCCGCCGCCGAGATCATGCGCACCGTTTATTTCAAGCTCCTGACGCGCATGGAGGGCGACGGCTTCCGCGTATTCGAAAAGCGCTACCGCCTCAGCAAATTCGAGAAAGCGCTCTGCATCGCCAAAGTTTTTCTAACCCCGGTGCCGCTCATCCTCGTGCCCGCTTGAACGGCGCTCGAGCTAGTCGTTGCGCTCGAAGCGCATTTTGAAGCAGCGGTCGCAGATCGGATATTTGTGCGCTTCGGGCAAACCGTGACCACACCGGCGGCAACGACGGACGATCTTTTTCTTGAGCGAATTTGAGATGTATTGGTTCGCGGAATACGAGGCGGCGAGCGCTTCCTCCATGTCGGGAAAAAGCTCGGGCATCCGGTGATGCATCCAGCGATATGCGGCAAGCAGGCGCACACGGTCCTCGGCATTCTGAAGTTGGTTCGCGTTCGTCGTGCTGCCGGTTTCCGAGAAGACCGGACCGCGCGGCATGGGCGAAGGATAGTTTTCCGCGACCGCGGCGACCCACTGCCGCCACACGCGGATGTGCTCGCCGCTCCGCGTGTCGACCGGGCAGGCGCAAAGCGCAAATTGGGTTGTGAGCGACAGATTGAAATCGCCGATTTGGCCGGCGAGATCGCGCATCGAAGAGACGTCTGCTTTGCAAAAAAGATCCGTGTCGCCGGGCAGCGAGGCAAAGCAATCGAGCAGCGATGGCAGGTCGGTCTTGCCCGTCTCCTGGGAGAGGAACTCGAGCATTTTGATATGCGGCGCGATCGGGGCGATCGTCGGGAGCGGCTCGGACGGAGCCGCCATTGCCTCGCGAATGTAATCGAGGTCGCGCTTGTTCAACGCGGTGACGATGCCGACTTCGTGCATGCCGAATCGACCGGCACGCCCGGCGATTTGGCGAATCGAGGAATCGCTGAGCGTGATCTCTTTTTCGCCGTCCCACTTGTTCAGCGTGGTAAAGACAATGGTTTTCACCGGTAGGTTCAGACCCATGCCGATTGCATCGGTCGCGGAAACGATCTTCGCCTCGCCGACGCTGAATCGACGGGCTTCTTCGCGCCGCACCTCCGGCGAGAGCGCACCGTAGACCGCCGCACATTCGGCCGCGCCGAGGGTCTGTTTCCACGCGAGAACATCGCGCCGCGAGAACGAAATGAACGCCGACGCTGCCTCGACATTTTTGTCGGGATCGAGCGGCGTCTCCGCGACTTCGAGCGGCGTGAGACGCTCAGTGCGCTGCACCTCAAGCGGTTCGCCGAGGCGGTTGGCGATTTCGCGCAGTACCGGGCTCGGCATCGGGCGAGCCGACGAAGATCACGAGCTTCGCGTTCACGCCGACAATCGCCTGAGTCCAGGCCCAGCCGCGATCTTTGTCCGCGATCATCTGCACCTCGTCGATGATCGCCACATCGTATTCCGCGTCGGTCGCGAGCATTTCGATCGTCGACGAAATATGGCGCGCTCCGGCATCGAGGATTCGCTCCTCACCGGTGATGAGCGAGCAGAGGTTTCCGCCCGAGCGCATGCGATCCCAGAACTCCGCTGCCATCAGCCGCAACGGCGCCAAATACACGCCGCTCCCAGCCGCCGCGAGACGCTGAAAAGCATGGTACGTTTTGCCCGAATTCGTCGGCCCCGCGATGAGCAAAAGCTGGCGTCCGCGAGCGCGGGCGGCGGGGAACGTCTCGTGGAAACGATGCAAGGCGATGCCCTCGGCCATGCGGTGATTGGCCGCGCGCCGCGCGATCTCCGCCTCGGCGTGCCCGACGCGATCGAGGAATTGCCGCACCGAAAGCCGGCCCTCGACTCGCGCCAACTCCTCCCGGATGTCCGATTCACCGAGCCGCTCGCGATTCTCCCAGATCGCCTGTTCCAGGCGCGGAAGCTGCGCGTCGATCTCCTTTTTGATCTCCACGACCCGCCGCGCCGCATCGCCAGAAAGCTGTCGCAGCCTTGCTCCAAGAGCCGTCGCGTGGCGCGGGCGATTGAGCGGGAGAAACTCGAAAACGCTCAACTCGCACCGCTGCCCTCCGACCAGCACACTTTCCACCACTTCCGCGACAGCCATCGTCACGTCCCGCTCGACAAAAAGCCCGAGCCCGCGGGCCTCCGGCAGTTCCGCGATTTCGTCCCAGTGATCGCGCAGCCACGATTTAAAAATGGAGCGACCGTGACGGGTAGCCGGTGCGGCGAGGCCTTCTTCGGCGCGGCGCTGCGCCAGCCAATGATCGAACTCAGCGCGGGTAAAATGGGAGGAACGTTGCTCTAAAACTGACATAAAATTTTCGTTGAGATGTGGTGCTGCGCGATGTCGTCCGGTTCACGACTGAAGCAGCAGTGAGGAGCTGAAAAGCTCGCGAGCGTGGCACCGTTTCAGTCCCCAGCAGATCACTCGGGAAACGGCACGGCGCGCATCATACACACTTTTACCAACGTTGCACGGATGTTTCAGACTCCGCTCGATGCGTGGGAAAAGCGCGCGATCAGTCCGTCGCCCGCCCCGGCTCCCGCGCGCCGCTGCCCACTCGCTTCGTGAGTCCGTCGCCGAGGTCCGCGCGCGCTTGTTCGGCGAGCGCTTCGAGGCGCTTGACGATTTCCGGATTCTCGGCGGCGACGTCCTTCGTTTCGCCGATGTCGCTCGCGGAGGTTGTAAAGTTCGCGTCCGATCGATTGCGGTTCGTATTTCCCGGGCATGCCGTCCTTGCCGGGCTCCTGCCCGTCCATCGTGCGCGAGCTGTGCGGGAAGAAGAGTTTCCAATCGCCGCTGCGCACGGCCTGGAGTTCGTTCGCGTCGTAGTAGAAAAAGTAGGCGTCGTGCGGATTCTTCGCGCCCGGTTCGCCGGCGAAGAGCGGCCAGATGTCGAGGCCGTCGATCTTGTGCTCGGGCAACTCCGCGCCGATGAGCCGGGCGATCGTCGGCAGGAGGTCGATGGTCATCGCGGGCTCCGCGCACACGGTGTCGGCGGGGATTTTCCCCGGCCAGCGCGCGATGAACGGCTCGCGATGCCCGCCCTCGAAAGCTCGTCCCTTTCCCCTCGCGCAGCGGACCGGCGGAGCCGGCGTGATTGCCGTAGCTGAGCCACGGGCCGTTGTCGGAGGTGAAGATGACGAGCGTGTTTTCGTCGAGGCCGTTGCTTCTTCAGCGCGCCGAGGATTTCGCCGACCGACCAGTCGATCTCCATGATCACGTCGCCGTAGAGTCCGTGCGCGGACTTGCCCTTGAACTTGTCGCTCACGAACAGCGGCACGTGCGGCATGTTCGGCGCGACGTAGAGGAAGAACGGGCGCGTCCTTGTTCCGCTCGATGAACGACGACCGCGTGCTCCGCGTACTGCGTGGTGAGCTGCTCCTGATCCTCGGCGTGAGGCCGACTTTCGACCTGCTTTTCGCCCTCGATGAGCGGCAGCGGCGGATACGCGCCGGGCTTCGCCTCGGGGTGCTGCGGCCACATGTCGTTCGAGTAGGGCAGGCCGAAATATTCGTCGAAGCCGTGCCGCGTCGGGAGAAATTGCGGTCGGTCGCCGAGATGCCATTTGCCGAAGATCGCGGTGGCGTAACCGCGCGGCTTGAGCGATCTCGGCGAGCGTCATTTCGCTGCTCGCTGAGGCCGACCTTCGAGCCCGGCCCGAGCGCGCCGTGGATGCCGATGCGATTCGGATAGCAGCCGGTCAGCAGCGCCGCGCGCGAGGCCGAGCAGACCGGCTGCGCCACGTGCAAGTCCGTGAAGCGCCGGCCTTCCCTCGCCATGCGGTCGAGGTTCGGCGTGGTGAAACCTTTCGCGCCGAAGACGCCGACATCGGCGTAGCCCTGATCGTCGGTGAAGATGATGACGACATTCGGCCGCGACGGATCGGCAAAAAGGGACATCGCACCGAGAAGAATGAACGCGAGGAAAGCAGGGAGGAAACGCATGGCGGTAGTGAAATTGGCCTCGGCGAGGCTAGCGACTGCGCGGTTCGACGCCGAGGAGATGGCGGACAAAGAAATCCATCCGGCGCCGTGCCGCATACGGGCTCTCCCCCACCCCATGCCCCGCGCCCGGAACGACCAGCAACTCGAAGTCTTTGTCCGCTTTGATCAGCGCGTGTACGACCTGCATCGACGACGATGGATCCACGTTTTTGTCCAGTTCCGCGAAGGTCAGGAACAGTTTCCCGGTGAGGTTGGCGGCGTGCGTGACGTTTGAGTTGTCCGCATATTCCGGCCCGACGGGCCATCCCATCCACGCTTCGTTCCACCAGATTTTGTCCATCCGATTGTCGTGGCAACCGCAGTCGGCGGCAGCGGCCTTGTAGAAGTCTCCGTGAAAAAGCAGCGCGCCGAGAGCACTCTGTCCGCCCGCACTGCCGCCGAAAATCCCGACACGCGTCACGTCCATCTCGGGATGCACTTTCGCCGCCGCCTGCATCCACGCGATCCGATCCGGAAAGCCGGCGTCCTTCAGATTCTTCCAGCAGACATCATGAAAGGCGCGCGACCTCCAGTTCGTCCCCATGCCGTCAATTTGCACGACGATAAAACCCAGCTCCGCGAGGCCTCGCTGCTGCGTTTGCAGCCCCCATTCCTTCGGCACGAAGGCATCGTGCGGACCGGCATAAATCCGCTCGATTACCGGATAGTTCTTCGCCGGATCGAAATCCATCGGGCGAATAATGATCCCGAAAATGTCCGTTGCACCATCGCGGCCTTTCGCGGCAAATCGCTCCGGCGCGCGCCACCCGGTCTCGGTCAGTTTCTGCACGTCCACCTGCTGCACCTCGCAGACGAGATGTCCATCGTCGGCGCTGCGGAGTTCCGTTTTCGGCGGTGCATCGACGCGCGACCATGTGTCGAGCAGCCAGCGCCGGTCCGGCGAAAATTCCCACCGATGCGTCCCGTCGCCATCGGTCAGCACGACCAATCCCGTGCCGTCGAAATTCACGCGGGCGAGATGCAAATAATAGGGGTCCTGCCCCGCCCGAATCCCTGACGCACTGAACCAAATCTGCCGCCGTTCGGCATCGACCCGTTCGACTTTTCGCACCACCCACTCCCCTCGGGTGATCTGATTTTTCGCCGCTCCAGTCGCGCTGTCGTAGAGCCACAGATGATTCCAGCCATCGCGCTCCGACATCCAGATCAGCTCCTTCGTTTCATCGAGAAACTGCAAAAACGTCTTCTGTGAGTAGTCGATGAAAGTGGGGCTTTTCTCCTCGACCAAAACACTCACTGCACCCGTCGCCGGATCGACCGCGAGCACTCGCAAAGTCTGGTGCCCGCGCTGATTGAAGAGAAATGTGAAGCGGCTCCCGTCCGGTGCCCAGCGCAGTTCCGAGATGTCCCACGGGTTGCGGAAAAGCTCGTCGTCGATTGGAATCTGCCGACCTTTTTCGAGGTCAAAAAGACGCGGCCGCTGTTGAGCGATTTTATCTCCCGCTTTCGGGTAACTGAGCTCGTGCACTTTGGGCTGCACTTGATCCGCCGGCGACGATTCAACCAGCGTGACCTTTCGCTCATCGCCCTTCCGGATTTGCTGCGCGATGAATTTCGTCCCGTCCGGCGAGCGCAGAAATGGCCCCGCGTAAGGATCGTCCGCCGTTCCATCCGTGCTGAGACAGACCTCCTGCTTTGTCTCTCGATGCGTCGCGAAGACATTCGAGTCCCGCAGGAAAATCTTCCAAGTCGGAGCGGCCTCGACCTTTGCGACCGGCGGGACGTTTTCCGACGTCGGCGAGCCGAGTTTGGCTTCGCCAGCCTCTTCCGTCGCCTCAAAGACCCCGAGCGGTTTTCCACTCTTCGCTGCGAGCAGCCAGATGTGGCCCGCGAACGTGTGCTGACGGCGCGTCTCCCCCGCCTTCAGCGTGCCATACGGGATTCGCCCGCCTGAGGTATCGATCCAGAAAAGCACCACGTCATCGGCGGTGCCGTTCGCGAAAGTGATCGCAGTCTCCACCCCGCCAGTCCGGCTGGGTCGCACCCGCAGATCCGCGGTCAGCGACGTCAGCCGGTCGCTTTCGGTTTCCTTGAGCTCGTAGCTTTCCAAGTCGCATCGCCAACGCTTGCTGCCGACGCTGAATTGCACCGCATCGCTTTCGAACTCGATCCGCTCCAGCGGCAGCTTCTCCGCCTCCACTGGCTTCCCGGTCACTTTCGACAACGATTCCGCGAGGCGCGTGTGGTCAAAGGCCGCTCGCGCCTCGCCTTTTACGGCATCGACGAACCGATATTCGCGACGGCCCCCGCCCCGCTCGTTTACATACCAAAATTCATCATTTCCCGCGAGCCACTGCGGACGGACTTTTGCTCCGAACACGCGGTTTTCCAACCGCTTTCCGAGACTCGAGGCACGCTCGTAATCCGCGCGGGTCCCCTGCCCTAAGCTGGCGCAGCACAGGATCGCGCAGAAAAAACAGAGCAGAGGAAATGGGCGCATGGGTCAGGGAGGGGATGCCAGTTCGAAGGACGGATATTTAGACCAGGATCAGTTCGATGCCGAGACGCTCGATTTCGAGCTTCGGCCTCGGAGGGAAGGCTTGTGTCGGTGATGATCGTATCGATCTCGGTGAGCGGCGCGACCTTGACGAATCCCGCGTGCGACCACTTGCTCGAGTCGGTGACGAGAATGATCTGCCGGGCCGCCCGGATCATGGCGCGCTTCGTCTGAGCGATCTCACTGGTCGAGTCGGTCAGCCCATTTTCGAGGTCGAAAGCCTGCGTGCCGAGAAAGAGCTTTTGCACAACGAGTTCGGTGAGGTTGTGCTCCGTGAGTGAGCCCACGGTGCTGGATGATTCGCGGTGGAAGGCACCACCCAAGAAGAGGAGTCGTGCGTCGCTCGCGGTGCCGATTTCCAAGGCCACGTTCAGCGCATTGGTCACGACGGTAAGCGAGGCGACGTTGGTCAGCAGTCGCGCCAATTCCACAACCGTCGTGCCGGCATCGAGGATGACCGTGTCGCCCGGCGCGACAAACTTTGCGGCGGCCTCGGCGATGCGCCGCTTTTCCGCCGTGTGCTGGGGCGTGCGTTCGTCCACGCGCAGGAGCGAAGTGACCCACTTCGAGCCCGCGTTGGCAATCGCGCCACCGTGGTCGCGGGTGAGGCAAGTCCATCCCGTTCGAGGCGGGAGAGGTCGTTGCGAATCGTGACTTCCGAGACAGCGAACTGCTCCGCCATTTCGCTCACACGCACAACGCCTTGCAGGCGTACGAGTTCAGCGATTTTCGCCCGTCGCTGCTGCGTCATCAAAACTTTGGGCTTGGGAGAAAGGTGGGCAGGCATGTGCGGCATCTCGGCAATAAAAGGCGACCGGCTTGTGAAGCTGAATCGAAAGCATTCGTAACCTTCCGCCTCACTCAGCGCAATCGAAAGACTTCGAAGGTTCATCAGCGTAATATCTTCCACGAAGTCGCACAGCTGGCGCGGTATCGAAACCAAGACGAAAGATTTAGTGTTGACGCTTCCTGCGAATCTGATAACATTCCGAAACATAACGCAATCTGTCACAAGGATTGCTCGTTTCTCTCCCCATGAAACACATCGTCGCCATCACCTCCTGCCCGACCGGCATCGCGCACACCCTGCTCGCCGCCGAGGCGCTGAAAAAAACCGCCGCCGCACTCGGGTCACGACATCAAAGTCGAAACGCAAGGCTCGGTCGGCGCGAAGAACGCCGCTCACGCCGAAGCGACATCGCCGAAGCCGATGTCGTCATCCTCGCCACGGACGTGCGCGTCGATTCGCGCCGGTTCGCCGGCAAGCCGATCTACGAAACGTCGCACCAGCGAGGCGATCCGCAACACCAACGCGGTCATCGAAGCGGCGCTCGCGCTCGCACCCGGCGGCGCGCCGAACGCGGCCGTCGCAGCAGTCGCGCCGCGTGAGCCGGTCGCGGCAGCCCGCCGCCGGCAAGCGCCTCGTCGGCATCACCGCCTGCCCGACCGGCATCGCGCACACTTTCATGGCGGCGAAGGCGCTGCAGAAAGCGGCGAAGGCGCTCGGCCACACGATCAAGGTCGAGACGCAGGGATCGGTCGGCGCGAAGAACCAGCTCACGCCGGAGGACATCGCGGCCGCCGATGCGGTGGTCATCGCCGCCGACACGAAGGTCGATCTCGCGCGCTTCGCCGGCAAGCCGCTCTTCTCGACGAGCACGAAGCACGCGATGAACGACGGGCAAGGAGTGATCAAGACCGCGCTCGCGCAGCCTGCGGGTGGCGCTGCGACGAGCTCGCGGAGCCGCGAGCGGCGAAAGCCGCGAGAAAGCCGCGCACCGGTCCTTACAAGCACCTGATGACCGGCGTGAGCTACATGCTGCCGGTCGTCATCGCCGGCGGTCTCGCCATCGCGCTGGCCTTTGCGATCGGCGGCATTCATGCGGGCGATCAACGGGCACGCTCGCCTGGGCGCTGAGCCAGATCGGCGGCGCGACGGCGTTCCATCTCTTCGTCGCGGTGCTCTCCGGCTTCATCGCCTTACTCCATCGCGGATCGCCCGGGCATCGCGCCCGGGCCTCGTCGGCGGCATGCTCGCGCAGAGCCTCGGCGCCGGATTTCTCGGCGGCATCGTGTCCGGCTTTCTCGCGGGCTACCTCACGAAATTCCTCGCCGACAAAATCCGGCTGCCGATCAACCTCGAAGGGCTGAAGCCGGTGCTGATCCTGCCGTTTCTCTCCACGATCAGCGTCGGCCTGCTGATGATCTACGTCATCGCGCCGCCGGTGCAGGGGCTGAACAACGCGATGAACGCCTGGCTCAACGGCATGCAAGGCGCCAACGCCCTGCTGCTCGGCGTGATCCTCGGCGGCATGATGGCCTTCGACATGGGCGGCCCGATCAACAAAGCCGCCTACACCTTCGCCGTCGGCCTGCTCGCCAGCAAAATCTACGGCCCGATGGCCGCGGTCATGGCCGGCGGCATGACGCCCGCGCTCGGCCTCGGACTCGCCGCGTTCCTGTTCAAGAGCCGCTTCGATCTCGAGGAGCGCGAAGCCGGCGGACCCGCGCTGGTGCTTGGCGTGTCGTTCATCACCGAAGGCGCGATTCCCTTCGCCGCGAAAGATCCGCTGCGCGTCATTCCCGCGCTCGTGCTCGGCTCCGCGATCGCCGGCGCGATCTCGATGGTCTCCGGCGTGCAGCTCCTCGTCCCGCACGGCGGCATCTTCGCGGCGCTCATCCCCGGCGCGGTCACGAACCTCCTGCCGTATCTCGCCGCCATCGTCACCGGCACCGTCGTCACCACCGCCGCGCTCTTCATTTTGAAAAAGCCGTGTCGCCAACGACCTGGTCGCCGCCATCACTCGCCACATCCACCTCAAACCGGTTCTCCCCATGATCCAGCTCACCTCCCAAAACATCCAGCTCCACGCCACGCGCGGAGACAAGGAAGACGCCATCCGCCACGCCGGGCGCGTGCTCGTCGACGCCGGCAACATCGACGCCGGTTACGTCGAAAGCATGCTCGGCCGCGAGCAGCAGGCGAACACCTACCTCGGCAACGGCATCGCCATCCCGCACGGCATGGGCAAGGACCGCGAACTCATCCACAAGACCGGCGTGTCGCGTGGTGCAGTTCCCGGACGGCGTCGAATGGAACCCCGGCCAGATCGTGCGCATCGTCGTCGGCATCGCCGCGAAATCGCGACGAGCACCTCGAGATTCTCGCCGCGCTCACCGACGTGCTCGACGACACCGCGACCGCCGAACCGCCTCGCGCAACACGCAACGATCCCGCGGAGATCATCGCACGGCCTGACGCGCCGTGCCGGACCGGATGCCGGCGCCGCACGTCCGCAGCACTCGCCGGTGCGCATCACGATCGACGTGAAGCTGCGGCCGCGGCGCCGGTTTGCACGCGCGGCCGGCGACGATCTTCGTCGATGTCGCGAACGAATTTCGAGTCCGAGATCCGCGTGCAGTACGGCGGCAAAATCGCGAACGGCAAGGCGATGGCGTCGCTGCTCAAGCTCGGCGCGGAGGCGGCGCGACGATGCGCATTCTGCGCCTCCGGACCCGATGCGGACGGCGGCGCTGCGCGGCGCTGAAAGAAGCCATCGAGAGCGGACTCGGCGACGAGGACGAAAAGGAAGCCGCGCCGCGGAGACGCGCGCCTGGGTGCCGGAATCGAGCGGGCGCGCGATCGCCGGCGTCGCCGCTTCGCCGGGACTGGCGCATCGGGCGGCTGCATCATTTTCAGGCCGATCACATCGTCGTGAAAGACACGCCGGGCGAATCCCGATGTCGAGTGGCAGAAGCTTCGCGACGCGATCGAGAGCGCGAAGGAGCAGCTCCAGGACGTGTACGACTCGATGAAAGCGCGCGTCGGCAAAAAGCGAGGCGGCGATCTTCCGCGCGCACCAGGCCTTCCTCGACGACGCCGATCTTTTCGGCGAAGCGACCGCGCTCATCGAGGCCGGGCACAGCGCCGCGTGGTCGTGGCAGCAGACGATCGAGCGCCGCGTGGCCGAGGTGCAAGCAGGCGAGCGATGCACACCTCGCGCGGCCGCGCCGCCGATCTGCACGACGTCGGCCAGCGCGTGCTGCGCCTGCTCGCCGACACCGAGCACAGCGAGACCGCGCTGCCCGACGAGCCGGTGATCCTCGTCGCCGACGACCTCACGCCGTGCGACACCGCGAAGCTCGATCCGAAGCGCATCCTCGGCATCTGCACCGTCGTCCGGCGGACCGACTTCGCACACCGCGATCATCGCGCGTTCGCTCGACATTCCCGCCGTCGTCGGCGCGGGCGCCGCGGTGCTCGAACTGACCGCCGGCATCACCTGCATCCTCGATGGCGCGAGCGGCAGTCTTTACATCGAACCGAGCGCCGCCGACCTCGAATCCGCGCGCGCTTTTCCAGATCGACATGCTGCACCAGCGCGAGGAGGAACACGTCGCCCGCTACCAGCCCGCGATGCACGACCGACGGCCATCGCGTCGAAGTCGTGGCCAACATCGGCAAAGCCGCCGAAGCCGCCGCGGCCGTGGAAGCCGGCGCCGAAGGCGTCGGCCTGCTGCGCACCGAGTTTCTCTTTCTCGAGCGCGACACGCCGCCGACCGAGGACGAGCAATTCGAGGCCTACAGCACGATGACGAAGGCGCTCAACGGCCTGCCGCTCATCATCCGCACGCTCGACATCGGCGGCGACAAAGTCGTGCCGTATCTGCCGCAGCCGAAGGAGGACAATCCGTTCCTCGGCGTGCGCGGCATCCGGCTTTGCCTGCGCAAGCCCGAGCTGTTTCTGCCGCAGCTCCGCGCCATCTACCGCGCGTCGCGTCACCGGCCCGGTGAAGATCATGTTTCCGATGATCGCGACGCTCGAAGACCTGCGCGCGGCGAAGGAAGTCGCCGAGCAGGTGCGCGCGGAACTGGGCGTGCCGCCGGTCGAAATCGGCATCATGGTCGAGGTGCCGTCGACCGTCGCGATGGCCGCGGAGTTTGCGAAGGAGTGCGACTTCTTCTCCATCGGCACGAACGACCTCACGCAATACGCGCTGGCCATGGACCGCATGCACCCGGCGCTCGCCAAGCAGGTGGATGGCCTGCATCCCGCCGTGCTGCGGATGATCGACCAGACCGTGCGCGGCGCGCAGAGCCGCGGGCAAATGGGTCGGCGTCTGCGGCGGCATCGCGGGCGATCCGCTCGGCGCGGTGATCCTCACCGGCCTCGGCGTCACCGAGCTGAGCATGAGCATCCCGAGCGTCGCCGCGGTGAAGGCGCACCTGCGCGGCATCTCGCTCGCCGAAGCCGAAAGCCATCGCGCGCCAGGCGCTCGCCTGCACCACCGCCGACGAAGTCCACGCGCTCGCGCTGCCAACGCCTGACCGCCACGCTTCCATGAACCAACACCATCTTCCACGTCGTCACCGTCACGCTCAACCCGGCGATCGACCGCACCGTCACGATCCCGAACTTCACCGCGGGCGCGGTCAATCGCGTCGAGAGCGTCCGCTCGAATCCCGGCGGCAAAGGCGTGAACGTCGCCGTCCGCGCTCGCCGATTTCGGGCATCGCGTCGCCGTCACCGGTTTCCTCGGCCGCGAGAACACCGCGTCTTCGAGGCGCTGTTCGCAGCGAAAAGACATCGCCGATCACTTCGTCCGCATCGCCGGGCAGACGCGCGTCGGGCATCAAGATCACCGACCCGGCGCTGCGGCAAACGACCGACATCAACTTCCCCGGCGCCGCAGCTCGCTCCCGCAGGATCTCGACGCGCTTCGGCAGCAGCTCGCATCGCGAGCTCGACGCCGAGTGGTTCGTGCTCGCCGGCAGCCTGCCGCCGGGCGTCGGTGCCGCGATCTATCGCGACCTCATCCTCGACGCTCCGCGCGCGGGGCAAAGCGTCGTGCTCGACGCGAGCGGCGAACCGCTGCGCCTCGCGCTCGAAGCCGAGCCGCACCTCGTCAAACCCAACATCCACGAACTCGGGAGCTGCTCGGGAAGACGCTCGACAACGCGAAGCCGAAGTGATCGCCGCCGCGCGCGAGCTGCATCGCGCGCGGCATCGAGCTGGTCGTCGTCTCGATGGGCGAGGAGGCGCGTGTTTCGTCACCGCCGACGGAAGTCGTCATCGCGCGTCCGCCGAGCGTCGAAGTCCGCAGCACCGTCGGCGCCGGCGACGCCATGGTCGCCGGCATCGTCTCCGCGCAGTTCCGCGAACTCCCGCTCGCCGAATGCGCGCGGCTCGCCACCGCCTTTTCCGTCGACGCGCTCACTCGCAGCGATCCGACGCCACCGGTTTCTCCGGCCATCGCAGTCCATCCTGCACGAAGTGCCATCCAGCCAACCCGAACCACTCCAGCCATCTCATGAAAACGAGTTCTCCTCACCCCTGACCGCCGCCGTCTCGCACAAGCCATCGCGCTCGCCGCGCCGCCTCCCGCCCTCGAAGGCGCCGTGCTCGGTCCGCAAGCGGTCGAGCGTTTCAGCATGCGCTCCTACATGCGCCGGCGACTACTTCCTCGGCGACTGGGGCGGCGCTGCGCCCGCGCCTCGCCGATGCCGGCGTCACCTTCGACGGCTACTACGTCATCAACCCCGCGGGCAATGTGAGCGGCGGGCAAGACGAGACCGGCTTCAGCTATGTCGATAACGTCTATCTCGGCATCACTTCGACCTCGAAAAACTCATCGGCTGGCGCGGGCGCACGCTTCGCGATCAGCGGCATCAACCGCTCCGGCGGCAGCGTCACGGAGGCCTACGTCGGCAGCCAATACGACGTGCAGCAGGTCCACGGCGGGCAGAACGTTTTCTTCTACAACCTCACGCTCGAGCAGAAATTCTGGGACGACAAAGCGCGGTTCAAGATCGGCCGCTTCGGCGCGTCGGACGATTTCAACACCTCGCCGATCTACGGGCTCTACATGAACAACGGCATCGACGGGAACATCCGCAACGTCCTCTTCGACACGCAGTTTTCCGCCTATCCCTTTGCGACCTGGGCCGCGCGGCTGCGCCTCGATCCGACGCCGGAAGTGAATTTCCAGCTCGGCGTTTTCCAAACCTGGGACGACATCTTCGACCGCACGCACAACGGCCTCGACTGGAGCATCCGCGGCGACGACGGCGTGATGATCCTCGCGCAAGCTCGGCTGGACGCCGGAGTTTTTCAAACACGCCGTGCCCGCTGGCGAGCGACGGCAAATCCGACGGCAAAACCGCTCGTCGCGCCCGCGATGAAAGGGCTGCCCGGCCACTACTGGATCGGCGGCTCCTACTCGCCGTGGAAGGGCTACAACCAGTTCGGCAAGACCGAGAAAACGAGCGGCAGCTACGGATTCTACGCGCACGGCGACCAGATGGTCTATCAGGAAGCGCCCGGGCAGCGAGCAGGGACTCACGCTCTTCGTCGCGAGCGGCTACTACCCGCAGGACAACATCTCGATCATCCCGTGGCAGCTCAATGTCGGCGCCTTTTACACCGGCCTCATCCCCGGTCGCGACACAGGACAAAACGATCGTCGGCCTGATCCACGGCCGCTTCGGCGACGACTACGCGGACACGCTCCAGGCCACCGGCAGCCGCCGTCCGACGCGTGAGACGGTGGTCGAAATCGCGCACCGCATCCAGCTCTCGAAGTTCGCCTACATCCAGCCCGACGTGCAGTTCGTCTCGCGCCCCGGCGGCACCGGTCAGATCGACGACGCTGTCGTCATTGGCGCGCAGGTCGGCATTTCGTTTTAAGGGAGGGGCCCCAAAAAAAAAGGCGCTCCGGAGCGACATCAGCAGTCGCCTTTCCGGAGCGCCAGAGAGATTGCCCCACTGATGCCGTCCGGACGGAGTTCCACGTTCCCCCTAAGGTTAACGGGCGGATGACCTGGGACGGGCCTCGGTCTTCCAATGAAGGCATGACCTAAACGCGCCCACCCCGGCCTCCTGAGTTGATGTTAATACCGGATCGGGATTTCCACCCTTTGGTCGAACACAGCAGGGCAAATTGTTAAATACTGGCGAAAGATCTACTCGCGAAGCGTGACGGCGAAGGCTCGGCTTTGAGCCGCTCCTTCAACCGCGCGTGCGCCGCATTCACTTCGTCGGCGGTCAGTGTTCGATCCGGTGCTCCGATAAGTCAACGAATATGCCAGCGACTTTTTGTCGGCGGGCATCTTCGCGCCGGTCGGATCGGTGAAGACATCGAACAACTCCACGCTCGGCGAGCAGCGGCTCGTTGGCCGCCTGCAAAACCGAGACGATTTCCGCGTGCGCAAGGGCGAGCGGCGCGAGCAGCGCGATGTCGCGCGCGGTCGCGGGGAAGCGCGGGATCTCGCGATATTTTTTGCGCCGCGGCTGCCGCGCGGCAGCGCGCCGAGATCGATCTCGGCGAAAAGCACCGGCGCCGCGGCATCGAGCGCGCGCGCATCCTTCGGCCAGAGCTGGCCGGCGAAGCCGACCGGCTGGCCGCCGACTCTGACGACGAGCGAGAGCGCGAGCGCGGGATTTTCGCTCGGGCTCGAATGTCGGTCTCCGCGCCGAGCACCGCGGCGACGATGCCTTTCAGGTGAAAGAGATCCGCCTCGCTCCCCTCGCCGGCGCGCCACGATGCGCTCGCTCGTCGGCCCGCTGAGCACGAGCGCGAGCGTGTGCGAATTCCTCCGGCGCGAGCGCGGAAAAGACGCGACCGATTTCG
Organism: uncultured Verrucomicrobiae bacterium; assembly: GCA_963767975.1. GTDB lineage: Bacteria > Verrucomicrobiota > Verrucomicrobiia > Chthoniobacterales > Chthoniobacteraceae > CAIURC01. Next base: position 125,046 of record CAVYGI010000013.1, on the reverse strand, counting down.
AAGAGGCGGATCGTTTTCGCGCCCGCGCGGACGTTGTCGCGCGAGCGCCTGGAGCAGGCCGGGCAGCAGCGTCGGGCGCAGCATGACCTGGTCGTCGTTCATCGGATTCTTCACCCGGCGCAGATTCTCCGGCGCGGTCTGCGTGAACGCCAGACCCGGCAGCTTCTCGCCGATGAGCGTGAGCGTGCGCGCCTCGGCGAAGCCCTGCGCGACGAGCGCGCGACGCAGCGTCATCGCCCGATCGTAGGCGCGATCGGTCGCGGATGCGCCGGCGCGAACTGCGCCTGCACCCGCGCGGGAATGGCGTCGAGGCCGACGACGCGCGCGATCTCCTCGATGAGATCGACCTCGCGCGTGAGATCCGGCGCGGAACGACGGAATCTCCCAGCCGTCGCCGTCGCCTTGCGCAAGCCGAAGCCGGTGAGGATCTCGTCGATGCGCATCCGCCGGAACCTCGACGCCCGAGCAGCGCCGCGACGCGCGCCGGGCGCAGCGCGACGGTGTGCGTGAAAACCGGGCCGCTCATTTTCATTGAGCATCGCGCCGTGGGTCGAAGCCGGACGGCGAATCTTTCGCCGTGCCGAAGCTCGACGTCGCCGACGCGTGCCGCCGGCGAGTTCGACGATGAGTCAGCGCCGCGCCGCTGCGAAGCGCGCACGACGCCCGCGAGATCCACGCCGCGCTCGAAGCGGTAGCTCGAATCGCTCGCACAGCCCGAGCGCGCGCGAGGTGCGGCGGATGTTCGCGGGGTCGAAGTGCGCGCTTTCGAGCAGCATGTTGCGCGTCGTCGCGGTCACGCCGCTGTCCTCGCCGCCCATCACGCCGCCGAGCGCGAGCGCGCGGCTCGTCATCGGCGATCACGACCATGCTGCGGCGTCGAGCCGATAGGTGCGTCCGTCGAGCGCGAGGAATTCCTCGCCCTCGTGCGCCGTACCGCACGCGGATGTCGCCCTCGAGCTTGTCGGCATCGAAGGCGTGCAGCGGCTGGCCGAGTTCGAGCATCACGTAGTTCGTGATGTCCACGATGTTGTTGATCGGGCGCAGCCCGACCGCTTCGAGCTTGCGCCGCAGCCACTCCGGGCTTGGCGCCGACCTGCACGTTCGAGATCTCGCAGCACGGTGTAGAGCCGGCACTCCGCGGGCTCCACATCCACCGCGCTCGCCGACGAAAGCCGCTCGACGTGTCCACGCGGCGCGTCGCCGGCAGCCGCAGCGTGCTTGCCCGTCAGCGCCGCGATCTCGCGCGCGATGCCGAGGTGGCTGAGCAGATCCGGGCGGTTCGGCGTGATCTCCAGATCGAGCACCGTGTCGCCGGGAAACAGCTCGGACGAGAGGCGCGCCGACCGTGGCGTCCGGCGGCAGGATGAGCAACCCGTCCTCGCCTTTCGGCAGGCCGAGTTCCTCCGCGCTGCAGAGCATGCCCTGCGATTCCACGCCGCGCAGCTTGCCGACCTTGATCTTGAAATCCGGCCCGAGCACCGCGCCGGGCAGCGCCAGCGGCACCTTGTCGCCGACCTTGTAATTCTTCGCCCCGCAGACGATCTGCCGCGGCGTGCCCGATGCCGTCATCCACCTGGCAGACGCTCAGCCGGTCGGCATTCGGATGCTGCACGCTCTCGCGGATCTGCGCGACGACGACCTTCGGCGATCGCCACGCCGCTGCGTCTCGACGCCCTCGACCTCGACGCCGGCGAGCGTGAGCAGATCGACGAGCGCCGCGGTCGTCGGCGGCAACTCGACGAATTCGCGAAGCCAGTTGAGGGAGACTTTCATGGGATCAAAACTGCGCGAGAAAGCGCTGGTCGTTCTCGATGAAGGCACGGATGTCGGGGATGCCGGACATGATCATGGCGAGGCGGTCGAGGCCGAAGCCGAAGGCGAAGCCGGTGTATTTCTTCGGAGTCGAAAGCGGTGTCGCCGCGCTTGCGAATTGATCGGCTCGAACACGGCGGGATCGACCATGCCGCAGCCGGCGATCTCCAGCCAGCGGTCGGCGCTGCCGAGCGCGGTGGCCTTGATATCGATCTCGAAGCTCGGCTCGGTGAACGGGAAAAAGTGCGGGCGAAAACGGAACTGCGCGTCGCTGCCGAAAAGCTCGCGGAAGAAAAATTCCAGCGTGCCCTTGAGATCGGCGACGCTCACGCCTTCATCGACGTAAAGGCCTTCCATCTGCGTGAACTGCGCGAGGTGCGTCGCATCGATCTCGTCGCGGCGATACGCGGCGCCGGGAGCGATGATGCGGATCGGGCGGCGCGCTCTGTTCCATCGTGCGAATCTGCACGGTGGTGGTGTGGGTGCGCAGCAGGCGGCCGTCGGCGAAGTAAAAGGTGTCCTGCTCGTTGCGCGCCGGATGATCGGCGGGCGTGTTCAGCGCGTCGAAACAATGCCACTCCGTCTCGATGTCCGGGCCATCGGCGAGCGCGAAGCCCATGCGGCGGAAAATGCTGAATCGCGCGGTCCTGCAGTTGCGTGATCGGATGCAGCGTGCCGGGCGCGATGCGCGAGGCCCGGCAGGGTGACGTCGACGCTGGCAAAGCGCCTGGGCATCGGCATCCGCGAGCAGCGCGGCTTTGCGCTCATCGAGCGCGGCGGTGACGGCGGCGCGGACTTCGTTGAGCAGTTTGCCGAGGCGCGGCTTGTCGTCCTTCGACACGTCTTTCATGCCCTTGCTCAGCGACGGTGAGCGCGCCGGATTGGCCGAGATATTTCACGCGCGCTGCTCGAGCGCAGTTTCGTCCGCGGCGGCGGCGATCGCGGTGACGGCGTCGGTGCGGAGTTGTTCGAGTTGTGGAGTCCATGTTGGGAAGTTCAGAATGGCGGATTACACGAATACAGCCTCGAACACGCTGGAGTCGCATTCGAGGCTGTCCGAAACAGCCTCGAACGCGCGAGGCGCATTCGAGGCTGTGAAAGCTTTGCGCTTCGGCGCGGGTTAGCGGCCTTCGCGCTTCGCGTCGAGCGCGGCCTTGGCCTTGTCGAAGATGGCCTTGAAAGCGGCTTCATCGGTCACGGCGAGATCGGCGAGGATCTTGCGATCGAGCGTGATGCCGGCGGCTTTGAGGCCTTCCATGAAGCGGCTGTAGGTCAGGCCATTGGCGCGGGCAGCGGCGTTGATGCGCTGCTGCCAGAGCATGCGGAAATTGCGTTTGCGCGTCTTGCGATCGCGATAGGCCCAGTATTCGGCCTTCATCACCGCGTTCTTTGCGTAGCGGAAGAGTTTGGAACGACGGCCGCGGAAGCCGCGGGCTTTATCGACGACTTTCTTGCGGCGCTCGCGACTGGCGGGCGCATTGGTGGCTCTTGGCATGGTTTTGGGTTTTCTTTCGGCGAGCTGTTTTTGTTGGGTGAATGATCCGTCGTCTCGCGCAGCCGAAATCGTCCCGACAAAAGAGGCCGGGACAGGCGGGCGGATCGTGGCCGATGCGCTTAGCGCGAACGGCAGGCACTCCCTGATGCGCGGGACCATGGTCTCATGGACCTCGCCATCTTTGCCGAGCTTGCGCTTGCGCTTCGAAGCTCTTGCTCGAAGCGAGGTGGCGGAGACCGGCTTTGCGGCGCATGATCTTGCCCGTGCCGGTGACTTTGAACCGTTTGGCAGCGGACTTTTTTCGTCTTGCGACGTGCGATGGATCTTGGCATGGGGCGGGGAAACTAGCGGGCGACTTTCGCTTGGCAATCTCTTTTTGGAGAAAATGAAAATCGCAATTTCAAGCCTGCACTAATCGTGGGGCAGGGCGCGAAGGCTGCGCTCGGCGTCTTCGAGAATCTTGGCGCGCACTTTGGCGGACGCGCCTTTTCCGCGGAGCGGGAGTAGAATTTTACGAGCGCGGTCGAAGTTACGGCGCGCCTCGGCGGTCGAGGAAAGCTGCGCCTGCAACGTGCCGATCTTTCGGCAGAGCAGCGCGATTTCAATCTGCACGTCAGCGTTCCCGGCGCGGCGCCCGGCAAAGCGCTGTGCAGCGGCGAGGGCTTGCTCATAAGTTTCCAAAGCGGAAGGCAGGTCATGCTGCAGGACCAAGCGGTCGGCTTGTGCGGCGAGGGCGTTTTTCTCCGCGCTCATCCGCGCGTCATCGGCGGCGGCAATTTGCGCGGCGGTGGGCGGCGGTGGGCCAAGAAACTGGGTCGGCGGAAGTTCGACTGGCGGCGGTGCAACAGCAGGCGACGAAGGTGGGATTTCCGAAACCAAGGGCACTGGGTTTTGGGCAGCGACGGACGGTTGAGCGGCGAGCGGCGCTACGACAGCGGCGACTTTTTCGCCGAGCGGCGGACCCTGGACTGGCGCAGCAACCAAGGCGGGCACAGCATTTCCCGCCGGTTCCGCATTTTTCGGCGCAGAGGCCGATTGGAGAAACCAAGTCGTGAGCAGGCTGGCCAAGATCCCGCCGACGACGCCGGCGATGAGCAGTCGAGAGCGATCAGGAGACTTCCCACTCGGCTCCGGATTCGGCTCGCGAGCTGGCATCGCGCTCACGACCGCCGCTTTTTCCGACGGGTTCGGCAGCGCGGATTTCGACCCATCGTCGGCAGGCTGCGGCTGCGCGATTTCAACCGGCGTGGGCGGCGCGATCGCGACCACGTTTTCCAATTCCTCGAGCTCCTCGACGGGCATCTCCAGCAGCGCGGCGATGAGCGCGATTTTGACTTCGTCGAGGCTCGCCCAACCTGCGCGTGCCTCGACGATTTGCGGCTCGGTGCGATCGGCGAGAAAAAATGCGCCGTCATCGCTAAAGCGCCAGCGCAGCCATGCCGGGAGCCAGCCGCACTCCGCCGAGCGCGGCCATTTCTCCTGGCCGGCGTGCGGCTCGCGCGTGGCGAGAAGGACAATGATGCGCTCCTCGCCACCCGCTTTTTTGAAGGCTCGAATCTGCGCATCAATCTGGGGCGCGTTGGCGGACTCTGGGGTGCACACGACGATCAGGTAGCGACTCGTAGCGAGCGCCTCGGGGTAGCGATCAAAGTGATCGGGGTCGAAGCGGTCGGGAAAAGCGGTGAGATATTCCGGCAGCGCGAAGCCGTCGCGTGTCGCCTGCCCGGTGAGCAGGACGGGGACTTCGTGGCCTTGCAGCTCGCCGTAAATCCAGTCGCACCACGCGAGGTCATCCGGCACGAAGCTGAGCACGGCCCAGCAGGGATTCCGAGGAGAGGATGCGCGAGTGGACAAAGTCAGGGGAGCTGGCGTCAAAGCCCGTCGGCGAACGGATCGGGGCTTCTCGCGGATCACCCCGATTCCTCTAGCAGATGAAGTGCCCGTGCTCGGCGAGAATGTCGCAAAAAGCTCGGGCCTGAGCGGTTAGCACTGCGCGCTCAGGGCTGGGTGGAAAAGGTCGCCCGAAAAAGACCGGACGCATTTTCCTCCGAACGCGTGACGGGCGCGCCGAGGAGGCGCTGGAACATTTCGGTCTCGAGTCGTGCGACGATGGGGAATGCGCGCAGCACATCCAAAATGGGCGAGTGATGTTCGACGATAGCCACGCTCGAAGCCGCGTCCGACGCCACGCACTCAGACATGCAGCCGTCGGCATCGCGCAATTTCGCAAGGCTCTCGGCGCGGTCAGCGAGCGTCGCACCTTTCATGCGCGCGGCGTATTCCTCAGACTTTTTCTGGAAGACCACGAGCAGCAGCTTGTCGGGCGCGGTCGGGCCGAAGAGACGTTGCGCAGATTCGAGAAGTTGGAGCGTAAGCGCGTTGCTCTCTGTCGGGAAAAGGTCGTGTGCCCGCGCGGTCAGGCGGTAGAGCATCTGCGGGCGGCCGGTCGGCTGCGGGGCGCGCCAAGTATCGAGGAGCCCGCGTTTCTCGAGGTCGAGACAGATGCCTTTCACGCCCATGTAACTCATACCGAGGCGGTCAGCCAAATCGCCAACGCTCAAACCCTGCGACCGCTTGAGCTCGTTGATTACCTTCAGCCGCGCGCTGCGGCCGAGTTGTTGGAAGAGGCGCTGCTTCACGGGGAGGTGGAGAGTTGAAACACGGTGTTTTTGACCGCAGATGGCGCAATGGCGCGGATGGCGCGGATGAGTTCGGGGACATTGTCCCATCCGCGACCTCCGCGAAATCCGCGGTTCAGCTTCCTCAGTCGGCCTTGCCGTTGAGGGCGCCAAAAGCTTTCAGCGCTTCGAAAATGCCCTCGCTGCACGGCGACTGCGCCACGTGGCCACCCGCAGCGCGGACCGTGTTTTTGACAGCTTCGACAGCGTTCGCTGGGCACGCGACCCAGCGCGCGTGGGTGCCATCGAGCATCGGGAGATCATTGAAATGATCGCCCGCCGCGAAGATCTCCTCGCGGTCGATTTCGATGAGCCGGGCGAGTTCCGCGAGCGCGGTTCCTTTACTGTAGGCCTCGTGACAGAAGCGCACGTAGATCGTGTTGCGCATAAATTGGAACCCCGGGACGCGGGTGCGTTCACGCTCCAGGAATTCGCACACCCGATCCATCTCCTCGTCGGTCTCGGTCGCGAGGCCGATCAATCTTTGCCCATCAAAAATCGCGTGCGCCCGCACGTGTGTTTTGAGGAAAGTGTGAATGTCGTCGAGCAGCGGTCCGGATTTCTCGAAAAGCTCGTTGTGCGCAACGGTGCAGCGCGCATTCCAGTCGCCGAAGTCCTGCCACAGCCCGTTCGCGCCCCGGTGGAAGACTTCGCGCTCCGCGGTCAGCACGAAATCCGGCTCGACCGGAAACGCGAATTCGCGGAGCCCCTCGACGATGTGCGCGAGTTCGCGACCCGTGTTCACGGCCCACAGAACGCCGCGGCGATTCAACTCAACCAGCGCCTCGCGGAAGGCGGGGGACACCGCCGGTTTGGCGTCGTGATTCACAACCGTTCCGTCGAAGTCGGTACTCAGCAATTTAATCATTTTGGAAAAGGGAATTCAGGGAGCCGACGAGCGGCGCGACGGTCAAAACGAGGCGAACCGGGATATTCGAAAACGGGACGGGCGAACTCCGCGATCCTGTTTTCGTGTTTCCGGCGGATCAATCCTCAAGCTAACTTCGCCACGAGGCCCGCCGCATCACATTTCTCGCACTTCGCCCGCAACGACCCCACTTTGTAATCATGAAATCCGCCTACGAACTCGCGATGGAGCGCCTCGAGCAGCAGTCGCCGACTGCCAAACTTTCTGACGCGCAGAAAACCGAAATCGCCGAAATCGATTCGCTCTTCAAAGCGAAGATCGCCGAGCGCGAAGTGTTCCTGCGCGATCAGTTGGCCAAAGCGCGCTCCGAGGGAAAATACCAGGAAATCGAAGAACTCGAACAGGAACTCGCGCGCGACCTGCGGAAGCTCAACGCCGACTGCGAAGCGAAGAAAGCAAAAGTGCGCGGAGGGTAATCTCTCAGGGTGCGATCTTCGCGAGCATCTCACGGATGCGTTCGAAGTGGATCGGTTTGCTCAGGTAATCGACTGCGCCGCACGTCGCGACGCTGGGGTAATTCGGGTCCACAAGCCCGGACATCAGGATTACTTTCACGAGCGGATTCCGGCTGACCAATTGCTGGCAAACAGTGAAGCCATTGAACTTCGGCATGATGATGTCGAGCAGCACGAGATCGGGCCGGTGCTGCCGGCAACTGCGCATCACCGCGAGACCGCCGGCGGTCACGCGATCGACCACTTCGTGCTCACACGCGGTGACAAATGCCGTCAGCAACTCGACCACGTTCTTGTCGTCGTCGGCGATAAGCACGCGCATGTCTTTCGCCTCAAGCGGCCGCCATCAGCGTCGTGCGAAGCTGCACGAAAGCGAAAAGCTCGAGCAGGTCGTCCACATGAAACGGCTTCGTGATCACCGTGCCGTTCACGGTTTGGATGAATTCGTTGACCTTCGTATTGCCACGGTAGCCGGTCATGAAAATAAACCGATTGCACAGATGCGGGCGCATCCGCTCGACGGCGCGGAAAAACATGTCGCCGGGCAGCGTCGGCATCAGCATGTCGCAGAGGATCACTTCGAAATCGCCCGCGAGGACTTCATGCACACCTTCCACGCCGTTCTGCACCGCACGCACCTCGAAGTCGTTCTCGGTGAGAAAGTCGGTGATGATTTCCTTGAACGTAGGGTCATCCTCGAGGATCAGCACCTTCTTCTTCCGCGAGGGATTGAGGATTCGAAAGGCCGGCACAACCGGAGCCGCGGCGGCTTCGGGTTCGACGGCGGGAGTGGAGAGTAGTTGCATGAGTTTGGGCGAAGTTACCGCTACAAATTAGCACCCGGTGTGCCGTGACGGCCGGTGTCGAAAAATTCTGCAAACGCTCACTTTTTCCCGCAGAGGCAAGACAAAATCCGTCGCTCGTGGCGTTGCATGGATAGACGCTCGATTGCGCTCATGAATGATTCCTCCGCTGACCAAAATTGGGAGAGCTGCTACCAGCAACTCGCACCCAAGCTCGTGCTCTTTGCGCGGCAATACGTGGCCACCGTTGCCGACGCGGAGGACATCGTGCAAAACGCTTTCGTCCGCTTTTGGCGCAAGCAGCCCAACGCTCAACCGGAGCATTATCCCCTGCTCTATACCGCAGTGCGGACCACCGCGCTCGATCTCCTGCGGAAAGATGCCCGCCGGGCGCGGCGCGAGGCCGATCCCGAATGCTTTTACACGGAGGCGACTTTCTTTCGGCACGAAATCGAGCAACGCGAGGAAGCCGCCGATCTGTCCGATGCGCTTCAGCGACTGCCGGAGGCGCAGCGCGAAGTCCTCGTGCTGCGGATTTGGGGTGACCTCACTTTCGCGCAAATCGCCGGCACGCTCGGCGACTCCATCAATACCGTTGCTTCTCGCTACCGCTACGCCATCGAGGCGCTGCGCCGCATCCTAAAACCGCAGGAATATGAACGAATCTGATCTCGAAAATGAACTGCGCGCGCTTCGGCCCGCAGAACCCTCTCCCGCGCTGCGTGACCGTATCGCCGATGATTTGCAGGGCGTTCAAGTTCTGCCGCGCGCCGGAGTGATCGCGGCCGTCCCGCCGCAGAGTTGGCTGGCGCGTTTTTTTCCGCCGCTCGGTTGGATCGTGACTGGCGCAGCCGCCGCGTGGATCGCCACGATGGCTTTTCGGACCGCGGACGTGACCACGACACCGGAAGTCGCGACCGGGCAAAGCGTCGCCGCCGCCACTCCCGAGGTGAGTTCCGCTCCGCTCGGGGAAGTTGAGACGAGCCGCGAACTCGTGACCGCGACCGAGGAGGAATTGCTCCTCGACGCCGACCAAGAACCAGCCCGCCGGATGCGCCTGACCTTCATCGAGCGACACGTGTGGACCGACCCGGATACCGGCGATCACGTCGAGATCGAGGTTCCGCGCGAAGACATCCTGCTCGTCCCAGTCGCCATGCAGTGAGCCAGCTTCCCACTTTATGAAAACAAACCTGATCCTCGCCATCGCCGCCGCTCTCGGCACCAGCACCGCCCTTGCGCAAGACGACCTGCGCCGCGACCCGCCCCCGCGGCCGGAAGAAAACCCTGGCCGACCCGCCCCGCCGCCTCCTGGCGCCGAACGCCCCGACCGTCCAGACGGTGACCACCGTGCGCCTGATGGTCCCCGCCGCGATCGCGGAAATGCAAAGCCGCCGTCGCCCGAAGATCGACCTTTTGGCGACCGCGCACCGGGTAGCCGGCGTCCCGACGCCGGCCGACGCCCGGAAGGACCCGGTCGCGGCGAACCGCGCCCCGAAGGACCGCGCCCGCCCGAGGGCCGGCGTGGAGTCGAAGGGAATCCAGGCGACCGCCCGCAGGCCGACCGAGGGCCGCGCGATGGAGTCCCGGGCGAAAGCCGCCGGGACGACGAACGCCGGCCGGGCGAAAGAATGCAGAACCGCCGCGAAGTCTCCCGTGCGCCGATGAAGCCGACCCCTTTTCTGGGCGTCGTGACGGCCCCAGTGCCCGAGTTGCTCGCCGCCCAAATTAATCTACCCGCGGGCTTCGGACTGGTCGTCCAGGAAGTCGTGCCCGAAAGCCCCGCCGTAACCGCAGGCCTCCAGCGCTTCGACGTGCTCACGCAGCTCAACGATCAAAAACTCACCGACCCCGATCAACTCGCGACGCTCGTGCGCAGCTTTGGCAAAGATGCGGAGGTCTCGCTCACGCTCATCCGCAAGGGCCAGGAGCAAAAATTATCCCTGAAGATCGGCGAGCGCTTGATGCCAGAGCGCCGCGAAGCCGATGCGCGGCCGCCTTCGATTCCTCGCGAATTCGAGCGGTCCCGCGGCGACGTGGAGGAGCGTATGCGGCGCATGCAGGAGCAGATCCAGCAACGCGGCAAGGAAATGCAGGAGCGTATGCAGAAGTTCCACGAGCGGATGCGTGAGTGGCAAAAAAACCCGTCGAGTCCCACGCCCGACGCGCCGGATCTCGGCGATCTCACCGCACATCCGGAACCAGGTCCGCGTGACCTGCTGCACGAGGCCGGACCCGGGGGCGCCCCGGAGGTTCGCGTCAAGCAAGGCGATGGCACGACGACTTGGAACACAGCCAACGCCCACGTCGTGGTGCGGGATGGCACCGGCTCGATGGAGGTCAATTCCACCGACGGCAAGCGCACCGCCACGGCGAAAGATGCCGACGGGAAAGTCATCTTCACCGGACCGATCGATACGGACGAACAGCGCGCCGCGCTGCCCGAAGAGGTGCGCAAAAAACTGGAGAAAATCCACACTCGTTCCCGCGTCGGCGGCGGACATGCCGAAGCAGATACCGGTGTAGCGGCGAGAGGTGACCGCCCGGCTCCACCCGCGCCGCGCAGCGAAGAGCACGTTCAGTAATTCCACTAAATCACGCCCTCGCCGCGCCCGGATGGCGTCGCGAGGGCGTTTTCTTTTCTGTCAATCCAGTTGGAACAACGCGAACGGAGCCGGGGCCAGCAACTTACGAATGCGGCGGAGCGGTGCTCCCGGACGGAACCGACCGTGCACACCCCGGATTTGCCCTACCCTTTCGCCAGCTCCTCGAGCAGCGCGCGGTTGAGCCGAATGCCGGCGAAGAAATTTTCGAGCGGAAAGTTTTCATCTGGCGCGTGAGCGCGGCAGTCGGGCAGCGCAAGACCGAGTAGCAGCGTTTCGACTCCGAGGATGCGTTTGAACGTGTTGACGATGGGAATGCTGCCGCCCTCGCGGATGAGCGCGATTTCGCGCGAAAAAGTTCGCGCCAGTGCCCGCTGTGCGGCAACGCCGTCCGCCGAATGCGGGTCGGTCGCGTAAGGCTCCGCAGCGTGCCCGCCGATGATTTCCAGCGCGACGCTCGGCGGGGTGTGCGCCCGCAAATGAACCCGGACCTTCTCCATTACTTCGTCGGGATTCTGACCCGGAACGAGCCGGAAAGTCAGCTTGGCAAAGGCTTCGCGGGGGATGACCGTTTTAGTCCCCTGCCCCTGAAAGCCGCCGCCGATGCCGTTGACCTCTGCTGTCGGTCGCGCCCAAATCCGTTCGACCGCGCTGAATCCCGGCTCGCCAAAAAGCTCGGGCACACCGGTGAGTCTTTGCATCTCTTCATCGCCGGGGAGCCGCGCCCAAGCCTCGCGCTCCCACGTTTCCAGCGGGGCGACGCCGTCGTAAAATCCCGGGATCGCAACCCGCCCCGTCTCATCGTGCAGCGATGCGATCAACCGCGCGAGGATCGTCGCCGGATTCGCAACCGCGCCGCCGAAAATACCGGAATGCAAATCGGTCGCCGGTCCGGTGACGCGCAGTTCCATCGCGCCGATGCCGCGCAGCCCGTAGGTGAAAGTCGGCACCCCCGGCGCAACCATCCCGGTGTCCGAGACGGCGATTACGTCGCAACGCAACTCGTCGCGATGCGCAGCGAGAAATTCATCGAGGTGCGCGCTGCCGATTTCCTCCTCCCCTTCGATCACGAAAATCAAATTCACCGGCAGCGTGCCGTGCTCGGAAATCGTTTCCGCGACCCCGAGGATGTGCGCGAAAATCTGGCCTTTGTTGTCCGTCGCGCCGCGGGCGAAAATCACGCCATTTTCAATCCGGGGCTCAAATGGCGGGGTTGTCCACAAGTCGACAGGATCGACGGGCTGCACGTCGTAGTGACCGTAGATCAAGACGGTCCGCAACCCGGCGCGGTGTTCGTTGCGCGCGACCACGATCGGGTGCCCGTCGGTGGGGTGCAACTCCGCCCGAAGACCGATGTTGTTTAGCATTGCGGCCAGCCATGCCGCGCACGACGCCACGTCTCCCCGATGCGCAGGATCGGTCGAAATGCTCGGGAAGCGGAGAAATTGGAGCAGTTCTTCGACGTGCGGTTGATGCATGACGCTCAGTCTGAATGCAGGCGGATTTCGTTTCCAGAGTGAACGAAGAATTCTGCCTCCGATGGTCAACGAGTTGCAGGGTGCCTACCCAGCACGCGGAAGCGATCTGTGGGATAACGCACCATCTGGCGCAAAAAAAACGCCGCCCCGGGATCCCGGGACGGCGTTTGAAGGATGCAGTCGCGGACGACTTACTTCGTCGGCACGGTCGCGATCGTTTGCAGGATGCGGCTCGGCGATCTTGTAGGGATCGCCCTGCGAGTTCGGACGGCGATCTTCGAGGTAGCCCTTGTAGCCGCTGTTCACGAAGCTGTGCGGGACGCGGACCGAGGCGCCGCGGTTGGCGATGCCGTAGTTGAACTTGTCGATCGACTGCGTCTCGTGGAGACCGGTCAGGCGCAGGTGATTGTCCGGGCCGTAGACGGCGATGTGCTCGTTCTTGTATTTGTCGAACGCCGCCATGAGGGCCTCGAAGTACTCCTTGCCGCCCGTCGTCGCGCATGTACTCGGTCGAGAAGTTCGCGTGCATGCCCGAGCCGTTCCAGTCCACCTCCAGGCCGAGCGGTTTGCAGTGCCAATTCACATCGACGCCGTACCTTCGCAGAGCCGGATGCAGGAGGTAGCGGGCGACCCACATCTGATCGGCGGCGGTCTTGGAGCCCTTGCCGAAGATCTGGAATTCCCACTGGCCCTTGGCCACTTCGGCGTTGATGCCTTCGTGGTTGATGCCGGCCGCGAGGCAGAGATCGAGGTGCTCCTCGACGATCTCCGGGCGATGTCGCCGACGGAATCGTAGCCGACGCCGGTGTAGTATTTGCCCTGCGGAGGCGGGAATCCGCCGCCCTTGGGGAAGCCGAGCGGCGCGCCGTCCTGGTAGAGGAAATACTCCTGCTCGAAGCCGAACCACGTGCCCGGATCGTCGAGAATGGTCGCGCGGGAGTTCGTCGGATGCGGCGCTTCCATCGGGAAGCATGACTTCGCACATCACGAGCACGCCATTGACGCGTCGTGGTGTCGGGATAGACCGCGACCGGCTTGAGGACGCAATCCGAGCTGTGGCCTTCCGCCTGACGGGTCGAACTGCCGTCGAAGCCCCAGTTGGGCAGCTCTTCGAGCGTCGGGAATGTCGTCGAAATCCTTGACGAGGGTTTTGCTGCGGAGGTTGGCGACGGGCTCGTAACCGTCGAGCCAGATGTATTCCAGTTTGTACTTCGCCATTTATCGGTGGTGGTGGATGAGGTTGGTTTTCGTGCGGTGCGCCGGAGTCCGCGAGTGTGGTGAAACTGACCTCCGAGATTCAAATTCGGAGGCTTATTGGGGCGCGCGGAGGCTTTAGCAAAGCCGATGCCAATTGCCAAGCAAGGCACCTTCGCGTGGCGCGTGAAACTTCGCGCTGGCAGGCGCTCCCGGCAGCGAACCATCGAATTCTCTCATGCATCAAGTGAAAGACACTCTGCGCGCCACCGTGCGCATCAGCTACGACGGGCGCGTTCACAAAACTTTCCGCGGTCCAAAAGCAGAGGAACGATTCGCCAACGAGGTCCGGGTGCTTCGTTATCTGGAGGCAAGAAAGTGTCCTTTTGTGCCCACTCTGCTCGAAACCGATACATCTCGGAGACTGCGCATCGTCACCACCAGTTGCGGCAGCCGCGTCGATCATCTCGATGAAAACCGGACGAAAGAGCTCTTCGCGGAGTTGGAGGAATACGGAGTGCGGCACGACGATCCGGACATGCGAAACGTGACGTATCGTCAGTCGGACGGGCGCTTCTGTCTGATCGATTTCGAATTTGCCACGGTGCTCGACGATCGCTGATCCGTTCCCGTGCCTTTTTTAAACCGCCGCTTCTGAACACCGAACACCGCATCCTCAACACCGAGCACTCCCTTCACTGGTCGGGTCTCACAGACCGGGGCAAGGTGCGCAAGAACAACGAAGACACCTTCCTTGCGCTGCAATTTCGACGCGCGCGAAGTGCATTACCTCGGAAAGATCGGCGACGCCACCCTGAGGCACAGCGACTTCGTTTTTGCGGTGAGCGATGGCATCGGCGGCGCGGCAGCCGGCGAGTTCGCGAGCCGGATCACGGTGGAAAAGATCACCCGACTCCTGCCGAGGTCGTTCAAGCAATCGGCGCTCGGACTCGAGGCGGGAGCCGCGGATGTGCTCACGGAACTCTACGACCAGATTCATCGGGCACTGCTTTTCCTCGGGGGGAGCTACGAGGAATGTTCGGGCATGGGTGCCACGCTGAGCCTCTGCTGGTTCACGCCCGGGTGGATGTATTTCGGGCACATCGGCGACAGTCGCATCTATTACCTGCCCGCCGCGGGCGGCGATGCGTCAGCTCACGCACGACGACACGCACGTCGGCTGGCTTTTCCGCCACGGGAAACTGAACGAACGCGAGGCGCGCACCCATCCGCGGAAACACTTCCTCCAACGCGCGCTCGGGGCTGGGCATCAATTCGTCGACCCGCAGGTCGGCTCGGTCGGCTACGAACAGCGGCGATCTTTTTCTGCTCTGCAGCGATGGGGTAATGGACGGGCTTTACGACGCGCAAATCCTTGAGCTTCTACGCCCACCGCACCCGCCGGCAACCGACGCCAGCCTCGCGAAAACGCTCGTGGAAACCGCCGTCGAGCGCGGCGGGCGCGACAACACGACGGCGATCGTCGTGGAAGTCCGATGACTACTTTTTTCACCGCCGAGGCGCCGAGATGCGGAGAGTGGAATACAGAGCTGTGCGTTCACGCCCCGCGCCACCCCCGCCTCCGCCGGTGAACTCGATCTAACGCCCCGCTGCCGTTTGGCGCTTTCATCCGCGCGCCGCCGAACGTTACATCCTGCGCGATTGTCACTCCGATGCTGAATCCCGTTCCTGCCATCCGCAACACGCTCGCTCACTTGAGCAGCGTGACGTGGCTGTTGATTCACACGGTTGAGGAGATGGGCGACTACGTTTTCCGGGGCCGCTTTCCGTTTCGGCTTTCGATCTTTTTCGAACAGACCGACCGCACCGGCGTCGGCTCGATCCCGCTCGTCGCGCTCGTCTCGTTTTTCATCGGCCTGACGATGGCGCTGCTCACCGGCTATCAGCTCCAGCACGTTCGGCCAGGAACGGCTCGTGCCGCCGCTGGTCGCGATCGCCTTCACCCGCGAACTTGGGCCCGCTGATGACCGGCATCATGCTCGCCGCGCGCATCGGCGCGGCCTTCACGGCAGAGCTCGGCACGATGACGGTCTCCGAGGAAGTCGAAGCCATCGAGGCGATGGGCATCGGTCCGCTGCGCTTCCTCGTCAGCCCGCGACTGCTCGCGGTCATCGCTACTCATGCCGTGCCTCGTCGTGGTCAGCGACGTCACCGCGCTGACCGGTGCCGCGCTCATTTCCCGATGGGCATTCTCGATCAATTTCCGTTCCGTCTTCGCCGAGACCGCCATCGATAGTCTGCTCATCCGCGACATCGTCACCGGCATCATGAAGAGCTTTCTCTTCGGTCTGATCATCGGCCTCGTCGCCTGCTACAAAGGGCTCACCGTCCGCGGGCGGTGCGGCGGGCGTCGGCGATGCGACGACGTCGAGCGTCGTCACCGCGATCACCACCGTCATCGGCGTCGATACGCTCTTCAATGTCGTCAATCGTCGTCGCTCTTCGACTGATCGATGAGCGACTCCGATAAGAACGCGCAGCCCGTCGTCGAGCTCGCCGACGTCCACCTCGCCTTCGGTGAAAAGGAAGTCCTCACCGGCGTGAACCTGCGCGCTCGCGCCGCGCGAACGGCTCGTCATGCTCGGCCAGTCCGGCGGCGGGAAAAGCACGCTCCTCCGGCTGCTGCTCGGCATCCTGCGGCCGACCGGCGGCTCCGTGAAATTCAAAGGCCGCGAGGTCTCCGCAATGAGCCGCCGCGGCTCAACCGCATCCGACAAAAGATCGGCATGGTCTACCAATACAGCGCGCTCATCAGCTCGCTGAACGTCCGCGACAACCTCGCGCTGCCGCTCGAGGAACTGACCGACAAGTCGCACGAAGAGATCGACGAAATCGTTGATGGAAAAGCTCGAACTCGTCGGCATGGAGGAGATCGCGCGAGAAAATGCCGAGCGAGCTCAGCGGCGGCATGCGCAAGCGCATCGGCCTCGCCCGCGGGCTCGATCCTGGATCCCGGAGCTCATCCTCTACGACGAACCCAGCGCCGGTCTCGATCCCGTGATCAGCTCGGTGATCGACGAGCTGATCATTTCGCCTCAGCGAAAAAATCGGCGCAACCTCGATCATCGTGACCCACGAGATGGAGAGCGCCTTCCGCATCGCGACCCGCATGGCGATGCTCTACAAAGGCGAGATCATCGCCGAAGACACCCCGGAAGCGTTCCGCAACAGCGAGCATCCCGTCGTCTCGCAGTTCGTCAACGGCGCAGGTCGAAGGCCCGATCCTCGATAAGTCCGACGAGAGATGAAGCCGCCTATATTCCACCGAAGTCCGGACCTCAAAACCGCATGAATATTCACCGCCAGGAAATACGCACCGGCCTCCTCGTCGTCATCTCGATCTTCGCGCTCGTCGGCGTCGTCCTCTACCTCGGCGCGCCCGGCGTCTTCGTCCCGCAGCACACGTTCTATATCTATTTCGACAACGCTGCGGGCATTAAGCACGGCGCCGCTGTGCTGCTTTCGGGACGCAAAGTCGGGCAGGTTTCCCAGATCTTTTCGCCCGTCCCCGAGGCCGAGCGCCCGGACCCGAAGTTTGAGGTTTTGGTCGAAGTGAACGTCCGCGCCACCGCGAAAATCTACAATCAGGTCCGGGTGCAAATGGTGCAGACGAGCCTGCTCGGCGAGACAAATATCGACTTCAGCAATGGACGCGAAGCGTGGGGACTCGCGGAGAACAAGGCGTATTTCCAAGGCGAACGCGCCCGCGGTTTGACCGATGCCGTGCCGCAGATCCTCGAGAAAATTGACCCCGTGATGTCGAAGCTCACGGAGACACTCGGCACGCTTCAGACCACTTCCGGCAATCTGAACAAACTCACCGCTCCGGACGCCGATCTCTCGAAATCGTTCGCTGAACTCAAACAATTCGGGGTTCACCTCAATGAACTCAGCGGCCCGGAAAGCGCGCTGCGCAAGTCGCTCGCCAATGTCGAAACGCTGACGGGCGAAGGCGGAAAACTCGACCTCACCATGAACAATCTCCAGGCCGCGACTGGACCCGACAGCGCGCTTGTGAAGACGTTGAATAACGCTGAGCGATTCACCTCCAGCCTTGCGAACAATCAGGACATCGACCGCACGCTCGGCAATTTTCGTCGCGCCTCCGAGCGCCTTAGTGGCGTGATCGACGATCTCGGTCCTCAATTCAAGGCCATCGGTCGTAATCTCGAGCAGGCCAGCGCGACCGTGAAGCACCAACCGTGGCGGCTCATCTGGCCGACGACGAAAAAGTATCCCGACGATCGCCTCGCTGCGCCCTCCGCGCGGATGACGGTGAAGACGTCGGCTCGCCGTTCTACGAAATAGTTCGCTGTGCGGAACTGATCGTATTCGCGATTAGCATCGCGATGGTCATCGGGCCGACGCCGCCCGGCACCGGAGTGATCGCGCGGCACTTCGGGGCGACTTCATCAAACGCCACATCGCCGACCAGCCGCGATCCTTTCGCCGAGGTCGGATCCTCGATTCGATTGATTCCCACATCGATCACCACCGCTCCTTCGCGGACAAAATCCGCCGTCACAAAATGCGGCCGGCCGATCGCTGCGATCAGTATGTCCGCCGACCGGCACACACTCGCGAGATCCCGCGTGCGCGAGTGCGCGACAGTCACCGTGGAATCGCCGCCGCGCCCCTTTTGCATCAGCAAAAGCGCCAGCGGTTTGCCGACGATCATGCTCCGCCCGAGCACCACGACATGCGCGCCCGCGGTCTCGATCCCCGCCTCGAGGAGCAGTCGCTGACAGCCCAGCGGCGTGCAAGGCACGAAGCCGTCGCGGTCACCGAGCGCCAGCTTCGCCACGCTCACCGGGTGGAAGCCGTCCACATCCTTCCGCGGATCGATCGCCTCGACCACTTCGCGTTCGGAGATGTGCGCGGGAGGTGGCGATTGCACGAGGATTCCGTGGATCGCCGGGTCGGCATTGAGCCCGCGCACAACGTCGATCAATTCGCTTTGCGAGGTAGCTGCGGAAAGCTCGTGCTTGATCGAATACATTCCCATTTCCTGGCACATTTTGTCTTTCGAACGGACGTAAGCCCGCGACGCCGGATCATCGCCAACGAGCACCACCGCCAATCCCGGCACCACACCGCGCGTCTTGAGTTCGGCGATCGCCGCGCGTGATTCCCCGTTGATTTTCTGCGCGATAGCTTTGCCGTCGATGAGTTGCATCGGCGACCTTTACGAGATCGTACGGAACTTATCGACTCACTTCGCCCTCATCATCGTCGGTGGCTGGGGCTCGGCAGCGGCGCTGCCGAGTGCCCTCTAAAAAGAGGCGTTGACATTACTTCACACGCTGCTCAACTGGCGACTCGCAAAAGTCAGAGTCAAAGTTCAGTAGTTGGTAGATTGCTAGTTGTGTGAGCCGCGCGGGTTAGTTCCGCGCAACTTCCAGTGGCAGTTTGAAATCCGATAACGGAAACAGCCGCAGAAGCTCCATTTTTGCTTTAGAAACACAACTCAGTATGTCAGCCAAACTCTACGTCGGGAATCTTTCCTTCGACGCCACCGAGATCGAACTTCAGGATCTCTTCTCCGAAGCCGGCACCGTTCAGGAAGCCGCACTCATGCAGGACAAGTTCACGGGCAAATCCCGCGGCTTCGCCTTCGTCACCATGTCCACGCGCCGAGGAAGCTCAGAAGGCGATCAGCCTTTTCAACGGCAAGAACTGTCCAAGGCCGTCCGCTCACCGTCAACGAGGCTCGTCCTCGTGAAGATCGCACCGGCGGCGGTCCTCGCCGCGACTTCGGCGGCGGTGGTGGTGGTGGTGGCGGCGGTGGCCGTCGCGACTTCGGCGGCGGCGGTGGTGGTGGTGGCCGCGAGCGCCGCTACTAAGCGCCTCCCGCACCTTCGCTAGAATTCGAAACGCCCCGATGCAAATCGGGGCGTTTCCATTTTACGGCGTGCCGTTCCTTTCAGTATAAACGAGGCACCCAGCAGTCGTTCAAATCCCCCCGCTGCGGCAGCGCCGCCCCGTCGTGAATCGGGTAGATCGGCGTCTGGCCGACGAAACTCGCCCATCCGGAAAACGTGCTCGGCGGGCCGACGATCAGATCACATTCCGCAAGGCTGTACATGTCGAGCGCTAGATGCCCCGGCGCCTGTCGCACCTCGAGTCCGGGGAATTCCGCGAGGTCCAGCCGCTCGTTCGAGGCGAGTAGGAAGACGACGCGTTTCTCGGCAAAAAGCGCCGCGACGTGGAGCATCAAACGTCGATAAACTGAGCTGTCGAAAAACCATTGCCCTCCGCGATACCGATTGTAATCGCCGCGTCGCAAATGCACCCCGATGAGCATCGTGAACTCCTCCCGTAGGGGCTCGATCCACTGCGACACGCGCTCGCGAAATTGCTGCCGCAGCCGAAACCGCTCGCGAATGGCCGGTGCATGTTTTTCCACCAGGGCCGGATTCATCAATCCCACACCCGGCAGATCGCAGCTGAAAAGAAACTCCTGCTCCTCGCGGACTACAAACCCAAGTGCGTCGGCAACCCTCCGCCCCGAGCGTTGAAAGTAGCGCGAACTCAGCGCGCTCATCGCCCGCACCAGCAGCGCCTTTGGCTCGCAAACCAAGTCCCCGTCGAACTCGAAGCGGTGCCGCATCGTCTGTGGAGCGCGTTTTTCCAGCACGCCGCGCAGCCATCGCTCTCCCGCTCCCGGGCCACCATTGGTCTTTGCGTCGTCCACCCACGGCTCCTCGGAAAGCGTAAGCGTCGGCTCAAAGAAATGAGCATAGCGCCAGAACGAGAGATTCGTGATCGGCACACGATACTCCCAACCGAGCGCCAGCAAATGGCTGTAAAGCACCAGTCGGTTGCCGAGTTCACCGGAAGTTTGAAAGAGAATGGCGCGATGCATCGGCACAGACGAATCGTGCTATATCACGCCTGTGCTCGCCGACAGCGGGATTCTTCTCTCGCGGGACATTTTGCCAAAAAAAAACGCCCTCACCGCATCACTGCGGGAGGGCGCCATTTAAAGTGCGGTTGTTTACTTCGCGGTCTCGACCTTCGTCAGGACAATGGTCTTCTTACCGTCCTTTTCGGTGATCGTTCCCTCGGCGTCGACCTTCGCGTCTTTCTTACAAATCTCGTCATGGAAGTCCTTCGCGACAGAATTGTTCTCGGCGAGGATGGTTTCCTTCTTGCCGGTCGCGTCGGTGACCTTGATCGCCATCTGGCAGGTCTTCGTTTCGTGCATGTTACATTTGGCGCAAACGGCTTCGCCGCTGATTTTATCCGCGGCCACCGCCGTGAGACTCAGGGCGGCGAGAATGGTGGAACTGAGGAGTGCGAGTTTTTTCATGTGATGAGTTATTGGACGCCGGAGTTTGAGGATCGGCAGCCGGGAATCTTTGTCGCTTGGTTTCGGGAGAAAAGCAACTCACGGAATGGTTTCGCCGTTCGATTCCTCAGCCGCGGGCGGCGCGTCGTATTCTCCGCGCTCGTTTCCCGCAGGCTGCAATTGCGTGCCTTCCGCCTCCGCGGCCATCACCGCTGCCTGTCGCTCATAGAACGCGTCGTCGCGTCCGCTCCCGCAACCGACGGAAAAGAGCGCACCCATGGCGACGAGCAGGGAAAGTGACGCTTTCATCGGCTGAGAAAACACCGGGAAACGCGCACGAGAACAAGCGCTTTTCGGCGTCACTCCACCATCGCCACTGCGCGGATTGGCGAGCCGTCGCCGCCCGTAAATTTTAGCGGGAAACCGATAAACGTGAACTCGCCGTCCGGCAGCGCCGCGAGATTCGCGAGCGACTCGACGATGACCATTTCGACCTCCGCTGCGAGCAGCGTGTGATGAATCTCAAAGTAGTCGCGCCCCGGCGTCGGCAGGTCCATCCCGATCAGGCGCAAACGCCGCGAGGCAAGATAACCAGCAGCTTCGCGGGTCATCGAAGGGAAATCAGTGAAGTAGCGCGGCGTCCCAAACTCCTTTTCCCAGCCGGTCGCGAAAAGGATGCGCGCACCGGGAATCAGCAGCGCCTCGTGCCGCGCGAAATCCTCCACCGTGATCTCCTCGCCCGCGCTTTTTGGCATCCGCAAAACGCGCGCTGGACCACAAAACCAGTCCAGCGGCATTTGCTCGATCGATTTCCCACCCGCGACGAAGTGCGTCATCGCGTCGAGGTGCGTGCCTTGATGCGAGCCCATCATGACTTTTGAGACGTTGCAGCGTTCCGCCGCAATGGTCGCGTGCGAGGCGATGGAAAGCTGCGGATCGCTCGGAAACGACGGCAGCCCGTCGCGCAACGGATGAGTGAGATCAATGAAACGCATGCTGCGCTGTAGCCGGATTCCTCGTCCCTCGCCACAACCAGCGCATATTTTCCTCCGCGCCCTCTCAAAAACTTTCGGCGCACCGGCGGCCCGGGCGAACACCTGCCGGTGAGCATGGTGTCGAGTTAGAATGGATTGGCGCCCCGCCTCTCCCGCGGTTCCTCCTGAGCAGCCCCAGCTGGGCCGCCCTGCCCGCCGATTCCAACCGCTGATCATTGCCTCCTGTCCTCCCTTCCCCTACACCCTCCCCCCATGCGCACCCTCCTCCTGTCCCTGCTCCTCGCCGGCACTGCCCTGGCCGCCGACGATTATCCTCTCGGTCCTGATTCCCAGCCCAATCCAGCCATCCCTCACGGGGAATTAAAGCAGATGCCGCCCTTTACTGAGAGCGAGGTCTTCCCCGGCACCACGCATGATTGGCAGCTCTACATCCCCGCTCAATACGACCCAGCGAAGCCCGCCTGCGTTACTATCTTCTTCGATGGCTCCGGCTACGCCAAACCCGATGGCGGGACTCGTGTCCCAGTTGTCTTCGATAACCTCATCGCGAAAAAAGAGATGCCGGTTACCATCGGCATCTTCCTCAATCCCGGCGTCGTCAAAGCCACCGAACCTGGCGCCAAGGACCGCAGTAACCGCAGCTTCGAATACGACAGCCTCGGCGACGCCAATGCCCGTTTCGTCCTCGACGAAATCGTCCCCCTCGTCGCCAAAAGTTACAATCTCACCAAGAACCCCGACGGGTGGTGCACCGCCGGACTCAGCAGTGGCGGCATCGCGGCTTTCACCGTCGCGTGGGAGCGCCCCGAGCAGGTGCATAAAGTGATTAGTTGGATCGGTAGCTTCACCAACATCCGCGGCGGCTACGTTTATCCGGCTGCCATCCGCAAAACCAAGCCCGCGCCGAAACCGCTGCGAATCTTCCTTCAGGACGGCTCCAACGACCTCGATAACCTCCACGGAAATTGGCCTCTCGCCAATCAGGACATGGCCGCGGCGCTAAAGTTTGCGGGCTACGACTACGATTTCAAGCTCGGGGAAGGCGGTCATTCCGGCAAACACGGTGCGTCTCTCCTTCCCGACACTCTCCGCTGGATGTGGCGCGACTGGCCCCGGGAATAAGCGGGCCGACGCCACCCCCCGACCCCCCATGTCCCGAGGGCGCCCTCGGGACGAGGGGGAAATGGGAACGTCCTACCGCTGTAGGAGGCGGTAGCTGTCGCCCGAGTTGTACCACGACAAGTAGAGAGCGAGCATCGGGCGACGCTCGGGTTTTTGAAATAGGCGTTTGAGGATGGTTTTCATGGCGGGCGAAGGTTTAGCAACCGGAATGCCGAGCGCGTTTTACAGAGAAAAACCGGCGCCTCGGAGGCGAGCCGTGTCAATTTCAGCGACACACTTGTTCTGCGAAAACGACACACTTTCCTGCAATAAGTAGCGGTCGGTTCGGGATCGGATGGGCGTTTCCTCGCACGCGCTTTCCATCGACGGCAGCGAACTTTTCCGAGTAGAAACGGACATGCGTTCCCTTGTTCTGCGTTCTCTGTGTCTGCCGGCGCTCGCGGCGATATTTTGCCTGTCAGTGGCGTCAACCTTCGCCCAAGAAAGCCCTTACGGCCCGCTGTCAGAACCGCAGGCGGAGGTGCCGCACGGGGTGGTGACGAAGATGCCGCCTTGGCTCTCGAAGATTTTCCCGGAGACGACACGCGATTGGTGGGTGTATGTGCCGGCGCAGTACAAGCCCGAGGAGACCGCGGCGGTGATGGTTTTCCAGGACGGGCACGATTATGTGGGCGCAAAAGGCGCGTGGCGGGTGCCGGTAGTCTTCGATAATCTAATCGCGAGTGGAGCGATGCCTGTGACAGTGGCGATCTTCATTGATCCGGGGCACGCGGTGGAAAAGGAGCAGCCAAAGAGCGCGTGGCAGAACAGCAACCGCAGCTTTGAATACGACTCCCTGGGCGATCGCTACGCGCGCTTCCTCCTCGAAGAGATCCTGCCGGAGGTGGAAAAGACGCATCCGCTCTCGCACGACCCGGCGAAGCGGGCAATCTGCGGGGCGAGTTCCGGGGCGATCTGCGCGTTTACGGTGGCATGGGAGCATCCGGAGGCGTTTGGAAAGGTGCTCTCGACGATCGGGACCTTCACAAATATCCGGGGCGGGAACGCTTATCCCTCGCTGATCCGCAAGACGGAGCGGAAGCCGATCCGCGTGTGGCTGGAGGATGTGAGCGGCGATGTGGACAATCAGTTCGGCAATTGGCCGCTGGCCAACCAGCAGATGGAGGCGGCGCTGAAATTTCAGGGCTACGATGTGAAGCTGGAGTTTGCCGAGGGGTTTAATCACAGCTCGAAGCACGCGGGGCCGATCTTCCCACAGGCGGCGACGTGGCTCTGGCGCAAGGAGACTCCCGCGCTGGCGGCGGCCAAGCAAAAAAGCATCGGCGGGGATATGCCGCTGGAGTCGATCCTCGTGGAAGGCGCTGGCTGGGAGGTAGTGGCGGAGGGGTTGGGCTTTGCCGACGGACCGATGAGCGATGCGGAGGGGAACTTCTACTTTTCGGACATGAAAGCGCCGGGGATCTTCAAGATCACGACCGACGGAACAAAGACCAAGATCAGTGACCAGGGACCGAGCGGAATGAAATTCGGCCCGGATGGGAGGATTTACGCGTGTGAAGGCGCGAAGAAGCGGATCGTCGCGATCGATGTGGCAAAGCCGGGCGCGGCGGTGACGGTGCTTGCCGAGGAGGTGCAGCCAAATGACCTGGCGGTGAGCAAGACGGGGCTGGTTTACTTCACGGAGACTGGGAAGAAACAGGTGAGTCTCATTGATCTGAACCTGCCGCCGAAGGACGAGCGCTGGGCCGTGACGACGGTGGACGTCGGAATCACCGCGCCCAACGGGATCGCGCTCTCGCCAGATCAGGGGACGCTGGCGGTTTCGGATTACGGTGGAGAAAATGCGTGGGTCTTCCGCGTCGGCGCCCGCGGCGGACTATCAGCGAAGTCACCCTACATGACGCTCCGGCGTCCGATCGATCCCGCTGGGAAATTCGAACATCAGCAGCCCCCGCCGCTGAAGAAGTCCTCGGGCGGCGATGGGATGTGCACGGACGCCGTTGGCCGCTACTTCATCACCAGCGCCCTCGGCGTGCAGATCTTCGATCCGACGGGCCGGATGTGCGGCGTCCTCCCCAAGCCGCAGTCCGACAAACCGCTCACCAGTTGCACCCTTGCCGGAAAAGACCACGCCTTTCTCTACGTCACCAACGGCGACAAGATCTACCGCCGCCCGCTCCAGCCGGTGCCGGCGAAGTAGCAGTGAAGCGCATTATCATCGCGGCGGTGCTCCTGATCGTGATCGGTTTTTGCACCTTTGGATTCCTCGCGTCGTGGGAATTGCCAACGAGGAGAGAGCGGTTGCCGTGGCAACTCGGCCACGGCGTGCTCGGCGTCGCGTGTCTGATCCGACTCATCGTGCTGATCGCACGCCCCAAGCCCTAGGGCGACAACCGCTCGATCCGCCAAAGCTCGTCCGCCTGCCGCGTGTAACGGAGGCGGTCATGAAGGCGGCTGGTGCGGCCCTGCCAGAATTCGATCGTCGCCGGCCGCACACAGTATCCGCCCCAGTGCAGCGGCAGCGGGACGGTGTCGCCAAACTTCTCCCGCGCCGCCTCGAATCGCTGCTCGAGCTCGCCGCGATCCGCGACCGCGGAACTCTGCGCCGAGGCCCACGCCCCAATCTGGCTAGCGACCGGACGGCTGTGAAAATAGCGCGCACTCTCCTCGCGCGAGCTGCGCGTGACCGTGCCGGTGACATTCACTTGCCGCTCCATCCCCCCCCACCAAAAGGTCAACCCCGCCCTTGGCACGCCCGAGAGTTGGCGACCCTTATCGCTCTCGTAATTCGTGAAAAAGGTGAACCCACGCTCATCGCACACTTTCAACAAAACTGTCCTCGACCACGGCTGCCCCGCGGCATCAACCGTCGAGAGGGTCATCCCATTCGGCTCGAGAATCTGCGCCGCGTGCGCCTCTGCGAGCCACGCGTTGAATTGCACGATCGGGTCCGCATCCAAATCCTCGCGCCGCAACGGCCTCAGCGAATAGTCGCGCCGCAGGGCACCCAGTTGTTCTGGCGTGAGCAAGTGCTGATTGCTAAATTCCCGATTGTGAAACCCCTACTCCTTCTGCGGCGGGAGCTCGACGATCTCGAACCAGTATTTTTCCAGCGTCTGAAGGATGTCCACGAGCGCTTCAAAGGTCACGGGCTTCACGATGTAGCTGTTTACTCCGAGATCGTAGCTTTTGAAAATATCCTCATCGGCTTTCGAGGTCGTGAGCACGACGACGGGGATTTGCCGGAGGTCGGGATCACTTTTGATCTCCTTTAAAACGGTGCGCCCGTCTTTGCGGGGCATGTTCAAATCGAGGAGGATCAGACCCGGCCTCGGCGTCTCCGCGGGCGGCGCATATTTCCCCGTGCGGTGCAGATATTCCATCAGCTCTTCGCCGTTCGCGACGAACCGCACATCGTTGATCAAGCGGCCTTCTTCGAGCGCCTCCTGCGTGAGGCGTTTGTCGTCCTCGTCATCATCAGCCATTAAAATTGTGATGGGCATGGCGTCATTTTTCATGGGTCAAATGGGAGGGTTGATGCACCGGCAGCGTGATGATGAACGTCGCCCCTTCTCCTTCGCTGCTCTTTGCCACAATGGCCCCCCCGTGGCGATCAGTAATTTTCCGGCAAACCGCGAGACCGATGCCTGTTCCCTCGAAATCCGTGCGGCTGTGCAGCCGCTGAAACACCACGAAAATCTGGTCGCCAAACTTCTGGTCGAAGCCGATCCCGTTGTCCTTCACCATGATTTGGCAAATTTCCTCCCCCGGTCCGGCACCTGCGAGCCGATGATCCGTGGCTTGCAACACCTTCCCGTCGATATCCACCTCCGGCACTTCGCCGGGGCGCTGAAACTTGATCGCGTTGCTGATCAGATTCTGGAAAAGCTGCCGCATCTGCAGGGGGTCGGCGTCGATCGCTGGGAGCGTGCCGACCTCGATGCGCGCGGTCTTTTGCTCGATCGCGACTTCCAAATCGGAGAGCACCTCGCGCACGATCGCGTTGAGGTCGCAGCGCTCGAAGGGTTGCGCGCGGCTCGTCACGCGGGAGAGTTTCAGCAAGTCCTGGATGAGCACCCGCATCCGCTCCGCGGCGCTTTGCATACGCTCGAGGTAATCGAGTCCGCCCGCGCCGAGCACCGTCGCATATTTCGCGCGTAGCCGGTCGCCGAACGCCTGGATTTTCCGCAGTGGCTCCTGCAAATCGTGCGAAGCCACTGAAGCGAAATTGGCGAGCTCAGCATTGCTCCGCTCGAGCTGACCGGCGAAGCGCCGCAGCTTTTCCTCTGCGTCCTTGCGCTCCGTCACGTCGGCACTCACGCAGACGAGCCCGAGCATCCGACCGTCCGGCTCGCGCAGCGGA
Organism: uncultured Verrucomicrobiae bacterium; assembly: GCA_963767975.1. Lineage (GTDB taxonomy): Bacteria > Verrucomicrobiota > Verrucomicrobiia > Chthoniobacterales > Chthoniobacteraceae > CAIURC01. The sequence continues at coordinate 97,808 of CAVYGI010000013.1, read as the reverse complement.
ACTTTCGTCGTGGAAAGCCAGACTTCATTGCCGCTGCGGGTGATCGCCGGCTCCTCGCGATTGCGCACCGATTTGCCATGCGCGAAGACCTCCTCATCGCTCGCGTCGTAGATCGCCGCCAAATTTTTTGGGTAGAAATCGAAGACCGTTTTTCCCTCGATGCTCTCGCCATCCTCCAGCTCAAGAAAGTTGCGATGAGCGCGGTTGTCCATGATGTAGCGGCCCTTCACGTCCTTCACGAAGAGGTTGTCCGGGATCGTGTCGAGGATGCTGCTGAGCAGATTGTGCTGATCAGCGAGCGATTCCTCCGCGCGACGACGCGCCGCGATGTCGCGCAAAATCATGCCTCCCGCGACGATGAGCGCGACGAGCGTCACCGCCGTCCCGACAAAAATAATGATCGTCGTCTCAGTGCCGATTTCGTCGCTCAGCCGCTCGCGCTCCTCGAGCACCATCGACTCGCGCTCGGCGATATCGTCGAGCACCGAGCGGATTTTGTAAGTTACCTCCTCGCTCTCTGCGGCCTGGAAAAGTCCGACCGCTGGGGCGAATCCACGCGTGCGCCGAGCCTCAATCTCACTCCCTTGGAGCGCGAAACTTTGCGAGATCAGCTGCTTCAATTCCTCGAGCCTTTCGCCCTGCTCGGGCGTCTCGACGGTGTCTGTCCGCAGCCCGATCAAGGTGTCGATGATGTCCGCCTGCGCCTGCTCGTAGCCGCGCAAATACCGGTCGTCGCCGGTGATCAAAAACCCGCGGCGACCGCTTTCCATCTCCATCAAAAAACGCAGCAACCGATCGCTCTTCGCGAGCACTTCGTGTGAGCGCGCGACGAGTGCCGCCGTCTGCATAAAGCCGCGCGTGCTGCGCCAGGTGATCATCGCGATCGTCGCGAGCATCGCCAGCACCAGCCCGAACCCGAGCAACACCTTGTGCCGGATCGAAATGCGCTGCGGCAGAAGGGAGACGACCATTCGCGCTCCAGCATGCAGGAATCTCCGGCTAGAGCAAACGCCCGGCGCGGCGGTTTTTGTGATCGTGACTCCCGCCAGAATGGAGCCACTCCACGACCGCGCGAGAGCTGACCCGCCGCGACTCACGACGGATAATTGGCAACTCCCGATTCGTGAAGATGCGGTCGATCCCCGGTGGAAATCAGCGCGGCGTGGCGCCCTTTTCCTTGAGCGCGGCAAGCTGTTCCTCCGCGCGCTGCACGTCGCTTTTTCGTCCGATGCCCGCGGCGAGAAGTTGCCGCCGCCGCGAGAGATTCAGCTCCGCCGCCTTCAACTCCGCGCGTTCCCACGCCAAGCGCGCAGCAGTCGCCGCCGCAAGGCGTTCTGCGAGTTTTTCCTCGGCCGCATTGAGCGTTTCTCGAGACCCCTTTTTCTCCGCCAATTCCGCGCGTTGCAAATCCACTTCTCCCTGCAAGAGAGCCAGCCGTGCGGCCTCCAACTCTGAGGTCAGACGCACCACTTTAAGCGCGCGATTTTCCGCCTCCACTTTCGCAATGATCCCCGCACGAACTTGTCGCTCCCCCGCCGCATCCCCGCGTTTCGCACGCTCCAAATCCACCTCCAACCGCACCACTAAATCCGCCCCATTCGCTCGCATCGGCTCGGCGTCGGGCGCTGGCGATTTCGGAATCAACTTCGGCTCTAGATCCATCAACTCGCCCGGATCGCGTTTTGGCAAATCGGGCTCCAGCGCCAACGCACCCGCGCAGATCGCCGTTGCCACTGCGATTCCAGCGACTCGCCAAAAATGGCGCACCCCCAGTAAAGGCGAATCGAAAGGCGTCATGGAGCGTTGGCCGAAATACGTCCCGCAAGCAGTTTGGCGGAGGAGGTGGGATTCGAACCCACGGAGCCTTGCGGCTCTCCGGTTTTCAAGACCGGCGCAATCGACCACTCTGCCACCCCTCCGAGGCACTGCTTGTCCGGTATTTCCGGCGTTATTGCAAATCGACCTTCCACCTTTTTCGTCGTGCTCCTGGGCAGATCAAATCTTTTCACGGCGCTCCGCATCACACCACCATCGCTCATGCGTCTCTCCCCGCTCGCATCGCTTTGTTTTGGTGTCTCTGCGCGCCGACTTGCCGTCATCATTGGTTGCTGCGGCATCATTGCCGGCAGTCTGCGCGCCGCGGAAAAACCAAACATCATTTTCATCCTCGCCGACGATCTCGGCTTCGGCGATGTCGGCGTATTCTTTCAAAATGCGCGCCGCGGAGTCGGCGACCGCTCCGAGCCGTGGCACCTGACGCCGCGGCTCGACGCCATGGCTGCGGAAGGGGTGCAGTTGCGCCAGCACTACTGCCCGGCGCCGGTGTGCGCACCGTCGCGCGCGTCGCTGCTGCTCGGAGTGCATCAGGGGCACGCGAATGTGCGCGACAATCAGTTCGACAAGGCGCTCGAGAAAAATCACACGCTCGCCACGCGTTCTGCGCGGCGCAGGCTACGCCACGGCGGCGATCGGCAAGTGGGGCCTGCAAGGCGGGCCCGGAGAGAAGGAGCCAGGAGCGGGAAAAGCCGGTCCCGCGGATTGGCCGGCCTTTCCGACCAAGCGCGGGCTTCGACTTTTACTTCGGCTACGTGCGGCACATCGACGGGCACTGCGCACTATCCAAAGGAAGACGGCCAGCAGGTCTGGGAAAACGAGCGCGAAATCTCCGCCGATCTCGCCGGCTGCTACACCACCGATCTTTTCACCGCGCGGGCGAAGAAGTGGATCACCGACCAGCGCGCAGACCACCCGAAGCAGCCGTTTTTCCTCTACCTCGCCTACGACACGCCGCACGCGAAGCTCCAGCTTCCGCCGGGAGAGTATCCGGCGGGCGGCGGCGCGAAAGGCGGCGTGCAGTGGCTCGGCCAAACGCGGGCGCATGATCAACTACGGCGGACGGCACGACCGGACAGCTACACGCACCCCGATTACGCCGCCGCGACGTGGGATCATGACCGCGACGCCGCGACGCCCGAGCAGCCGTGGCCCGACGTTTACCACCGCTACGCCACCGATGTGCGGCGCATCGATGACTGCGTCGGCGACCTGCTCGCGCTGCTTCGCGACCTCGGCATCGATCGCGACACGCTCGTCGTTTTCACCACCGACAATGGGCCGAGCCGCGAGTCGTATTTGCAGGAGGACTACGAGCCGACATTTCTTCCGAACGCTTCGGTCCGCATGACGGCATCAAGCGCGACTTGTGGGAAGGCGGCATCCGCGTCGGCGCGCTCGCGCGTTGGCCGGCGCGCGATGCCCGCGGGACGCGTGAGCGAGTCGCCGAGCCAGTTTCACGATTGGATGCCGACCTTCGCCGAGATGGCCGGAATGCCCGCGCCCGCGCGCACCGACGGCGTGCTCGCTCCTGCCCACGCTGACCGGCGTGGGCGCGCAGAAAGCCGTCCACGATTTACGTCGAATACAGCCAGAACGGGAAGACGCCCACTTACCCGGAGTTCGAGGCCGCGCGGCGCGGACGCAGCGCGGGCAGATGCAGGCGATCCGCCTCGGCGATTTCATGGGGGTGCGCTACGGCATCGTTTCGCACGACGATCCGTTTGAAATTTTTGACGTCGCTCGCGACCCGAAGCAGACGCAAAACGTCGCTGCTGAGCACCCCGATTTGCAGGCGCAAATGCATGGTGCGGTGCTGCGCATGCGACGGCCAGAGACGACCGCGAAGAGACCCTACGACAGTGAGTTAGTCCCAGCGGTGAAACTTGAGAGCGCGGTTCGCGGAATCGAGCGGCAAACTTTCACGCAGCCGATGCCGTGGCTCGCCAAGCTCGATGAAATGGAGCCTGCCGGCCGCAGCACAGCTTTGAAAATTGTCGGCGAATCGTTGAGCGAAAGCAGCACGGCCGCTCTGTTCACCGGTTACCTCGAGGCCCCTGCGGACGGCGAATTCTCGTTCACGATTCCAGCAGGCGCGGAGGCGGTGCTGCGGCTCCACGATGCGACCGTCATCGACGCCGGCTTCCGCGGTTCACTGGATGAAAAGAGCGGCACAATCAAGCTCGCGGCGGGCAAACATCCGTTCCGCTTTTATTGGCGGGCGACCGGCGGCCACTCCGCTCCGCAACTGGATTGGGCGCACGCAGACAAACCGCGGCAACCCATTCCTCCAAGCGCCTTTTTTCGTCAACAACTGTAACCATCGGCCTCATGAAAACTACCATCGTCCTGTGGCTCGCGCTGCTCACCGTGAGCCTCGCGACTGAACCCGCACGCCGCCCCAATATCCTCGTCTGTGTTGCCGATGACTGGAGTGCTCCGCACGCCAGTATTCTCGGCGACAAAGTCGTGCGCACGCCGCACTTCGACCGCGTCGCGCGCGAAGGCGCCCTTTTTCGCCGCGCCTACTGCGCTGCGGCGAGCTGCACGCCAAGCCGCGCGGCAATGCTCACCGGTCGCTGGCCTCATCAACTCGAGGAAGGCGGCAATCTGTGGAGCGCGTTGCCCGCGAAATTCCAGTTGTATCCTGACATTTTGGAAAACGCCGGATACGCTGTGGGCTGCGAGGGAAAGGGCTGGGGACCTGGCGATTTCCGGGCCGGCGGACGCACGCGCAATCCCGCTGGGCCACAGGTGAAGTTCGAGAAATTCCTCGCAGACGCGCGCGCGGATCAGCCGTTTTGCTTTTGGTATGGCTCCCGCGACCCCCATCGACCCTACGTCCCAAGCACCGGCGCAGCCGCAGGAATGAAAGCCGAGGAAGTTCAGCTTCCCGCATTCTGGCCCGACACGCCGGAGATTCGCAACGATGTGCTCGACTACTATTTCGCGGTCCAGCGTTTCGATGCGCGCGTCGGGGAGCTGCTCGCCGCACTCGAGACCGCGGGGCGTCTTGACGACACCCTGGTTGTCATCACGAGCGACAACGGGATGCCTTTTCCGCGCGCAAAAGCGAACTGCTACGAGCTGAGCACCCACGTGCCGCTGGCGATGCGCTGGCCCGCTAGGATCAAGGCGGGCACCGTAATGGACAGCTTCGTCAGCCACGTGGCTCTCGCGCCGACTTTCATCGACGCAGCGGGGATCAAGCCGCCCACCGACATGGTGGAGAAAAGCCTCTTCCCGCTCCTCGCCAGCACCGTTTCCGGGGCGGACAAAGCCTTCACCGAGCGAGAGCGTCACGCGCAAGTGCGAGCCGGAAATGCCAGTTACCCCATCCGTGCTGTCCACACGGCGAAGTGGCTCTACCTGCGCAATTTTCGGCCCGATCGCTGGCCCGCTGGCGATCCTGAGATGGTCTTCGCAGTCGGTGAATTTGGGGACGTCGATGCGAGCCCGACCAAGGATGCCATCATGGCTTTGCGCGACGATCCCGAGCGGGCGCGATTCTTTCAACTGTCACTTGGCCAGCGCCCCGCGGAGGAACTCTACGATCTCGAAAACGACCCGGGGCAACTCCGCAATCTCGCGGGCAACACGGAGCTCCTCACCACGCAGAAGCAACTCCGGGGTGAACTTGATCGTTGGATGCTTTCCACCGGTGATCCTCGCGCGACGAGCAACGATGACCGCTGGGACGGCTTCCCCTACTTCGGCAAGCCCGGGCGCTAGCTGCGCTCCCCTCGACTCCCTCTACGCCGCGTAATACTTCGGATATCGGTAGTAGTAGTAATCCGGCGTTTCGGTGTCCACGCAGTTGAGGATGAGGCCGAGAACGTTGACCTGCCGCTGATAAAGCGCGTTGAGAGAGTTTTGCGTCAGTCGCGCCGAGGTGAATTGCGCGCGGACGACCATGAGGGTGCCGTCGAAATGCGGAGCGAAGGTCGGCGTGTCGTCGGTGGCGAGAATAGGCGCGGTGTTGAAGACGACGAGGTCGTAGGCCTCCTTGAATTCCTCGAGCAGCTTCTGGAACTGCTGGTTTGAGAAGCAGCTCTCCGGACTGGTTGGTGACCGGGCCGCGCGGGATGAAAGAGAGCGACGGATAAGCCGTTGATTGGACGGTCGAACGCCAAGGCACTTCGCCGCGCAGGATGCTCGAGAGGCCATTGCGCCCGTCCGCGTCGAACAACGAAGCGAGGTCGCCGCGCCGGAGGTCGGCATCCACGAGCAGAACTCGCGCGCCGGCCGGCTGCCATCGTGATCGCGAGGTTGCTGGCGACGGTCGATTTGCCTTCGTTTGGAATCGCACTCGTGATCAGCAGGGTCTTCAGCTCCGACTGATTCGGCATGAAGATCAGCGATGACCGCAGACTACGAAACGATTCCGCGAACGAATAGCGTTCGTCCTCCAATTGCAGCAAAGGCAACCCGGTTTCTTTTCTCGTGTCGGTGACATTCGGAATCTGACCCAGGATCGGCTCGGAGAAGTGCTGAATCACTTCCGAGGATGTGGAAAGCCGGTCGTCCGAACGATCGAGCAGGAAAAGCATCAGGCTACCAATCACCAACCCCGCAAAAAGTCCGATGAACAGATGCTTTCCGATCGCTTTCGACACCGGAGTCGGCGCGGTCGCCTTTCGGATGACCTTGAAGATCCCCGAGCCTCCGGAGCTAGGATCTACTTGAGTCAGTTTCTCGAGGAGCTTGTCTTCCTGGCCTTGTGAACGAGCCACTGCGCTTTGCAGCCGTTGATACTCTCCGTCCTTAATTGAGGCCTCCTGCACTTCCTTGGTCCACGTCTCCACCATGGTGGCGTTGCTCTTGAGTTCGGCGGTCACCGCAGCTGCTCGGGACTTGGTCGACTCGATGTTCTGTGCCTTGATGAGATCCAGTTTTCGTTCTAGCCGGGTCAAGTCAGCTTGCAGCGCCTGCAAGCGAGGATGCTTGGGCTTCCAGACAGTGCTCCGTTCATCGAGCTCAGCCTTCTTCTGAAAGACAGCTTGAGTAGTTTCGAGATACTGCGCGTAAAGCTCATTGTTAAAGACCGCCTCCTTGCGTTCGGTCCCGGGATTCTTGGCGTCACCTTTCGCAGTAGGAGCTTGCAGAGCAGGTGCAGTGAGCAGTTCGTCGGGAGTAAGGTTCTCGAGGTTTTGCAACTCTGTCTTGAGCTGGGTCTGGCGGTTGAGCAATCCATTCAAGGTTTCGGCCGCCTTAGAGCCACGCGCCTGCCAGAACTGCATGTCATTCGCCTGCACAAAGTCCTGCAGTTCTTTTTGCTGCGCGGCGAGTGAAGTCCGGACGGCCTTTAATTGGGCACTCACTTCACCGCTCGTATCCAGCAGGACATCGGTCGCTTGAGAGCGTCGAAACGCAATGAACTCCGTGACCACGGCATCTACGAAGCGGCGGGTGTATTCCGGGTTGGTTCCTGAGCCGACGACGGTGAAAATCGAAGTCCGCGGAGCGACACTCGGGACGATCGCCACCTGTCCGGAAAGCTGAGGAGCCTCGAGCTCTACGCGCCCTTTGGCCTTCTCGAGAATCTCCGAGCTTTGCAACATCTTCAGCGTGTCGCCATAGAGACTGTCCACGGTCTCGCGGACTTTTGGATCAACGCCAGTGACCTCGGCGCGCACCATGAGTTCACTCGATGACTCGTAGAGATCCGCCTTCTTGAAGATGGTCCAGCCCTCGTAAGCTAGGCCGAGGCTGATAGCGACGGCGAGGATCCACCATTGGCGTTTCAGCAGAGACCGATAACGGTAGAATTTCGCTCCGAAGACGGCTCCCAAGGCGCGAGGTGGGGGAGTGGGATTGATGGAATCCATGGCTTAGAAAAGGATCTTGAAGCGGCTTTTCGGGACAAAGATGCGATCGCCGTCTTCCAACTTGATGTCCTTCTCTCCCTCTCCCTTTTTCTGGATGTCCTGGACATTGACGGTATAGGTCACGGATTCCCCACCTTTGCGCCGGGTAACTTTGACCTTGGTCGGGTCGGCGAAGTCTTTGAAGCCACCGCAACGCAGCACCGCTTCGTTCAACGTGAGGTTGTCCGCCGCGAAGATCTCCAGAACTCCCGGTGCGCGGACTTCACCTTGGACCTGAACCTTGCCCATCGTGGCGTTCTGATTCACGCGATCGATGGAAAGGCGGACGGTCGCCTTGTAGTAATAATCCGCCTCGAGCTTGCGTTTGATCTCGGCAGCGGCCTCAGTCGTTGTTTTCCCGACAACACTCACGCGGCCGAGTGGCTGCACTTCCAAATCGCCCGTTGCGGTAATGATTCGAGGGATGGCTGCCTCCCGATCTTCGAGAACCTCGATCGAAACCTGATCGCCGACGGCTAACTTTTTATTTGGGTCAACGAGGGTCGTGCGAGCTCCGCTCGAAGCTACTGGAATACCGGGAGCGACCATCGGACTGGCCGAACTGGTCGGCGCAGTCGGAAAGACTGAACTTGCGCGGTTGAACCCGCTTTGCGCGTAACCTGAAATTCCAGTTGCGAGGAGCGCAGCTCCGAGGATGCAGAAACGGAGGAAGGAATCAGGCATGGAACATAACGGCGGGTTAGAATTTATAGTAGGCGCTAAGGAAGACGAGATTCTGGTAGTAGTCAGCTTGGTCCAGATTTGAGTTTTTAAGGACAAAGCGATAATCGAGCCCAACCGTGATGGAATCTGAGAAATTATGCCGAACGCCGATGGCGGCGCCAACACGCCACGCACGCTCGGGTCGGATGCCGGAGGTCTCGTAGTATTCGTAGAAGAGCGTCGGCCCAATCTGAGTTCTGTCAATTCCCGTCCAATCCGCGCTGTATTCGACGTGGTAGAGGTCGTAGAAGTTTGAACCGAAGCCAATTTCCGAAGTCTTGGACGCGATGAGGCGATGCGTGAAGGTCTCCATCGGGTGATTCTCGAGCTGGAACTTCACGTAGAAGGCGTTGGAGTCCTCGTCGTCACCGCGGAAAAGCGCGCGTTCTTCGTCCGTCAGGTCGGCAAAAAAGCTGTCATCGAAATTCGATTTTCCATCAAACTTCAACTGCTGGAATCCAGCCTCCAGAAAGAGCCGGGTGACCTCGGAGATTTCCCATTGGATCAATGGCCCGATCAGCAGATTGTGCCCGTCCTGCCGTTCGTCGGTGTCGAAGTCGATCACGCTGAACGCGGCATTCAGACCCACTTTGATCCCGGGGGTGAGCTGGTAGGTGGGAGTGATGAAGAAGGTGTCAATCGAGCGCTCCTGAGAGGAGAATTGCTCGTCGCTTACCCACAAGTTGAAGTGGTCGTAACCGGTGGTGAGCGTGAGGTATTCGTTGATCGCCCAGTCGGCCTTGAGTCCGACTTGGTTTTCATAGCGCTGATACTGAGCGACGCCGCTCAATTGCGGGATATCGAAAGTATCTTCCTGGTAGCTGAAGCGATCGCGGACGGTAAAATCAACGGCGCCGATGACGAACTTGAACGAGAGCTCCGACGTCGGAGAAAGAGGTACTCCATCACTGTCGTATTCCGAGTGATCGAGGTATTTGGCATAACTGGCCCCGAGGGTGAAATGGATGGTGTTGCGCTCCGTGATCTTCCAGGCCGCATCGATGTTGAAAGTCGGGCGAAGGATGAAATCAGACTCCCGGTTGTCTTGGGAGAGCGTGATGTTGTCGTTAAATTCGATCCCGAACCCCCCGGCCAAGCTGAACCTCACCGGACCAATCGCGAAATTATACTTCTCATCGATGCCCGGAGTGTAAGACTCAGAAGTCGAAGCGAAGCCATTCTGCCCGAGAGGCTCCCCGAACTCCGAAATACCGACGTAACCGCTGGGTGCGAGATCCTCGTAAGTGTACTCGGACGGCGAGACCGGGCCGATCCCACCAGAGGAACGCGAGGTGCCGAAATCGCGGAAAAAGTCCTGGGCGTGAGCGACATTCACCGAGGTCACCGCCGTTGCAATTCCCGCGACGGTGAGGATGCGTCCAATGAGTTGTTTCATAAAATAGTGTGGGAGCGATTCGGGCAGATGTTTTCTGGGAGAGGTGTCACGATTGCAATGTGAAAGTGCGCCGGTGCGACAACCGGCGGGAAACTAAGGTTTCTTCGGGGCTTTCCCCTGCTCGGCAGTAGCGATGACGCAACGAAACCCATAATTATCCGTGCTGCTATCCGGCGCGGCATGGACACGGCACGAGGAGAGCAGGCTCAATTTGAACGCGCCGTTATACCACGAGGCACCGCGCAGAACCTTGGCCTTTTCGTCTTTGTTCCACGAATCCAAGCACCACTGCCAGACGTTTCCGCCCATGTCGTAGAGACCGGATTTGTTGGGCGGGAAACTGCCGACCGGAGATGTCCACGCGAACCCGTCGTCGTAGCCCTTGATCGCCACGTCGGAGCCGGTTTCCTCGCCAGTGTAATTGCCGGAGCCGGGCGGTGGCGGCCACGCCGTTCCCCACGGATACACATCCGGCACGCCCATGTCGCGAGCCTCAGGAGTCTTGCCGCTTTCCTCAGGCAAGCCAACGGCCCTGCTCCACTCGAGATCAGTCGGCAAACGATAAATTTGGTTTGCCGGGAGAACGCCTTCTTTGTGCTCCTTGACACTGAGCCATTTGCAGAAAACCACCGCATCCTGCCAGGTAACATTCACGACCGGATGATCCGGCCCTTGCTTGAACCCTGGATCTTTCCACAGACTCGATTTTAACCCTGTTGCTTTGGCAAAGGCCTCGAAATCCTGCACCCGCGTTTGGTAGATGGAAAACATCACATCGCCGACAGGAATGAATTTCATTCCGAGGCTGTTCTCGAGACCGACAGGCGCGGCAGGGGACTTTAGCTCGCCGGGAGGAAGAACAGGCACCTTGGCTGGGTCGGATTTCATCACTAGCAATTGCTCGGAAGCGGGAGGATTCTTGACGGCTGCAGTAGGAGTCGTCGGCGGCGCGTCGGTCTTGGCCGGGGCTGGGTTCGGGATGGGCGGCGGCGGGGAAACCACTGCGGGCGCGGAGGCTGGAGCCGGTGGAACGGACGCGCCCTTGTTGAGCATCTCTTCCAGCTTCTGCATCTTCTCCGCGAAAAGTCGTTTCGTCTCTTCGATCTCGGTTTCGACCAGCCTGCGCTTCTCCATGGCCATGCGGCTGGCTTCTTCCGCAGCTTTCTGAGCCGCCAGCTTCGATTCCGCGAGATCCTGCTCGGCCCGTTTAATCGCCGCTTTCTGCGCTTCCATCTGCGCGGCGGCGTCGGTGATGGCTTTCTGCGCGTCGGCAAATTGTTGCTGCTTGTCTTCCAGCGCTTTTTGCAGCGCCTTCAACTCGGCGTCGGATTTCTGCTGAGCCGCAAGTTTTTCGCGACCTTCGGCTTCCACGTTGGCCAGCGCTTTCTTGGCATCTTCGGCCATTTTGACTTTCTCTGCTGCAAGCCGTTGTGCCTCCTCCGCAGCGGTCTGCGCGGCCTTCATTTCTTCGTCGCGTTTCTGGAGGAGGGTGGCCACCTCAGAGGCCGCTTTTTGAATCGGCAGCGCAGCCTTGGTCCGCTCGTCGAGCAACTTCTTCGCATCGGCCGCCGCGGTTTCGGCTTGTTGCTTCTGTTTCAGCATTTCCTCCTGCAATTTCTGCGCGGCCTCCGCTTCCTTTTTGGCCTTCTCCAAAGCGGCCGCGGCTGCACTCGCGTCGGCTGGTGCGGTCGTCACGGTGACGTTCGCAGGAGCGGTGCGTGTTTCAACCTTCGTGCTGTTTTGCGCAAGGCGAGTTGGCGTGGCGGTGAGTTCCGGCGCGACCGCCGTCAGTTGGGGCACCGGAGCCAACTCATTCGGCTCCACCGCCTCAATCTCGGGAGGCGACGTTTGGTTCGCGGCGACGTTGGCCACGGGGGCGATCTCATCCGGCTCCCGATCAATGCCGGTGAGATCAGTGACTGGGGCCGACCCCTGTTCAGAATTGTAAAAGAATGTCCCGTAAATTCCGATGGCAACGAGAATGACGGCTGCGGCCAGTCCGGTCAGCGGAAACCCGGAACGGCGCGGCTTAAAGCTCGGATAGTGGTCGGGAATTACGTCCTGCTCAGACTCGGGAGGAACTGGGGGCTTTTCCACACGCTCCGGCTCCGGCTTCGGAAGGGCAACTTCTGTCGGCTTCTGAGCGGGCGGCTCATTCGCGGCCGCCTGCAGTCCACCGGCTTCAGCCGCTTTCGCCTTTGCGCGCAAAATATCGACAGGACGAAGCGCCGATTTTGCCGGCTCGGGTGCCTCCGCGACCGCCGACTCCGGTGTTGGCGCAACCATCAATGCGGGCGCAGGCGCAGGCATGATCACCGGCACGCCCTCGACCGTGGCGATTGCCTTCTCGATCATCATTCGCGAGGCGATCTCTCCCATGTTTTTCGGCCGCTGCTCTGGTGTTTTTTCCATGCAGGCAGCGATTGTTTTCTCCCAAGCCGGAGGCACGAGCCCGCCCGATTTCTTGAGCTGTGCACGGCGTTCCGTCACGGTCTGCGGGACGACCCGCCGGATTTTTGCGACGATATCCCGACCCGCGAACGGCGCCTCGCCCGTGAGCAACGCGTAGAGCAGGACACCGAGCGAGTAAATATCGTCACTCTGACTGGCGCGCTCGCCGTCGAGTTGTTGTGGGCTCATGAACGCCACACCCAAGTCCGGGTCTTCGGCTCCACGCAACCTCCCGAGCGCATCTTGAATGCAACGGCTGATCCCGAAATTCGCCACGATGATCCGGCCGCTTTTTTCCACGAAAATGTTCGTCAACCCGATGTCGCGATGCACGAGTTGGACTTTGTGTGCGTCCTCGAGCGTGGCGCAGAGCTGCCCCACCCATGGTTTGATATCGACCGGTTCGAAAAACCCGGCCTGATTGCGCGCCAGCGCTGCGGCGAGGGAGTCGCCCTCAAACCAATCCATGGAGACGGCCGACCATTCTTCCTCTTCCACGAAATCATAAACCCGCAAAATATTCGGGTGAATGAGCTGACGATTCTTTTTCACTTCCTGCCGAATGGCATCCATGGTGGCCGTCGTCGCCCGAATTTCCGCCGGGATGAAATGGAGCGAGACGTCTTTCCCGAGAACTTGATCGTGCGCAAGCCAGATGACAGCACCACCGCCCGCTTCAACTCGCCGACGCAGCACGTAGCACCCGGCAAGCTTCTGTCCTTCCGCGAAATTTGGGAGTGCAGCCTTCGGACGATCCGCGGGATTTGATTCTTTGGTATTCACAAGTTTTTTTGGTGCCTCCTGATCTTCAGGACATTCGCTGATGCGTGCTCGTGGCGATGAGTGCAATACGCACGCCCAGCAGATGCCGAACCCGCAGGCGCTTTCGATAGCTTTCCTCGAATTGAAAGCCAAACAATTTTCGCGAGTTCGCGAGATGAACGACCGGCTGACAGGCGAAAAGAACTCGTTGCCAAGCGCTGAAATAATGTCCATACTGGTTCAAATTTCCATAGCGGCAGGTGCGATTGCCTCGGAGATTTTTGTTTTCAACCCAACGCACAATAGTTTAGCTCAACACCAATGAAGACCAAAACGCTGGTATCGCTTTTGACTCTCACCTGCTCCGCGGGTGCATTTGCCGCCTCTGATTCTTCCGAAACGGCCACCCGACAACTGCAGATTTTTCCAAAAAATCTCGCGCGGCAGCATGTAGGGACGAACCTGCGCTACTTCGAATCCGCCAGTCAGTCCTACGCTGCGACCGAAGCCGCCGCAGCTTGGCTGGACGATGATGTCGCAACGCGCTACGCCCTGCTTCCCGGCAAACAACACTACCTGCTCGTGCTCTCGGAGCCACAGCTTCTGACGAATTTCTGCGTCGAGGGTTCGCCGGCTGTAGGCACCGTCACTCTCTACGCTGGGGACGCGCCCGCGGCCCCGGGCTCGAAGTCGTGGAGCGTCGTCGCCAAGGACGTTCCATTTGAATCTCTCAACGGGAAAAGACTTCCGAAATCGTTCAGCCGCTTTGCGAAGTATCTCCTGATCGAAACCGACATCGCTGACCCCGGTCCGCTGAACAGCGTTTATCTCTACGGCGATCAAGCGTCCGTGAGCTACAGCCTGCAAAAGCGCGACCAACCGATCGACACCAGCGCAGTGTTCGGTGCGGTCGTGAACAACCAAACCAGCTTCAGCGTCGCCGGTCTCTACAGCGACACTCGCGTCGCCTTCGCCAATTCGGGAGATGGATACGTCTCCTGGCAAAAAGTTATCGATGACAACCCCGAGAGCAGCGTCGCGCTGGCACCGTCCACCACGGAGTCCGGCTTGGTGCTGGAGAGCAAAACGGCTCGCCCGATTACCCGCGTATCGGTTCTCGCCGATGCCAACGCTAAAGGGACGCTCGATATTTTCGTTGTCGGACGCACCGCGGAAATTACCTCCAAGCGGGCAGAGAACGAGTCAGCGATCATCAAAGTGAACAACCCCGCGGAGCCCGCAGTTGCCGATGGCCGCGCTGCTTCGCTGAATGGCCGCACACCCGAAGCGCGTTTGGTTTTCAATGGCTCCAGCCCAACGGCCGCGGCGGATTTCCCCGCTGTCGAAGGTTCGCAGGTTCTGGCGCGTTGGACTCCGGACAATGGGACGGACAATCTCGCGCTTCATGAAGTGAATGCTTTCAGCGACCTTTCCCTCGCCAGCTACGAGGTTGCGCCGTCGCTGGAAGGCATCGCCGAACGCCGTCCGGAACGTGATCCTCGCCGCGCCAAATATGACGGATCGAAAGATGGCAAGGATTTCAAAGACCCGCTCGAGCAGATCAAAGAGCTGCTTCCTTCACCGTATCTTCCGGGCTCGCTGGGATTCCCGCCGGTGCTGACTGGCGAACCCACGCCGCTTAGCCGGTAAGCTCCGGGGAGTTTTCATTTCCAAAAAGGGCGGGACGCGAGTCTCGCTCTTTTTTTTGCCGACGAATGGCTCACACAAAACGCCTGTGTGTCGCGCCGTTCGAATTGACGTCCGCTGCGAACGGGGAAAAGATCGATGTGCGGAGCGGCAAGATGAAAAAAGTTATCCCGAACATCGACGCCGGTGAGGCGAGCGAAGTTGCGGCGCTGGTCGCCGAGAACGAGCGACTGAAGCAGGAAATCGAACACCTGCGGTCCTCGGGTGGCCAGCCGTCGGCTCCACCGTCGCATTCGCGCGATCAATCAACTCGGCACGAGGCCGATGATTCCCTGCGTCTCGCTCTCGAAGCCGCGCAATTGGGGGTCTGGGATTGGGACATTTCGACGGGGACCTTTCACTGGTCCGAGCGATGCAAGGCGATCCACGGTGTCCGGGGCCGCGATCGGATTGACTACGACAGTTTCCTTGCGCTGCTCCATCCCGATGACCGGGCACGCATCGATGCGGCGACAATCGCAGCAGTATTTGATGGCACGATGTTCGAGGTGGAATATCGCTGCCTCCAGCCGAATGGGACGACGCGCTGGATCGCCTTGACTGGTCGCTCCCTCTACGGGACCGATGGACGCCCGTTTCGCGGCGTTGGGGTCGTCGTCGATGTCACCTCCCGCAAGGAAATCGAGGCGGCTTTGCGGGAGAGCGAAGCCATCGCGCGGGCGCGCGCCGAGGAACTGGAAACCCTGATGGATACAGCGCCGGCAGGCGTTTTTGTCGCGCAGGATCCGCGTTGTTTGAACATCACCGCCAATCGCACCGGTCGAGAGCTATTGCGAATCGGACCGACGAATGCGCTGCCGCTTGATCCTTCCGACATTGAGTCGTCTTTGCTCTTCGAAATCCGCGAGGAAGGTCACGTCGTCTCTCTCGATCAGCTTCCGATGCACATCGCTGCCCGGACCGGCAAAGTTCTCTCGAAATCCTTCGAGGTTCATTTTCCCGACGGGCTCGTTCGCTTTTTGTTCGGCACCGCCGCACCGCTCCGCGATTCAAAAGGAGGCGTCCGCGGTGCCATCGGCACTTTCCTCGATGTCACGGAGCAGAAGCTCGCCGAGCGAGAACTCGCGCGCAGCCGCCACCTTTTCGAGCGCATTGCCGCGACGACGCCGGATATTCTTTTCGTTTATGATGTCGTGGAGAATCGGTGCATTTACGCCAACAAGGCGCTCCTGGACGTGCTCGGTTATCTTCCATCTGAGATCAACGATTCCGATCGCGTCTCGATCGCCGCGTTGATCCACCCCGATGATCTAACCGCTGCGCTCAAGCGCCTCTCGGGGCTCGCGGCCCGACCGGATGGCGAAGTGATGGAGCAGGAACACCGGGTCCGCCACGCCAACGGCGAATATCGATGGACGCGCCTTCGCTCAGTGGCGTTTTCGCGCGAACCCAGTGGCGCGTTGCGCGAGATTCTTGGCCTCTGCCACGACACGACGGAAGCGCGCAGGGCGGAGAACGCGCTGCGCGCGAGTGAGACGCTTTATCGCAGCCTCACGGAGCTCTCACCACAGATCGTCTGGACTGCCGATGCGCGTGGCATCCTCGATTTCTGCAATCAAAATTGGATGCAGTTTTCCGGAATGAGCTTGGCTCAATCGGCTAATCGCGGCTGGCTCTCGGCGGTCCACCCGGACTTCCGCGAGCGCGTTGGCCACGCGTGGAACCAGTCGATGAGCGACGGACGCTCCACGGAAATTGAAGTCCTGCTCCGGCGGCACGATGGCACCTACCGCTGGCATCTCGCCCGCACCGTCTCCAATCGGGACGCCGAGGGCCGGCTCGAGCGCTGGATCGGGATCGCGCTCGACATCGACGAGCGGAAGCGCGCCGAGGACGCGCTCCGCGAGCACGAGGCAAAACTCCGCACCGCGCTCGCCAGCGCTGAATCCGCTCGGGAGGCCGCCGAGACCGCCGATCGCGCAAAAGACCAATTTCTCGCAGTCCTCAGCCACGAGTTGCGCACACCGCTGACTCCCGTGCTGATGGCTATTTCCGCCGTGCAAATGATGCCGGATCTGCCCGAGCCCGTCCGCGGCGTCCTCCAAATGATCCGGAGAAATATCCAGCTCGAATCCCGGCTCATCGACGACCTATTGGACATCACGCGCATCGCACGCGGGAAAATGGAATATGCGTTCGAGTCGATGGATTTACACGAGGCTGTCGCGCGCGGCATCGAGATCTGCGCGCTGGAGGTTCAGGAAAAGGCGCACGACCTCGTCGTTGAACTGTCTGCCGATTCGCACTGCGTTCGCGGAGACTTTGCACGACTCCAGCAAGTCGTCTGGAATCTGATTAAAAACGCCGCGAAGTTTACGCCGCGAGGCGGTAGAATCTCGATCCGGACGGCAAACTCCGGCGCCAACATTCGAATCGAAGTCGCCGACAATGGCATCGGCATCGCCTCCGATGTTTTACCCGCGATCTTCAATCCGTTTGAGCAAGGAACCGATCGCATCGTCCGCGAATTCGGCGGTCTCGGTCTCGGTCTCGCGATCGCCCGCGCGACGATCGAAGCGCACGGCGGGCACCTCACCGCGACCAGTGACGGCGAAAATCGCGGCGCCCTTTTTATCGTCGAACTGCCCACACTCCCATGAACTCAACCCGCGCTCCCCTTCGCATCTTCCTCGTCGAAAATCACGAGGACACCCTCAAATACATGCGCATGTATCTGGAATTGCTCGGGCACCGAGTGAGCATCGCGCGGGACGTCGCCGAGGCGGTCGAAGAGATTCCACGCAACGACATCGACCTGCTCATCAGCGACATCGGACTGCCTGATGGCGACGGCTGGCAACTGCTCGAAATCGTGACCGCCGAGCGCCCCATTTTCGCCATCGCGATGAGCGGCTTCGGGATGAATGCCGACCGCGAGCGCAGCCGTGCCGTCGGGTTCCGGCATCATTTGATCAAACCATTCATGCCTGAAGAGCTCGCGCCGATCCTCGTCGAAGCCTCCGCGGCGCGCGGGCGCGCGTGACCTTTCTCCGAAATGAGACCTTCAGACGCCGGTCAGCGTTGATTTCATCGCGCGATCTCCTACGGTTCGCCGCTTATGTCCTGCGCGAAGATCGACCCCGCCCTGCATCAGGCCCGAAGAAGCCCGACTGGATCAAGGTGCGGCTGCCGTCGAACCCGGTTTTCTTTTCGACGAAGGCGCTCATCTCCGACCTGAAACTGCACACCGTCTGCGAGGAAGCCCAGTGCCCGAATCGCTGGGAATGCTGGAGCCAGGGGACCGCGACCTTCATGATCGCCGGCGACCGCTGCACGCGCGCCTGCGGCTTCTGCGCGGTGACGACGGCCAAGCCCTTCGCGCTCGAAGCAGGATGAACCGGAGCGCGTGGCGCGAAGCCGTGACCGCGGATGAAACTGAAGCACGTCGTCATCACCGCCGTGGCGCGCGACGATCTGAAGGACGGCGGCGCGCGACATTTTGCGCGGACGATCGAAGCGATTCGCGCGGCGATCCGGAGATCGTGATCGAAGTCCTGATGCCCGATTTCCACGCAAAGGAAGAGTGCCTCCAGATGGTCGCGGAGCGCGCGCCGCACATCTTCAATCACAACATCGAAACGGTGGAGCGCCTCACGCCGCTGGTGCGCTCGCGCGCAAAGTATCAGGCTGTCACTCGCAAGTCCTGCGGCGCGATGAAAGAGATTGCACCGCAGCTCGTGACGAAGAGTGGGATCATGCTCGGTCTCGGCGAGACGGAGCCGGAAATTTTCCAGGCGATGGACGACCTGCGCGACGTCGGCGTGCAGGTGCTGACCATCGGTCAGTACCTGCGGCCCGTCGCCGCAGCATCTGCCGGTCGTCGAGTACGTCCATCCCGACACGTTCAAGTCCTACGGCGAGATCGCGGTTACCGCAAAGGGTTTCGAGCACGTCGCCTCCGGACCGCTAGTGCGAAGTTCGTATCACGCGGCAGATTATCATCCCGTCCGGCGATGAGCGCGGAGCCGCTCGCGATCGACCGGACAAACGTCGCGGCCCTGATCCCGGCTTATTTCGAGGCGAAAAGAATCGCCGAGGTCGCCCGCCGCACGCGTGCGCAACTCGATCGAGTTCTCGTCGTCGATGACGGCTCGACCGACGGAACCGAAGCCGCGGCACGGGATGGCGGCGTCGAGGTGGTCCGCCATCCGATCAATCAAGGCAAAGGCGCGGCGATCAAAACGGGGCTGCGAGAACTGAGCACGCGCGCTGTGGAATATGTGCTGATCCTTGACGGTGACGGACAGCATTTGCCGGAGGAAATCCCTGCCTTTCTCGCGGAGGCCAATCGCTCGCACGCGCCCATGATTCTCGGCAGTCGCATGAGCGATCTCGCGGCGATGCCGTTCGTCCGAAGGATGACCAACCGCTTCATGTCGTGGCAAATCAGCCGCGCTCTGCGGGCAGCCGATTCCTGACACGCAGTGCGGATTTCGGATGATTCATCGCGACCTCGCACCGACACTCTGCGCTTCGGAAACCAGCCGCTACGATTTCGAAACCGAGATGCTGGTTATCGCCTCGCGCGCCGGTTATCGCATCGCCTCAGTCGCCGTGAGCACCGTCTACGGCGACGAGAAAAGTAAGATTCATCCGGTGCAGGATACGCTGCGTTTTTTCAAGTTGATGCGCAGGCTGAAACACTCGGCTCGCCAACGCTGAGTGCCCGGATTGGAAGCACTTCAAAGTGGGTGGTTTAACGGTCTGCGAGAAAGTGGTCCGAGATCCTCCCGGCGGCACTCGCCGCTGCATCGATGCTCTCGAACTGAGTCTCACGCCGGAACCATGTGAGCTGGCGTTTCGCGTATTGCCGAGTGGCGAGGGTGATGCGTGCGATGCATTCGTCGCGCGATATCTCCCCGGCGAGGTGAGCGCGGATTTCCCGGAGCCCAATGGCTTGCGCAGCGGTCGATCCGACCTCTCCGGCCGCACGGATTTCCTCGACCACGCCGTGCTCAAACATCGCCGCGGTGCGGTGCTCGATGCGCGCGTGCAGTTCTTCACGCGGCCGCATCAGGACAACGCCGCGGATCCCGGGCGGCGCAGTTTTCCACTCCTCGCGAAAGCTCGAAAACGGCCGACCGGTGAGTACACAAACCTCGAGCGCCCGGATCACGCGGCGCGGATTTTTGAGGTCGATCCCGGCTGCGCTTTTCGGATCGAGGTCGCGCAGTTTTCCGACCAATTCCACGAG
The DNA here is from genome assembly GCA_963767975.1 of uncultured Verrucomicrobiae bacterium. Lineage (GTDB taxonomy): Bacteria > Verrucomicrobiota > Verrucomicrobiia > Chthoniobacterales > Chthoniobacteraceae > CAIURC01. The sequence goes on along the minus strand of CAVYGI010000013.1, from coordinate 77,875 downwards.
CGGCAGCGCGGCAAACTCGGCGCGCAGATTCACGTCGGCAGGCGGCAGTGCGGCGATTCCGTGCGTGAGTGCGCGCACGTAAAGCCCGGTGCCGCCGACGACCAAAACCCTCTTCCCGCGCGCGTGAATTTCCTCCGTCCGGTGGCGCGCGAGCGCGGCGTATTGCGCCACGTCGAATGACTCCGTCAGCGGAATTTGACCGATTAAATGGTGAGGGACGCGCGCGAGTAATTCGCGGTCCGGTTGGGCGGTGAGTTGCTGAAGCCCCGCGTAGATTTGGAAGGCATCGGCACCGACAATCTCCGCGCCGCAGCGCTCCGCCACTTCGACCGCGAGTTCAGATTTTCCGGAAGCCGTGGGCCCGAGGAGATAAAACACACGGCATCGTAAGATTGCGCGTGCCCGCGAAACGAGTCTCAGCGTTCGCGGATTTCTCGGAGGGCACGCGGGTTGCGTGCTCCACCCGGAGTTCGTCCTCTGCGGCTCGGCGAAAATCACAGTTTCCAGCGCGCGATGCGGCGGCTAGAAAGGCCGCCCTATGAAAATCGTCGTCGCATACTCCGGGGGTCTCGACACCTCCGTCCTGCTCACCTGGCTGAAGGAAACCTACTCCGCGGAGATCATCGCCTTCTGCGCGGATGTCGGCCAGGAGGAGGAACTCGACGGCCTCGAGGACAAGGCGCTGCGCACCGGCGCGAGCAAGTGTTTCATCGACGATCTGCGCGAGGAATTCGCGCGCGATTTCATCTTCCCGATGATCCAGGCGGGCGCGATTTACGAGGGACAATATTTTCTCGGCACCTCGATCGCGCGGCCGCTCATCGCCAAGCGCATGGTCGAAATCGCGCGGGCGGAAAGGCGCGGACGCCGTGGCGCACGGCGCGACGGGCAAGGGCAACGATCAGGTGCGCTTCGAACTGACCGCCGCGGCGCTCGCGCCGGAACTGGAAGTCATCGCGCCGTGGCGGCAGGAGCGTTTTCGCGAGCAATTTCCCGGTCGCGCGGAGATGATCGCCTACTGCGGAAAAGAACGAGCATCCCGGTCCAGGCGTCGGCGAAAAAGCCGTACTCGATGGACCGCAATCTTCTGCACATCAGCTTCGAGGCGGGCATCCTCGAAGATCCGTGGTTCGACGCGAGCGCGGAGAAAGCGCGCGACATGTATGTGCTCAGCGTCTCGCCGGAGGAAGCGCCGGACAAGGCGGAGCACGTCGAGCTGGTTTTTGAAAAGGGCAACTGCGTGGCCATCGGCTACCACGAACTCGATGCGCTGCTGCGCGAACTCGGGCATGCGGCGATGGCGTCAAATTCGACGCCGAAGACCACGCGATGCTCTCGCCGCTCGGGGTGATGCGCGTGCTGAACAAGCTCGGCGGCAAGCACGGCATCGGCCGCGTCGACATGGTCGAGAATCGTTTCGTCGGCATGAAATCGCGCGGCGTTTACGAGACGCCGGGCGGCGCGATCCTGCACTTCGCGCATCGGCAGGTGGAGTCGCTCACCATGGACCGCGAAGTCATGCACCTGCGCGATTCGCTCATCCCGAAATACGCGACGCTGGTCTACAACGGCTTCTGGTTCGCGCCCGAGCGCGAGGCGCTGCAGGCGCTCGTGACCGAGACGCAGAAAAACGTGACCGGCACCGTGCGGCTGAAACTTTACAAGGGCAACGTCATCACCGCCGGCCGCAAATCGCCGCTCAGCCTTTACAATCCCGACATCGCCACCATGGAGGCCGACCCGACAAAGGCCTACAATCAGAACGACGCGACCGGTTTCATCGCGCTGAATGCGCTGCGCCTGAAAGTCGCGGCGCGCGTGCACGGAGCTTAGTTCGCGCGCATCGGCGCCGGGATTCATGTCCGCGAGCGCGCGAGGTTTTGACATCATCGCCGAGACCGAGGATTACCTCGTGCTCAGCAAGCCCGCGGGCTTGGAGGTTCATCCGAGCAAGCCAAATGGGCGGCTGACCTTGTGGGACGGGCTGCGTGAATTGCTCGTCTTTGAAATCGCAAACGGCGGGCAGGTCTCGATCATCAACCGGCTCGACCGGGAGACGAGCGGGCTCACCCTGATCGCGAAAACTCGCGACGCCGCGCGCACGTTTCATCAACTAATGGAGCGGCGGGCGATCGAGAAGGAATACCTCGCGATCGTGTGGGGATGGCCGCTGGAAGATGAGTTCGTTGTCGATGCTCCCCTGCTCCGGCAGGGCGAAAGGGAGCCCGCGCGCATTTATCTCAAGCGTCTGGCGCATCCGGACGGCGCAGTCGCGAGAACTCGCTTCCACGTCGAACGGAGAAGCACACGGGAGAGCTCGAACGGCGACCATTTTTCCGTGATTCGCTGTGTTCCCGAGACCGGGCGCACGCACCAAATTCGCGTCCATCTCGCCCACGCCGGATACCCCATCGTCGGCGACAAAATCTACGGACCGGACGAAAGCTACTACCTCGAATTCATCGAGAGTGGCTGGACGCCCGCGCTCGCTGAGCGGCTGCTGCTACCGCGGCACGCTCTGCATTCCACGATGCTGCGCATCCCGGAACTGGCGCTCGAGTTCAGCACGCCGATGCCGCCCGATCTAGTGGAATGGCTGAGTGCAGCGCGGTGAGCGTAACGGCGCCTAGTTCCCCGGCCTCAATTTTGCTCGCGGCGCGGCCATCGTAAAACTATAAAGTCCGCATGAAGGTGAAGATGAAGTGCCACAACTACTCAGGCTGCTTGCTGGCGTATCGCGGAGAGGAAATCGAGGTCGAGGAAGGCAGCGCCTTGATCTGTCCGGAATGCGGGAAGCCGCTGAAATTCGCACCACGCAGCGCGGCGATCTCGAAAAAGATGATCATGATCGGCGTCGGCGCCGTGGTCGCTCTGCTGCTGCTCGTGATCGTAGGGCGTTCACTTTTTTCGGAGAAAGAATCCCCGACCCCGGAATCGGCGACCGAGATGGTGTCAAGTGCCACGCCGGAGCCGTCAACGCCTGCACCGCCGCGAGTGACCCAGCGACTTGAAGAGCCCCCCCTCCCTCCCGTGGCTGTCATTCCGTCGACGCCGCCGATGCCTCTGGAAACCAAACCATCAGAGACAACGGCTCCTCCCAAAAACACGGAACCAACGCCTCAGGAACCGGCAGTGGCGGAGCCCGCAGCGGTGATCACCTCGCCTGCGAAGATCGACCTGAACCCGAAGACGACGGAGAACCAGAAAGTGAAGGCCGAAGTGCTGGCGCGCATCGACGTGATGCCGAATATCTCGCAGAACAATAAGGACAAACTTTATGCGAGCGTGGAGCGCGCGCGCAGCATGGGCAAAGTCCTGACCATTCCTTTTGCGTCGGGGCGGACGACGCTCACCGCGACAGACATCACGGCGTTGAAGACGCAAGTCGATTCGCCGGCCCTCCTGAAAATCCGCGACGATCCGACCGCTGTTTTCGTCGTGCTTGGCTATGCCGACCCCAAAGGCGACAAACAGCAGAACCTCGATGTTTCGCAGGCTCGGGCGGATGCAGTCCTGGCGGCGATGCGGGACAAATGCGGGGTCGTGAATGTCATGCACTCCGTCGCGATGGGTGCCTCCACCCTGATCGACGCGCAGAATCTGGACAAGAATCGGACAGTCGAAGTCTGGGCCATCCTGCCTTGAGGAAGTTGAGCGTGCAGGGTTGAGCATCGGGAAATCGGGATCCGCCTCCGGCTGGTCAGCTCGCGTATTTTTCCCCAATCCCATCCGTCGACTCTCCACCCCGACCCATGCCCTACCTCGCTGTTGTCACCGGATTGCCACCTCGCGTGCTGGCCCTCACGCCGCGGACGGTGGTGGCGGGACGTTCGCCGGAGTGCGACCTGGAACTCGCCCACCTCGAGATTTCGCGGCAGCACTGCCGCTTCATTTTCGACGGTCGGAGCTGTGTGGTGGAAGATCTCGGCAGCGCTTCCGGCACGGTTGTAAACGGCGCGCGGATCACTGCCGCGACGCGACTGGAGTCCGGCTCCCGGGTGCAAGTTGGCCCAGTCTCGATCGAGTTTGGGATCGGTGACCCGCCCTCGCTTTCGGCGGCAAAAGAGCCGCGGAAAGCGACGCAGATGCTGGTTCGCGGGGTGCCGGCGGACCGTATCGAGATTTTGGCCGAGACAGTGATCGGGCGGGATGCCGGCGCGGATGTCGTCCTCGCCGATCCGGCAGTGTCGCGGCGTCACGCAAAGGTGGAACTCCGCGCCGGCGGCGGATGCACGGTTGTCGATCTGCACAGCACCTCGGGCTCGTTTGTGAACGGGCACCGCTTCGACGAGCATGAGCTCACCGTCGGCGATCGGTTGCAAATCGGACCGTTCTTTTTTCTGTTTGACGGTCAGGCGCTGACCCGCGTCGCGAATGCCGCGGGCGGCGCGCTGCGAGCGGTTGGTGTCCGGCAGCAGATCGGCGCGCAGACCATTTTGAATGATGTGACAATCGCGTTTCCGCCGTCGCGATTCATCGGCATCATCGGACCGAGCGGCGCGGGCAAGTCCTCGCTGCTCCACGCGATCTCCGGGCTGCGGCGGCCCGAGCGCGGCAAAGTCCTGGCTGACGGCGCGGATGTTTACGAGGGGAGTGCTGCACCCTCGTTCGGATTCGTTCCGCAGGAAGACATCGTCCACCCGGAACTGACCATCGCGCAGGCGCTGCGCTTCGCCGCTCGGCTGCGGCTGTCGCGCGCGACGCCAGCTTTGGAGATCCAGAAACTCCTCGTGCAAACAATGGAGCAACTCGGTCTGCGCGCACGTGCCGATATTCCGATCGCGCGGCTCTCCGGCGGGCAGCGGAAACGCGTCAGCGTCGGCGTCGAATTGCTCTCGAAGCCGTCAATCCTTTTTCTCGACGAACCAACTTCCGGGCTCGATCCCGCCACGGAATTCCAGCTCATGGAACTGCTGCGCGATCTTGCCGACACGGGCTGCACGATAATCTGCACCACGCACGTCATGGAAAACGCGTATCTGATGGATCAGCTCGTGATTCTCGTCGGCGGCTGCCTCGCGTTTCAGGGGTCGCCGCAGGAGGCGCGCGACTACTTCAAAGTCTCGAAACTCAACGCACTCTACGACGAATTGCTCGCGCGGCCGGCGCTGGATTGGCAGAGCGATTTCCTCGAGAAGGACGCAGGCGAAAAGCCGCCGCCGGAAGATGAGACCGCCTCCGGATTGGCTCCAGCAAAAGAACGAACCGGGTGGGCGCTGCCGATCCTCCTCGGGCGGCAGTGGGCGATCCTGAGCGCGGATTGGCGGAACTTCGCAATCCTTCTCGGCCAGCCGCTCGTCATCGGTGCGCTGGTTTCGTGGGTCACGGACGAACGCGCGCTCGTGATGTTTTTCGCGTATCTAGCGACGCTATGGTTTGGCTGCAGCAATGCCGCGCAGGAGATCGTGAAAGAGATCGCGATCTACCGGCGCGAGCGGCTGATCGGCGTGGGTGCCCACGCATATCTCGCGAGCAAATTCATCTTCCTGACCGCGATCACCTCCGCGCAGGCGATGCTGGTGTATGCCATGGTCTTGTATGGTGAAAACGGACCTGACGGATCAGTGGCATGGCAGCTCTCGGCCCTGCTGAGCACGGCGCTCGCCGCAGTCGGCATCGGCTCGGCGGTCTCGGCGCTTTCGCGCAGCGTGACACAGGCGGCGATGATCATTCCGCTAATCCTGATCCCGCAAATCGTCTTCTCCGGATATACCGTTTCGTCGAGCGAAATGACCTCCGCAGTGCGACGGGTGAGCCGGCTTATGCCGAGCTTTTCCGCGCAGGTGGTGATGGATACGAGCTTCCTCTGGCAACGGCAGCTCAGCGGGCAAACGATGAGCGATCACATGCAATCGTATCGAAATCTCGATCCGGATCGGGAACTCGGATCACGCGATATTTTCACTTGGTGGAAGCCCGCGCTGTGGGCGCTGCTCGGCCACCTCGCATGGGCCGGAGGCACTTACCTGGCCGCGTGGGTGGCGCTGAAACGCCGCGAACGGATGTGAGGCCGACATCTCGGCGAACTACTCGTCGCCGAGGAAAAAATTGCGGATCTGCACGCCGCGCCGTTCGAAGTGCTGGCGCGCGCGGCGGAACAAACTGGGCACGTCGCGGATTCGTTCGCGATTGCCGACCCGCTCCTCATCGCGCTCGTCGCGCTCATCATACCGCCGATCGTCGTAGCGGCGATCCACGTATTCCCGATCCTCGATTCGCCGGTCTTCTGGGGGCCGCGGCACGTAGTCGCGATCGGACACCGGCGGACGGGGCTCCACCCGCGGATACGGCCTACCCCCGCGAGCCGTGAGCCCTTCCTCTCGTAAAATAGTCCCGCTGTCGGCGGCGATCTGCACTGTCGCCACACGCGCTCCTTCCCGGCGGAGCAGCTGCAACTCCCAGACCGGTGCGCCGCCGCCCGTTCCGCTCCTCAGCAAATAATCGACGCGCTCGAACGCCACGCCCGCCTTCTTCGCCTCGTCATTGGCGATCGTGAACGCCCCCTCGGAATCGAGATTCAGCGCGTTGAAATTCATCGGCGCGCCGAGATTCCGACCAGTCGGCGCCCGCTCCGAGATGATGCGCCCGCCCTGCACTTCCAATTCGCGAACTCCGCCCCGCGCCTGTGCATCCGAGAGCACGATTCTCCAAACCGCCGGAGCGGGCACGCCTCCGCGTCCGCGCAGCTCGGCAACATGATTCAGCGTCTCCGCGCCATTCTTTTTTCCAACCACGCGCAAAGCGTTGTAGGCGGTATCGACTGCCCGTCCGGCGAGGGGAGAAAGAAGGAGAGAGAAAACAAGCAGGACGATTTTCATGAGGACGAACGATGAAACTCCGACGCGGCGAATTCCAGCGATATTCAAACCGAATCAACGACATCGCACTACCGCCTTCCGCCGCCCGCGAAGCGGGTTACACTTTCCGTGCATGTCCTGCGAAATCGCCCGCCTTGAGCGCCTGCTCGAAATCTACAAAGGCCTGGTGGAAGTCAGCGCGCTGATCAATGGCATCACGGAATCGGGCGCCCTGCTCGACGCCATTCTCGCGGTCGCGCGGCGGGTCATGCAGGCGGAGGCCGCCTCCCTTTTTTTGGTGCAACCGGACGGCAGTCTCGAGTTGTGCAGCGCCAGCGGCGGCGAGATTCCTCTGGCTGATCGGGGTGGCGAAAAGATCGTGGTGCCGCGTGGTCGCGGTGTCTCCGGCTGGGTGCTTGAGCATCGCAAGCCGCTGCTCATTCCCGATGCCTACGCGGACGAGCGCTTTTACCGGGAAATTGACCGACAGACGGGATTTCGCACGCGCTCGATTCTCTGTGTGCCGCTGGTCAGCAGCGTCGGCGACATCGGGGCGCTGCAAGTTTTGAACCCCATCGGCCGCGGAGCCTTTGACCAGGCTGATCTCGAGGCCTTCACTGCCTATGGCAACCTCGCCTCCACTGCGATCGACAAGCTCCGCACCAGCGAGCGGCAACGAAGCCAGGAACGCCTCGCGCAGGAATTTGCGTTCGCCCACGAGATCCAGGCGAGCTTCCTCCCGCAAGCGCTTCCGCACATCGCCGGCGGACAGTTCGCCGCAGTCTATCAGCCCGCCTTGAACGTTGGCGGCGATTTCTACGACGTGATCGAGCTCGGCCCCGATGAAATTTATTTCGTCATCGGTGACGTCTCGGGCAAAGGCATGCCTGCGGCGCTCCTCATGGCACAGGCACTCAGCATTCTCCGGCTGGTGCTCAAGTCCGGGCTCTCGCCAGTGACTGCCGTGGCGCGTTGGAATTCGATGCTTAGCGGCCACACCATCCGGGGCATGTTCATCACTGCGCTCGTCGGTCGCGTCATCTGCTCCACGCGCCACGTCGAGCTCTGTAGCGCCGGGCATTGCCACCCATTCCTGGTTGGCAAGGAAGGGAGCGTCCACGAACTCACGATCGCCGGTTCACCGCCACTCGGCCTCCTGCCGGAGCTGCCAGGGCGCTCGCATTCCTTCACGCTCGAGCGCGACGAATGGCTCGTGCTTTTCACCGACGGCCTCACCGAGTCATTTAACCCCTCCGACGAGCCACTCGACCGCCGTGGCGTCGCGCAAATTCTCGAGCGTCCTTTTCAAAATGCCGCCGACGTCATCGATGCCCTCCAAGCCGGGGAATTCCAGCATCGCCAGCACGCCGCTCGCCACGACGATCTCACCGTTCTTGTTTTCGGATTCAAATGAAACGCGCCCGCGCCATCGGACTTCGCCGCGAAATCGAATTTGCCAGTCATCCTGGGAATCTGTCGCTCGTGCGCGATTTCGTGCGGCAATTCCTCACGCCGCTTCCGCTCACCGCCGTCGAGAAGGACCTGATCATTCTCGGGCTCGATGAAGCTTGCACCAATGTCATTCGCTACGCCTACCAGCACGAGCCCGATCAGCTCATCAGTCTCATCTGCGAGCAGCGGTCCGCAGGGGTCGTCTTTCGGCTCCGCGACTTCGGCAAACAAGCGGATCCCTCCGTCCTCCAAGGCCGCCCGCTTGACCTTGTGCAGCCCGGCGGCCTCGGGATTCACTTGATCCGCAAAGCCTTCGATTGCGTGGACTACAACTTGAAGAAAGAAGGGACCGAGCTTGTTCTCGCGAAAGATTTCGCAGCTTTGTGACGGGCCGCTTACTTTCCGCCGAGTTCGAGGCAGACCAGATCGCCGGCGTTGTTTTTCGCAAAAACTTTGCCGGCCGAGTAAGTGGGCTGCACCCAACAACGCCCGCCCAGCACTTGCGCGCGGACGCTTGGTTTGAAGCCACCCGGCGCGGCGGGGCCGATCAAAAGCTCACCTCTTTCACTCAGCACCACCAGCTTCCCATCGACTAAAATCAGTGAACCTCCGCTGACGTTTTTGTCTGTGAAACGCACCGTCCCTTTCGCCGCATCCAAGCAAACCAGCGGGGCCTTCGGCTCTGCCTGCCCATCGATGCCGTAGATGTCACCCTGCCACGCCACCGGCGAATTGATGTGCGCTCTCAGACTTTTGTTTCGCCAGAGTTCCGTCGCCTTGCCGCTGCTGATCCCGATCATCGCGCAACCCGCGCCGTATCCGCTCGAGATGAAAATCCGATCACCGAGCACGAGTGGCGTCGCCGCGTTCACCCCGTAATCAGTCTTCCAACCGGCGCGCCACAACTCGCGGCCGTCCTTCAAATCGAGCCCGACCAGCGCCGCACTCTTGAATACGACCGCCGTCTTTTTCCCGCCAAACGTTGCCACCACAATCGATGCATACCCCGCGTCATCATTGCCCGATCTCCAAGCGATCTTTCCCGTCATCTTGTCGACTGCAACCGTCGATCCGCCCTTTCCGCCGACATCGAGCAGGAGCAAATTTCCCTCCACCGTCGGCGATCCGGCGTAGCCCCACTGCGGCCGATTCCCTCCGAAATCTTTTTGGAAATGCTTGTACCAGCGGGGCTTCCCTGTCGATGCATCGAGGCAGAAGAGATCGCCCTGATGGCTCAAGGTGTAGACGCGATCCCCATCGGCGGTCGGAGTCGCCGCCGGTCCGCCTTCGAACATTCGCTTATCCACGGCCAGTGGATACTCGTGCCGCCATACTTCTTTCCCCGAGGCTGCATCGAGGCACACCACGGCATCTTTGCTCCCGGAATTACCCATCGAAAAAACGCGCTCCCCATGCACGGTGACCCCCGAAGTCCCTGTCCCGAGCGCCACTTTCCACAATTGCTTCGGCTCCGCCGCGAGCATGTTCGGCAGCTTTTCTGCCGAGGCTCCACTCATCGCCGGACCGCGGTAGTGCAGCCAATCTGCGTCCGCCTCAGATGCCAAAAAACTGCATCCAAAGACCGCGGCCAAAACTCCGCGAGAGAGGTGATTCCAGACGTGGTAATTCATCAGCCAGCGGTAGAACCACTTGTCCGACCTGTCAACCGGACCGCGCTATTTGAAAAAGCGAATCGTCGCCGGGTAGCGAAACGTCACGCCGTCTCGCGCCTTCACCGCCGCGATGATCATGCAGACGATGTGAAAAATTCCGAGCGCCCACAGCAGAGGGATGCCGATAAGCACGAAGCAAAGGAGGAATGCCACGCCGATGTAGATCGAAAAGGTGATCTGGAAATTCAGCGCTTCTTTTCCCTGGTCATCGACGAACGGGTTTCCGTCGCGTTTCAAGAGCCAGACGATGAGCGGACCGAGGATGTGGCCGATGCCGGTGAAGTACATCGCGAAGGCGCTGAGATGCGCGAGCATCGCCCAGGTGCGTTGTTCCTGATTGACGAGCGGAGCGTCGGGAAGGTCCATGGCGCAATTTCTCTGCCCCTCTGCCAATGCACGCAACTAGGAATCCACACGCGCTCCCGCTCGCGCTGCTCGCCGCCGTCATCGCCACGTTCATTTGGTCGGCGATTTCACCGTCTGATCGTCTCACGTGGTGGCTCGAAACCGCCCCGGCGATTGCCGGATTCATCGTGCTCGCTGCGACCTATCGTCGGTTCCGCTTCACGGACCTTGCCTACATTTTGATCGCACTGCACATGCTGATCCTCATCGTCGGCGGCAAATACACTTACGCTCTCGTGCCGCTTGGGGACTGGATTCGCGAGGCATGGCACCTCTCGCGAAATCATTACGACCGCCTCGGCCATTTCGCGCAGGGCTTTGTTCCGGCGATCATCGCGCGGGAGATTTTCATTTGTAGAAATGTCGTCGTCTCTGCGGCGTGGCGAGCGTTTTTCGTTGTCTGCGTCTGCTTGGCAATCAGTGCCGCCTACGAACTGATCGAGTGCGCGGTGGCCCTCATCTCCGGCGAGGCATCCGAGTCTTTCCTCGGCACCCAAGGCGACCCGTGGGACACGCAAAAAGACATGGCGATGGCACTCGTCGGAGCCATCTTTGCGCTCGCGACCCTCGGGCGCTGGCATGATGCGCAGTTGCGCAAAAAAGTCGCCGGGCTGTAGAGCAAAGAGCGCTACTTGGCGCGGACGTTTCGGCGCAGGAAGGTGGGCACGTCGAGATCCTGGCCGTTGACGATCGTCGGTTCGCTCTTCTCAAAACGCCCGCGCGTCACTGGCTCGAATTGCATCTGCTCCTGCTTTGCTGCTCGCTTTGCCGCCGCCGCGTCTGCTGCGGCTGGCGCGACCGGCGCTCGCGCGGCGACTTGCGTTCGGGCTACTGCCGGAATGGGAGCGGCGACCTCTTCATCCGACTCGACAAAAGAGATGTGCGGCGCGTGCTCGACCTCCGAATCGCGCACCGGAGCCAAGTCCCGGGCCGCCGGCGGGCTTTGGCGTTCCCCGCGCGGAGCGGCGACCACCGGTGCCACCGGCGTCCGCATCTCAGCTTCAACCGCGGTGAGGATCGTGACGGACAACCGATTCCCCGACCGCGAGTCGGTCGCGGTGCCGAACAATATCCGCGTCCGATCGCCGATGTGCCGGTTGAATTCCTCCATCAGGATCTGCACTTCGTTCAGCGTCATGTTCGGGCCGCCAGCGACATTCACCAGGACGTTCTGCGCGTCCTCGAGCATCCGGCCCTTGATCCATCAGCGGACTCTTCAAAGCGCGGGCCAGCGCGTCGTGCGCGCGGTTGTCGCCGTCGGCTTCGCCGTAGCCGAAGAGGCACGCGCGCAGCTCTGCGCCGGCGCAGCGCAGGCGGTCGCAGCTCGTCGAAGCCGACCTGCATCAGCCCGCGCCGGCGCACGAGCGCGGCGATGGCGCGGACGCTCTGGCTGATCGTCTGATCGGCGGCGGTGAAGGCTTCCTGGATTGCCGGCGCGCGGCGAGACGGCGTCGCCCATCCGGTCGTTTTCGAAACAGATCACGACGTCGGCATAACGCTGCAGCGCGGCGAGCGCCTCCTCCGCCTGCGCCATCGGCGCCGGCCCTCGAAGGTGAACGGCATCGTGGCGAAGACGATGACGAGCGGCCTTCTGCTCGCGCGCCACGAGGCCACCGAGGCGCGCCGCGCCGGAGCCCGTGCCGCCGCCGAGTCCGACGCACAGGAAAACCATCTGCGCGCCGTCGAGCGCCGCCGCGAATTCCTCCGACGCCTTCCTCCGCCGCGGCGTAGCCGACCTCCGGATCGCCGCCCGCGCCGAGCCCGCGCGTCGTCGTTCGCCCGAGCTGCACCTTCGTCGGGCGCGACCGAGCCGGTCAGCGCCTGCACGTCGGTATTGATCGCGACGAGCTCCGCGCCGGCACGCCATCGAGCATGAGTGCGGTCGAGCGCATTGCCCCCGGCGCCGCCGAGGCCGATGATCTTGATGCGCGGCGATGGCGCGTGGAAATGCGGATGGCGTTGGAGTTCGATCATGGTCGGTGGGTGAGATTGACGACGAGCGTGAGCACGAGCAGAGTCGGAAGCAGCATCCACACGCCGAAAAATGGCAGCTTGCGCGCGAGCTTGAGCAGAGGCCGGCGGGCGCTCGGGCTGCATGGCCTCGCGCGTATTTGATGAGGCCGATGGCGGTGGAAAACTGCGGATTTTCAAAGGCCGACGTGAGGCCGGAGACGGTCTGCGCGTGCGTGAGCATGCACCGGCATGCCGAAGATTTCCTCCGCGAGCTGATCGATGCCTTTGAGCAGGCTGCAGCCGCCGGTGAGCATCATGCCCGCGCCGAGGAAATGCGAGGTAGTTCTCCTCGTCGAGTTCGCTGCTTCAGCAGCTCGAACGTCTCGCGCACGCGGCAGTGGATGATCGTGTTCAGCATCTCGCGCTCGATCTCCTTGCCGGCAAAACCGGTCTCGTCCTTGAGCACGACATGTCTCGCCGGGCAGCGAGTTGCCGAGGATCACGCTGCCTTCCTCGACCTTCAGCTTCTCCGCCTTGGCCATCGGGATGCGCAGGCCGAGCGAGATGTCGTTGGTGATGTGATCGCCGCCGATCGGCGAGCGCAGCCGCTCTGCTTCACCGCGCCATCGACATAGACGATGTAAGTCCGTCGTGCCGCCGCCCATGTCGACGACGAGCGCGCCGAGGCTCTTCTGGTTCTGGTCGAGCACGACCTGCGCGGCGGCGAGCGGATTGAAGACGACGTCGAGCACTTCGGGTCCGACTTCCTTCACGCAGCGCACGCTGTTTTTGATCCGCGTTGCCGACGCCGTGGATGATGTGAAAATCCGCCTCCAGCTTGCGCCCGAGCATGCCGATCGGATTGAGCACGCCGTCCTGCCCATCCACGTAGTAGTGCTGCGAGGATCGAGTGCACGAACATGTTCGGCGCCGGGATGCTGACCTCGCGCGCGCTCGCCTGCACGTCCTCGAAATCCTCCTCGCAGATCTCGTCGCGATCCTCGGGAATGTTGACTGCGCCGCGGTTGTTGAAGCTCGCGATGTGGCCGCCGGTGACGGCGAGATAGACGCTGCCGATCATCACGTCGCTCTTCTCCTCGGCATCGACGAGCGCCTCGCGGATGCATTTGCCCGCGGTTTCGAAATCCACGATCTCGCCCTTGCGCACGCCGCGCGACGGCGCCTGGCCGACGCCGAGAATGCGGATCGTGCCATCGCGCTCGCGTCTCGCCGACGACGGCGCAGACTTTCGAGGTGCCGATTTCCAGCCCGACGACGATGTGGTCCCTAGCCCATTAGAGATTAGCGGAAGGGTTTCTTTGACGGCATCGCGTCGGGGATTGCGCGGCGGCGCGCGGCGTGGACGTCGGCTTTGGCGCTGCGGGATCGGAGTTCGCGGCGGGCGTCGGCGCTTGCTTTCGGAGCCGGTGCGCGCTTGGTCGCGATGGACTTTCTCCGACGGCGCGGAGCTCGCCGGTCTTCGGCGGCGCGGCTATCGGCCGCGCGGCTGCCGGCTTCGGCCGTCGCGGCTCGACGAACGTCACCGGCGTATTGCGCTCGACGATCAGATTCACCGTCTGGATTTCCGATTGCGATCGGTTCCGACGCGCGATCGAGTAATCGATTGAGCCGCGCGAGCTGCTGTCTCGATCTCGATCGAGGCCGAAGGTGATTTTCGCGTGCGCTGCTGGTCGGTGACGACGAGGCAGTAGCCTTTCGAGAGATCGATGTTGCCGCGCCTGGAAGCGCGTGCTGTCGGCGTTGAGCCGGATGAGTTCGAGCGCGGCCTGCATTTCGCAGCGTCGTGCACGCGCTGGCCCGGCGACGAGATTCTCCGTCTCGACGCCGGAGATGATCGGCAGGTGGAGATACTCGGGCAGCACCGCTTCGGCTCCGCATGACGATGCCGCGCGCGTCGATGAGGAACGACTGTTCGGACGAACGTCGGATCGTCGTCGGCCTTGGCCGACGACCCAGGCGATCGGCTGGCGCTCGGTCACGGTCGATGGTCAGCCGGTTCGGCAGGACGCGCTGCACCTCCGCGCTCTCGACCTGCGGCAGTTGCTCGAGCGCGGCGCGCGCCTTGCCGAGATCGACGCGTGAAAATGTTGCGGCCCTCGACGACGCCGGCGGCGGTGAGGACCTGCTCGCGCGTCAGCGTGCCGTCGGTCGTGACACGTGCATCTCGCGAGAAAGATAGTCCGGATTCTCCCAGACGAAGCGGCGCAGCGCTTCCTTGCCGCCGAGCCACAGCCGCCGGCGACCAGGCTGGCGAGCGAGAATGACTTTGCAGATCGCAAAGCCGATCGACGCGCTTGAGCCGGGCCGCCGCGTTCGTGCTCGCGCGGATCTTCACGTCGAGCAGGTGCTGCTGCTTGCGCTGGTGCGGGTTGGAGACGCGCTTGTTGCGGCGTTTGGGGCGGTTCATGTGCGGAGAGCGGGCGAGGGAGAGTTCGATGATGCGGCGCGCAAAGTTCCGCGTAGCTGATGCCCGCCGCCGCGGCGGCCTCCGGCAGCAGGCTCGCGGGCGTCATGCCGGGGATCGTATTGATCTCGAGCACGAACGGCTCGTCCTGCGTCGGTGAGCAGCACATCGACGCGGGAATAAACCTCGCAGATCGAGCGCGCGATGCGCGGCGAGCGCCAGCTCCTGCACCGGGCGCGTCACCGTCATCGCTCAGCGCCGCGGGGCAGAAGTGATCGGCGCCCGCGGCGTTGCGGATTGAGGAAAGGGTATTTGTTCTCGAAGTTGTAGAAGTCCTTCTTCGCGCACGATCTCGATGATCGGCAGCGCCTGCTCGCCGACGATGCCGACGGTCAGCTCGCGCCCGGCGACGAATTGCTCGACGAGCAGCTCGCTGCCGAAGTTCGCGCGCCTCGCGCAGCGTCGCCGCGACCTTCGCCGCGTCGCTGCACGATGTAGACGCCGACGCTCGAGCCTTCGCGCGGCGCCTTCATGACGAAGGGCAGCGGCAGCGTCGGCGGCGCGCCGTCGCGCAGAATCTCGAACGCCGGCGTCGGCACGCCGCGCTCGCTGAAGCGCTGCTTGGTCGCGATCTTGTCGATCGCCAGCTCGCTGCCGGCGACGCCTTCGCCGGTGTAGGGCACGCCGCGCGCTTCGAGGATGCGCTGGATCTGGCCGTCCTCGCCGAAGGTGCCGTGGATGACGTTGAAGGCGATCTCGGTGCCCGGCGGGCACGGCGAAATCCGGCGCCGTCGACATCGACCTCGGTCACGTCCGCGCCGAGCGCGCGCAGCGCCTTGGCGACGCCCGCGCCGGAGGCGAGCGAGACCTTGCGCTCGGAGCCGGGACCGCCCATGAGGACGGCGATTTTTTTGTCGTGGAGATCGGTCATGGGAAGCGGACGTTGCATCGGATTGGAACGCGCGGCGCAGATTTTTCATGCTAGTCATGGATCCTTTCTCCTCGCCGACGATCTGCACTTCGGTTTCGAGCTTGATGCCGCGCTCGCGCAGCGCGGTCTCCTTGACCTGCGTCGATCAGCGCGAGCACATCCGCCGCGGTCGCGCCGCCGTCGTTGACGATGAAATTGCCGTGGATCTCGGAGACCTTCGCGCCGCCGACGCGCGCGCCTTTCAGGCCGAGTTCATCGACCAGTTTGCCCGGCCGGGCATTGCTCGGGATTCTTGAAAATGCAGCCCGCGCTCGACTCCCGCGGCTGGGTGGTGCGGCGCTTCTGCGTCGAGGCTTCGAGCAGTTTCTCGATCTCCTCCGGCGTGCTCGGGCTGGCCGATGAAGGTCGCGGAGACCGCGTAGTTTTTCTCCAGCGTGCCGCAGTGCCGGTAATGCACGTCCATCTCCGCCGGCGTCTTCATGTGAAAATTGCCGTGCGGATCGACGAAGCGGACGCTCACGACCTGGCGGAACGTCTCGCCGCCCATCGCGCCGGCATTCATCCGCAGCGCGCCGCCGACATTTCCGGGGATGCCCTCGAACCACTCGAAGCCGCCGATCTGCGCGTCGCGCGCGGCGTAGGCGAGTTCCTTCTGCTTCACGCCGACGCCGGCGGTGATCTGGCCGTCGCGCACTTCGATCTGTCTTGAATTCGCCCGCGCGCAAGATGCACGACCACGCCGCGGATGCCGCCGTCGCGCACGAGCAGATTCGAGCCGCGGCCGATGACGAAGAGCGGGATTTCCGTTCAGCGTGCAAAAGCGCACCAGCCGCGCGAAGCCCTCCTCCGTTTCCGGCTCCGCCCAGAACTGCGCCGGGCCGCCGACGCGCATCGTGGTGTGCTTCGAGAGCGGCTCGTAGAGCTTGATCGTCGCCGCGGCCCATCACGGTCTGCAGTTCGTCGAGTTGCGTCACGTCCGTCGCGAGCAGCGTGGCCGGCTTCGTGGATGTTGCCCGCGCCGAGGCTGATCACGACAGTCGCCGGGCTCGAGCATGCGGCCGATCTCGAGCGCGATCTTTTTGCGGTCGGGCTGAAACGTCGCGGCGTCGTGCCCTTCGCGGATCATCTCATCGACGATCGTCTGCCCGGTGACGCCGGGGATCGGCGGCTCGCTCGCGGGATAGACGTCGGCGATGATCGCGATGTCGGCGTCGTGAAAGGCGCGGCCGAATTCCTCCTTCGAGCTTCTGCGTGCGCGAGTAGCGGTGCGGCTGGAACATGCAGAGCACGCGCTTGCGGCCGGTGTTCTGCGCGGTCGCGAGCGTCGCCTTCACCTCGCTCGGATGATGCCCGTAGTCGTCCACGATCATGTAGCGGTCGCTGCGGTACTTGATCTCGAAACGCCGCCGCGCGCCGCGGAAGGACTCCAGCGCCTCGGCGATTTTCGCGAAGGGAACGCCGAGTTCCGTGGCGAGCGCGATGACGCCGACGGCGTTGCTCACGTTGTGCCGGCCGGGGACGTTCAGCGTGACCGCGCCGAGCGGTTCGCCGCCGCGCAGCACGCGGAAGTGCGACTGGAAATCCTTCGCGTGCACGATCGTCGAAGCGATAAAACGCGGTGCGCGATTCGCCGTAGGAAATCGCGCCGGGATGCGCGGCGCAAATGCCGCGTCGCGTTCGCGTCGTCGGCGCAGTAGAAGACGTTGCCGCGCGTCTGGCTGAGCAGTTGGTTGAAGACGGCCTCGATCGCCGCGAGGTCCGCGTAGTAGTCGAGATGCTCCTCCTCGATGTTCAGCACGATGGCGTGCTCGGGGTGGTAGAAGGCGAGCGTGCCGTCGCTCTCGTCGCCCTCCGCGACGAAATATTCGCCCTCGGCATCCCAGTTCGCATTCGTGCCGAGGATCGGGATTTCCGCGCCGACGTAATGCGACGGATGCAGCCCGCCGACCTTGCAGCACGTGCGCGGCCATCGAGGAGGTCGTCGTCTTGCCGTGCATGCCGCAGACGACGATGCCCTTCTTGCAATTCATGATCGCCGCGAGCGCATCGGCGCGGCGCACCATGTTGCGACCGGTGCGCAGCGCCTCGTCGTACTCCGCGTTGCCCGGCCGGATCGCCGAGGAAAAAATGATCGAGGTCGGCGTCGGCGACGTTCGCCGCGTCCTGGCCGAGGTGAAATGCGCAGGCCGAGTTTTTCGAGCCGCTCGATCTCGACGGTGCGCGCCTTGTCCGAGCCGCTGACGTGGTGCCCGAGCGCGAGCAGCAGGCCGGCGATGCCGCTCATGCCGGAGCCGGCGACGCCGATGAGGTGAATCTTCAGTTCACCGCCGACGAGGATGTCCGCAAGGATTTGGCCGGTGTCCATTTAGGAGCAAGATGTTGAGAATCGAGTGTCGGCGACGCGCTCGGCGGCCTGCTTGCGGCGCGAGGCTCGCGCTGCGTGGCAGACATCTCGGAAAGCCGGGCCGGATCGTCGAGAAACCAGAGCAGCTTTTTCGCGAGAGTTTCGCCGCGTGGTTTCGCGCTCCTTTAATAGCGTCGCCGCGCCCGCGCGTTCAAAGATTTTCGCGTTGAAAGTTTGATGATCCTCGGCGGCGAACGGATACGGGATGAGAATGCTCGGCAGCGCGAAGTGCGAAAGCTCGGTGAGGCTCGCCGCGCCGCTGCGCGCGATGGCGAAATCGGCGGCGCTGTAGGCCTCCTCCATGCGGTGATGAAACGCGGCGACGAACGCCGGGATGCCCGCCTTCGCGTAGCTCTCGCGCATCAGTCTGTCTCGTCCTGCCTGCCCGGTGAGATGGATGACCTGGAGCGGCGTGCCCGCGAGCTGCGGCAGCGCGTTGATGCAGCGCCTGATTGATGCCGTGCGCGCCCTGGCTGCCGCCCATGACGAGCAGCGTCGGCCGGCCCGGCGCGAGGCCGAAAGCGGCGAGCGCCGTCGTCTTGTCGCAGGCGCGTCGACGAGCGAGGTGCGGATCGGCGTGCCGGTGACGTCGCACTTGCCCGCGGGAAAATGCTGCGCGCATTCCTCGAAGCCGAGCAGCACGCGCGTGACGAGCCGCGCGTTGAGCTTGTTCGCCTTGCCGGGAATGGCGTTCGACTCGTGGACGAAGGTCGGGATTTTCCGCGAGCGCCCGGCGAGGATCGGCGCGGTGGAGGTGAAGCCGCCCATGCCGAGCACGGCGTCGCGGCTGGAAGTCGCGATAGAGCGCCTTCACCTGGTTCAGCCCGGCGCGGAATTTCAGCGCGAACTTCAGCAGCGCGAGCGGCGATTTGCTCTGCATGCCGACGCCCGGCACGCGCTCGATGCGAAACTCGCGTGCGGCCCTGCGTGGCGAGCGCGTCGATCTCCTTTTCCGAAATGATGAGCATCACGTCGATGCCCGCGCCGCACGCAGCACCTCGCCGACGGCCAGGCCGGGAAACAAGATGCCCGCCGGTGCCGCCGGCTGCGATGACGAAGTTCATTGCTACAGACGGCACGCATCGCGGCGCTTGCGTGTCACGCGAGCGCGCACGCGCAGTCGTCACGCTTGCTTTCGTCCTCCTTCTCGGTCAGGCCCTGCCGGTAGATATTGATGAGGATGCCGATGCCGAGCAGGCAGAAGACGAGGTTCGATCCGCCGTAGCTGATGAAGGGCAGCGGCAAGCCTTTGTTCGGCAGCAGCGTGGTGGTGACGCCGATATTCACCGCCGCCTGGAGCGCGATGAGCATCACGATGCCGAAGCCGAGCAGCATGCCGAAGCGATCGCGCGCGCGCAGCGAGATGATCGCGCCGCAGAGGATGATGACGAGATAGCAGAAGACGACGAGCAGCGTGCACGCGCAGGCCGAGTTCCTCGCCGATCACCGGGAAGATGAAGTCGGTGTGCGCCTACGGCAGGAAGGCCATTTTCTGCCGGCCATTGCCGAGGCCGAGTCCCTCGACGCCGCCGGAGCCGAGCGCGATCAGCCCCTGCACCTGCTGATAGGCGTCGGCGGGATATTTTTCCGGATACAGAAAGGCGAGGAAGCGGCCGAGTGCGCTCGGGCATTTTCGTGATCGCGAAGGCGAGGCCGCCGAACGCCGACGGCGACCATCGGGCAGAAGATAACGCCAGCGCGTGCCGGCGACGAACATGATGACGAAGGTGGTCGCGCCGATCAGCGCCGTCGTGCCCATGTCCACCTCGCGACGCGATCGGGCGCGATGAGCACGCGCGAGCCCGACCAGCGGCAGCGACGAAGCCTTGCACGAAACTCGCGCGGCGTTTCCTCGTCGCGCGCAAACCACCAGGCGAGCGTGGCGACCGCGGCGAGCTTCGCGAACTCCGAAGGCTGGAAGGACCAGCCGCCGAGATGGATCCAGCGCGCGGAACCGTTGATGCGCGATGCCCGATGCCGCGGCACGAAACAGAGCAGCAAGCAGCACGACCGCGACGCCGAACCAGAGCCACCATGTGCGTCTGAAGCAGGTGGTAATCCACGCACGCGGCGATGAGCGCAGACGACCACCGCCACGCCGAGCCATGTCGCCTGCCGCTTGAGGAAGAAGAGCTGGTCGCCGTGATTCCCGGGCGCAAACGCCGCCGGTGCTGGAAAGCATGACCAGCCCGAGCACGATCAGCCCGATGACGAGCGTGCGATGCACGCAGGAGAGTAGACGCTGGTGCGATGGAGCGTTCAATTGTCGGCGCGTCATGGGCGACTCGACTCAGTTTTTCTTTGCGGGAATCTTCAGCGTCTGGCCGAGCTGCAGCTTCTTCGGATCGGTGATCTTGTTGAGCTTCAGCAGTTCGTCCGGCTGACACGCCGAGCCTTCGCGCGATCGAGGTAGCGGTGTCGCCCTTCTTGCACCGTGTAAGTCTTCGCGCGGGTCGGCTTGCGTCGCGGCGTCGCTGCCGACTTCTCGCGACGGTTCGTCGCGGTTTTCGATCGACGGCGACCGTCTTCGGCGGGCTTTTCGCGGGAATCGTTGAGGATCTGGCCGGACCTGCAGGGTCGCGCGTTTCCTTGGGCTGTTGGCGCGCTGCAAGTCCGACGACGCTCACGCCGAGGTGATGCGCGATCTTCGTCAGGTTGTCGCCGGCTTTGACGTGGTAGACTGCGGCGCAACGGACGGCGCCGGCACTGCGGCGCGAGCGGCGCGGCAGCGGCGCCGCGGCCGCGACTTCGTGCGCGCTCGCGGCGCTGGCAGCGGCCGTGACGGCGGGCCGGCGTCGCGTCGCTGCGGCGCGACCGCTCGCCGGCACCGGCGGCGCGCGGCTCCGTCGCGGCGGCGATGCGCCTTGATGCTGTTGAAGGCGTAGATGCCGCCGACCGCGACGACGTGCAGGATGAGCACGACGATGAAGGCGCTCGAGAGCTTCGTCGTCGGCTCCTCGTCGTCGTAGTCGTCCATCGCCGGCGCGCGACCCGGCGCGGCGGCGCGCTTGCATGCATGATCTTCTTCGGCCGCGGCTTCGAGCGACGGAGACGATCGTTGAGGAATTTCGGGAGTTTGTCAGTTGGGTTTTGGGCAGGGCTTGGACGAGGGCGCGGAATTGATTCCCGCGATCGGCGTAGTTTTTGAACATGTCGAAGGAAGAGGTGCCGGGGCTGAAGAGGACGACGTCGCCGGGCTGCGCGCAGGTCGCGCGCGAGCTGCACCGCGTGCTCCAGCGACCGCCGGCGTTGACGCACGGCAAGCGCGGTCCTTCCAGAGCGCCTCGATGCGATCGGCCATCTCGCCGAGCACGACCGCGGCGCGGCATTTCTGCGCCACGAGGTCGGTGAGCGAATCGTACTCGAAGCCCTTGTCCTTGCCGCCGGCGATGAGCACGACCGGGCGCGTCTCGGAGAGCAGCGCCTTCTCGACGGAGTCGAGATTCGTCCCCTTGGAGTCGTTCACCCACTCGACGCCGTCGAGCGTCGCGGATGAATCTCGCAGCGGTGCGGCAGCGGCTGGTAGTCGCGCGAGCGGCGGCAGCCATCTGCGCGAAGCTCAGCCCGCGCACGAAGCCCGACGCCGAGCGCGGCCATGAGGTTCTCGGCATTGTGCGCGCCGCGCAGCTTCGTCTCCGCCATCGCCAGCACGCGCTCGCCGCGGAAGTGGATCGTCGCCGTCGCGCAGCTCGAAATCCGCCGCCCGCGGCGTACGCGCTGAAGGTGATCTTCTGCGCCGTCAAGCGGCGGCAGCTTGTCGCGGAAATTGACGACCGCCCAATCGCTCGGCGGTCTGGTTTTCGAAGATGCGGATCTTCGCCGCGTAGTACTCGTCCATCGACGCGATAGCGATCGAGATGATCGGGCGCGAAGCTCAGCCAGACGGCGATCTGCGCGCGGAAATCGCTGGATCGTCTCGAGCTGGAAGGAGCTGACCTCCAGCGTCATCACGTCGAGCTCCTTGCTCTGCCGCACCGTGGCGGAAAAGGCCGGGCCGATGTTGCCGCGCGGCGACGCGTCTTCACGCCGCAGGCGTTGAGCATCTTCTCCACGAGCTGCGTCGTCGTCGTTTTGCCGTTCGTGCCGGTGATGCCGATGATCGGGCACTGGCACATTTCGTAGGCCAGCTCGAGTTCGCCGATCATCTCGATGCGGCGCTGGATGAAAGTTCTGCACGAGCGGCACGGCGGGATCGATGCCGGGGCTGAGCACCGCGAGATCGTAGTGTCCGTGAGGCTGTCGTGCTCGGCGGCGAGGCCGGCGATGACGCGGATGCCGCGCGCGCCGAGCGCGTCGATTTTCTTGCGCAGCTTGTTCTCTTCCGCGGTGTCGAGGACGGTGACTCATGGCGCCCTCCTCGAGCAACAGGACGGCCGCGGCTTCACCGCTTTCGCCGGCGCCGAGCACGGCGATGGTTTGGTTGGTGTAACGACACATTCAACGAAGTTTGAGGGTGGCGAGCCCGAGGAGGGCGAACATGATCGAGAGGATCCAGAAGCGGACGATGACGGTGTTTTCCTTCCAGCCCTTGAGCTCGAAATGATGGTGAATCGGCGACATCAGGAAGACGCGGCGGCCTTCGCCGTAGACGCGCTTCGTGATCTTGAACCAGGTCCGCTGGATCGAGCACCGAGACGGCCTCGATGACGAAGACGCCGCCGACGACGACGAGCAGCAGCTCCTGTTTGCATGCAGATGGCGACGACGCCGAGCATGCCGCCGATGGCGAGCGAACCGGTGTCGCCCATGAAGACTTTCGCGGGATGGCAATTGAACCAGAGGAAGCCGAAACGACGCGCCGACCAGCGCCATGCAGACGACCGTCAGTTCGCCGGCGAACGGGTAGAACGGGATCTGCAGATAGTGCGCGATTTTCACGTTGCCCGCAGACGTAGGCGAGGATGGCGTAGGCGAAGCGCCGTGGTGGTGGTGCAGCCGGCGGCGAGACCGTCGAGGCCGTCGGTGAGGTTCACGGCATTCGACGCGCCGACGATGACGAGGCGCGAAGAAGACGAATGTGAACGACGCCGAGATTCGCAGATCAGCGGCTCCTTGTAGAACGGGACGTAGAGCGCGCGCGCCTGCACCTCGATCGCGGGATTGAGCAGGAAAAACGCGGTGACGATCGCCGCGAGGATGCGCCTGCGCGATGAGCTTCGTGCCCTCGCTCACGCCGGCGGAGTTCTTCTTTGCTGACCTTCAGGTAGTCGTCCCAGAAGCCGAGCCCGCCGCAGTAGAGCAGGGTGAAGAGGAGCAGCCAGACGGCGAGGTTGTCCGGCCGCGCCCAGAGCAGCGAGGAGACGATGACGCGCCGAGCAGGAGCACGCCGCCCATGGTCGGCGTGCCGGCTTTCCCGCCGTGCAGCTCGAAGAGCTTGTGCACTTCCTCCTTCGTGCGGATCGGCTGGCCGAGCTTCAGCGAGATGAGGCGGCGGATGACCCAGTTGCCGCACATCAGCGAGAGCAGGAAGGCGGTCACCGCCGCGCGCGATGCGCGCGGAAGGTGATGTACTGAAAGACGTTGAAGCGCCCGCAGAAACTCCTGGCCCGGCAGCGCCGCGCTGAGCTTGTGGAGGTAGTACATCATGGCGTCTGCAGGCCCTCCACGATGCGCTCCATGCGGGCGGAGCGGCTGCCTTTGACGAGCACGAGGTCGCCCGGCTCGCGCGCAGCTCGCGCAGCAGCGTTCGTCGCCTCCTCGGTGTCGGTCGACACTGCACGACTTTCTCGACGCCGCCGCGCCAGGCGCCTCGGTGATCCAGCGCCGCTTCCGCGCCGACGCCGATCACGCAGTCGATGCCGCGCTTGCGCGGCGACTTCGCCGACGTGGCGGTGGCCGCGCTCGGCCTCCGCGCCGAGTTCGCCCATGCGCCCGAGCACGGCGATGCGGCGGCCGGCGGCGGGCATGCTGGCGAGCGTGCGCAGCGCGGCGGCCATGGAATCGGGATTGGCGTTGTAGGTGTCGTCGAGGACCTGAATGCCGCGGATGATCTTCTGCTCGAGCCGGCCTTTGGTGAGGCGCAGCTTTGCGCAGGCCCGCGGCGCATTCCTCGAGCGAGAGGCCGAAGACGCGGCCGGCGGCGACGGCGAGCAGGGCGTTGCGCACCATGTGCTCGCCGGGGACGGACAGCTCGGCCTCGACGCTGCGGCCGTCGGCGTGCAGACGGAACTTCGTGCCGCCGAAATGCGGGCGCAGATCGCTGGCGCGGACTTCGCCGCGCTGCCGATGCCGGCGCAGGACGACATCGCGCCTTGGTGCGCGCGGCGATGGACGGCGGAGAATTCGTCGTCGCGCGCTGAGGATCAGCGTGCCGCTCGGCGGCAGCGCCTCGGCGAGCATTCCCTTTTCCTGCGCGATGGCCTCGCGGCTGCCCATGAACTCGATGTGCGCCATGCCGATGTTCGTGATGATCGCCGACGTCCGGCGCGGCGAGCGCGGCGAGCGGCGCGATCTCGCCGGGATGATTCATGCCCATCTCGAAGACGCCGATCTGATCGCTGCTCCGCGCGCGCGCAGCATCGTGAGCGGCAGCGCCGATGTGGTTGTTGAAATTGCCCTCCGTCTTCGTGACCTGGAAATGCTCGCCGAGCACCGCGGCGGTGAGATCCTTCGTGCTCGTCTTGCCGTTGCTGCCGGTGAGGCCGACGACCTGCAGCGGCAGGCTGCGGCGGTAGTTCGCGGCGAGTTGCTGCAAGCGCGCGGAGCGTGTCCGCGACGTGGATGACCGCGAAGCCCGGCGGCAGATCCGGCCGGGAATCTCCTCGACGATGGCGCCCGCGGCGCCGCGCTTCGCGGCCTCGGCGACGAAGGTGTGCGCGTCGAAATTTTCGCCGCGCAGCGCGACGAAAAGATCGCCCGCCTTGAGCGCGCGCGAGTCCGTGCAGACCGATCGTGACCGTGCCCGCGGATCGCCCGCGACGAGCGTGCCCTCCGGCCCATTGCGGCGATTGTTTCGAAGCTGGTCGGCGTCCATGTCAGGCCTAGATTCGACGCGCTTGCCTTCCAGCGCCTCGCGGGCGACGGCGACGTCGTCGAAGGGCGCGGTGTGATCGGCAAATTCCTGGTAGGTCTCGTGGCCCTTGCCCGCGATGAGGATGATGTCGCGCGGCTGCGCCATGGCGATGGCCTTGAAGATGGCCTCGCGGCGATCCACGATGACTTCGTAATTGCCGCGCTTCATGCCGGGCTTGATGTCCTCGATGATCGCGAGCGGATCTTCCTTGCGCGGATTGTCGGAGGTGACGATGGCGAAGTCGGCGTGCTGATCGACGACCGCGCCCATCCGCGGACGCTTGGTCTTGATCGCGATTGCCGCCGCAGCCGAAGACGACGATGAGCCGCGCGGGATTCAGCTCGCGGCAGGTCTTGATGACATTGAGCAGCGCGTCGTCGGTGTGCGCGTAATCGACGAAGACGCGGAACTGCCGCTGCGCCGGCACGGCCTCGAGGCGGCCGGGCACGGCGCGGCGCATTGGCGAGCGCGAGCACGCCGCTGCGGACATCGACGCCCATGCGCGTACGCCGCGGCGATGGCGGCGAGCGAGTTGTAGACGTTGAACTGCCCGATGAGCGGCAGGCGCACGAGGTAGCTGCGGCCGCTGCGCATCGAGCTGGTAGCTCGTGCCGTTGAAATCGATGCGCACATTGCTCGCGCGGAAATCGGCGTGCACGCCGACGCCGTAGGTGATGACCGGCAGTCTCCTTGCCGAAGCGCTGCACGAGCTGCGCGCCGTAGCGGTCGTCGAGATTGATGACCGCCTTGCCTTTCTTCTTCGTCTGCTCGGCGAGGCCGGTGAAGAGCCGCGTCTTCGCCTCGAAGTACGCCTCCATCGTCTTGTGATAATCGAGATGGTCCTGGGTGAGATTGGTGAAGATCGCGGCGTCGAACTCCACGCCGCGCACGCGCGCCTGCATCGAGCGCGTGCGAGGAGACTTCCATCGCCGCGGCCTTGCAGCCGGCGGAGCGCATCTGCCAGAGCAGATCCTGCAGATCGAGCGACTCCGGCGTGGTGCGCGCGGCGGGCAGAATGCGCTCGCCGACTTCGTAGCGCACCGTGCCGATCAGGCCGCAGCGCAGCAGCGCCGTGCTCGCAGATGTGCTTGATGCAGAAAGGCCGTGGTCGTCTTGCCGTTGGTGCCGGTGACGCCGGCGATCTTCAGGCGCCGCGCGGGATGCTGGTAGAAGTGCGGCCGCGAGATCGGCGAGCGCGATCGCGCGCATTGGCGCACGATGACGTTCGTCGCGCGCGTCTT
Organism: uncultured Verrucomicrobiae bacterium; assembly: GCA_963767975.1. Lineage (GTDB taxonomy): Bacteria > Verrucomicrobiota > Verrucomicrobiia > Chthoniobacterales > Chthoniobacteraceae > CAIURC01. The sequence goes on along the minus strand of CAVYGI010000013.1, from coordinate 51,582 downwards.
GAATTCGCCGTGTCTCGCTCACCACGGCCTCCGCGCCGGCCGCGACGGCCTTGTCGACGAACTGCGAGCCGTCCACCTTCTCGCCCTTCAGCGCGACAAAGAGCGTAGCCCGGTTTCACCCGGCGCGAGTCGTAGGCGATCGAGGTGATCTCGCGATCGAGCGGGCCGTCGACTGGCCGTCGTCGCGACGTGGCTGAGAGGAGGGCGTCGAGTTTCATTGCGACGCTAGTCGCGATTCGTTTCGGTCTGCGTGACGACCACGCCGCCGGCCACTTCGCTCGGGCGACGGTGTGAGGCCGAGATACCGCGCGGCGTGCTCGCGCGATGCGGGAAAAGACCGGCGCGGCGACGAGGCCGCCGTAGTTCTGGTCGGGCTGGGTCTGCGCCTCATCGAGCAGACGAGCGCGACGAAGGCGGGATCTTCCGCCGGCATGAACCGACGAACGAAACGACGTATTTGTCGTGGTCGTAGCCGCCGGTCTCATCGCGCTTTTTGCGCCGTGCCGGTCTTGCCCGCGACCTTGAAGCCCGGGACGTGCGCGAGCGGCGCCGTGCCTTTCTTGCTGACCACCTCGCACCAGCGCGTCGCGGACGCTGTTCGCGGCTTCCGTCGAAGCGACGCGCCGCACTTCCTGCGGCGGAAGTCTGCGACGACGCTGCCCTCGTCGATCCGTGATCTCGTGGACGATCTGCGGCATCATCAGCGTGCCGCCATTGGCGATCGCGCACATCGCGCTGACGATCTGCAGCGGGCGTCGCACGCCACCTCCTGGCCCATCGGCATGCGGGTGATGGAAATCTTGCTCCACGTATGCGGCGGATGGACGATGCCGGGAATCTCGCCGGGCAGATTGATGCCGGTCCGCTCGCCAAAGCCGAACTTGCGCACGTATTCGTAGAAGCGCTGGTCGCCGAGTTGGATGCCCGAGTTTGGCCACGCCGATATTGCTCGATTGGACGAGGATGTCTTCGACGCGTCAGATCGCCGTAACGGGTGGTGATCGTGCAGCGATCGTCCGCCCCATAGAACGAACCGTTTTCGCAGAAGATGTAGCTGTCGCGCCGCACGAGCGTTCGGCTGAGCGCCGCGGCGGTCGTCACGATTTTGAAGGTCGACCCGGCTCGACCATATCGGTGATCGCGCGGTTCCGGCGAATCGCCGCAAGCATCTCGTTGCGCGCCTTGTCGGTGCTGAATTCGATCACGTTCAGATCGAAATTCGGACGGTTCGCCATCGCCAGGATTTCGCCGGTCTGCGGCTGCATCAGGATGACGGTCGCCTCTTCGGCTGAATTGCTTGCACGGCCGTGTCGAGCTCCTTCTCGACGATGTTCTGCAGCCCCATGTCGATCGTCAGTCGCACGTCGAAGCCGTCGCGCGCCGCCGTTCCTGCCCGCGATACGGGACGATTTCCCTCCCGGTTCGGTCGCGCTCGATGTAGCGGAAGCCGTCGTGTCCGCGGAGAAAGTCATTGAGGTTCCGCTCGATTCCCTCGATGCCGACATTCTTGCCGTTCACGAAGCCGAGGACATGGCAGAGCATCGATCCGTTCGGATAACTCCGCTCGATGTCCTGCTCGAAATAGATGCCGCGCAACTTGAGCCCGGCGAGCTTGAGCGCGATCTCGACTGGCGACGCTGGCGGAGACTTTTTTCTTCAGGACGATGTAGCGGCAGCGGCATCCGCTTGTTCGTTGCTTGAGAGAATTTCACGGTGCCCAGCTTGCCAAAAGTTCCGCCTCTGGACATGCCAAGCGGTCCGGCGAGCAGCACGCGCGATCGCTGGCTGATCCTTGATCAGCGAGCCGTCGGCGATGACCGTTTGCACCGGCTCGTTCTGCGCGAGCGATTCGCCGTGGATGTCGAGGATGAGCCGCGCCGCGCGTAGATCGTCTCCTTGTTGACGTGCTTTTCCGCAGCCTTTGCCGCGAACTCGTCGTGGCGCGTAACCTGCAAATGGACGAGTCGCGCGGAGAAAAGCGGTGAAGCAGCCTGCCAGGCCGCAGCACATGGTCAGAGCCCGCGTTGGCGGTCGCACTCATGGCGATGGTCCTTTCGTTGGAGACGGCCCGCAGGTCCCCGGATTCTTTCCGCGGCGCCGAATGCTGACGCGCACCAGTCGATCGTCCGTGATCGGTGTGAGCTTGATGAAACCGTCGTTGAGCCGCTCCTGCAGCGCCGGAGGCGAGGACAGATGCGTGATCTTCGAGCGCACCACCTCGATCCTGCGTGCGCAGGTCGGCGAGCTCGCGCTCGAGCGCCTTGATCTCGGTGCCGGTCGTCATGAGCTGATTCTTGCACCTAGACGTAGCCGAAGCCCGCGCCCGCGAGGAAGACGCAGCCGACGGACCCAGGTGAAGATCGAGGCGAGCGGAACGGTGTTGGCGTGACGGCGACGATTGGCGGACATAACGAGGAGCTAGAGTTTCTCGACGACGCGGAGCTTGGCGCTGCGGGAGCGCGGATTGGCGCGCTGCTCGGCGTCGCTGGCGACGACGGGTTTGCGCGGTGATTTTGCGGAAAAGGTAATCGGGATTGCGGCCGCGGCTCGGGCCACTCCGGGCGGTCGAGAAATTCCGCGGCGCGCTGCTGCGAAAAACGTTTTCACGATCCGATCTTCGAGCGAATGAAACGTGATGACGGCGAAACGTCCGCCGGGGCGAGCCGCGCCGAGAATTGCGCGAGCCCTTTCGCAGCACTTCGAGTTCGCGATTCACGGCGATGCGCAGCGCTTGGAAAATGCGCGTCGCCGGATGCGTGCGCCCGTGACGCGGGACGACGCTCTCGACAGCGTCGGCGAGTTGCAGCGTGCGTCGTGAAAGGCCGCACCATGCGCTCGCGCACGAGTCGGCGCGGCGATCTTGCGCGCGGCGGGCTCCTCGCCGAGCGTGCGGAAAATGCGCTCGAGCTGATCGCCGCTCATCGTGTTCACGAGATCCGCCGCGGTGACGGGCGCGCCGGATCCATGCGCATGTCGAGCGGCCCGTCGTGCATGAAACTGAAGCCGCGCTCCGGCGCATCGAGCTGGCGCGAGGAGACGCCGAGATCGAGCAGCGCGCCGTCGATTTCCGCGATGCCGAGCGCATCGAGCACCGCGCCCATCTTTCGCGAAGCTGCTGCGCACGCGGCGTGAAACTCGTCTCCGAAATCGCGCGAGCCGCTGCTGGCGAAGGCGATGCGCCTCGGGATCCTGATCGAGCCCGATCACGCGCGCGCCCGCGGCAAGCAGTGCCGCGGTATGTCCGCCGCCGCCGAGCGTCCCATCCACGATAATCCTGCCCGGGCGCGGGCGCGAGCCGTTCGACGGTCTCGGCGAGCAGGACGGATTCGTGATATTCGTAGCGGAGGCATTTTAAGTGAGGTTGCGCCGGGTAGCGGAGGGGACGCTTGGTTCGGCGAAGTCGAAGGCGCGATCATAGCCCGAGGTCCGCCATGATATTGCGCGCCGGCGGCTTCCGACGCCGGTTTGTCGATTGCGCGCTCGGCCGCGTTCCAGATTTCGAAAGTTCGTAGGCGCCCGAGCAGCGCCACCTCGCCGGACAGCTTCAGTTCTTTGCAGAACTCCTCCGGCATCGTGAGGCGCCCGGCTTTGTCGAGCCGGCACTGCCGCGTCCCCGCGACCCAGTATCGCGCAGGGCAAGGCTGCGATGTTTGGCCCGGGCATTTCGGCTGCCTCGGCGCGGATCCGCTCGATTTCCGCACGCGGTCATCGACCTTCACGCAGTCGCGCCCGGAGCTGATGGTAAGGAAAAGCTCCGCCTCCGACTCGTCAATCGCCAGTCGGACGGGATGGTCACGCGGCTCTTCCCGTCCAGGGCGTGGCTGAACTCGCCCATGAAGACAGGCGCAGCGGAGTTCGGTTGAGTGGTGGAAGGCATCGCGACGTTGCTTTGGGTTTTCGTCCCATTTTCTCCCAAAACGCACCCGTGTTATCCCCCTCACCTCTTAAAACGTCAACGCCGAATTCTCCCCGTTCCGCCTTTTTTTCCCGCGATTCAGACCACGACCGACACCGCCGCATCGGCGTTTCGTGTCCATCAAGCTGCTCTCGCACAACCGCGCGTAAATCCCGCCCTGCGCGAGCAACTCGTCGTGCCGCCCGCGCTCGACGATCCGGCCGCGATCCATGACCAGGATCTGGTCGGCGTGGCGCACGGTCGAAAGGCGGTGCGCGATGACGAAGCTGGTGCGCCGCGCCATCAGCCGGTCGAGCGCCTCCTGGATGAGCCGCTCGGTCTGCGTGTCCACGCTCGCCGTCGCCTCGTCGAGCACGAGGATCGGCGGATCCTTGAGCAGCGCGCGGGCGATCGAGACGCGCTGCTTTTCGCCGACGCTCAACTTCACGCCGCGCTCGCCGACCACCGTGTCCAAGCCGCTCCGGCAGTCGCTCGACGAAACTCGCGCGCATTCGCCGCATCGAGCGCGTCCCACAGTTCCTCGTCGCGTCGCGTCGGGATTGCCGAGGCGCAGATTGTCGCGGATCGAGCCGTTGAAGAGAAAGCTCTCCTGCGTGACCATGCCGACCGCGCTGCGCAGCGCGCTCTTGCGAGAAGTCGCGGAGCGGCTTTCCGTCGATGAGGATCTCGCCGGAGTCGAACTCGTAGAAGCGCGTGAGCAGATTCACGAGCGTCGATTTTCCCGCGCCGGTGTGGCCGACGAGCGCGATCGTTTCGCCGGGCCGCGCGTGCAGCGTGATGTGGTGCAGCACCGGCAGCTCCTCGTCGTAGGCAAAGCTCACGTTCTGAAAACGCACGTCGCCCGTGATCTCCACCGGCTCGTCGTGCTCCACGCGGCCCGGCTCGGCGGCGTCATCGAGATTTCGAAGACGCGCTCGCCCGCGGCGCGCCCGGCCTGCACGAGTTGGTTGAGCTGAATGCAGCTTGCCCGATCGGCTCGTAGAGAGAGCCGACGAGCAGCAGGAACCCGACGAGATCGCCGACGCTCATCTCCCCGCGAGCACCGCCTGTCCCGCCGAAGCCGATGACGAGCACCGCGCCGCACGCGCCGAAGAAAGTCATCGCCGGATTGTAGATCGCCCACACGCGCATGACGATCAGCGTCGCCTCGCGGAGTTGCTGGCTCACGCCGTTGAAGCGCGCGTGCTCCTCGCGTTCGCGCACGTAGGTTTTGATCTGCCGGATGCCGGCGAGATTGTCGTGCAGCAGCGAGTTCATGGCCGACGACGCCTTGCGCTGCAGCCGGTAGCGGCGGTGCGCGGTGAGCGTGTAGGCGAGCGCGCCGGCGACGAGCAACGGCATCGGCGCGAGCGCGAGCCAGCGCGAGCTGCGCGTCGTAAGAAAGAGCATCGCCGCCACGACGACCGATCTGCAGCAGCGACACGACGCCCTGCTCGATGCCGTCGATCAGCACGCGCTCGACGCAGGTCACGTCCTCGAGCAGCCGCGTCATGATGTCGCCCGTCGCGCGATTGTCGAACCACGTCAGCGGCAACTGCTGGATGTGCGCGTAGAGATCGCTGCGCAGATCGAAGATCACCCTCTGCTCGAACGTGTTGTTCAGCACGATGCGCAGCGCATTGAAAAGATCGCGCAGGAAAAAAGCGACGAGCGCGATGAGCGAGCATCCGCAGGCGATCGCCGCGAGCCCGCGCGCACGTCGTCGATCACGAGCTGCGTCACCTTCGGAAAAACGGTCACCATCAGCGTCGTGACAACCGCGCACGCCAGCGTGCCGCGGGCCATCCACGGATAGCGGCGGACGTAGGCAAAGACGCGCAGGATGGTTTTCATTTTCGGGCCGTTACTTTCGGGGCAAACGCCGCGCTGACAAGCCACGCCGCGGCTGGCGGCGCGCAAAATTTGCTCGTCACGGCCCCACTCGCCTCCGAGGATGCGGAGGTCAACACGCGCTGCCTCGCCATGCGGAGCCCCCAGCCTATCAACCAGCGAAATTGGATCGCGGTTTTCGCCCTCGGAATCGCGCTCGCGTTTCTGTGGAGCGGTCGCAGCCGCGCCGCAGAAAACGTGCTGCCGCTGCGCGATGTGACCGGCTTCTACGTCTCCGCGAAGCGCGCTGCCGAAATCATTGCAACAGTTTGGGAGCATCCTCATCAGCTCGCAAAAACGCGGCGTCGTCCACGGCCGAGTCATTCCGGTGGTCGGCGGGGTTTTTGAATTCAAAAGCGCCTCGATGAAAGGGCGCGCGCTTGAATTTCGCACGGCCAAGGTCGAAGGCTGGAGCTACCGATTCGTCGGTGAGTTCTCCGAAGGAAAAGAGGGGCTGAGCCTTGGACGGCACGCTTCAACGCTTCGAGGATGACTGCCTTGCCGGCGAAGCCAAACTGCATCTGACCCACACGCGCGGCCACGGCGAATGAGCCGGCAGCGCGCCTGACGATTTTCCGCGAAGCCGACCGAACCTCAGCCCAAACCACCCGCCACCATGGCCCACGTCATTTATCAGCACAGCGTGTCCGACCGAGCGCTCCACGTCGTCCTGCAACGCATCGCCGATTACTTCGGCTCGACCGTCACCGTCCACTCCGGCGACCGAATTCGTGCCGAAAGGCGGGAGCACGACAAGCCTGCACCTCCACGGGCGCGCGGCCGATTTCCACGTCGCGGGACATTCGGACGACGTCGTTTTCGACACGCTGAAAAATCATGTCTCCACTTTTTTCGATTCCCATCTCGCCTACGAAGTCATTCACCACGGGCGCTATACCGCGACCGGCGGCGAGCACATTCATATCGGCCACGAGAGCGGCAGCGGGACGGTCGAATTGCTGATCGAAGGGCTCACACCGGGCACCGGAAATCATTACACCGGGCCGACCGTCCGCATCGGAAAAGGCAAACCGCTCGTCCCGGCCAAACCGCACGCCGCGGCACCGGGAGCAGTCGCGCATCGAATCGAGCGTCGGCCTTGGCGGCACAAACCAAACCTCCGACGCCCGCACCGTGCAGCATCTCCTCAACCGCGCGAATCACCGCCTGCACGCGTCCGGCACGCACTTCAAAGATTGGCGGACGCTCGTCGAGGACGGCATCGTTCGGCCCGAAAACGCTCGCCGCGATCGAGGGCTTCCAGCGCAGCGTGATGGCGCGCAAAAACCCGGACGGTCGCATCGATCCCGATCAGGCGACGATGAAGGCGCTCAACGAACTGACCAAAGGCCGCGGTCGCCACCGTCCCCGGGCGGACGACCTGCACCAACACAAACCAAAGGCCACCAGCCACGGCGCGAGCAACATCAGCACGGCCGGACTAGAATTGATCAAACGCTTTGAGGCATTCCGAGCGCAGCCGTATAACGATCAGAGCGGACATTGCACCGTCGGCTACGGGCACTCTCCTGCATTTCGGAGCCTGCACCGGAGCCGAAGGGGGAGTCACGGAGGCGACCGCGAGAGCCATGCTGAACAGCGACGCCGCCGTCGCGGTGAAGGCCGTGAACGACCTCGTGAAAGTCCCGCTGACGCAGAACCAATTCGATGCATTGACCAGCTTCACCTTCAATCTCGGACGACCGAATCTCGCCAGCTCCACGCTCCTGCGCGAACTCGACCAGGGCCACTACGATAAGGTCCCCTCCGAGTTGATGCGCTGGGTCTACGCTGGAAAAACCATCTCAGAAGGCCTGACGCGCCGCCGCCGCGAAGAGGGCGAAGCTTTTCAAAAAGTAGCCGACAAAGCCCCGCTGGCCCCGGATCCTACACGGCGCGGCGCCCTCAACTTGCTCCGCGCCATGTCGGAATCGGAGCGCGCTTACTCCAACGCAAATACGCGAAATTTCCCGGCAAATCCCTTCAGCGGATGCTCGCCTTCGAGGCACACCGTTTTCACGCTCGTGCCGAGCGCAACGGCGGCTTTTTCGCTCGAAGCCAAATGGAATTCCGAGCGAGCCCGTGAGCTTCTCAAGCCGAAAAGTGAAGTTCACTTCCGAGCCAGCGAGACTTTCTTCACCCAGCGCAGCCGCGCCGCCCAGCGCGACGTTGCCGTGGTGGAGCACGATGCGGAAGCGGGCGTCGCCCGTCGCCGCAAGTTCCCGCAGCCGCTCGAGCGCCGACACCACTTGCTCCGCCGCGTTCCCACGCGCCACCCAGAACGCCAAAAAGCCATCGCCGAGATACTTGTTGATCGTGCCGCCCCGGGTCTCGATCGCCTCCTTGCACGCACGCAACCAGCGCCCGACCAGACCGCCCAGTTCATCCGCGGAAAGCTGCTGCGAGAGCTCGGTGAAGCCGTTGAGATCGCCGATGAGCAGCCAGCACGGAGCACTCCGAATCTCCACCATCGTGGCATCCACACACGTCGTCTCTGCGCCGGATTCCACGGCGGTCGTCTGATGAAAAGTGAACTCCGAATCGACGATCGCCAAAAGATCGCCGTCGCGCAGCCGGATGGGCTGTGTGATGCGCCGTCCGTTGATCATAGTCCCATTGCTGCTGCCGAGATCGATGAGCCAAAACTCGCCATCCTGCGCGTGGATGGTCGCGTGCCGGCGCGATGCGCGCTCGCTCGGGATCGGCACATGGTTGCTCGATGAACGACCGAGCGAACAGTTCCCGCGGATTTCCACGAGAGTGCCATCCGCGGCTTCGAGCCAGGCATCGGGTTCAGGGGGCATAACACGTGAGGGTGACAGAGCCCGTTGCCGTTCTTCCAGCTTCAGTTCCACCTGGTCGCGAAAAATTCACTCGATTTTCACCTCCCACGGTCGGCCGTCCAGCGAGACCACCATTCCGTGCGCCAGCGCTTCGCGGTCGCCGGCACGCAGCGCGATCCCGTCCACCCGAACCTCGCGCACGGTCCGAACCTTTGCTTTTGCGAGAAGAAGGAACCGCTCTCGAAGCCGATCTCTGCGAGCACTGACGCCGCACCGTCCTGTGCCCAGCGGAGATGCCCCAGCGGATCGCAGTCAAACGAGATGCGTTTAAAAAGCCACACGGCGTCGCGAGCCGCCGGTCTTTCCTTGGCCGAAAAGGTCATGGCTTGCGGCTCGCCCTGGGCGTCGCACATTGGCAGCACTTCGATCGCGAAATCGGGCCGGAGTCGCAGCGTCCCACCACTGCCGATCGGCGCGGAGGCTGATGCCGTCAGCGGTTGGCCGTTCCATGTGGACCCGTTGGCGCTGGGTTGCACGCCATCGCCATCGCGCAGGGAGAAACCTTCCGCGGAGGCCTCAGCCACGACGTGAACGCGACTGAACTGTCTGGTCCGCAAACGATTCTCCGGCGTGTCCGGAAAAGAGCGCACGACAAAATCCGACAATCTCGATGAACGCCCGAGCCGCAGTTCTGCCCGCACCACAAAGCGCACCGCCGAGCCCTCTTCATCCCGGCTGCGCAAAGTGAGGGCGGCATCCTCCGGCGGTGCCTTACCCTCGATCATGGAAGCCGCGATCCAGCGCGCCCAGAACTCTCCACAGCTCATCGACGCGCCGCCCGCCATCGCCTGGCGAAGGACATCATTGCCCGGCTCGTTCAGCGCCGCGAGTGGTGAGCGCACGAGCGTTCCAGCGGCTCCCCGGCGCCCCGAGCAACTCGTAGATCAGCTCCGCGAGTCGCGCGGGTTCATCCGGCGTGGCGTGATGGCTCACCATCGTCGCCTCGATGTCGCAATGCTCTTCCGGCGCCGCGATCACGATGGCAAACGGCGGCCAATGCGTCACCGGCACATCGAGCGCAGGCGGCGAGCCCCGGAAATGGACTCCGAGCGCATCGGCCAGGCGGGTGCCGGCAGGGGCGAATGTCTCGACGCCAAGCTTCGCCGCAAAACCCGAGAGCAAAGTCGCCACTTCCTCCGGCCGTAATGCGCGTCGTCGCGCTAAAAGCTCGCGCAACAACATCACGGTGCTTTTTGCCGCATAAAAAATTCCGCCGGTGTGCTGCCGGGAGAACCTGCCGTCGGCACCTTGTCATCGAGGATACGCAGCTTCGGAAGGTCGCGCAGGAATTCGACGTTGCCGACTTTCGCCGGGATGAGCAGCACCTCGAGCGTAGTCATTTCCCGGAGAGCGCTGAGGTCCGTTAAGTTGGCGCAGCGTTGGAGGCGTAGTTCCCTCAGCGGCATTCCGCGGAGTAGTGTGAGGTCGCGAACCAAGGTCCCGGAAACATCGATGGACGTCATCCGCTTGCCCGCGAGCCGGGAGAGATCTTCGACCTTGGTGTTCCAGATCCGCAGCTCCACCAGCGGCATTTCCCGCAATGGCTCGAGGTCGCGCACCGCACAGTTCGTCACCTGCAGCACGGAAATGGGAAATCCCTTGAGAAAGCTCAAATCGCTGAGGTTTGGCGCGGCTTTGATTTTCACAGCGAAGGTCAGGTCTCTGCGTAGGACGATTTCTTCAGCGGTGGAACCCGCCGCGAGAATCGCTTTCTCAATCTTTCCTTTCAGCGGCATGAGTTCCTCGCGGCGTTGATCGGGGGTCCGCGGGTCGAGATCATATTGCCGCCAGAACTCCTCCACTGGAGGAAGTTGTGCCCAGTTCGCCATCGATCCCCACGCCATTCGTTTCAGCGTCGGATGTCCGCGCAACATTTCCAGATTCCGCACCGATGCGGGGAGGATCAGATCTTCCAGCCGGAGACATTCGCGCAGGGGAGCAAGGTCGGGATTGATCGAGCCATCGAGGGCCGCGAACCGAATCGGCTTTCCGCGCAGCACGCTCAGATCACTGACCATGGAGAGCTTCGGGTTCGCCGAACCAAGGTCGCGAATCCCAAGAATGATGCGCTCCAGCGGGGCGGCAGCGAGCGGGCTGAGATCGCTCGACCGGGATCCCGCCCATGGTGATTTGTTTCAACGGCATGCCGGCGAGTGGCGAGAGATCGGTGACCTCGGAACGGCCGAGGTCGAGTTGCCGCAGTGCCATTCCTTTCAGTGGCGTCAAGTCGGTCGCACGTGCCCCGCCGAGGTTGAGTTCCGCGATGGGTAAGCCCGCCAACGGAGTGAGATCGGTGATGGGTTCGGCACTGAGAGTCACCCTGAACGCTCCGTCGGACAACCCTTCCACTTCTGCCTGAAGCGTCGCGAACCGGTCGGCGAGACTGCGGCTCGCGGCGAGCGCATCCGGCGTGAGCTCGCGCCAGAACTGCTCCGCGGTTTGGGCTGGACCGGCCTTTTCGGAGTCCCAGCGGAACGATAACTCCTTCAACTTCGGCAGTTTTTTGAGCATCTCGATCTCCAGCGCGGCGCGGGAGATCGTGAGCTTTTCGAGCGTGGGACATTGCAGCAGCGGCGTGAGATCCCGCACGGGTCCTTCTCTACCGTGGTAGAGAGGTTGAGGTGCTGTGCGAGGTTCTCCGACTCCCCCTCGTAGGCGAGCTGGAGTTGGTTCTTCAGGTCGTTGAACCGGTTGTTGACTGGCGTAGCGGACAGCATCAGGACCTTGGTCTTGACGCCTTCCCGGATGACCCGGCGCATAAGACGCTGGTAGCGGGACTCCTTCTCCTCCGCGTAGTCAGCGTTTCGGAAGTTGTGCGACTCATCGATCACGACGAGGTCGTAGTTGCCCCAGTTGATCCGGTCAAGTCTGAGGCCCATCGATTCCCCGCGAGTGCGCGAGAGATCAGTGTGGGCCAGCACGTCGTAGTTGAACCGGTCACTGGCGAAGATGTTGGTCGTCAGATTGGCGTTGTAGTTGGTCCAGTTCTCCGAGAGCTTCTTCGGGGCGAGAACGAGGACTGACTTGTTGCGGAGCTCGTAGTACTTGATGACGGCCAACGCGGTGAACGTCTTGCCGAGGCCAACGCTGTCGGCGAGGATGCAGCCGTTGTAGGTCTCCAGCTTGTTGATGATGCCGGTGGCGGCATCACGCTGGAAGTTGTAGAGGCTCTGCCACACTTGGGTCTCTTGGTAGCCAGTGCGGTCGTTCGGGAGCACGTCCTCGTTGATGTCGTCGAGGAACTCAGCGAAGAGGTTGTAGAGGATCAAAAAGTAGATCCGGGCTGGAGAGTTCTCTGCATACACGCTGGCGATGTGCTCAACAACAGCGTCCGTCACGTCATCGAGCTGCCCTGGGTTGTTCCAGATCTGGTCGAATAGTGCGATGTACTGCGACGTCATCGGAGTGTCGTCGATGCGGTGGACCATGTTCGAGACCGCGTTGCCCCGTTCGTAGCCGAGGTCCGCAGTCGTGAAGCCCTGGAGCGGCATGTACGCGGCCTTGTCGTCGACCACGGCGAACTGCTGCATCGGGTTGCCCGTGGAGTTCGACCGAAACCGGACCTTGCGCCGGACCCACTCAGCGCACTCCTTCGCGATGGCACGCTGAGTGAGTTTATTGCGCAACCGAATTTCGAACTCGGAGCCGTAGAGGCTCGACTCGCCACTGCCGGCTATGGGGATGAAGAACTCCCGGCGTTCCTTGCGGAGCTTGTCAGTGACCTTGTCGGTGACGAACGCGGGCGAGGTGAAGATGAACTCCAACTCGCCCACCTGCTCGAGCTCCTTTCGGAGCGACTCGAAGGCGAAGATCGAGAACGTCGACGCTGCGATACGGACCTTGGAGCCCGGCGTGAGCTCGCTCTTGAGATCGTCGCCGAGCAGCGAGTTGAGGTTATCGATGATCCTCACGGGCCGACCTCCGTGCCCGAGGTCTCGTCGGCACCCGACCGGCGAACCCAGGCGTCGACCTCGGTCACCTGGAACTTCCAGAGCCGGCCGACCCGATGGGCGGGCATGTCCTTCTTGGCGATCCAGCTGTAGATGCTGTCCTTGGTGACGCCGAGGTGCTCAGCGATCACGTCGGCGGACACCCAGGGCTCGGTCACGCAGCGAGGCTAGTACGGATGCTGGCGGGTCTTTGCCTGTTTCACTGGATCACGCTCGATATCAAACGTTGCACAGCCGTGAGGATGCCGAGCAGCGCGAACTTGACTGAGTCCCACGCGAGAATCAACACAACCAGATTGAGCCAGCCTGGGGCGCCGTTGTGAATCGCCATCGACAGGTAGTGCGTTGCCCAGATCAGCGCGTACGCCAGTGTCATGAGGAACGTGGCGGTACGCCAGCGCGGCGGCGATGCTCGCACACGGGCCATGAGCAGGTTCGACGGTGCGTACAGCTGCAGGTAGGCGAAAACATGCGCCACGACGAATACGACCGGCAGCGTGAGCAGAAGAAGCATGATCTCCTCCGCGGAGTGGGGATGGATTCCTCTTCGTACGCCGACACAAGACGCGAGGCGGCATGTCACGCCCGGCCCTGTGGAGAAGGCGGGTTGCGTGCCCCTATGGACCAGCAATGGCCGAGGAAGCCAAATGGGCGGAGTGCCGCTCCGGCCGCTGCGTCGCCACCGTGCGGGCTCGGCGTAGAGCCAGGAGCGCACGTTCGCGGTCGGCCCTCTGGGCATCGTTGTCCGCTCCCCGACCAACAGGCAGGTCGGAGGCGATCCGGTAGCGGTCGCGGTAGGCCGCCACGGTGACGACTTCCGTGAGCCATTGCCCCCGCGCACCGGCCTCACTCGGCGTCTTGCCCAGACCGTTGACCCACGCTGCGCCCGACTCCAGCGCCTCCTCGGCGAGTACCTGTGCCCGGGACTCGATGAGTGTGGCTCGATCATCAATCGCTTGCCGATCCGCAGCAGCCATATGCCCAAGCGGCTCCGGGATCAATCCCGCGATGAGCCGCGGCCTCGCACGGCTGCCACGAGGTCGGGTCGAGGCGAACTTCTCAAGACGACGCCGGAGCACGGCAGCCACGTCGTCGGCGTCGTCCAGCCGGTGCTGGCCGACGATGCGCGGCAGCAGCCGCTCGAGGTCGTGGTGGTGAGCCTCCGCTCGACGCAGGGTTGCCGTCAACGGGCCGAACGCCGCCGAGTCGACGGCGGCTGCTGTGCTGCTCGTCGGTCAGCCCGGAGCGGTGCAGAAGGTCGGCGAAGCGATCATGCTGGGCGGCAGCTGCGATCGTCTCGAGTTCAGCGGCAAGCCGCGCGATCGATGCGTGCTCCTCATGCTCGGCTTCGATCGTCTGGTGTGCCGACAGGTTGACTCCGCTGTGCTGGAGCACGCCGTACAAGACGGTTCGAGCGGTGACGTCCTCAGGCTCCGGGGTGGTGTGGCTGTCGTCGGGCTGGTCGAGGGCGACGTACGCGATGTTGGAAGCGCGACCGCGCGTCAGCGAGACGTAAAGGTTCTCGCGCGTGGTCGACGGCGTGACGACCACGTGCGACGTGTCGACGGTGATGCCCTGGGCGCGGTGGGCCGTGACGGCGTACCCGAGATCGAGGTGCTGAGCCACATAGTCGGCTGGGAGTACTGCACTGCCCCGGCGTCGTGGGTCGACGCGACGGGCGACCACCGAGCCGTCCTTGCGGATGTCGGCGATGCGCCACCGGTCACCGTTCTTCACCCACCCGGACGACATCGCACGCAGGGTTCGGTCGTTGCGTCGGGTGACCACGACATCACCCACCGAGGCACGCGCGCCGTCAGCCAACTGGATCTCGCGGCCGTCGTCCGCGCCTTCGAGCACCAGTCGTTCGGCTCGAGCCCGTTCGTTGAGCGCACGCACGGCGTGGGCCGACTCGGTCACCAACACGCTGGCCAGGCCAGCTTGGGTGTCGACACGCCATGCCTCGTAGGCGGCGTCGAGCATGTGGTCGGTGTCGCCTTCGCGGATTCGGTCCTCGCGGGAGTAGGTGGAGATGACCTCCACATTGCCGCTGCGCAGATCCAGCGACGCTGCCTTCTCCCACTCGTTGTGAAAGCGGTGGATCGCTACGAGCTGGGCGGCGTCGGGTCGTCGATCGACCAGGAGCCCGAAGGCACCGCCGGCATCGACCGACTGCAGTTGGTGCGGGTCCCCGACCAGGAGGAGCTTGGCGCCAGCGGCTGCGGCGATACCGCTGATCCGATCGAGCGTCGTGGTGCCTGCCAGTGTGGCCTCGTCGACGATCACGAGCTGGCCGGAGCGGAACGTCGCGCTTCCGCGGTCGAACTCGTGAAGCCACTTGGCTGTGTTGTCGCACGTGACTCCCAGATCATCGGCCAGCGCTTGGGCCGCGGCCGCAGACGGCGCCAGCCCTACCACGCTCCCCTGCCCGTGCTCGGCCAGCCAGGCGTGTCGAAGCGCTCGCATCGCGGTGGTCTTCCCGGCCCCAGCCGGACCGATCAGCAGATCCAGCTGCCGACCCGAGGCGGCGATCGTTTCCAGGGCAGCGACCTGCTCGCCACTCAGCGTCTCGTGCTTGGCGACTCGTTCCACGATCGCCCGCCCCACAGTTGGCGCGCCCAAGTCGTCCGATCGGTCAAGGAGCCGCGCCTCGGCATCCAGCACGTCACAGGACGAGTACTTCACCGAGTGCCGCGGCCGGAAGACACTTGTGTCGTCTGGACGCCGGAAGGCAGCCGGGCTGCGCGCGAGCTCAGGCGGCGTGAGTGCGACCGACTGCTGCTGGGCGGCGTCGACGATCATCGCCACCACGGCCTCACGATCCGCCGTACTCGCGAAGCGGAGGTCCATCGTCTGGCGCGACGCCTCGGCCATCAGGTTCCAATGCGTCCAGGTCGATCGCTTGAGACTGACCTTCGCCACCACGTCAGCACCGAGCGCGTGAACGGCGGGCAGCGGGACATCGTCAGCGACAAGTGGCTCAGCCGACAGGTCCCCGAGCAACGCAGCGGCCACGGTCGTGGCGTCACACCCCAGCCGGTCACTTGCGCGCTGACGCCACTCGGCCGTGAGGTCGGACAGCGACCGAATCTCCTTCGGCGGCCGGGTCGCCAGGGTGGCGGTGGCACGCAACTCGACGATCCTCTTCTCCGACGGCATCCGGCCGTGCGCTGCGACGTACTCAGAGATCAGTCGATCCTTCTCGATGTCGATCTCTCGACTGCGAGACGAGAACTCCCGGACCAGGTCGTCGCCGATGCCTGCGATCTCCCATTGTGGGTTGCGGTCGCCTCCACGCTCGCGCAGTTCCCACTCCACGCCGAGCTCGCGACTCAACCGGTCGGCAAGCAGCGCGTTGTAGTGGGCTGACAGGCGCGGTGACCGACGCGAAGACGGGCCGACCGTCCAGGCTGCGCCAGCGGCCATCGAGCAGGGTCTGGACCTTGTTGGAGACGACCAGATGCGTGTGGAGCTGCGGGTCACCGGCCCGGGAGTCGTAGTGGTCGTACGCCACCGCCGCCACCCCAGCAACTTCGACCTGGGCGACAGCGCCATCACCCGCGGACACGCCCGCTCGAGTGGCAGCCACCTCACGCTCGAAGAAGTCGAGTACGTCTGCGACCGCGGCGTGGTGCGCCTCGACGATCCGTTCCTGAGTCGAACCATCGGCAACCCCCCAGAGCACCGAGACCGACTTCGGGACGCTGAAGGTGAGGTCGAAACCCGCGACGGCGTGTCGTGCACCTGAAGCGGTCTCCTCGGATTCGATCCGGGTGGTCTCGGCCGCGCAGTCCTCGACGGTCATCTCGGGATCGAGCGCGTCGACACGATCCCGGATTCGCTCGGCAACCGGCCGGTACCTGGCGTACGCCCGGCCCAGCTGCTCCCCCGTCACCGGATCCCTGCCCATGCCGATCAGCAGGGCGAGCTGTGCCTCGGTCACCTCCATGCCCGGAGCCAACTGACCTCCGCCGAGACGGCGTACGCCTGACCCCATCCAGCGCCCCGGCGGGGTCCCGACCTCGGTGTAGTAGCGGGTGAGCGGAGTCGACAGGGCGCGGTTGCCGTCACCGGCCACGACGCTGCGCAACAGATACCGGTAGCCGTTCCCCGCCGACATGCGACGCAGCGAGACAGTCACGGCCGCTTTCCTTCCATAGGCCTCAGGTGTGCGGGGTTATCCACAGAACCGCCCTCGATCTGCAATGCGTGTGGCGATGAGAAGGGGAGGGTGCGAGGAAGGCGGCAGTGGCGGGGGCGGCGTACCTGATGGGTGGAAGCGAGCTGCGAAGGAGAGGTGGTCTAGATGGTGGGCATTGCGCAGATGCGGCAGAAGTGTCGTAATGGAAGGCGGACGTCGGCTGCAATGGGTCTTCGTCTTGGTCGTTCACTTGGGTCTCGAGGGTTCAGGACGAAACAGGTCTCGGGCATGACAAACGCACGGAGGAGTTTGGCGCTGGCTGTCGCCGCGCTCCTCGTGAGCGCGCTCGCCGGCTGCAGCGAGGACCCTGCGAGTACGACGACTCCCACCGAGTCGCCGTCGAGTTCGACGCCGTCACCGAGTACGTCGACGAGCGATCCGCCAACCGATTCCGAGGTGGCCGAGCAGGCGGCGACCCAGCTCGCCACGGACTACTTCGCGATCGTCGACCGCGTTCGACAGGACGTGAAGGAGCCACTGAAGCAGCTCGAGATGGTCGCAATCGGCGGGCAGCTCGCGGCCCAGGAGCTTCTGACCCACAACCAGCACAAGGTTGGCAACCGACAGGTCGGCGACACCCATGTCGTCGACGTCGTGATCCAGTCGGTCAACCTCGACAACTCCGACCCCAAGGCCGGCGAGCTCCCGACGGTTCAGATGGACGTCTGCTGGGACGTCAGTGACGTCGACGTCGTGAACTCCCAGGGGAAGTCGATCGTCAGTCCTGATCGAGCTGATCGTGGGTGGACTCGCTTCACGGTCGCGAACCACCACTGGAAGGCGCAACCCGAAGACGGCTGGCGTATCTCGAACGGCCAGGACCTGAAGAAGGCGCCGTGTTCGGCCGCGTGACCGTCGTAGTCGCGGTCTCGATGGTTCTCACGTTCGCTGTCCCCGCTGTCTACTCAAGCCGACACCGAGTGCAGCCAGACCGACCCCTCGACAGGCGCTTGCCTGATCTGGGTGCACGTCCCTGGCACGCCAGGAACCCCGGGTGAGCCGGGCGAGGAAGGCCCGGAGGACTCCGGCTCTGGCGAGCCCTGCTACTGGGATCCCACCAAGCAGGGGATCTCGCAGCCGCCGGCCGGGCCCGTCCCGTGCAACGCCGAGAGCGGCTACTGGTCCAACGCGATGAACTGCTACGTCAGGCTGATGGACCCGCAACCCGAGGCGGGCGACGCCGCTTGGCAGGGCCACGAGCCTGGAGACGGTTCGGTCTATCTCTGCTACCAACCGCAGACCGGAATCATCGTGCCCCTGTGGTCGGCTCGACCCACCCGATCAGGCAGGCGAGGGCCCGACGCCCCGAGTCGTCGCTGAGCAGGCCATTGCGTCGATGGACTTGAAGGCTGTCCGCATCGGGATCGCGCCCAAGCCCGACGACGACAGCATCGGAATCGTCGGAATGCCCGTCTGGATGTGGGCCAGACAACCCGACGCTGAGACGGTCGGGCCAGCCACAGCGACGGCGAGCGCAGGCGGCATCACGGTGACCGCCACGGCATCACTGCTCAAGGTGACGTGGTCGATGGGCGACGGCGCCAAGGTCGTCTGCACGACCGCAGGTACGCCGTACAAGCCGGAGTTCGGCATGCAGTCCTCCCCGGACTGCGGGCACACCTATCAGACGTCCAGCGCCGGCCAGGAAGGCGACAGGTTCACGGTCACGGCGACCTCATCCTGGGTCGTGTCGTGGTCAGGCGCAGGGCAGACCGGGACCATCCGGCTGAACGGGCTCACCCGTTCGGCGCAGGTCGCGGTCGGAGAAGCGCAGGTGCTCGTGCAGTAGCGGGCAATGAGACGTGAGAGGCGACGAGATGACGCACACCATCACGCGAGACGACAGGTTGACCGGACCCGATCCGGCGCCCGCCGCCCCTCCTGTAGCGCCGCCACCAAAGCTGCGGCGTCGACCCGCCCTGATCGTCGCTTCCGTGGCGCTGGTGGCTCTGGGCGCCATCCTCGCTGCGTGGGCCTGGACGAGCACGACCAGCACGGAAGAGGTGCTGGCGGCGCGAGACACGATTGCTCGTGGGGCCGTGATCACCAGCGACGACATCGTGCGGGTGCGAATCAATGCGGATCCTGCGCTGCAGCCGCTGCCCGCGTCGGCGTACGACGACATAGTCGGGCAGCGGGCGGCGCTGGACATCGCAGCCGGCAGCCTGCTGACTGAGGCCGCCACCGTTGCGGAACTGCTGCCGGCAGACGGCATGTCTGTCGTCGGCGTTGCCCTGACTCCTGCCCAAGCGCCTGGACTAACTCTCCAGTCGGGCGATCGAGTGCGAGTCGTGCTGACCCCCGGCGAGGGAGCGGATGCACCGACTGGGTCGCCTCCCTTCAACGATGCCGAGGTCGTGGGCACCCGGACGGACGAGATGACCGGCGAGCTCGTGGTCGATCTGCTCGTTCCCTACTCCGAGGCTGGCGTGCTGGCCGCTCGTGTATCCACCGGCAACGTGGCGCTCGTCCTGGATTCAGGAGAGCGCTGATGGCCGTCGTCGCGTTGACCTCCGCGTCGGGATCTCCTGGCGTCACCACGACTGCGGTCGGGCTGGCCTTGACGTGGCCGCGTCCTGTGCTGTTGATCGAGGCTGATCCGACCGGTGGGTCCGGTGTGTTGGCTGGCTACTTCCGCGGCACGCACGAGTACGACGTCGGGCTCATCGAGCTGGCCCTGTCCCCCTCGTCTCCTGCCGACGCCCTGCGCGACGTCGTACGGCCGCTCAACGATGGACTTGCTTCGTTCGTCGCTGGGACCAGGTCGCCCGCTCAGGCGACCGCCCTCACCCGAGTCTGGGAGCCGCTGGGTGAGGCGCTTGCGGATCTGGATATGCAGGGACAGGACGTGATCGTTGATGCTGGCCGCCTCGGACTCGTCGGATCGCCGGAGCCACTGCTTGCGGGAGCCGATCTCTCCCTGCTGGTGACGAGGTCGAGCTTGCCGGCGCTCGCCGCAGCGCGGAGTTGGGCGAGCGCCGTACGTCATGAGCGTGGGTGGCGGCAGACGGGAGCATTGCTGATCGGGGAGGGTGATCCCTATGGTCCCCGCGAGGTCGGCAAGGTCCTCGACCTTCCGCTGATCGCGACGTTGGCCGATGCTCCCGACGCTGCGGCGGTGTTCCACCGAGGCGCCACTCCCCCGCGGAACTTCGAGTCCGGACCTTTGGTGCGTTCGTTGCGGGCCGCCGCCGCATCAATTCAGGCGACCATCGCTCGCAGTCGCTTCGAGTTGCTGACGGAGGCACCGGCATGACTGCCGAGGCACGAGTCGCCTACGACGTGACGTCGCTTCCGCTGTTCTCCCAGGCAGCGGACCCCCTGCCGGTGAAGCCGTCGGGGTTCGGGGAGATCTCGAGCCGCGACTTCGACCCCGCAGAGAACGACTTGGATTGGGGCCTTGTCTCCGCGCTGCGATCCCAGGCCTCCGAACGGCTGAGCCAAGCGGTCGCGGCCGAACGCGGCCGTCTCGACAAGGGATCCCAGGAGGAGTACGGCCGCGCCATCGTGCTCGACCTGGTCGAGTCGGCGATGGCCGAGGCGGTCAATGCCGGCTCCGCTGCCTGGACGCTGGTCGAGCAGAAGACACTCGCTCGGGCGGTGTTCGACTCGCTCTTCCGACTCGGTCGTCTGCAGCCGCTGGTCGACGACGACAGGGTCGAGAACATCATCATCAGCGGGCACGACAAGGTCCGGCTCGAGCTCACGGACGGGACGATCCTTCCTGGCCCACCCGTCGCGGCTTCCGACGAGGAACTCATCGACTTCCTGGTCTTCCTCGCTTCCCGCAGCGAGGTCAATGCCCGTGCCTTCTCCGAGGCACAACCCCGGCTCCACATGCGGCTCGACGGCGGCGCTCGGCTGGCAGCTGCCGCGTGGGTCACGCCTCGTCCTTCTGTGGTGATTCGCCGTCACCGGTTGATGCAGGTGACTCTCAACGACCTCGTGGCGCGAGACATGCTCACCCCGGTGGCGGCTTCCTTCCTCCGGGCTGCCGTACGGGCACGCAAGTCGATCGTCGTCTCCGGCTGCCAGGGTGCCGGCAAGACCACTTTGGTGCGTGCGTTGTGCGGCGAGATCGATTCGTTGGAAGCGCTCGGCACCTTCGAGACGGAGTATGAGCTGCACCTCCATCAGTTGCCCCACCACGACATGGTCCATGCGTGGGAGTCGCGCCCGGGGTCGGGCGAGCGTGGTCCGGACGGTCGGCAGGCCGGCGAGTTCACCCTCGACGAGGCGCTGACGGACTCCTTCCGGTTCAACCTCTCGCGCCAGATCGTCGGCGAGGTCCGCGGGCGCGAGATCTGGGCGATGATCAAGGCGATGGAGTCCGGGACCGGTTCCATCTCGACCACCCACGCCTCTGATGCCGTCGCTGCGGTCCGCAAGCTCGTCACCTGCGCCATGGAAGCCGGCCCCCACGTCACCCAGACCCTGGCCACCGGCAAGCTGGCCGCCACGCTGGACCTGATCGTCCACCTCGACATGCGTACGACGACCCGGGCGGGGGTGTCGACGAGGGTTCGACGAGTCGCCGAGATCGTTGCGATCGATCCAGGTGAACGGGAGACCGGCTATGCCACCACCCACGTCTTCGCGGCCGGCCCGGATGGAGTCGCCGTACCCGGTGTTCTCCCAGACACCTATCAAGCGCTGGTCGAGCACGGCTTCGACCTGTCGGCGTATCTGACGGGGCAGGGAGTGCGGTCGTGATCGTCATGGTCCCTGCCCTTGCCGGTGCGCTGATCGTCGGCGGTCTTATCGCGCTCGCGATCGGGCTTCAACGCACTCCGGTGACGCCCAAGGCACCACGCCGCGCGCGTCGCACGATCTCACGCCGGACCCGGATCCTTCTGGCCTTCGGCCTGGCCGCTGGCGTCCTCGGCTGGTTGGTCACCGGCTGGGTGCTGGCGCTGCTGCTCGGTCCAGTCGCCGCGGTCGGGTTGCCGATGTTGCTCACGGCGCCGGATGCGGCTGACCGGATCGTGCGGCTCGAGGCCATGGAGGAATGGACCCGGTCGTTGGCTGGGGTGCTCACCGTGGGCGTCGGGCTCGAGCAGGCGCTCGTGGCGACACTCAGGTCCACTCCCGCGCCGATCGCAGGTGAGGTGAACCGACTGGTGTCACGGCTACGGGCGCGGTGGGTGACCGAGGATGCGCTCCGTGCCTTCGCGGACGAACTCGATGACTCCACGGGCGACCTGATCGCGGCGAACCTGATCCTTGGAGCCCGTCGCCGCGGCGCCGGTCTGGCCAGTGTGTTGGAGGGTCTGGCGGAGTCGGTGTCTGCCGATGTGCGCTCGCGACGCCAGGTCGAAGCCGATCGTGCCAAGCCACGAGCGACTGCTCGCTGGGTCACCCTGATCAGCGCCTCGGCCCTGCTCATCCTCGCGGTCTCGGGTGACTACGTGAAGCCATACGGCTCCCCGATCGGGCAGGTGATCCTGGCCGTGTTGCTCGCCGCCTACGTGGGCACGTTGGTGTGGATGCGGCGGATGGCAATCGGTAAGACCCTCCCTCGCTTCCTTGACACTCGCAGGGCCGTCGCGTGATCACCGGGCTGCAGCTCGTTCTGGTGGCCGGTGGACTGATGGGTCTCGGCGTGGCGCTGCTCGTCGTACGTCTGGTTCCGGCACACCCGGATCTCGCGGATGCGCTCGACCGCCTGGCTCCGGCCCGATCTCACGCCCTACAGGCCAGCGCAGCCCCAACCACGCCGCAGGAGCGGGTGGGTGCGTGGGCGATGCGTGTGCTGCCCCCCGGATTGTGGATCCGGACGCCGCATCGAGAGCTGGCGCTGCTGCGGATCCCGCTGGCGCGGTTCTACGGCGAGAAGCTCGTCTTCGCCGGATTGGGCCTCGCGCTGGTGCCGTTGCTGGGGCTCTTCTTCGAGGTGATCGGACTGGGCTTGCCAATCGCGATCCCGACCTTGGCGACGTTCGCGATGGCGGCGGTGATGTTCTTCCTGCCCAACTACAACGCCATCGATGACGCGAAGGAGGCGCGGATCGAGTTCCAGCGAGCGCTGGGTGCCTACATCGATCTTGTCGCCCTTGAGCGCAACAGCGGGTCGGGAGCTCGTCAGGCCATGGAGGCGTCTGCCGAGATCGGTGACTCGTGGGTCTTCACCAGGCTGAGCGAGGAACTGTCGCGCTCCCGCTGGTCCGGCCTGCCTCCGTGGGACGCACTCCACGCTCTTGCTGACGAGCTCGGCCTTCCCGAGCTCAATGACTTCGCCGACATCATGCGGCTCTCGGGTGAGGAAGGCGCCAGCGTCTACGCGACTCTTCGCGCGCGATCCGGCGCCATGCGTAACGCGATGCTCAACGACGAGCTTGCCGAGGCGAACGCGGTCGGTGAGCGGATGTCGATCCCCGGATCACTTCTCGGGGTGGTCTTCATGGCGCTTCTGGTTGCGCCGTCTCTGCTTCGGATGTTCGGGAACACCTGACAGGCAACAACGAGAGGAACGAACCGATGAGATGGATTCTGACGCTGCTGGTCGCAGCACAGCTGGGCAATCGACGTACGACACGAACGGACCAACGGAGGACGGCTCGGTCACGATCGAGCACGTGATCTGGGCCGTCGCCTTCATCGCGATCGCTGGCATCGTCGTGGTCGCCATCCGGACCTATGTCACGACGCAGGCCGGCAACATCCAGTAGGTGCAGTGATCGCGGCTCGGTGAGCATCGAGCTGGTGATCCTGCTTCCTGCCCTGATGGCGGTCCTCTTCCTGGGGATGCAGGCCGCGCTGTATCACCATGCCCGAACCGTGGCGATCGCCGCCGCGCAGGAGGGCGCTCGCGTTGCCGCCGCAGAGCATGGGAGGGAGGCGCCCGGCATCTCGGCCGCGCGGCAGTTCGTCGAGGTGGCCGGCGGAGATGACGTACTCACGTCGCCCTCGGTGACCGCGGACCGCACCGCGGCTCGAGCGACCGTCGTTGTCAGCGGGTACTCACTGAGCGTGATTCCGGGGTGGCGGCCAGAGATCCGACAATCCGCCAGCATGCCCGTGGAGCGACTCTCGTGACGCGGCGAGAGGAACGCGGTTCGGCCTCCTTGGAGGCCGTGATCGGCCTACCCGCCTTCGCCCTCTTCGTCGCCCTGATCATCATGGGAGGACGTACGGCGACCGCGCACCAGGCGCTCGAATCTGCCGCTGCCGACGCCGCGCGCTCCGCTTCTCTGGCTCGCTCCGCACCCGCGGCGGCCGAGGCCGCTCGTCAGGCAGCTCGAGACCAGCCTCGCCAACCAGGATCTGTCGTGCACTGACGTCGACGTGAGCGTCGACGTCGAGGCATTCACCCAGGCCGTGGGTCGCGATGCGTCCGTCGACGTGACCGTCGAATGTCGCCTCGACCTCTCCGACCTGAGCATCCCCGGGGTTCCTGGGAGTCGCCTCCTTCGGGCCTCCATGAGCAGCCCCCTCGACACATGGCGGGAGCGCACTCCATGACCCGGTCCGATGAACGCGGCTCGATCACGATCTGGCTGGCGATCACGAGCTTGTCGATGATCGTCCTGGTCGGCCTCGCAGTTGACCTAGGCGGACAGGTGCACGCGCAGCAGCGTGCCCACGACCTCGCCGCCCAAGCAGCACGAGCCGGGGGCGAACAGGTGCAGGCCGCTCCGGCGATCTCGGGTGACTTTGTCCGGGTCGACGCCGTCGCTGCCTCGCAAGCAGCCCGCGCCTACCTGAGCGCAGCACATGTCGAAGGATCCGTTGCCGTCACCGGAGGCACCAACCTGACGGTCGAGGTCACCGACACCTACCACCCACGATTCCTCGGCCTGATCGGAATCAACCGTCTGCCCGTGACCGGATCAGCAACGGCGCGACTCATCCGCAGCCTCGGGGGGACAGAACAATGACGGCACTCAAGGCTCGACTGACTGGACTCGTGGCATGTCTCGCGATCGTCTTCCTCATCGTCGGGACACCCTTCATCCTCATCGCCACGGATGCCGTGCCAACTCCCTCCGACTTCAGCTGGTCTCGGCTCACCGCACCCGACGACGGCACGCTCGCTCTGGTCATCATCAGCGGCGTGGCATGGATCGCCTGGGCCGTCATGGTGGTGACTCTGGGCACGGAAACCCTCGCCAGACTGCGCGGAATGCCCGCTCTACGCCTGCCCGGCTTCACCGTTCCGCAGCTCGCTGCGGGGCGTCTCGTGGCCGTGGCCGCCCTGCTGTTCGTGAGCGCGCCGATCGCTTCCTCGTCGCTGAGTACGCCGCCCGCTGCCGCGGCGTTGATGTCTGTCGCGCCGGCCGCCACACCCCCTGCTGCCTCGCCTGAGTCGTCGCCCCCGTTGCCGTGCAGGAGACTTCGCCCGAGCCACCCGACCTTTTCCTACACCGTGAAACGTGGCGACAGCCTGTGGAAGATCGCCGAGCAACATCTTGGCGACGGCACCCGCTACAACGAGATCGTTGCGCTCAACCAGTCAGCGCTGAACGGTCAGCCCGACTTCATCGACCCCGGACTCATCCTCCGTCTCCCCGACGAGAGCGGGACTGACCAGGCAGACCAGTACGTCGTCCAGCCGGGCGACACCCTGTCGGAGATCGCCCAGCGCGAGCTCGGCGATGCTGACGCGTATCCGAAGATCTTCGAGGCATCGCGGGACACCGTGCAGCCCGACGGACGGCACCTCGAGGATCCGGACCTGATCCTGCCGAACTGGAAGCTGACCCTGCCGCGACAAGCGTCGCGGAACAGGTCGGAGGACGAGCAATCCGAGAAGGGTCGGGATCGAGCGGAGACCACTCCCTCAACAGCCGTGCCCGAGCCTGCTCCCCAGGAGCCTGAGACCGACGCCGCAGCGGCGGCGGTCGACGACTCCGGTGACTTCGTCGTGCCCGGGTGGGCACTCGTCGGACTCACAGGCGCCGGAGCCGTGCTGGCCGGCTCACTGCTGCTGGTCCTGCGGCAGCATCGTCGTACCCAGCTCCGCTACCGCACCCCGGGTCATGTCCTCGTTCCACCGCCGCCCGAGTTGCTCGACCTTGAGAAGACCGCACACCTGACTGGCTCGGTCTCTGCGCCGCGAGTCGACGTGCTCGACCGGGCACTCCGTTCACTCTCGTCCTCCTGCTCTGAAGTTCCACGCCTGAGCACCGTCGAGTTGAGTGCCACAGCGATCACGTTGCATCTGACCGAAGCCTCCGAACTGCCCGGGCCCTGGGTCGGGGAGCAGACCACCTGGTCAATCGATCAGAGCGCCGACGTGCCTGAATCAAGCGGTGACGTTGCGCCGTATCCCCTGCTCGTCAGTCTCGGCGTGAACGACGCGGGCTCCCTCGTCCTGGTCAACCTTGAGGAGCTACGGGCAGTCGCCGTCACCGGCGACCCCGAACGTGCTGACGCTCTTGGCCGCCACCTGACCGCCGAGCTCTCCCTCAACCCGTGGTCGACCCTCGTCGAGATCGACACGATCGGTATTGCCAGCGAGCTCGCCGAGATCGATCCGACTCGCGGCATCACCACCACGCCGAGTCGACGACGGACTTCCTCGACGACTCGTCACCGGCCTTGAGGCCGAAGACCCCGCCATGGAACCTGACCAGTTCCGAGTCGTCATCACCTCGGCAGCCGCTGCTCAACGCGACACGCTTCAGAAGGTCGTGACCGCATACCCAGGGCGAGTCGGCGCAGCCATCGTCACAGTCTCTGTCGATGCCTCGGAGGCGTGGCCCCAACTCTCTGTCGACAGTGCCGGCCACCTCGCCTGCGCCGAACTCGGGCTCAACATCACCGCAGCCGGCCTCTCGGCCGAAGAGGCCATCGCTTGCTCGACCCTCGTCGATCTGACCCGCGAGGTCCCCGAGGAAGCCGCTCCCGCGCTTGCCCCCGATCAGGTGACGACGGTTGGCGGAGCCCTTGCTCCTGCCCTGACAGAGCCCAGGCCCGACGGTCCCGCCGGAGACCGATCCCTCCTGCCGCTGGACGCAGCGGACTACGAGAAGGTCGCCGCCACCACACGTGAAGATGTCGAGGTCCTAGCACCCGTCGTCACCGAGGCGACTCAAGGGCAAGTGTCCGAATCGGACCCATACCTCGACGAAGACGTCGCCCGCTGGCAATCCCCCCACCTGATGGGGCCGAAGCTCACCCTGCTCGGCCCTGTCTCCGCCCGCACCCTGGGCGACCCCCACAGGATGGCTCACCGCCGACCGTTCTACCTCGAACTGCTCGCCTACCTAGCCCTGCGGCCGGGCGGGGTAACCGCCGACGAGATCAGTGATGCGTTCGGGATCCAGCCCGAGCGAGCACGCAAGGACATCGGCATCCTCCGAGGCTGGCTCGGCGCGGACAAGCGAACCGGCAAGGCCCACCTCCCCAACGCGAGACAGACCCACGTCGCCGGCGAGGGAGCGAGGTACGTCCTCAACGGCGTGGCCACGGATCTCGATCTCTTTCGCCGGCTGCGAACCAGAGGGCAGAGCCGCGGCGAGGCCGGCATCGACGACCTTCAAACGGCCCTCACCTTCGTCACAGGTGAACCCTTCACCGACCTGAGGTCCACCGGCTGGAACTGGCTCTTGGAGGGCGAGCGCCTTGACCACATCATGTCGTGCGCCATCGTCGACACAGCCCACGTTGTGGTGACCCATGCACTGAGCGTCGGCGACCTCGACGTCGCTCGATTCGCCTGCCAAACCGGGCACCTCGCCTCGCCGTACGACGAGACGAGCCGACTCGATCTCATCGCAGTCGGCAAGGCGAGTGGCGATGCCGAGGCGGCCGACCAGTTCCTCGCCGAGGGGGTTCTGAACCGCTCCGACGACGACCTCGGGCCCGTCGACGTCCCGGAGCGCTCCACTCAGGTCATCCGGCAACGCGTGTGGTCACCCGCGCGATCCAGTTCTGCCGGGTGAGGAGCACCTCGACGCTCCGACCATGTTCTGCCGACTCGATCAGCGCGGCCCCGAAGCCGCCGCACAGTGACTCGAATCAGGCCGTTCGGTGCTGGCGTGCCAGATGGTCAAGCCCGACACGCACGGACGTCGTCGCACGGGAACGGCACCGATCTCCACTTCGCCATCACCGTTGACCCTTGTGGCGTTGTTGGGTACCCAAACGGACTACCCTGCGCGGGGGGACCTGTATCGCATTGCCCCGTGCCCGTTCATGAGGAATGCCAGTGACCTACCACGATCAGGACCGTCATGGCCTGACTGCTCCACCTGTTTCTCGAAAGCGCTCGGTATCGCGGCGCTGGCGGGTTGGGGCGGCCTCTGTACTCGCCACAGCGCTGACCCTGGCGGGTCTCACGGTGGGTGCGGTAGGCGCTTCGGCCGCCACCGCTGCTCCGACCTATACCCAGATCGCTGCTGGATTCGAAACTCTTTACGCTCTCACTGCTGACAGCCAGATCTATCGGTGGGGGTCTAGCACTGGGCAGCTCGATGTGGGCGCCATGGCTGGCAAAACCATCACACAAATCGCGGCCGGCGACGGCACTGCGTACGCGCTTACGTCTGATGGCAGCATCTATGCGTGGGGCAACGACGGTCACGGACAGCTCGGCAACGGCTCAACCAGCTCCCCGTCCGTCGACATGAGCGCGATGGCTGGCAAGACCATCGTTCAGATCGCTGCCGGTCGCCTGACCGCGTACGCGCTCGCTTCGGACGGCACTGTCTATGCATGGGGGCACAACGCCAGCGGCTCGGTTGGTGACGGGTCAACGACCAATCGCTCGACACCGGTCTCGGTCGACATGAGTGCGATGGCTGGAAAAACGATCAATCGAATTGCCTCTGGCATCTCCTCCACCGCCTACGCAATCGCGACTGACGGAAGCATCTACGCGTGGGGGTACAACGGCGCCGGGCAGGTTGGTGACGGTTCGTTCGGCCCGATCAACAACCGCCTTGTCCCGGTCGCGGTAGACATGAGTGCGATGGCGGGCGACGCCATCATCCAGATGACCGGCGGACTGAACACCTCCTATGCGCTGGCTTCTGACGGAAGCATCTACGCATGGGGGTACAACGGCCTAGCTCAGATCGGCGACGGTTCGACCACGTCCAGGCACACGCCGGTCGCAGTAGACATGAGCGCGATGGTCGGCGACACGATCACCGAAATCGCGGCCGGGCAGGACACCGCCTATGCGCTGGCCGCTGACGGCAGCATCTACGGGTGGGGTAGGAACAACTATGGACAGGTCGGAGACGGCTCGACCACTACCCGCAAGACCCCTGTCTCAGTCGACCTGAGCGCGATGGCGGGTAAGACGGCCACCCAGCTCGCCACAGCTGAGGGTTTTGCCGGAAACGGCACCGCCTATGCCTACACCACTGACGGTGACATCTACGCGTGGAGCGGGAACGCGCAGGGGCAGTTCGGTGACGGCTCGAGCACCAGCAGCCTCACTCCGGTCCGTGGGGGACTGCTGCGGCTGAGTGAGGCCGCGGCAGCATTGGATGTTCCGGAAACGGGTGTTGCGCTCGACACGGATGCCTCATTGGCCCCAGACGCGTCGTACATCGCGAGCGCGGTCACTTGGGCTAGTGGCTCAAACCCCGCCTCGGGTAACGCTGCCCTCGACACTGCGTATACGGCGAGCATCACCTTCACGGCAAACGCCGGGTTCACCTTCAGAGGTCTAACGTCCGGAGCCGTCATCAACGGTAGGGCTGCCCAGATCATGTCCAACACAGGCCAGACGATGACTGCGAGCTACACGTTCCCCGCCACCGAAAAGCTGGATCAGGACACCCTGACCATCACCGATCCGGGCATGCTGACCTACGGCGATGCCGACTTCACGCTGACAACGGTCGGGGGGTCCGGCACCGGAGCAGTCACCTACTCCGTCCCCGCGAACAATGGCGTGCTCGATGTGGCCGCCAACGGATCAGCCAGCGTCGTCGACGTGGGCACGGTGACCGTGACGGCAATCAAGGTGACCGATGGCCAATACAAGCAGTCCTCTGCCACCCGCACCGTCACGGTCGCGCCGGGTGCCTTTGTCGGCGCGCTGGCACCAGGAGTAACGGGAACGGCACAGGTCGGGCAGACACTGCGTGCGTCTCCAACGACAGCTGCGGAGTCGGGTCTTTCCCCCACGCCGGACCTGCTCGCGTATCAGTGGTTCGCGGGCAGCACGGCGATCCCCGGCGCCACCGGTGCGCAATTGATCGTGCCTCCTGACGCGGTTGGTCAGACGATCAGCCTGCGGGTCACCGCAAGCAGGAATGGCTACACCACCACGGTTGGTTCCTCGGCGACGACTTCAACAGTCACGGCTGGTGAATTGACGGTCGAAACCCCGAAGTTGAAGGGCAACGCCAAGGCTGGCAAGAGACTCACGGTCAACGCCGGCACCTGGACGGGCGGAGCGGTGAAGGCCAAACTCACCTACCAGTGGTTTGTCGGCGGCAAGAAGATCAAGGGGGCATCCAACCCCAGCCTCAAGCTCAAGAAGAGCTACGCGGGCAAGAAGATCAAGGTCAAGGTCACCGGCCGTCTCTTTGGCTACGCGACCGTCACCACGCCCAGTGCCGCCAAGCGTGTCGCGAAATAGGCGGCTCGTGATGGAAGCGAGGATGGGTCGAGGAAGCACGGACGTTCCCGGAGGATCGACGCCCACCGCTTGATGACCTTCATCGCATCCTCCGAGGCTTAGCCCTAGACCACGATATCCATGTGTCGAGGCGAGCTCGTCGAGGTGCAGGCGGACCGATGCCATTTGTCGATCCAAGTTGCCCTCATCCACGTCCGATCGGGGTTTACAGCGCAGGGCACATGAGGCTCGGAGTCTCTGGTTCAGGGTGCTGAGGCGAATCGCTGAAGCGTTCGGGGGGAACCTGTTGACCTGCGGAAACGCAGGTTCCCCCCTCAGGTTCCCCCCTCGCGAGACCCGAAATCGGGCGTACCTGACGTTGCAATCTCGGCGGCATGTCCGACTCCGTCTCTACCGTCCCGCGCTGGTCCACCGGCACCATGTCGCGCATCGCGTCGGCACCGACACTGGCTGAGGCAGCCCATCGCTACGCCAGCATCGGCATTCCTGTCTTCCCATGCGTGCCCGGCGGCAAGCAGCCACTGACCGCGAACGGCTTCCACGACGCGACTACGTCCCGGGCCACGATCGAGCGCTGGTGGCGACGTACTCCCGACGCAAACATCGGCTTGCCGACTGGCACGGCCACAGGCGTCCTGGTCGTTGACGTCGACGTCCACGACTCCGGGAGCGGCTACGCGGCCTTTGACCACGCCCACCGAAAGGGCCAGGCCAAGGGCTGGGGCTGGCTGGTGCGCACCCCCTCAGGCGGCATGCACGCCTACTACCCACCCACCGGTGATGAGCAGCGGTGCTGGCAGGTCCCTGGGGCACACATCGACTTCCGCGGCGACGGCGGGTACGTCATCGCGCCGCCCTCCCGCATCGAAGTCCGCGGCAAGCTCACGCCGTACGAGGTCATCGCCGTCGCCGACCACAACGCGAGCCCCTTGGACGCGACCAGACTTCGAGGGTTCCTGGACCCACCCCGGCGAACCCCGAACGTCCGGCCCCCGCTTCCGCTGTTGGGGACCAGGCCTGAGCGCCTGGCGAAGTGGATGGCCGCTCAACCCGAGGGCGGGCGTAACCAGGGCCTCTTCTGGGCCGCTTGTCGGCTCGTCGAGGACGGTCACCCAGTGGACGTCGCGCTCGCCACGGTCGGCAACGCCGGACTTCAGGCCGGACTCTCCCGAGGCGAGGTCCAGTCGACCATCAACTCGGCCTACCGGATCGCGGTCCCCCGGCCTCGAGCGAGCCGCCCGGGCCCTACCCAAGTCAGTGAGGCGATCAGGCGATGAACACCCACGCCGAGTATCGCCGGCACAACTACTCGCCGGCGGAGACGTCGTACTCCCCCGAGGCCAGTCACGACGTCAACCAGCTCGCCCACGCCGCTGATCCATCCCTGACGCAGGCCCAGCCGCCGACGGGTACCAGCTCCAGGCGCGTGGCGTGGATCCGTCCGACGGAGCTGGCGAGCTTCACCGGGCCGCTGATCGGTCGTGGCATCGACCTCCAGACCGAGCTCATTCGCCGCGCCCGTCGTACCCCCAAGACCGCGACCCGGGCAGCGCGTCGCGGCATCGGCCAGTCGCTGCGCCCGGAACGCACTACTCCACGAGAGGAAGGCATCGGACTATGAACGAATCATTCGCGACCGCGGAGGGCCTCCGGCACGTTCTGCAGCGGCTCCACGACCTCGACAGCGTGGGCCACTGGTCCTGGCGTACGGATCCCGAAGCCCAACGGCTGATGCAGTTCACCATTCGCAAGTACCGCTGGCTGGCGATCAACCACAGCTGCCAGCCCGAGGATTCTGCGTACGCCGCCTTCGAGGCGATGCGGACCCGTGCGGTCCGCATCGCCGAGGATCCGTGGGCGGTCGTCACCCGAGCAGTGCAAGTCAGCCTCATCGCTGAGGAACGTGCCAACGGGTTGCTGTGCTCGAACCCGCAGGCGCGGCGACACGTCATGTGGGGTCGTCATGACGCGCGCCGGTTCTGTGAGTACGAGAACGACGTCTTGGAGTACCACCCCGCCATGCGGACGCCGGCGCTCCAGGGCATCGTCGACGACCGGCCAGCGCCCAAGCCCGGCGAGGAGAAGCCCACCACCCCGGCCGAGGCCACCGACATGGTGATCGAGCTGTTCGTCGCTCTGGGCTGGCCCGAGAACACCGCAACGTGTGCGGTGGACTACATCTGCTCACGACTCGCGGAATCCAAGAACCGTCCCGCTGCCCACTCCCTGCTGCGGCGTGACGAGACCGGCCGCGCAGCACTCGACCTCGACCGGCGCCCGTGGGCCACCCTGCTACGCCTGGTACTGGGGTGCCCCGAGCCGGAGTACCGCCACACCCGGGCCGGGCATGGACTCCTGACGCTGTTCCTGTGCGGATACGAGATCAAGGAGTTCCTCGCAGACGACGGGCTGGTCCGCGAGGTCAGCGAGACTGCGCCCAAGACGGCGAGGCGCGTCGATGCCTGACTCCAAGGGCCATATTGAGCTCGAACGAACCATCGACTCGATCACCGTCGGCATCCGCCACCGCAAGCAGGCCGGCGACATCGACGCGCTCGCACGATCGATCGAGGAAGTGGGCCTGCTCCAACCGATCACGATCACCCCTGACGGGGTGCTGGTGTGCGGGTGGCGTCGACTGGAGGCCGTACGCCGGCTCGGCTGGACCACCTTGAAGGTATGGGTCCGCTCCGGCATATCCGATCGACTCTCGCACCTGCTCGCCCAGCAGGACGAGAACGAGCAACGCAAGCCGCTCACCCCGTTGGAGACCGCCGAGCTGTACGACGAAGTCAAGCGGCTCATGGCCGAGGAAGGGCAGCGCCGGCAGGAGGCGTCGCGTTTCGGAGCCGAGGGCGATTCCGGGGGAATGAGCGGTGCTGAGGGCCCCACAGCACCGCGAGGGTCAGGCTATTCACGGATCCAGGCGTCGCGCCTGATCACCGGAACACAGTCATTCGCCCGGCTCGAGCAGATCAACTGGATCCGACGCGTCTCTCAACGACCCCAACCAGCCCCAATCGATCCGCACATTCGCACGCAACATGCTCACCGAGATCGACAACGACGCCCCCGTCGAGCCGGCCTACAAGCGCGTACGAGCAGCCGTCGAACTCGCCTCTACACCGGACCCAGAAGCCCCGGATCCCGATGACGTCAAACGCCTCGGCGAAGAAGCAGTGGCACGCGTACGGCAGCAAGACGCCCGCAAGGGAGTCCGGGCACTGAAGAAGAAGCCCACCGGAACCCCCTTCCACCGCAGCCTGCGCTCCTTCATCCTCATGTGGACCGAACTCGAAGGCTGGTCGCAGTTGTACGACCCCCATGACCTCGCCGTCCCGCTCAGTGTCGAGGAGTGGGAGCGGTTCGAGCGCGTCGTCGCCGAGACCGTCGACTTCGCCGACCGACTGCGCGAGGCACGCAACGCCCTCGCCACGGCATAGGAAGCACACCTCACCGACGTCACCCGCCCCGCCACTTGGAGACGTCATGCTCGAGATCACCCGCCGCCAGATCCTTCTCATCCTCGTCGGTGTCCTCGCCGGCACTACGATGGCCGTCGGGATCTATGGGCTCGTACGACAACCCGGGGACGCGCGGCCCACGAGCAGCGAGCCAACCCAGGTCGTGGTTGAACCCGTCGACGTGACGCCACCAGAGACCGTGGCCGTGGAAGACCGCTCCCTCCCCCGCACCTCAGACCCCATCGCGTACGCGCGAACCGTCGCCACGTCCCTCTTCGACTGGGACACCAGTTCAGGACTCCTCCCCACCGACTACACCGCCGCGGTACTCGCCGACGCCGACCCGTCGGGTGAGGAGACCCCCGGACTGCTGACCGACGTCGCTACGTACATTCCCGGCATCGAGCAGTGGCTCGACCTGGCGACCATGAACGTCACCCAGTCACTGACGATCGAAGAAGCCGTCATCCCCGACTCGTGGGCGGCCGCGCTCGATCAAGCCCGCGGCCAACTCCGTCCGGGCACCACCGCCGTGACCATCATCGGCACCCGTCACCGGGCTGGCGTGTGGGACGGCGAACCGGCCGAGATGTCGTACGACGTCGCCTTCACCGTCTTCGTCGCCTGCCCACCGGCCTTCGATCGCTGTCAGGTGCTGCGCCTGTCTCAACTCGACAACCCGCTGAGGTGAGTCGGCCATGGGCATCAAGTTGCTGGCGGTCGCCGCGGGGCTCGTTCTCCTGGCCCCCGGCGCAGCGGTGGTCGGAGTCGCCACGCTCGTCAGCCCCGCCGTCGCGGGCTCAGGCACCTGCATGTGGGACGACCAAGGCGCAGGCAGCCTCGCAGTCGATGGCCCTGTCCCCCAGACCCTGAGCGCGCTCAATACCAACGGTCAGAGCGTCACCCTGACCGAACAGCAACTCACCCGGGCCGCGACCATCATCGCCACCGGAAAGGCTCAGGACATCCCCGCACGCGGGCAGCTCATCGCACTGATGATCGCCCTGACGGAGTCGTCGATAGGGGTGCTCTCCAACACCAGCGCGTACCCCGGCTCAACGAAGTTCCCCAACGACGGCGACGGCAGCGAGCACGACTCCCTCGGCCTGTTCCAGCAACGCCCGACCGCCGGATGGGGAATCGTGAAGAACCTCATGGACCCCGTGTGGTCCTCACGCGCCTTCTACGGCGGACCCACGGGCCCCAACCACGGCTCGCCCCGCGGCCTCCTCGACATCCCCGACTGGCAGACCCTCGAGCCAGGCGAGGCAGCGCAGTCCGTGCAGGTCTCCGCCTATCCGGATCGGTACGCCGTCAACCAGCCCATAGCCGAAGCCATCCTCGCCACGCTCAGCGGAGTCGCACTCGATCCGGGCCTCGCCTGCGCCGACGGCGGGGATGGTGAGATCCCGATCAACCTGCCTGAAGGCTTCGCGGGCGCCCTCATCGCCGCGGCGGCTCCGCAGATCGGGCTCCCCTACGTCTGGGGCGGCGGCAACTTCGAAGGACCCACCGGCGGCGGCTTCGACTGCTCCGGCCTCGTCCTGTACGCCGCCCATCAAGCCTCGAACGGGCAGATCCTTCTCCCCCACTACTCCGGCGACCAGATCCGCGCCGGCCGTGGCATCGCCTGGGCGGACAAGCAGCCCGGCGACCTGATCTTCTTCAGCTACCCCGGAGCCAGCGGTCCGCATCACGTCGCGATCTATGTCGGCGGCGACCGGATCCTGCACGCGCCGCGCACCGGGGACGTCGTGCGCTACGGGACGATCGGGGAGTTCGCGGGCGAGGTCATGACGGTTCGCCGACTCGGCTGATCGAGCAATCGGCGCCCGGCGACTCGCTCCTGGTCATACGCTGAGTTGTTGACGCTGCTGCAGCGATGAGGAGATCCGGTCATGGCACTAGGAACGATCAAGTTCTTCAACATCGAGAAGGACTTCGGGTTCATCGTCCCCGACGACGACGGACCAGACGTGTTCTTGCACGGCAGCGAAGTCGTCGAATCGCCCCTCAAGACAGGAGAACGGGTGAGTTTCGACGCAAAACAGGGCTTCGGCAACCTGAAAGCAACGAACGTGCGCCGGGTTGATCAGGCGGAACCCACCACCATCGAGCCGCCGATTTAGCAAGCAGTTGCAGGCAAGACACGGGGCTCCCGGCACGGCTGCCAAGGAGCCCCCGCCTTGCTGGCCGCGGCAAACCGCCCTCCAGCGCTCGGACCTATGTCCCAGCCGTCGCCGGGGATTCACAAACAGCCCCGCTGGTCCGAGTTCTTCAAATGTTTTGGCCCCGCAGATCGGGAGTCGAACGTGCTGTTCGCCAAACTCCGGCCTGGTCCGGTTGCCGCCGGTGGTCGCCACTGTAAAGCGGCTTCCTCTTCGACGGACGATAGGACATCTGAAATGGTATCGCACGATAGGGACGCCTGCGCTGAGTTGTGGATGCCTTCGGACATCAGGGAAGGTCATCTATCCGGTGCGTTGCGATCAGTCCTCGACCCATTGCACCTTCACTGCACCGCGACCGTTGTGCGCCCACGGTGGAGTGGCCCGACTTCCCATGCGCGGTCACTGCTGATCCGTTAGCGATCCGCACCGCGCAGGGGAGGACAACCCGACCAAACCCAACCATGAAGCGACTCCGGGGCATCGGAAGGCACTCCCTGCGTACCTGCCCAGCATGGTCGATTTGCTTCCTACTGCCATCGGGCCCAACTTCGGCGCCGTCGGCGGCGCGGGAGACATCCGCGCGGTCGTCGGCGCTCTGCTGACCTACGGCCTGATCGTCGCCGTACTCGTGCTCGTCATCTCGGCAACCACCTGGGCCCTCGCTGCCAACGGAGGTAGCTGGCACACCGCCCAGAAGGCCAAGACCGGCGCCCTCGTCGCCCTTGCGGGGGCGACCCTGACCGGCAGCGCGCTCGCCTGGGCGAACTGGCTGCTGGACGTGGGCGCCCACCTGTAGAACGTCCCGCTCCGACGTCCAAGGAGACTCCCATGCGCCACCTGCTCTTGCTGCCGCTCGACATCACCATCAGCCCGAACTCCGACGGCCTGCCTGGCATCGGCGAACTCCGCAAAATTGTCGGCGCCTCAATGACGATCGGCCTGATCCTCGCCGTACTCGCCCTGATCATCGCCGCGATCGTGTGGGCCCTCGGATCGAACTCCTCCAACCCCCACCTCGCCGGCCGCGGGAAGCTCGGCGTGCTCGTCGCCCTCGGCGCTGCCATCGCCTGCGGGGCGTCGGTGACGCTGGTGAACTTCTTCTGGAACGTCGGCCAGAGGGTCTGAGAAGGTCATGGGAGTCTGCGACGTCCCCGTCCTCTACACGGTCTGCAACGTCGCCGGCGACGCCGCCGGCACGATCATCACCGCGCCCTTCGACTGGCTCGCCCAAGCCATGGCCGCCACCGCGGAATGGATGTTCACCGCGGTGTGGAAGGCCATCGACACCACCACGTACGTCGACGTGACCAGCGGGCACTACACCAAGGTCTACAACATCATGTTCGGCATCGCGGTCTTCGTGATGCTCGGCTTCTTCATGCTCCAAGTCATCGGCGGCATGATCCGCCGCGAACCCGCCGCCCTGTCCCGCGCCGCCCTCGGACTGGCGAAGCCGATCCTCGGCTCCTTCGTCGCGCTCACCCTGATGGCCACCGCGCTCCAGGTCACCGACCAGCTCTGTATCGGGATCGTCAACGCCGCCGGCACCAACATGAACGAGATGGGCACCAAGCTCGCGGTCCTGGCCGCCGGGATCGGTGGCATCACCCTGGCCTCCCCCGGCGCCGGGATGATCCTGACGATCTTCCTGGCCAGCCTCGCGATCATCGGCGCCCTCACCGTCTGGTTCAGCCTTCTCATCCGCGCCTCGCTACTGCTGATCGCGATCGCCTTCGCCCCCATCGCCCTCGCCGGAGCGAGCTGGGATCACACCCGAGGCTGGGTCGCCCGCTGGGCCTCATTCGTGATCGCGATGATCCTGTCCAAGGTCGTCCTGGTCGTGATCTTTCTGCTCGCCACCGCGCAGGTCACCGCCCCCATCGGCGCCGACCTGCAATCGGTCAGCCAACCCATCGCCGGCGTCGTACTCATGCTGATAGCCGGGTTCGCGCCGTACCTGACCTACAAGGCCATCGCCTTCATGGGCTTCGACATGTACCACGCGATGTCCGCCGAGCAGGAAGCCAAGTCCGCCCTCAACCGCCCCATGCCCATCCCCCTCTCCCGCGGTGGCTCGCAGCCCGCCAAAGTCCTCGAAGGGCAGTCGGGGTCGGGAGGTGGAGGCGGTCCTGCTCCTTCTGGTTCCGCTGGTGGCGGCTCGGGCCGGGGCGCTGGGATTGCCGGCGGTACGTCGGGTGGCGCGGCCACATCCGGAGGTGGCGCTGCAGCAGGTGGTGCCGTCGGCGCGGGAGCCCTGGTCGCGAAGGAAGCCGCAGCAGCCGGGCCACGGCTGGGACAGTTCGTCGCCGCGATGACCAACGGTCATGCCGAGGCGAGCCAGACACCCCCGTCCGGATCGGTACCGCCACATGTCGCCGACACCACCCTGCCCGAACGACCAGACCGGGGCGGAACTCGATGAGCGCCCCCGCAACGTCAGAACCGGGGTTGACGCCGATTAAGTTCTCCCGCCTCACCCGCCGCGGCGTACTGCTCGGCCTGTCCGGCCCGCAACTGACCGTCGTCGGTATCGCTGCAGGGGCGTTGGTCCTGGCCCTGTACGTCGGCACGGTGGTGTTGGCCGTCCCCGTGATCGCGTTCTGCATGACGCTGGCGTTCGTGAAGGTTGGCGGCCGCACCCTGATCGAATGGGCGCCCATCGCCGCGATCTGGGTGTGGCGCTCCACGGGCGGACAACTCACCTACCGTCGGCGCGTCCTCCAACCCCGACCCGCCGGAACGCTCGCACTCCCCGGCGACGCTGCCCGGCTCCGGCAATGGGTCGACGTCGAGACCGGGGCGGTCATGATCCACGACCCGCATGCCGCGACCCTCACCGCGATCATCGGAGTAACCCACCCCGCGTTTGTGCTCCTCGACCCCGCAGAACAAGAGCGGCGCGTCGTGTCGTGGGGCCGTGTGCTGGCCACCGCTTGCCGCTCCGGACGCCTCGCGTCGCTCCAAGTCAGCGAACGCACCCTGCCCGAGTCCGGCAAAGGCCTCGCCGACTGGTGGGAACGCCACGGCATCCACGACGACACCTGGGCCTCTCGGACGTACGGCGACCTCGTCGACCGCGCCGGACCCGCCGGTGAGCGCCACGCTTCCACCATCTCGATCTCCCTCGACATGAAGGCCGCCGGACGAACTGCTCGAGCCGCTGGCGGGGGCATGCGTGGAGCTGCCGCCGTACTGCTCCAAGAGATGGCCACCCTGGTCGCCGCCTTGAAGTCGGCCGACCTCTCCCCCGGCGACTGGCTCACCCCCGGCGACCTCGCCCTGATTCTGCGCTCGGCATACGACCCCGCCGTCGCCGGCGCCCTCGAACGACACGGCGATCTCGGCCGCGACCTCGCCACCGCCGGCCCCGTCGCCGTCACCGAATCCTGGGGCAGCCTCCGCAGCGATTCGGCCCACCACTGCGTCCTCTGGATCAGCGAATGGCCTCGCTCACTGGTCTTCCCCGGCTTCCTCGCCCCGCTGCTGTTGTCATCAGGCGTACGCCGCACATTCACCCTGCTCTACACACCCATGCGCACGGACCGCGCCGCCCGCGACATCCGGAAGAAGAAGACCGAATACATCTCCGACGCCGCCCAACGTCAGAAGATCGGCCAGATCGAAGACGCCCAGCAATCGGCCGAGTACCGGGACGTGCTCCAGCAGGAGGCCGACCTCACAGCTGGCCACGGAGTCCTGCGCGTAACCGGGCTCGTCGCCGTCAGCGCCAGCGATCCCGATGAGCTCGAGAGGGCCGTGGCCGCAGTCGAGCAGGCCGCCATCCAGGCGTCCTGCGAGACCCGGCGACTTTGGGGTCAGCAGGCGCAGTCGTTCAGCGTGGCTGCGCTGCCTCTTGCGCGGAGGGTTTAGTCCAGGACCACGCCTGCTCCATGCAGGAACACCTGCCAGCCGGTTCGGGATCGGGCTCAGGTCACTGGTCGAAAATGCCCTCGAACTCGACCGACCACGGGTCAAGAACTTCTTTGTTCTGGGCTACCAGCTGACCACCGAGGTAGTACTTCATACTGCCGTCACCGGCGCCTCGTCCGGCATCGGCGAGCATGTCCACGATGTTCTCATTCCATTGCGAGATGAGCATCTGAGCCTGCTGCACGGTTACCCCAGCCATGCTCGGGTTCAATCGCACGTCGAAACGCCCTGGTGAGGGGTCGATCGAATCGATCACGGTCCTTCCCAGACTTGTGTTGTTCAATTCTGCGTATGCCGCGAGGTCCTGGAGCAGGTTCTTGCTAGGTGAAGCCCCCTTCGGCTTCTTCGGGGTCCCAGCCGAGAGGGTTTCCACCGATCGTGCCCGCAGCCAACCGTCGGTCGTTTCACCATTGATCGTGACTTCCACATTCTCCACGACCATTTCGACCTTCGTGCCGTCCTGCCATTCATCTGCATCGGACTTTTCGACAAAGACAATCAGGTCGGAGCCAACTTTCGTCTTCAGGGTCACAAAAAAGTCTCCTGATGCCCCAGTTGTCCAATACTCGGAGCCCACCAGTTCACCGGTCAGTCTGAACTGGTCCCCGAGCTTCATTCCACCCAAGTTGGCTGAGTTGAGCTTGTCGACGAGCTTGTCGACTGTGATGTCGACGACGGGGGCGGCTTCTGGCTCAGGCTCAGGGGTGGCAGTCTCGGTCGGCTCTTCGGTCGGCTCTTCGGTCGGCTCTTCAGTCGGCTCTTCGGCTTCAGAGTCGTCTTCCTCGCAGGTGCGCTCCACTGTGAGCCGCGGCTGTTCCGAGAACTCCTTCTTGGCCGCTGGCTCTTGCTCGCAAACCGTCCAGTTCGACTCATCGACCACTCCGAACATGCCGCCCCCGAGCACCTCAGGCTCATCGTCGAATCCAGCTCGCTCGATGTCGCTCAGCGCAACATCAAGTTGCTCGCCGGTGACGTCGGGCATCACCAGGGGCTCATCGGATCCGCAAGCCCCAAGGCCGAGGACGAGCGCGGACGCGATGGCCAAACGAAACGCGTGCATGTGGATTCCCCCTGTTGCGGTTCAGAACGGGGGCGAGCCTATCGACGCGGCGAGGGTCGAGAGTCGGTTTCTCCAAAGGTCCCAGGGCCGGCTCGGTCGAGACTGCGGATCAGCGCGCACCTCACCGATGACATCCCATCGATCGAGGAGACTTCGATGCCCACGTTCACCCGAGACGACCCGGTGGCCGATGCCGACGACCTCCGTGAAGCAGTCCGTGGCCTCGCCCACGCGACGCGCTCGATCAAGGACCCGACCTCGATCTACTCGGTCCTCGGTTCGATCAGTTCCGCCCTCGCATTGCTGACCCAGTCGCTGCATCAACTCGGCGACTTCCATGATGTCCAAGCCTCCAAGACGACGGCGTTGATGAAGGACGACGCGTACCAAGGCCGGGCGGCGTCGTATCGCGTGTCATGGGAAATCCACCGCGCTGCCGAGATGCTCCACCAAGTCGGAGAGTGCGTTGATCGCGCTCACGAGATCGAGGCGATAATCGCCTACCAAGCCAGCGTGCACGAGCGCCCCTCCCCGAGACGTGCCCCGCCCGACGTAGGGCTCTCCCTGTGATCGACCGAGACGACGAGCGCCTTCATACGTCGACCCTCGTGTCACCGGGCCGTGAATGCCGTCGGGATCGCAGGCTCCGTCAGACGGCCGCCCGGTCGATGGTCACGCTCGACCGCGACACCCGCCGTGCGTCGGCTAAGCGGGAGTACGACGAACTCAAGGCTGAGCGCCGCGAGACCGTCGTACTCCCCAAGTCCGGTGAGACCGGCCGAGCCGCGCTGCGTACCCCGGGCCGGTTCCGGCTCCCCCGGCATCAGGACA
Source organism: uncultured Verrucomicrobiae bacterium (assembly GCA_963767975.1). GTDB lineage: Bacteria > Verrucomicrobiota > Verrucomicrobiia > Chthoniobacterales > Chthoniobacteraceae > CAIURC01. The sequence continues at coordinate 9,804 of CAVYGI010000013.1, read as the reverse complement.
CCTCCGCCACCCTTGCGGGCGCGTATCCGTTCCTCGCCGAGGGCGGCCTGGGCAGTCAGGGAGTGTTCGTGGGGCAGGACCTCTACTCCAGGTCCTCGTTCGTCTACGACCCGTGGATCCTGTATGCCCGCGGACTCATCACCGCACCCAACCTCGTCCTCGCGGGGATCGTCGGCTCCGGCAAGTCGTCGCTGGCCAAGAGCCTCTACACCCGCTCGATCCCATTCGGACGACGCGTCTACGTCCCCGGTGACCCGAAGGGCGAACACACCCCCGTCGCCGAAGCCGTCGGCGGCAGGGCCATCGCGCTCGGACACGGCATGGCCAACCGGCTCAACCCCCTCGACGAAGGCCACCGCCCCACCGGCCTCGACGACGCCCAATGGACCAGCCAAGTCGCCTCGCGGCGACGCGACCTCGTCGGCGCGCTCGCCGAAACCGTCCTCGAGCGGCGTTTGACTCCACTCGAACACACCGCCGTCGACATCGCCATCGCCCGCACCGTCCGCGGATCCGAGGTACCAGTTCTGCCCATGGTCGTCGACCGGCTCCTCGCCCCCGACCGGCTCGATGACCCCGACGGACGCCTGACCGAGGACGGCAGGCTCGTCGGCCACGCGCTGCGGCGGCTCGTCGCCGGCGACCTGGCCGGCCTGTTCGACGGACCCAGCACGGTGAGGTTTGACCCGGCCCTGCCGATGATCTCCCTCGACCTCTCCCGCGTCGCAGAGAACGCGACGCTGATCTCCGTGCTGATGACATGTGCGTCGGCGTGGATGGAATCCGCACTCATGGACCCAGCGGGAGGGCAACGCTGGGTTGTGTACGACGAAGCGTGGCGGCTGATGTCCCACCCCGCGCTGCTACGCAGGATGGACGCCCAGTGGCGCATGGCGCGGCACTACGGGATCGCGAACATGCTGATCTTCCACAAACTCACTGACCTCGACAACGTCGGTGACCAAGGCTCCGCAATGCGCGCCCTCGCGTCCTCGCTGCTCGCGAACGCCGAAACCCGGATCGTCTACCGGCAAGAGTCCGACCAACTCGGCGCCACTGCAGCAGCGCTCGGGCTTACCGGCACCGAGCAGTCGCTCATCCCCACACTCGGCACCGGGCAGGGGCTCTGGCGGATCAAAAATCGCTCATTCGTTTGCCAACATCAGATGCACCCCGCCGAACTCGCCCTCTTCGACACCACCGCCAGGATGACCGGGGCAGGTTAGAAGACGGTGCCGATGATTGTGTCGACTCTGACCCGGCCGCACCACACTGCATTCCGCCGCCACTGTCCGTCCTGCAAGGATCCCTACATGGCACGACACGCTAGAGCGTTCCCGGACGACCTTTTCGCGCTTCTCCGAGCGCACCTCCCGTCCGACGACCCTGTCCTCACCCTCGGCGCGAATCGGCCGAACTGGATCGTTGCTGTGGAAACCGATGGGCTGCTGGTCGAAACCGAGCGAAGCCGCAGCACCGAGAGTGGACCTCAGCCAGTCCCAGCGTGGATGTTCGATGCAGCGTGGCAGCGCCTCACATCGCGCGGCCGCTTGACGCATGCGGAGTTGCTGTCGACCGACGACCTGAACGTGAAGCGTTCCTCCTTCGTGTGCGCTGCCCTGGCATGCTTGCCAGGCGTCGATATTGCGTCCACGCGCCCGATCGTTCTGACCTACGCGCCACAGGTCTGAGCAGGCATCCGCCGTTGCGCAGTACCAGAACTCGGGGCTCCAGGCGGTTCCTGAATCGCCATTCCGTTAGTGCCCTGGTGCTACACGCCGCCCGACCTTGCGATTGGCGAATGGCCTAGCTCCCCAGGCCATCACGAACTGTTCAATGAGTTCCGACTCAACGTCTTCCGGATCTTGCTCCGGAGTCTGACGCCAAGCGACCAGCAACGCTCTGCTGTCCCTGAGTTGCCAGAGGTATCGACCACCCCAATGACCGACCGGCTCCCCGACTCCATGACGTCGGAACTCGTCGAGCCGCTTGGCAAGCCCGCGGCGGCCTGCGGCGCCGCCTGACGCCTTCCCGATATAGAGCACGCGCGAGCGGCGAACCCACGCGCCTTGGAGGGCAGGTCGATCGACGGACGGGTCTTTCCCCTTGAAACGTCCGGCGGGGCTCGCCGGCAGGAACTCAGGCTCTTCGTCGTGCTCTCGCAGCACGACGTAGACGCCGGGAGCGCGAGGCACTGACGCGCCCGGCAGGTCAGCGAACGGCACGAACCCCTCGAAGCCGGTAGACGCGAGACCCTCGCGTGTCCAATCCATCGAAACAGTCTGCACCACCTACGGGGTCAGCGGGGTCTTGCATCACCCTTCCGCGCGGGCACCCTCGCAGCGGCGTGAGCCTTGACGCAAGCGACCTGGCTGGGACACCTGCCGTGCTTCGGCGTTGGATGCGCACCTCCTGGCAACGAGTAGGAGGACCACTGATGAGAGTCCAAGGTCGCGCACTCGCGGCCCGTGAGTCGAAACTCGAAGCACTCCAAGAGACGCTTGCCGAGTCCGTCGCCGCTCTGATCACGAGCGAGGACTGGCAGCGTGCCCTGACCTTCGCCGCCCGCTTCCGAGCACGCAGCTTCAACAACTGCATGCTGATCGCTGCCGGTCATTACGCGGCGTACACCGAGGGCCGGGTACCCGAGCCCAGCCCGACGTACGTCGCGGGCTTCCGACAGTGGCAGAGCCTGGGGCGGCAGGTGGTCAAGGGCCAGTCCGGGTACGGCATCCTCGCCCCGGTCACGGCCCGGTTCGCCTCAGTCGACACCCGCCGAACCCGGCTCGTGGCGACCGGCTCGATCGCGGAGAGAAGCCCACCCCGGGCGAGATCGTGCGGTCACGGATGATTGGCCTCAAGCCGACGCACGTCTGGGACCCATTATCCCGACATTCCAGAGTGACGAGTAGCACCTTGATTGTGCCCCGCGCCGTGAGAGCCAGGTGCGAGTCACTTCAGGGCACCGCTTACCGACCTCTTGCGGACTTCTGACTACTCGATGGGGCAGAGCTGCAAGATCATGTCGTCAGCGTCATCGAAGAACTCCGCGTGACCCTCGGAGCGCTTCACGAGGGCCGCTTCATCGAGCAGGTCGTCACAGGGAACTTGTCTCTATACCCGACCTCTGTTTGCGCAGGTCAAGCGACGTCCCCCCAAAAGTCTCGAGAGTTCGCGAGCCCTTGCTCGCGCGCCGCAGCGGCTCCGGTCCCAGTTCAGGTCGGCCATGGCTCGCGCCGACTGATCGGTGGAAAGTCTTGAAGCGGCCGCGCTGGGCCTTTGGCTCGCCTACAGTTTGCGAGCCACACACCTCACAACACAGAACTCGGGGGGGCCATGCGAGGCTTCAAGTTGGTATCGGGCGCGCTCATCGGGATCGTCGCCGTGGGCACGGCGGCCTGTAGCTCAGAAACCAAGACGGACACGCCCGACGCAGCGCCGCCGGCTCAGTTGAAGGTGGCATGGACCGACGAAGACATTAGGCCGATCGGTCAGCCGGTCGCCGCTGGTGATGTCGCGGTCGTATACGAAGCGCGAGGCAAACGACTCTGGCTCACCGCTCTGGACGTCTCGACTGGAGACGTCCGCTGGAGCACTGAGGCGACGCCGAGTTGGACCACGCCCGGAATCTCTCTCGAGCCCGAGGTCGTTGGGTCGGAGAGCCGGCCGCTCGTCTCGTTGCTGGCGCGCAACGACGACGATGAGTTGCTCGCCGACCTGTTGGTCATCGATGCGGAGTCAGGCGAGACGGTAAAGAAAGTCTCTGCCCAACACTTCCGCTCGACACCATCCATGTGCCCAGACTCTGAGAATGTCTGCGTCTCAATCGCCGACGCCGACACCGGCAAGACTGTTCCCATGCAGCTTGACCTGTCCTCGGGCGCCTTCAAGGCAGTCCCTATGCCGTCCGGATGGACACCACGCAGCATCGCGTCGCACGGCCTCGTTGACAACGGGCTCAGGTCGCCACAGCAAGAGGCGGTCGCCCTGATCCACGATGGCAGCGTCGACTGGACGCACACCCTGTCCGCCATTTTCGGACCGGGCGCAACGACCGACAATGGCTGGTCGTTCCAGTACAGCCCACAGTCGGACGTCTACGTGGGCTCCGTCGGGGTCCCGTATCGCGGCTCGTTCACCAACCGCGACACAGACCTCAAGCGCTACTGGACTGTTGGCCTCGACGCTTCGACCGGAACGGTTCTCTGGACCGACAAGGGCAGTTCTGCCTTCTGCTCGCCATTCAGCGACACGGACGAGGACATGGAGAACTTCGTGCGGTGCAGGCAGTCAGGGCACCAACAGGTGAGCCTGAACGACGGGGGCGACTTCAGCGTCACGTACAAGAAGCTCCAGTCGACCGTGGAGGGGTTCGATCCCAAGACCGGTAAGACGACCTGGTCGGTCGACATGGGCAGCAGTGACACGTTGTACGGCTCTGACGTCAAGCTGCCGATGGCGTCGCTCACCGCCATCGCGTTGAAGACGGCCGACGGGATCCAGGTGGTGGACTTCGCCAGCGGTGAGGTCGAGACCACTGCGAAGAACCAAGTCTTCGTCTGCACCACCGACAAGTCGTTCAAGTACGCGGAGGCTGTCTACTTCAACGACAATCCTGTTTACGAGCACAGCGGCGGTCAGCTCGCCAGCCTCTGCGACATATCTGGGGCGGCTTCTGGCGGCGCCTTCACTGATGACCTGGCAGAGGTCAACGGCGTCTCGTTCGAAGGCAACACCGTTCTGGCTACTCCCGACGGCCTTGTCGCCTACGGGCGCTGACCGACCCCGATGATCCCCGCCGCGAGAGCCCAGGCGATGGCAACCTCGGACTTCATCGAACTCCTCGACATTGCGTGCGGGCGGGTCGGGAGAAACTGGTTCCAGTTGCCCTTCGACCGGATCGGTGCCGGAACGCAAAGCAGGTACCGAGAACGTGTCTACTGCTACGAGCTCTATCATCAGCTGCGTCTGACGCTGCCGCGTCCCGATAACGCCGAGGAGAACCCCTGCGGATACCTGCTCTCCGGCGAGATCGACAAGGCCGGCCTTGACGCCATGACGATGAGGGGTAGAGAGAAGCCCGACATGGTGTGGCACAAACCCGGGACTTCCAACAACGGTGTCGTTCTTGAGGTGAAGGCCGCCCGTCCATGGTCGCCGGCCGGCGTGGTGAAGGATCTCAGGACGCTGACGACGTTCCTGGACGCGCCGGGACGCGCCTACAGCCTGGGACTCCTTCTCGTCTTCGGGGATGTGGAACGCGAGAGCCTTCTCCGGAAGGTACGTGAACTCGCAGCGGGCATGCCCGATGCCGACGTTCTCAAGCGAGCGCGCCTCGCACTTCATCGCGAGTGCGGGACGGGCATCGACGATCTAGGTCCTATCGCGTAGTAGATGAATCAGGTTGGCCGGGGCCGCTTCTCAACTTCGATAGCGGACGCTCCCCTCGCGGTTTCGTCATCGCCACTACAGAGCGCAGCGTCGTGAGCCGGACAGTAGCTGAACGCGATGAGGAAGGTGAGGAAACGCGGAAGTTCGGCGCACGCGGGTGATGTCACCGTGGTTGGCTTCTCCGTTGAGCAGCGCCCTGCGCATCCCCGGGGTCGGCGCCCGACGAACAACCACGTGCTGCGACGCATCCGTCCAGGCGTGGCACATTTCGGTGACGATGAGGATGTACGGGCTGAAGCGCTCGGGGCGGAAGTGTTCGTGAGCGCGGTCCACGTCTTCAACGCTGATCTTGCAGCGATCGGCCAGGCGTCCGCCAAGTCGGCGCGCCGCTGTGAACCGCCGGGACAGATGAGGAACGACTACGAGCCCCGGCCCCCGTGATCCACCGAGCCGACATCAAGCACGATCGACCGTTCACGGATCGTGACCATCCCAGCCAAGGCCGCGACCAGCGCGTCGCAGATGGGGCCACTTCAGGCCGTCACCCCTGAGCCGCGTCATGGGATCTCCCTACTCGACAGTGGTGCCTTGCGAGGTGATCACGCTGGCTGGCGTATAGCCAGTCGCCGCGGCTTCGAGCGCTTCACCCGCGTCATCGCTGAGTTCTTGGGCTCGTTGCATCGCGGATCGGATGCGTTCGACCTCGAGTTCGCGGGCGGCGATCTGCCCGGCGGGTTCGCCGTGCTCGCGTGCGTTGTCCAGTGCGCGGGTGTGGCTGGTCAGCATCCCAAGGAAGACTGGCAGTGCGCTCTTCTTGGGTTGGGCGTGACCGCAGCCCAGACAGACGAGCCCGCGGGGGCAATGTTCCCCGGTGGGCAGTGCGCAGACATGGGTGCCCATGTCCCGTAGGGAGCAGTTGGCGGTGAACTCGGCCCACTCGGTCTCGGTGGGGGCCTGGTTCGCGTCGGGGCCGTAGACGTCGGTGTAGAGGCCGCGCATGGCCTTACGGTAGTCAGTGATGAACTGGTCGGGGTAGAGCTTGGCGTAGGTCATCACAGTGTCGATGGTCGCGTGGCCGAGCAGCGCCTGGATCACGTGGATCGGGGTGTGTGCGTTGAGATGCTCGGATGCGAACACGCGGCGGCAGTCGTGCGGGGTCAGGATCAACGGGGCGCCGTCGGCGTGCCGGGCACCCGATTGTTCGGACAGCCACCGCAGCCGGCCGCGGATGGTGTTGGTGTTGACCGCACTGGGATGCCGGATGCCCTGCAGGAGGTAGGGCGCGCGAGGCAGCGGCCGTTTCTCGTGCTCGTCGCGCCGGTCGACCAGCGGGACGTGGTCGGTGCCGTAGAAGCCGCGGACGTGGCGGATGATCTCGGCGATGGCCCGGCCGAGCTGGTCGCCGATCGGGATGACACGGGCGCGGCCGAACTTGCTGGGTTTGATGTGGAGCAGGTAGTAGAGCCTGCCGTCGGGCAGGGCCCGTCGCAGTACGTCGAAGGTGGTCAGCTCGCAGGCTTCCTCGATGCGCAGGCCGCTGGTCAGCAGCAGTTCCAGCAGGCCCCAGTCCCAGAACGCGGCTCTCTCGGCGGCGATCAGGGTCTTGTCGTCGGGATGCTCACGCAGCGCCTGTTGGGCGTCGTGCCAGCGGCGCAACGCGAAAGCGCGGATGTTGGGGATCTCGCGTTGCAGGTCCAGCACCGTCGAGGTCAGCCTGGCCTCGGCAAGTTTGCGGGCTTTGGCGAAGCCGGTGTCGGCCAGATCATGGCGGGTCAGCACCACACTGGATGGAGCGTGGCCTGCGAACGGGGAATCTGGCTCGGTGGCCCAGGTGGAGATGTCGGCGAAGAACACCCGGATGTCGACCAGCCAGGTGTGCGGCGTGGTGCGGTCCTCGGTGCCCTTGCGGGGATGACTGCGTTGCGTCGCGCGGGCCACTACCCTCGCCTGCGGAACGAATGCCCGCGCCTGAGCCGGGGTGATCTGCGAACACGACGTGACCTCGGGATGGGCGTCGTGCAGGTAGCGGAAGAAGTGGCTCAGCGCGACGGCCTTGGCCCGCAGCGTCGTGTAGGAATCCGAGAGTCTGCGCGCGTAGGTCTCCAGGTAGAGTCCGACGAACTCGATGAACGGCTCCGGCACCCCGGCGACCACTGCGAGTTCGCGTTCGGTGTGCCGCGGTGCGGTAAGGCGGCGTGCGGTGCCCGATCGTGGCGTCCGGTCGAGGACTCCGAGTTGACATAGCAGGACGTCCAGGACGTCGCCGCCTTTCATACCCGAGGGCGGGATGAGCAGGTCGTTCTCGGACAGGTCGTCGAGCCGGTCGGCTCCTCGGGTCAGCATCAGCCGGGTGGCCATGTTGATCGCGATCTCGTACGACTTCGGCGACCCGATCGAACACGATCCGGCCGCGTCTGCCAGTCGTTGCCGGGCCTCGATGACCGGATCGTCGGCGGGCAGCAGTCGGCTCCAGTCCCCGATCCTCACGGTCGCGATCGTCGCCCACTGTGGTCGCACCAGCCGGGCGATCACCAATGCCCAAACTCCGAAACCCCAACGGGTGCCTCGATCGGGTCGATCGAACCCGGCTTGCCATCGCGGCCACACCTGCTCCTCGAAGATCGCCCACCGCTCAGCAAGGCTGGCGCCCTCCAGCCCGTCGAGCACGTCGAAGGTGGCGTCGACCGCAAGCAGCATCCGGGAATCGTCGTGGCGCTTGTTGAACCGCCAGCCGCGCATCTGCTCGGCCAGGTTCTCGATGAGCACCTGACGATCATAGGAAGCCTCACCGAGCTGGCGGGCCCGCTGGATGACCACGCCAGTCATGCCTGAGGTCCTTCCACCGCGTCGGGCGCCGAGCCCGGGGTGGGACGGGGCGTGGCCACCGCCTCCAACTCGACCAACGTCTGGGAGTCGTAATGGAACACATACCGGGGACCATCGATCCGTCCCGGCTGCCCGAAGGCCTGCATGCGACCTGCGTTCTCGGCTGCTGCTCGGGCCTGCCGCTCGATCTCGCCGACCGCCTTGACCAAGGCCTGCTGATCGACGTGGGCATAGGTATCGACGGTGGTCGCGATGTGCCGGTGCCCGAGCAGTTGCTGAGCGGCGGCGACCCCGGAGGTGGCCACCACCCCCGAAGCCACAGTGTGGCGGAACATGTGGGCGGTGACCTCGATCCCGGTGCGGCTGGCGAGCTGACGCAGGGCTGCCTCGAAGGCGCCGTAGGTCAACGGGTTGGGCCAGCCACGGCGCAAACCGACCCATGCGGCCTCGCCCGGGGCGTCGCGACGCTCGTGTTCCAGGTACAGGTCGAACAGGCGCCAGAACTCTTCTGTGACCGGGACACGGTGCTCGTCGCGTGCGCCCTTGAGCCGCACCACGATGGTCGAGGCGCGGCGGTCCAGATCGGACATGCTCATCCCGAGCACCCCGTGGCGCCCATGCTCGAGGCTCCAATCCCCGATCCGCTGCCCCGAACGGGACAGCAACACCAGCAGCGCCTTATCCCGCCACGACCTCGCCGCACCCACGAGCAGCTCGACCTCGGCAGGAGCCAGGACCGCCGGCAGCTCACGGGCTTCGCGGCGTCGCAGTTCGGCACGCTTGCGCCGTGGTGGAGGGTCTCCTCCCCCACCCATCGAGTGGCTCAACTCCGCGGCCCTCACCGGGACCGGATTGATTCGGCCGGCCCAAGTGCCGCCGTCCTCGGTGTCGCGGTCGATGAGGAACGCGAAGAACGACGCGAGCACGCTGATGCGATGGTTGACCGTCCGCGCCGCGCGTCGCACGGGAACCGGCTCGCCCGTGGCCAGGTCGAGCACCCCAACTCGTCGACCAGCCTGTCCTGGGCCGGCGGCGAACTCGCCAACGTATGCCTCGACGTCGCGACGCGTGACCACGTCGAACTCCCGCCCCGCCCGTTGCAGCCAACGCGAGAAGTCCGACATCCCAAACCGATAGGAACGGGCCGTGTAGCTGCCGCGGCCGCGTCGCTCCAGGTGATCGAGGAACTCCTCGACCACCTGATCCGGTACCCCTGTCTGCTCCATGGCTCACCTCTTTCCTCGAGTCTTGCCACCGACAGCCCTCTTCGGGCCAGGAATCTCGAAAACTCGAGACAAGACATCTCCCAGACCGACGGCGAACCGATCCCTGAGCCGCCCCGCCCGCAACTGCTCGAAGGCGAGGCGCCGGACGGCCTGTGGGACGGGCTGGCAGACCAGATCGTCGCCCGCGGGTTCGAGCTGCGACTGGTCTCCACCGCTCGCTCGATCGGCGGCGCGAACGGACTGACCGACTACCTCACCCATGAGGTCTCGGTCCGCATGGACATGGATGACGCTGCGCAGGTGAAGACGCTGGCCCACGAACTTGGGCATTGCCGCCTCCACACCCCCAAGTCCGTTGACA
>CAVYGI010000012.1:0-308903 GCA_963767975.1 uncultured Verrucomicrobiae bacterium | reverse complement strand
CAGCGCAATCTCCGCGCGGTGGCGCTCCGTCAAATCGCGCCAGACCGCAAGGAGGATCGCGCGCCCGTCGAGATTCACCGGAGTCAACCGCAGCTCTACTGGAAATTCCTCGCCGCTCGCACGCAAGAATTGCCACTCGACGCGGCACTCGCCCACTTCCTCCGCGACTCGCCAGTGCTCGATGAATCGTTGCGTCGACGAAATGCCATCCGGCTGAACTTCCGGCGAGAGCTCCGCCACATCGGTCGCCAGCAGCGCGAGCTTGTCCGGGAACTGTAGCATCTGTAGCGCGGCGTCGTTGCAGTCGATGATCCCCCTTTCGTCCAGCAGCAGATGCGCGTCCGCGGAATGCTCGAACAGCGCGCGGAACTTTCCCTCCGCCCACCGCAGTTCGGTAATGTCGCGCGAAATCGCGAGCAGCCGCGCGACTTCGCCGTCACGCCCCAGCAGCGCTGCGACCCGAACATCCCACCACTTCGGCGCGCCGTTGAAACTCGGGCCGAAGCCGCGGAAGCGCCCGCTCCCGCCAGCTCTCGCCTGCGCGAGAGCTTTGCGCGCAAAGAACTGCGCCTCGTGTTTCCACAACTCCGTCCAGATCACGCTGGAAAGGTTCATCGACTTGGGAATCTCAAGGCTGCGACGACCCTCGGGATTGATCGAAAACAGGCGTCCGCTGAGGTCGAGAACTTCCACTCTTTCGCCGCTGCTCTCGAGCAGGCGCGCGCGAAAATGCTCGCTTTCCGCCAGCGCCATCCCTTTTGCGCGACTGGCCCGAAACTCGCGCCGGCCCTGCCATCCGAGCACGCCGAGCATCAGCAACAGCGTCCCGGTGCCGCACCAGAAGGTGGAGACCAGAGCGTGATTGCTGCGGTTTGCCTCCTGGCTGTGGATTTCCAAAAGATACTCCTGCTCCTCCTCCATCTTGCCCGTGATTTTGCGCAGCGCCTCCAGATCGCGAGGACTCTCGCTGGTCGCCGAGTGCGTTCGGGCCGCGTCAAACCCGCGGTGGCGGCGCACGTTGATCACCGTTGCCAGCTTTTCGAAGCGTGCATCGACGAGCGTGCGCAGCTGCTGGACGCGACTGATCTGATCCGAATCGTCGGCCACCGATTGCGCCAGATCGCCGAACTGCTCCCCGACTTCCTTCCGTGCGGCCGTGAACGGAGCCAACGCCGCGTCCTCGCCCGACATCAGAAAGGTCGCCTCGCTGGCGTCTGCCATCGCGACCGTCGAAAGGATGCGGTTGAGATTGCGCAGGACGCGGTTGGACTCCTGCACAGCTTCGCGGGTTTCCAGCAGGTGGGCTGTTCGCTTCGTCTCGACAAAGCCAAACACGATGATCGTCGCCAGCAACAGGACGAAGCAGACGAGAATCTTTTTGGGAAGAGGAGGAAAGGCCACGGCAACAGTGCGCTGAATTTCTCTAGCACGAAACACGCGGGTTGGAGAGGGCGCACTGCCGAGCAGCCGGAGATCCTTGCCCTGCACCCGATACCCGTACAAGAGAAACCCCGTTTCGCCGGCGCGAAACGGGGTTCCTCGGGGGTTTGGGGGGAAATCCGCTACTTGCCGAGCTTCGACTTGAGATCTTTGCCCGCGGAAAATTTCACGCTCTTCGAAGCCTTGATTTTGATCTTCTCACCCGTCTTCGGATTGATGCCCATGCGCGCTTTCCGCGATGCGACTCTTGAAGGTGCCGAAGCCGACGAGCTGAACCGGCTTGCCCTTTTTCAGTCCACCTTTGATGCCCTCGACAACTGCTTCGACCGCCCGCTCTGCCTGGGCTTTGCTGGTTTCTTTGCCAAGCGCTTTTTGGACTGCCTCGACGAGTTCTGCCTTGTTCATTTGAATGTGAGGGAGGATTGAGGGGGGGTGTTGGTTTTTTCCGGCGCAGGACCGCCGAGAGAGGGGACTTTTCGCAGCCGAAAAATTGTTAGTCAATAAATTCCTCGAAACTTTTGAACACTACCAAAACCCTTTGGGAGTCAGCCTTCCCGGTTGATCCTCGCCTTCTCCGGACCGATGCTGCGGAAATGGATTTCGAGCAGCGCATGGACCGCTATTTCGCCGCAGAACCGCAAATTCACGCCTCTGCCTTCATCGCGCCGAATGCGACGATCATCGGCGATGTGACGCTTGGGGAAGAGTCGAGCGTGTGGTTCCAGACGGTCCTCCGGGCGGACATCAATCGCATCGTCATCGGCCCGCGCTCGAACATCCAGGATGGCTGCGTCATTCATCTCGCCGACGACTTCCCCACGCTTGTCGGCGAACTCGTCACCGTCGGCCACAAAGCCATCCTGCACGCCTGCACCATCGCCGATGAAGTCCTCGTCGGCATGGATGCCGATCGTCCTCGACGGCGCGGAAATCGGCGCGCGTTCGATCATCGGCGCCGGCGCGCTCGTCACCGGCGGGAAAAAAATTCCACCCGGCTCCCTCATCCTCGGCTCCCCGGCGAAAGTCGTCCGCACGCTTTCGCCCGACGAGCAGGCGAACGTGAAAAAGTGGGCGGAAAAATACGTGCGTCTTTCGCGCGTTTATCTCGGAAAAGCCGCTACTTCGCCACCGCGCCGTTGAAGGTGAGATAGGTGTAGCCCTTCAGCCCGCGCTCGTAGTTCGCGAGCAGCTTCATCGCTTCGTTCGGCTTCAGTCGGTCGCCCTTGATCGCGGCATCGACCTGCGCCTTCACCTGCCGCGTCAGTTCGTTCTGGTCCCACTGCGTCATGCGCAAGACCTCGCCGATGGTGCTGCCGTCGATCGTCTCCTCGATGTACCAGCCGCTCTCCTCGTCCTCATCGAGGAAGACGTGCGCCTCGTTCACGCGGCCGAAGAGATTGTGCAGATCGCCCATGATGTCCTGATAGGCGCCCATGAGGAAGAAGCCGAGGTAGTAGGGCTCGCCGGGCTTCAGCTTGTGCAGCGGGAGCGTGTCCTTCACGTCCTGGAGGTCGATGAACTTGCTGACCTTGCCGTCGGAGTCGCAGGTGATATCGACGAGCGTCGCCTTGCGCTCGGGAAATTCAGTGAGCCGGTGGATCGGCATGACCGGGAAGAGCTGCCCGAGCGCCCAATGATCGAGCAGGCTCTGGAAGACGGAGAAGTTGCAGACGTACTGATCGCCGAGCGCGATCTCGAGTTCCTTCACTTCGTCCGGGACGTACTTCATCCCCGCGCAGAAGCTCACGATCCGCGGCGATCTGCCAGTAGATCGTCTCGATCTTCGCCTTGCTCTCGAGCTCGAGCAGCCCGAGGTCGAACATCGACTGCGCCTGCTCCTTGATCTGCTGCGCGTCGTGCAGCGCTCCATGCGGTTCTGCTGCGTGAGATTGTGCTGGATTTCGAGGATCTCGGTGACCTGCTTCGGATCGGCCTCGCCGGTTCCACCGCGATTGGCGGGCGTCTTTTTCGATCGAGCCGAAGGCCTCGACGATGAGCACGGAATGATGCGCCACGATCGCCCGCCCGCTCTCGCTGACGATCGTCGGGTGCGCCACCTTCTCCGAGTCGCAGACGTCCATGATGTTCTAGACGATGTCGCGCGCGTATTCGTGCAGCGAGTAGTTCGTCGAGCTGTCGAACGCCGTGCGCGAGCCGTCGTAATCCACGCCGAGCCCGCCGCCGCAATCGAGGTAGCCGAGCTCGTGGCCCATCTTCGCGAGCTTCGCGTAAAAGCGCGCCGCCTCGCGCACCGCGCGTTTGATCGTGCCGATGTCCGGCACCTGCGAGCCGACGTGGAAATGGACGAGCTTCAGGCAGTGCGCGAGCCCTGCGTCCTTCAGCGTCTCGCTCGCCGCCACGAGGTCCGCCGTGCTCAGGCCGAACTTCGCATTCTCGCCGCCGCTCGTCGCCCATTTGCCCGCGCCTTTCGCCGCGAGCCGCACGCGCACGCCGATCATCGGCTCGACGCCGACCTCCTTCGAGACGCGCAGGATTTGCGCCAGCTCCTCGAGCTTCTCGACGACCAGGATGACCTTCTTGCCGAGCTTGCAGCCGAGCAGCGCGTTCTGGATGAAGAGCGAGTCCTTGTAGCCGTTGCAGATGATGAGCGACTCCGGATCGTGATGAATCGCCAGCGCCGCCAGCAGCTCCGGCTTGCTCCCCGCCTCGATGCCGAAATGGAACGGCGCGCCCGCATCCATGATCTCCTCCACCACCTCGCGGAGCTGGTTCACCTTGATCGGGAAAACGCCGCGGTACGCATTCTTGTACGCCGCCTCCTTGATCGCCGCAGCGAACGCCTTGTTGATCGTCTCCACGCGATGCCGCAGCAGATCCTGAAAGCGCAGCACCATCGGAAATCCGAGCCCGTATTCGCGCGCGCCTCCTCGATCACTTCCATGATGTCGATCGGCGTCGGCGGCGTTCTGGGTCGGCGAATCTGGATATTCCCGCGTTCGTTGATCGTGAAATACCCGAGTCCCCAGCGGTCGATATTGTAGAGCGAGATGGCGGCGGGAATGTCCCAAGGTTGCTGCATGGGCGCGGAATATGAGGCGCAGCCTCCGCTGTCGAGAGTGCAGATTTGCCTAAATTTCGGCGGCTCGTTTCTCGCCGCAAGCGGAGCCGGGTGCGGCAAGTGTTTCGCCGTGGGTCCGCACGCGGACACGCCGCCCATCTTGTCAATCTCCGCGGCGGCGCGTAGCGTGCGCGAGCCATGAGCAAAGCCGTCGTCCCGGTCGAAATTCGCACCGTGCTCCCGTTCAATTCCGGCCGGGCGGTCTTCATCGGCAACGACGAGAAAGTCTTCGTGATTTACGTCGATGAAAGCGTCGGCGCGGCCATCTCGATGTTCATCAACGACACCCCGAAGGAGCGTCCGCTGACGCACGATCTCATCGGCCACCTCATGACCGCGCTCGGCGCAAAAGTGGAGCGCGTGATCATCAACGACCTGAAGAGCGAGACCTACTTCGCGCGGCTCATCATCAGCGCGGAGAATGAGCTTTTTGAGAAAAAGATCGTCGAGCTCGACGGCCGTCCGAGCGATTGCATCGCGCTCGCCATTCAGCAGAGCGCGCCGATCTACGTGAGCCGCGACGTCTGGGACGAAGTCGAGGACCGCAGCGATGTCTTGAAGAGCCTCGAGGAAGGCGGCGAGGCCGGCGAGAGCGACGTCTGACGCAAGAAATTTGACCGTATGAGCAGCCCAAAAAAAATCGCGCTGATTACCGGCGCCAACAAAGGGATCGGCTTCGAGATCGCCCGGAAACTCGGCGAGCAAGGCGCGACGATCGTCGTCGCCGCGCGGAGCAAATCGCGAGGCCGCGCAGCCGCCGAGACGCTCGTCAATGCAGGGATTGACGCCCATCCGCTTATTCTGGATGTGACGCACACTCCCTCGATCACTCGCGCTTACAAATACCTCGCTGCGGAATTCGGACGGCTCGATATCTTGGTGAACAATGCCGGCATCGGGCACGACATGGCGCTGAAGCCAAGCGAGACGCCGATCGAAACAATCCGCGACGTTTTCGAGACCAACTTTTTCGGCGCGATCGCCGTGACGCAGGGACTGCTGCCGCTGCTGCGACTGAGCGAGGCGGGACGCATCGTGAACCTCTCGAGCGGGCTGGGCTCACTCACCCGGGGGAGTGAGCCGGCATGGCCGTTTTATGATGTAAAACCGCTCGGGTATAACTCGTCGAAGACCGCGTTGAACGCCTTCACCGTGATCCTCGCACATGAGCTCCGCGAGAGCGCGATCAAGGTCAACAGCGCGGACCCCGATTGGTGCCGCACCGACCTCGGCGGCGAGGCCGCGCCACACACCGCCAGCGAGGGTGCGGACACCGCAGTGTGGCTCGCAACGTTGCCGCCGGACGGGCCGACCGGCGGGTTTTTCAATGGACGCCAACCCGTGCCGTGGTGAGCAAATTCGGACTTTAAAATTTCATGCGCGCGTGGGTCATTAAAAAGCACGGCGACCCTTCGGGTCTGGCGCTCGTCGAACACGCGGAACCGAAACCCGGTCACGGCGAAGTGTTGGTCCGCGTATGCGCGGTTTCGCTGAACTATCGCGACTCGATCATGCTCAAGGGTGGCCGCCCCGGCACACTGCCGCCGCCGTTTATCCCCTGCTCCGATGCGGCGGGCGAAGTGATTGAGATTGGCACAGGCGTGACGAAATGGAAACCCGGCGATCGGGTTGCGAACACCTTCTTCCGCGACTGGACGTCCGGTTCGATGACACGCGACATCATGAAACTGGCGCTCGGCGGCGCAATGCCCGGCGTGCTCGCGGAGCGCGTCGCGTTCCGCGAAGGCGGTCTCGTCCGCGTGCCGGAGCACCTTTCATTTTCCGAAGCTGCCACGCTTCCGTGCGCCGCGGTGACCGCGTGGAACGCCCTCGCGGACGTCGCCGCGGGCGAGACCGTGTTGCTGCTGGGGACCGGCGGCGTCTCGCTGTTCGCGCTACAATTCGCAAAGCTCCGCGGAGCGCGGGTGATCATCACTTCGAGCAGCGACGAGAAACTTGCGCGCGCCCGTGCACTCGGCGCGGATGAAACAATCAATTACCGCAACACGCCGGAATGGTCGCGTCACGTCTTCGAACTGACAGACCGACACGGTGTCGACCTCGTGGTGGAAGTCGGCGGGGCCGGGACACTTCCGCAGTCGTTCGACTCCCTCGCGTTTCAAGGCCGCATCAGTCTCATCGGCGTGCTCACCGGCGGCAGTGGCGAGGTCAATCCGTGGCCGTTGATCGGCAAGAGCGCGACGATGCGCGGCATCTACGTCGGACACCGGGAGATGTTCGAAGCGATGAATCGTGCAATCTCCCAGCATGCACTGCGTCCGGTCATCGACCGCGCGTTCCCATTCGACGCGGCTCGCGAAGCCTTTGTTTATCAGCGGTCAGGAGCGGTCTTCGGAAAAGTCGTCATTGAGACTTAAGCCGCGCCCGCGCTCACGGAAAGAACTCGTCCAGCTTTTGCGCCAGCCCGCGATTGCCGTTGAACTTCAGACGCCCCGTGAGAAAGGCGCGCGTGCCGCCGAGTGAACCCGCCGCGAGCCGCGCCCAATCCTTGTCACTGGTTGCGATCGTCACATCCGGTTTATCGAGATGACCCGTTCCCAT
This sequence comes from uncultured Verrucomicrobiae bacterium, assembly GCA_963767975.1. GTDB lineage: Bacteria > Verrucomicrobiota > Verrucomicrobiia > Chthoniobacterales > Chthoniobacteraceae > CAIURC01. The sequence goes on along the minus strand of CAVYGI010000012.1, from coordinate 301,822 downwards.
CTTGAACGCCCCATCGTCGACCAGGATCCACCACTTGCCGCCCATCGGTCCGCTCAGGTCGAAGACGTAGCGCGCATGGATTCCTCGCGCCTTCTCCGGCAGAAAGCTGCGGCTCATGTTCGCAAAGATCTCCGCCGGCGTGCTCGACTCGGAGATCGGGCGGCTTTTGGAATCGCTGTCCGAAGCCTTGGCGGCGCCGAGCGCGAGGACAAACAGCAGGCCGCCCAGTGCAGCGCTCCGCCGTCGGACGGCGGGGTTTTGGCGTTGACGAGAAACGGCTGGGCTCGCCACCGGGGTTTGCGTTGAGCGGTTTTCCATTTGCCGGCGATTTTAAGGGCAGATCGAAATCGCGCAAACGCCAATTGAATCGCCACGGCCAGCCCCTACCATGCCGACCTCCATGCTCCATCCCACCGCAGAGCTTCCTCGCAGCACGCGGGACGATTTCCCCGTCACCGAGACCCCGTTCGGGCGCGCTGCCGTGGTCAGCTCTGTCGAACACATTGATCCTTTTCTGCGTCAGCGGGCGTTCGAGCAGCACTGCAAGGATTTCCGCTACTACGAAATCGCAGAGCGGACGCTCAGCGCGCAGTTCGACCACCGCTACTTCGTGCTCGAAAATCCGACCACCGGTGAAGTGGCGATCCAGCCATTTTTCTTTGTCGATCAAGACCTCACCACCGGTTTGCCCGCCGGCGTCCGCGCGGGGCTGGCAGCCGTCCGGAGCCGTTGGCCGCGCTTTTTGAAAATGCGGATGCTGATGGTCGGCTGCTCGGCCGGCGAAGGTCAGTTGCACACGCTCGAGCGTTGGGCGGTAGAGTGCCTGCACGCCGCGCTCGATCTCTACATGCCCGGCTCCGGCGCGGCGGTCGTGGTGCTGAAAGATTTCCCGTCGGAATATCGCCAGTCTCTCCGACCCTTTTCGCAAAATGGCTACCGGCGCGTGCCGAGCATGCCTGCGGCCACCCTGCGGCTCGAGTTCAAGAGCTTCGAGGAATATATGCAGACCCGGTTGAGCAAAGTTTTCCGCAAAAATCTGCGCCGGAAATTCAAAGCGCTGGAGGGCGTCGCGCCGTTGAAATTGGAACTCGTGTCAGATGCGACGCCCTTCCTGGAGGAAGTTTACGCGCTCTATTTGCAGACGTTCCGGCGCTCCAAGTTCCAATTCGAAAAACTCACCCGCGGATACTTCCAGATGATCGGCGAGCAGATGCCGGAGCGCGCCCGCTTTTTTCTTTGGAGACAGCAGGGGCGGCTGGTGGCGTTCAGTCTGTGCATGCTTCACGAAGGCACGCTTTACGATTTTGCCGTGGGTCTCGATTACACCGTGGCGCTGGACTTGCATCTCTATTTTGTCACGTGGCGCGACATCATTGAATGGTCGCTCGCGAATGGCGTGCACAGCTACCACACCGGCCCGCTGAATTACGATCCGAAGCTCCATTTGCGCCTCTCCCTCGCTCCGCAGGATCTCTACGCGCGGCACAGTTCGCCGTTGCTGAATCCGCTCTTCAAGATTGCTTTGAAATACCTCGAACCGACGCGGCACGACCGCGTCCTCGCGCAATTCCACAACGCGCACGAACTCGCCTGACCGCGCGCGATGCCGGACTCCGCCGACCTCCCAACGGGACGCTCTGAACCTCTTCCGACCGCACCGCAACGCACGGGTTTTCTCAACCCCTACATCCAAATCGGCATCAGCATCGTGCTCTCAGCGGGCGCTCAATTGCTGCTTAAACGCGGTGCGGACGACGCCGAGCACGAGACGGTGCTCGGATTTTCGGGGCTGCTCTCCGGGTGGGTCTGGCTCGGGATTTTCGCGCTCATCGGCAGCCTTGTCTCGTGGCTCTATGCGCTCCGCTTCATTGCGCTGAATGTGGCCTACAATCTTACCGGACTGATCCACGTCCTGGTCCCGCTGAGTTGCTGGATGTTGCTCGACGAAAAGATCAGTCCGCTCCGCTGGCTCGGCATTTTGCTCGTCGTCGCGGGCGTCGTCGTCACCGCGCGTCCGCTCGTGCGGATCGAGGGAAAACTATGAGCGCATTCAGCCTGCTCATCCTGCTGTTTCGCGAGCTTTGCGAAATCGCCGGACAACTTTTTTTGAAGCACGCGATGAGTCTGCCGGACGGCAGTTCACGTCAGAAATTCTTTCGCAGTTTTGCCAGCGGCATCGGCTCGATGGCCCTCGGCTTTTTTCTCTGGTTGGGGCTGCTCCAGAAATTTGATCTCAGTCGCCTCTACCCGCTCGAGGGCTTGAACCGCATTCTCCTCGTCCTGGGCGCGTCGCTTTTTCTACGCGAAAAAATGAGCCCCAGCGTGTGGCTGGGCGTGCTGCTGATCAGCGCTGGCGTCATCCTCGTCGTTGCCAGTTAAAGCCGGCCAGATTTTCCGCAGGGCTCGGAGATTCAGCGCGGAAGCGGCTTCCCGGTCGATTAGTTCCAGCCGCGGATGATCGTGCGTCGCGAGGAGGCGCTGCCGGAAGCGCGCATAGCTCGGCGGAGATTGCGCGCCGCAGAGATCACCACCCACGATCCGCGCGTGCTCGGCGAGTTGTTGAATCGCCCACACAACATCGTCCGCGGTGAACAAGCCCTGCTCCCAATTCGTCGCCGCCTCTTCGCGTTGCAGGCAGTCGAGATCCACCGTGATGTAGACCGCTTCGCGGGAAAGTTCTGCCGCAAATGCCGAGAATTTCCCGCGCCAATTCTCGCGGGTGATTCCCGGCCAGTTCCGGCGCGCGCGCGCGTCCAAACGCCCGCGCCATGGCCAGACGCGCAACCGCTCCGAGCGAAGATTGCGATGATTGGCGAAAAGGCTCGCTGGCCAGTTCAGCTCGAAATTTCCACACCCCCAGATCGACGCGCGGCGCAGCAGCGGCAACTCCAGCGCACGGCTGATCCACGTGCCGCAGCACCAGCGCGGCGGGCGGATATCCCAGTCCGGATGATTGTCGAAAGATATCAGCGTGAATGGCTCTTCGATTCGCCGCAGCCAGAGCGCGGTGAGGTGATGAAAATCACCCGACCCGGAGAGCGTGAATCGCTCCGCGCGCGCCGCTATCGCTGCAAAGAACTCTTCGATCCCGCGCCGCGTCGCACTGTATCGCAGATGCGTCCCCCACTCCCTGGCATCGAGGTATGCGCCCGCGCCGAGCACCTCGGGTGGCCACGCGCCATCGAGGTCGAGGTGAAGACAGGATGTCCGCTCCATGGGTGAGATCACAGCGTCTCGCGCCCTGCCTGAATGGCAATCGGAAAGGTCCCGGTGAAGCCGGAAGGCAGCGCTCGCCGAGCATTTGTGACCGGGCCCGATGCCGCCTTCGCAGTTGCGCTTTGCGCGCTGGTGGCGACCCTTTTGCCCGCCGCGGGGAGGCTGCACCTCACCCGGCACGCGATTCCTGCCTCACTTTACTCTGCCATGCCCGACTGGTTTTTCGAACCTCGCTTCACTCTGCTTCAGCATTGGATTTCCCTCGCCGGAGTTTCTGCCTTCGCCGGGTTCGTCGCGCTCGGGACGCTGCTTTCCGCAGCCATCCAGAGCGGGTTCATCCGCCGCTGGGTTACGAAAATGGGCATCGATAAAGGCCACGTCGCAGTCGTCACGGCGACACTGGCGCTGTTGGCCTTTGTCGGCTGCTTTGTCGGTGGACTCGATGCGGGCGGCGTCCCGATCAATTGGGACGCCCGCATTCCCGGTCTAAGCCTCAGCCTGCTCGTCGTCCTGCGGCTCCTGATTCTCCTTACCCTCGCCTTCTGGTTCGCCTCGTGGGCCAAGCGCTTTTTCTTCACCCGCTTCCTGAGCACCAGCGGCCTCGATCGCGCGCTCCAATACACCATCGCGCAGATCGTCGGGTATCTCATCCTGATCATCGCTGCGGCGCTGGTTTTTCAAAATGCGGGGATCGACCTCTCCGCGCTTGCCGTCTTCGCCGGTGCGGTCGGCGTCGGCATCGGGCTCGGGCTCCAGGACATCACGCGCAATTTCATCAGCGGGCTCGTCATCCTCCTCGAGCGCCCCATCCGCATTGGCGACCGCGTCGAGGTCGATAAAGTCGCAGGGCAGGTCCAGCGCATCCGCGCCCGCAGCACCACAGTCGTCACGAATGACAACATCGCGATGATTGTGCCCAACTCTCTTTTCGTCACCTCCACCGTCACCAACTGGAGTCACGACGACCCTCGCGTCAGGTTCCGCATCCCGGTGGGCGTCGCCTACGGCAGCGACTTGGACAAAGTGCGAGCCGTCCTGCTCGCCGCCGCTGCGGCTGATGAGCATGCGCTCAAAAGCCCCGAGCCGACCGTCTTTTTCAACGGCTTTGGCGAGAGTTCCCTCGATTTTGAACTCGCGGTGTGGAGCGAAGAAATGAGCTATCGACCCCGCCGCTTTCGGAGCGACCTCAACTTCGCCATCGAGCGCGGCCTGCGCGAAGCCGGCATCGAAATTCCGTTTCCTCAGCGCGACGTCCACGTGCGTTCGAACGTTTCCGATCCTCGGTAAAATCTCTCGAATCGATTGCCGCAGGTGCTTGGGGTGGGAAAGCAGGCCATTCTGAGAGGTCGCGGTTGACAGTCCTGACCCCCGGTCACTACCTATCGTCCCTCCTTTCAAGAATGTCCGAACCCAGCGTAGCAGTCATCGGCGCGTCCACCGACCGACGGAAATTTGGCAACAAGGCAGTGCGCGCCTACGCGGAGTTTGGCTACCGGGTCTTCCCGGTAAATCCCGCGGAGCAGATTATCGAGGGGCTGCCGGCCTTTGCGAGCGTGGCGGAGATTTCGGAACCGCTCGACTTTATCAGCCTCTACGTGCCCCCCGCGGTTGGGCTCAAATTGTTGCCGGCGATCGCGGCCAGGAAGCCGCGCGAACTGTGGCTGAACCCAGGAACCGAGAGCGACGAATTGCTTGAGGCCGCCGCCGATTTGAAGCTGCGCACCGTGGTGGCGTGTTCGATCGTCGCACTCGGGATGAGCCCTTCGCAATTTCCGGATCGTTGAATTATCTTCCCCACCCACGCGCTTGAACCTCTTCGCTTACTTCTTCCAGTCCTCCATCGGCAAGAAGTGGCTCGTCGCGCTGACCGGCCTCGTGCTGATCGGCTACGTCATCGGCCACATGCTCGGCAACCTGCAGATCTTTCCGAGCCGGAGCAGATCAATGACTACGCGCTGTTCCTCCACTGGATGCCGATCGCGCTCTGGGCAGTGCGGGTCTTTCTCATCGCCTGCTTCGTCCTGCACGTCGTGACGACGATCAAGCTGGCGCTGGAAAATCGCGCGGCGCGCCCGGCAGGCTACGTGAAAAAGCAGCGAGCAAGCGAACTGGGCTCGCGGCGCGAACGATGGCGCTCAGCGGCTTGATCGTGCTCGCGTTCGTCGTCTTCCACATCCTCCACTTCACGACGCGCTCGGTGAACCCCGAGCTCCGCGCATCGGAGCTCGGCGGCAAGTTGCTCACTGAATACGACGTGCACTCGATGGTCATCCGCGGCTTTCAAAACCACCCGCTGATCACCGGCTTTTATCTCCTCGGGCTTTTCCTGCTCGCGCCTGCATCTGAGCCACGGCTTCTCGTCCCTGCTCCAAACGTTCGGCCTCAACTCTAAGAAAACGATGAGTCCGCTTTCGATCGGCGGACGGGTGCTCGCGTGGTTGATCTTCGCCGGCTTCGCCTTCATCCCGATCGCCGTCTGGTTCGGCTTTCTCAACTCCGCACCATCTCCAAATGAGCGGCTCTCTCGATTCCAAAATCCCCTCCGGCCCGCTCGAGAAGAAGTGGGAGAAGCACAAGTTCGACTCGAAGCTGATCAACCCCGCGAACAAGCGGAAATACGAGATCATCGTCGTCGGCTCCGGCCTGGCCGGCGCGAGCGCCGCGGCCTCGCTCGGCGAGATGGGCTACAAGGTGAAATGCTTTTGCTACCAGGACTCGCCGCGGCGCGCGCACTCGATCGCCGCGCAGGGCGGGATCAATGCCGCGAAGAACTACCAGAACGACGGCGACTCCGTTTACCGGCTTTTTTACGACACGATCAAGGGCGGCGACTTCCGCTCGCGCGAAGCGAACGTGTATCGGCTGGCGGAAGTCAGCGCGAACATCATCGACCAATGCGTGGCGCAGGGCGTGCCCTTTGCCCGCGAATACGGCGGCCTGCTCGCGAATCGCTCCTTCGGCGGCGCGCAGGTCTCGCGCACCTTTTACGCCCGCGGCCAGACCGGCCAGCAGCTTCTGCTCGGCGCCTACTCCGCGCTCTGCAACGGCAGATCGCCGCAGGCAGCGGTGGAGATGTTTCCGCGCACCGAAATGCTCGATCTCGTGGTCGTGGACGGCCACGCCAAAGGCATCGTCGTGCGCGACATGGTCACCGGCGCGATCACCTCGCACGCGGCGGATTGCGTGATCCTTGCCACCGGCGGCTACGGCAATGTCTTCTACCTCTCGACCAACGCGAAAGGCTGCAACGTCACCGCCACCTGGCGCGCCTACAAGCGGGGCGCGCTCTTCGCCAATCCCTGCTACACGCAGATTCATCCGACCTGCATCCCGGTCAGCGGCGACTATCAGTCGAAGCTCACGCTGATGTGCGAATCGCTGCGCAACGACGGGCGCGTCTGGGTGCCGAAGAAAAAAGGGCGACAAGCGCGCGCCCGCACGAGATTCCCGAGAGCGAGCGCGACTACTATCTCGAGCGGAAATATCCGAGCTTCGGCAACCTCGCCCCGCGCGACATCTCCTCGCGCGCCGCGAAGGAAGCGTGCGACGACGGCCGCGGCGTCGGTCCCGGCGGGCTCGGCGTCTATCTCGACTTCGCGGATGCGATCAAGCGGCTCGGCGAAAAGACGGTCCGCGAGCGCTACGGCAATCTCTTCGACATGTATCACCAGATCACCGGCGAGAATGCCTACCGAGACGCCGATGCGCATCTATCCCGGCGGTGCATTACACGATGGGCGGCCTGTGGGTGGACTACAATCTGATGTCGAACGTCCCCGGCCTCTTCGTGCTCGGCGAAGCGAATTTCTCCGATCACGGCGCGAACCGCCTCGGCGCCAGCGCGCTGATGCAGGGCCTGGCCGACGGCTATTTCGTCCTCCCCTACACGATCGGCAATTACCTCGCGCCGCAAGCTCGGCAAACGCCCCACGACCGATCGCGCGGAATTCAAAAAAACCGAGGCCGACGTCCGCGAGCGCACGACCGCAGTCTGCTCGGCATCAAGGCAGGCGCACCGTCGATTCCTTTCATCGCGAACTCGGCCGCTCATGTGGGACTACTGCGGCATGGCGCGCACCGAAAAGAGCCTCCAGCGCGCGCTCGAACGCATCCCGCCACTGCGCGAGGAGTTCTGGAAGAATGTCAACGTCCCCGGCGAAGGCGAGGAGCTCAATCAGGCGCTGGAAAAAGCCGGCCGCGTCGCCGACTTCCTGGAATTCGGCGAACTGCTGTGCCTCGACGCGCTCGAGCGCCGCGAATCCTGCGGCGGCCATTTCCGCGAGGAATTCCAGACACCCGACGGCGAAGCGATGCGCGACGACGAGAAGTTTCGCGCACGTCGCCGCGTGGGAATACGCCGGCGACGACGCAAAGCCCATCCGCGGCACGTCGAGCCGCTCGGATTTCGAGAACATCCAGCCTCGCCGCCCGGAGCTACAAATAACCGATGAACCTGAAACTCAAAGTCTGGCGTCAAAAGAACGCGCGATGCGAAAGGCGCCTTGTCGATTACGAAGCGCGCAACATCCCGCCGGATGCCTCCTTCCTCGAGATGCTCGACATCGTCAATGAAGACCTGCATGGCCAAAGGCGAGGAGCCGATCGCCTTCGATCACGACTGCCGCGAAGGCATCTGCGGCACCTGCTCGCTGACCATCAACGGCGTCGCCCACGGCCCGAGCGAGACGACGACCTGCCAGCTCTACATGCGGAAATTCAAGGACGGCGAGACCATCTACATCGAGCCGTTCCGCGCGCGCGCCGTTTCCCGTCGTGCGCGACCTCATCGTCGATCGCAGCGCGTTCGACCGCATCCAGCAGGCCGGCGGTTTCATCACCGCGCGCACCGGCTCGCGCGCCGGATGGCAACGCCCTGCCCGATCGCGAAGCCGGAGGCCGATCGCGCGATGGAAGCCGCCGCCTGCATCGGCTGCGGCGCCTGCGTCGCGGCCTGCCCGAACGCCAGCGCGATGCTCTTCGTCGGCGCGAAAGTCTCGCACCTCGCGCTTGCTGCCGCAGGGCCAGCCGGAGCGCACGCGCGCGTGCTGCGAATGGTCCGCACGATGGACGAGGAAGGCTTCGGCAACTGCTCGAACTACTACGAATGCGAAGCCGTCTGCCCGGCGGAGATTCCGATTAGCGTCATGACGCGACTGAACCGGGAGTATGCGGGATCAGCGGTCCGCGATTCGCTGACGTAGGAGAGTTCAAGTTCGCCCTTCGGGTGGGTGGCGGGTGGCAGAAGAAATGCTTCTTCGTGACGAAGCATGTCCGCTCACCCTCCTCAGCGTTTCGCATTGCGCAAAGCAACGCGCTCCGCCTTTACGCTGATAGAATTGGTGATCGCTTCCGGCATCATCGCCCTCTTTATGTGCGGCGCGTTCACTGCGCTCACGCAGATGAACCGCTTCGCGAATACCGCTCGCCTCCGCACCATCGCACTCGCCGTCGCGCAGCAGCGCGTCGATGAAGTTCTGACGACGGCATGGTCCACCGCCAGCGGAAGACCTGCCGTATTGGCAATCGGCACGGCCACGGAAGCCAATCTGCCTCTCAACAACGACCCTTTCAACACCCAGACAGGACTTGCCAGCGCCTACACCGCGCTTGATGTCCAGGTGACGGCCACGCGCACGACTGCTATCACCGACATCATCGCCGGGCGTGCACTCTCCGCGCTGTGGTGACCGTGAGCTTCATCTACCGCGGGCGCAATTTCACGGTGAACATGGTCACGCTGCGGGCCACAGACACCATCTGAAGCTGATGAAACAAAGAACCGATCGCGGTTTCACCATCGTCGAGCTAATTGCCAGCACGGCAGCTTTTACAACGCTCGGCCTGGCCCTTTTCAGCTTCATCTGGACCTCGACGCGGTTGGTTGCGCGCAATCTGGCCACCAATCACGGACATAGCAGCGTTCTTGTGGCAGAGCAGCGTTTGATCGCTGATCTCCACGCCGCGGGATCGGCCATCCGATTGGTGAACTTCAACGGCACCACTTACAGTGATGTCACGGCGACGAAATCGTCCGATATCGACTCATTCGCGCACACTCCCGTGAGCGTGCGCGCCAATGCCGTCCGCCTCTGGAAGGTAGCCGGTGGCCCCTACAAGCTCACCGCAAACACCACACCGTCCTCCACCAGTTTGACGTTCGACTTTTCTTCTGGCGGAACGGTCCCCTACGTTCCCCAGATCAATGACAAAGTCTGGCTTCCATTGATCGCGGCTGAATTTCAAATCACGGCAGTAACTGTAACCCCCACTCCGGGCAATCCTATCGGTAAGATCACGATCAACGCCCCTCAAGGCGTCGGTTATACCCTGGATACCTCAGGGACACAAATCACCACGGCCTACTTCTTCCGGCAGGCTGCGTATTCCGTCTTCAATGGCGAACTGAGATACCACGCCAACTTCTCCCCAGCCTCCCAAGCCAATTATATCGTCGTTCAAGATTCCATCACCTCCGCGAAGCCATTCGCAGTCCTTTTTGACAGCACCTCAAGCACTCAAGCCGACGGCTTGGAGCTACGAGTCTCACTCGAGCTCTACGATTCGCAATACACCTCCCGTCAGTTCTTGAATGGGACCACCACGATCCAATCCGTGATCCCCATCCGCAATCAACCGGCGTTCGTCTCGCTGTCTCAATCGCCATGAAGAAGCGCTCCTCCGGCAGCAGTCTTTTGGCAGTTCTTCTCACCATGGCCGCAGTCAGTGGAGTCATCGGTGTCGTGTTCTCGGTGACCATTAACAACAGCCGCATGGCGAAGCACACCGTTGATCGGTCTCAAGCGGTTGCTTACGCGGACGCTGTAATTGAGACCGTCTTCGACCAATGGCGGCAAGCGATGATCTCCGTGAACACTGCTACCGATCGGAAAGACGGCGCAACCAATGGTTATCTCGCCCCGTTCATCAGTGCTCCGAGCACGGTCAGTGTCCCTCCCCCCACGGGAGTAAGTCTGGTTTCACCGCCCACCGTGCTGGCTGCCACTCCGTTGCTTGTTGAACTTACCGCTTCATCAGCTCGCCCAACTCCCGAGAATGGAACAAACTGGACGCAAAGGACGCGCCTTTACTATGTGGCCACGGCGACGGTGAGCTATCCGAGTACTTCAGCTAACAATCGTGTGACCATCAAGCGCGCCTTCGTCCGGGGCGGGCGGAGCATCTTTGATAACTTCTACTTCGGCACCCAGCCGGTCACGGAGTTTCATCCGGGCGCTCCGATGTACATCGGCGGAAGCTGTTACATAGGAGGAGACCTCTATACGGCTCACGACCACCTCCATCTCCTAAAAGAGGTCTCCTACCTTGGATCGCACAAGATGGATTACCGGACAAATGATAGTCGCCACGGAACTGCACCGACGATCCCCAACAGTGGGTTCGGTAATAACTGGGACCTTAACAATCCACCCCATCGTGGCAGCGAACAAAAGCTGCTGGATGTAAGAACCTCTCAGCTCGACCCCAACTTCCTCGACGATCCTTCGACTAATGACACGGACTCCGACTCCAACCCCAACAACGATGGTTATCGCGAAATCATCGAAGAAGCTTCGGGCACGGGAAGCGATCCGCTTCAGCTCAATCCCTACGTGGATTCGACGCAGACCGGAAGCGAGCGGCTAGCGAACAACGCGGATTACCGAATCACCGTGGCGGCAGATAACAGTGTAACCGTCTACGCTGGGAACTCCGCAACACCACTCAAGACAAGCAGTGCGGAATATGTCGCGATCAACACAGCAATCACGACGAATACAGCGATCAAGGACGTGAGAAATGCTGACTACGTGAAGCTGATCACGGTCGATGTGGGACTCATCAAAAACGCCATCCAACCAACTTCAGGCGCCGCGAAAATCGCCGACACGGTCGGAAACGGTGACGGTCTTACACTCTATATTAAAGATACCAGCGCAGGGAACACAGGAACGACTACCGCGAGTGGCAACAAGACCAAGATCGTCAACAGCTCATCGGGCGCCTCCACGAACGTTACCAGCGGTGGTTCACGTGGAGTGAAACTCGTGAATGGCGGCGTTCTTCCAAACAGCGGCTTGAGCATCGTCACACCACATAGCGTTTACATCAAAGGAGACTTCAATACCGGAAGCACGTCGACACAGCCAGCAACCAACACAGCGGTGAGTTACGTTCCCCCCGTTGATAATCCGAGCCCGGTTGTTGGCACCTATGTTCGGCCACCTTCAGCAGTCGCCGGTGACGCCGTAAACATTCTTTCCAATGCGTGGAACGATGCCAACTCTGACCTAGCTATTGGCAGCCGAGTCGCAGCTGGAACGACGATCAACACAGCGATCGTGGCCGGCAATGTTCCGACGGCCAGCGGGAGCGGAAATTATAGTGGAGGCATCGAGAACTTTGTGCGCTTTCATGAGAATTGGAGCGGAAAGCACTTCACCATCTACGGTGCCGTCGCGCTGCTTTACGACAGCACGGAAGCCAAGAAGCCCTGGGGCAATGCCAGCTACAACCCGCCGGACCGCCATTGGTATTACGACTCCTTGCTGCAGGACCGCAACCCGCCCGGGTTCCATGTGGCTCGAAGCTATGACCGCGGGCGCTGGGTTCTCCGTTAACATGCCAATACAACGACTCCCACTTCAACTGTTGGCGTTCTTGGCTGGGACCATCCCCGGCCATGCGCTCGACCTGACTCCCAATCCCAGCTTTCGCGAACTCGAAGGGATCAAGATACCTACCGTCAATTTCGCGGACGGTGCCAGCAAGGTGACCTGGCAGCCGCCGACCGACTGGCGCTTGAGTGGAGGCGGCAACCATCTCACTTTGTATCCGACGCAGCAGATTCAAGCTGCAGTGGACTTAAAAGTGGTCGATCGAAAGGTGGCTCAAGTTTCCGTAGATCCTGCGGAGGTAGCCAAATGGATCGTCAACTTTCTGCCCCGCGACGCGACGGAAGTCACTTTGGGCGAGGAGGTAACTAATCCTTTCATGCTCCGTTCGGCTCCGTGCCGGGAAATTCCGGTCTCCTATTTGTCGCAGAACCGCCGCCTTTCGACGTCGGTCAGCATAGTCGATCTCGATGAAAGGCAGTCACTGATGCTCGTCGTCACCGCGCGTCAGGACGATTTTGCCACGGTGCGCCGCCAGGCCATCCAGAGCATGTTCCTCTGGAGTTGGGAGAAGTAAATTCGTCAGGGCCGCCGCAGCTTCGCGACGCCTGATTCGATGAGTTTTCCGACGAAACCGGTGTCGTATTTTCCACGAACGAAATCCGGGTCGCGCATGATCGATTCCTGAAACGGAATCGTCGTCTTGACCCCCCGCACGAGGTATTCGCTCGAGCGCGCGCCGCATCCGGTCGATGGCGTTCCCGCGCGTCGTGCCGATGGCGATTACCTTCGCGATCATGGAATCGTAGTGCGGCGGGACGGTGTAGCCGGAGTAAACGTGGGAATCGATCCGGATGCCGCGACCGCCGGGCGCGTAGTAAAGGTCGATCTTGCCGGGACTCGGCTGGAAATTGTTGAACGGATCCTCGGCGTTGATACGGCACTCGATCGCGTGGTATTTGAGCTTCGCGTTTCTGACGAAGGTGGAGAGTGACTCGCCCGCCGCGACTTTGATCTGCTCCTTCACAAGGTCGATGCCGTACGCCTCTTCCGTGATCGTATGCTCGACCTGGATCCGCGTGTTCATCTCCATGAAGTAGAAATTTCCCCGGTCATCGACGAGATACTCGATCGTCCCGGCGCCGACGTAGCCCACTGACTGCCGCGAGCTTCACGGAAGCCGCGCCCATCTTCTTGCGCAGCTCCTCGGTCATCAGCGGCGACGGTGTTTCCTCGATGATCTTCTGATTGCGCCGCTGCATCGAGCAATCGCGCTCGCCGAGGTGGACGATATCGCCGTGCGAGTCCGCCATGATCTGAAACTCGATGTGGTGCGGATTCTCGATCAGTTTCTCGATGTAAACGCCGGAATTGCCGAACGCCTTCTCCGCCTCCATGCGCGCACCGTGGAAACCCTGCACGAGGATCACGTCATTGTGCGCGGGCGCGCATCCCTTTTCCGCCGCCGCCGGCGACGGCTTTGATCATCACCGGATAGCCGATTTTCTTCGCGACCTTCAGCGCCTCCTGCTCGGTCTCGACGATGCCCATCGCTGCCGGGCGTGACCGGCACGCCGGCTTTGCGGGCCGTGGCGCGAGCGACGTTCTTGTCGCCCATCGTGCGGATCGCCGTCCGCGGGCGGGCCGATGAACTTGATATTGCAGCTCGTGCAGACGTCGGCGAAATGCGCGTTCTCCGAGAGAAATCCGTAGCCCGGGATGAATGGCATCGACGTCGCCGATCTCGGCCGCGCTGATGATTCGGTCGATCTTCAGATAGCTCTGCGAGCTCGGCGGTGGGCCGATGCAAATCGACTCGTCGGCGAGCTGCACGTGCAGCGAATCGATGTCAGCCTCGGAGTAAACGGCGAGCGTTTTGATGCCGAGTTCCTTGCAGGCGCGGATGACGCGCAAGGCGATTTCGCCGCGATTGGCGATCAGGACTTTGTTGAACATTTGCGCTTTCAGCCGGAAGAGCGCCTGCCCGAACTGCACTGGCTTTGCCGCTTTCTGCCGACAATTTCGGCGATCGTTCCTCGGCACCTCCGCCTTGATCTCATTCATCACTTTCATCGCCTCGATGATGCAGACCACCGTGTCCTCCGTAACCTCCTGGCCGACGCTGACATAGCTGGGCGATTCCGGCGAGGCGGCAGCGTAGAAAGTGCCGACCATGGGCGAGGTGATCTCGCGCAGTTTTTCGGACGGTTCCGCGGCAGAGGGAGCAGCGGCACCCAGCGCCGGACTCGGAGTGGCGGTCGGGGCAGCGGCGTATTGCACGGGCGCGATCGGAGCCATTTGCGGCACGAAATCGCTCCCTTTTTTCAGAGTTATTTTGAAGCCCTCATTCTCCATCTTGAAAACCGAGAGGTCGTTTTTTTTCATCAGAGCGATGAGCTCTTTGATATCTTTGAGGTCCAAGTTGGGGCTCCTTTTCTAAAGTGAGGGCGGATGCTACGCGCCGCATTTTCGATCGGTCAAGCGCGGCTGTTACTTCCGACGAGCGCTTTGATCGCCAGATGAAACTCCCTCACTTCGACGCCGGATCACGCGGACCGATATCGGTCAGACGTTTTTCAGGGCGTTCGAAAGGACGGAAGCCACGCGGTCGATCTCGGCTTCGGTGTTGTAGAAGTGCGGGCTGAAGCGGAGGTAGTCGCGGCCTTCGCGGTCATGGCGCAGTGAGGCGAAGATGCTCTCTTTTTCGAGCGCGGCGAGGAGCTTTGTGGAACTGGCGGTGGCGTGGCGGAGAGGTCGTGATGCTGTGCGCGGTCGGTCCGCTGCGAGGCCCGAGGACAGCGAAGCCGAGCGGCTCCAGCGCGCGCAGGAGGTGCGCTTTCAACTCGAGCAGGCGCTCGCCGACGCGGGCAATCCCGCAGCTCGTGAGGAGGTCGATCGCGGCGTGCATACCGTAGATGCCGCCGATGTTCAGCACGCCCGGTTCGTAGCGCTGCGCGGTCGGGACGAAGACGATTTCATCCTGCGTCTGGAAATTCGGCGAGCGGACATTCCACGCGCCAAGCAGGGTCGGTCGCAGCAGTTCGAAATGCGTCTCTTTTGACGTAAACGATGCCGATGGCCAGCGGGCCGAGCATCCATTTGTGGGCGTCGGCGCTGAGGAAATCGACGTGCGCTGCCACTCGAGAGGGAAACGCGCCGAGCGTCTGGATGGCATCGAGCGGAAAAAAGTACGCCGCGCGCGTGCAGCAGCGCGCCGATGGCCTCGACGTCGATGCGGTAGCCGGTGAAAAAATGGGCGCTCGCGAGCGCGACTAGACGCGTCTTTTGCGGTGAGCGCCGCAGCGACGAGGTCGGGCGGTGATTTCGCCGGGGCGCGCCGGTTCGAGGTACCGCACGACCACGCCGCGCCGCCGAAGGTCGAGCCACGGATAGACGTTCGCCGGGTAGTCGCCGTGGTAGCAGAGCACTTCGTCACCCGCCCGCCACTGGAATGCCATTGGCGAAGAGACTCAAGCCAAGTGAAGTCGGGCCGAGCAGCGCGATTTCATCGGCATCTGCGCCGATCAAAGCCGCGCACGTCTTGCGCATTTGCAGGATATCGCGCAGCACGGCGTCAAATTCCTGCGGGCCTTCGGATGACTGCTGCGTGTAGCGACAAATCGCTTCCGACACCACTGCGGGCAGCGGCCAGACGCCGGCGTGTGCGAAGAAAATCTTGTCGCGACAAACAGGGAACTGCCGCTGCCGCTCGGCTTCGTCGGGGAATAAATTCATTCTTTGGCCAACGGGCGCTCCAGTAGCTTCGTCGTCACCGTAAATTCCCGCTTCGTCACGATTTCTCCGGTTTCCGACACCACCTCGTTCTCCACGATCGCAGAGAAATTAGGCGGAGTCGGCAGTTCGATTTTCTGCTCCTCGCGCACGTGCGTGAGCAGCATCACGAACCCGATGAAGGTCGTGAACACGCCCATCGCAACGCAAAAGATGAGCCGCAGATTCATGTCACCTTTTTCGTCCGCTGGCCTTCCTCGATCAGCTTCCAGAACCCACCCTGCTGCCCGAGTTGCTCGTCTTCCGCCGGCATCGGCAGCTTCGCGCGAAACAGAAAATCGCGGATGGTATTTTTGTGCAGGACGCGGTGCACAGTGATCCCCTCTAGCGATCTTGCGAAATAGATGCGGTAATCCTTGGCGCGGTAGCGGTGCAGCTTTTGCCCGTCGCGCTCGATTACGCCGAATTTCTCATCGTCGAGCTTCTCCAAATCCTCCGGAAGCACCTCGAATTCCATCAGTAAATCGAGCTGCAACTCTTTCGGCAGCGCCGACATTTCCGCCGCGCTGATCGCGTTGAAGACGATTTGAAACATCGCGATCAATTAGCCCCGGATCGGTCAATCGCAAACTTCGATTTGAAGCGCGCGCGCAAATTTTTGCGCGCCACTTGTCAGCGCGGATGCTCTCGCGCAACTTACCCGTCCGTTCGCCGAGATGCCTTGGTTCAATTTTTCTTTTCAAGATTTCGCCGTCGCGTTCCTGAGCGTCCTGTTTGAAGGCATTCCGTTTTTGCTCCTCGGCTCGCTCATCTCGGGATTGGTCGATGTGTTTGTTTCCTCGGAGCGCATCACCGGTCTCCTGCCAAAGCGTCCCGCGTCGGCCATTTTTCTGAGCGGTTTCCTCGGCCTGATATTCCCGATGTGTGAATGCGGCAGCGTCATCGTCATTCGTCGGTTTTTGAAAAAGGGTCTGCCGATTTCCTGCGCCACCACCTACATGCTCGCCGCTCCGGTGATGAGCCCCATCGTGGCGCTGAGCACGTGGCAGGCGTTCAGCCAAAGCACGAATCCCGGGCCGTTTCTCATGGTCTCGCTGCGGCTTGGACTCGGCTATCTCATTGCCATCGCGGTCGGATTTATCGTCCAGAATTTGCCGCAGGAGCGCATCCTCCAACCGGGGGTGATCGCCTCCCGGAAGCGCGGCGGCTTGAGCATTGCCAGCGCGCCGACCACCCAGGATTTCGGCGACCTCGCCGCAAAAGCCAGCCTGCCCCGCAAGTTCCTACTCGCCGTCCAATCCGCGACCTCCGACTTCCTCGACGTCGGGTTTTACTTCATCATCGGCACGGCGATCACCTGCCTTTTCAACACCGGGATCCGACAGGATGTCCTCATTCCGTTTGCGGCCTCGCCGCTGCTCGCGATCACGGCGCTGATGGTCCTCGCTGCGCTCCTCGCGCTTTGCAGCACGACCGACGCCTTCGTCGCGTGGACGTTCACCGCCTTCCCAGCTTCAGCGAAGCTCGCGTTCCTCGTCTTCGGTCCCGTATTCGACCTAAAGCTCTTCTGGCTCTACAGCCTCATCTTCCAGAAGCGCTTCGTCTTCCTGCTCGCCGTCGGACTTTTCGTCGTGATCGCGCTCCTTTGCTGGCGGCTGGACGCGTTGCAGATTTTCGGGATGAGCGTTAAGCTCCCGTCGAGTCCATGAACAAACTTTTCTCTCGCTGGCTGCCCTGCGCGACGCTCGCCACCTGGAGCGCGGTGCTGCTCTACTTTTTTCTCAGCGGTCGCGTGAGTTCGTTTTTGGCACCGACGTTTCGGCCCTACGTGCTGGTCGCTGGCATCGTCCTCGGCCTGATGGCAGCGGTATTTCTGCTCACGCCGGCCGACGCCTCCTGCTGCGCCGCAGCGGATTGCGGCCCCTCTCTCGCGCGGTTGCCGATTGGGAAGTTGCTCACGTTTGTGACCCTGCTCCTCCCAGTTACGCTGAGTGCGGTCGTCTCACCGGATTCTTTTGGAAAAGCCACGATCGAAAATCGTGGCATCGACACCGACGGCTCGACTCTTCAACCGCGTAAAACGACGAGTTTCGTCCCCCCCGAAATGCCGCTGCCAACCAAAGACGGCACACCTCCCGCGCCGGATTCTGCAGCCTCTGTCGCTGATGAGAAGAACTCGCCGGTCGACTATCTGCAGCGCACTCCCGATGGGCACATCGTGGCAGAAGTCCTCGACCTCCTTTACGCCGCGCAAGATTCCGCTCTGCGGAAAGATTTCGAAGGCAAACCAGTGGAACTCATCGGCCAATTGATGCCCGACAGATCTAGTAAGACGGGAGGCGGCGCCCGCTTTAAAGCAGTCCGCATGTTCATGACCTGCTGTGCCGCGGACGCTCGTCCGGTCGCCACTTTGGTGGAAGTCGATGACCTGCCTGACTTGCCCGAAATGACTTGGGTGAAAGTGACTGGCACCTCGACTTTCCCACTCGAAAATGGGAAGCGGACGGCGGTGCTCAAGGCCGAGCGCGTGGAGAAAGTCAGCCCGCCGAATGAGGCGATGCTGTATTGAGTGGACCACGGCCAGGCGGCGCGACGCGTTGACGACAAGCCCATTTTTTCGCACAACATCGCCACATGCTCGCCCAGATCGAACAGCTCCTCATCCTTCAAGATCGCGATCGTAAAATCCGATCGCTCAAGCTGGAGTTGAAGCTGGCCCCCGGGGAGCGCAAGGATTTCGAAGACCGGCTTGCTGCCAGCGCAAAACAGCTTGAGGCAGAAAAGCTGAAGGGCAAAGAGTTCGAGGTGGAGCGCAAGAAACTCGAGATCGATGCGCAGGCCAAACGCGACATGATCGCGAAGTACAACATCCAAAAATTCCAGACGCGGAAGAACGAGGAATTCCAAGCGCTGACCAACGAAGTAAAGCGGTTCGAGGACGAGATCTCGAAGCTCGAAGATCGCGAGTTGGAGCTGATGGAGTCGACGGATCAGCAAAAAGCCGTTATCGCTGCCGCGGAGAAAAGCACTGCAGACGTGAAGGCGCATGTCGCACGTCAGGCGCAAAATTTGGACGAGAAACTGGGCGCCATCGCGACGCAACTCAGCGAGCTGGAAAATGACCGCGCGAAGCTCGCAGAGCACGTTGATGAGGATTTGCTGGATACTTTTAACCGGCTCTTTAACAGCAAGGGCGACAACGCGGTGGTCGCGCTGGAGCACGACGTTTGCACCGGTTGCCACATGAAGATCACTGCAGCCACCGCTGCCCGGGTCCGCGCCGCTCGCGAAGTAACGCACTGCGAACAGTGCGGACGCATCCTTTACTTGGGAAATTGACCCGCGCGCCACAACGCGCTCGCTCGATTTGGCGGTGACGGTTTTAGTGGCCGCGCTCGACTGACCCACTCCGCGAGTTCTCAACCTTTCACTCAGAACCTCTTCTGAATCGAGTCGTCGGAATCGAAACGGAGTACGGTTGCCTCGTCTCCGGAGCAGCAGCGCTCGAAGGCGCGGAGATATGGCCGATTCGGGTAAAGGATTTCATCTTTCATGAGATGAAGGCCGGGTTGATCGACCTGCATTATCGCGACTACGAAGAGCCACCGGGGAATGGCGGATTCCTGTGCAACGGTGGGCGCATTTACATCGACATGGGGCACTTGGAGTATGCCTCGCCGGAGTGCCGCAATCTAGCGGATGCCGTCAGCTACGACTTCGCCGGCGACCGTTTGCTCCAGTCAGCGGTTGAGCAAATGGGCGTCGCGGATGAAGTGGCGTTTTTCCGGAACAACGTTGACCACCACACCGGCGCAACCTTCGGCTGCCACGAAAACTACTCGATGAATCGTGAGATGCGTTTTGATGACGGAATCATCGGGACGCTGCTTTCGTTCTTAGTGACTCGCCAAATATTCACCGGCGCGGGACGAGTGGGCCAAGCGCTTCCCTCGAGTTTCGAAGCCCCCCCCAGCGTGCGACGCCGCCTATCGATTTCCAACTTTCCCAACGCGCCGACCACATCGTCAACGACGTCTATCAATGGGTTCAATTCAACCGCGCCATCATCAATGCGCGCGATGAACCTCTCGCGGATTTTCGGAAATACCGCCGACTGCACCTGCTAATTGGTGATTCAAACGTCAGTTCTTACGCTACGGCACTGAAGTTGGGAACCACATCACTGATCTTGCGCCTTTTCGAGGAAAACTCGATTCCGGAGGGCGTCATTCTCGCGGATGCCGTAGTGGCCATGCGACAGATTTCCCACGAGGGGACCGGACGTGCTGTCGTTATGTTGGAGGATGGGAGGCAGAGCGAGGCGCTCGCGCTACAGGAACAGTTTCTCAGCCATGCTCGGCGCTACCTCCGCGGACGGGATGACGAGACAGATTGGATTCTAGACCAATGGGAGTTTACGCTCAGCGCTCTACGCGAAGATCATCTTCGCCTTATCGGCGGTGTGGATTGGATCACCAAAAAGTGGCTGCTTGACACCTTTCGCCGGAGCGAGGGATTGACGTGGAAGGATCCGTGGCTCGAGAGCTTGGATCTTCAATATCACGACATCAATCCTTCCAAAGGCTTCCTCTCTTCGTTGACCCCGACAGACCCCATCGCAAACTTCAACCGTTCAATTCGATCAGTCGAGGCATCATCCATTCCGCCATCGAACACACGGGCCGCCGGACGTGGATCTTGTGTCCGGCTGATTCAGAAGCTTGGCGGGTCCTACGTCGTGAACTGGGATTCCGTGGCCCTCAAAGACCGCCTGCATCTCAAAATGCCCGATCCATTGGAGACGTATGTCGGGGAAACGAAACTGAGGTTGGTCGAGGCCGTCCAAACGCCAAGTAATGAGAGCGGAAATGACACTTGATCCCGCGGAGCTTCGCGAATTCGATCCGGATGCGAACGGGCGCTACTCTGATAGCCACAGCATGGTTGGCCCCGGCGATCCGAAGAAACTCGCCGTTCGCGCATAATCCATTAAGGCCGCAGGGAGGGGGGCACCTTAGTCCTGTCCGATCCTCTCGAAGTCAATGAACGGGCAGTGAACCAGTGCCGAGTAAGCATTGTTCCAGCGACACACGTGGGGCAGTGCCCTTGGAGTTAGTTGATGTAGGCTGTTTCGTTGGAAAGCAGCAACGCGTGCGCCATGGTCTCCCACGGGGTCAAAGGCTTCCGCTCAATGAACTCACCCTGATTGCGAATCGCACTTCTGGCATCATTATTAGGCATCGATGCCCGCTTCTCTCGCTCAGCCACTTTCTTATTGGCCTTATCGACCATCTCTTTCGCGGAAGCGACAACCTGCGGCTGATCTTTCGTCTCTTTGCCAACGAACTCCAAGGCCCATTGTATCTCATCCTTTGTCGGTGCCCGCTGGAACATGATTCGGTAGATATTGAATACCCGATTCAAGTTATTGGTGGAATTTACAACGGTCGGCCGTGTGAGAACGCTCCGGGCAACATCGATCGACATCGCGCTGTTCATGAGAAAGAGAGCCTGCTGAGGCACGATTGTCGTGGATCGCTTCGAATTTGGCGCCTCCGGGTTGCTGAAGTCAAAGTGAGCCATGAGCTCAGGCAAATTCCCGCGGTCGATGTAACCGTAAACACTTCTCCGATTGCTATAAGGCTCATCGGTAAGATTGACCGGTTGTCCACCAACGGTTTCGTCGAGTTTTCCACTGAATACGAGCAAGGAATCGCGCATCGCCTCAAAGTCGAGTCGGCGGACATTTGCACGCCACAGCAGTCGGTTGTCTGGATCGATCTGCTCATACGCGGGGATCGTATGGCTGCTGTTTTGATAGACCTTAGAAAGCATGATCAATTTGTGGAGTCGCTTGAGCGACCAGCCTTGGTCCATCAGATAAGAGCTCAGATAATCGATCAATTCAGGATGGGACGGCGCTTCCGCCATTGTCCCGAGGTCGTCCGGCGTGCGCACAAAACCTTCCCCAAAGTGATGGAGCCAAACCCGATTAACAATTACCCTTGCGGTGAGGGGATTAGCTTTGCTGGCGATTGATTGCGCCAATTCAAGACGTCCACTCCCGATCTTGAACGGCTTGGGATTTCCGCCTGATAAGACCTCAAGAAATCTCCGTGGAACAACATCTCCTCGCACGCCCGCCTGGCCGCGAATGAACACGGCGGAATCAGTCGGTGACTTCGAATCCGTCACAACCATCGCTCGTGCATCAGAACCGGCGTTCGTCAGCTTGAGTTCATTGATTTGGGCGTAAACTCCGCCACCGATGTTTTGCAGACCTTGAGGCCAGCCGTCCATTTCCTTGCGCAGTTGCTCCCCGGTGAGATAATTTGCGGGAGTCACGTGAAGAGGAAGACTCGCGAGTTCAGCGATGCCAGGTTCGGCTCCCGTCACCTTCGCATCAAAACCCTTGGTCTCAGCGCTGAGCTTCACAAATTCACGGGCCTTCGCATCCATGGCGATGAACATCTTCTCGTAGAGGTCTGCCAAGTCATCGATGCTGTAAGGGCGACTTCCCTTCATTGCTGCAGCGACAATCGGATTGAGTTTGCTGATTTTACCGGTGGCAATTTCTTCCCATTTGCCGGATTGAAAGGCATGTAGCGGCGCGAAAATTGAATCGTTTCGGCCGATTGCGCCGCCGACCGCCTGGCTCACGTCATTGTCGAGCTTCTCCTCGGTCCGGACAGCGATCGCGCGGAGCTGTTCTTCGTCAGTCGCGCCCCGGCGACCAAGATACCATGCGCGGATGTAGCCTGACGCTTTCTGCCGGAACTGCCCGTTTTTCTCGTCGACCACCCGGTAATAAGTATCCCTATTTTTTTGCTCCAATGCGCTGATTTTGCTTTGAAACGCGATAGCGTCGTCGGATTTGGCGTAGGAGATGACGGGCTTTTCTTTCGGCTCCTCAATGCTATTGAAGATGCCGTGCATGGCGTAATAATCCTTCGTCGGAATTGGGTCGAATTTGTGGTCGTGGCAACGAGCACAAGCGACAGTCATCCCGAGGAAACCTTTGCTCACGGTATCAATTCGATCGTTGATGACATCGTTTGCGTTCCCCGTGCGATCTCCGACGGTAATAAAGCCGAGAGCGGCAAGGTCTCTCTGATCCTTCAGATCTGGCAACTTGTCGGCTGCCAACTGTTCGAGCACAAACCGATCGTAAGGCTTATCGTCATTGAAGCTGCGAATAACATAATCCCGGTAGGTCCACGCATATGGGAACCGGTAGTCCATACCCATGTTGTTCCCACGATCCCCACTGGTGTCGGCGTAACGTGCACTATCGAGCCAGAACCGACCCCACCGCTCCCCATAATGCGGTGATGCCAAAAGCCGGTCGATAACGGTGGCAAAGGCTGTTGGTGACTGATCCTTCAAAAAAGCTTCGATCTCTGCTGGAGTTGGTGGCAACCCAATGAGGTCATAAGTAGCGCGCCGGAGCAGCGTCTCCTTATCCGCTGGAGGGGAGGGAACCATTCCCTTGGCCTCGATCTTGTGCAGAATGAACGCATCAACAGGCGTAACGCACCAAGCCCGATTTCGAACTGCTGGGATTGCTGGTTTCTTTACCGGTTGATACGACCAGTGCGCTCGTGCTTCGGCGCTCAATCCGGTCAACTTAGCCTTTGCCTTCCCGTCGCGCGGGTCAGGAGCCCCCATTTTCACCCAAGCAATCAGATCCGCGATCTGATCATCCGGAAGCTTACTCGCGTCCTTCTTCGGCGGCATCTGCAGGTCCTTGTCCTGATATGTCACCGCCGTGATGAGAAGACTCTTCGCAGGATTGCCAGGAGTCACCGCCGGTCCGCCCTCTCCCCCCTTCAGGGTCGCCTCACGGGTGTCCAGCGTTAATCCACCCTTCGACTTCCCAGCCTCGACACTGTGACATTTGTAGCAGTTCTCGGCAAGAATTGGGCGGATTTTCTTCTCGAAGAACTCTGCTTGTTCTTTCGGGATTTCGGCACCATGAAGCGACGCAACGAGCGTCATTCCGCCAATGATCGGGAGGATCTTGCGCATAGAATTAGGGAGTAGAGACATAGCTCCACGTCTCGCGCAGCACATCGATCAACGGCACTTCCGTTAGGAGAGGCGCCGCACGAGACGCGGCTAAGGCTTATCAGGCAATGATGTCTTTGACCACGGAACCGAAATTATCAGTGAAGCGGAAATCGCGACCATTGTAGCGGTACGTCAACTTCTCGTGGTCAAATCCGAGGAGAGCCAAAATAGTGGCATGGAGATCGTGGACGTGAACTTTATTCTCAGCAGCACGAGCGCCGAATTCATCGGTCGAACCATAAGTGGTTCCTCCTTTGATTCCACCGCCAGCCATCCAAGCCACCATGGCGCGACCGTTATGATCGCGTCCGGCCGTGGCATTGCCGTTCCGGTCACGGGTGACCGTCCGGCCAAACTCCCCGCCCCAGATGACAAGCGTATTGTCCAGCATCCCGCGCTGCTTGAGATCTTTGATCAGTGCAGCAGCTGGAGTGTCGATCTCACCAGCGCGACCACGGAGCGCCACCTCGAGATTGCCGTGATGATCCCACCCACCGGCGTCAACTTGAACGAATCGGACCCCACGCTCAACCAAGCGACGCGCAACCAGCAACTTCGCGCCCGTCTGGCTCTTGCCGTACAGATCGCGAATCTCCTGCGGCTCCTTGCTAATGTCGAAGGCATCCGTCGCTTCCGTTTGCATCTTGAATGCCATCTCGAACGACTCGATCCGAGCTTCGAGTTGCGCGTCCTTTTGAAGCGCTTCCGCGTGCTTTTGATTGAGCTTCCGGACGTAATCCAACTCGCGGCGCTGGCGCTCCATCGGCGTGAACTGATTCCGGATATTCATGATTACGTCGTCCAAGTCCATGTTGGTCGAGTAGTTCACGTTGCAACCCTGATACATCCCCGGCAGGAACGAGGATTGACGCCAATCTGGAGCGCCGCCCATCGTGATGAACCCAGGCATGTTCTGATTCTCAGTTCCCAAGCCGTAGACCACCCACGACCCCATCGAGGGCTTGGGAAGCTGCAACGATCCGGTATTCATGAACCTCTGAGCCACCTCGTGAGCCGGGATGTCCGTCCAAAGCGAACGGATGATCGCCATGTCATCGATATGCTCACCGAGTTTTGGAAAGACTTCGCTGACTTCGACGCCTGACTGACCAGACGGGGTGAATTTAAAAGGAGAACCGAACGCCAACCCATCATGCCCCGGAATGGTCTTGTCGTTGTATTTCACCAACTCAGGCTTCGGATCCCAAGTATCAACCTGCGAAGGCCCGCCCGATGCGAAAATGTGGATCACCGACTTCGCCTTGACTTTGAAATGCGGCTGCTTGGGCACCAACGGAGAAGCCGCGAGCGCCGCTGCGCTCGGCGCCGCCTTCGCATCATAAGGATTGATCCCGAACACCGACGCTAGGCTAAGCGCCCCAAAACCCATGCCACTGCGGACTAAAAATTCGCGACGCGTGTGAATGATATCGTCCAACGACGCAGAATGCTCCCTGCGGAACTTTTCAGAGGTGAACGTGTTTTCTGGGGTCATATTTTTGTATTGGTTGAGGGGTCAGTGATGCTGAACAGGACGGATCCGTTATGCTTTGGCGAACTTGAGAAGGCCAATCCAACGTCACCTCTAGCCCGTTTCCTGCGGCGACGCGAGGAAATATTAGCTTGCGGCAGTTGCATCGTAAAGCCTAACTACTATCTCCTGTCGGGTTGGGGCGTTCCGATTTAAATGAGCAAGCGATGAAGAGCGCCGCCGCGACGCAAATGCACGAGTCGGCAACATTGAAGGCAGGAAACGGGTTGGCTCCGGGGACGTGGAGGTAAAAGAGCAACAAGTCCACGACGTGTCCGTGGACAAGGCGATCCGTCAGATTTCCAAGAATCCCCGCCGTGAGCAAACCGACCGCGGACCGGTTCACTACACCGGGAAACACCTCCCGGAAATAGCCGATGGCGAGGCCAACAAGCGCTACGAACGAAAGCACGATGAACGGCAGGTTGTTGTCCTTGAACAACCCCCAAGCCATTCCCGTGTTATCCCAGTAGCAGAGGTAAAAAAAGTTCTCGATCACCGGGCGCAGCTCGACCCGGAAAGCGATGTTCTGAACGGCCCACCATTTGGTGAGCTGATCCAAGCCAAAAAAGGGAAGCGCAATACCAAGCAGGAACGCAAGCTGGCGGGCGGGGTGGCCTGACGGAGGAGACATGATCTTTTAAAGTCCGTTTGCTCACCCCACCACCGATGCGCACCGCTCACACAAATCCGGGTGAGCCGATAGCAACCCGACCGTCGCGCGACACCGCCAGCACCGGGCACATTTTTTGGAAGAGACGCGCGTGATGGTGGCCTGGGTCTCGTTGCCGGGGACCAAATTCAGTTCACTGAGGATGAAGAGCTCCTCGAGTTCCGGCGTGTGGGGCAGCAGCGCGGCAAGCCGCGCGGAATCCGCGACCTCCAGAGTCACCGCACCCTCGAGTGCGTTGCCTATTTGCTTCTCTTTTCGCGCCGATTCGACCGCCTGGCCGATCACACCGCGCAGTTGCAGCAGCTCGGTCATTCGGGCCTCGAGCGCTTGATCGCGCCACTTCTCATCGATCTCGGGAAAGGTGGTGAGGTGGACTGATCCGGAAGCGCCCGCGAATTCCCACGCCTCATCCGCCGTGAAAGCGAGGATCGGAGCGAGCAAGCGTGCCAAAGCGTCAAATGTCTGCTGCATGACCCACTGAGTCGCGCGTCGCCGGGGGGAATCTGCCGCATCGCAATACATTCGGTCCTTCGTGATATCGACGTAGAGCGCGCTGAGATCGACTGCGCAGAAGTTGTTCAAGGTCTGGAAAACTTTGCGGAATTCATACGCGGCGTATGCCTCCCGACATGTCGCGATCACCTCCTGAAGCCGGGACATGATCCACAGATCAACCGTCGTCAGATCGGCCTTCCCCCTCCCGCCCCCTTGCCGTCCCGAATCAAAATCCGCCAGATTTGCGAGCAGGATGCGCAGGATATTTCGGAACTGCCGATAAGCATCGGTCAGCACCGCGAATGATTCCTCCGAGAAGGGCACTTCATTCGTGAACTCCACGCTCGAGGCCCATAGCCGGACGATATCCGCACCGTATTTGCCGACGAAATGCTCGGCATTCATCGGTTTTGTGTAAGTCCCCTGCTCCGATTTCGAGACCTTTTTGCGCGTGTCCTTGTCCACCACAAAGCCGTGCGTAATGACCGTTTTGTAGGGCGCCGCGCCATTCAGCGCGATCGAGGTCATCAGGGAAGATTGAAACCAACCGCGATGTTGATCCGTCGCCTCGAGATAAACATCCGCCGGCCAGGTCAGTGCGGGATTGTTTCGCAGCACGGCCTCGTGCGAGACGCCGGAATCGAGCCACACATCGAGCGTGTCATTGCGACGCGTTGTGCCCGCGGGAAGTCCGACCGCCTCCGACCACCACGCGTCGTCACGCTCAAACCAGACGTTGGTGCCGTCGCGCTCGGTGATATCCGCGACCTTCCGCGCGAGCGCCGCGTCGAGGATCGGCTTGCCCTTCTCGTCATAGAAAACCGGCAGCGGCACGCCCCACGAGCGCTGACGCGAAATGCACCAGTCCGGGCGCGACTCGACGGTGCCAAAGATGCGGTTGCGCGCCCAATGGGGGAGCCACTGCACTTGATCGATCGCTGCAAGGGCATTCGCGCGGATGGCATCGATCCGGATGAAAAACTGCTCGACCGCACGGAAAACGACCGGCGTTTTCGAGCGCCAGCAGTGCGGATAGGAATGCTGGTAGATCTGTTCGCCGAGCAACGCGCTGCGTTCGCGCAGGTGTTCGATGACCTCTTTGTTGGCGTCGAAAACATATTTGCCCGCCCACACCGGCACGCCGACTTCCTCCGTGAAGCGCCCGTGTTCATCGACCGGCGACAAAATCGGCAGCCCATTCTGAACACCGGCAAGGTAATCGTCTGAGCCGTGACCCGGGGCGATGTGGACCTGCCCTGTGCCAGTCTCCATCGTCACAAATTCGGCGGTGATGATTTTGGCGTTTCGATCGAGGAAAGGGTGCTGGGCCTCGCTGCCAGCGAGTTCGCTCCCGGTCACGCCGGAGAGCAGCCAGTCACCTGCGACTTGCGCTTCTTCCGCTTCGTGCAAAAACGCGACTTCCTCAAATCCCGCCGCCTCGACAAAAGCCGGAAGCAGCGCCTCCGCGATGACAAAAAGCTCCGGCGTCGCTTCCTCGCCGATGGCCGCCTGGAGAGGATTTGCGGGCTTTTTGCGAAACGCGCGAACCACGTAGCGCTGACGCGGATGCACCGCAATCGCCACGTTTGCGGGCAGCGTCCACGGCGTCGTCGTCCAGATGACCATGCTTGCCTTGCCCGCAAGTTGACCGCTCACGATCGGAAATTTCACGAAGATCGCGGGATCCTCACGGTCGGCGTATTCGACCTCCGCCTCTGCCAGGGCGGTCTGGGCTCCCGTGCTCCAATAGACCGGCTTCTTCGACTGATAAACCAGCCCCTTCTCGACGAATGCCGCGAACGCCCGGATGACCTCCGCTTCATAGCTCGGCGCGAGCGTAAGATACGGACTTTCCCAATCTCCGAAGACGCCCAGCCGCTTGAATTGCCCGCGCTGGATATCGATAAATTTGCGCGCGTAAGCTTCGCTGCGCCGCCGCACTTCAGCGGGCGCAAGACCACGCGTTTCTTTCACCACTTTGAATTCGATCGGCAGTCCGTGGCAGTCCCAGCCCGGGACAAATGGCGCACGAAATCCCGCCATCGATTTCGACTTCACGATGATGTCCTTGAGCACCTTGTTGAGCGCCGTGCCCATGTGCACATCGCCGTTCGCAAAAGGCGGCCCATCATGCAGGACAAAGGTTTCCGCGCCCGCGCGCGCCTCTTGGATTTTTTGGTAAAGCCCAGCTTTTTCCCAGCGCGCCAGCCGCTCCGGTTCGCGCGTGACGAGGTCCGCCTTCATCGGAAAATCCGTCTTCGGCAGCAGCAGCGTGTCTTTATAGTTTTGGCTCATCGGGCGAAAAGGGGCGGCGAGAGTAGCACGCGGAACCAACCGGTCAATTGCCCCGCATCGGCACAAAAAAGGGCGGTCGCGAACGACCGCCCTTTCGAAAACTAGCTGCGCGAGAAGCTTACTTCATCAACTCTTTGAGCTTCGGTCCGACCGCATCCGCCCAGATTTGGTAACCCTTTGCGGAGAGGTGCAGGAGGTCGGGCATGACCTCTTTCGTGAGTGTGCCGTCGGGCTCGAGGAATTTCTCACCGATATCGAGGAAGAAGACGTGCTTCTTGTCGTCGAGCTTCGCGATGATCTCGTTCACTGCCTTGTTCTTGACGCGGCCGTTATTCTCCGGCTTGTCGCCGCGCGGGAAGATCCCGAGGAGGAGGATCTTCGTCTCCGGCAGCTTCTTGCGAATCGTTTCGACGATCTTTGTGACTCCTTTCGCTGTCGCTTCAACGGTGTCGTTGCCGTTGTTCGTGCCGATCATTAGCATCACTGCCTTCGGTTTAATGCCGTCAAGTTCACCATTCTCAATGCGCCAGAGGACGTGCTGCGTGCGGTCCCCGCCGATGCCGAAGTTGGCCGGTTTGTAGGGACCGAATTCCTTCTCCCAAATCGCTTTTTGCCCACCCCAACCGGCCGTGATCGAGTCGCCGAGGAACAGCAGGTCGGTTTTACCTTCTTTCGCGATCTTCACGAAGTTGTTGTGCTGCTGCATGAAGCCGGCTTGAGGCTCGCCGGTCTTGTTATCCATCTTTGGCGCGGCCACATCGGGCACTTGCGACGGGAGCTTCACCGGAGGTGCGGCAGGTGCAGCAGGTGCAGTGGCAGGCGCAGCAGGGGCGGCAGTGGCAGGCTTGTCGTCCGCGCGCACCGGGGCGAGCGCGCAGAGGATCATGAGGGAGAGGAACGGGTGGATTTTTTTCATGGGAAGGGCAGCGACTCTAGCGACTCGACCATGTGCCAAAAGCGGAATCTTTCGCAAAAAATCCGCATTCAGGAAACCGCTCTACGGAACCAATGCGGACGGCGTAGCCATCGGCACAGGGTCGAACTTTCGGCCGAAAGTATGCGCCCAATGCAGCACCGGTTTTTCGATCCACCGCCAACTCACCACCCCCGCACCGACTGCAAGCAGAATCGAGGCGGCGATGAATGGGCCAAGCCCAAACTGCGCCAGCCCCGCAAAGACCAGACACTGCTGCATCGGGAACGCGTAAATGTAGATCCCGTAGGAAAAATCACCCCACCGCTCGAATCGCTCGAACGGCAGTCGGTAGGCCAGAAATAGCAC
Organism: uncultured Verrucomicrobiae bacterium; assembly: GCA_963767975.1. Lineage (GTDB taxonomy): Bacteria > Verrucomicrobiota > Verrucomicrobiia > Chthoniobacterales > Chthoniobacteraceae > CAIURC01. The sequence goes on along the minus strand of CAVYGI010000012.1, from coordinate 271,916 downwards.
GAGGTAAGGCAGCAAGAACGGCCAGGCAAGATCGAAGCAACGTCCCCCGAACGACGCGGTAAGCAGCGCGAGCGCAGCCGTGAAAACCCACCCATTCCAGCGGAGCCAGGCTCGAAACTGGAAGCACAACATGCCTGCCGCAAACGCGACATACAACGATCGGAAGAGCACGTGATCGACCGTCAGAATCCCGATGCGCGCCAAGGCTCGCGATATCGGCAACACCATCATCGGGTCGAAATGGCCCACCACCTGAAGCCCGTAAATGGCAGCAAAAACCGCGACAGAAAGAGTCCGGAAACGCAGAGCGCCGACCAGCGCAAATAGCGCGAGACCGAGGTAGCACATCACTTCCGGTCCGAGCGACCACATCGCGCCGTTCACCGCCGCGCCCGCGGGTTGACCAGCGAAAACATCGGCGATGAAATACTGCCGGAGGTGAAATCCCGAGTTGCGCGCGAGAAATGACAGCGCCGTATTCGGTCCCGCCATGAGCCGCGCAAAATACCCCATTTCACCGGGGTGCAGCAGCCCGATGATCACCGGCGCGAGGACAAGCGCGACGAGCAATTGCGCCGTCCAATACCCCGGCAGAATCCGCGCCGCGCGGTTCAGCCCAAACCGCCACAGCGACCGCTGCCGCACCGCCGACGACGTGATCAAAAATCCGCTCACGACGAAGAAGCAGAGCACCGCGATGAACCCAAGCTGCGCCTGACCCCCGGTCACCCGCATCAGCGGGTCCGCGCCAAATCCCCCGATCGGAAAGCTGTGCGAGAATACGACAGTCAGCGAAAAAACCAGGCGCAGAAACGTGAAGCTGTTCTCCCGGTCACCCGCGCTTCTCATCTCGGCACGGCGCGCTTCAGACCGGCAACGAGTCGTCCAGCGCGGCGATCACCGCGGACATCGATTCCCGCGTTTCGTCGCCCATGTTCGAAATGCGGAAAGTCTTGCCTTTCAACTTCCCGTAGCCGCCATCGATCAAGATATCGTGCCGATCCTTGAGATTCTTCACAAGCGTCGCGACATCGATTCCCCGATTGTTTGCGACGCAGGTGAGCGACTTCGAGCGGAAGCCTTCCGGCGCGAAAAAGTCGAACCCGTTCCGCACCACCCAATCGCCGACCAGCGCGTTCAACTCCGCGTGCCGAGCGTGCCGCTCCGCCACGCCCTCGGCGAAAATATCGTCGAGTTTCGACTCGAGCGCGTAGATGTGCGAGATGCTCGGCGTGCTCGGCGTCATGTCCTCCGCCTGATTCTTTTTGAATTCGAGAAAGTCAAAATAATAGCCGCGCCCTTTGATCTCCGCCGCTCGTGCGAACGCCTTTTCGCTCGCCGAGAAAAGCGCGAGCCCCGGCGGCATCGCCAGCGCTTTTTGCGAACCGGTCAGCAGCACATCGATGCCGAGCTCATCCATTGGAATCGGCACCGCGCTGAACGACGAAACACTGTCCACGATCAGCAGCACGTCGGGAAAATCGCGCATCACCTCGCTAATCTCCGCGAGCGGCGATAGCACGCCGGTCGAGGTCTCGTTGTGAATCAGCGTGACCGCGTCGAATCCGCCTTGCTCCAGCTTCTCGCGCATCTGCTCGCCGCGAATTGGCTGCCCCCATTCGACCTGCAGCGCCTCAGCGTCCTTGCCGCACTTTTTCGACACATCGAGCCACTTGTCCGAAAACGCACCGTTCATGCAGTTCAGCACTTTCTTCGCCGACGAGATTGCGAATCGAACCCTCCATCACACCCCAGGCCGAAGAGGTCGAGAGGAAGACCGGCTGCTTCGTGCCGAAAAGCTCTTGCAACCTTGGATGGATGCCCGCGTAGAGCTTTTTGAAATCGCCACTTCGATGCCCGATCATGGGCCGCGTCATCGCGCGGAAAGTTTTGTCGGAAACTTGGATTGGGCCGGGAATGTAGAGCTTGGGCATTGAAGATTGAGAGTTGTCGTTGAGCATTTGCGCAGTGCGAGCCGCACATCGGATCGAGGTGAGATGCGCCGCGGATTTAAATGCTAAATGCGAAATCCCAAATGCTAAATTCCGTCATTCCCAGATGAAGTGCTCCAGACGGAGCTGCTTCATTCTTTCGCGCGCTTCGGCTGCGCGCGGACCGTCGAGTTTCGCCATCTTCGCGTAGATGCCGATCGCCGACTTCCACTGCTCCTGCCCTTCAAACAGCCGCGCAGCGTCGAAGCCCGCTTTGTAATACCAGAGGAATTCGCGCCCGTTCACCGCAGTCACGTCGAGCACGTCGTAAAACGCCGCCAGCGCCTCCGGGATGCGTGCGAGCTGCTCGAGCGCTTTCGCCTTTTTGTAGAGCGCCTGATTTCGCCAATCGGGCGGTACATCCGCGAGATTCGCGAGCTGGTCAAAGACTGCCATCGCGGCTGCGAGCTGCTTAGGATTGCTCCGCCCGAGCGCGACGAGATTGTCCCCTTTTCCCGCGCGCGCCGCGTAGCCGAGCTCAGCATCCGGCGGCGGCTGCGCAGCGAGGATGATGTCGTAAAGGGCGACGGCTTCGGCCTCTTTTCCAAGCCGGCTCTGCACGATCGCCTGCTGCTGCCGCGCGTAGAGCTTCATCGGTCCGTCCCGCTTCGCCACTTGATCGAAGAGCCGCAGCCCCCGATCGACCGAGCCGGAGTTGATGCTGTTCATCGCCGACTCTCCGGCCAGAAAAAGCGCGGTCTCCGCGTATGGACCGTCGGCGTCCTCCGCCGCGAGATTGGTGAACTGCGTCTCGGCGTTGGAAAAATCGCCAGTGCGAAAGTAAACCTGCCCCAGCTTCATCCGCACCTCAGGGACGAGGGCCGAGCGCGGCCGCTCGCGCACGAATTTCGCCGCCAACTCGATCACCGTTTCGTCGCGCCGCGGCGTCTGCGCTTCGGCGAGAAAAATCGCGAGATATTGTGACTGCTCAGTGATCTCGGAGGAAGGGCGCGCTTCATTGACCGTCTGCAAATACCGCGCCGCCGTGCCCGCATCGCCATCGTTCAGCGCAAGTTCGGCCACGGCGAGCCGAGCCTCCGCAGTCCGGCCGTGCTGTGGGAAATGTTGCAGAAATCGCTGAAGCGTTTCCTCCGCACGGACGTCGCCCGTCCGCGCCTGGAGGAGCCCTTGCTCGAGGATGATCTCGCTGCGCAGCGGGCTGTCGGGGAACTTCGCAGTGAGCTCGCGATACCGCGCCAGAAAGCCGTCGAAATTGCGCTGGTTCAGAGCCGCGAGCGCGCCGTCGTAGAGCGCAGTTTCGCGCAACTTCGGCGCGCGTTTCGCAACGGAATCGAACAGGTTCGCCGCGAGCAAAAACTCACCCGCGCGGTAGTGCACAAGCCCGGTGCGCAGTTCGATTTCCGCGCGCTCTTCATCGGTGCGAACTTCGCGCTCCGCTGCCTCCAGCGAGCGCACGGCTTGGACGAAATCCCCTTTCGCGAGGTGCCAGTCCGCGAGCATTCCATGCACTTTTGGCAATAGTGGATGGCCAGGGTATGAGCTCAAAAACGTCTCCAGCGTTGCCTTTGCTTTCTCGGTTTTCTTTTCCCGAATCTGCAACCGCGCGAGGTAAAAGCGCGCCAGCGCCGCCCGCCGAACCGGCGCCTTTTGCAGCCACTTTTGCAGCTCGTTCTCGCGCGGGTCCTCCTCGTTGGCGTACATCTCGTCAAGGCGGCGGAACATCCGTTCCAGATGAACGCTCTCGGGATTTTTCCAGATGAAATTTTCGATCGACCGATCCGCGGCGTCGTAGCCCTCCGTGATGATCCCCGCGTCGGTGATCCCCAATGTCGCGGTCACCAGCATTTCCTCCGAGAGATACTGCGGGTCGTTCAGGACGTGTTCAAAAGTCACGCGTGCCGGCCCCGGGTAGCCTTCGAGAAGCAGCAGTCGGCCCTCGATCAAGTCGCGCCATTTCGCATTCTCGGCTCGTTTCGGATGGGTCGCCGCGAGCAGCGCACGCGCTTTTTTGGCCTGGCCCGCATCGATGTAAAAACTGACGAGTCGCAGCCGCGCCGTGACGGCGAGCGGAGCGGTCCGGACAATTTGTTCGAGCGACTCGATCGCCTTCGCCGCCTGTCCGGTCGCATGCAGCGCTTCGGCCTCGCCGAGCTTCGCGGAAAGCGGCGCATCCGGCGCGGCAGCGAGATCGTGGAAAATCGGCAACGCCTCGGACCACCGCTCTGCGCTTGCCAGGATCTCTGCGCGCAGCAGCAGCGCCGCAGCTATCGCGCGAATTTACCAACGGCTGAATTGCCGCGAGCGCTTCGTCGTGCCGCCCATCCGCGCAGAACGCCTCGGCGAGAACTCGCGCCGCCTCCGCGCGCTCGCGTCCATCGAGATTGCCGGCGGCGAGCGCGGCTTCGCAGCTTGTGAATCGCTATCTGCGGAATCCCCTCCGCGAGCGCCTCGCGCGCTTGCTGGAGCTCCCCGCCGTTGCTGCCGGAGGCCGTGGTCAGGACCGCGAACAGAAAGAAACAAGTTGAACGTCGAGCGCCGAAAGCGCGCGAAAACCTGCACGCGCGGAACTTCGAGCGTTCGGAGTTCGGTGTTCGATGTTCAACGGACGTTTTCTCGACTTCTTCATGCGAGCATCCTCCGCAGATACCTCCCGGTGTAGCTCTCCTCAATCTCCGCGATCGTTTCCGGCGTGCCCTGCGCGACGATCCGGCCGCCGCCCGCGCCGCCTTCCGGGCCGAGATCGAGCATCCAGTCCGCGCATTTAATCACCTCCAGATTGTGCTCGATGATGATCAGCGTGTTGCCGGAATCGCGCAGTTTCAGCAGCACCTCGAGCAGCTTGTGGATGTCGGCGAAATGCAGGCCGGTCGTCGGTTCATCGAGGATGTAAACCGTGCGGCCGGTCGCCTTTTTCGCCAGCTCGCGCCGCGAGCTTGATGCGCTGCGCCTCGCCGCCGCAAAGCGTCGTGCCGCTCTGCCCGAGCTGCACGTAACCGAGCCCCACGTCCTCGAGCGCGAGCAGCTTGTCGGAGATCTGCGGCACGTTGCGAAAAAAGCGCGCGGCTTCATCCACGGTCATGTCGAGAACGTCGGCGATGTTCTTGCCTTTGTAGGTGATCTCCAGCGTCTCGCGATTGTAGCGCCGGCCGCGGCAGACCTCGCACTCCACATAGACGTCGGCGAGAAAGTGCATCTCGATCTTCTTCATCCCGTCGCCCTGGCACGCCTCGCAGCGCCCGCCTTTCACGTTGAATGAAAAACGTCCGACTTCGTAGCCGCGGATGCGCGAGGCGGGCAGTCCGGCGAAGAGCTCGCGGATCGGCGAAAAGGCGCCGGTGTAGGTCGCCGGATTCGAGCGCGGCGTGCGGCCGATGGGCGTCTGATCGATGACGATCGCCTTGTCGATTTGCTCGAGCCCGAGGATGCGCTGCGTGTTTGCCCGGGCGGTCTTTCGAGCGGTAAAAATGGCGGAACAGACCGCGCCGCAGGATGTCATCGACGAGCGTGGATTTCCCGCTGCCGGAGACGCCGGTCACGCAGGTCAGGCAGCCGAGCGGAAAGGAGGCGGTGACGTTCCGCAGGTTGTTCTCCGTCGCGCCGCGACCGTCAGCCAGCCGGGACGACGAGTTCGGCGCTTGTCGAATTTCGCGTCGCGCACGTACTGCGGCCGCGTGCGATGCTTCGGCACCGGGATTTTCGCGCTGACCCGCTGAGATACTGGGCGGTGAGCGAATTCTCGACGGCCAGGATCTCCGCGAGCGTGCCCTGCGCGACGAGTTGTCCGCCGCGCGCGCCGGCGCCGGGGCCGAGATCGAGGACGTGATCGGCGGCGCGAATCGTGTCCTCGTCGTGCTCGACGACGATCACGGAATTCCCGAGATCGCGCAGCCGCCGCAGCGTGCCGATGAGACGGTCGTTGTCGCGCTGGTGCAGGCCGATGCTCGGCTCATCGAGCACATAGAGACAGCCCGCCAAGCCGCTGCCGATCTGCGTCGCGAGCCGGATGCGTTGCGCTTCGCCGCCGGAGAGCGTGCCGCTTTCGCGGTCGAGCGAGAGATAGCCGAGCCCGACTTCCACGAGAAAACTCAGCCGGTTGCGAGATCTCGCGACGCACCTCGCTCGTGATGAACTTCTGCTGCTCGCTGAGCGCGAGATCCTCGATGAAGCGCCTTCGCCTCGCTCGATCGTGAGCCGGCAGAATTCGTGGATGTTCAGCTCGCCGAGCGCGCGTGCGGCGCGCCCCGCAGGTCTTCCGCGTGAACCACGCTCGCTCTGGCAGCCGCGAGCTTGTCACCGACCGCAAGAATCTCCGGCTTGAGCCGCGCGCCATGGCAGACCGAGCAGGTCCGCCGGCTCATGAACTGGCGGATGCGCTGGCGCGAGAAGCTCGCTCTCGGTCGTGTCGTAGAGATGCTGCAGCGATGCGCGACGAGCCCGTCGAAAGGCTTTTCCACTTTCGCGCTTCCCATTTTCGCCCCAGCTCAGCGATCGCCCGCTCGCCGGTGCCATGGCAGAGCGCCTGTTTGAAACTCCTCCGGCAGATCGCGATACGGCGTGTCCATCGAGACGCGGATATTCCTTCGCCAGCGAGGCGAGCACGCCGGCGTAATAGTTCTGCATCCGCTTGTTCGCCTTTGGCCCACGGCGCGACCGCGCCGTCGGCGAGCGACTTCTCGGGATCGGGATCATCAAGTCCGGGTCGCACACCTGTTCCGTGCCGAGCCCGTGGCAGACCGGACACGCGCCGAGATGGCTGTTGAAGGAGAAATGTTTCGGCGTGAGCTGCGGCAGCGTGAAGCCGGTCTCCGGATTGCTGTATTCGGTCGAGAATTTGAGCTCCTCCACCACGTCTCGCCGTGACACCGTCGAAGCTCGCTGCGAGGCGGAGCACTCGTCAGACGCCGATTGCCGCCCCACTTCAGCGCCGTATCCACCGAATCCGCGAGCCGCGTCCGCACGCCGTCGCGGATGACCAGCCGATCGACCACCACCTCGATCACATGCCGCTCGCCCTTTCTGCAGCTCGGATCGGCTCCGGCCCGCCGAGTTCGACGATCTCGCCATCGACCCGCACGCGCACGAACCCCTCGCGCTTCAGCTTCTCCAGCACATCGCGAAATTCCCCCACCTCGCTCTGCACGATCGGCGCGAGCAGCACGATCCGACTTCCGCGGGAAGCGCCACGATCTGATCGACGATCTGCTGCGGCGTGAGCTTGAAAATCGGCGCGCCGGTGTGCCGGATCGTGCGGCTGGCCGACCGAGGAATAAAGCAGCCGCAGGTAGTCGTAAATCTCCGTCGTCGTCGCGATGGTCGAGCGCTGGATTCCCGCCCGAGCTGCGCTGCTCGATGGCGATCGCCGGCGACAGCCCTTCGATGAAATCCACGTCCGGCTTCTGCATCTGATCGAGGAACTGCCGCGCGTAAGCCGACAGGCTCTCCACGTAGCGCCGCTGCCCCTCCGCGTAGAGCGTGTCGAAGGCCAGCGACGACTTTCCCGAGCCGCTCATCCCCGTGATCACGACCAGCTTTTCCCGCGGAATCTCCAGAGTGAGGTTCCTGAGATTGTGCTGGCGCGCACCGGTGATCTTGATAGTTTGCGCGGGCATTTCCGCGCGATAGGTTGAAACCGCAGAGACAAAGCAGAACCACAACCCGGCCCGTCCAGAGGTAAATAGCATGTCCGAACACGCCATTTCAAATGACCCGCGACGAGTTCGAGGCTCTTCACGAGCAAGTTCCGGGAGATCAAACACGACATCAACAACACCCTCGCGGTGATCATGGCGCTTTCCGAACTCGCCCAGCGCAATCCCGCGCACTACGAAAAGCTCGCCAAAGCCGTCCTCAGCCGCGGGCCCGGAAGTCGTCGACAAAATGCAGGAATTCCAGTCTGCGATGGCCGCGAAGCTGAAGCCGGCGGTCGAGGCGCAGTAGCAAGGGCCGGCGCTCAAACCGCCACCATCCACGCGTGGATCGCCTGGAATTTCCACGCCAACCCCGCCGCGAGCGCGAGCAGCCCGAGGGCGGCGAGATCGCGCCGACCGAAGCGATCCGCCGAGCCGCGAGAACGGACAAAATTTAATAACGCGCCGGTCGGGCAGCCGTAATGGCAGTAGGCCATCGGCACGAACAGCGATGCAATCAGCCCCGCGGCCGCGATCGAGATGGTTGCCGCACCTGCTGCTTTGAAGACGTAGGCATCGAACGGTTCGAGATGCGCCAGTTCGATCGGCAGCGAGAGCAAGACGACAAAGAGCACGACCGCGAGCAACATCGGCGGCAGCCAGCGCAAACCGGCATCGAGGCCTGCCGGGACACGCAGCCGCCAGCGCCCCGGCGCGAGGCGGTGGAGCAATTCCTGCGCGGCACCGTGCGGGCAAAGATGCTGGCAATACAAAGCCTTGCCAGAGGTCCACGGCACCGCGAGCGCCGCGGACATCAGCAGCACCAGTCCCGGCGCGGTCCGCCACGGCGCGCCCGATGCGGCCCAGCCAGCGAAGATCGACTGCGCCAGTAAATCGCCGCTGATCAATCCCACATAAACAATCACCAACACCTGAAATCCGCGCCGCAGCCACGCCCGCCCATAAGTTCCGGTGAACGCCAAAATCACCGCTACCGCGATTACCACGGCGAGCCCGGAATCGTGCAACCGCCAGCGCCACGGCGGCGGTTGGACCGCCAGTGCCGCGTCCGCGGCTTGCAGTCGGCGCATGATTCCCTCCGCCATCGCCATGCTCGTCATCGACGCGCCGCTCACACCCTCAATGCCCTCTTCCTCAGGCGTTCGCCGAGCGATCTCGTCCCACGATTTTCCGTTCCATGTTTTGAGGAAAGTGCGGTCTTCCCGGACGTCCGCGACATGCTCGCGCGTGTCCTGACTCGCATGGATCCGCACTCCGAGCACCCGCAAGCGCCGGGTCGAAAGCAACGAGCGAATCCGTCCACCCGCGATATCCCACGATCCCATCGGTGAATGGCGAAGTGCGCAGCACGTAGCCGAGTTCCTTTCCCGCTGCATCGCGCACCCACATCCCCCCGCGCTCACCCGCATCCGGGTGCAACTCCGCCGCAGTCGGATAAATCCCGCGCACTTCCTCCATTGCGATCGGCGCGTGCCCTTCGATTCGCAACCGCACCGCGTGCGCCCGCACGATCCACGCGATCGCGACCAACACCGCCAACCGGTAGATCTGCAGAATTCCGCGCCGGCACGACTTCCAATTCATCGCGAAGAAAGCCTCACTTGAGCCTCGGCAGCTCTAGGCGCCCCTATTCCTCGATGCGGTAAAGATGCGTTTTGCTCCGCAAAAAGAGGGCCTTTCCCGACACGGCGGGCGACGCCATGAAACCACCGTCGAGCTTGTTCTCCGCGAGCAATTTGAACTCCTTTCCGGGCGCGAGCTCAGCCACTTTACCCTCCTCGCTCAAGAGGTAGATGCGTCCGTCGGCGAGCAGCGGTGCTGCGGAGTAATTTCCCTGCACGCGCTCCGTCCACCGCACCTCCCCGGTCTTCGCGTCGGCGGCTGTCGCAATCCCGCCGTCGTTGATCATGTAAAGCGTGTTGCCATCGAGGATGAGCGACGGCTTGTTCGGTGCGCCTTTTTTCAGCCGCCACGCTACCGGCTGTCCGCCGTCGATTTGGCCGTCCGGCTTGAGCGCGATCGCCATCACTTCGCCCTGCGAAAATCCGCCGGGAATGAAGACCATGCCGTCACCGACAACCGGCCGCGTGGCCGCGCTGTGATGCGCCGGATCCTCCACCCGCCAAAGCTCTCGACCAGTCGCCGGATCATAGGCGTAGTGCGCTTTCGCACCACTGCTGAGCAGGATCGGCCGGCCCGCAACCTCGATCACATGCGGCGTCGCGAAGGCTTTCCGGTAGTCGCCTTCGCCCGACGGTTTGCCCTCCTTGTCGAGGTCGTTGTAGTTCACCGAGCGATCGGTTTTCCAGACGGTCTTGCCCGTTTTCTTGTCGAGCGCCACGACGAATTGGAAATCGCTGCCGTCAAAATTCATGATCAGCAAATCGCCCCAAATGATCGGCGACGAACCCGCGCCGCGGTAGTGGTTGCAGACGAAATCGGTGCGTTGCCACAGCACCTTGCCCGTCGCGGAATCAAGACAGGCTGTGCCCGGCGAACCGAAGGTCACATAAGCGCGCCCCTCTTCGAGCACCGGAGTCGGCGAGGCGTAGCTGTTGAATTTGTGGCAAAACTGCGGCGTTGCGACGCGAAAGAGAATGTCATCGCGCAAGACTTTGCCGCTCTTTTTGTCGACGCAGACGACAGAGAGTTCCGTCCCATCTTCCGTCGCCGTGGTCAGCCAGATCTGCGAACCCCAAATCACCGGCGACGACCACCCTTTGCCATGAATCGGCGTCTTCCATTTCACATGCTCCGTCTCGCTGAACGTCGTCGGCAGCCCCGTCGCATCGGAATGCCCGTCGCCGGACGGACCACGAAATTGAGGCCAGTTCTCCGCCGCTCCGGCGGTGATCGCGAAAAGAAAAAGGGTGCTGAGGAGACGCATAGTTTTGGGGATTCGGTTGCTTTGAAGAGTCGGGATCGGACGCAGTCTTAGACCATCAATCGCCCCGCAAGGCGATCAACCTCGCTACTTCCCCGGCGGCGGCGAAACCGAACGCGCCCGTGACGAAAGTGGCGGTCCCAAAGCCCCTGGCGCAGTCGAGCGTTTGGTCGCTGCCGGGTTCGGGCTCGGCGCAAGCGGTGCCGTCCGACCAAGGATAGACCGGCTTTTCCGGCGAATAGGCACAACGCACTCCGAAGTGGTCTTTGTGTCCGCGCGGAAAGCCGTAGTCGCGCCGCAGCTTCCGCCGGACCTGGCGCAGCAACTCGTCCTGCGTTGCCTCCGCGAGGTCCGCCACGCGCACCGCCGTGCGTCGCGCTTTCCGCCCGCGCCGCCGACCGTGAGCACCGGCAACCCGCGCTCGCGCGCCGGTGATGATCAGGCATTTGTTGCGAGAGCTTGTCGATGGCATCGACGACGAAATCGTAACGCGGCTCGAGCAGCCGCGCGGCGCTCGCTGCGGTGAAAAACTCGGCGATCGCGCTCCACCCGGCACGCCGGATTGATCAGCGCGCACGCGCTCGGCGAGCACGTCGACTTTGGGTCGGCCGATCTGGCCGTCGAGCGCGGGGAGCTGGCGGTTGACGTTGGTCACGCAAACGTCGTCGAGATCGATCATGGTCAGCGCGCCGACGCCGGAGCGCGCGAGCGCCTCCACGATCCACGAGCCGACGCCGCCGACGCCGATGACGCAGACGTGCGCCGCGCGCAGCCGCTCCAGGCCGGCGCGCCGTAGAGCCGGGCGATCCCGCCGAAGCGCTGCGCAGGAAATCCTCGTCCGCACGCGATCACTGCGCCGATGCCGCCGCGCCACGTAGGCCTCCAGCGCCTCGCGCGTGATCGTGTGCCGCGCGCCGCAGCGCGGGCAGCTCATGCGCAGCACCGCCTCCTCGCCGAAGAGCCCCTCCGGATCGCGGCGCATGATCGGCGCGAGCACCGCGAGCATCCGCTCCTGCGAGCAGCCGCATTCCCAGCGGTAACGCGCGTGCTCCAGCAGGCTCAGAGTTCTCGGTCTGATCGAGCGCGCGGACCGCTGCGTCGTCGAGCGCCTCCAGCCACGCGATGTCGCAATCGCGGCTGCGCGGAGATCATGCACGAAATCCTCCGGCCCGTAGCGGAAAAAGCGCGCGGGCCGCTGCTCGCTCTGCGCGTAATACTGCTCGACCGCGCGGAAGAGATCGGTCCCCTCGAACTCGACCGCGCTGCGCCGCGGCTCGCCCGCTCGCGCACGACATCGGCGACGAAAAGGTTGTGCCCGTCGTCCTTCACATTCTCGGTGAAAAGCTGCCCGACGACGGTGCCGCGACGGTTGTCGCCGGTGACGAAAAGATTCAGCAGCGGCTCCGTGGAAATGGATCGTCCACGCGCACGACTCATTCCACGGGCGCGACGCGCAGTGCAGCGTCAGCGCGGCGAGCGCCTCCTTCAGCATCCCATCGTGCGCCGGCGCGTGCTGGTAGCCGTGCTGGCCCTGGTGCAGGTAGTAATCGACGTACAGTTCGCCGAAGTCCGCGCGCGCGAGCAGCGCATTGCGCCCGCGCACAAAGTAGCTGCGAACCTCGAGACCGTCGGATTCGTGAGTTGGATCGGATGTCATGCAGACCAGCGCTGGAAAGGATTCACGAGTAAATTGGAATTATAATAGCGCGGGTCGCCCGTGACTTCCACGCCGACCCACGCGGGCAGTTCGAATTGCTGCTCCGGCGACTCCAGCTCGACCTCCGCAATCACGAGGCCCGCGTTCTCGCCGAGAAACTCATCGACTTCCCACGTCACGTTGCCCGCAGGAATGCGCGTCCGCCGCTTCTCCATCACGGGCTTTGCGCAAAGCGTCTCGATCATCTCCACGCCGTGTTCGTGCGGGATTTCAGTCTCGAACTCGCTCCGAGAAATTCCACTCACCCGCCCCTTCACCGTCAGCCACGCGCGCCCGCCCGCCGTCCGCACGCGCACCACGCAGGATGGCTCCCGAGCGAGATAACCCTGCCGGATTTTCACCGCCTCCGCGAGCCCTCGCCACGCGTCCCCGACGACGAGGAATTTGCGTTCAATTTCGAGCGGCACTTTTCTTACGGGGCGTGATTGGTGATTGGTGAACAGTGATTGATTGCCAGCGCGTCACGCCGCCGCAGCTCACTTCACCATCGAGCGCCCGAGGACTTTCAGGATCGCGCGTTTGATCTCCAGCGCGTTGATCGGGCCCTCGGTTTTCAGGAGCACTTCCCCCTTCGCGTCGAGCAGCACGGTGTAGGGCAGGGCGCCGCTCCACGATTTGTCGAACGCCTCGATCAGCTTGTATTTGTCAGTGCTCCCGAAGATCAGGTTGCGGTTCGAGGCCTGCTGTTTCGTGAGAAATTTTAGCGCCTCGGGCTTCTCGTCCGGGTAATTCGCGGAGACGCTGACAAACTCGAAATCGCGGTTGCGATACTGCGGTCGATCTCCACGAGTTCCGGAAACTCGGTCACGCACGGCCCGCACCACGTCGCCCAGAAATTGACGAGCCGCAGCTTCGTCCCCTCGCCTTTGCGCAGCTGCCGCGAGCCCGGCGGGATCGACGAGTTCCAGCGCCACCGGCTCTTTCGCGAGCTTTTCCATGTAGGCTTTCACCTGTTCTTCCTTGCCCGCCCATTTCATCGAGCAACCAAAGGTTTTGGTCTGCGTCACTTCCAGCTCTTTGCCCGCGAGCACCGCATCGAGCGCCTCGCGAAGGTCCTGTTGTTTCACCAGCGGCTCGCGCTCCGCATCGTCGATCCGGCCGACGTAGCGCAGCTTGCGCGCGGCATCGAAGACGAACGCGTGCGGCGTGACCGCCGGGCCGTAGGCCCGCGAGACGCTCTCGGTGTCGCCGTCGTAGAGATACGGGAAATTGAAGGCGCGGTCCTTCGCGCGGATTTTCATGTCGTCGAATGAGTCGCCCAGATCGCTGTAGCTCAGCTCGTCGAGACGCACGGACTTCGGGTCATTCGGCGAGATCGCGACGACCGCCACGCCCTTCGCTGTGTAGTCTTCGACGATCTTTTTCAGCCGCTCCTCGTACGCCTGCGCCGTCGGGCAATGATTGCACGTGAAGACGATCAAGAGCGCCTTCGCATCTGCAAAATCCTTCAGCGACCAGTCGCGTCCGTCGACGCCGGGCAACGTAAAATCGGGCGCCGCTGAGCCGACTGCAAGCGTCGGAACCTCAGCCGCAAGAGCACTCGCACCGATCAGCGCAAGGACGAGAGGGAGGAAGATTTTCATCGAGCGCAAGGCAACTCCGTTCGCCCACGATGTCAATGCAGCGACCCGGTTCGCCACTTGCGCCCAAGCGGTTCGACTGGTTTCTTAATTGTCATCCTTCCCGCGAATGCCGATCGTTAAATACCTCCTGCTCGGCGCGCTGATCTTCGCCATCGTCCGAACGAGCCTCAGCCTGAAAGCCTGCACCACGGAGCGCGAGCGCACGTTTGTCATTCGCACCAACGCCACTTTCTGGCTCGGCGGTTTGTTGTTTCTGATCGCCTTCATCGTCCTGCCGGGCAAAGCGCGCATCCTGATGATGATCCCCGCGCTTTTTTTTGCGCTGACCATCGCACGATCATGGCGCAGCGCGCGCGATCGACTGCGCCGCGAGCAGCAGGAGCGCGTCGATCTCGAACGGATGAAGCGCGTCCATTGATTGCGTAAATTGATATCAATGCCGCTCGGACTCATCTCACTTTCGATGAAAAATGCCGCCAGAATCTCCGCCCTCCTGCTCGCCGCGCTCGCCGCTGGCGGCTGCCGTGGGGAGCGCGTGAAGGCCGAGCCCTACGCTGGCGGGAAACCACCCGATCTTACCAAAATGGACACCACCGACCTCCGCAAAAAACTCACGCCCGAGCAATACCACGTGACCAAGGAAAACGGCACCGAACCGGCTTTTCGGAACGAATACTGGGACAACCACGAGCCGGGGATTTATGTCGATGTCATCAGCGGCGAACCGCTTTTTGCCTCGATCCACAAATTCGACTCCGGCACTGGGTGGCCGAGTTTCTGGCAGCCGATCAAAAAGGACGCTGTCACAACCAAGGAAGACACCTCGCACTGGATGACCCGCACGGAGGCCCGCGGGGCCAGGAGCGACGCGCACCTCGGCCACGTCTTCCCCGACGGTCCGAAGCCCACCGGTCTGCGCTACTGCATGAACTCCGCGGCGATGAAATTCATTCCCGTGGACCAGCTAAAAGAAGCCGGGCTCGCCGAATACCTGCCTCTTTTCGAGAAGCCGTAGCGAGGTTCCGGGGAGTCACGGCGGGTGCGAGGCACGAAAGCTTCTTTACCAGCCGTGATGTTCCAAGCCAACCACCTCAGCCATCGCCCCGATTGCGCGCGCGCCCTTTTGTGGAAAGATGCCGGCATGAAATTCGGGGTTCGCCTGGCCCTCTGCGCGCTCACTCTGGCGCAGGTCGCCCGGGCGGCGGACTGGCCTCTGACCCGGTTCGAGGGGCGCGATTACGTGTCACTCGACAGCATCGCGGCATTCTACGATTTCCCAGCGCCGCCGCTCGTTGGGCCACCACCGGTGCCGCCCATGCCCGTCGGGACCACACCACCCGAACTGGCTCCCTCCGTCCCGCATCGGGCGAGGCCGAGCCTGCCGCGGAGCTGCCTCCGGCGCCGAAAACCGTCTCGCTTGATTCCGGAAAGGCGCAGCTCGAGGTCGGGTTGAACAGCCGTGAAATCGTCGTCAACGGCGCAAAGCAGTGGTTGGCCTTTCCCACACACGTGCAGGACGGACGCGTCCTTATTTCCCGGCTCGATCTCTCGAAAATCATCGAACCGCGGCTGAGGCCGGAGCGCATCGAAGGACTGCGGCCGATCAAAACAGTGGTGCTCGATCCGGGACATGGCGGGCACGATAAAGGTGCGGTCTCGCGCTACGGCTTCGAGAAAGATTTCGCTCTCGATGTCGCGCTTCGCGCTCGCGAACTCCTGCAAAAGCGGGGCTACGCGGTCGCAATGACCCGCTCGAGCGACATTTTCATTCCGCTCGAGGATCGCCCAAAGGTCGCCCGGACGTTGCCCGACTCAATCTTTGTCAGCATCCATTTCAACGCCTCCGACGCGAATCACGAGGCGCGTGGATTCGAGATTTTCTCGATGGCTCCACGTGGTGCACCCGCCACAAACGACGCGACCTTCAGCCCGCGGATGCTCCGCGAGGAGCCGGGCAACGCGCACGAAATTCCGAGCGCAGCGCTTGCTGGCGCAGTGTATCACTCGCTGCTCGGGCAAGTCCCCACAGTGGATCGAGGGCTGAAACATGCGCGCTTCGCCGTGCTCCGCCTCTCGACCGTGCCGGCAGTGCTGGTCGAATGCGGCTTCGTTACGAATCTGCCCGAGAGCGCACAGATCGGATCTCCGGCGTGGCGCGCTCGCGTCGCCGAAGCGATTGTCGAGGGCATCGACGGTTACAAAGAATTGGCGATTCACAAACAGGCGCCGAAGATCGTGGCCGACTATCGCCGCGCGAATTCCGGCAGCACAGGCCTGCGCGATTTCCCGAGCACCGCCACGCAGTAACTACTTCATCGCCAACGCGATGCTATTCCACCACGCGGCATGCAGCGTGGTGATGGGCCAATGCAGCTCGCCGTTGGCCACGTTGATCTGCAAATCGTTTCCCCCGACCGTGCCGAGACGCCGCGCCGGGACTCCGCGCCACTCGCACAGCGAAATCACGGACGCGGCGTTCGTCGCGGCGACGCTGATCACGATGCGCGATTGGCTCTCGTTGAACAGGCCGACGTCTGCGCTGACCGACCCGTCGAGCGAGACCGTAGCGCCGAGGCGATGCTCCCCTCCGCTGATGCAGCTCTCCGCCAGCGCGACGGCGAGGCCGCCTTCGCTGCAATCGTGCGCGCTTTTCACGAGCCGCGATTTGATCAGCGCGCGCACGGCGTCGTGCACGCGCGATCTCTTTTGCGAAGTCGAGACGCGGCGGACGCGCCCGATTTTCTGCCCGTGGACGCACTTTGAGAAAATGCGAGGCGCCGAGTTCGTCGCCGAGTTCGCCGACGAGCAGATGATCACGTCGCCCGCGTTCTTGAAATGCGAGGTGGTGACGTGCTTCTCGTCCTCGATGAGGCCGACCATGCCGACGGTCGGCGTCGGGTCGATCGCGCCGGCGGGGCTTTGGTTGTAGAGCGAGACGTTGCCGCCGGTGACGGGCGTGTCGAAGGCGCGGCAGCCTTCGGCGAGGCCTTCGACGCACTCGCGGAGCTGCCAGAAATTTTCCGGGTTGTGCGGATTGCCGAAGTTCAGATTGTCCGTCACCGCGAGCGGGCGTCGCGCCGCTGCAGGCGAGATTGCGCGCGGCTTCGGCGATGGCGATGCGCGCGCCCTCGCGCGGATCGAGCGCGCAGTAGAGCGCGTTGCAGTCGCTCGTCGCGGCGAGGATTTTGTTCGCCTCGCGGATGAGGAAAACCGCGGCGTCGCGAGCCGGGCAGCACCATCGTGCCGGCGCGCACCATGTGATCGTATTGGCGATAGACCCAGTTCTTCGAGGCGATGCTCGGATGCGCGAGCAGGGCGAGAGAGCGCGGCGTGGTAGTCCGACTTCGGGGAGCGTGGCGAGATCGAGCGCCGCAGGCGCGGCGGCTGCGGCTTGGCCTCGCGTTCGTAGAGCGGCGCGTCGTCGGCGAGTTGGCGCGCGGGGATTTCGGCGACGACTTCGCCGTGATTCAGCACGCGCATCATGCCGTCGTCCTTCACCACGCCGACTTCCGCGTACGGCAGATCCCACTTCTCGAAGATGTCCACGACCGTCTGCTCGTGGCCCTTTTTCACGATGATGAGCATGCGCTCCTGCGACTCGCTGAGCATGATCTCGTAAGGCGTCATGCCCGGTCTCGCGCTTCGGCACTTTCGCGAGATCGATCTCGACGCCGGTGCCGCCGCGGCTCGCCGTCTCGCAGGTCGAGCAGGTCAGCCCCGCCGCGCCCATGTCCTGAATGCCGGCGACGGCGTCGGTGGCGAGCAGTTCGAGGCAGGCTTCGAGCAGCAGCTTTTCGCGGAAGGGATCGCCGACCTGCACGGCGGGCCGATCTTCCTTCGACTCCTCGGTCAGATCGCGCGAGGCAAACGCCGCGCCCGCCAGTCCGTCGCGGCCCGTCTCCGCGCCGACGTAGAAGACCGGATTGCCGATCCCTTGCGCCGCGCCGCGCGCGATCTGCTCGTGCCGCAGCACGCCGAGATTGAAGACGTTCACGAGCGGATTGCCGTTGTAGCTTTCGTCGAAATAGACCTCGCCGCCGATCGTCGGGATGCCGATGCAATTGCCGTAATGCGCGATGCCCGCGACGACGCCGGCGAACAGCCGGCGGTTCGTTTTCTGCGTTCGGGCCGTCGCCGGTGATCGGCCCGAAGCGCAGCGAATTCAGCGAAAAAACGGGACGCGCGCCCATCGTGAAAATGTCGCGGATGATCCCGCCGACGCCCGTCGCCGCGCCCTGGAACGGCTCGACCGCGCTCGGGTGATTGTGGCTCTCCATCTTGAACGCGATGCGCCCAGCCGTCGCCGATGTCGATCACGCCCGCGTTTTCCTCGCCGGCCTTCACGAGCACGCCGCGGGCCGGTCGTGGGAAATTTCCGCAGCTCGCGCTTCGAGTTTTTGTAGCGAGCAGTGCTCGCTCCACATCACCGAGAAGATGCCGAGTTCGGTGAAATTCGGATCGCGCCCGAGGATCGTCTGGATGCGCTCGTATTCCTCCGGCGTGATGCCGTGTTTGGCGATGAGGGCGGGCGTGATGGCGGGATCGGCCATAAATTTGAGGCGCGGAGCGTATTCGCCCTCCACGAGAAAAACCAAGCGGCGATCGCGCGAAATTCGGCGAAAAATCTGGAATTTCCGAGGTCGCCCGATACGCTCCGCAGCACCCAAATCCCATGCCCGATCTCACGCGTCACGACGAACAAATGCTCGACCTCCCCGACGACGAAGCACTCGGCGGAGAGCACCTGGATTCGCAGGTGCAGAAGGCGCAGGAGCAAATCTACGCGCTCAAACGACAGCAGGAACTGATCGAAAAACAGAAGCGCGAACTCGAAGAGCTGAGCCGGCGGCAGGAGCAGTTGCAGACTGGCAAGACGGACATGATCGAGAAGTTCACGCGCGCCCTCGTGGTGCTCGAGCGTGAAACGTACGACGCGCAAAAGCGGGTCGAGCAATTGCATGCGGTACACGATTCCTTTCACCAGCACCTCGACATGCTGGAGTCGATCAATCCCAAGGCATGGGAAGGCTTGGACATGAGCAAGGAACTCACCCGCGCCCTCAGCGCCATCGATGACGCGCGCGCCGAATACGGACGTTCCCTGCCAAAAATCAGCCCAACGTCCGACGCTGACTCTGACCCTGTTGCCGCGTCGGTCGGTTACCAGATGGATTACCACCCGGAAGGAGTGAAGGATTTCAACTACTGGCTCAAAGCCGGCTTCGCTTTTACCCTGCCGCTCTTCGGCGTCGGGATCGTTCTCGTGATCGTCATCATTTCCGCTCTCAGATAAATGGCCATGGCCGCGAAACGGAATCCCGCCCGGAAACCTGATTCAATCCTCGACGCCAAGCGACAGGCGCTCGCCGAGGAGCAGGCAAAGACTGCTGCCGAGATCGCGAAACGGGAGAAGTTGATCCGGGACGCGCCCCGCATCGCAGCCGAGAAAAAGCGACTCCTCGAAGAAGCCAAGCAAGCCCGCGAAGAGGCGGAACGCATCCGTCATGCGAAAGCGGACATCCGGTTTGGCCCGCGAGTTTTAAACGATCCGCGCTTTGTGTCGCTGGAAGCGAACACCGCCGCGCCTCGCGTCCTCCGCAAGCATCGCAATCAGGGGATGTACCTCTTCTTCGTGCTCTGCGTGATTCTTGCGGCGGTTCTTTGCTGGCTGTACTTCAAGGTCATCCGCGCGCTATGAAAACGCTGTCACTCCACGCCGGTTCACTCGCCGCCACGATCACGCTCGATGATTCCGGCGCGCTCAGCGCGGTCGAATTGCCCGCGGAAGTTCCCGCCGATTTCGATGCCGCCGCCCTGGCCGATCTCGCGGCGCAACTTGATTCGCTCCCGATCGCGCCCGATCGAGGTGGACCGTTCGTACAAAAAGTGCGCGCCCGGATGCGGGAGATTCCCCGCGGCTCAGCGATGACTTATGGCGAGCTCGCCGCGGCTGTCGGCAGCCCGCGCGCCGCCCGCGCCGTCGGCCAGGCATGCGCGACGAATCCGCTCCTCGTCGCCGTCCCCTGCCACCGCGTCGTCGCGGAGAATGGACTCGGCGGATTTGCCCTCGGACTCGACTGGAAGCGCAAGCTGTTGGAACTCGAAACCGAAGCGGCCTAACCGGCTGCAGTGAGAGGCGGATAGCGGCCCTCCGCGTTCGAACCATCCACTTTCACCAATCACGACTCACACATCTCTGACTCCATGACCGCCGATTTTGACGTCCGCTACACCGCCCAACTCGCGCGCCTGCACCTGAGCGAGGAGGAGATTGCGAATTTCCAGACGCAGCTTTCGCAGGTGCTCGAGTACGTGGAAAAGCTGAGTCAGGTGGATGTCAGCGGCGTCGAACCGACGGCGCACGCCAACGCGGTTTTCAACGTCCTGCGCAGCGATGAGCCGCGGGACTGGTTCAGCCCGGAAGAGGCTCTGGCGAATGCGCCGCGGCAGGCGAACCAGCTTTTCATCGTGCCGAAGGTCATCGAATAGCCGATGGATCTGACCACGCTTTCGGTCACCGATTTGCAGCGCGCGCTGCGCGCAAAAGAACTGTCCCCCGTCGAGGCGCTCGCCGCGCTCGAAGCCCGCATTGCGCACGTCGATCCGCAGGTGCACGGCTATCTTTCCCGCGATTTCGCCGCGGCGTTGAAACTCGCGGAAACCGCTGACGTTTCGCTGCCGCTCGGTGGCGTGCCGATCGCGATCAAGGACGTGATCAACGTCACCGGCGAACCCTGCACCTGCGCCTCGAAAATCCTCGAAGGCTATCACTCACCTACGATGCGACGGTCATCCGCAAGCTGCGCGCGGCGGGTGCGATTCCGTTTGGACGAACTAACATGGACGAATTCGCGATGGGTTCCTCGACGGAAAACTCCGCCTTCGCACACGACGCTGAATCCGTGGGACACGACGCGCATTCCCGGCGGCTCGAGCGGCGGCTCGGCGGCGGTGGTCGCGGCGGATGAAGCCTTTGCCGCGCTCGGCTCGGACACCGGCGGCTCGATCCGCCAGCCCGCCGCGCTCTGCGGTTGCGTCGGGCTGAAGCCGACCTACGGCCGCGTGTCGCGCTTCGGCCTGGTCGCCTTTGCCTCGTCGCTCGATCAGATCGGACCGTTCACCAAAACCGTCCGCGACTCCGCGCTGCTGCTGAATGCCATCTCCGGCCGCGATCCGCAGGATTCCACGAGCCTCGACGAGCCGGTGCCGGATTACACCGCGCAGCTCGGACGCGATTTGCGCGGCGTGAAGCTCGGGATGCCGCACGAGTACTTCATCGACGGCATCGACCCGCAGGTGGATGCCGCGGTGCGCGCGGCGATCAAGCAATACGAAGCGCTCGGCGCCGAGATCGTGGAAGTCTCGCTGCCGCACACCGAGCACGCGGTCGGCGTGTATTACATCGTCGCCACGGCGGAGGCCTCGGCGAATCTCGCGCGCTTCGACGGCGTGCGCTACGGCCATCGCGCGGCAGACGCGCCAGATCTGCTCGAGCACTACGGCCGCACCCGCGAGGAAGGCTTCGGCCCGGAGGTGAAGCGGCGCATCATCCTCGGCACCTACGTGCTGAGCAGCGGCTACTACGACGCCTATTATCTGCGCGCGCAAAAGGTGCGCACGCTCATCCGGCGGGACTTCACGCGAAGCCTTTGAAAAGGTGGACGCGATCATCTGCCCGACGTCGCCGGAGGTCGCGTTCAAGGTCGGCGAGCGCAGCGACGATCCGCTGAAGATGTATCTCGCCGACATTTTCACCATCGCCGCCAATCTCGCCGGCATCTGCGGCCTCAGCCTGCCGTGCGGCTTCGCGAGCGTCGACGGCAAGCAACTGCCCATCGGACTGCAGCTCCTCGGCAAGCCTTTCCGCGAAGCGCAACTCCTGCAAATCGCGCACGCCTACGAGCAATCGACCGACTGGCATAAGGCCCGCCCGCCGCTCGGCTAATCGTTTTTCCGAGCGCGAATCCTGGGCAGGAATGAGCGCGCCGCGACCAATCTGGTTCGGAAGCTGATACGTCTGGCTCGTTACCGCGCGACGATTCGGCTGGCGTGAAGAACAATCTGTGGGACGGGCGTTTCATCGCCGGGATTTTGAAGGATACCTTTAACTCCTGGATGGAGGATAACGCGCTGCGACTCAGCGCGGCGCTGGCCTATTACACGACATTCTCGATCGCGCCGCTGCTGGTGATCGTGATCGCGCTGGCAGGCATTTTTCTCGGAACGGAAGCGGTCACAGGTGAGCTGAACGCGCAGCTCTCGGGCACGCTCGGCAAGCACGCAGCGGAGGGTGTGCAGGCGATGGTGAAAAGCGCCAGCCAGCCTGCTTCGAGCAGAATGGCCACGGTCATCGGCATTGTGACGCTGCTTTTTGGCGCGTCGGCGATTTTCGGCCAACTCAAAGACGCGCTAAACACCATCTGGGAGGTGAAAGCGAAGCCGGGCTTGGGCTTGAAGGGCTTCATCCACCAGCGGGTGTTGTCGTTTGGGATGGTGCTGGTGATCGGCTTCCTGCTGTTGATTTCGCTGCTGCTGAGCACGGCGCTGGCGGGCTTCAGCCACTACCTGAGTGCGATCCTTCCGATGCCGCCGTCTGTCTGGAACCTTGCGGAGTTTGTGCTGTCGTTTTGCGTCATCACTTTGCTTTTTGCGCTGATCTTCAAGGTGCTTCCGGACACGACAGTGGACTGGAAGCACGTGTGGATCGGCGCGGCGGTGACGGCGTTCCTTTTCGACATCGGAAAATGGGGACTCTCAATGTATCTTGGACGCGAGAGCACGGCTTCGACCTATGGCGCGGCAGCGTCCGTAGTGCTGCTATTGCTTTGGGTTTATTACGCGTCCTGCATTCTGCTTTTCGGGGCGGAATTCACGCAGGTCTACGCGAAGGCGACAGGCTCACGCATTCAGCCTAATCGATATGCAGTGCCGGTGAGCGCTGAGATGCGGGCGCAACAAGGGCTGGAGCCCGCGAAAAAGGACGCGTCCGCGCCGCCGCCGGTGATCGTGCCAGTGCCCATTTACGCGCCGCCGCCGGTGGCGCACTTCCCGAAGGCCTGGCACGAGGTGCCGGCGTATCTGCGCGAGTCGCCGGCGGCGAGCCTGCTGGTGTCGCTCGCCGGCGGGTATGTCATCGGGCTGCTCTCGCGCAAAGCGGAGGAGCCGCTGCGCACGCCGACGGAGGAGATCGCGCACGGTTCCCGCGCGCTGGCGCTCGCCGCGGTGCCTCTGGCCGCCGGCCTCGGTCGGAGGCTCTGGGACAAAGTGAACGAGCACGTGGACCTGCCAAAGCTGGCGAAGCGCGGCGCGAAGCTGAAGCGCGACCTCACCCGCGGCTGACCGCGCCTACGCGCCGAGCAGCCAGGTGACTTCGACCCGCAGACGGGCGGACGCGCGCGGCCGGGTGGTTCCCGCGGCCGGCGAGGATGTCGTCGATGACCTCCTGTTTGCTCGTCCCTTTCACGAGGAAGCAGACGTGCCGCGCGGCGTTGAGCAGCGGGAAAGTCATGGTGATGCGCTGCGGCGGCGGCTTCGGGCCGATGGTCGGGATGACGTTGCGCGATCGGTTTCGTCGAGCGCCGGTGAGCCGGGGAAAAGCGAGGCGGTGTGGCCGTCTTCGCCCGAGCCCGAGCAGCACGAGATCGTGGACGTAGCGCGTCTCCCCGAGCCGCGCCGCCACCGCCGCGAGCTTGTGCTCGTACTCGAGCGCGGCGGCTTCCGGCTCGATCTCGCCGCGGATGCGGAAGACGTTGCCCTCCGGGATGGCGACGTGATCGAGGAGCGAGACTTTCGCCATCCGGAAGTTGCTCTGCGGGTCCTCCGGCGGCACGCAGCGTTCGTCGCCAAAGGTGATCTGCACGTGCTCCCACGAGAGGTTCGCCGGCGATCCGGGCGAGTTCGGCGTAGACGGCGCGCGGGGTCTTGCCGCCCGCGAGCGCCAGCCGGAAGAGCCCGCGCGCCGCGATGGCCGCGCGCGCTTTCTCGAGGATGAAGCTGCGCGCCGTCCGCGGCGAAATCGGCGACGTGCTGCACTTGGACAGGTTCCATAGTTCACATCAATCGGCACGGGACCGAGAACTCCAGCGCGGCCCGCGCCGCGCGCAGCACCGGCACCTCGAGCAGAGGTCAGCGAGCCTTTGCGGATGTACGACGTTCGAGTTGTCCGGCAGCCCGAGCAGATGCGCGACGAGGACCGAGAAGTCGGGCTCGTGGCCGACGATCATGACGCTCTCGAATGCTGGCGTAGGCCTGCAGCTCCGACCAGCGCGGCCTCCGGGCGCATCCCGCTCGCGAGCCAAGCGCACGAACTCGAGCACGGACCCCGAGATTCGTCGCTCACGAGTTCTCCGCCGTCTGCTGCGCGCGGCGCAGCGGGCTGCGTCAGAATGACCGCCGGCAGATATCCCGTGTTCTTCGGCAGAAACCGCCCGACCTTCTTCGCCTGCGCGATCCCCTTTTCCGAGAGCGGCGCGCTGGTCGTCGGTAGCGCGCGGTCGTGTCGGCGTTGGCGTGGCGGAGGAGGTAAAGCTATGCATGGCGAGAAGTTGAGCGCGCTTCACATCACCATCCCGCCATCGACCGTCGAGGCATTGCCCGGTGATGTATTTCGCCTCGCTGCTGGCGAGGAAAGCGACCGCCGCTCGCGATGTCGTCCGGCTCGCCGAATCGGCCGAGCGGAATCTGCCCGACCACGCCCGTCTTCAGCTCGTCGGGGAGCACGTCGGTCATGTCCGTGGTGATGAAGCCGGGCGCGACGGCGTTGCTGGTGATGCCGCGGCTGGCGAGTTCGCGCGCGATCGACTTTGGTCAGCCCGATCAGCCCGGCCTTGCTCGCCGCGTAATTCGCCTGGCCCGGCATTGCCCATGAGCCCGGCGACGCTGGCGATATTGATGATGCGCCCGCTGCGCTGCTTGATCATCGGGCGCTCGCACGGCCTGGATGAAATTGAACGCGCCCTTGAGATTCGTATCGATCACCACGTCCCAATCCGTCCTCGCTCATCCGCATCGAAAGCCCGTCGCGCGTGAGCCCGGCGTTGTTCACGAGGATGTCGACGCGCGAGAAATCGGTGAGGATTTGCTCGACGAGTTTTTTCACGGCGCCGTGGTCCGCCACATCGACGGCGTAGGCCTTGGCGAGGCCGGCGTATTTGGCAGTTGATCTCCTCGGCGGTGCTGCACGGCGTTCAGCTCCGTGCGGCTGACGACCGCGACGCGCGCGCCTTCGCTGGCGAGGCGCAGGGCGATGGCATGGCCGATGCCGCGCCCGGCTCCGGTGACGATGGCGACTTGATTGGCGAATCTCATAAGGCCGGCGATTTTGTTTTGGAAAAGCACCCTGTCGAGCGTCGAGTTCGCACGTTTGCGATGGCGTGAGGTCGCGTGTCTGAGTGGCGTTTCTCGGGATCGAATGACATCGATCAAATTCCGGCTTCCGACCTGTCGGTCCGCGGCGGACACTCGAGGCATGAACATCCGCGCCCTCCCCGCTGTTGCATTTCTCGTCCCCACGTTACTGCTCGCGGCCGACCCGCCGGAGCCAAAATTCCGCGCGGTCACGATCGACGACAAAATCCAAATCGGCTACGGCCTCGCAGTTGCCGACGTCGATGGCGACAAGCTTCCGGACATCCTCCTCGCGGATAAAAAACAGATCGTCTGGTATCGCAACCCCGGACCCGCCAAGGCTGCCGAAGCGGGCGCTTGGGCGAAGTTCATCATCGCCGAAAATCTCACCGCGCAAGACAACGTCTGCCTCGCCGCGCAGGACATCGACGGCGACGGAAAATGTGAACTCGCTGTGGGAGCCGAGTGGAATCCCGGCGACACCGTAAACAGCGGCGCCGTCTTCTACCTCATCCCGCCCGCCGACCGCACGCAACGCTGGGAGCCCGTGAAGTTCCCCAGCGTCGAACCAACGACGCACCGGATGAAGTGGGTCAAACTCGACGAGAAAAACTGGGGCCTCGTCGTCGTCCCGCTCCACGGTCGCGGCAACAAAAACGGCGAAGGCGCCGGCGTCCGCGTCCTCCTCTACCACCCGCCCACGCCGCTCAGCGATCCGAAAGGCGAGTGGAAATCCGAGCTCATCGACGACTCGATGCACATGACGCACAATTTCGAGGTCATTCGCGACCGCAACGGAGAAGACGCGACGGTTTTGCTTTGCGGAAAAGAAGGACTCATCTTGAAAGGCTGCGTGAAGGGAGAGTGGCAGGACGTTTTCGGGCGTTTCCCGAAAACATCGGAAGTGCCCAACTATCGCGGGGCGGGCGAGGTGCGGCTCGGAAAATTCTCAAGCGGGTCGTGGTTTTACGCCTGCATTGAGCCCATGCACGGCAACTCTCTCGCCGTGTATTTGGAACTCACCGACGCGCATCCGAGATTCTCGCTCACCGACCGATTGACGGAAGGACATGCGCTGGCGTGCGGTGACTTCCTTGGCACCGGCAGCGACCAAATCGCGGTAGGCTGGCGCGGCAACGGCAAGCCGGGCAGCACCACCGGCGTCGCCGTCTGGTCCCCGGTCGAGGCATCCACGGGGAAATGGCGCGAGACGGTGATCGATCCGACCGGCATGGCTTGCGAAGACCTCCAGCTCGCGGACCTCGACGGCGACGGCAAACTCGACATCGTCGCCTCCGGGCGCGCGACGAAGAACGTTAAAATCTACTTCAACGAAACCCCGCGCTGAGGCCTGAGGTCGCGGCGGGACCGCAGCAGAGGTCGCCTCGAAAACGAGAATCCATCCGCCGATTCTGCGAAGATTCTGTGCAAAAATGAGGATTTAAGTTTGTCGGAGCGGTCAGATTTTGCCACAAGCGACCGACGGCATCTCCCCCGCTGTCGTTACCAAAAAGATCGGAACCGAAAGGAAGAGGAATGATGAAGCTACGTTTTGTGCTTGTGGATGATCATGCTGCGTGTCGGCAACTGCTGGCCGCGCGACTCGCTGCTGAACCAGGCTGCGAAATCGTGGCCGAGGCCGGCGACGGCATTGAGGCCCTCCGGCTCTGCGCGGCACTCCTGCCGGACGTTGTCATCCTCGACCTCGGGCTGCCCCATTTGCACGGCATCGAGGTGCTAAAGGAATTGCGCCGACGCCATCCGCAGCAGCACGTGATCATCTTCTCCGGCACCGCCAACCGCGAAAAGATCGCCAGCGCGCTCAGTGTCCGGCCGCACGGCTACGTGGAAAAAATGTGCGATTTGAGCGTGCTGATCGAGGCGATCCACGCGGTCGCAGCGGGTCGAAAGTATTTCACGCCGTTCATCACTGGGTGCCTCTTGGACACGCAAGGCCTGCCCGCGGAACTCCCGATTTCGCTGCGCGAACGCGAGGTGCTGCAAATGATCGCCGAGGGCGCCCGCAGCAAGGAAATCGCGGCGCGGATGAAGATCGCCTTGAAGACGGTGGACAACCACCGCTCGAATCTCATGCAGAAACTCAACTGCCACGACATCGCCAGCCTCACGCGCTACGCAATCCGGGCTGGATTGGTCTCCACCGAGTAGCTTGTCGAACAATACGACCAGCGGGTAGCGCACGCACCCTCGCGTGTCGTCTCCGGAAACCGGCGGATGCCGCCGTCCAGGGCGAGCCTAAGGCTCGTCCAGAAGTCCGCGGAGGTAGGCCGCCGGCTCGAAGTTCTCGATCAGAACCTCGGTCTGCGCCGTCGCGGAAGAGGCGCACTTGCGGCACGTTGATGCTCGGGCGTCTTTGTCGGCGAAAAAAGGATGTCGTCGTGCGTCGCATTGATTTTCTTCGCGAAGCGATCGGGCGTCAGCAAGCCGCCGAGATGATCGCTGCGACCGGTCGCCACGTGCAGCGTGCCGAGGATTTTTTCGTCCTGAATGTCGCGGCCGGAGACCGGCAGTTCCTGCGTGCCGAAGCCGAGTTCGCCGAGTTCGCCGGTGACCGGATCGCGCGCCAGTTTCGCGTTGTGCGTCGTCGATGGTCGCCGCATTGCCGCGGAGCAGCGTCGCCTGCGCAGATCCGTCCGCCGGTGACGCGCATCAAGCCGATCGTGCCGTCCTCGTAGTTGCTGCGGAAACTCACCCTCCGCGCCGGTCGGCACGAAGTAAATCTCGCCCGCCGGAAGATTCGCGATGTCGGGACCGCCGCGGCAGAGACCGTGGCTTTTCTGCGCCTCCTGCCGTCCGAGTTCGAGCCGCAACGTGTGCTGCGCTCCCGCGACTTCGAAGTCGATTTCGACCGCAGTCCGCGTGCGTCACGCCGAGCCGCAACTTCTCCGCTTGCACGCTCACCTCGTTGTAATCGACCGCCAGCCCTGAGCTGAGGATGACGTCATTCACGCCGTGCAGCGTGGCCCCGCGGAAGCCGAATTTCTTCGCGAACGCAGTGAGCGGCGCGGTCGCGGAGTAGGTCGAGATGCAGAGCACGATGTCGTAATTTCTGCAGGACATCGGCGACGAGATCGAGCTCGCGACCATCCGTCGCAAAGGCGTGTCTCGGGCAGGTCGAGATTGCTGCCGCCGGTTTTTTCGTAGGCGAACAGCTCCCCGCCTTCGAGTCCGAGCTCGAACATCACGCCGCCGCGCAGACCTTGATAGAAAACGTCGTGCGCTTTCCGCTGAATGGTCAGCGAGTTATCTTCGAGAAATTTGAATCCGCGCACATCCCGCGGGTCCTCCAGGTCGATAAGGATGCAAATGCGCTCGCCGGCTTTCGGATCGAAAACCGTCCGCAGCAGCCGGCTCAGGCTGAACGGAGGGAAAGTGCGGGTGGGTGTGGGTGGAGTCAGGGTGGTTTGCATGGCTATGGTTTGGAGCTGATCGCAACGGCTAACTTCGGTGAGCGCCCGGCCAAGCGCAACCCGTGACGGTCAGCCTGGAAGGACGGTCGATATTTCACGAGAGCGAGTGCAGCCGCGCGACTCGGATGCTAAACTGCGCGCGATGATCTGGAAAACGCGCACCCGTGACGTTCGACCTCGCGCGACGCGGGATGGTGATGGGCGTGCTCAATGTGACGCCGGATTCGTTCTCGGACGGCGGGCGCTGGATCGACGTGGAAGCAGCCGTGGCGCATGGTCTGGCGATGGCGGAGGCGGGAGCGGAAATCATCGATGTCGGCGGCGAATCGACGCGCCCCGGAGCCGAAGCGGTGTCGGAAGAGGAGGAATTGCGAAGGGTGGTGGAAGTGGTGCGGCGGCTGGCAACGGCTTTCCACTCGATCGCCGAAGAAATTGCCTCTCAACCTCCCACAATTCCCGCCATTTCGATCGACACGATGAAGCCAGCGGTCGCGCGCGCGGCAGTCGAGGCAGGCGCGGAAATCGTCAACGATGTGAGTGGACTGCGCGATCCGGCGATGCGCGAAATCGTATGCGACACGGGCGCGGGAATCATCGCGATGCACATGCAGGGGCTGCCGCGCGTGATGCAGGTTGCTCCGCATTACGACGACGTCTGCGGGGAAATCCGGGAATTATTTTCGACAAGTTTTCGACGACTGTCTAGGCTCAGGCATCGACCCGATGCGACTCGCTTTTGATCCTGGAATTGGCTTCGGAAAAACCGTGGCGCACAATCTCGCGATCCTGCGCGAACCTCGATTCCATGCGGGTGGGCGGGCGACCGCTCGTTCTCGGCGTCTCGCGGAAATCTTTTCTCGGCAAGCTGGTTGGTTCGACGGAAATGGCCGACCGCGAATGGCCCACGGTGGCGCTTACGGCCTACGGTCGCAGCCACGGCGCGAATGTCGTGCGGGTCCACGAAGTCGCGCCCAAATCTCGAAGCGCTGCGGATGACGGAGGCGATGCTCGCGGCATGAATATCGGCAGATTGATGGCCAACCACTGGCGCGATCTGTTGGAGATCGGCATCCTCTGGGTGGTTATTTACAACGCGTGGCTTTTCTTCCGCGGCACCCGCGGCGCAAAAGTTTTGACCGGGCTCGCGGTGCTACTCCTGGTTATTGCGCTCTGCTCGGAAATCTTCGAGCTGCCCGAGATCAGTTGGCTCTTTCGCAATCTCGTCACCGTGCTGGCGTTCGCACTCGTGGTCATCTTCCAGCCCGAACTGCGCCGCGCGCTCGCGGCTCTCGGCAGCAACCGCTTTTTCGCAACGGTGACGCAGCGGCGCGAAACCGTGGAGATGCTGACGGAGACGACCTTCGATCTGGCGAACCGCCAACTCGGCGCGCTCATCGCGATCGAGCGCGACACAGAATATCGACAACTTCGCCGAGACCGGCATGCCGCTCGATTGCGAGCTCTCGCCCGATCTCGTGGTCAGCATTTTTTTCCCGAAAGCGCCGCTGCACGACGGCGCGCTGGTCATTCGCAACGACCGCATCGTCTCGGCGGCGTGTGTGCTGCCGGTGTCGCAGCGCGTGGACCTCGACCGCACGCTCGGCACGCGGCACCGCGCGGCCCTTGGGCTCACGGAGGAATCCGATGCGGCAGTGATCGTGGTGAGCGAGGAGACCGGGATCGTCTCGATTTGCCACCGCGGGCAGATCGAAAGAAACTTTGATCCCGAGAGCTTCAAGCAGCGGCTCGGCGAACTGCTCCTGCTCCAAAAAGATGAAGATCCTGAAACGACTCCTGCTGCATCACTGGCTCGCGAAGATCGCGGCGCTGGCTCTGGCCGTCTCGCTGTGGGCCGTGATCCGAAAGAGCATCCGAACGACCGAATCGCCTTCTAGGTTTCAGTTCGACGCCGGGGAAAAATTTCAGTTCGACTCGCGCGGATATGGTCCAAAAAAGTAATCCCGAAGCGCACGCCCCGCGCAAAATCTTCGGCACCGATGGCGTTCGCGGCGTCGCGAACATCGAGCCGGTCACCGCGGAAACGGCGCTGAAACTCGGACGCGCGGCCGCGCATGTCTTCATGCGAAATGTCCGCCAAGGCCGGACGCAGCAGCGGTCGCGCGAAGATCGTCATCGGCAAGGACACGCGCCTCTCCGGCTACATGCTCGAGAATGCGCTCGCCGCCGGGGTGATGTCGCTCGGGGCCGATGTGCTCTTGATCGGGCCGCTGCCGACGCCGGGTGTCGCCTACATCACGCGCTCGCTGCGCGCCGACGCGGGCATCGTGCTCAGCGCTTCGCACAATCCTTACGAGGACAACGGCATCAAATTCTTCCGCCACGATGGCTACAAGCTCGACGACGAAATCGAGCAGCGCATCGAGGCGCTCGTCTTCAGCGGCGAGATCGAATCGATCCGCCCGACGGCCGGCAAAATCGGCCGCGCCACGCGCATCGACGACGCCCTCGGGCGTTACGTGGAGTTTGCCAAAGCAAGCTTTCCGCGCGCGCATGACGCTCGAGCGGATGCGCATCGCCATCGATGTCGGCAAATGGCGCGGCCTACAAATCCTCGCCCTGCATTCTCCGCGAACTCGGTGCCGACGTGATCGTCGCGCACAACGACGCCAAACGGCCGCAACATCAACCGCGAACTGCGGCAGCACCTACCCGGAGGAGATCCAGCGGATCGTCAAGGAAACCGGCGCAGCAGGTGGGCATCAGCCACGACGGTGATGCCGATCGCGTGTCTGCTCTGCGACGAAAAAGGCGACTTCGTCGATGGCGACGAAATCATGGCCATCGCCGCGCTCGATTTGATCAAAAGCGGGCGGCTCCGCGCAGAACACCCTCGTCGCGACGATCATGAGCAACTTCGGGCTCGACGAGACCCTGGCCAAAGCACGGCGGCCGCGTGATGCGCACGAAAGTCGGCGACCGCTACGTGATCGAGGCGATGATGAAAGACGACCTCAATGTCGGCGGCGAGCAGAGCGGACACATGATTTTCCGCGACTTCACGACCACCGGCGACGGGATCATCAGCGCGCTGCAAATCCTCCGGATCATGGTCGAGACCGGCAAGCCTCTGAGCGAACTCAAGCGCTGCCTTTCCAAATATCCGCAGGCTCAGCGGAACCTGCCGCGTGCGCGAAAAACGGCCTCTGATCGAACTCCCCGACGTTCTCCGACTCGTGCAGGAAACCGAGACGCGACCTCGAGGGCGCGGGCCGCGTCCTGTTGCGCTACTCGGGCACGGAACCGAAAATCCGCCTGCTCGATCGAGGGCCGCGACGGCGCGCGCATCAACGCCCAAGCCGACCGGATCGCGGAGATGCTGCTCGAAGCGATCGGAGAGTGAGGCGCGGCGCGATTGGTTCTGAATTTCGAGGTGCAATCGATCACGCAGCGCATGTCGCTTTTCCTCACGGGCACTGACACCAATGTTGGGAAGACGTTCGTCGCCGCGCTGATGGTTCGGGCCTTGCGGGCCCGCGGCGTCGACGCGGTTGGCATGAAGCCGATTTGCTGCGGCGACCGGGACGACGCTGAACAGTTGCACGCTGCCGCGGACGGTCGCGCGGGACTCAACGATGTGAATCCCGTCTGGCTCCGAACGCCCGCAGCGCCTTACACCGCGGCGATGATCGAAAATCGAGTGATCGATTTGGCGCTCATCCGCGAGACTTTCGCGAAGCTGCGCGCTGCTCATGAAGTTGTCATCGTCGAAGGCGTTGGCGGGTGGCGCGTGCCGATCTCCGACGATTACTGCCTCAGCGATCTCGCGGCAGATTTCGCGCTGCCAGTTGCGGTGGTCGTCGCGAATCGACTCGGCGCCATCAACCATGCATTGCTCACGGTTGAGTCGATCCGCGCGCGTGGAATGGACTGCGCTGGAATCATTTTCAATCATCTGCCCGGAAGCGTTCCGGACATAGCTACGACCACAAATCCCGGCGTCATCGAATCTATCTTGCGGGTGCCGGTCTTGTTTGAATTGGAGCCGGGACAAGTTTCGCTAAGCGATGCTGCTGTAGCATGCGCGTTCTGAATTCGGACAAAGATGTCCGGAATCCAACGCTTTAGTCGCGGACGCCGTCAGCCTGCTCTCTGTAAATAGCCTGTGGCACCGGCGCTGCTCGCGGTTGGGGCACGTCATGCTCATTCAAAAGACTTTTCACATCCGTCAGGGCCTCGAGGTCACCAAAGCCCGTCTGCATAACTTTCGCACCTATCGGCGGGCGGTTGAAATCATCGATGTTTCCTCGCTCACCAGCAGCCAGGAACTTCGCTTCGCTTTCGTCTCTGGAAATGGATTTCACGCCAACGTGCAGCTCGAATGGCTAGAGTCTGGCTGTCCAAATGAGACGCTTTTCCGCTCCACCGACGGCAATCTGGAAGTGGCTGGAATGGTCGAGTTTATTCCCGTGCGCAATGACCTGACGGAGGTCCATCTAACGATAGATTACGCCATCAAATCTCCAATGCACAGTGTGCTTGACGCGGTCACCGGTTCGCTGGACCGATTCGTTAACCGTCAACTTCGACACCTCCAATCCAGCCTTGCGGGCACTGAACCTTCGTCGGAGTGTTTTTCTACCCGTTCCGGCTACCAGCACTCGCCCCTCGCCGCGTAATTGCGCCACCGTAAGTGGTCGGGGTGACAGGATTCGAACCTGCGACCTCCTGGTCCCAAACCAGGCGCTCTACCAAGCTAAGCTACACCCCGGTGGCGGTGGGCCAGACGGACATTCTTCTTCGCTGCATCTGGTCGTGTCAGCAAGTGGATTCGTCGTCGTGTTTCAGATTGGCGCGAAGTTCGCAGCGGCGCGCGCGGGTTTAGCGCGAGGGCAGGCGTTTCGTTTCGCGGAGGAGCTTGCTCACTCTGGACACTTTTTCCGAAAGCACAGGATCGGCTCGCCACGCGGAGATCGGAGTCGTGAGGCGCTGCGACCAGTTTGATTCCGAGACTGCACCCGGAATATTGAAACGCTGCGTCGTGGCAAACAGGTCGGTAATCATGCAGATTGCCAGCCACGAGTTCGTCCGGAAAAGCGCGGC
Source organism: uncultured Verrucomicrobiae bacterium (assembly GCA_963767975.1). Taxonomy (GTDB): domain Bacteria; phylum Verrucomicrobiota; class Verrucomicrobiia; order Chthoniobacterales; family Chthoniobacteraceae; genus CAIURC01. The sequence continues at coordinate 238,294 of CAVYGI010000012.1, read as the reverse complement.
GAGCAGCTTTTCGTGCACCTCTTCGAACGGTGTGATGCACGGCACTTCAAAGCCCGCCCATGCCGCGAGCCGGCGCAGTTCCCACCAAGCGTGGTCGCGTGCCGCCGCGAATTCCACCGGGCTCGCCAAAGCGTCCTCGATAACTTTCATCCAACGCTCCCAAATGGCCCGCAGGGTCTCGTGATCATGGGTGGCATACGTCGCGACGGAGAGGCGATCGTAGTCGCCTGCGGCGACGAGTTGATTGTCCGGCGTAGTGTCCCAAATCGGAATGCGAAAACCGGGAATGCCGAGTGAAGCGAGGCTCGGGCGCACATAATCGGGCACGGTGCCAAGATCCTCGCCGATGAGCCGATGCTCGCCCGTTTCGGCGAGGAGAACGCGCAGGATTTCTTCGCCTTGGGCGCGATTGGAAGCCTTCCGCTCTGGCGTCTCGTCGTCGTTCGGAAGAAAGTGCGGAAGTTCGCCGCCCGTGATCGCTTTCGCCTCGTCGGGGGACAAGGGGAGAAACTCGGCATTGCGCTTTGGGCGCCACGGAAAGCTGTAGATGCGGTAAAACCCGAGGATGTGGTCGATGCGAAATAGATGGAAAACGTCCCGCACCTGCCGCACGCGCTGCTGCCACCAGCTAAAGTCATCCGCCCGCATCGCTTCCCAGTCGTAGAGCGGCACGCCCCAATTTTGCCCCCACTTGCAGGTGAAATCGTCGGCCTTAAAAAGCGGCTCGGGCGGAGCGCCTCCACTCCAGCGGTGATCGAACAACTCCGGCCGCCCGAAAACATCCGCGCTGTAGTAGCTCACCCCAAACGGCACATCTCCCATCAGCGCCACGCCCCGTTTTTCGGCGTATTTCTTCGCGTCTTCCCACTGGCCCCAGGCGATCCATTGAATGTATTTGGCAAAGCGCATCTCGATGTCGAACTCGCACCGGATTTTCCACGGCTGCTTCTCGAGCCACGCACTCGCGGAGGCCGCAGTTTGCTGCTCCGCCGGCCAGGTGTCCCAGCACTCGGCCCCTTCATTCACCTGCATGAGCACGCGAAATAGCGCGTAGGAATCGAGCCACGCGGCGTGCGTCCGCCGGAAGAGATTGAAACGCCGGGCGCGGTTGCCGTGCGAGCGCCAGGTGGTCCGCGTAAAGTTCTCGAAGGCCCGGCGCAGAAGCGAGCGCTTCAGCGGTTTCACCAGCGAATACGCCACCGGTCCCGAATGTAGCGTGGCGAGGTCCACCCTACCCACAATCTCTGCAAGATCGGACGGCTCCAAATCCGGAACCGCAGCCAGCTCAATGGTCGCCGGGTCGAGCGCAACGGATGAAATAGCATTATAAGGCGAATTATCGCTCCCGGTTTCGTTGATCGGCAGCAACTGCACGACTCCGAAACCCGCGTCCGCCGCCCAGTCCACGAACTCGCGTAGCGCACCGACATCACCAATGCCCAGATCGTTTTGACCACGGAGGGCAAAGAGCGGCGCAAGCACTCCAGCGAGCAGTTGATTAGGTGTCAGCGTCATGCCCGGCGTGCAATATCAGCGTCCCTCTCGCACGGGAAGCGCAATGCGGAGCGAATGGGCTCGTCGTGGAAATATCGCGTCGCCGACCGGGTCAAAGTCTGATTTTAATGCGCGCACCTCCATGAACAAACGCACCTTTCTGCTCCAACTCACTGCGGCCCTCCTCCTCCCCCTCGCCGCCCGCGAAGCCAGCGCGCAGACCGCTTCGCCCGCTGCCGGAAAAATCCGCGTCGCCTGTGTCGGAGACAGCATTACCTACGGTGCGGGAGTGGAGAAACGGGAAATGAACAGCTACCCGGCGGTGTTGCAAAAGCTCCTCGGCGAGAGCTACGAGGTAAAGAATTTCGGCGTCTCGGGCGCGACCCTCCTCAAGAGCGGGGACAAACCCTATTGGAAGGAATCAGCGTTCCAGAGCGCTACGGAATTTGCCCCAAACATCGTGGTGATCAAACTCGGGACGAACGACACCAAGCCGCAGAACTGGTCGCACAAATCGGAGTTTCCCGGTGACCTTCGCGCACTCGTCGATCACTTTGCCGCGCTTCCCTCAAAGCCCAACGTGTGGTTGTGCCTCCCGGCCCCGGTTCAGAAGGCGAACTTTGGCATCAACGAAACGGCGCTTGCCGAAGAGATGCCGATGACCCGCGCGGTCGCGCAGGAGAAAAAGACCGGGCTCATCGATCTTTTCTCCGCGCTCAAACCGCATCCCGAGTTCTTTCGCGATGGCATCCATCCCGATGCCGGCGGGGCGAAACTGATGGCTGAAACCGTCCATCAAGCGCTCATTAAGTAAGCCGGCGGCACAGGCTTTGCATGCCGGCTATTTTTTCAGGTCTTTGCGGACCTTCTCGATTGTCTCGAGGTGCGTTTTCAAAGTTGGGAGCGTCTTTTCGATGAACCCTTTGAGTTCCGGATCTTTCGACGACTTGTCGGCTTTCTCGAACTCGGAGATGTCGGCTTTGTGATCTTTCACCATGTCGGCGACATAGGCTTTGTCGAACTCCGCGCCTGACAGCTTGGCCATCTTGTCCACTGTGGCCTGATGCTTCCCGAGGTCGTTGGGTAACTCAACGCCCTTCGTTTTGGCCAGCGCCTTCAACTCCTCGTTGGCCTTCGAGTGATCAGTGACCATCATCGCGCCGAAATTTTTAACTTCAGCCGCGCTGGCTTTCTCTTTCGCGAGTTCGCCTAACTTGACCTCGGTCATCCCGCCCTGCGCGGCCTTCTTCATGAACTCCCGGTCACTCTCGGAAGTAGTGGGGCCGGTGGCTTTCGATTTGGGTGTGGTTTCCGCAGCGACAGCGGTATTCAGAGTCAGCGCGAGTCCACAGACGGCAAATATGGTGGTGAGTTGATTCATGCTGCCGATTCGCGTCGCACCAGTGCGACGGTTTTCCCCGAGCCGCGCCCTGAGTCCGCGACGCGGGGAGTGACCTGATCCGTCCTCAGCCGTCGAGCATCGCGCATCGTGATCGTCGCCCTTCGAAAGCTAGGCTTCGAAGCGGCAGGCTTTCAGCAAAGCTCGCGGCCGCAAGCAAGCGGCTGGTGCGGTGCCTCACAGACCGAGCACCACGAGCTCGCTATAAAGATTGTCGATTTGCCCTGCCGCGAGAGTGGACGAGAAAAAAATCCGCGGGGTCGGCATCTCTGCGATCTTCGACTGTGGCACGTGACGCCCCGCCAGGAACCGCTGTTCGATCATCGTGAGCATCGCGCGATTTTGCAGACAGAGCGCAGGACGGACTCGCTCGAGCGCTTCCACAAAGACCCCGGCATCGCTGAGGTAATGCACGTGCGAGAAGAAATAGCGCCGGCCTTTCGTCCGAGTGGAGACGACATAACAATACCGTCCAGAGCGATCGTGAACGACCAAATGACGACATGGATGCGCCTGATGGTCGCGCCAGATCATGCGATCTTGTTCATTCAGCAATGCTGGAATTTTCCGCGGATCGGTCGTCACTCGAAAGCGCAGAGCAGCGCCGATCCCCCGCGGATCAGGCCACGGGAACAAAATGCGCAGCTGCGATTCGAGCGGCCGAAATCCCATCATTTGATGGAACCGGGCGAGCGACGCGAGCGGGGTGAACGAGATGATCGTTGCATCCGGATGCGAGGCTGCAGCGGTCCGCAACTCCAGGCTGTAGGCACGATACTCGGGCAGCACGAACCACGATGTAAGATTGCAAAACCGCTCCCGCCTCCCCGCTATCTCGCGATCGGATAACAAGGTCCCGACCACGCCCACGATCCGATCCGCATCACGCAGGATATAGCCCCGCGTCTCATCATCCATCGGCCAGGTATAATGAAACAAACGCCGCCAGCGCTCAGGCGCGACGTGCGGGTTGTTGATTCTAAACTGATCGAATAAGGGGCGGATTTCCTCGAAAGTCTGAACCGTCGCCCGCTCGACGCGAACATCACTCATCGCGCCGAGAAATCACGACGGGAGCCAGGCCGATTCTTCGTTCCAGTTGAAGCTCATTTCGGCCGCCGAGCACGTCATCTAGTCGCTCAACCGCTCACCGAAGGCGGCGACAATTTCATCGAGGGTTCTTGCCGAGACCACGGATCGCAAAGGCAGCGCTATCCCAGATTCCTTTTCGATCGCCGCGAGCACTTCCATGAGAGCGAGCGAGTCCCACTTGGGGAAATTCCGCAACGGCTCGTCGCCTCTGATCGAGCCTTCCGGCACCTCCACAGTGAGTTCAACGAGCCGAAAAATTTGCCGTCGTGACATGGCGTGTTCGATAGGAACGCCCTGCGGCAGAGTCAACCGGCAATCCAAGGGCCGCGCCAAATCCAGCGCTTTCCACCGGAGAAGCTTCCGCGTAACAAGCCCCCGGGAATCAGGCGCAGGAGGTCGGAGCCCACTACGCGGCGTCCGGCTCCGGGATGATCTGATTCTTCCAACGTTGCCCACATGTACCCCCGATTCTGGCGTTCGATCGCCACCACCGCGCTCAGCGCCATGCTGCGACCATGGTATGCCGGGAGGGGCTGCATCATCTGCTTGCATCGCGTGGTGCTGGACGAAGAAATCTCCGCTTTCGCCGAGAATCGCGCCCTCGAAATCACCCGCACCACGCTGCGCGAAATCCTCCTGTGGGTCCAGCAGCGCGGGCTCGATCCCATCGCCTTGGATGCTGTGCCGGAGCGCCTCGCGCGACCACACCGGCGCAAATTCGTCGCTTTCACTTTCGATGACGGCTACCGCGATAACCTCATCCATGCGCTCCCGATTTTCCGGGAATTCGAAATTCCTTTCGCTCTGAATATCACCACCGGATTCATCTTCGGCAGCAGCGCGCCGTGGTGGTATGCCCTCGAGAATCTGCTGGTCGCACGCGAACGCTTTTCCTTTCGCTGGACGGGTCGCACTTTCGATTTCAGATGCAGCGATCAGACCAGCAGGGATGAGACTTTCCGCGCCATCGCGGAATTGATTCGCGCCGCGGGAATCAACGAGCAACGCGATCTGATTGAGGTGCTCTTCCCCTCGGAGACGCCAGAACTGCTCGGCTTCGCGAAAAGTCTAATGCTGAGCTGGCGCGAACTGCGTGACCTCGCCGGCGATCGACTCGTGACCATTGGTGCTCACGGCGTCGCCCATCACACGCTGAATCGCCTCTCCGATGCTGACGCCTGGAACGAAATGGCCCTGGCGAAGAGCCAGCTCGAAGCCCAACTCGGTCAGGAGGTTCGGCATCTTGCGTTTCCATTTGGCGGAAGCAATTCGGTGGGCCGGCGCGAGTTTGAACTAGCCGCCAAATGTGGATTCGTCACCGCAGTGACGACCCGCAGCGGAAACCTTTTTGCCGAGCATGCGCGGCATCTCCATTCCCTGCCACGGCTCGGTTTGAGCGGGAATTACCAAATGCCGGCGACGCGTTTGCGGAATTTGGAGAGTGGTGCCCTGACGGCCGTTGCCCACCGCGGACGGCGCGTGGTCACGGAATGAGCGGCGGGCTTCAGGTAACGGTGTAGCTCGCGGCGAGCCTCTCGAAAGAGCCGAGCTGTTCGGTCTGCCAGAGAATGTCTCGACCGAGCTCGGTGGCCATGGTTTTTGCGACCAACGGCGCGGCGTGGAGACTCCCGCGGGCATCGAGGAAAAGAGCGCGCGAACGGCGCGCGAGCATGTCTTCGACGGTCCGCGCCATTTCCTCACGGACGCCGTGAAGAATGGCCGCTGCGTCTGGGATTTCCCGAAGCGCCGGCACGTCCACCAGACGCAAGTTCCGGGTGGTGCAGTCGCGGGGAGACCAGCCTCCAGCCTTGATCGCCGCGCACACCGCATCCTTGGCCATCAGTCGATACGTCGTCCACTTTCCGCCCGTGATAGTGACCAGTCCGCTGGCTGAAACGGAGACGACGTGGTCGCGGGACAGCGCTTTCCCAGCGCCTGCCCCGCAGCGCACCAGCGGTCGCAGACCGGCAAACGCGCTGAGCACCTCCCCGCGAGTGGGCGCTTGCTCGAGGTATCGCGCGGCGTGCGCCAGCAGGAAGTCGATTTCCTGCGGAAGTGGGCGCGGTTCGCGAGCTGCGGTTCCGACGGGCGTGTCGGTCGTCCCGACGAGCACGCGCCCGAGCCAAGGAATTGCGAACAGCAACCGTCCATCGTCGGTCCGCGGGATCATGACAGCGCTCGTGCCAGGCAGAAATTTTCGGTCGAGCACGAGGTGCGTGCCTTGGCTCGGCGCGAGCATCGGCCGCGCTGCGGCGTCGTCCAAGTGGCGCACTTCATCGGCGAAAACGCCGGTCGCGCTGACCACCGCACGCGCGCGAATTTCGATCTCCGCGCCACTTTCCAAATCGCGCACCCGCACACCCGCCACGCGTCCGCCCGATTTTAGCAAGGCGACAGCGCGGGCGTAATTCATCGCCACTCCGCCCAGCCCCGAGAAGGTCTGGGCCAAAGCAATCGCGAGCCGCGAGTCGTCGAACTGAGCGTCGTAATATTCCACTCCGCCCCGCAGTCCGCAGGACGAAATACCAGCAATTCGTTCGAGAGTTTCCGCGCGGGAAAGGTGACGGGACGTACCGAGGCTCCGGGAGCCTGCGAGGGCGTCGTAGAGCTTTAGCCCAGCGGCGAAATATGGCGCTTCCCACCAAGCGTAATGAGGGATGACGAAGCGGATCGGGCGGACGAGTTGCGGCGCATTTTGCAAGAGCACTTCACGCTCACGCAGCGCGCTGCGGACGAGCGAAAGATTCCCCTGCCTCAAATAGCGAACGCCGCCATGGATGAGCTTGGTGCTGCGACTCGAGGTCGCTTGCGCGAAATCGCCCTGCTCCACGAGCACAGTCCGGAAGCCGCGCGCCGCTGCGTCCAGCGCCGTGCCTAGCCCGGTCGCGCCGCCACCGATCACCACGATATCCCACACTTCGGAAGTGCCGAGAGCACGGAGGCTCGCGTCGCGGTTCATTGACGCCGCTCGGTCTTCGTGCGCTTCACCGCGGCACGCCATTTGGCGAGGCGCTCGTCGCGCTCCCCGCGCGCCATTTGCGGCTCGAACCGCCGGTCGGTCTGCCAGAGCGCTTCGAGTTCCGCCGCATCTTTCCAGAAGCCGACCGCGAGCCCGGCGAGGTAGGCTGCGCCGAGTGCCGTCGTCTCAAGAATCGCTGGTCGCACCACGGGCACTCCGGCGATGTCGGCTTGGAATTGCATCAGCAAATTGTTCGCAGCCGCGCCGCCGTCCACGCGCAATTCGGTGAGCGGGACGCGCGCATCTCCGCGCATCGCGTCGAGGACATCGGCACTTTGAAACGCGATGCTTTCGAGCGCAGCACGCGCGATGTGCGCGGCTGTGCTGCCCCGGCTCAGCCCCTCGATCAAACCGCGCGCGCGCGGGTCCCAATGGGGCGCGCCGAGCCCGGAAAAAGCCGGAACGAAGTGCACGCCGGCACAATCAGGCACGCTCGCAGCGAGCGCCTCGACGTCACTGGAATTGCGAATGATGCCGAGCCCATCGCGCAGCCATTGCACCACAGCGCCCCCGACAAAGACGCTGCCTTCGAGCGCGAAATTGCGTTCCACCCCGAGGCTCGCAGCAGCGGTCGTGAGCAACCGATGCGACGAGCCCGCGGCCTCGGCACCGGTGTGCATGAGCAGGAAGCAGCCGGTCCCGTAGGTGTTCTTGGCCATGCCCGCCCGCGTGCAAGCCTGCCCAAAAAGCGCGGCCTGCTGGTCCCCCGCGATCGCCGCAAGGGGCACACCACGAAGCGGCTCGATCGTGCATTCGGCGAGCACTCCGCTCGATGGGCGAACCTCCGGGAGCACCGCCCGCGGCACACCGAAAATCGCCAGCAAGTCGTCGTCCCACTCGCCGCGCCGCAAGTCGAACAGCATCGTGCGCGACGCGTTTGTCGGGTCGGTGACATGCGTCTCGCCGCCCGTCAGCTTCCAGCCGAGCCATGAGTCGATGGTGCCAAAGGCAATTTCGCCGCGCAGGGCACGCGTCCGCGCTTGAGGAAGACGATCGAGCAACCACGCCAGTTTCGTCCCGGAAAAATAGGCGTCGATGATCAGCCCCGTTTTTTCCCGGATCATCTTCTCGAGCCCATCGGCGGCGAGTTGCTCGCAGTCCTCGGCGGTGCGGCGATCCTGCCAGACGATGGCGTTGGCCAGCGGTTCGCCGGTCGCGCGATCCCACAGCAGCGTCGTCTCGCGCTGGTTTGTGATACCGACGGCGGCGAGGTCGCGGGCGCTCAGCTTTTCACGATCGAGCAGCTCGGCGATGACCGCGGATTGCGTCGCCCAGATTTCATTCGCGTCGTGCTCGACCCATCCCGGTTGTGGAAAAATTTGCCGAAACTCCCGCTGCGCGACGGCGCGAATCGCCCCGTTGCGATCGAACAAAATCGCGCGCGAACTGGTGGTGCCTTGGTCGAGCGCTAGGATGTATTTCACGGAAGACAAAAACGCTACGGGAGCCGTGCGCGGTAAAAAGCCTGGTCCGTGGGCGGTGCCGAATCGAGCATCGGGATGAGGCCATCGTCGCCGGCGGTCAACGTCTGCATCGTTTCCCATTCGACGAGGTCTGGACTGCGCTCGATGAGGTAGATCGTGCGCGGAAGGCCGCGGAAAATCGCCTCTACTTTGCCATCGGCGCGGCGGGCGACGGCGGAGCTTTGCGAGCCCGCGATGCTTGCCGTGAAAACATTCGCGGTCATCGTCGCCGTGACGTTTCCGCCCCGTTGATCAATGATGGTGGCGGTGAATTGGTCGGCTCCAGCGAAGCCGGGCGCAGGCGTGTAGCTCAGGACGTTCGCGCCGAGCGAGATCGCACCGCCCTGCTGGCTCGTGGCGGTCACATCCGCGATCTCAAGCAAGTCGCCATCGGCGTCGGAAGCCCGTGCCAACAGGCTTTCCCGGCTGATCGTGGTCGCCACTCCGCGCTGCGCAGTGAACGAGTAGCCGCTGAAAGTCGGCGCACGATTGATGAAGCCAAGGCTCGCGTGCTGGCTCGTCGTCGACGCGCCACCGGCGGCGGTGACAACGACGTCGTAAGTGCCGAGTTGTGCGCTGCTGATATTCACGAGATCGAGCCACGGATTGCTCGCCCCGGCGATCGGAGTGCCATTCAGCCGCCATTGGAAATAGAAGGGTCCGGCGCCATGCACCGAGACGGCGAACGCCGTGCTGCCGTCGGGCGCGACGAGCCGCGAAGTCGGATGCGAGAGCAGCAGCGGCGCGGTGCCGCTCGGAGTGCCGCCAGCACGAGCGAGGACGTAGAGATTTTTCACGCTGTAGCCCGCGGCGTTGTGGTGGAAGGTCCAGTCCACGCCGAGATTCATGGGCGCCGGGTCATTGCCGATTCCGAGGTCGTTGTTGCCACCATTTCCACCCCAGTTATTGAACGCGAAAAGCGTCTGACTGGCTCCGTGGTTGTGAATTTGCATCGAGCCATACCCGCCGCCGGTCGAGCGGGTGTCGCCGAAATCGAAGTTGCTTGCACTCGCATTCGGGATGGCGAGCGCGTTGGGCGCGGAATAGTCACCCGGCCAGAATTCCAGGTTCCCGGTGGTGAGCGCGGTGCCGGTGGTGATTCCCGCTCCCGCGGAAGCGAGCACATTCATGTTCGTAAGTCTTTGCTGAAAACCGTTGCCCGCTGCCGCAGCCGGGACGCCGATTTGGCCGAGTTGATTCGTGAAGGTGTCGGCAGAAACGTAGACCCAAGTCGCGGCATTCCCGGTGACTTGCAGTTCGAGCAAATAGGCCACGCGATCGAACGGTTGGAGACGGGGGAATTTCGTCTCGTCGATCGCATACGGAACGGCGGTCGTGTTGAAAGATGCGGCGTTGGGGATCGCCAGTTGATGAATCAAATCATAGCCGGCGGCTTCCGGGACATTGGTCAGAACAGGCGGAGGCGTGAAGGCGGTGAACGTCGTCGATGCGCCGGCGAGAATGAGATTTCCGCCGGGCGAACGGTCGCGCACGCCGGTCGCGGCGAGGGTGTAAGTCGTGCCGGGTGACTGAGCCGTGGTGGTGAGCGCGATCTCTTTTTGCCCGGGAAGCAGCGCCGCTCCCGTGACCGTGACCCCACCGCTGATTGCGAAATTCGCGGCCTGCGCAGCGGTATCGGCGAGCGGTTCGTTGAAGGTGACCACGAGCCGGTTGAGCTTCGGCGACGGCTTCGCGGAAACGATCACCGGACCGGTGGTGTCGGAATTTCCCGGGAGGACAAAGACGTGCAGGACACGATTCGAGTAGGTCGCGGAATTCTCGGTGAAGGTCCAATCCGCCTGCTGTGTGCCGCCCTGTCCGGCGCTGCCTGCAGTCGGATTGTTGCCGATGCCGAGGCAAAATCCGAGCGTGCCGGAGGTCGCGCCAAAGTGGTTGAAAGCAAAGAGCGTCTGCTTCGCCCCGAGGTCGTGATTGTGCACCTGCATCGAGCCGTAACCGGCGCCGGCGGAGGCTCCCCCGTCGCCGAAATCGAAGGTGTTCGGATCGGCGTTGGGAACTCCGCGATCGTTCGCCGCGGCATAGTTTCCCGACCAGAACTCGATATTGCCGCCGGTTGCGGTCGAGCCGTTCACGATACCAGCGACGTTTGAGGCGACGTCGAGATTCGTCACATTCTGCTGAAAAAATCCGCCGGAGGCGACCGTCGGCACTCCGAGCTTTGCGGCGTTCGTGGCGAAGGCATCCATCGAGGTCCAGACGAACTTGGGCGCCGCTGTGCCGGTCTGAAGTTCGAGGTAGTAGGCGACGCGGCTGAACGACCCAACGTTCGCGCTGTTGTCCACACTGTAGGGCAGCGTCGTGGCATTGCCGTTTGCAGGAATATTCAGCGAATAGACGAGTTGGTAGCCGGCGGAAGCCGGGACATTCGCGGCGACAGCCGGTGGAATCGGCGGCGTGGCGGGGAGCACGAGCATGTGCAGGACGCGGCGGGAGTAGCTCCCGGCGTTGTTGGCAAAGGTCCAGTCGCTGCCAGAATTGTTGCCGATGCCGAGGTCGAGGGTGTTGCCGTCGGCACCCCAATTATTCAGCGCAAAGAGCGTCTGCTTCGCGCCGTGATTATGCACCTGCATGCAGCCGTAGGTGCCGCCGGTCGAGCGCGTGTCGCCAAAATCGTAGAGCGAATCGCTCGCGCCAGGCACGGTCGGTACGCTTGGCTGGCTGTAATTCGTCGGCCAAAACTCGATATTGCCGGTGGAAATACCAGTGCCGTTCACAATGCCCGCGACATTCGAAACCACATCGAGATTCGCGACGTTCTGCTGAAAAATCGCGCCGCTCAAGGACGTCGGGACGGCGATCTTCGAGCGGCTGGAAGTGAACGCATCCATTGACGTCCAGACGAATTCCACCGGTCCTCCGGGCTTCTGTAACTCGAGGTAATACGCGACGCGGCTGAAGTAGCCGGTCGCGGAACGCTCGTCGAAAGTGTAGGCACTCGAAGAGGCATTAAAGTTGCCGGTCGTGGGAATATTGAGTGAAGCGACGAGCTGATAACCGTTCGCGGCAGCACCGGCATTGGCCACAATTTCCGCGGGGAGACTCGAAGCTGTGATCGCGACGGATGCAGTCGATGCCAGCCGATTCGCCGACGGCGAAGTATCGCGCACGCCGGTAACCGTCACCGTCAGCGGTGGGAACAGGAGCACGTGCGGGTGGGTAATGATGTCGCCAACGGCATCGTGCGTCGCCAGTTCCGAAGTCGTCCATGTCGCAAGGTCATCTTCGCTTTCCATGTAACGAGTGGGCCGTTCCGCCAAGCCGTTCACCGTTTCGACCCCGCAATAATAAAGACGCCACCTCGTTCCACCCAAATAGACCGGTGCCGGCCCTTCGACTTCATTTCGGCCAAGGCCGGTGACATTCGTGGTGTTGATGACGGAATAGCCCGCGACCGGAGATGTCGTCGATTTAAGAAATGTCACAATGGTTCCCTCACCCGCTACGTGTTCGTAGACGCAGGTCAGATACCATCCCCCGTGAGCCTGAGAGATGAAGATCTCTGGCCCGATGGGATAACCTCGGGCTTGAACGGGCAACCCCGGAATTGGCGTCGCAGCGGTCCAGGCCGTGAGGGAGGCATTGGTCGCGGTGAGGTATTTGATCGTCCCATTGACGCTCACGACCACATAGACCGTGCCGTCTGCGGTGGTGAAAATGCGCGGTCCCCAGACTTGGGTGGTCGAAGCAATCGGGACGTTTGCGACCCAGGACCAAGTCTTGAGATCGGTTGACTTTGCGAGTCCGAAATAGGCCTCGGAGTTCCCAAAATGATTGGATGTCGGCGGCACCTGCGCGCTTCCGTAATCGCCGCTAGTGTAGGCGCAATACCAGGTATCACCAATGCGCACGATGCTCGGATCTCGGAGATCATCACCCCCCGGCGGCGCGTAGAGATCATAGGAACCGGCAGCGTTCGAGAGCATCTGCCAGTCTTTGCCATCGTCGCTCGTCCCGATTTGGAGGCGTTGCCTGTTATTGTGAAAAGTAGCCATCACATACGCCGGAGCCTGCGGAAAAGATGGACCGAATCCCGACGGCGGCAGCGTGGTCGTGGTCAGGATGACGTCGCGCTGATTTGCCGAGAGAGTCGCGCCGAGCACGATCGCGCCATTGCTCAGCGTGAAGTTCGAGGCGTCAATGGAGCCAGGCGCAAGTGGTTCGGAAAAAGTAACGGTTATTTGGCTTCTGCCATAGCTGGCAACGGCAGCGGCGACAGTTGGCGGAGTAACATCACTCGTGGTCTGCACGAGCACCTGCAGCGAGCGGATGGTGTAACCGGAGCCGTTATGGGCGAAGGTCCAATCGACGCCGCCATTAGTGGGCGCGGGGTTGTTGCCGAAGCCGAGATCAACTTCGCCGGCGCTCGCGGTGCCACCCCAATTATTGAACGAAAATAACGTCTGCCCGGCGGCGGGGAGGTGCAGTTGCATGACGCCGTAGCTCCCAGCGACGGAGGTATCGCCGAAGTCGTAGGTAGTCGCGCTCGCGCCGGGGACATTCACGGCGTTGGCAGGGCTGGAACTCGTCGGCCAGAACTCCAGGTTTCCTGTCAATCCCGTGCCTGCGGGCATTCCAGGGACGTTCGAGACGACGCTGAGACCGGTGACGTTCTGCTGAAAGAACGCACTCGAGGCGGTGGTTGGCACCCCGATTTTTTTCGCGTCGGTGGTGAAAGCGTCCATCGAGGTCCAGAGGTATTGCAGGTCGCCGCCGGGCTTTTGGAGTTCCCAATAATAGGCCACGCGCGTGAACGGCCCGATGCCATTGCGATTGTCCACGGCGTAGGGGACAGCCGCCGTTTTGAAGTCAGCGAACGGTGTGACTTCCAGCGAGCAGGCGAGCGTGTAGCCGGCGGATTCGGGGACATTCGCGAGGTAGCCGCGCGGACGGAATGGATAAAACGAGACGGTGCTGTTCGGCGCAATCGGTTGCGGGTCGGGCGTTGTAAGGTCGCTGATACCGTTCACCGTGATCGTGTATTTCACCGCGATTGTCTGCGGGCTGGTGGTCAGCGTGACCACCCGCTTCGTGGCGTCGAGTGACGCTGCGGAGAGAGTGAGTCCCCCGTCGATCGCATAATTTTGCAGCGACGATGCCGAGTCGGCGACGGGCTTGTTGAAAGTGATCGCCACGTGCTGACGGTCCGCGCTGCCAACCGCGCGGGAGATTTCCGGCGGCCCATCGGTGAGGACATCCTGGATCGCAGGGAACCATGCATTGGCCATCTTGTCGTAGCCCGCCTGACCTGGATGCAGCTGATCGGGCATGTCCGAAAGGGGCACCGCGGCGCGCATGTCGAGGAAAGTGACGTGGCGTCCCATTGCGGCTTGCGCATCGACGCGCGCCTGCACGTAGGGGTTGAACTGCGCCTGAATAGTTGTGTTCTGCGGCTCGCCCCGCAGCATCAGATTCGTAACGATGAGGTGCGCGTTAGGAAGCAGCGTTGCGAGCTTGGTGATGAGCGCATCGAAGCGGTTTATTGCGTTAGGCGTGTCGAAGTTCTGCCCGAAGTCGTTCGTGCCGATGTGCAGCAAAATGACGTCGGGATTCGCGACGACGCCGAACCATTTCGAGACATCCGAATCCACCTGGTCGATGCGCCATCCTCCGATGCCCTGATGATCGGAATCTGGCAGCGTCGCGACGCCGTTGCCGGTTTGCAGTCCTACGAAATCGATGTTGTAGCCGGCGGTGGTGAGCAGTTGGTAAAGGCGGTTACGGTAGCCGCCCGGAACGCTGGAGCCGAAAGTGATGGAATCGCCCAGAGGCATAATCCGAATCGGCTGATTCTGGCCTTCCGCGGAGAGGGCGAGGCAGAGGAGGAAGAGAGAGAAAAAAAGGCGGCGGATGGTCATTTTTTTTGGGGGAAAACACCCGGCGTACGGAGGGAACGCCGGAGAGAAGACAGCTCCCTTTTCGCCTGCGGAGCGGGCTCGTCAACACAAAGCCCGTTAGCGACCAAGCCAAAGAATCTCAGCCGTTGCTCTGCCGTCGACCGCAAGTGGCAGCCCGAATCAACGTCATCAGACGTTCGCGCGCGCTCTCCGGCGGCGGGTGCGGATAGAGGCTCAGCGCGAACGCCGCGCCGAGATTGGAGCACTCCACCAAATAATTCTCTGCCGACTGGCCAAAATGCTTCCGCGCCTCCTCAAACGCCTCAAACTCCTCCGGTTCGAGAGCTCCCACCGCATGCAGCCGTGCTTTATTTTGAAATTCGTCGAAAGTCACGGCGGTCCTCCCTCTTCATCACACAAACCTTCGGGATACAGCGAACCCGTGCGGCGGATTCGGCACACGGAGTTTCTCACGTCCAAGGCATCGGACACGGGGTCGCATCCGGTCTTGCCCTGACCCCCCTTTTCAGGGCGCGCCATTCCTTTGAATTGACCACCTTTCCCCCGCCGCTAACGTCCCCGCCCTCATGGGTTCGCTCAACAAGAAATTCCCCCGACTGCTGCCCGAAGCGATCCGAAAAACATGAGAGTCGATGAGCTCATCGACACCGTCGTTCAAGGCCTACAACGGCGGCCGACTCGCCGAAGCGTGTCGCCTTTTCACCGAAAAAATGATCGCCGGTGACGGCACCGTGGGCATGTCGCTGACCGGCGCGCTCACTCCCGCCGGGCTCGGCCTGCTCCGCGATCGTTCCGCTGATGAAGGCGGGATTCGTGGACTGGATCATCTCGACGGGCGCGAATCTTTACCACGATCTGCACTACGGCCTCGGCATGGAGCTCTACGCCGGCTCACCCTTTCTCAATGACGTGGAACTGCGCCGCGACGGCATCATTCGCATCTACGACGTGCTCTTCGACTACGACGTGCTGCTCGATACCGATGCCTTCGTGCGGCAGGTCATCCAGGGGCCGGAATTCCAGCGCCCGATGGGCGACCGACGAATTCCACTCACCTGCTCGGCCGGTACGTCGCGGAGCGGGAGAAGAAGCTGGGGATCAAGGAAACCAGCGTGCTCAGCGCCGGCTACCAGTTCGGCGTCCCGATCTTCACCAGTTCGCCGGGCGACAGTTCCATCGGGATGAATGTGGCCGCGATGGCGCTGCGCGATTCGAAGCTGTCGATCGACGTGAACCGCGACGTGAACCAGACCGCCGCGATCGTCTATGCCGCGAAATCGAGCGGCGCGACCTCCAGCGTCTTCATCCTCGGCGGCGGCTCGCCGAAGAATTTCATGCTCCAGACCGAGCCGCAGATCCAGGAAGTGATGGGCATCGAAGAGCGCGGCCACGACTACTTCCTGCAATGCACCGACGCCCGGCCGGACACCGGCGGCCTCAGCGGCGCCACGCCCGGCGAAGCCGTGAGCTGGGGCAAGATCGACCCGTCGAATCTGCCCGACTGCGTCGTCTGCTACGCCGACTCGACGATCACCCTCCCGCTCATCACCGCCTACGCGCTCACGCAAAGTCGCGCCGCGCAAGCCCAAGCGCCTCTACGATCGCCGCGACGCGCAATACGAGGAGCTGCGGGCGCAGTATTTCAAGCACGGGAAAGTCGAAAAGATCGAGCATCGGACGGACGTCACCACCGAAACACGGCCGCTCCGGTCGCTCCGTCACGGGCACCAAGCCGCTCATGAATCGTAACGTCCCGACGCTCGCGCGCTGCTCTTTGAGCGCATCCGGACCTCGCCGCCGAAGTTCGTGCATCTCGCGGGCGTCCCGT
Organism: uncultured Verrucomicrobiae bacterium; assembly: GCA_963767975.1. Taxonomy (GTDB): domain Bacteria; phylum Verrucomicrobiota; class Verrucomicrobiia; order Chthoniobacterales; family Chthoniobacteraceae; genus CAIURC01. The sequence continues at coordinate 222,123 of CAVYGI010000012.1, read as the reverse complement.
ACTTCGTCGATCGAGGAAGCCGCGACCGATCCGACGCGGTCGATCACGTCTGGCTCACCTTCGAGGTGCCGCCCTTTGGCCGCCTGCGTCGTCGGCGATCAATACCCTCTCACGGCTCAATCGCGATGCCGGTTTCGACAGCCGGATGCGGCTCGGGATCATCCCATCACCTACGACGGAAAAACCGATGCCCGGCCTCGAGGAATGCCCCGGCCTCGATTACGCGAAGCTCTTGAAACGGAGAAAGTCACGTTCGAACTCTACGAACGCGACCCGCTCGCCGATCTGCTCATCGCGAAGACCAAGCTCGCGATCCGCGTCGAAGTGTGGGGCGAACTTTACGGGCGCAGTGCCATCGGCGTGCATCAAATTCACAGCCGCCGCGCCAGCACCGCCGTCGCCACGGATATGAAAAACCGCGACGGCGCGCTCAAGCTTTATTACGCCGAAGGCAACGTCGCTGAGCTGTTCCTATTCAAATTTGACGGGCAAACGTGAACAGGAGCTAGCGTGCCGGCCATCGAGACGAGTGGGCTGACCAAGGTCTACCGCACCTACAAAAAAGCACCGGGGCTTTGGGGCGCGGTAAAAGGGCTGGGACGCCGCGAATACGAGGAGGTGCGCGCGGCGAACGACATCAGTTTTTCGATCGAAGAAGGCGAACTCGTCGGCTTCCTCGGACCAAATGGCGCGGGCAAAACCACCGTGCTCAAAATGCTCGCGGGGCTGCTGCAACCGACGAGCGGTTCGGCGCGCGTGCTCGGCTTTGTGCCGTGGGAACGGCGCGATGAAATGAAGCGGCAATTTTCGCTGCTCATGGGCCAGAAAAACGCGCTCTGGTGGGACCTACCCGCGCGCGAATCACTCGAGCTCAACCGCGCAATTTACGGGATCGAAAAGGCGCGCTTCACCCGCATCGTCGGCGACCTCACCGAGCTTCTCGAGATCGGCAGCAAGCTCGACACCATGGTCCGCGAACTCTCGCTCGGGGAACGGATGAAGATGGAACTCATCGCCGCGCTGCTCCACTCGCCGCGCGTGCTTTTCCTCGACGAACCAACCATCGGTCTCGACGTCACGAGCCAGCAAAAAGTCCGCGATTTCCTCCGCCTTTACAACGCCGAGCACCGCATCGTCACGATGCTCACGAGCCATTACATGCAGGACATTCAGGAGCTCTGCGCGCGGGTGATCATCATCGATCAAGGCCGCATCTTTTACGACGGTCCGCTCGCCGCGGTGATCGACCGTTTCGCCACCCACAAAATCATTTCGCTCACCCTCGAGAGTGGCTCCGGCGGCGACTTCGCGGCGCACGGCGAAGTGCTCGAACAAACCCCGCAAACAGTGCGGCTCAAAATCCCCCGCGCCAAAGTGACAGAGACCTGCCGCGCGATCCTTAGCGCATGCAAAGTCACCGACATCAACGTGGAGGAGCCGCCCGTGGAGGAAGTGATCCGTCAGCTTTTCCACGCGCAACGCGCGGAGAATTAAAGGGAATTACGCGGGAAAAAAATTACCGCCGCAACGCGTCCCGCAACTCCATAGCGTAGGCCGGATTCACCTCGAAAACCGCGTCGCGGAATCGCTCGACCGAAGTGCCATCGGCATACGGCACCACCTCCGCATAACCCACGCTGATCAGTCCATTCAAGATATCGACCAGATCCTCAGGCTCGATATTCGTGATCGAAAGGAGCTCGCCCCCCGATGTCCCGGACGTGAAATCGATGGCGCGGATCACCGCGCGTTCGCGGCCGCTGAGCTTGATTTGTTTCATTGAAGAAAAAGGAATGCCTTCGTTTATGCAAAACGACCGCGCTCGCAAGCCGGGCGCGCGAACTCCCCCTTGCTCCTTTGGCAGATGGTCCTACCAGTAATACATGAGCACGATGAGACCTGTCTGCGCGAAGATCATCCAACACTCGGAAGGAATGGGGATTCCCAACGCGGATTCGGTGCGAAAACGGGCAGAGGAACTTGCGCGTATCGATGGTCGAGGTGAATACAACGACGTGGATTGGCACGAGGCGAAACGCGAGCTGCACGGCGGTCACGAGAGCAACTCCAACAACGGTCACCTCGAAATTTCCCGCCTCGTCTCTGAGCACGACATGACCACGAGTGATGTCGGGCATCACGTTGAAAACATGCTGCCCGAGGACAACGACAACATGGTGGAGGAGTTGATCGCGGAAGGGATGGACGAGGCTGAACACGAGCAGATGCTTGCTGCCCGCGGCGAAGAACCGGTCGACGACGAGGAGTGATCGGGCGGGCAGTCTAAGAAGTTCTCCACACACGCTGCCTCGCGGCTCTCGCGGACGTTTCCGCTGAATTTAGGTGGCGTGACCGCGCGCCATTTTTATCGCAGAGTAGCGGTGCCGTGCCTGACTCCACTTCACCGCAACAACTCGCCGCCGCTCCCGACACGCCGTTCGACATCTCGCTGCGACCGCCGATGTTCAGCGAGTTCGCGGGGCAGGAAAAAGTCTGCGAGCGGCTGGAACTGATGGTGCAGGCCGCGCAGCAGCGCGGCGATGTGCTCGAGCACGTCCTGCTCAGCGGTCCGCCCGGCCTCGGCAAGACGACGCTCGCCTACATCCTCGCGCACGCGATGGGCGTGAACATCAAGAACACCAGCGGCCCGACGATCGAAAAGGCCGGCGACCTCGCGGGCCTGCTCACCACGCTGGAACGCGGCGACGTGCTTTTCATCGACGAAATCCACCGCCTCCAGCCCGCGATCGAGGAATACCTCTACCCCGCGATGGAGGACTACAAACTCGACATCATCATCGACCAGGGGCCGAACGCGCGCAGCATCCGGCTGAATCTCCCGACGCTTCACGCTCATCGGCGCGACCACCCGCGCCGGCATGCTCAGCGCGCCGCTGCGCACGCGCTTCGGGATGACGTGCCGCCTCGACTATTACACCGCCGACGAACTGCAAAAGATCATCCGTGCGCAGCGCCGGGCTGCATCGGCCTGGCAGATCGACGACGCCGGCGCGCTGGAAATCGCCGCGCGCAGCCGCGGCACGCCGCGCATCGCCAACAATCTGCTCCGCTGGGTGCGCGACTACGCGCAGGTCCGCGCCGGCAACCGCGTCAACCGCGAGGTCGCCGACCAGGCGCTCACCATGCTCGACATCGACGCGCGATGGCTTCGACGAAATGGACAAGCGCATCCTCGAGGCGCTCATCCACAAATTCGACGGCGGCCCCGTCGGGCTCAACTCGCTCGCCGTCGCCGTCGGCGAAGATGCCGGCACGCTCGAGGACGTGCACGAGCCCTATCTCATCATGCAGGGCTACATCAAGCGCACCCCGCAAGGCCGCGTCGCGCATGCCGCGCGGCCTACCGCAAACTCGGCGTCGCCGCGCCGAAGCGCGACGGCGAACTTTTCGGCTAAACGCCGCGGCCGCAGAACTGCGGATGCGCGCGCCAGTGCGCGCCAGATCTTCGGGCGCTGATTCGCCCCGGACTCGCCGCCGATGCGCAGCGGCGCGGAGCGCGTGGAACGGCGCACGCGTTCCAGCCAGCGCGCGATCGAGCGGTGCGTCGAGCAGCATGCAGCGCATTCGACGCGATGGTCGTCTCGTCTTTTTCGCCGGTCGCATGACCGCGCCCGACGAAAAATCCCGCGAGCAGCAGCGTCACGCGGACCGCGGTCGAGCGTCGTGTAATTGCGTGAGCAAACACGGGCGCGCGGGATCGAGACAGGCGTGACAGTGCGGAAATGCTCCAGCGTCCACAATTCCGGGATTCGTCGCGGGCGAATAGGGATCGTAGAGAATCGCGTGCGGCGCCGGCAGCGAGTCGTGCATCATGCTCGCGGAAATCGCCCGCGATGAAAGCCTCCACGCGAGCATCTCCGTGGCCACTCGCCGCTGGCGAGCAGGCTGCTCGATGGCCTCGCGCGTGCGGCGCCAGGTACCCGAGTTCATCGGCGTGCTCGAGCGCGAAGGCCAGCGGCGCGGTCGTCTGGTCGAAGCTGTGCAATCTCGACCCGCGCCGGGCCTGCCGTCCGCAAATGCTTCCAGCACCGCGACCGCATTGGCCGCCGCGCCCGAGCCCAACATCCCAGATCGACAAACGGCCCATCCGTCGCCGCGGCGCGCTCCACCAGCCGCTGCTGCCGGACGTGCAGCGCGACGCGCCTCCGCCATCGGTCCGACCACCGGATGAAACGTCTCGCCAAACTCCCGCGAACGCAGGCTGCGCGCGCCGGATTGCACGGTGACAATTTCGAATCCTGCGGGATCTGGTGGGCGAGCATTCGCGCGAAGCTATCGGGCAGATCTTCATCCGCAACCGACGTGCTGGCGTATGGTTGAACACAAGCGCGTGAAAAGCATCGCCGACTCAAAACATCTGAATCTCCCCGCGCACGCGCCCGTGATGGTGCTGCCCGACGCGCAGCTGTTTCCGCAAGACGCTGCTGCCGCTCTACATCTTCGAGCCGCGCTATCGGGCGATGCTGGCGTGGAGCCTGGAGCAGCACCGCATGTTTTGCATCGCGCTCGATGAAGCCCGGCGTCGCGAGGCGCGGTCGGCCGACGATTTTCACCACGTCGTCGGCCTCGGCCTTGATTCGCGCGTGCGTGGGGCGCGAGGACGGCACGTTCGCATCTGGTGCTGCAGGGCCTCGCGCGCGTGCGGCTTCATCGGCGTTCCTGCAGGAGCAGCCCATTCCGCATCGCGGAGCTGCGCGAGCTTCGGCTCGAAGCCGAGCCGATGCCGCTGAAGACCAAGCGAAGCTCTCGTCGACCAGCTGCTCGACGTCTGCGCGCAGCTGCGCGAGCAGCGGCCTCGACTGTGCCCGAAGCGCTCGACGCAGCAACTCGCGCAGATCGACGACCCGGCGTGCTCTCCGACGTGATCGCCGCACACCTTTCTGCGCGACCCCGAGACGTCGGCAGGAAGTCCTTGAGGAACTGCGACGTGGCGCGGCGCGCTCCGGACTCCTCGGTTCCCTTCGCGAGAGCCTGTTCGTAAATCACTCGCGCGGTGGCTCCGAGGACGGGTCCGACTGCCGTTCGAGGGGGAGCGGTCTTGCCGCTCGAATAAGCGCGCGTGCTCCTCGAGCAGGTAGCGGTCGGTCATGCCGGAGAGATAATCGCAGACCGTCCGATGCAGGCCGTCGCTGCGCGATGCGCTTCGCCGTGGTTTCTCCGAGCAGCGGGCTTTTGCAGATACGCCTCGAAGACCTGCCTGCAGCAGGCGCGCAGGCGCGCTGATTCGCGTCGGCGACGCGCGGATGGTAGTAGAGATTCTTGTAGAGAAACTTCCGCAGCTGCTCGATTCGCCGTGAGCAGCGGCAGGCTGTAGCGGATCAGCGGTTTCGTCTGGCGGCGCACATCGTCGGCGCTCTGCACGCCGGCCGCCTCGATCAGTCCGGCGCTGGTCGCGATCACGTCCTGCACCTGCCGGTCGATGATGCAGCGGATGACGTAGCTGTGCAGTTCCTTGCCGCGCGAGCTTCGGGAAAATGCGCGGCGCACTTCCTCGTAGCTGTGCTGCCACGACGTCGAGCTCGGCGAGTTGCTCGCGGCGTGATGAGGTGGAAGTCGAGGCCGTCGTCGAGGTCGTGGCTGTAGTAGGTGATCTCGTCGGCGAGATTGGCGATCTGCGCTTCGAGCGACGGGCTGGCGTGCTTCTCGCCGCGCGCCTCGGCGCCGGCGGGTCGTAAAACTTCGCGTGCTTTTGCAGGCCCTCGCGCACTTCCCAGGAGAGATTCAGGCCGGGAAAGCGCGGATACTTTTGCTCGATCAGTCTCGACGATGCGCAGGCTCTGCGTGTTGTGCTCGAAGCCGCCGTGGTCGCGCATCAGTTCGTCGAGCATCTCCTCGCCGGAGTGGCCGAAGGGCGGGTGGCCGAGGTCGTGCGCGAGCGCGATCGCCTCGGTGAGATCCTCATTCAGCCCGAGCGCGCGGGCGATCGTGCGGCTGATCGAGGCGACCTCGATGGTGTGCGTGAGCCGCGTGCGGAGGTGGTCGCCGGTGCCGTTGAGGAAGACCTGCGTCTTGTATTCGAGCCGGCGGAAGGCGCGCGAATGAATGATGCGCGCGCGGTCGCGCTCGTACTCGGTGCGGTGCGGGTGCGGCGGCTCGGGATGTTCGCGGCCGGCGGAGTCGCCGGATCTTCTGCGCATACGGCGCGAGCTGTTCGCGCTCGAGCTGCCTCAATCTCAGCGCGGTTTTCATCTCGGCCTCGACTCTTCGCGCCAGATATTCCGCGTCCAGCCGCCGCCGCTCGCGCGCGTTCCGCGGCGCGCACGATCAACATATCGAAGACGCGAGCAGCACGGCGAGAGCGTGATCCATGCGCAGGCGGCCCAGTACGAGGAAGAAGATCACGGGCTGGCGCGCAGGCAGATCGAGGAATGTCGCGCCGAAAGAGCAGCACGAGCGCGCCGAGCACGCCGTAAAACATCACCGTCCGCCGCGCGTGCTGCTCGCGGATGAAAGCCTGGCTGAGTTGAAGGACGAGCTTGAGCATGCGCCCGGCGATGGTAGCCGGGCCACGCTGGTTGACAACTCAGCCGCGCGCGTTGGCGACTCAGCGGGGCAGAAATTTCGTGCCGAACGCTTTTCCCGGCGACGACGTCGCCAGACTGCCCGGGGCGCCGCCCGTGGACGATGTGCGTGCGAATCCCTGCCTCCACGGCGAGCTTCACCGCCTGCAATTTGGAGACCATTCCGCCGACGGAAAACTGACCCTTTTCCTGCCGGGCCAGCGAAGTGACGGCGTCGATTTCCTCGACGAGCGGAACGGTCGCGCCGCTCGCATCGAGCAAGCCGTCGACACTGGTCAGGAGGATGAGCAGATCAGCGCGCGCAAGCATGGCGACCTCAGCTGAAAGCCGGTCGTTGTCGCCGAATTTGAGCTCTTCGACCGCCACGGAATCGTTCTCGTTGATGATCGGCACGACGACTTTGCGGCTGAGCAGATGTTCGAGCGTGTTGCGCGCATTCGCGTAGCGCGTGCGGCTGTCGAGGTCGCCGTGCGTGAGGAGAAGCTGCGCGACGTTCAACCCGTGGCGCTCGAACATCGTGGCGTAACTTTGCATCAGCTTTGACTGTCCGACCGCGGCGCAAGCCTGGCGCGCCGCAAGTTCTTCCGGGCGCTGTTGCAGCCCGAGCGCCATCAGCCCTGCGGCGACCGCGCCACTCGAGACGACGATGCATTCGTGCCCGTCGTTCACGAGCGCGGCGACCTCCGCGCTGAGCCGCTCGAATTGCTCGCGGTCGAGGCTGTTGCCTTCCGCGTTCGCAAGGATGCCGGAGCCGAACTTGAGGACGATGCGCATGCCTTCTAGAGCTGCGACTCGAGCGGAGTTTGCGCGGCTTGCACCGGCTTCTCGATGATCTTCCCGCGAGCTTTTTCGTGCGTCATCTGCTCGGATCGTTGCAGGTCTTTTTCGAAGATCCGCGCCTGCTCCGCGGCGAATCCCGCGTCGAGCACATCGAAGTTCGCCTCGTCGTTGAGCCGGAGGGAGCGGTTGTCGAAATTGGCGGAACCGATGGAAACGAACAGGCCATCGGCGATCAGCAGCTTGCTGTGGATCATCGTGGGCTCGAATTCGTAAATCTCAACGCCGGCATCGAGCAGCTTGGCCCAGCGCTTGCGGGAGGCGCGGCGCACGGCCTTCTGGTCGATGTGCTCGCCCGGCACGATGATTTGCACGTTCACGCCGCGCTGCGCCGCGAGGACCAGCGCGTCCACCATCTGATCGTCGGGGACGAAGTAGGCGTTTTCGATTTTCAGCGAGTGGCGCGCGGAGGCGATGGCGAGGTGATACATGAGCGGGACGGCGTAATTCCCGTTCCGCGGCGAACTGCGAAAGGAACTGCCGGCGACCGAGCCCTTCGGGCAGAGCGCGGGAAAGTAGCCTTCGCCCACGAGGATTTCCTTGCGTGTCTTCAGCCAGTTCTCGCAGAACGCGCCTTGCAACTGCGACACCGCCGGACCCTCGATCCGGTAGTGGCAGTCGCGCCAATGCTCTGGCGAATCGGCATTGCCATCCCATTGGTCGGCGATGCCGACTCCGCCGATGAAGCCGACTTTTCCATCGACGACGAGCAGCTTGCGATGCGTGCGGTTGTTGTACCGGCGGAGGTCGGGATACAAGATGTGATGGTAGCGCTCGACCTCCACGCCGGCGTCTCTGAGCAGCCCGTTGTAAGTGCGCGATTTACTGGCGCCATGCGCATCGAGGATGACGTTGACCTTCACGCCGGCGCGCGCGCGCTCGGCGAGAGCTTCCGCGAAGCGCTCGGGAACTTCGCCTTTTTCAAACACGAACGTCTCGAACGTGATCGTCTTTTTCGCGCTCCGAATCGCGCTCAGCATCGCAGGGAAAATCTCACGACCATTCATCAGCGTGGTGATGCGATTGCCGGTGACGAAGGGCGTGCCAATGACGCTGCCCATCACTTGCCGGAACGAGGCGCTGTGAACCGGCGGCGCGTTCTTGATCGGATCGCGGAGAACAGATTTCGAGGCGCAGCCGGAGAGGAGCGTGACGCAGGCGAGCGCAGGGACGACGAGGTTTTTTAGGAGCATGATGAGTTGGTCGAGGGGGGAATGCGGATGCTAGAAGCCGCGCGGGGAGCGACAAGGTGAAAGCGGCTTGCGCCAAGTCCAGACGCCCCGCGGACTACGAATCGCTTCGATGAAATCACTCGGCCTTATTGCGCTTCTGACAGCCGGTTTTTTCGGTGCATTCACCCCCTGTGCGGACGCCGCGCCGACGACCGAGGACGAAGTGCAATTCCTGATCCGCCACGTCGCTGAGTCAAAGCTGATTTTCATCCGCAACGGCAGCGAACACGATGCAGCGGAGGCGGCGAAATTGATGCAGCGGAAATACGATTACGTGAAGAAAGCGGTGCAGACGCCAGAGGATTTCATCCGGCTCGCAGGGTCAGAGAGCCATCTCTCCGGCAAGCCATACCTCGTAAAAATGCCTGACGGGAAGATCGTCGAGAGTGCGTATTGGCTCAATCGCGCGCTGCGCGATCATCGGAAAACGCACCCGTGATCAGCGGACCGGGTCGCGCGGGAACTTCACGTAAGGCAGGCGCGCGCCGCGGTAGATGTAGTTGTCGGCGCGGATGTTGGGATCGGGAAGAAAATCGACGCTGCCGCTGGCGCCAATGATGTCGTCCTGATCCACGCCATCGCCGGAGACGCCGATCGCGCCAATGAGCAGGCCGTTGCGGTAAAGCGGAAAGCCGCCCGGAAAGATCGTCATGCCATTGGGCAGATTGGGGTTGCCGGGGAACGGCGGACTGCGCCTTGCCGCCTGATCCGCCAGCGGGCGCTGTCGGAGGCTGACTGGCTTCCTGAAAACCGAAGTAAGGCCCGTAGGGCCGGCCATCGAGCCCCGGCGGAAAGTAGCGCTGCGCGAGGAAGCCGACGGTGCGCGACGATATGGCGAGCTGGCGATTGGAAAAAAAGACGGCGGTGCGCGCTTTTTGCACCGCCACGTCCCAGCTAAACATCGTCGGCTTCACCGGCGCGGAAGACGCCGAGAATCGCGGGGGCTCGCCGTTCTTGTACGGATTGTTCACGACCGTGATGAAGACCTTCGCGCCAAGTGCCGAGGGCAAGCGGATGCCGGCGCGCGTGATCAGGCGCGGGCGGCAGCGCTGACGAATGATCGTCGCCAACCTCGTCGCGCATCGAGGCGGGTGCACCGCCGATTTTGCCGCCGCACCTGGGTCGGTTCCGCACGGGATCGCTCGCGGAACGGAAAGCGAATCTTCGCCCCCAAAATCCCCGAGCGTTTTTGCTCATACGGATACTCGCCGGGCGAAGCCTGCGGCGAACCGCTCGCCACCGCGCCGGGCAGAACTACCGGGGCGGCGCGGATCAGACGAGTCCTGCGAGCGGGACATCGACGGCGCTGCCGAAAGTTCACCCAGAGTCCGCGCGTCGCCGCGCATCGCGGATATCTTCGACGCCGCGGCTGGACGTACGGGATGCGGATGCCGTTGATCAGCACGTTGGTCGCGACGATTTCGTCATCGGGTCGAAAGCCCGTTTGACCTGCGAGCGCGACCTCTTCGTCGGTGTCCTCGCCGGTTTTGAAACCCGTTGTCGCACTCGCGCTGCGTTTGCCGGAAGAAGATCGCGGCCGCCGGAGTGAGATCGGTCGGCGAGCCATCGCCAGTAACGCCGATGCCGCCGACGAGATGCCCGTCCTTGTAGAGCGGCACTCCGCCCGGGGAGTCGTTCAGCGAGGTGAGCGGGAAAGTGGGCGCGCGCACGCCGGGCGACAACGTGGAAGACATCGGCGCGGCACCGTCGAAGCCCGGCGGGATCAATTTGACGCGATTCACGTCAGAATAAAACAGGTTCGAAAGTCCGACGCCGACGAGCGGACCGGCCGGTATTGCGAACGCCGACCGGGAAGTGCTGCTGGATGATGTAGCCGGCGGTGCGCGAAGTGAAGGCTTCCTGATCGCTGCTCAGAAACGCCGCCGAACTCGCTCGGGTGATCGCGCCGGCGACGAGGCTGTAGAGCTTCACCGTCGAGAGCGAAGTCAGCGAAAACGGAGGCAGAGGATTTGGTAGACGGCTACCGACATCCCATAAACCAAGCACAAAGCCCTCTCGATCCGTGACCGCAATGATCGCGTTTGGATCGATGTGCCGAGCTTCCCGCACCGCCTGCGCGATGACCTTGGCCACATCGTCTCGTGAAAGCTGCGCGGTCTCGGCTCTCAAGGAAGTTCCCGGCAAAGCCAAAAGGGGGGCAATGCAGGCGAGAAAGTGACGCAAAAACATCGGCTTCACGCCGCAGAAATAACAACTTCGCCTCGCGCTGCAATATCGAACCGTCATCTCAAAGTTCCGTCCGACACTGACAATTGCATTGCGGCGCGCTGAGATTTCCGCCTATCACCTGCCGTGCGCAAAATGGTTGCCAACCCGCATTCCAGCTCAGTCCGCCCGGCTGCGCGCTGGCTTGCCACTGGCCTGGCTCCGCTGGTTCTCCTCATCCCGTCGGAGGTCGGCGCCGCGGAGCCGAAATTCAAAAGTGGCTTCCCCTACCTGCGTTCGTTCTCCGCGAGTCACGAAACAGCCGCCGAGGATTCCACCCCGCCGCGCACCCCGTCGCAGTTCAATCCAGACCCCGGCGGCGGCGACGGTCCGACACCTGTTCCCAGCCCCGAGCCTTCGCGCGATTATCTTTTTCCCGATTTGCAGTTGCGCCCGAATTACGGCTCCGAGTCGACCGCTCCGGCCGGGCTCAAATCTCCGCGACGCGGGGTCCGGGGTCAGAAGCCCATCAATAAAGTCTGGGAATATCCTGAATATCCGATGGGGCGCGAAGGATTGGGCCTTCTGCCAAATTCCAAAGGCGTGCCGAACCGATGGTTTCTCAATTTCCCACGGTGGACCCGCTACCGCGATCCAGCCCACGAGACACCTTACCAATACAATACGCCCGCCCTTTGGCATCCCTATCGGCAAAGCACCCTGAAGGGTGACGTGCCGATTATCGGCGAAGATATTTTCGCCAATATCACGGCGAAGAATTTCTCGCTTTACGAATATCGCAAACTCCCGGTTCCCAGCGGCGTTAGCACCGCGCAGCCGAATAGCTTCGACTTCTTCGGCCGCAGCCAGCAGATGTTTTTTTCGAACGACACTTCGCTGGCGATTGATCTCTTCGAAGGGGAAACAGCCTTCAAACCAGTTCACTGGCTGGTGCGCGTGCTCGGAGTCTACAATCAAAACTGGACCCGCGTCCGGGAAAATGGACTCCTTGACCCAGACCCGCGAGGCACAGAGTTCAACGAACGCAAAGGTGCGCCGAGCAGCGACAAATTGCAGGCGATTCCCGCCGATGGAAACAGCGTGAATCCCCAGGACGGCTTCCCGAAAGCCTTTACAAAAACCGTTAACCCAGGCGACGCGTTCAACTTCATCGCGCCGCAACTCACGCCGACGGGCAACGCAAAAAAACTGGTCGAGGTCGATCCTTTGACCAATGAAGTGCGCGACCTCGCCCAAGCCAAAAAGAACGATCGTAAGAACAGCGGCAAGAATGGCCGCAAGGACCTCGCCGGCACGCGCTACACCACCAGACACCGCGACTTCTTTGCCCTGCAGGAGGCGTTCGCTGAAATTCACATCGGCGACCTGTCCGACAACTACGACTTCATCTCATCCCGCTGGGGCATCCAGCCATTTGTCAGCGATTTCCGCGGCTTCATTTTTTCCGATACGAACCTCGGCGCGCGCATCTTTGGCAATCTCGATAACAACCGGTTGCAATACAATCTCGCCTACTTCAACCAACGGGAAAAAGACACCTACTCCGACCTCAATACCTTCGAGTCGCGACATCAGAATATCATCATCGCGAATGTCTTTCGGCAGGACGCCATATGGAAAGGCTACACCTCGCAATTCAGCTTCCACGCGAACCTCGACGACGGCGGCACTCATTACGATAAAAACGGCTTTCTTACTCGTCCCGCGCCGTTCGGCACCGTGCAGGACGAAGGTAACTTCTTCGGTCGCGATGGCGGACTGCGCGGCCACGAAGTAAAGGCCTTTTACTTCGGCTGGACAGGCGACGGCCACATCGGGCGGATGAACATCACGCACGCCTTTTATCAGGTCACCGGCGAGGATACTTACAACAGCCTCGCCGGACGCCGCGTGACCATCAATGCTCAGATGGCGGCCCTGGAACTGAGCTACGACCGCGACTGGTATCGGCTCAAGCTCTCCGGCTTTTACGCCAGCGGTGACAGCAATCCGAACAACCGAACCGCGACGGGTTTTGACAGCATCGTCGACAATCCTTTCTTCATCGGCGGTCCTTTCAGTTGGTATGTGCACGAAGGGCCCAACCTCGGCGGCACCAGCGTCGGCCTGAAACAGCGCGACTCGCTGATCCCCAATCTGCGCACGAGCAAAAACGAAGGTCAGTCCAACTTCGTCAACCCGGGCGTGGCAATCATCGGTGTCGGAGCGGACATCGATGTGACGCCGAAGCTCAAGGCCTTCTTTAACGCGAACTACATCTGGCTCGCGCAAACCAAGCCCATTGAACTTGCACTGCAGACTAATCGCGCCCGCAACGACCTCGGACTCGATACGAGCATCGGCTTCAAATATCGGCCGCTTCTCACCGACAACATCATCTTCTCCGCTGGCGTCGGCTTCTTCTTTCCCGGAGGCGGCTACCGCGACATCTATCGGCGAAATACCGTCAGCGTGTCCGGGCTTGGGCCACAGGATCAGGAAGGCAAAGTGGATAAGTATCTCTACAATGCGTTCATGACTCTGACGCTCATCTATTAAACATCGACAGGACGCTCCGTGACCAGGAGTCGCCGCAAATAGTTGCGTTTGCACCCCTTCCACAAAACGATAGGCCTTGACACACAGCTAAGAGGCTACTAACTGGCTCCTATGTCTGAAACCACCTCCTTCTGGGACCATCCAATCGACAAGCTTGAGGAAGCTCTTTCGATCCGCAAACAAATCGGCGCCTTGCAAGCCAAGTTGAGCGGCCTTTTCAGCAGCAACGATTCATCGGGATCATCGACCAAAGCGATGCAAGGCAAAAAGGGGAGAGCCGCTACGGGTGGGGCTAAGAGCAGCTCGCCGAAGGCTGGTAAACGCGTCATCTCTGCTGCGGCGCGCGCCAAAATCTCGGCCGCTCAAAAAGCGCGTTGGGCGAAGAAGTCCGCACCTGCACCCGCGCCGGCAGTGTCAGCGCCGGCGAAATCCGCCAAGCCTGCGAAGGCATCCAAACCTGCCAAGACGAAAAGCGGCATTACACCCGCAGGCCGCGCCAAGTTGGCGGCGGCAATGAAAGCACGCTGGGACGCCCGTCGCAAAGCCCAAGCTTCCTAAGTCATCCTTCACTCACCAAGCGCGACGATCGAAAGGTCGTCGCGTTTTTTTAGTGCGATGCGGACCATTGACGCCAGCTTCAACCAACCCAAAAAGTGCCGGCGGAGGGGATCGAACCCACACACCCTTGCGGATACCAGATTTTGAGTCTAGCGCGTCTGCCAATTCCGCCACGCCGGCTTTAAGCGATTAGAAAGTAGGGAACGTGCCGCTGCTTGGCAAGCCCCGCGGTGGGCCGAGAATTTCCCGAAGCAAGACCGCGTTGCGCAGGCTTCCCCGGGATTGCAGTAGTTCCCGAATATTGCCCGCCGGCCTTTCTAAGGGGAGTTCGCTGACCGTCTTGTAAGCGTCGCGCATGTCGGCATGCGAGGCCTCAAACGGGATCGCCGTGACATGCGAAGATTCCGTCTGGAATTCCGGGACTAGGTTTGTCTGCAACTCGCGAAAATGAAATTTCTCCGCAGCCGTCTCCACCACCGGAGGCGGTTCCGCGTAAGCCGGACGAGGTGGAAGGGTCGGCGGAACGCTTTTCCGCGACGCTTTCCGTTTCTTCGTGTAGGACGGGAAGACAGGTTCGGCGACGACCGGTCCGCGAGGCTGGATGTTCGGGAGTGTGGGCGGTGCGCTGGGAGTCACACGCCGCTGGATCGGCGGGGGTGGGCGCTGATCGGCCGGCACACCGAGGGCTTCGAGAAATTTTCGCATCCGCTCTTCTTCCGAACCTCCACCGGAGCGCACGGGGCTTTGCGGCGACGGCGGCCCGCCGGGCGAGCCCGCGTCGGGCGTCTCGTTTTTCTGCGACAGCCATTTGATCAACCCAATCACTCCGGCGATCAGGAAGAAGATCAGGTTGCCTTCGACAGCGGCGAGGAAGGTCATTGACCGCCTTCGCGCGGGCGATCACCACCCGCGATGGAGCCGCGCATGTCCGTGTCGGCCTGGATGTTTTTCATCTTCACGTAATCCATGATTCCGAGGTTCCCCGCGCGGAACGCATCGGCCATCGCCTGCGGCACCTGAGCCTCGGCCTCGACCACTTTCGCCCGCATTTCCTGCGTGCGCGCCCGCATCTCCTGCTCGACCGCGACGGCGGCAGCGCGCCGGACTTCGGCTTTCGCCTGTGCCACGCGCTTGTCGGCATCGGCTTGCTCGGCTTGCAATTTCGCGCCGATGTTTTCACCAATGTCCACATCGGCGATATCGATGGAAAGGATCTCGAAGGCCGTGCCGCTATCCAGCCCCTTGGCGAGCACTGCTTTGGATATGCGGTCGGGATTCTCGAGCACGAGCTTGTAGGAATCGGCGGAACCGATTGCGCTGACGATGCCTTCGCCGACACGCGCGATGATGGTCTCCTCGGTCGCTCCGCCAACGAACTGCGCAAGGTTGGTCCGCACCGTCACGCGGGCTTTGGCTTTCACCCCGATGCCGTCTTTCGCCACGCCGTCGATCGTTGTCTTGCCGGAAACCGGATTCGGGCAGTCGATGACGCGAGGATTGATGCTCGTCTTCACCGCGTCGAGCACGGTCTTGCCGGTGCCCTTGGTCGCAAGGTCGATGCCGCGCGCATGGTCGAAAGTGAGTGCGATACCGGATTTCTCCGCCGCGACGAGCGCGAGGATCACCTGGTTCACGTTGCCTCCGGCGAGGTAGTGTGCTTCGAGGCCATTGGTATCGACCGGCAGCCCGGCTTTGACCGCCGTGATCCGGGCATCGACGATCTGCGCCACGGGAACGCCGCGCAGTTTCATCGCAATCAGGGTGCCCATGCTGACCGGTGCGCCGGAGATGCGCGCGCGCAGCCAGAGCCCGAAGAAGTTGAAGATGATGATCGCAAAGACGAGACCGACGACGATGGCGATGACCAGGAGTGCATTAGTCATAAGTCCGCCAAGCTACCGCCCGCGTCCGCAGCACGCGAGCGGGAAAGCGACCGCCGATTTAGGCGCGCCGCACGACGACCTTTGTCCCCTCGACCCGGACGACACGAATCGCCGCACCGCGATCGATCTGGTCGCTCTCGGCGATCACATCCACGCGGGTGCCATCGATGAGCGCCTTCCCTGCGGGTCGTAAATCCGTGACTGCATTCCCCTCGCGATCGACAAAGTGATGAAAGCTCGATTGCAGGGGATCGTTGGGCACCGCGCTCTGCAGCGTCCACTTTCTCCCAAGCCGGCTGTGGGAGAAAGAACGCATCCACCACACCAGCAGACCCGCGCCGAAAACGAGCACGGCGATCAGCATCAGATTGCCGCGCCCCATCCCGTACTCAGCGTAAACCAGCGCGACAGCGGCGAAGAGCGCAAGCCCGCCGACGATGCCCGCGACTGCGCCAGGCACAAAGATTTCCACGAAGACGAGCACTGCTCCGACCACGGTGAGCGTAACGATGAGGTCAAACATCCCCGCACTCTGCCACAGTCTTTGCGCTGACGCGCGGATGTTCTCGTGGATTGCACCGCGCTTAGTTTAATGGAATCGAAGTTCGTTCTACGCCTCTATTTGTCGGAGGCTCTATTTTAACGCCGCGATGCCCGAGACCCTGATCTTCGATCACTACGAAGTGCTGACCCGCGATGACGGCTCACCCTTTGAGCTCGGTCGTGGCGCGATGGGCATTACCTACAAGGCTTTCGACAAAGCCTGCGCGTCCCGGTGGCGCTGAAAGTGATCAACGCCGCCTACCTGAACAGCGAAGTCGGCGCGGCAGCGCTTCATCCGCGAAGCGCGCTCCGCGGCGAAATTGCGGCACCGCCATGTCGCATCGGTCTTCCACCTCGGCATCGATGGCGACGCGTATTTTTACGCGATGGAACTCGTCGATGGGGAAACCGTCGACGCGTTGATCCGAAGACAGGGGCCGCTGGCTCCGGCATTGGCTCTGCAAATCACCGGACAGGTCGCGCGCGCGCTGAATGCCGCACAGGCGCACGGGCTCGTTCATCGCGACATCAAGCCGACAAATCTGATGCTCGTGCGCGAAGACGACGAGGTTGTCGTCAAGGTGATCGACTTCGGTCTCGCGAAAGTCGCGGGTGCGGGTGAGATCGAAGAAGCCGCCGTGACGCTTTCGAGCGGAGGGTTCGTCGGGACGCCGCATTTTGCCAGTCCCGAGCAGCTCGAAGAGCGGGAAATCGACGTCCGTTCGGACATCTACTCGCTCGGCGTGACGCTCTGGTACATGCTCTTCCGGGCACACGCCCTTCGTAGGCTCGATGGCGCAAGTGATGAGCGCGCACCTCTCGAAGCCGCCACCACTCGAAGTGCTTTGCGAGTTCCCAAAGCCGATTTGCGATCTCCTCGGACGCATGCTCGAGAAGGATCGCACCCACCGCCCGCAGACGGCGGCGGTATTGCGAAAGGAGATCGAAGAATGCGCCGCCGCCATCGCCGGTGCCACGGAAGTCATCGAACGCGAGCCGATTCGCACCCCGATTTTCGACGCCGCCGCGCGCCGCGCGGCCGATGAGAAATTCGATCCCGGCCATCTCATCGGCGGCCGCTACGAGATTCTCGCCGATCTCGGCGAGACGAATACCGGCCGCTCATTTCACGCGCGCGACCTCCAGAGTTCGGCTGAGGTCCGTCTGCTCATGCTCGCGCCCGAGATGCTCGAGAATTCCAGCACTTACACGCAGCTCGAGCGCGAGGTGGAGCGGGCCGCCACGGTGCAGCACCCAAATCTGCTCGGCGTCCATGGGATCGAAACAGTGCAGACCGCGAGCTTTATCTCGCTGGAATGGACGGTCGGATTCTCGCTACTCGAGCTGCTGCGCGCGCGTCGGGAATTGCGCGCGGAAGAAGCGCTGGGCTTGCTCGCGCAAGCGGCCAGCGGCGTCGATCACGCGCTCGCCTCGGGATTGAAGCAGCTCGATCTCGCGCTGCATCAGGTCTTCATCCATTTCGACGGCGACTCTATTTCTCGTGAGGAAATGCGGCGGCGCCCCCTCGGGACGTGGCCGGCTTTTACGGTGAAGCTCAACCCGCTCGGGCTGACGGGCGAGATCTCGAAATCGCAAACCTGGACCGGACAGCAAACGATCGTCGGGGGTGCCGCACCGCACGATTCATCGTCCGGCGAAGGCCGTCCTTACTTGATTCAGGCACTGGCCACGATCGTCTACGAACTGCTCGGCGGCACGATCGCGCCACGGATTTTCGGAGCCTCGGGCGCACCGCGCTACACCCCGCTGGCGACGCTTTCCGAACAGGGAAACAAGGTGCTCCGGAGCGCGCTCGATCCCGCGCAGTCATTCCCGAGTGCGCTGGAATTTCACGCGGCACTGAACGCGCTCCCGCTCGAGGCTAAGCGGCACCAAAGCACCTCGCATCTCGGGCTCTCGCCCTCCGCGAGCAACGCCCCCGACTCCTCGAGCGCGCCCGCCTCCTCAACCGCCCACGCCTCGACGCCCAGTGCCCTGCCGCCGCTGCAAAATCCGCCCGCGGCGCCGCCGGCTCGTCAGATTTCCCGAGCGGTTTTAATCGGAACCGGTGCCGTGGTGCTCTCTGCTGCGGCCTATTTTTTCTTCAAGCCTCCGAGCGAGACCACATCGCCGCCCGAGTCCGAAATCGTGCAGGAAGATCCAGTGCAGCAAATCGATGAAATCCCGTCCGTTCCTGTCTCCAAGCCGCCTACCAGTCCGATTGCCGGGGTTCCGACGCCTACTTCGCCCACGACGGATCGGCAGAATTTGCTAAAACAAGCGGTGAGCGAGGCGGACGCCTTGGAGGCGAAAAAGGACTGGCCGGAATGCCTGCGGGCGTGGCTGAAAATTGCGACGCAATTTCCCGAAAGCGACACGGCGAAAGTGCACCTGAACGCCATCCTCGAAACTCTGCGGACGCGCCCCGACGACGTGAACGAACGCGAGTTCCCCTTGCTCCGTGGAGCGGTCACCGAAGCCGCCGAGTTGGACATCCTCGCGGCGATGATGTTCCTCGCCGACACGGTGCGAAAGTCCGATCCCGAGACAGCGTTCAACTGGTATTCGGCAGCTTCGGAGCGCGGTCAGATCGCGGCCACACGCCAGCTCGGGTTGATGCTTTCCAACGGCGCCGGAGGGCGCGAGCGCGACCTCGGAAAGGCGTTTCTCTGCTTTCAGGATGCCAGCGAGAAAGGCGACATCGCTGCGAAATACCTGCTTGGCGAATGCTATCTCCGCGGGAAGGGCGTGAAGCGCGACGAACAGCGCGCCGTGGGGTATCTGCGCGAAGCAGCGGACGCCGGAAACCTCTATGCGATGGATCTCCTCGGCACCTGCTATCATCAGGGTCTCGGGGTCGAGAAAGACTTCAAAAAAGCTTTCGAGCTTTTCTCGCGCGCGAGTGATCGCGGCTATGCCGTGGCGACTGGCGATCTCGGCGTTCTCTACATGAAAGGCGACGGTATGCCGAAGGCCGATCCGCGGAAAGCGGTAGAGCTTTTCCTCAAAGGAATCGCCGCCGGCGACGGCAACTGCATGTATTATTACGCGCTCTGTTTTGAGACCGGCATGGGCGTCGGCGCGAATCAACTCCAGGCGCAAACCTGGTATCAAAAAGCCGCGGAGGCCGGGAACAAACTGGCGATCGAGTGGTGCCGGAAAAAGGGGGTCCCGGTCTCCGGAAACCGATGATCACCGCCCGCCGGTTTTGCCCCTTGCCTCGCTTCGGGAGCGCCTCTAAAACCGCAGGCACCATGAAACCCCGGACTCTTCAGGCAACGGTTTTGCTCGCGACGATCAGCATCGGCTTTGTGGGTTGCGAGAATCTTTCCCCTGGCGAGAACGCCGCGGTTTTTGGCGGAGCCAGCGCCGTCGCGGCTTCGACGATCGCACGGGCCGCCGGGATGAATACCGCCGGCGCACTGGCGACCGGAGCCGCAGTGGGCGCGGTCGTCGCGGCGACAACTTACGTCATCGCGAAACACCAGGCGAGCGAGCGGCAGCGCGCCCTCGCGGAGCAGCGCGCCCGCGTTTATTACGCCCGGCTTTCCACGCAGAAAAAAGCGACCTTGCAAAAGAAACGCGTCCGCTACATCGCGGTCGACACCGCCAAAGACCAACGCACGTCGCCGAAGGCGCAGAAGTCCGTGATGCTCTGGGACACGCAATCGCAGTCCGTCGTCGGCAACAATGTCTACGACGTCGAAAGCGCCCCGGAAGTCGGCTCCACCGCGAAGTTCGAGACCTACTCCGCGGAGTATGTCGGCAGCGGCTCGTAGGGCGGAGGGAGAGACACAGGCCGTGAGTTGAGCGATCGGAATCCGATCTCCACGACTCACCTTCAATTCGCACGGCTCTCAACCTGGCATCGCTCAACTCTCAATCTTTTCCATGAACATCCACGAATACCAGGCCAACGAACTCTTCGAAAAATTCGGCGTCGCCACGCGCCGAAAGGCCGCGTCGCTACCACGCCGGAGGAAGCCGCGGAGGTCGCTCGCAGCACTCGGCGGGAAGAAAATCGTCGTCAAAGCGCAGATCCACGCGGGTGGACGAGGCAAGGGCACGTTCAAGAATGGTTTCCAAGGGGGCGTGCACCTCTGCGACACACCGGAAGAGGCACGCGAAATCGCCGGGAAAATGCTCGGGCAGACGCTGGTCACGCACCAGACCGGGCCGGAAGGCAAGCTGGTGAGCAAGGTGCTCGTCGCCGAAGCGGTGGACATCGCGCGCGAATTTTACTTTGCCATCCTGCTCGACCGCGCGACGCAGCGCGCCGGTCGTCATCGCCAGCACCGAAGGCGGCATGGACATCGAAGACGTCGCCGAGAATACGCCCGAGAAAATCATGCGCGAGTCCGTGCATCCCGCTGCTCGGCTTGCAGGCGTATCAGGCCGCAAAATCGCGGCTGCGCTCGGGCTCGACGGCGAGCTGATCGCGCCAGGCGGCGAAGCTCTTCCTCGCGACCTCTACAACTCTTCCTCGCGAGCGATTGCTCGCATGATCGAAATCAATCCGCTCGTCGTCACGCCCGACGGCCGCATTCTCGCGCTCGACGCGAAATTCAACTTCGACGACAACGCGCTCTATCGGCAGCCGACATCGTCGCGATGCGCGACAAGTCCGAGGAAGACCCGCGCGAAGTCGCCGCCAGCGAGCACGCGCTCAACTACATCGGGCTCGACGGCAACATCGCCTGCCTCGTCAACGGCGCCGGCCTCGCCATGGCGACGATGGACATCATCCAGCATTTCGGCGGCAGCCCGGCGAACTTCCTCGACGTCGGCGGCGGCGCGACAAGGAGCAGGTCACCGCGGCGTTCAAGATCATCCTCGGCGATCCGAACGTGAAGGGCATCCTCGTCAACATTTTCGGCGGCATCATGGACTGCAACGTCATCGCCAACGGGCATCGTCGCTGCCGCGCAAGGAGACGGGCTTGCCGATCCCGCTCGTCGTCCGCCTCGAAGGCAACAACGTCGCCGCCGGCAAGAAAACGCTGGCCGAAAGCGGCCTCGACCTCATCGCCGGCGACGACCTGGCCGACGCCGCCCAGAAAGTCGTCGCGGCCGTGAAAGCGGCGTAACGTTTCCACCGTGAACGCCGAACCGAATCAGCCACGCCCACTGATCCCGACGGCAACCACATTTTTTCCCAATGGCCATTCTCGTCACACCCACCACCCGCATCCTCGTCCAAGGCATCACCGGCGGCTTCGGCGCGCGTCACGCGCAAGCTTTCCCTCGACTACGGCACCCAGCTCGTCGCCGGCGTCACGCCGGGCAAAGGCGGCCAGAGCTTCGAGCACGGCGGCGACAAGGTGCCGATCTTCGACACCGTCGCCGAAGCCGCGCAACAAACCGGCGCGACCGTGTCCGTGATCTTCGTGCCGCCGCCCTTCGCGGCCGATGCCATCCTGGAAGGCGTCGATGCCGGGCTCGATCTGGTCGTCGCATCACCGAAGGCATTCCGGTGAACGACATGGTGCGGGTGAAAGCACGCGATGCGCGGCAGCGAAGACGCGGCTGATCGGGCCGAACTGCCCCGGCATCGTCACGCCCGGCACCGGGCGAGAATTCGCACGGCGGCTGCCGCATCGGCATCGCGCCCGGTTACATTCACAAGAAGGGCAACGTCGGCGTCGTCTCGCGCACCGGCACGCTGACCTACGAAGCGGTCTGGCAACTGACCACGCGCGGCTACGGCCAGATCACCTGCGTCGGCATCGGCGGCGATCCGGTCAACGGCACCTCGCACCTCGACGTGATGAAAATGTTCAACGACGATCCCGAAACCGAGGCGATCATCATGATCGGCGAAATCGGCGGCAACGCCGAAGAAGAAGCCGCCGCGTGGGCGAAGCGAACATTGCAAGAAGCCGATCGCCGGCTTCATCGCCGGCGCCACCGCGCCTCCGGGACGCCGCATGGGCCACGCCGGCGCGATCGTCAGCGGCGGCAAAGGCACCGCCGCCGCCAAGATCGCCGCCTTCAAGAGGCCGGCATCGCCGTCGCCGAGACCCCTTCCGTCATGGCCGACACGCTGCTGCGGCATTGGGGGAAAGCGTCGCACCTCCGACATGGCCTCGCCGCGAAATGCCTGCGCGCGTTCGCGCTTGATGAAGCATTCGCGTCGCCAAACTTCGCGAAACTAAATCCAAGGGCCGCTGGGTATGAACACCCTACCAACATTCCAATTTCACCAAACCGCCAAATAATATGCCCGTCATCTCCAGAGGACTCGAAGGAATCATCGCCGCCGAAACCACGCGTCGGCGACGTGCGCGGCGACGAAGGTCAGCTCATCTATCGCGGCTACGACATCAACGAACTCGCCGGCAAGGTCAGCTACGAGGAAGTCGTCCATCTGCTCTGGCACGGGCATCTGCCGAATCAGTCGCGAACTCGACGAGCTGACGACCGCCCTGCGCGCCGAGCGCGAGCTGCCGCAGGGCGTCATCGATTTCTGAAAGCCGCGCCGAAGAACGCGCGCGCCGATCGACGTCATGCGGACCGCGGTGTCGCATGCTCGGCTGTTACGACACGACCGCGGTACGATCTCGACATGAGCGAGAATCAAGCGATCGCGATCAAGCTCGTCGCGCAGATCGGCGTCATCGCCGCCTATTTCCATCGCGCCCGCCAGGGCAAAGACGCTGCCGCCCGATCCGCAAGGACCTCGAGCGAAGCGGCGCATTTCCTGTGGCTGATGACCGGCGAGGAGCCGACCGCCGAAGCGACGCAGCACGCTCGACATCGCCTACGTGCTGCACGCCGAGCACGGCTTCAACGCCTCGACCTTCACCGCCCGCGTCGTCGTCGCGACGCTGAGCGACATGTATTCCGCGGTCAGCGCGGCGATCGGCGCGCTGAAAGGGCCGCTGCACGGCGGCGCGAACGAGGGCGTCATCCACATGCTCCAGGAGATCGGCGCGCTGGACAAGGTCGACGCGTGGGTCGAGGACGCGCTCGCGCAGAAGAAGAAGATCATGGGCATCGGCCACCGCGTTTACAAAGTGCTCGACCCGCGCGCGCCGCACCTGAAGGCGATGGCGCATCAAGCTCACCGAGCAACTCGGCGAGCCGAAATGGATCCAGATGTCCGAGCGCATCGCGACGATCATGAAGGAACAGAAGGGGCTGAACGCGAACGTCGATTTCTACTCCGCGACCGTCTACTACTCGCTCGGCATCCCGACCGATCTGTTCACGCCGATCTTCGCCATCTCGCGCATGAGCGGCTGGACGGCGCACGTCCTCGAGCAGCTCGCCGACAACCGCCTCTTCCGCCCGCTCAGCGAGTACGTCGGCCCGGAGGTCGGCAAGAAAGTCGCATCACTCGCGGATCGCTGATCGGAAGGTCGCGTCGAGTAATGACCGCGGCATCCGCGCTTCCGTCCGCGCCGACCGCCCCCGGCTCCCGGCGTCCGGCAGCGCTCTTTGACCTGCAAATCAATGGCTTTGCAGGGGTCGATTTCCAGAATTCCGAGCTGACTCATCCAGAATTGCGCCGTGCCGTCGACGCGCTCCGCGCCCATCAAACGCACCGTATTTTTTTGACGCTCATCTCGGATGAGATCGAAGTGCTCTGCGCAAAACTTGCGCGATTCGAAGCGCTGCGCAGCCAAGATACAACGATCGCCGAAGTGGTGTGCGGCTACCACATCGAGGGCCCGTGGTTGTCACCGCGCGAAGGTTTCGTTGGCGCGCATCCGGCTCATCTGCAGCGGGCTCCCAATCTTGCGGATTTCCACTCGCTACAGGATGCCGCGGGTGGGAACATCCGGCTCGTCACGCTGGCGCCGGAGTGGCCCGGCAGCGCGGAGTTCATCCGGGAAATCACCCGCGCCGGAGTCGTCGTTTCGCTCGGCCACACCGATGCCTCGGACGCGGAAATCGATGCCGCAATCGCCGCTGGCGCAACGCTCTGCACACATCTCGGCAACGGCGTCCCGCAGACGCTGCCGCGCCATGACAACATCGTGCAGCGGTTGCTCGCGCGCGACGAGCTCACTGCGTGTTTCATCCCCGACGGAGTGCATCTCCCTCCTTTCGCCCTGCGGAATTTCTTCCGCGCCAAACCGCCCGGCAAAGCCCTCCTGACCACGGACGCCATGGCTGCGGCTGCTGCGCCGCCTGGACGCTACTGTCTCGGAAATCTGGAGGTGGAATCCCGAAATGGCACAGTGCGCGCACCGGGTAGCCCAAATCTCGCGGGCTCCGCGCTGACTCCGGATCGTGGAGTGACGAACGCAGCGAAGTGGCTTGGGATCAGCATTCCCCAGGCACGCGCGCTTTTCTCCACGCAGGTCGCGGCACTGTTCGGCATCGAGTTGCCGATACTCGAAATCGCATGAGCGCGCTTGCCCTTCGAAAACATTCTGACCGCGAGACGATGGGCGAAGCCGCGACGCAAACGGCCTTGCAAGAAATTCGCGCGGCGATCCGCGAACGTGGTGAAGCACGGGTGATATTCGCGTGCGCCCCCTCGCAGAACGAGTTTCTCGCCGCGCTTATCCGGACCGATTTGGACTGGAGCCACATCACCGTCTTTCACATGGACGAATACGTCGGACTTCCGGCCGGACATCCGCAGAGTTTCCGGAGTTATCTGCGAGAGCACCTGCTTGCCCACCTCCCGCCGCCAAGATCCGTCCACCTCATCGCCGCCGATGCGGAAGACCTAGATGCCGAAGGTGAGCGCTACGCACGCTTGCTTTCCGCCGCGCCCATCGACCTCGTCTGCATGGGCATCGGCGAAAATGGGCACCTTGCTTTCAACGATCCGCCCGTGGCGGATTTCGATGACCCGCTGCTCGTCAAGCGCGTTGAACTCGACCGCGCCTGTCGCGCGCAGCAGGTCCACGACGGCTGTTTTCCGGGTCTCGCCGACGTGCCGACGCATGCGCTGACGCTCACCATTCCCGCGCTGCTCCGCGCGCGCGCGATCTCGTGCGTCGTTCCGGGCGAGCGCAAAAGCCGCGCGATTTTCGACACGCTGCGCGGTGAGATCACCACGGCCTGCCCGGCTTCGATCCTCCGCACGCATCACCAAGCCACCCTGCACATCGACGCCGCCGCCGCTTCTCTGCTTGATCTGAGCGCATGAACGAACCCATCGGATTCGCGATCGTCGGCACCGGGATGATTGCCGACGTGCATGCCGCCGCCATCCATGCATCACCAGACGCGAAGCTCGTCGCGGTCTACTCGCGTGGGGCGGAAAAGTGCCGCGAGTTCGCGCAGCGTGAGCATTGCCGCGCAGCGGCGAGCATCGAGGAACTCGTCGCCGATCCGACGATCCGCGCGGTGAGCGTCACCACCCCGAGCGGCGCTCATGCCGACGTCGCCGTGCCTCTGCTCGAAGCCGGCAAGGCAGTGCTCTGCGAGAAACCGCTCGAGGTCAGCTCGACGCCGTCGATCGAATCCTAGCGGCGGAAAAGAGCGGTGGCGGCGTGCTCGCGGGCGTCTTTCAGATGCGGCTCGGCCGCGGAGCGCGCCTTGAAAGCTGCAATCGAGGCCGGTCGATTTGGCCGGCTGACTTTGTGCAGCGCCTACATCAAATGGTGGCGCGCGCAGGACTACTACGACTCGTCGACTTGGAAGGGCACGTGGAAGCTCGACGGCGGCGGAGCCCTGATGAATCAAGGGATTCACGCCGTCGACCTCCTGCAATGGCTGGTCGGTTTGCCGCGCGAAGTCTGCGCTTTTTCCGGCACGCTCGCGCACACCGGGATCGAGGCGGAGGACACGTCGCCGCCACGCTGCGCTTCCCAAACGGCGCGCTAGGTGTGATCGAGGCAGCCACTTCCTGCTACCCCGGCTCCGATCTGCGGATCGAGATCATCGGGGATAAAGGAACCGCCGTTTTGATCAATGATCGGCTGGTGCGTTGGGAATTTGCCGCGCCGCAAACCGGTGACGCCGACGCGCTGCGGGAAGGAGAAACGCCAGCGATCGCCGGTGGCACCTCAGATGCCAAATCGATGAGCGGCGAGGGACATCGGCAGCTGGTCCACGACCTCGCCCGGGCGCTGCGTGAAGGCCGTCCGCCAATGATTCCCGGAGCGGAGGCGCGCCGCTCGGTGGCGCTCGTCCTCGCCATTTACGAAGCCGCGCGCAGCGGACGCAGTGCACGGGTGGACGGAGCCGAATGAAAACTCGCTTTGCTTTCGCCGGCTTCCGGCACAGCCACATTTTCGATCTTGTCGCCGGAATCAAAGAACGCGCGGATTGCGAGATCGTCGCCTGCTGTGAGGAAGACGCGGCGACGCGCGCGGACTTGGAAGCGACGCAGCGCGTGACGATCACGCACGCCGATTTCCCGACCATGCTGGAAACGACGGAGTGCGACGTGGTTGCCATCGGCGATTACTACGCGCGACGCGGGGCACTCGCGATCGCGGCCCTGCAAGCGGGAAAGCATGTCCTGAGTGACAAGCCGCTCTGCACGACGATTGAGGAGCAGGCCGAGATCGAGCGCTTGAGCGCGGAGGGGAATCTCGTGGTCGGTCTGCAACTCGACAGCCGCGGCTCCGGCGCATTTCGCGCGCTGCGAGCGATCCTGCGCTCCGGCGAAATCGGTGAAATCTGCACCATCCGCATCGACGCGCAGCACCCGCTGCTCCTTGGTTCGCGACCCGGCTGGTATTTCGAGGCGGGCAAACACGGTGGCACGATCAATGACATTGGCATTCACGCGTTTGACTTCGTCCCCTGGCTCACCGGCTTGGAATGGAATGGCGTCGTCGCTGCCCGGTCATGGAATGCGAAGGCCCAGAGCACTCCGCACTTTCACGACGCCGCGCAATTCATGGGCCGCTTGAGTAACGGCGCCGGCGTGCTCGCGGACCTGTCGTATCTCGCGCCGGACCGGCTGGGCTACCAACTTCCGCATTATTGGCATTTGTTGGTTCACGGCACCCGGGGTCTCGCGGAGACGCATCTTTCATCGGCGGAAGTCACAGTGATCACGGACGAGCATGCTGCGCCGCAGATTCGTCCTGCCGCCCCCAGCGAAGCCCGGAGCTATCTCGGCGACTTCTTGAATCTCATTCGCGGGAGCGAACCCCCCGCCGACTTTCGCGCCGGAGATTTTCTCCGCGCCTCCCGCCTCGCGCTGGAAGCGCAACTCGCAGCGACCTAGCGCTCGAAGGCACCGATGTCCGGACTCGCTCCTCGAAAGGGGAGGCCGACATCGACGCCGGCATCGATGAGCACGCTCTTTTCCACTGGCTGCAAAAAATCCAACACCGGCAGGTTGCCATTGGGCTCGCGGGGCTGAAATGGCGCGCTTTCGTCGAGACTGACGAAGTCGCGATCAGTCAACATCACCGCGAGATCAAAGGAATTGTGGTCGGATTCGCTCCGGCCCACATCGAGCCGCGAGATGTCCGCGCGTGAGCGGTAGCTCAGGTTGTTGTGCAGACGGTGACCGTAGCCATCGACGTCGGTGCGGTTGTCCGGGAGGCGCGAGAGCATGTTAAAGTTGGTGCCGTTCCGATAAGCGCTGTTGTTGAACCAATCGCTGCCACCGGGATGATGGTTGGAGTAGAAGCCGCTGCTTTTGTTCCCGACCGCCAGGCAATTCCGAATGGTGTGGCGCGGGATGGGCGTCGGCAGCCTCTCGGCTGGCATCGGTCCGAAGCCGCCAGCCTTGAACCCATTTCCATCCCCGAGGCTTTCAAAGGTCGGTGACAAGCCATTGTAGAGTGCCCAACAATTCTCGAACGCCACCGATTCACGCGCGCCGATGCAGTCGTAACCATCATCGCTGTTGAACCACGCCCGGCAGCCTCGGAAGACATTGCCCGTGCTGCCTTTGCTCGGGTGGCATCCAAAGCCGTCCACATTCCCTCCCTTGCCGTCCTCGGAAGTGTAGTCCCAGTTGTTCCAGGCATCGCAGTTTAGGAACAGATTATCCGACCCACGGACATGGTAGATGCCAATGGCCTGCCCATCGTGCATCCGCAGGCGCTCGAAGACGTTATGGCTGCCATTGCTCTCGAAGCAGATGGATTGGGTGTGCGTCTTCATGGTGACCTGAACGCCGACAACTTCGAAGCCCTGCAGCTTGAGCCACGAGCCGTCGACGAGAAATGCGGCGACTCTCATTCCCTCCGGCTTGATCATCGAGCAGTCGAAGATCGGGCGCTCGTCCGCGAAAGCGCGGTAGGTAATCGGCTGGTCCCGCGTGCCGCTTTTACCGAGGTGGGTAATGCTCGCGTAGATTTTCTTTCGGCGAGCAATCTGTGACTCCTTCAGCAAATACGTCCCGCCGCGGATGTTGACGATGTCACCCGGACTTACCGCAGCTTGGGCACGTTGAATCGTGGCGAACGGCTGATCCATGGTCCCGGCATTTGAATCGCTGCCGGCAGGGGCGACGAAGAACTCGGCGGCGACGCCCTGCCAGCAACCCGACGAACTGTGCGCCCGCGAAGATCAGGAGAAAGCTCAGTGTTTTTAACATAGCCGGCGGGAAATTGTAGTTTCAGCAGGTCGGGCGCAACGGCGGCAGAGCTGTGGCCCTACCGGCTCTCGAGCTTCACCTGCCTTTTCACCAGCGCGGCCTCGAGCGCAGCGCGGTCCGTTTTATTCGGATCGATGAGCGCTGTGACGCGGCCTTCCTTGAAGCTGGCAGTCGCCTGCGCCACGCCGTCGATTTTGTAAATCGACTCATACGCGGCGAGGCAGCAGGCCTTGCAATCAAGCCCGAAAACGGGAATTTCCACGCGCGCGAGCTGTTCTTTTGGAGTCGCTAGAAGCGGCTGCACGCCCAGCATACCATTTGAAGCGGCGCGAATTTTGGCGTCGAGGCTTTCGCCGAATGTTTCAGATTTCGCATTCGGAAAAGCCACCGCTGGATCGAAGGAAAACGTTGCTTCCGCATGGTTGAAATCAACGCTCACGAGTTGAACCCCGGGCACCTTTCCCAACGTTTTACGAAGGTCGTTCTCTCGGTCCGGCGAAAAGAGTCCCGTCACGCGAAGCTTGACTTGTGGCTGCGGCGCGGCCGCTTCGTCCGCCGCAAACGCACCAGCCGCGAGGGTTAGGAACGCGAGTAGAGTTTTCATCGAGTCTGGAAAAGCGGGCTCGCGATGAGCTCATGAATCAGCGTGCGGACACCTCCGCCCCGCTGCTGGGTGCGGGCGACCACGGCGGCGATTTGGCTTCGGTCCGAAAAGGCGAGCGCGCGCCCGGTCGAATAGATGGCAAGCTGTTCCGCGAGATTGCGCAGCAGTTGATCGGGATGCGCAGCAAGGAGGTCCTCGAGCTCACGGATGTCTTGAAATTTGCGCCCGTCAGCCAATTCGCCGCTCGGATCCACGGGCGGACCGAGTTTGAAACCGATGCCGATAAATGGATCGATCGCGCCACGTGGCGCCGGGTCGCCTTCGCCGATCGAGCGGTACCGGGCGCGCTGCCCGCCAATTACATCGAACGATTCCAGCGCAAAGCCCGCGGGGTCGATCTTCGCATGGCACGAGGCGCACGACGCGTTGTCGCGATGCTTCGCGAGTTGCTCTCGGATCGATTCCGCCCCGCGCACATCGGGCTCCACAGCGGCGATGTTGGGAGGTTGCGGATCCGGCGGTTGACCGAGAATTCGCGTGACCACGAATGCTCCCCGTGGGACCGGCGAAGTCGTCGTTCCATTCGCCGTTACCTTCAGAATCGCCGCTTGCGTGAGAAAGCCGCCGCGCGGCGAATCAGGCGGAAGCGGGACTCGGCGGAACTGCGAACCGATAACGCCGGGGATGCCATAATGTGTCGCGAGCTTTTCGTTGAGCATCGCGAAATCTGAACGCACGAGGTACGTGGCATTGAGGTCGCGCTCGAGCAATTCGCGGAAGTAACCGCGCGTCTCGGCAACCATGGAGTCCTGTAAATAAGGGCTGAATTCGGGATAGAGTTTTTTGTCGGGATCGTTCGCGGCGATCGCGCGCAACTTTAGCCATTGGCCGAGAAAATCGTCGATGAACCGCTGCGACTTCGGGTCCTTGAGCATTCGCTCAATTTCACCGTCGAGCACCTCCGGCTTGCGCAAAGTATCAGCCGCAGCGAGCTCCGTGAGTCGCGCGTCGGGCATCGAACCCCACAGAAAATACGACAACCGGGTCGCGAGAGCGTTGCCGTCGAGCGGTCCCGGGGGCTCGACGAGGAAAAGGAAATCAGGCGAGCAGAGCGCCGCGCGATAGGCCCAGCGCATGGCCGTTTCGAAACAATCCCCTGCCTGCAGACGCGCGTCCACTTGCGCGACATAATGCGCCCGGACCTCGCCGGAAACAAATCCGCGAAAGGCCTTCGGTAAAAACGCCGCGAGCAGACGATCGGCATCCACGAGCGGTTGTTCGCTTTTCACCGTCCACAGACCCGGGTCAGGGTCAGGCCGGTTCTGACCCGCGCCAAGTTGCCGGACTTTTAGTCGAGTCGGCGGGCGGACGTCGGCGTGCTCCGCGGGTTTCCATTCAACGAGCGGTAGCTCGCCAAACAAGAGCTGGTGAGCCTTCGGTGGCCATTGCTCGTGGAGCGGCCCTTCGACGTCGAGCCAGTCGACCGCGATCCCCGGGCCGGTGAAGGCCATCGCGCGGCCTTTCCGATTGTAGTTCGCGGTCGGAGCGAGCGAGGCCGTGTTGAAGCCGATAATCTCGTTTTGATTCAGCCAAGTCGTTAGCTCGTGTTCCTTCGATTCGATCGACGGCGCATCGAAATAACCAAGCACGAAGCTCGGGTGCTGGCCCCCGCGCCCATCGCCCGTGAGTTGCACGACCGAGAGCCGCGCCGCCTCCGTCCCGCGCGCGGGCAGCACCGTTCCCTTGTCCCATTGGAAGCTCCAGAGTGACGTCCGGATGCGATATTTCCCGGGATAAATCGTGACGTGCTCGATGAAATACGGGCTCACCGATTCGTCCTCGTGCCGGAACAATCCGACGGTCGAGCCGGTCTCGAACGAACCCATCCGCTCGTGCGCTCCCTGATCGAGGTGCGGTTGATCGCCTGCCGGCGGGAACTCCGGGTCGGGCCGCTTGTCTTTCAAAAGCACGCCGTCGCCATTCATGATGATGCCAGCGACGAAACCGCCGCGATTCGCGAGCGAGATCCGGCGCTTCTGCACCGTCGGCGCGTGCGCCTGTGTGGCGATCGCCATGTCGAGCGTGCGGTCGGCGGAATCGAGATATCTCGCAAGATTGACGTGCGAGAGATCGAGCGCGTCGCTGTTCTTGTCGAAGCCGTGTGCGCTGCCGTCCGGCGGGAGGTCGCCGGCGAGTTCGATACCGGGCAAATCAAAGAGATCACGCACCGTGTTCTCATACTCGGTGCGCGTGAGCCGCCGCACCTCGGTCCGGCCGGAATCCTTTATCCGTGAGGTTTCGGCGGCAATGAGGCTTTTGCTGAGCCACTTCTCCAGCGCCGCTTTCTCCCCGGCGTCAGGGCGCTCCTTTTTCTTCGGAGGCATCTCCCCCGAGTCAATGCGGTCGTGCACTTTGACCCAGCGTGCGAACGTTTCCGGATCGGAGAAATCGCGCTTCAGCGCGGTCAGATCGAGCCCTCCTTTGTGCGAATCCGCGTCGTGGCAATCGTAGCAATGCGCGTCGAAAAATTGCTCCACCAGTTTCCCCTCTGCCGCTTCCATTCGTGGTGCGGACAGCGTTCCCAAGCACGCCGCACCAACCGCCAGAGCCGAGGATCGGAGACGAAAGCATCCACTCATTTGCAAAGACTGGGCGAATGCCATCACAGCGACTGCTCACGTTCCGGGCAGCTTGATCGTGCTGTCCACATGCGACGCCGGCACCGCGAGATTTTCGAGCGTCTGCTTCAGCTTCGCGAGTTCCTCTGGATCCTCCGCTAGCTTCTCCGAGCGAAACGCGGGCAGCAATTTCTCCCACACCAGGTTGAGTTCCCCCTGCATGTCTTTGGTGTTCGCAGTGATCGCGACGACTGCATCCTGCTCCGGCATCACGATGCAAAACTGTCCATGTGCACCGTCGCCGCGATAAGCGTCGTAACGACAGCGCCAGAATTGGAAACCGTAGCCCTGATCCCAATCTTTCGTCGGGTCGCTTCCATTTGACACCTGCTTCGCCGTCGCCTGCGCGACCCACTCTGCTGGGATGAGCTGCTTCCCCTGCCACATCCCTTTTTGCAGATAAAGCTGGCCGAACTTCGCGATATCCTCCGTGCGAATCTTGAGTCCCCAGCCGCCGAAGGAGTTGCCCTGCGGGCTCGCGCCCCACTCGGGGTTTTCGATCCCCAGCGGCTCGAACAGACGCGGCTTCAAATAGTCCAGCACAGTCTCGCCGGTGACCTTGCGCACGATCGCTGAAAGCATGTGCGTCCCCGCAGAGTTGTAGAGGAAATGGGTGCCCGGTTTGAACGGCACGGGCTGGGCGAGAAACGTCCGTGTCCAAACTTCGTCCGCCTTGAACTTCGGTTCCACATCCTGCCCGGTGCTCATGGTCAGCAGGTCGCGGACGCGCATCGCTTTGAGCTTGTCGGCAGGCTGCGCAGGAGCGTCTTCCGGAAAGAATTTTAGCACCGGATCATCGATGCTCAGCTTGCCCTCCGCGACTGCCAGGCCGACCGCGGTGGAGGTGAAACTCTTGCTCAGTGAATGGAGGACGTGTGGTTTGTCAGCGGATTCCGGCTTCCACCAACCCTCCGCGACCACCTTCCCGTGCCGCACGAGCATGAAGCTGTGCATCGTATTGACCTGCTGGTCCACCGCTTCGATGTAGGCCCGAATCGCTGACGACGAAACGCCCTGCGGCTTCCGGCGTGCTGCGCGGCAAAGGTTCACCGGCCAGCAGCGAGAGATGGCCGAACAACGTGACGACCGCGACGAGAGGCGTGAAGAATCGGGTGGGGAATGAGATCATGGGGAGAACCTAACGAGGGTGGCCGACTTCACTTTGCGCTGCCGAAGCGGGCCATCGCCGCCTGTTTGAAAGCACCTTGCGCCTTTTCGCCGTCCGCGGGAAATCCAGCGTGTTGCACCATCCAGACAAAGATCAGCCCTTTGGAAAAGTTGATGTCCATGTTTGTCGCCTCCGCGCCGCCATGCCCGAAGGAATCCTTCCCGACCGATAATCCAAAGCCATAGCTCTCCTTCACCGAGTCAGGCGTTTGCCGCTTCGTCATCTCCTTCACCGCCGCCTCGCTGAGCAGACGCTGACCGTCGAGTTCCCCGCCACGGAGCAGCATCTGGCAGAATCTCACGGTGTCCTGTGCAGTCGAAAAAAGGCCGCCCGCCGGCATCGGAAAACGACGCGCGCGATCATCGAGCGGGTAAAGAAGTTGCCCGATGGTGATTTCGACCAAATCGTTTTTCTCGGCGTTCGGTTTGTAAGACTTCGCGATGCGCGCCACCTGCGCCGCTGTCGGCCAGAATGTCGTTTCCTTCATCCCGAGCGGCTCGAACAACCGCTTCCGCATGAAATCTTCGTAAGACATTTTGCTCACGACTTCGAGGACGCGCGCCGCCGTGTTGATCCCGGCATTCGAGTATTGATACTTCGTCCCCGGCTCCGACTGCAGCGGCGTCATCGCGTAGCTGCGGACCGCCGCGGCGAGCGGGAGGCCATCGAGCGTCGGCTTCTCGATCGCCGACGCGAACGGCAGCCCGCTCATGTGGCTGAGCACTTCCCGCAGCGTGATCGGATGCGACGGCTTCTTGAGCAGCACGTGCGCGTCATCTTTTTCGGCCACCATCATCTGTCCGCGGAATTCCGGCAGATATTTTTCCACCGCATCGTCGAGCGCGATCTTGCCCTCATCGACGAGCATCATCACCGCCGCCGCCGTCATCGGCTTGGACTGCGAGGCGATCCAAAACATGGCATCCGCGCTCATTGCTTTCCCACCGGCGATGTTGGAAAAACCCGTTGTCCCGAGGCTCAGCACCTTGTCCTTGTCGGCGACCGCTGCGACCGCACCCGCGAGCGCGTGCCGGTCCACAAAAGGCTGGAGTTCCACGGCAGGCGTCGGCACTCCAGTCTCCGCGAGCGCGGTAAAGCTCAGCGCAAGAAAGGTGACGAAGGGTAGGAAGAGATGGGGGGTGATTCATGAGGGGCTGAGTTTCGAGCGCGGGAAGAATTACACGAGTTCCAACCCGCGCATCGTCCCTTTGGAGGTCGAGAAGTTGCCGGCTTCGATGCCAAGGCGCTGGAGCATCGAGAGGTAAAGATTCGCGAGCGGGTAATTATTTGTCGTGTCAAAGCCGAGATGCTGTCCGTGCCTGAAGCCCCCGCCCGCGAGCAATACCGGCAGATTGGTGTTCGAGTGCGAATTCGCACTGCCCATCGGCGTGCCGTAGAGGACCATTGTGCGCGCGAGCAGCGTCTCTCCTTGCTCCTGCGTCTCGGAGAGCGCGGTGAGAAAACCGTTGAGCGCCTCGAACTGCGCCTTCTTCCTTTGCGCGCAATTCGGCGATCACTTCCGGGCGGTTGCCATGGTGCGTGATGTTGTGAATCACGGTCGTGTCGATGAAGAGCGAAACGACGCGCGTCGAATCGGTTTCCAGCGCGAGCTTCATCACGTCGAACATCAGCCGCGTCTTCGCGACAAATTCGCGCGCGTCCTCGATATCCTCCGGCGGCTTCGCGGCGACCACGGGTTTCGGCTTTTGCTCCCACGCTTCCGAGCTGTGCAGTCGCTGCTCGAGTTCGCGGACCGAGGTAAAATATTGATCCATCCGATCCTGGTCCGGCTTGGAAAGCGTGCGATTCAGCCGCTGGGATTGCTCGCCGAGAAAATCGAGCATCGAACGCCCCTGCCGCAACGCCTCGACGCTCGCAGCGACCTCCTCCGGCTTCCCTTGCACGAACAACTTTTGGAACAACTTCTTCGGACTGCGCTCCGAAGGGATCGGGGCACCACTGCGCGTGTAGCTGAGGGTCGAGCCTTCAGTCGTCATCGCGAGCACCAGCGACGGATAGCGCGTGAGATTGCCGAGTTGCTCGGCCGCGAATTGATCGAGCGAGATCCAGTTCCGAAAGCCACCGCGTTCCGGGTGCGGTGTGCCGGTCATGAAGCAGCGCTCCGCCGCGTGTCCGCCGGTCACGCCCGGATGGCTGACACCGGAGAAAACCGTGAGTTGATCGCGGTGCGGCGCCAGCTTTTCGAGGTATGGCGTGAGCGTGAAATCGCGCCCGGTTTTCTCGGGAAAAAAGAACTGCGGCATGATCCCCATGTTCGTCTCGATGCAGACCATGCGCCGCGGCACCACGTCCGCCGCCCTCGCCGCTGCACCGAAAACCGGTCGCATCGCATCGAGGAACGGCAGCGCCAGTGTGTAGCCCGCCCCGCGCAAAAACGAGCGGCGCGAGAGACCGGAGCCGATGGAGAGATGCGGTGAGTGCATGGAGGGACGGCGAGCGCAGAGGGAACCGCCTCTCGTTCGCGCTCTTTGATGAAAAAGCAACCGAGACCGCCCGTCACTCGATCACGATATACATGGCATTCGGCGGAAGTTTGAACGTCACGCCCACCGCGGTTTTCTCGAGCTTCACGGGTGCAGCCGCGTACCCCGCCATGTCCAGCGCGGTGGCTTTGGAGAGCGCGGAGTTTTTGATGGCCACCGTCGCGTCGGTGTTGGCGATTTGCAGCGGCAGTTTGCCGGTGCTGACAATCTCCTGCCCCCGGATCGGTTCCCCGCCTTTTTGCTCGCGCGTCTTTTCCCGCACCTGCCAGCCCGTCGGCCGCGCGACGGTGCCGACCTGCACGAGAATTTTCCGCGAGCTTTTCAACGGCAGGTTATCCATCGAGACGACTGAAATTGCGGCATAGTCGTTCGCCGATTCGATCGTCACATCGGCGAGCGGAAAGCTACCGCCGGCTTGCTTGAGAAAGCCAGTGACGCCTTGTGCTTTCGGCGCATTGAGCGTGCAAAAACCGATGTCGTAATTCAGGGCGATCTCCCCGGTGTTGCTCTTTACGATCTTGCGTGCGGAGTCGATGAAGGGCGCGAAATCGGCAACTTTGGTCTTCGCCGGATCGCCGCCATATTTCACCTCCACCGGCCCGACGAGGAACGCCAGCGGATCGACCGCAGTCTTCACCGGGGAGCCTTCCGCAAACGCGATCTTGTCGCGATTCGGATCGAACGACTGACCTTCTGCCACGACCGGCGCAGCCCGCTGCCACAGGTTTTCCAAGCTGCGCTCTTCCTGCACGACCGGCGTCCCGGGACGGATGTAACCGAGCCGAAAGGCCAGCGCGTTCGCGGGAAAATTCCCCATGATCGACGGGATTGAGCAGCTCCATTTTTGCAGCGGATGCTGTCCGTTGAGGTTCAGGAAAGTCAGGAATGGGTTGCCGAGGTAATCGACGCTCCCCGCTGCAAACCAATAAAACGTGTCGATCCCGGTCAGCGATTGATAAGCCGCCATCAGCCACGGACCTTCGCTCTGGAAACCAAGCGGCGCGACCCACGTGCTCTCGGTGATGATCATCGGATGCCCCGCGACTTGCTTCAGCGCGGTCGGCAGCGCGGTCGGATTTTTCAAGGCCGACTCGCCTTGAAACCAATCGGTCGGGTCGATGCGCCAGCCATTCGCCGGACCGATGTGCTCGCCGCCGTTGTAGTATTTGTTCACCGCGATCACCTCGTTTGCGCTGTTAGTCCAGCGTTCGACATCGCCTTCCCGCAGCATGTCGGCGGGTCGCCAGTTGCTGCCATTGAGAAGCTGTTTGCAGCCGAGCGTCTTGCGGTGGTAATCCGCCATGTCGGCGTAAAAATCGTGCTGCGTGCGCGATAGAAACTCGAGCTGATCGGCTGCACGCTGCGCCTTTCCGCCGCTCTGCGCCTGTGTCAAATCCCACGTGATCAAAAAGCCCGCGACGCCGTTTGTAAGGTCGTCGTCTTTCGCCTTCGTGCCGCCCCAAGATGCCTGCGCTTTCTCGAACGAGCCGTATTTCTTCGCAAGCCAGTCGCCGAACTTCTTTCCAAGCACGCGCTTTTGCTCCGGCGCGATCCCATCAAACGTCCAAAAAAGCAGACTGTCCTCGTTGTGAATCTGGATGATCGCAACCGCCGGGTCCTGCCCAAGCGCCAGCCCGGTGTGGGGATTCTTGCGGGTGTAGATCTCCCGCGCCCATGCTTTGTAACCGGCTTGCAGCGTGTCGTTGAAAAAGAGGACGCCCCAAGGCTCCTTGTCCGCGTAGCCGTCGATTCCCCACGAGGCCGGCGCTTTCGTGTGCGCCCAAAACGGCGAAATCGTGACGTAGATTCCCTCCTTTTTCATCGCCCCCACGAGCCGGAAAACCCCGTCGAGTTCCTGCTCGTCCACTTCCGTGATTTTCGAGTTTTTGCCCTTCGGCGAGAAATCGCAGTGCAGCCGCACCATGTTCACGCCGAGCTTCGCGAGGAAGCGCGCATGCCGCGCCATCGCCTCCGGAGTTTGCTTGCGAAACAGGTCGCTGCCGACGGCCCAAAAGCGCACCGGCTGGCCGTTGCCGAGCGCGAAGCCGTGCCCTTCCGGCGTCAATTTCACGAAGCCCGTTTCACCAGCGACCTTCTCGTTCAGCGACCGCAAATCGAGCAGCGCCGTCGGCTCGAATTTGTCGCCCGGATATTTGAAAGCCCACGAGCCGGTCTCCGAAATTTCGCTTACCGCCGCGGCTGCGCCCGCTTCGCCCGGCTGACCCGTCCCCTTCGGCGTGAACGCGCCCGTTGTCAGAACGAAGACATCGAGTGCTCCGTGCTTTTCGTTCTCGCTGCTCATTTTGAAGGCGATCTTCACCGGACCTTTTTCCAATTTCACCTCGCCCGCTTTCATCCAGCCGATGAAGCGCAGATCGGGTTTTCCGTCCTCCGCGAGATTCACCACATCCACCGCCGCGCTGGTCTCGATCGGCATCCACGGTCCATCGCCGATCCGGTAATCGAGCCTTGAGCTCACCGGATTGGCCCGCACCCAGAAGTGATACGTGCCACTCGCCGGTGCTTCGACGCGATACTCCGCGATCGCCGCGGCTTCCTTGGAAAAATTCGAAATCCACGCGCCGCCCGAGAGCTGATCGGTCTTCACTTTGTCATACCACCACGGGTGCCGCTTTACGCTCGACTGCGTCGGCTTTTCGCCCTCCTGGCGAATCGTATGCGTCTCCTCTGCACTGGCAAACATTGCACCGAAGACACAAAGAAGACCTGACAAAGCGGCGCAAACGTGGGGAGAAGCCATACGCCGCAAACGCGTATTCCTCCCGCCAGCTGCTGGCAAGATTTGCGCGGCAGCGCAGCGAACACGCCGACGAGCGCTGCGTTCAAATCCCCCGCAAGCGTTCCGCGAGCGATGGGAGGAGCAGGACCGCGAGCGCGGAAAGGAAAGCGAGCATGCTTGAAAAACCGGCCTCATCACCGCCTGACTAACACCGAACCTGTCCGTGGCCCGCACCCGTCAGGCCAGATTCAAGGCCCCGCCCTCGCTCAAGCCGGGCTTTCCGAACGTCTGCAAGTTGTGGCCCATCGACTGCGCAACCGCCATCCAGAGGCGGTTGTGCGCGGCGCGATCGAACTTCAGGCTGCGGCCCATTTTGAAGCCCGCGCCGCCGCCGACGAGCACACACGGAATATTGTCGAGCGTGTGTGAATTGCCTTTGCCGAGTTCGTTCATCCAGACCAGCAGCGTGTGATCGAGCATGCTCCCGTCGCCCGCCGGTTCCGGTGTCTCAGAGAGGCGCTTGGCGAGATAGGCGAGTTCTCCGGCGAACCACGTGTTGATCTTCTGCAGCTTCGCATACGCCGCGGCGTTATTGTCCGGCTCGTGGGAAAGCGAGTGGTGACCTTCCTCCACGCCGAGCCAGCGCATCTGCGCCTGCCCGACGGAGCGCATATATTGCAGCGTCGCGACGCGGGTCATGTCGTTCGCGAGGGAATTTACGAGCAGATCGATCTGCATGCGACTGATCTGCGGCGTGTTGTCGTTGACCAGTTCCACGCTCGGATCGAGTTCCGGCATCGGGTGCACAAGCTTCGTTTCGGATTCGTTGTGCGTGAGTTCTTTCTCGAGATTGCGCACGAGCGTGACGTGCTGTTCGAGCAGCGCCTTGTCGCGCGCGCTGAGCTTGGCGGAAACGCGGGAAAGATCTTCGCGAACGTCGTCGAGCACGCTCACAAGGCTGTCGCGATCCTTCATGCGCCCGTAAAGCTTGCCAAACATCTGATACGGGTCGTCGATCGGCGCGATTGGCTGATTGGCTCCGGCGTAGCTCATCCGCGTCCACGGGTCCGCGCGATCCGGCACGGCGACGCCGAACTCGAGCGAACCAAAACGCGTCCGAGTTTCATCCCGGGTTTGCAGGAAATTCTTGATCTCCTGATCGATGGAAATGCCTCCCGCCCAGCCCGCGGGGCTGCCTCCACCGCCACGGATATTTCCCGGCAAAAGCTCGCTGCCGGTGAGCAGGCAACTCATCCCGCGCATGTGATCGTCGCCGTCGCCGCGCACTCTGTTGGCGATGCCATTCAGCACCAGCGTGTGCGCCTTGAAGGGCTCCAGCGGCGCCAGGATCGATTTGAAATTCAGCTCCTCGCCCTCCGGCCAGAATTCCTTTGGCAACGTGCCGTTCGGCGAAAACATGATCACCAGCCGCTGCCGTTTTTGCGGCATCGCCGCACCTCGAAGGCTCGGCAGACCAGCAAGAAAGGGCATCGCCGCGGCAGAAACACCGAGGTGGCGGAGAAATTGGCGGCGTGTGTGCATTGAATTCATGAATCGTTGAACCCCGCTGAATGTTAGCGCTTTCCGAGCAGACCGCACGGCTTTCTCACAAGGCGCAGTGGTGACGGCAACCAGCACATGATCCGGAGGTGAGTACTCCGCCTTTCACGTGACAATCAGGATGATCCGCAACTGGAAAATCGGACCAAATACCGCCAGAAGTAACCCATGGGCGTGGGTCGGCTTTTCCGGATGTTTTGGAGCAAAGTTAATGTAGGATCGCACACCCGCCCCCTCTCTCTGTGCAACGTCGCGCCCTCATCTCAGTCACCCTTCTGCTGGTCATCGCTTCGGGAATCGTTTTTTGGCCCGAGAGGCAAAGGCCTTCGGTTCCTTCGGCGCATCCACGAGTGGAGCCTGCGGCGTCACCCGCCAATCGTGGCGGTGCCGGCACGGTAAAGGCGGGCGCGGAACCAGTCACGGCGGACGACTGCTGCCCGGGAGAGTTGTTGACGGCCGCGCTTCCTGCGACGCCGCCGCTCGAGGGGCTGACTGTTCCGCCGCGGGCAGAAAAGCCGACTTCGTTGAAGCCGCTCGACGACTTCAGAAATTGGGCGGAGCGCTACCTCGCCGCGCCGCCCGAGCGCAGAACGCAACTTCTCCCGGAGGGCACCCAGCTTGCCACTGCCCGCGCGGAAACAATGGCGGGGCTGATCAAATTCGAGCCCGAAGTTGCCATCGGCGCGTTGCTGCCGTACTCGCTGCGGCGCAGTTTGCCGCCGGAGGTTGCGGCCAAAATCGAGTATCCAGTGCGTGGCAGGGGCGACCTGATGGTCCTCGCGGTTCGACCGTTGCCCGACCTGCCTGTTGAGGAGCCGATTATTCGCACGGCGAGAATCGGCGACACCGACTTCCGCGCGTACACCTTTGGCAAACGCCTCGCTGACATTTCCCGGACCGATCTCCCGATTCTTGGCGTCGGGCTGACTCGCGAAACCGGTCCAAAGCTCCTCGCAGTCCGCGAGAATGCCTACGAAGTCCTCGAACCCGCAGAGGCGCAGGACATCCGCGCGGCGGAACCGGCCATTGAGCCGGTCTGCCCTATTTCCGGCGACCCGAGCGAGTCAAAGGGTGATGAGACAGCGGTGGCGACTGGGGTGAAAATTGTCTGGCTGTGCAGTCACGGACACATCGGCGATTGGCTGCAAACGCCCGAGGGCGAGATTGTCGCGGCGGCGGGTGGCTCGGGCAATTCCGGTGGCTCGAGCCCTGTGGTCCCGGCGACTTACACGCAGGGAAACAAGACGTTTCTCGCGATCCGCGTGCGGTTTTCGGATCAGGCAGGCGAACCGGCTTCCGACGCGACGATGCAGACGGAATTGCAGAAAGTCGTGAACGCGTGGTCCACCTGGTCTTACGGCAAACTGCAGGGCAGCTTCGCTTTTTCTCCCACGCTCGTCCTCCCGCAGACCGAGGGGTGGTATGCGGCCAACGGAACCGATGGCGCGGTGCTCGAGGCTGCGCGCAGGGCCGGCGCGGCTTATACCGACGGCACGGGCGCGCATCCTTACGACACGGCGAACTTCGACTTCGACTGCGTCGTCTTTCAGGCAAACCAATTCGCCGGCTACTGTGGCCTTGGCTACGTCGGCGGAAAAGGCGCGTGGATCAAATGCACGGGCGCCGGAATCTACCTGCACGAGTGGGGTCATAATCTCGGGCTCTGGCACGCCAATTACCTTCAACCGAGCACGGACTCCCCAATCGGTCCGGGGACGCACATTGAATACGGCAACTCCACGAGCACGATGGGCGCCGCTGGGCTGAATGCCTACGACACTCTCGAGCGCTACACCTTGCATTGGCTGGAACCGGCGGACGTCGCTACGATCCACGCTGGCGGAACTTACCGGCTCTACAATGCCGACAAATCCGCGCTCACCGCGAGCCATCCCTACGCGCTGCGGATTTATAAGGAAGACCTCGTTTATTACGTCGAATACCGGCCGAATTGGGACCCCGGCACGCCGCATGCCGCGACGACCAATGGCGCGATGATCTGCTGGACGCAGCAGTCCGATCAGTTGCTCGACATGAATCCGCTCGGCAGCGGCGGCTCCGGGGACGCTTCGCTGATCATCGGGCGCAGCTTTTTTGACCCCGGACAAGGGATGACCGTCACCCCCATCGCGCGCGGTGGCATCTCGCCGGACGACTACCTCGATGTCGTCGTGAATTTCAGCAATCCCTCGGCAAACAGCGCGCCGGTCGCCGTGCTGACCGCGAGCAATTTTTCCCCCGGCATCGGCGCTTCGGTAACGCTCAACGCCACCGCTTCGGACCCCGATGGCGATGCGCTGGCCTATTCATGGGACTTCGACGACGGGAACGTCAGCACGAACAACAACCCCTCGCAAACCAAGAGCTGGAGCGGCGCGGGCGATTACAGCGTCCGCTGCACGATCAGCGACATGAAAGGACGCACGAGCGTGCAG
This sequence comes from uncultured Verrucomicrobiae bacterium, assembly GCA_963767975.1. Lineage (GTDB taxonomy): Bacteria > Verrucomicrobiota > Verrucomicrobiia > Chthoniobacterales > Chthoniobacteraceae > CAIURC01. The sequence continues at coordinate 179,643 of CAVYGI010000012.1, read as the reverse complement.
AGCATCCTCATCCGGGTCGGCACGCCCGGAAATTTCACCATCAGCGGACGCGTCACGCAGAGCAACGGCACCCCTGTGCCGGACGTGCTGGTGCAGGACACGAACAACCACCTCGCCTACACCGACGCGCAGGGAAATTACTCGCTAGGCCCGCTCGGCGCGGGAAGTTACACCATCACCGCGCTCCACCACGGCTGGACGCTCGCGGGGCAAACTTCAAACCCGGTCGCCGTCGGCCCGAGCGCGGTGAACGTCAACTTCACGGCCACACCGCCAGCACCCACTGGCAGCATCACGCTGGAACATTGGGACGGCATCGGCGGCAACAGCGTCACCGATCTCACCGGAAACAGCGCCTTCCCCAATACGCCCACCTACATCACCGCGCTCGAGTCCACCTTTGAGGCGCCCTCCGGTGTCGCGGATAATTATGGGCAACGAGCCCGCGGCTGGTTCCGCCCGCCGACCACCGGCGCCTACACTTTTTACATCTCCTCCGACGACAACTCCGAGCTTTGGCTGAGCACGAATGCGACCGTCGCGAGCAAAGTAAAAATCGCCTCGGTCACCGGCTACAGCGACGTGCAACAGTGGACGAAATTCCCGAGCCAGAAGTCGGCCGCCATCACGCTCACCGCCGGACAGCGCTACTACATCGAGGCATTGCACAAGGAAGGCGTCGGCGGGGATCACCTCGCGGTCGGTGTCGATTTCCCGAATGCCTCCCAGCATCGACCGATCGAAAATACGTATCTCGATCCCATCACCGCGCCGACTCCGGTCACCCCGGCCAATACAATCACGGTCGCGGCGACCGCCTCCACGGCGAGCGAAACCGGCCCCGCGCCGGGGACCTTCACGCTGACGCGCACCGGCTCTGCAGCGAGCGGACTGACCGTTTATTTCAACCTCACCGGCAGCGCGAACTACGGAGCCGATTACTCGCCGACCGGCCTCACCGCGAGCTTTGCCTCCGGCGCGACGACCACAACGGTGACGGTCACGCCTGTCGACGACACGATCTCCGAGACGAGCGAAACGGTCACGCTGAGCCTCGCAACGTCCCTCGCCTACGCTGTCGGCGGCGCGGACAGCGCGACCGTCACCATCGCCGACAACGAAGCCGGCGCGGTCACGCTCGTCGCGACGGATGCGACCGCCGACGAATCCGGGAGCAACCCCGGCGTCTTCACCTTCACGCGAACCGGCGACAACACCGCCTCCATGGCCGTGAATTTCACCATCTCCGGCTCCGCAACGAATGGCACGGACTACCCGGCGCTCGGCACGAGCGTCACCATTCCCGCTGGGCAATCCTTGGTCACTCTCACCATCGCGCCGATCGCAGACGGAGTTTTCGAAACGGCCGAAACGGTGATCCTCACGCTGGCGAATGGCGCCGGCTACACGATTGGTTCGCCCTCGAGTGGGACCGTCACCATCGCCGCGGCGTTTGGCACTGGCGGCGGCATTCTGCGGGAATGGTGGGACAACATTTCGAACACCAACTTCGTCTACGACCTCACGAACCTCGCGAGCTACCCGGGCAGCCCGACCGGCAGCGAAATCATCAGCACGGCCTTCACGACGGGAGAAAATCGCGCGGACAATTTCGGTGAACGTTGGCGCGCGATCTACACCGCGCCGGTCAGCGGCGACTACCTCTTTTACATCGCCTCCGACGACTACTCGGAGCTGTGGCTGAGCACCGATGCGACGCCCGATCGTCGGCAAAAAATCGCGTCGGTTAGCGGCGCGACTGGCTTCCAGAACTGGACGCAATACGGGAGCCAGAAAAGCGCCGCGATCCCGCTCGTCGCGGGGCAACGGTATTACATCGAGGCGATTTTCAAGGAAGGCGGCGGCGGCGACCATATGTCCATTGGCGTGGAGTATCCAAACGGTGCGCTCGAACGACCGATTCCCGCACACCGACTCGATCCCTTCACTGCCGCGACCGCGCTTCCGACGCCGTGGACCGGCACCGACATCGGCATGACCGGTGCGCCGGGTTCCTCCGGACTCGCGAATGCGATCCTCACCGCGCCGCCGAAAAACCGTTACTCGTTCAGCGGCACGGCAAATGCCGCGATTGCCGACGGCGCGACCCTGATCGATTCGATCGGCGGCGCGACGGCGAATCTGCGCGGCGCAGGCGCGGTGTTCAACGGGGGCGGCAACAGCGTGGATCTGCCCGGCGGCTCATCCGCGAGCGCGGCCTACATCGACCTGCCAAACGGCTTGGCCACCGGCACTTACGCCGGCGGCACGCGCTACACGAGCGCAACCTACGAGACGTGGGTGACGGTGCAAACGGCTCAGAATTGGTCCCGGGTTTTTGAGTTCGGCATCAACTCCGCGGGCGAGGTGACGGGTGTTGGCGGGAGCTTCAATTCGAGTTCGTCGAACGATGTTTTGCTAACCGCGACCCAAGGCACCTCACTCGATCAACAGCTTGCCCGTTACACCCCCGCGCTCGGCGGGCGCACGCGGGAATCGAGCGGCACGACCGTGCTCGGCACGCAGGTGCATCTCGTGATGCTCTACGATGCGGCAGATCAAAATTGGCGCTGGTATCGGAACGGCGCGCTGATGCAGGTGCTCCCAGACAGCGAGGGGCTCTCGACCTTGAACGATGTAAACAACTGGCTGGGGCGCTCCGGCTGGTCAGCCGATTCGAACATCGACGCGCTCTACAATGAGTTTCGCATCTACGATTACGCGCTCAGCGAGGCGCAAATCCGCGGCAACACCGCAGCGGGTCCGGACACCATCAACTCGGTGAATTTCGGGAACTCTGGGCCGTATTTCGTCGCCGGTTCCGGCACACTCTCGACGAGCGCCTCGGCAGATGGTGTGCATCTCGAGACGCAGCTTTTGAGCGGCGATTGGGACGTGCGCGCACGGCTCGTCTCGTTGCGGGGCGGTGTCAATGCTGTCGCCGGCTTGACGGTGCGCGAAGGGACTGGCGCGGGCTCCCGGCATGCTTTTGTCGGACTGAAATCAGATGGCACTGGACGCTTCATCAATCGTGTCACGGCCAACGCCAACGCCGCGAATTTCGAACTCGCGGGCCTGACGATTCCACAGTGGCTGCGCATCGTGCGAAGCGGAAATACGGTCACCGGATTCGTCTCGGCAGACAACGTTACTTGGACGCAGCTCGGCGCGACCGCGACGTTCGGAAATCTCGCGAGCTCAGTGCAAATCGGCTTCGCGGTAGCGAGCGGCACCACCGCGAACTCGACCGGGCTCGCGCAGTTCGACAGCGTCACTTTCTCGCCGAGCCCGGGCACGGGCGATGGCTTCCTCTACGAGCGTTTCGAAGGGCTTCCGGGGTCCGCGATTCCGTCGCCCTACCCGGCGACTCCGGCGTTGCGCGAAGTTCGCGGCGGATATTTTGAAGCTGCAACTTCGAGTCCGGACGTCGATTATTTCGCGGCGCGCCTGCGCGGTTATTTCACGGCTCCGCAGACGGGGAATTACACGTTCTACGTTGCCGCCGACGATGTCGCGGAACTCTACCTTTCGACGAATGAAACCGCGGCGGCGCGCGTGAAGATCGCAAGCGTCCCGTCGAATTCTGGCTTCCGCGTTTGGACGCGTTTTCCGCAGCAAAAGTCGGCTGCGATCGCGCTCGTCACCGGCAAACGCTACTACCTTGAAGCGCTGCACAAAGAACTCACGGGACCCGATTATTTGTCGGTCGCGGTGACGCTGCCGGATGGCACGGCGGAATTCCCAATGCTCGCGAGCCGCTCGAAATCCTACACCCCGCCGACCGCGCTTGGTGGGGCGTGGACTTCCGCGGATGTCGGCTCTCCGAGCGTCGGAGGCTCGAGTGGCTCAATCGCATCGAGTGACGCCGGAACAGGCGACGCCCTGCCGCTCGGGCCGCGACACCGTTACACTTTCAACGGCGCCGCAAACGGTGCCGCAGCAGACGGCACGACGCTCGTGGACAGCGTTGGCGGTCAGCACGGATCGGTGCGCGGCGCGGGTGCAGCGTTCGATACCGCGGGCGCGGGACTCAGCCTGCCCGGCGGTGGGTCGGGGTCACAGGCTTACGTCGATCTCCCAAATGGTGTTGCAACCGGAACCGAGAACGGCGGCGCGCGCTACGCCAGCGTGACCTACGAGCTTTGGCTCACGCAGCGCACGGCCCGCAACTGGAGCCGCCTCATGGATTTCGGGACCAACAGTTCGGGTGATGTCGTGACGCCCGGCGGCTCTTTTTCCGGCACGAATTTTGTGATGCTTTCCGGGAACATCATCGCCGCCAACGACCAGCGTCTCGACCGCACCGGAAGCAACGGTACCTCGCACGGCACTGGCCGTGACTCCGCTGGCGCCACTGTCCTCAATCAAATCGCGCACATCGTCCTCCAATACGATGCGGTCTCCGCGACGTGGCGCTGGTATCGCAACGGCACGTTGATGGCGACGCTGCCGGACACCGTCGGACTGACCGGCCTCGACGACGTGAACGTCTGGCTTGGGCGCTCGAATTTCAGCCAGGATCAAAATCTCGACGCCGTTCTGCACGAGTTCCGCGTCTACAATTACGCGCTCACGCCGAGCCAGATTGTCGGCGACTATGCCACCGGTCCGGATGTGGTGAACACGATCGACAACGCGCTGCCACGCGCGCCCCGGCATCGCTGGACTTTCAACGGAGCCGGCAGCGCGACCGCGCCGGATGGCACTTGGATTTACGACAAAATCGGCGGCGCGAATGCGTTGGTGCGCGGCGGAAACGCGGCGTTCGATGCGGCAGGCGGTGGAGTGACGCTGCCCGGCGGCGCATCCAACGCGCAAGCCTACATCGACCTGCCAAACGGCGTGGCCAGCGGGACTTATGGCGGCGGAACACGCTATTCGAGCGTGACTTACGAATCGTGGACGACGCAAAATTCCAACCAGGCCTCGAGTCGAATCTGGGATTTCGGGACCGGAGTCGCGGGTGAACTTTCCGGTCCCGGCGGCGGGTCGATTGGGACGAATTACGTCCATTTGGCGGCCAACAATCTCTTCGCGCAGAACCCGCGTTTCCGCCGGAAAACTGCGACGGCTGACGTGCAGGCGAACATCACGGGCGCGACGATTTTGAACCAGCTCTCGCACCACGTCGTGAGCTACGATGCGGCCGCGCAGCAGTGGCTCTGGTGGGAAAATGGCGTGTTGCTCGCAACCGTCGCCGATCCTGAAGGTGTCGCGACACTGGCTGACGTGAACGACTGGCTCGGGCGTTCGCAATCCACGACCGAAGCGAATTTTGCAGGCACTTTTCACGAGTTCCGCATCTACGACTACGCGCTGAATACGAGCCAGGTGCTGGCAAATCTGGATGCCGGTCCAGACGCGCTGAACGTTGCAACCACGGGCCTTCCCGGGCAGGCGATCGTCTCCGGCGGCGGTGACATTACCTCGTCCGGCAACGCGGATAGTTTCCAATTTTCGTCGCAGACGATGGACGGCGACGGCGAGATCATCGCACGCCTCGTGGCGCTGCAGAACGTCGGCACATCACCGAAAGCCGGCGTGATGCTGCGCGAGAATTCCGCCGCCGGTTCGCGCCGCGTTTTCCTCGGCCTCACGCCCACGGGCACTGGGCGCTACGGTGCGCGGACCACCACGGATGCTGGGGTGAACACGACCACGCTCAATGCGCTCCCGATGCCGCAGTGGCTGCGCCTCGTGCGAAAAGGGGACGTGGTCACCGGGTTCGCCTCTCCGGATGGAAGCGCGTGGACGCAGGTCAGCACGACGACTTTGAGCGGTTTCCCGGTGAATGCGCTGGTCGGTCTTGCGGCGTCTTCCAGCAACGTCGGCGTAGCCGATGCGCACTTCGACAACGTGCAAATCAACCGCCCCACCGTGACGATTTCCGCGACGCAAAATGCCGCGGAACCCGCGCAGAATGGCGCTTTCGCGGTCACGCGGACATGGGAAACGACGAGTCCGCTGGCAGTGAGCTACACCATCGGCGGCACGGCGATGAACGGCACGGATTACCAGTCGCTCAGCGGCACGGTCACCATCCCCGCTGGGCAATCGAGCGCGACGATTTCCGTCGTCCCGATTGACGATGCGCTCACCGAAAATCCCGAGACTGTCGCACTCACCCTCATCGATGCGGCGGGCTACGTGCTCGGCGCGCAGGCGAGCGACACACTCGTGCTCAGCGACAGCGAACCGCTCTTCATTTGGACCAACCTTAACACCGGCTCGACGCTTCCGTGGTCGCAAAATGCAAACTGGCAGGGCGGAGCAGCCCCGACCGCGAATGCCGGCGCGGTGCTGGAGTTTTTCACGGGACAGACGCTGCCGAATGGCACCGTGACGTCGAATAACGACCTCGCGGGAACGTTCCAAATCGGCACTTTGCGGCTCACGGGCGCCGGTCCGACGAGCGGCACAGTTTCGATGAACATCACCGGTGGAGCATTGAGTTTCTCGCTCACCGGTGCCGCCATCGCGCTCGAAACCAACGCGGGCCCCGGGGCGACGGTCACGCTCGCGAATCCTGTGGGCATCAATGTTCCCACGAATCTGAACGGCAACGGCACGGCTACTTTTGTCCTCGCGGGCGACCTCACCGGCGGCGGTTCGCTGAGTAAATTCGGCACCGCCACGGTCGCGCTGACGGGAACAAACAGTTACGTGGGCACGACCTCCATCGGTGCTGGCGGAGTCCTTCGCGTGGGCAATGGCACCGCCACCGGCACGCTCGGCAACGGCGCGATCACGAACAACGGCACGCTCGATTTTCGCCGCACCGACACTGCGCTTAATGTCGCCTCCGCGATCGGTGGAAGCGGCGGCATCAGCGTGAACGGCAGCCCCGCGAGTGCTGTGACGCTCAGCGGTCCCAATATGTCCACCGGCGCAACGACGATTACCTCCGGAACGCTGGTCGTAAACGGCAATGTCTCCGCCGGCAGCGGTGTAACCGTCGCGGTCGGTGGAACGCTCGCCGGAACCGGCACGATCACTCCTGCGACGACGATCAACGGCGCTCACAATGCGGGCGATGGGGTCGGTGCTCAGACCTTCAGCAGCGCGCTGACCTACGGCTCCACGGCGCATCTTAAATGGGAACTCGCTGGCAATACCACGACTGCCGGGAGCTTCGACAAAGTAAACGCGGCTTCCAGCGTCAACGTCACCAGCGGCGCGGTCATCGATCCGGTAATCAACCGTGCCGGAACTTCGGTGGATCTTACGGACGCGTTTTGGACGCAGAGCCATTCATGGCAAATCCTGAGCGGTGGCTCGGTATCCGGGAGCTTCGTTCTCGGCACCCCGACAACCGACAGCGCGGAACACAATGTTGCGAGTTTCGGCAGCTTTGCGCTTCAGCAAACGGCTACAACCGTCACGCTGACTTGGAACGCCTCCACGCCCGCCGAGAACTGGCAGCGCGCGAACTTCGGCGTGAACTGGAACAACCCTGCTGTCGCCAGCGAAGCCGCCGACCCTGACCATGATGGGCACAGCAACTTGCTCGAACGCGCGCTGCGTGGAAATCCGATGGCCAGCGACCCGCTGGTCGTGGAAATCACCTCGGGCGGAAAAGCCGCTGTCACGTTCAGCCGCGACACCGCGAACACGGATCTGATCCTCACCGTCCAGGCTGCTGACAACCCCGCAGGGCCGTGGATCGAACTTGCCCGGAGCACCGTAGGCGGCGCCTTCACCGTCAGCACCACTGGCGCCACTGTCATCGAACCCAGCACCGGTCAGATCCGCGCCGTCGAAGTGCGCGACCTCTACCTCATCGCCGACCCCGCCCATCCCACCCGTTTCTTGCGCGTCCAAGCGCAGCATTAGCGGAGCGGCGGCACTCCCGCCATTCCGACGCAGCAGGCCTCAGTGGCTTTGGGCGACCTTCGGGGCAGGATCGGGCAGGCCGCGCGCGGCGGAGATGATGGCAATCTCAGTGAGGAGCTTGCGGATGTTGAAGCCGGAGGCCGTGAAGGATTGGCGCAGATTTTCCAAGGCATCAGGACCGTAAACGCCGATCGCTTGCTTGGCGGTGTGATGGAAAAGCTCGTGAATAAATGCGCGGTGTCCGCCCGGATTTTCCGCAGCATATTTCACCAAATCGCGCGCTCCGGTCAGCCGGATGGTTTCGCCCTCATCGGTCGCGAAATCGGCCACCGAGTCGATCGGTTTGTCGTTCTCCTTGGTGCGCCAACGGCCGATGGCGTCGTAATTCTCGAGGCTAAAACCGAGCGGGTTGATTGTGGCGTGGCAACCCATGCACGACTTGTTTTTCGTCAGCTCGGTCACCTTCTCTCGCATCGAGAGGTGCGCCTCAAATTTCGCGTCCTCAAACGCGATGGCCTTTGGTGGCGGCTTGAGCGTCATGCCGATGATTGTGCGCGTGAGGAAGACGCCGCGATGAATCGGCGAGGTCTGTTTGCTGTGCGCGAACGCCGCGAGCAAATACGGGTGAGTGACGACGCCGGCGCGTTCCTTCGGATCGAACGCCACGCGCTGAAAACCATCGCCTTCCACCGGTTTCCCGTAGAGCTTTCCGAGCCGGTTGTTGAGCAAAAGGTAGTCGGCCCGCAGCAATTCGCGGTAGTCGGATGGGTCGCTCCAGACGACTTGGTCCAGAAATAGTTCGAGCGAAGTGCGGAGGTCCGCAAGGACGTGGGCGTCGAAGTCGGGGAAGGCTTTCGGATCTTTCGCAATCGCCTCGGCGCGTTCGAGTTCGAGCCAGTGCTCGTAAAAGCCGCGCATTTTCTGCCTGGTGCGCGGGTCGCCGATCATGCGCGCGGCCTGCCCAGCGATCTGCTCGCGAGTCTGGAGTTTGCCTTCCGCAGCTGCTTGAAGCAGCGGCTTGTCGGGAATCGAATCCCACAGATTCAGCGCGAGTCGCGCGGCAATGTCGTAGCCGTCCGGCGCGTCGCCATCGGGCAGGTCGGGGTAGAGGAAACGCGGTGATTTGAGGGTGAAGATGACGACGCGTTTGACCGCGATCTCGGGACTTTTCGCGTTGGCGAATTGCCGCTCAATGACGTGCTGGTAGTCCTCATTGCTGAGCGGACGGCGAAACGCCGCTTCCGCGAATTTCCGCGCGAATTGCTTCAGCTTCTCCACCCGATCAGGCGCGTTCGATTTGGCACCGGCGAGTTCATCGAGATGATCCTCGATGTCTTCGGCAGCATCGATGGCCGCATCGGTCGTTGCCTGGTCCCATTCCTTGGAAACGCCAGTGCCGCGCTCGTAACCAACGCTGCGGTCATCGGCGGGGAAAGTGGTTTTCACGACCATGCCGACGGGTGAGCCGTTGGGGATGAGTTGTGAAGTCGGGATCATTTCCTCGACGCCGTGCGGCGGCTTCCAGCGCAGTTCGATGGACGCACTCTTGTCCTCGAATTTAAACGCCTCGAGCGAGAACGGATAAGTCCGGCCGCCGAGCAGAAAGGTGCTTTTTTTCTCCTCACGCACCGTCGGTCCCGGTGCGACCCACGCATCGATCAGCGGAGTCTTTGGGTTGTTAATCGAGAGGCGCACGCCGTTTTCCGTGCGGACGATGAATTCATACCATCCCGTCTCAGGCGCGAGGATCGAACCGTCCCAGCGAATGTTGAACTCGCTCGCCCGCAGGCGCTCCGGGTCCGGGCTTTCGGGGCCAAAGCTGAACGCAATCCGCGGGTCAACGCGCTCGAAATTGGTGCGCTCCTTGTTCTCGCGCTCGTTGCGTTTTTTCTCGTCGTTCTCGGGTGGCAGCGGAGGCCCGAATGGCACCAATTTTTTTCCCGAATAGCGCGCCTTCAAGCCTCGCTCCGGCCCCGGCGCACGGTCGCCGCCGCCTCGGAAGCGCGCGATGATGTCGGCGACGGACGTCCGGTACTGCGCGATCGTCAGCCGCGCGAGATCGAACTCCGGCGGACGTAACCGCTCCTGCGCCTGCGGCGAATAAAATGCCTCATGAATATAGGCCGCGACATTAGCCGCATCGTCACCGACACACGCGCCGACGTCGTCGTCCGGCATGGTGCGCGCGATGCGTTTGGCGAGGGCGGTGACGGTGCGATTGCCGTGCAGCGGTTCATCGTATTTGTCCGGCACGCCCTGTCCCTTGTCGCCGTGGCAATCGGCGCACAGCTTCCGATAAATGGCCGCACCGGGATGTTGCGCCAGATCGGCCGCGAAGGCTCCGGTCGACATCACTGCCACGCCAGCCACGAGCGGGGCGAAATGGCGCACGGCTGAACGGAACGGAAAAATTTTCACGAAGGAATGGTGCATGGCATTGAGTGATCGGCAACGGACTTTCAACCCGAAGCCTGGCAATCTCTTGGCCTTGGCTTCAGGTGCAGCGCCGTTCTGCCCGCGGAAAGTCGTCCACTGTAACATTCCCGCAACGTCGCGCGTCTCGTGGGACATGGCACCCCTTTCGTCGCTCGCCGCGCGCGTGATTCTCCCGCTCTCCACCGCCTTTTGGGACGCCTATCTCCGCGGCGATTCTGCCGCTCGCGAGGGGCTGCATGGCTCCGCTCCGCGCTCGATCATGCAGCCCGAAGACCGCTGGCAGTTTGCCGAAAAGTAGAGCCAACGTTTCCCCGGCTGGGCAACGCAGACATCACCGTTTACAAACATCCGGATGACCCCTCGGCGTTTCCTCTCATTCGCGCTCCTGCTTCTTCTACTTCCCGCTGCTCTCGCAGCAGACCCCAAGCGCCCGAACATCGTGTTCATCTTCTCCGATGACCATGCCTATCAGGCCATCAGTGCCTACGGCGACGCGCGCAAGCTCATCGACACGCCGAACATCGACCGCATTGGCAAAGAGGGGATGCGCTTCGAACGGTGCCTCGTGCCCAACTCCATCTGTGGCCCGAGTCGCGCCACGGTTCTCACAGGGAAATACAATCACCTCAACGGCTTCGTGAATAACTCGAACTGCAAATTCGACAACACGCAGACCACTTTTCCCAAGCTCCTCCAAGCCGCCGGCTATCAAACTGCGGTGGTGGGAAAGTGGCATCTCGAGAGCGATCCAACCGGCTTCGACTTCTGGCAAATCCTAATCGGTCAGGGCGTCTATTATAACCCGCCGATGATTCGCAATGGCCAACGGATCAAACTGAACGGCTATGTGACAGACCTCATCACCGATGCCTCGCTCGATTGGCTGAAACAGCGGGATAAGGACAAGCCGTTCCTGCTCATGTGCCAACACAAAGCCCCCCATCGCGAATGGGAACCAGCCCTTCGCCACCTCAATTTTGACAACGATCGCAGGTATCCCGAGCCAGCGACGTTATTTGACAACTACAAAGGCAGAGGGATCGCGGAAAAAACGCAGGACATGACGATTCGCGACACCATGACTGCAAAGGACAACAAGCTGATTCCCCCTCCGCAGTTGACGCCCGAGCAACGCCAACCGTGGGATGACTACTACGAGCCGCGCAACGCCGAGTTTCGTCAGGCCAATCTCAAGGGGGATGATCTCGTTCGGTGGAAGTATCAGCGTTACATGCACGACTACCTCGGCTGCATTCGCGGCGTGGATGAGAATGTCGGCCGGGTCTTGAAGTATCTGGATGACGAAGGACTGAGCGAGAACACCATTGTGGTCTATGCCAGCGATCAAGGCTTCTTCCTCGGCGAACATGGCTGGTTTGATAAACGCTGGATTTTCGAGGAATCGCTCCGAACCCCGCTGCTTGTCCGGTGGCCGGGCGTGACCAAGCCTGACAGCGTTAGCAAGGACATCGTCTCCAATCTCGATTTCGCGGAGACCTTTCTGGAAGCCGCCAACCAACCGATTCCCTCGGACATGCAAGGTCACAGTTTACTACCGGTGCTCCGTGGTCAAACTCCAGCAGATTGGCGGAAGAGCTTCTACTACCACTACTACGAGTTCCCCGCGCCGCATAGCGTCCGCCCGCACTACGGAGTGGTGACTGATCGCTTCAAACTCGTCCATTTTTATGGCACTGAAGTGACCTACTCTGAGCTCTTCGACTTGAAGGCAGATCCGCAGGAACTAACCAACGCTCTGGACGATCCCGCCTATCGCGAAGAGCGGATCAAGCTCGAGAAAGAGATGGCTCGTTTGCGAAAGGAACTCCTAGTTCCCGATGCGATTCCGCCCGGCTGGTTCGGTGCGCAAGCTGGCGCGCCGCGGAAAGCTCCCGCAGCGCCGGCACCTTGAAGGCTGAGTTGCGTTGCGGCCTGTCGAAAGGGTGTAACATTTGGACTCGTGCGCTCTGAAGCTTCCACGATCGACGAGTATCTAGCGGGACTGGATGAGGCCAGACGCGGGGAATTGGCGGCGGTGCGGGATGCGATTCGCGAGCAGTGTCCGATCATCGTCGAGGGGATGAAATACGGTCACGCGCACTTTGATCTGAATGGTTTCCTTTTTGCCCTGGGATCGCAAAAGCATTACCTCGCGTTTTATGTCGCGGAGGAAGAAGCGGTGGCAGCCTATGTCGCTGCGACCAGCCGCAAAGATGTAGGCAAAGGTTGCATCCGCTTCACCGCGAGCCATCCAATCGAGCAGGGATGGGTCGCGAAGATCATCCAGTCCGCGGTGGAGCTTCGTCTAAGAGGCTCCGGTTCGACCTGTTGAATCGTAGCTGCCTCGGCAGGGATTGTCAGCGCGGGCGGTGTGACTTAAGTTCAAGCCATGACCACGACGGAGGATATCGATTCCACAACGACGATGCGCGATCTGCTGACGCTCTACCCGGGAGCGCAGCGCGCACTGTTTCGGAAGTATCACATCGGCGGTTGCGCGAGTTGCGGGTTTCAGCCGGAGGAGACGCTCGGGGAAGTGTGTGCGCGAAATGAGGGGCTGCCGGTGGCGGACGTCATCAAGCACATCGTGCGGAGCCACGAAGAGGATGCGAAGCTGCAGATGACGCCGAGGGAATTGGCGACAGTGCTGGCAGAGGATACGACGGCGCGGTTGATCGACGTGCGGACGCGCGAGGAGTTCGACACGGTCCACATCGGAGGCGCGATTTTTTTCACCCAGGAGCTCATGAATGAAGCGCTGGGTTCGTGGGACCGGAAAGCTCTGCTGGCAGTGCTGGATCACAAAGGCACGCGGAGCATGGATGCGGCAGCGTATTTCGCGGGGCACGGCTTCGAGCGGGTGAAGAGCGTGCGCGGGGGAATGGACGCGTGGAGCGTGGAAGTCGATCCGGCTTTGCCGCGGTATGAATTGGAGTAGCTTGGCGGCATGAGCAACGACCTGCAGCAGCGCATCCAGGATGCGATCAAGAATCCGAAAAACGTGGGCGAACTCGATGGCGCAGACGCCGTCGGGACGGTGGGCAGCGTCGACTGCGGCGACATGCTGCGGATGTGGGTGAAATTCAAGGATGACGGGAAAGGCGGACGACTGATCGATCGCGCCACGTTTCAAACGTTCGGCTGCGAGACGGCGATCGCGGTGGCGAGCGTGGCGACGGAATTGATCGCGGGGAAAACGATCGAAGAAGCGCTGTCGATGTCGGGGAGCGATCTATCCGCGCCGTTGGGCGCGCTGCCGCCGATGAAAATTCACTGCGCGCAACTCGTGGAAGGCGCGCTGCGTTCCGCGCTGGCACCGGGAACGGCTCTGGCGCCCGCGGCCAAAGGTGCGAGCACCTTGATGGAAAGCTTTCAGGCACCAAAAGCGGACGGTCCGAAGAAGATCGTGCTCAAACCAATTGCGTGACCCCATCTCAAGCAACCAACCTCTTCATCCAACATGCACGAAAACACTGAACGCACTCTGACTCGCGACTGCGAGGCGATCCGCATCCCGAGCGGCGAAACTTTTACGATCACCGAAGGGACACAAGTCTACATCACGCAAGCGCTCGGCGGGAGCTACACGGTGGCGACGAATCCCGGTCTCGCACGGATCGTCGATGCGAACGCGGATGCTCTCGGAATCGAACCGACGGAGGCGACGTCGTCCACCTCGGATGCGGACGACGTGCCGGTCGATGAGAAGGCGGTGTGGGATCAATTGAAGACGTGCTACGACCCGGAGATTCCGGTGAACATCGTCGATCTCGGGCTCGTGTATGATTGCATCGTCACCCCGCGCGAGAGCGGCGGCGGGTCGCGAGGTCGATGTGAAAATGACGCTGACCGCGCCCGGCTGCGGCATGGGGCCGACGATCGCTGCGGAAGCGAAAGCCAGAAGGTGATGAGCGTGCCCGGCGTGCGCGACGCCGACGTGGAACTCGTCTGGGACCCGCGTGGAATCAGGCGATGATCAGCGAGGCGGGCAAGATGAAGCTCGGCATGATCTGAGGCACGCGGCCTCGGGGAAGACTTGCGCCGTGAGAAAAGCTGTGCCAGAACCTCGGCGCGCCTTTCCCCCGGCGCAGTCAATCGCCATGCGGCTCCCCCCCCGGCACCTTCTCGTAACTTTCATCTGCGTCTTCGTCACCGGAAGCTCGCTTCGCGCGCAAGATGAGGCGGAGGTAGAGCCATCCGGTCCGAAGTTTGAGCTAGCCCCTTCGCGCTCGAATCGTCCGCTGCTCGCGCCGCCGGTGGCCCCGCGCCGGCCCGCAGCGAAGCCGCAGCCGACCCCCGACCCAAACGTCCTCGACCTCTCGCGGACGATTCAAAATTCTCCGCTCAAGGCTCATGGCATCGTCGGTCGAGTCGATGAGCGGCACGGAATTGCCTTCGAATCCGGAAACGTGCGGAAGAAGAAAGAGGAGAGCAACGCGCACCAGACAAGCACGGAAGTCGAACGCGCTGGAATCATCGGTGTCCTGCTGGCCTTTGCCATCGGAGGTTGCTGGATGCTCGTTCCGAAGCGGCGCAAGCGACGTCAGCGCCGGCGGCAGGAAGAGCTTGCCCGCTCGCGGTCGCGCTTCAGCTACTGATCGGGCGCCGCGCGGGTCCAGCTTGCTTCGCGATTGGCGCGTCATTTGCCAAAAGCGCGCCGACGTAAATCCGGTGGGCCGCCCGTTTGGCCGTCGGATGCGATTTCGCCTCGATCGCTTCGGCGCGAAAACCGGCCTTGGCAAGTCGCGTGACGAAGCCCGGCTCCTCCGTCGCCGCCCAGAACGCAACGCGTCCGCCGGGAACAAGCGCCCGCGCGATGCGGGCGAAACCTTGCCGCTCGTAGATCCTGGAGTTCCCTTTCTGCACGAGGCTCGTCGGGCCGTTGTCCATGTCGAGCAGGATGGCGTCGTAAGGCGCAGCGGGGCCACGGCGGATGACTTTGAAAACATCCTCGGTGAAACCTCGACGCGCGGGTCGAGCAGGAGTCGACCGTTCACTTTTCCGAGGAGATCGCGATTCCACGCGACGACTTCCGGCAGCAATTCCGCCACGTGCACCACCGCCTGAGGACCGACCATCTCCAGCACTCGGCGGAGGCTGAACCCCAGTCCGAGGCCGCCGATGAGCACGCGCGGACTGCGCGCGCGGCCAAGTCCTTCGCACGCGATTTCACCGAGCAACAGTTCAGAAGTCGTCGAGTAAGTGCTCATTAACTGCCGCCCATCGAGCTTCAGATAATGCTCGCCGTCGTGCTCGTGCAGCGTGAGTAGTGATCCGTCGGGCGTGCGGGTTTGAGCGATCGTGCGGAAAGGAATCATCGAAAAAAAGGGACAATGGTGCGCCGACGGGAATTTGCGACGTTGAAAGCAGGCGCCGCGCGATGCCAGTCTCGCGCCATGAAATGCCTCCTCCCACTTCTCCTCGCGCCGCTCGCGCTCTTCGCCGCGACGCCTCCCGAATTCAAAGGCTCGATCGAGCGCCTCGATCCCGCGCTCGACACCATCATCCCTCCGGGCGCGAAAATCGAGAAGCTCTGCGGAGGGTTTCACCTGGTCGGAGGGACCGACGTGGTTTCAGGACTCGCTTCTCTTTTCCGATGTGCCGGAAAACGTGATCTACCGATGGAAGCCGGGCGAGACGAAGGCCGTTCCTTCATCAAGCCGAGCGGGATGCTCAGTCCGCGACAGGGCTTCCGCGAGCAAGGCTCAAACGGCCTCGGCGTCGATGCGCAAGGCCGCCTGCTCATCTGCCAGCACGGCGAGCGGCGCCTCGCGCGGTTGGAGATGGACGGCACGCAAACGGCCCTCGCCGACACAGTTTGAGGGCAAGCGCTTCAACAGCCCGAACGATCTCGCGCTCCGCAAAAACGGCGACATCTACTTCACCGACCCGCCCTACGGCCTCGAGGGACTGCAACGATTCGCCGCTCAAGGAGCTGCCGTTCAACGGCGTCTATCGCCTGACCGCCGACGGCAAGTGCACGCTGCTGACCAAGGACCTCACCTTTCCGAACGGCATCGCTTTCTCGCCCGACGAAAAGACGCTCTACGTCGCGATTAGCGATCGCGAGGCGCCCGCGGATCATGGCCTACGACGTGCAGGCCGATGGCTCGGTGGCAAACGGCCGCGTGTTCTTCGACGCGCTGCCGCTCGCCGGACCGGCAAGAAGGGCCACCCCGACGGCTTGAAGGTGGACGCGCACGGAAACCTCTTCGCCACCGGGCCCGGCGGCGTGCTCATCCTCTCGCCGGAGGGCAAACATCTCGGCACCATCCTGACCGGCGCAGCCGACGGGAAATTGCGCGTGGGGCGACGACGGTTCGACACTTTACATGACGGCCAACATGTTCCTGC
Organism: uncultured Verrucomicrobiae bacterium; assembly: GCA_963767975.1. Classification (GTDB taxonomy): domain Bacteria; phylum Verrucomicrobiota; class Verrucomicrobiia; order Chthoniobacterales; family Chthoniobacteraceae; genus CAIURC01. The sequence continues at coordinate 163,020 of CAVYGI010000012.1, read as the reverse complement.
TCCGCGTAAAAACCGCGACAAAGGGCGCGGGGTTCTGAACACCTGAGCAGCAATCACTTCGCCTGAGTTTCGAATCCCGGCGGGTGGCTGAGGATGAACTCCACGATCGGCGTGGGGTCTTTCAGGCTGTGCGGATGATGATCGACGCCCGGCTTGCGATGACCTTGATTTCGCCGCCGAGCTTCTCGTAGCGCTCTTTCACCAGCGCGGTGTTCTCCGCGACCGGCACGACGGTCGTCGGCGTCGCCGACAATCGTGCAGGAGGGGGACGCTGCGCCTTGGCCAGCGGCGCGAGGTTGTCCACGGGATTGCCGGTGATAGGCGAGCGCCTGCTGCTTCGGTGAAGCCGTAAACGGCTTCAGCCGCTCCCAATCGCCCGGAGATCCTTTGCCGGTGCGCTTGCCGCCGGGCCAGCTCTTGAAATCGCACACCGGCGCGTCGGCGTAAATCGCGCTCACGCGATCGGGATGCCGGGCTGCCCAGTTGAACGCGAAGAGCCCGCCGCGGCTGAATCCTTCGAGCACCGGCTTCGCGGACAAGCCGCGGTTGCGCGTGAGTTCGTCGTAGAATTTGTCCATGTGATCGAGCGCCACCGGCGCGCCGTACATGTTCTGCACGTCCATGTAGGCGACGTGGAACCCGCGCCCGAGCAGCGCGATGTCGCCCTGCGGTTCGTGGCCGAAGAATTCCGTGCGCCAGATCCACGGCTTCCCGGGCGGCTGCGCTTTTCGGCGCAACGAGCAGGCAATTCCGGCCATCGACCACGAAGTCCGCGCGCGCGAAGCCGTTCCAGTCGGAGCGCTTTTCAACGGGCGGCGATAACGGCTCGCCGGCGGCGAAAACGGACGCGGACGGGAAGAGGAAAACAAGCGCGAGGAGGAGGCGGAGGTTCATAATGAAAATAGCGGACGATCACTCGACATGAGCCGGCACCAGACGTGGGTCGGCGAGGTCGATGCGATACATGATTTGGTTGTAGTCGTAGCGCGGCGTCGGATGCGGGTTCCCGGCAAAAGTCTCCGAGTAGGTTCCCTCAAAATAGACGAGCCGGCCGCCTTCCTGATCGAAAAACGGATGGTGGCACGGATTGTAAAAAGAGTAGCGCTCGTGCGTGACGATCTTCTTCGCGCGCAGCCACGGACCGGTGAGTTCGCGCGCCTCGGCATACCACATTTCGCCGAGCATCGAAGTGCCGCCGCGCTGCACCGCCAGCATGATCCAGCGCTGTCGGAATTCGTTCCACTCGACGGTGCCGGATTGCAGGCGAACGGGCTTGCCGCCATCAACATCCCGCGGCTCGATCTTCGGCGGCACCGGATGCTCGGCGCGCTCCCAAGCGGCGCGGCTGCCGTCCCAGACCTCGTAGCTCGAAGGCTCGCAAAGTGAGGCCAGATCGGCCTTCACGCGGATCCACGGTCCCGGCTCGCCGAAATAAAGGTGATCCCCATGCCGCAAAGAGTGGCTCGTCGGGCAGCGGAATCGGTCCTGCAGATCGAGCACTTTCACGAACTCGAATTGCTCCTTCTCGTCGTTGAAAATGGCGAGTCCGTGTTCGACGACTTCGTCCAACGATTTCATCCGCGAGTAGTGCGTCACGAGACGCACGCGTCCGGCTTCATCCGGCACGGTGCAGAGCCCATCGATCCAGACCGGATCTGGCTTCGCGGGATCGGGAGCGAACATCGGCCGGCTGAAGCCGTCGCGGCCGGTGAAGTAACGAAAGTCGATGCCGACCGCCGGGTCGAGGCCGGGGATTTCCGAAGTCGCCCCCGCGGTGCCGAAATGCCCGAGCGGGTAGTTCGCGCGGTTGGTATCTCCCCAGAACCAATAAATCTTCCCGCGGTAAATGGCGCGCTGCACGGAATCCTGCCCGAGCACCTCGGCATTCAGAACCGGCTCGGCGATCGGCACTTTTTTCCCCAGCAGCACGCTGTCCCGGTAAATCCCCGCGCCGGTTTCGCGGTAGAGACGCTCGGCGACGTTGAGGCGTTTCACCTTCACGGTGGCCGAGCCGCCGGGCGTCGTCTTGAGCCGCGTGCCGACCATGCCGAAGCCGTCTTTCGGGAACTCGTAGCCGTGGCTGCGGATGGTGAAGAAGACCTCGCGATCCATCAGCCCGGGTTCCTCGAAGGCCACGCCAGACCGGCGCTGTCAGTCACGCTGCGGAGATGATTCACGGTCTCGAGTTCGACGAGCGGCACGCCACGATTCGTCTGCTCGTCGATCACGCGGATTTCAAAAGAGCGCGCCGGATCTGCGACTGCGTTCTGCCCAATGGCGAGCGCGGCATAGAACAAGAGTCCCAGCTTTTTCATCGGGAAAAGCGGATGCGGGGCGAGCCGTTCATCGCCCGAAATGAGGCAGCGAAAGAACCGCCCTACAGCCCAGCCGAATCCGCCGCGCCACCGCGCGCATCGGTTTCCGCGTGCTTCACGCCTTCCTCGCGGGCGGGCAGCGCGCGAGCCGTTTCCCCGCCGCCGAAGAGCCGGGCGAAAATGCGCTTCGAGGGGCTCCGGCCGCTCTCCTCCTCGAGGAGTTCCGTGTGTGCGCTTCGACTTCGCGGTCTCCCACGCGGGAGCGAAGCCCGGGACGTTCAGCAGCATCCGCTTCTCGGCGCGGGCGAAGACTTCCAAGTCGCGCTGCATCTTGCGGTCGGGCGCTTCGTTGAGCGCGTTCACCTTCACGCGGAGCGTTTCGTTTTCCTTGCGCAGCGTCTCGAGGTCGGACTTCGTCTTCTTCATCGAGTCCGCCTCGATCTCCAGCTTGTCGCTGAGGTGCCGGCGGAAGCGCGCGAACTCCGACTTCAGCCGGAAGTATTGGTAGAGCGCGAGGACGAGGAAGACGCAGCCGAGGTAAAACCCGAGAGCGAATGGTTCACGGTGAAAAAGTTTTGGTTGATCTCAGCCATAAAGCAGTCGGTTCAGGATACGTGGCGGAAGCAGTTTGCGACCGCACCAGCGTCCGATGCGCGACGCATCTGACGATGCCGGGGAATGCCGGGAAAGCAAGATCGCCGATCATTTCTCGAGCACCGCCGGGGCGTAGGTGCGGCCTTTCCACGTCACCCCGGTCGTCGCGCTGAGCCGCCAGCTATTCAGGCCGATCGCCAGCGAGAGCGCGTGGCCGATGGGATGCAGCACGAGGCTCAGCCACGAGGTCCGGAAGCGCACGGTGAGGAGCAGGCGGAGGAAATAGATGAGCGCGATCTCGATCAGGATCGTGCGTTGAAAATGACCCGTGGCGAGCAGCAGGAACGGCCCGAGAAAGCAGAGCGCCGACCCCGCGCCGATCAGGAGGAAGCCGATCAGCGAGCGCTCGAACGCCGGCCGGATATTCTTCGTGAAGCCCTCCCAGACCTCGCCGAACGACCGATACATCCGGCACGTGGAAAAGCGCACCGCGTCGCAGTTCACCAGCCGCAGCCCCTCATCCATCCGCGCCGCGATCGCGCGGCCGAGCGCCACATCCTCCACCAGATGATCGCGGAGCGCCTCATGGCCGCCGATGCGGTCGTAGGCGGCGCGGGTGAAAAAAAGGAACTGCCCATTCGCCGCGCCGAGCGAACGCCGGACCGCGTGCGGCAGCCGCGCGCCGAGGCCGGTCGCCTGCAGAAGGACCAGCAGCCAGTGCGGGTAAAGCGTCATCCCGATCAGCAGCACCATCGGGATGATCAGCTGCTCGCCCCAAGTGCTCGTGATCAGCCGCGGCCACGCCGAGAGCAGGCTGGCCCGAGTCCGCTGCGCGTGCGCCACCGCGGCGGCGACCGTCCCCGGCGCATGCTCCGTGTCGGCATCGGTGAAAAAGAGAAACTCCCCGCGCGCCGCAGCCGCGAGCTGATGGCACGCCCAGTTCTTGCCCGACCCAGCCCGCCGGCAGCGGCGCGCCGGAGATCAGCCTCCGGCCTTGATCCGCGCCCAGCCCGAGCGCGCGCGCCAGGTTCCCCGGTGCCATCGGTCGAGTGATCATCGAGGACGATCAGTTCCCAGCGCGGATAATCCTGCGCCAGCAGCGAACGCACGCACGGCTCGATATTCCGCGCCTCATTGCGCGCCGGCACCAAGATGGAGACCAGCGGCGCCTCCGCCCCGAAGCTCCGCCCGCGCCGCAGCCCGCCAAAGGTCGCCAGATTCGCGAGGACCGTCAGCAGCGCGAGCCCGAGGCCCGCCAGCACGATGAAATGAAGCGTGGCCAACGCAGCCGGTTCCTACCCCAGCAGCGCCGACACCAGCCCCTTCTCCTCCTTCAGCTCCGCCACCGTCGCCTCGATCTTCCCGCGGCTGAACTCCCCGACATCCACCCCTTGCACGATCTCCCAATTCCCCGCCCCATCCGCCCGGATCGGGAACGACGTGATCAGACCCGGCTCCACCCATAATCCCCCGCCGAGTGCACCGCCACGCTGTACCAATCGCCCTCCGGCGTCGGCGTCGTCAGCGAGCGCACCGTATCCACCACCGCATTCGCCGCCTCGCCGCCGACGAAAGCCCGCGCGCCTTGATGATCGCCGCCCCGCGCTGCTGCACCGTCGCGATGAATTCCCCCTCCAGCCACGCCCGTGTCCTTGATCACCTCCGTCGCCGGCCTCCCATCGATCTGCGCATTGTAAAATCCGGATATTGCGTCGAAGAATGATTCCCCCAGATCGCCAGATTCGTCACCTCCGTCACCTCCACGCCCGCCTTGAGCGCGAGCTGCGACTTCGCCCGATTCTCATCCAGCCGCGTCATCGCAAACCACCGCTCCGCGCGGCACCCCCGGCGCATTATTCATCGCGATCAGACAGTTCGTATTGCACGGATTTCCCACCACCAGCACCCGCACATCCTTCGCCGCGTTCGTCTCGATCGCCTTGCCCCTGGCCGATGAAAATCTTCCCATTAATCCCCAGCAAATCGCCGCGCTCCATCCCCGCCTTGCGCGGCACCGAGCCGACCAGCAGCGCCCAATTCACCCCCGCAAATCCCTCCTCCAGCTTCGCCGTCGCCACGATCCCCTTCAGCAGCGGAAACGCGCAATCCTGCAGCTCCATCACCACCCCTTGCAGCGCGCCCAGCGCCGGCTCGATCTCGATCAAATGTAAAATCACCGGCTGCTCCGGGCCGAACATCGAGCCCGAAGCGATCCGGAAAAGCAGCGAATAACCGATCTGACCGGCAGCACCGGTGACCGCGACACGAATGGGAGATTTCATCCCCAAGCCCTAGGCCCAATGGCCCCGCGAGTGAAGCAGGAAAGCATCCGAGCTGCGCGGCGTGCTCGCCGATCGCGACACCTGCGCGCAAATCCGCCAGCCGACCGCCACCTCACATCCGCCGCCTTGGAGCCGTAAGCGCCGTCGAGGGCGCCGAGGTGACACCGCCCGACCCGCAGACGACGATCCCCAAGCTCACCGGCGACCTCTACACCAGCGGCCACCCGGAGCTGACCTGCCAGAAAGGGGTCTTCCAAGGCTACACCGTCTGGCTCACCCGCCCCGGCCAGGCCCGCAAGCAGATCGGCTTTTCCCTCAGCCGCCGTTACGTCGTCGAAGAGCCCCTCCCGGCCCCCGGCACCGCCGAGATCTGGACCTTCGAAGCGCAATACCGCTACCAAAACGCCGCCTTTGGCCAAATCTCCCAGCCGCTGAACCTGACGGTGCGCGGGTAGGCCCGCGCGCCCCTTTTTCCAACAAAGCGAAGGTTCGTCTGAGTTCGTGAGCGTTTCCCCCTCGTTCCCAAACTCCGTTTGGGAACGCACTGGCTCCCGCAACTCCAGTTGCCTCGATCGGGATCCGCGCGCGGACCCGCCGCTGCGAGACGGAGTTTCGCCCCACACACGGCGTTCCCAAACGGAGTTTGGGAACGAGAAGGGGCCAGGGACCGCGTTGAAATCAGCGTGGATTGCCGGGACGCGTTGCGGTAGCTTGGCGCCATGTCTGTTTCCCCGCGCATCACGCACGATCCGAATGTCATGGGCGGCAAGCCCTGCATCCGTGGGCTGCGCGTGACGGTCGGCACGGTGGTGGGCTTGGTGGCGACGGGCCATTCCGATGAGGAGATCCTGCGGCTGTATCCCTACCTCTCGGGAGAGGATATCCGCGCCGCTCTTTCCTATGCTGCCTGGCGGGTGGAGGAACTCGAAGTGCCGCTGGCCGTGGCGTGAGGCTGCTCCTGGATATGAATCTCTCGCCGGAGTGGCAGCCGCTCCTGAGGGAGAACGGTTTTGAATCGGTGCATTGGTCAACCATCGGCGCGCCCAACGCGCGGGACGCCGAGATCATGCAATGGGCGCGGGATCACGGCTGGGTGGTGTTCACCCACGATCTCGATTTCGGAATCCTGCTGGCGCATAGCAAGGACGGCGGTCCCAGCGTGGTGCAAGTCCGGGCACAGGATGTCTCTCCGGTCCATCTCGGCCCGATCGTATTGCGTGCGCTGCAAGCCCATGGGGATGCCCTGAAAGACGGGGCGCTGCTCACGATCGATGAGCTCAAAGCGAGAGTGCGGATTTTGCCGATTTAACTCCGCCGGGGCGGCATGAGGAAAGGCTGCCGCGCGCGAGGGGTTTGTCTTTTGCGGTGAGGTAGGCTTTAACTCGCAGGATGAATCGTCGCCAATTCCTCCAGACCTCCGCGGCTGCGCTGCGCCGCGTCCGCGCTCCCTTCGTTCGGTGTTGATTTCGCCGATCAGAAGAAGCGCGTCGGGCTCATCGGCTGCGGCTGGTACGGGAAGACCGATCTGTTTCGCCTCATCCAGGTCGCGCCGGTGGAGGTGGTGTCGCTCTGCGATGTGGATCAAGCTGATGCTCGCCGATGCGGCGGAGACTGGTCGCGGACGCGGCAGCTTTCCAAGAAGAAGCCGCGGCTCTACGGCGACTACCGCGAGATGCTGAAGGAGAAGGATCTCGACGTGGTGCTGATCGGCACGCCGGATCACTGGCACGCGCTGCCGATGATCGAGGCGGTGAAGAGCCGGCGCGGATGTGTATTGCCAGAAGCCGACGCGGCGTGGATGTGGTGGAGAGCCAGGCGATGCTCGCCGCGGCGCGCAAATACAGCCGCGTGGTGCAGATCGGCACGCAGCGCCGCAGCACGCCGCATCTCATCGAGGCGCGCGAGCAGATCATCAAGGCGGGCAAGCTCGGCAAGATCGGGCTACGTGGAGATCTGCTGCTACTACCACATGCGCGCGAAGGACAATCCGCCGGACATCGCGCCGCCGGAGAAGCTCGACTACGAGATGTGGACCGGCCCCGCGCCGATGCGGCCTTACAACGCGCTCATCCATCCGCGGAAGTGGCGCGCCTTCATGGAATACGGCAACGGCATCGTCGGCGACATGTGCGTCCACATGCTCGACATGACGCGCTGGATGCTCGACCTCGGCTGGCCGACGCGCATCAGCTCGAGCGGCGGCATTTTCGTGGACAAGGCGAGCAAGGCGAACATCACCGACACGCAGAGCGCGACGTTTGAGTTCGACGACCTGCGCGTCGTCTGGACGCATCGCTCCTGGGGCGACGCGCCCGACCCGAAGTATCCCGTGGGCCGCGACCTTCTACGGCGACAAAGGGACGCTGAAGGCGAGCGTGAAGGGCTACGACTTCATGCCGCGCGGGAAAGGCGGAGGCGAGTCCATAAGGATGTGGCGCATGGAGCTGGAGGAGTATCCCGAGGACAAGACGGAGAAGGATCTGGAGAAGCACGTCGCGCCCGGCGTGCGCGGCCACATGAAGGATTTCCTCGCGGCGATCGCCAAGCGCTCAAAGCCGGTCGCCGACATCGAGCAGGGCCACATCTCCAGCGCCTCGTGCATCCTCGCGAATCTCTCGCATGAAGCTCGGCCGCACGCTCACCTGGGATGCCGCGGCAGGGAAGATCACCGGCGACGACGAAGCCAACCGCCTGCTCGCGCGGCCGTACCGCGCGCCGTGGGTGCATCCCGATCCCGCGAGCGTGTAGCGCCTTTTCCAAGACTCCTCTTCCATGAAATCCCCCGCCCTGCTCCGCGGCCTTTTGGCCGTTTCACTCGTCGCTTTCACCGCCGCCGATGACCCGCTCAAGGATCCGGGTCGGCCGGTGGCCAAGTCCGCGGCGCTCTCTCCCGAGGCCACGGCGGCGCAATTCAAAGTGCCCGCGGGCTTTCGCGTGGAGGCGATCGCCGGCGAACCGGATATCGTGCAGCCGATCGCCTACACGATCGACGACCGCGGCCGGCATCTGGGCCGTCGAGAACACCAACTACCCCGAGTGTCCCGGCGAGGCGAAGGACAAGATCGTGGTCTTCGAGAGCACGAAGGGCGACGGCAAATACGACAAGCGCACGGTCTTCTGGGACAAGGCAACTTTCACCAGCGGCATCGCGGTCGGCTTCGGCGGAGTGTGGCTCGGCTCGCCGCCGAATCTGCTCTTCATCCCGGTCAATGGCGACGAACTCAAACCCGCCGGCGAGCCGCAGAAGCTGCTGGATGGCTGGGGCAACGAAGACACGCACGAGACGCTGAACGACTTCATCTGGGGCCCCGATGGCTGGCTCTACGGAACGCAGGGGATCTTCACCGAGTCGAATGTCGGCAAGCCCGGCACGCCCAACAGCGAGCGGACGCGGATCAATGGCGGCGTGTGGCGCTATCATCCGACACGCCACGTTTTCGAGCGCTGGGTCGAAGGGGTGAGCAATCAATGGGGCCTCGACTGGAACGATCACGGCGAGGCGTTCTTCGCCGCGTGCGTCGTCCCGCACATGTGGCACGCGATCGAAGGCGGGCATTATCTGCGGCAGGCCGGCGCGGACCTGAACCCGCACTTTTACGAACTGCATCCAGACGATCGCATGGGGCCGCTACGAAAAGGCCGCCTACTGCGGCGCGATGATTTACCTCGGCGGCGCGTTCCCCGCGGAGTGGCGCGACAAGTTTTTCTTCCACGACATCCACATGAACAAGATGCGCTGCGAGCAGTTCGTCCGCGAGGGCTCGGGTTTCCGCAGTGAGAAAGTGGCGGACTTCCTCGTCAGCCCGGATGCCTGGTTCCGCGGGCTTTCGCCGCAATACGGACCCGACGGCAGCGTCTTCTTCAACGACTGGTACGACCGTGTGCCGTGCCATCAACAGCGCGCCTTCACCGATCGGTCCAATGGGCGCATCTACCGACTCGTCAATGACGCCGTGAAGCCCGTTGCGGTCGATCTCACGAAAGCGACCGACGCCGAACTCGTGCAGATGCAGCTCGAGAAGAACGATTGGTTCGTGCGCCACGCGCGACGGCTGTTGCAGGAGCGCGGCGCGAAACCCGCGACCACCGCGATGCTCGAAGACATCCTCGCCCATAACTCCGACGACACGCGCCAACTCCGCGCGCTCTGGGCGTTGCACAGTCAAGACGCGCTGAGCGACGCCACCGCGCTGCGGGCCCTCGCCGACAAATCCGAGCACGTCCGCGGATGGACGATCACAGCCCTTTGCGAGCAAGGAAAACCGTCCGAGCCCGTGCTCACGAAGCTCGCTGACATGGCCAAGCAAGACGAGTCCCCGCTGGTGCGACTGCGGCTTTCTTCCGCTGCGCAACGTCTCGCCCTCGAGCAGCGCTGGCCGCTCATCGAAGCGCTCGCGCGGCACGCCGAAGACGCGAACGATCGAAATTTGCCGCTGATGAATTGGTACGCTGCCGAAGCAGCAGTCGCCGCAGAGCCCACCCGCGGTGTCACCTTACTGGAGACGTCGAAAATTCCGAAGCTGCGTGAATTCTCCGCACGCCGCATCACCGCGCTCGCCATCGAAAATCCAGCGAAAGCCAGTGCGGCGATGGAAGCGCTCTCGAAAACCGTCGCTGCTGCGGACTCTCGGGTGCGCCTCGACGCGCTCCGCGGCATGCTCGCGGCGATGAAAGGCAGTCAGAATTTCGCCGCGCCCGCGGGCTGGGAATCGGCCTACGCCAAACTCCAGACGGACGCCGATCCCGCGGTCCGGGAGAGCTCGCAAAAACTCGCGCTGATCTTCGGCAGCAGCACCGCGCTGACTGAACTCCGCGCAATCCTCGCCGACCAGAAAGCGCCACTCGAAAAGCGGCGCGCCGCCCTTGAAGCGCTTGCCGATCACCGAGACGCCGCGACGCTGGATCCTTTGCTGAAGCTCCTCGCCGAGCCAAACCCGCTCCGCGCCACCGCTCTGCGCGCGCTCGCCGTTTTTGACGATCCACGCGTCGCCACGCAGATCTCCGAGCGCTTTGCGTCGCTGGATTCTGCGGAGAAAACTGCCGCCCTGAATGCGCTCACCGCGCGTCCCCAAAACACTCGGGCTTTCCTCACCGCAATCGATCAAAAGCAAATCCCCGGCGCCGCGATCACTGCGCCGATTGCTCGCGTGATCCAGGGTTTCAAGGACCGGGAATTCGACACGTGGCTCGAGAAAAACTGGGGCTCGCTGAAATCGACCAGCGCGGAGAAGCAGAAGGAGATCGCGCGCTACAAAAAGTTCCTCTCGACCGACGGCATCCTTCGCGCCGACGTGAACCACGGCCGCGAGATCTTCCGCCGGACCTGTACGGTCTGCCACACGATGTTTGGCACCGGCGGGAGAATCGGACCGGAATTGCCCGGCTCATATGCCGACCTCGACTATCTCCTGACCAACATTCTCGATCCAAATGCGGTGATCGGAAAAGATTACCAGATGGTATTCGTCACCACGAAAACCGGCGAATTGCACGCGGGGATCCCTGCCGGCGAAGACGCGAATTCGATCACGCTGAAGACACTGGCCGCACCGATCACCATTCCGCGCAGCGAGATCAAAACGCGAGAAGCCAGCCCGAATTCCATGATGCCCGAGGGCTGCTCAGCGGGTTGCAGGAGCCCGAGATTCGCGACCTCTTTCTCTATCTCCGCCAATCCAAAGAGCCTTGAGTCGATCCCGCGCGATCAGCCATCCAGCTTGGTCGAGCGCAGTCGCAGCGCATTTCCAATGACCGAGACGGAGCTGAGACTCATGGCCGCGCCCGCCACCATCGGGCTGAGCAACAGCCCGAAAAACGGGTAGAGCAAACCGGCGGCGAGCGGGATGCCGAGCGCGTTGTAGATGAACGCAAAGAACAGGTTCTGCCGGATGTTGCCCATGAGCGCGCGGCTCAATCGGATTGCGCGCGCGATGCCGCGCAGGTCTCCGCGCATCAAGGTGATGCCCGCGCTTTCCATCGCCACGTCGGTGCCCGTGCCCATCGCGATTCCCACATCCGCAGCCGCGAGCGCAGGCGCATCGTTGATGCCGTCACCTGCCATGGCCACGATCTTTCCGCCTCGGGAAAGCGCCTTCACACGGTCGTGCTTGTCGCTCGGATCGACGCCGGCTTCGACGTGGTCGAGCCCGAGTTGTTTCGCGACCGCGTTCGCGGTGTGATGATTGTCCCCTGTCAGCATGACGATCTTCAGGCCAAGTTCGTGCAGCGCGCGGATCGCGTCGGCCGCCGATTCCTTGATTGGGTCAGCCACTGAGACAATACCCGCGGGCTTTCCGCCGATCGCGACAAACATGGCGGTCTGGCCTTTCCGCTGCAGCTTTTCCGCCTCCGCCGCGAGCTCATCGAGCCCGGAAATTCCACTGGATTCAAGAAAGCCGAGTTTTCCCACGAGCACTTCACGCCCGTCGATTAGCGCGGACACACCGCCGCCCGTGGTGGACTGAAAGTCCTGCGCATCTTGCAATTCGAGGCCGCGATCTTTGGCGCCAGCTACGATCGCCTCGGCGAGTGGATGTTCGCTTTGCTGCTCAATCGATGCTGCCGCGGAGAGCAGGTCACTTTCGCTCGTGCCCTTTACGACTCGCACTTCGACGAGGCGCGGTCTGCCCTCGGTCAAGGTGCCGGTCTTGTCCACGACGACGACATTCACCTTCTCCAACCGCTCCATCGCCGCCGCATTTTTCACGAGCACGCCTTCCTGCGCTCCCCGTCCGACACCTACCATGATCGACATCGGAGTCGCCAGCCCCAGCGCGCACGGGCAGGCGATGATCAGCACGGCGACGGCATTCACCAAAGCATGCGCGAGGCGCGGCTCTGGTCCGAGGAAGAACCAGAGAGCAAAGGTGATCACCGCGACGCCGAGCACCGTCGGAACGAAATATCCGGCCACGCGATCCGCGAGGCCTTGGATCGGCGCGCGGCTGCGCTGCGCCTCCCCGACCATTTGCACGATCCGCGCGAGCATCGTCTCGCTCCCGACTTTTTCCGCGCGCATCAGGAAGCTGCCGGTGCCGTTGATCGTGCCGCCGGTAACTGAATCGCCCACCGTTTTCTCCACGGGAACCGGCTCACCGGTGAGCATCGATTCATCGACATTCGAGCGCCCTTCGAGCACCTCGCCATCGACGGGAATCTTGTCCCCTGGCCGAACGCGAAGCGTCGCACCCGTCTCAACATCCTCGAGCGAGACCTCGCGTTCAGTGCCGTCTTCGACGAGTCGCGCGGTCGCGGGCGCGAGATTCAGTAACGCCTTCAGCGCGCTGCCGGTGCGGCTGCGGGCGCGCAGCTCGAGCACCTGACCAAGCAGGACGAGCACGATGATCACCGCCGCCGACTCGAAATAAATTCCGACTCCGCTTTCGTCCGCACCACGTGGAAAACGGCTCGGAACGAGCATTGCGGCGGCGCTGAAAAGATACGCCGTCCCGACACCCATCGCGATGAGCGTGAACATGTTGAAGTGCTGCGAAACCAAAGAGCGCCAGCCTCGAACAAAGAACGGCCAGCCCGCCCAGAGAACCACGGGCGTCGACAGCGCGAACTGCGTCCAGCGCGATACTTCCCCCATCAGCCAGTGCGGCGCGCCTGGCACGAGGTGCGACATCGCGAGCAGAAACACCGGCAGGGTCAGCGCTCCGCCGAGCCACAAACGGCGTGTCATGTCACGCAGTTCGCCGTCGTCCTCGGGCTCTGCCGTGGCTGTTTTTGGCTCAAGCGCCATCCCGCAAATCGGACAAGCACCGGGTTGATCTTGCTCGATCTCCGGATGCATCGGACACGTGAAGACTCTCTTCGCAGCAGGCTTCCAGGCCGGATTGCGCTCCAGCGCCATCCCGCATTTCGGGCAATCGCCGGGCCGGTCCGACTCCACGCCGGGACACATCGGACAGAAATATTTCGCCGCGGCGGGAGGGTCCACGGACGATCCGCTGTCGTGGTCTGAATGGCAGCACGAGTGCTCCGGCGGCTCCGCCGAACCGCAGCAGTCGGCGTCGCGTTGCGCGGATTCCGTGGCCGCAGCACTCGCAAATCTCTCCGGGTCCGCGTCGAATTTTTTCTGACAGTGCGCCGAGCAGAAGTGGTAGCGCTCGCCTTCAAACTCGCTCGCTGCGGCAGAGGAGCCTGGATCGACGCTCATCCCACACACCGGATCGCGGGCTTTTTCGGAAGCATTCTTTGAGTTCATTCGATTAAACGTCGGGGCTCAATTGGTTCGCGTCTGCGAAGAACTGCAGCCGTCTGGCGACTTCCGAGATTTTCAATTTCCGCGCGAAGCTGATTCACACAAGCTGCGCGCGCGATGAGCGACACGTTTTTTCAAGCCTTCATCTACCTGCTCGCCGCCGTGATTTCCGTGCCGATCGCGAAGCGTCTCGGGCTCGGTTCGGTGCTCGGATATTTGCTCGCCGGCGTGGCCATCGGACCGTTCTGCCTGCATCTGGTCGGCGAAAGCGGCGGCGTGATGCATTTCGCGGAGTTCGGCGTCGTGATGATGCTTTTTGTCATCGGATTGGAGTTGCGACCCGCTCGCTTGTGGCAGATGCGGGGGCCGATTTTCGGTCTCGGCGGCGCGCAGGTCGTCGCCACCGTGCTCCTCGCCGGTGCTGCCGCGATGGCGCTGCGCGTACCGTGGCCGGTCGCGGTCGCCATCGGTTGCATCGTCGCGATGTCTTCGACCGCGATCGTGCTGCAATCGCTCGGCGAGAAAGGCCAGATGAACACTCCGGGCGGCCAGGCCTCGTTCGCCGTCCTACTTTTTCAGGACATCGCGGTGATCCCAATTCTCGCGCTTTTGCCGCTGCTCGCGGCGGGAAAGGCAACGCACGCGACCAACACCCAACCCGCATGGCAGCAGGCTTTGCTCGTGCTGACCGCCGTCGCCGCGGTCGTGCTTGCCGGTCGTTTTTTGCTTCGTCCGTTCTTTCGATTCATCGCGGCGACGAAACTCCGCGAGATGTTCACGGCGACCGCGTTGCTGCTCGTCGTCGGCATCGCGCTGCTGATGCAAATGGTCGGACTTTCGCCGGCCCTCGGCACCTTCCTCGCCGGGGTAGTGCTTGCGGAAAGTGAGTATCGGCACCAGCTCGAGACGGACATCGAGCCATTCAAGGGACTGCTCCTCGGGCTCTTTTTCATCTCGGTCGGCGCGGGCATCGATTTCGGTTTGATCGCGCGCCAGCCGGGCACGATTGCGCTGCTTGTCGTTGGTGTGCTGGTGTTGAAATTCCTTGTCCTGCTCGGGCTTGGGCGCCTTAGCCGGCTGGAACTCAGCCAGTCGTTGCTCCTGGCTTTTGCCCTCGCGCAAGGCGGCGAATTCGCATTCGTGCTTTGCTCGTTCGCGACCCAAAACGGCGTTATCACCGCGGAGCTCGCGGGACTTTTTGTGGCCACGATCGCCGTCACGATGGCGTGCGCGCCGTTGATGTTGTTGGCGAACGAAAAGTTCGTGCAGCCGCGATTCGCGACGCGGCGAAAAGATCGCGAGCCCGATGTCATCGACGAGCACGATAGCCCGGTGATCCTCGCGGGCTTCGGCCGGTTCGGACACATCGTCGGCCGCCTGCTGCGCGCGAACGGTCTTGCAACCACGGTGCTCGATCACGATTCGGATCAGGTGGAAACGCTGCGGCGCTTCGGCCTCAAATCGTTCTATGGCGATGCCACCCGAATCGATCTCTTGCGCACGGCCGGCGCGGAACGGGCGCGGCTTTTCATCATCGCCATCGACGACGAAGCAAAGGCGCTCGAACTCGTCACGACGGTCCGGGAAAACTTTCCCAACTTGCAAATCATGGCTCGCGCGACGAGCCGGCAGCACGCCTATGAGCTGCTCCGACTCGGCGTGCCAGAGGTCTTTCGCGAGACCACCGGCAGCGCGCTCGACCTCAGCATCGCCGCGATGAAATTGCTCGGCCTGAGCCGCGAACGCGCCGAGCGCGCAGCCCGCATTTTTCGCGAGCATGACGAAGCTTCCGTGCGCGACATGGCAAATTTCACCGGCGACGACGAAGCCTACGCTTCGAGCGCCCGCCGCCACATTTCCAATCTCGAGCGCGCTCTCGAATCCGACCGCGCCGCGCTCGACGAAAAGAATTTCGTGATCTCGCCCGATGGCTTTTTTCGCGCTGCGGATTGACCCGAGTCAGCTATTTCGCCCGAGCGGGGACCGCTTCCGTCGCGTCTTTCAACTCGCCGCGGAGCAGGCGCCCGGCCTCGCCCGTGAGCCACATATATTGATCTCCGGGCACCTCAGGCTCGGCGAGGAATGGGCTCGCGCCGATTGGCGGATCATTTCGATTTTTGAAGATCGCGGTTCCCTCATCCATCTCGTCAAACATGGCTACGTAAAGCGATTTCGCTCCCGCGGCATGAGCGTGAAAACTTTGCGCCCACAGGAATTTGCCGCCGAGCCGCGGGATGGCGTTGAGCGGCGCCGATTTGCCGCGCCCCGCTTGCAAGTTGTGCCAACTAAACCCGGGGAAAACGACCGGCAGATAATCGAGGTGCCGTTCAGCGCACCATTTGATGTCTTCGCTCTCGACGCGTGCCGCGTGTTTAGCTGCGGCTTCCGGTGAAGAAAATCTGCCTACCGTCCAGGGGCTGACGACGTCCGCGGCGGCGATCAATTCATGCAGCACAGGATCGCGAAGGGCGTCACGGTCGAGGGTCCGCCAGTAGGTCGGCACGCCGAGCATGAGTGAGCACCCGCCGAACTCTGGATCGTTTTTGAAAAACTCGATCAGTCGCCGCCACTCCTCGATCATGGGTGCGCGGTCGGAAAAACCGAGCCCCCACAGGGCGACCAGGGGCTTTCCGCGATGTCTCAGATACGCGGGATTTTCGCGCGCATCGCGCAGGTGCAGCCGCTCGTCGAGCCGCTTCCAGTCCGCAATTACGACCTCGATTTCGCCCGGTTTGATGCCGCTGAGGTCATACATCACCGACCAGCAGCGATCGTTCACGGTCGCAGCGCGCCGACAATGCTCGAGCACCTCATCCATCGGTTTGCGAAACCGCGGATCGCGCGTCGTCGTGGCAAACCGCTGGAGGAAGACACCATCGATGCCGTAGTCGCGCATCCATTTGAAATGGAGCTCTGCCGTCGATGGTCGCACTGAGCTAAAAACCTCCGCCGGAGTTCCGTCAGCAAACGTGAACCCCGTCGGAAAACGGTCCGCCGGCGGAAGCTCCCGCACATCGGGCCAAAGCTCAATCCCACACACGCCCGGCTCGAAAGTCTTCCCCGGCGAGTAGTGATGCCAGCCGTTGTTCGAGCCATCCTCAGGCACGCGGAACCAGCCTTGATAACCGCACATCACTTTTCCCTTGAGCCCATCCTCGCGCGCCCACGCGGGAGTCGAGCAGAGCAAAACGGCGAGGATCAGGAATCGCATGGGGCCATGGAATCGCGGCGATCCCCGACGAGCAATCCTGAAGCCGCTACGCAGCGGCGGTCCGCTGAGCCAAGGCAAAACCTTTTGTGATAGTTACGTCCGACGGTAGAATGGCAGACCACCGTCACAGCGCTGTGTGACGCCCCCCCTTCAATGAAGCTACTCTCCTCTTTCATGCTGCTCGCGATGATGCTTTTGCTGGCGCTCACGGCAAACGCACAAATCGTCATCAACGAGGTTCACTATCATCCCGTCGAGAATCCGGCTTTTGATGCGATTGGGAATCCGGTGCTCGATCTTTCGAACGACGTGCACGAGTTCGTGGAACTGAGGAATGCGGGGCCCTCCGTGGTCGATTTGAGCGGGTGGAAGCTCGCAGGCGGGATCGGATTCACTTTCCCCGCAGGCACTACGATTACTGCCGGCGGTTATCGGGTGATCGCCAAAAATCCCGCCCGTCTGGCCACGGTCTACGGGCTCACTCTCGCGACAGTCCTCGGACCTTACAACGGGCAACTCAGCAACCGCGGCGATACCGTGACTTTAACCAATGGCAGCGGAGTCGACGTGGACGAAGTGCGCTACCTGCCTTCCTTTCCGTGGCCCGCCAGCGCGGATGCCCTCGCCGTGTCAGGGGACTTCACGTTGATCGACAAGGCGGCTTACCAATACAAGGGCCGCTCTTTGCAACGCTACAGCGTGACCGGCGCAGGCAGCGATCCGGCCAACTGGCTCGCTTCACCCCTCGGCGGAGCGCCGACTCCAGGCTCGGCTAACGCCGTCACCGGGACGATTCCGAAGCCAGTCGTCGTCGCGTATTCAGCGATTCAAGATGGCGACGAGTCATCGGTCATCCGCGCGAATGCCACGGTCCGCGTAAATGGGACTTTCTCCAGCACAGCGTCGCTCTCGAACGTGCGAGTTGAATACTTCATCGACGACATCAACGCCTTCAATGAACCGCGCTCTGAAGTCGTGATGACTCCGCTGACGAGCGGTCAATTTCTCGCAATCATTCCCGCAAGCGTGCAGGCCGCTGATCGCAGCGTCATCCGTTATCGGTTCAAGGCTGACCGAGGAAGCGGTTTGGAGGCTGTCAGCCCACGCGCTGATGACCCGGCGATCGTGCCGACTGGTCCGACCGCCCGGGAAGGGTGGTTCGCCTATTTTGTCACTCCCGTCCGCACCTCTCCGAATCCCATCTACGATCTTTTTGTCTCCGACAATGGCACCGCAGTGAACGACAACCTCGGCAGTAACGTCTTTCCTTTCAATGGACTGAACGGCATCCAAGCGATGGCCTACAATGCTACGGGCAGCCCCAAGCGCGTCACTAACTCCGCCACCAGTGGCTTGCCTCGCGACCTACCGTATGTGGCGGCAACGGACCGCGTATGGAATGGCGCGGTGCCGGCCATCTACATTGAAAATGGCCGCGTGCGCGATTCCATGATCCGGCTGCACGGCAGCCGTTACAATCGCCGTCCTTCTCGGCCGACCTACAAACTGAGCTTTCCCGACACTGACCTGTATCAAGATGCCGACAGCCTCTTTATCACGGACAAATCGGATTACTTCAGCGTGATGCATGGCCTTTACCGAAACTTGAATCTGCCGCTCTCATCGGTGCGCTGGATCGACTGGTATATGAACGGGAACGCTAAGGCAACCAAACTGGAGCAGGGTGAATACAACGGCGACTTGCTGAAGAAGTTTAGCGCCAGCCAAGCCGCATTAAATCCCGGTCAACCAGAGGAAGAGGTAGGCGAATATTTCAAAGACGTCGGGACCATTGAAGTCGGAGGGGAAGGACCCTACGCGCGAGGGGACGAGCGATTGATCCCCGCCGCGGGAGGCTGGACTGCGCTGCAACGCTACGACTTCACCTTCATTTTGCAAAATCACGCCTGGAAGGGTGCAAAGCCAATCAAAGACATGATTGAGGCAATGTGGGCTGCGCGTGGGGACGGGAATTGGAACGCTTCGGGCGAAAATTACGCCAACCTCAATCCCAACGTTCCAGCCGTGCGAACCTTTTTCAATGCCAACTGGGACGTGGACACGGAGCTCACTTCCATGGCTCTTTTGAATTGGGGCTGCCCGTGGGACGATACGACCCAAAACCACTTCCTCTGGCGCCGCGCCGGCGGGAAATGGGTCCACTTCCCGTGGGATTTCGACTCGTTTTTTGGCAATGGAGATAACACTGGCACTGGCTCTTCCATTTATCTCGGCGAGGCCGGCCTTCCACTCACTTATCCTGGCAATAACTCGCGCAACGCCAACTTCCTGAAAGACTCATTCATCAAGGCCTTTCGCACGGAGTATAACAATCGCATGTGGGTGCTCAATAACACCTACTTGCATCCCGACAACCTGAAGAACCTCTACTTCGTCAATGCCGGAGGCACACCGCAAAGTTACTACAGCTACATCAACGCCGTGAAATCTGGCTTCTGCGAAGCTCGTTTCCAGAGCATTAACACCCAGCTAGGTTTTGCTGCGGACGGGAGTGACTTTTTGCGGCCCACGAAGCCGATCCCACTGGCACCCGTAGGTGGCGTGACTTCACTCCCACCGGCTTCGCTGACCGCCAGCGGTTATGCACATACCAGTGGGAACGTCACTGGGGGTAACGCTCATGCACGCTCGAAGTGGGAAATCCGGCACAGCGCGGGAGGCTACCTCGCGCCGGACGTAGTGACTTCCAGCACAACCAATCTGACCTCCCTTCCCATCCCCTTCAACCAACTGATCTTTGGTCAGACTTACTTTTGGCGCGTAACTTACTACGACGCCAATGACCACCCATCCCTGACCTCAGATGAGACGCCTTTCGCCTACGGGCCTCAGTCTGCCAATCAGACTCTAATTTCATTCAACGACACTTGGAAATACGATTTCGCGGGAACCTTCACCACCAACTCTTGGGCTCAGGTAGGATTCAATGACGCCGGATGGGCCAGCGGACCTGGAACGCTGGCCTTTGAATCTCAAGCTTCGATCGCAGAAACGATCCGAACCAACTTGCCAGACCCTAAGACATTGAATCCTGCGGGCCGAGCTTACTATTTTCGCAAGCATTTCAATGTGTCGGTTAATCCTGCCACGCTGACCAACCTGCACATTCGCCACATGATTGATGATGGCTGCGTCATTTGGATCAATGGGCAAAAAGTCCACCGCTACTACTTCAACGAGCAGACCAGCTACTCCTACTCTGAGTTCACCTCAGGAGGCGCCAGTCCGGGGGACGCGGTCTATCAGCTGGCCGACGCCGTGACCAGAACCGCCAACTTTGCTTGGGTGGATCCTCGCCCGTTTTTGGTTCAAGGCGACAATGTTATTGCCGTCGAGGTGCACCAATCCAGCGCTGGCAGCAGCGATATCACCATGGGTCTGGAGATGACGGCTACGCTTCCGGCGACACCCGGCGACGTGACGATCAACGAGGTCATGGCCGACAATCGCGGTGCTGTGACCAACGCCGGAAAGGCCCCGGATTGGGTGGAGTTCAAAAACAATACCGCCGCGGCGATTGATTTGGCCGGGAACGGTTTTACGGACGACCTTTTCAGTCCGGCGCGCTATGTCTTCCCTGCCGATACCATCATCCCAGCAGGCGGTTATCTGGTTGTTTGGTGCGACAGCGACCTCACGGCTCCGGGCCTGCATACTGGCTTCGGTCTGGACAATGGCGGGCAGCGCATTGTGCTAACCCATCAAGGGGGAATTCGCGACTATGTGGCCTTCGGTCCCCAAGCGCCAAACTACACGATTGGCCGCACTTCTCCCGACGGCAACGGCGGCTTTGCGTTGACCGCTCCAACTCCGAACGCGCCAAACGTCGCAATCCCTAACGTCGGTTTGGCCACAAACATCCGAATCAACGAATGGATGGCGAAACCGGAGCACGGAGACGATTGGTTCGAGTTATTCAATGCCGATCAAGGCCCCGCCAGCCTCGCTGGCCTATGGCTGAGTGACACGCCCAGCATTCCGAAGATTACGCAAATTCCACCGCTCTCTTACATCGCGGGGCGCGGTGTTGCCGACTTTGTGGCCAATGGCAGCACCGACGCAGGGAACCAGGTCAATTTCCAACTCGCTACCGGAGGAGATTGGATTGTGCTCAGCAATACAGCGGGAACAGGCCACTTTGGATTCGCAGCAGTTCGGCGTGCAGGGCCGAAACGTCTCTCAGGGGCGCTTTCCGGATGGAGCGGCGAATATCTCCTCCTTTCCGCAATCCCCATCACGAGGGTTTTCCAATTGGCTTCCTGCCGGAGTGGTGATCAACGAAGCACTGACCAATTCACCGACACCGTTGGTCGATACCGTCGAGCTGTTCAACCCAACCGGGAGCACCGTGGATCTCAGCCATTGGTGGCTCAGCGACGACAAGCGCAATCCCCTGAAGTATCGAATTGGCGCCGGTACGACCATCGGTCCGGGTGCTTACCTTTCGTTTGATGAAGGGCAATTCAATCCTACGCCAGGTGGGGGAAACAGCTTCTCTTTGGATGCCGTGGGAGAGGAGATTGTTCTGACCGCCGTCGATGGCAACGACGTTCAAACGGGTTATCAAAGTCAGGTCAGCTTTAACGCTGCGGCAAGCGCGGTGAGCTTCGGTCGCGTGACAACGAACAGTGCGAAGCCGGAATTCTGGCCGCTTCAGGCCCGCACCTTCGGAGCCGTGAATTCCGCGCCAAAGATCGGTCCCGTAATCATCAATGAGATCATGTATCGCCCTGGAGACATCCCGCCAGGAACCGATAACTCGCGGGATGAGTATGTGGAGTTGCACAACATCACGACCAGCAGTGTGAATCTCAGCGGCTGGAAGCTCAAAGGCGACTCCGACTTTGTCTTTCCCAACGACAGCACGATCCTGCCTGGGGATTATGTGCTCCTGACCGGATTCAATCCAGCGACTGACACTTCATCGCTTAATGCATTTCGTTCTGCCTACGGCGTGCCACCGGGTGTGCCAGTCTTCGGGCCATTTACACCAAAGCTTGCCAATGACAGCCAAAGTCTCGAGTTGGCCTATCCCGCCGCGGCGACCGGCGGCTTCGTGCCATTGGTTTTGGTGGACAAGGCGGAATACCTCGACGCGGCGCCATGGCCTCCGAATGCCGATGGGACGGGCAAATCAGTGCAGCGTCAGAGCCGCGTAATCATCGGAAATGATCCTGCCAATTGGATCGGCGCAACTCCGACGCCGGGGAACGTCAACGTCGGCGAAAGCCCGATCCTTGACAGCGACGGCGATGGTATTCCCGATACATGGGAAACTGCCCACGGATTTAATCCGAAAGATACCAGTGATGCGGGCCGTGACACGGATGGCGACGGACAGACCAATTTGACCGAGTTTCTTGCCGGAACGGACCCACGCAATGCCCGAGACTCCCTGACCGTCAGCGTCATGTCCAACGGCGGCGCTGGGATGAGCATCGCCTTCCCTGCGAAGGCGAACATCTCCTACACCGTGCAGTTCAAGAACTCACTCGACGAGACGGTCTGGCAAAAGCTCGCAGACTTTCCGGCAACCGGAAGCGACCGCTTACAACAGGCGACCGATGCGACTGAAGGTGCCCAACGCTTTTATCGTGTCATCACTCCCATGCAACCTTAGTCGGAAGCGGCAGGTTATTCACACGGAGTGACGGAAGCGGTTTGAAACGCCTTCTCCCGCCGCTGCCAACGGTTCCAAGCCGTTGGGTCGGTGAGCGCCTCCAGCAAGGCAGTGCCTAGTTCATAGATGGTGGAGTCGAATCCTAGAGAATCGTAGGCCTCGATCCCTTGTTGCATGACATGACTGAGTTGCTGAAATAGCTCACGGTCATGGGCACTCGGGAACTCCAAATCGGTAGGATGATCGAAGGTGTATTGGCAGGCTGAGAAGTCTCGAGAATGGTGCCTTCGGCAGGCATGCGGGCGAGCCTCGTAAACGCTGCATCTGCCGTCGACCAGGAGCGGACAGCGGATGTTCTGGGTCGCATGCTGAAACGGTGTTAAAGTCATGACCATTCCGGAGTGCACCGCCAACCGACTCAGCAGCCGTGCCATTTCTTCCGCGCGGAATTTTAGCTGGATGTGCCGCGCCAAAAGAAAAGCTTCGTGAGCGAACAGGTCTACTTTCAGCCAGCAACAAAGGGAGCATCCTTCTCGGCAAGCGAGTTGAGGTGCGTAGCTGCGACTCAGCTTGTCGAACTCCGTGAGTTCGTGCCTCGCGGCGTCATCAAACTCGTCCGGGGCAACGGCACGCGAAATATCTTTGTAAAGTGACTGAAAAGGAGGCTCAAGCATGAGAGCGATCGCTGGAGCGTGAAGTGATCAAGATCACCGCGGCGATAATTAGAGCACCGGCGATCAAGACACTCCTCGGCAAAACCTCATCAAGCACGAGTGAACCCAGAACCACGGCGATGAAAGGATTCACGTAGGCATAGGTGGAGACGCGCGCCGGGGTGCTGACCTGAAGCAGCCAAATGTAAGCGGTAAAGCCGACCAGGGAGCCGATGGCGGTGAGATAGGCGAAAGCCCACAGCGACTTCGCCGTCACTTTGGCAGGATCGAACTGTGTGCTCTCACCCATGAGTGCTCCGACAACTAGTAGCAAACAACCGCCTGCGATCATTTGCATCGCGACGGAAAGCAGGCCTGAGTCGGGTTTCCTGGCATGGCGGGAAAAGATCGACCCCAACGCCCAACAAAGCGAGGCGACGAGAAGCACGCTTCCTCCGACAGGATCGATCAGGCGTTCGCCGGAAAGGTTCCGGCTGACCACGATCATTGACACACCGATGAAGCCGAGCACAAGCCCTACAAACACGATGGAACGCGGCCTATGGCCCTCTGGGCGAAGCCAGTCGATGAGATTGATCCAGAGCGGAGTCCCAGCGATGATCAGAGCCGTCATATTGGTAGGAACCGTTTGCTCCGCCCAGCTTACGGCTCCATTGCCCAGCAGCAGCAAGAGCGCGCCCACGATCGTAGCGTCTCTCCAATGAAGGAGACTGGGGCGCAAGGCACCTCGCAAGCGGATGATGAAGTAGAGAGCGAGGCCGGCGATCAGAAAGCGTCCGCCGGACATCAGCAGTGGCGGAAACGAATCGATCGCCATGCGAATCCCGAGGTAGGTCGAGCCCCAGATCAGATAAACCGCGGCGAACGCCGCAAGCACCAGCCAGGTAGGCGGTCTCACGGCATCATGTGTCCGCATAGTTTGGTTTCTTGAATCCCGCACGGGTTCCACCTCCATGGTTTTCATCGAAAGGTGGCTCAATTCCCGAACAGGGTCAGGTCAGCGATCGCGGCCCTCACTGCGAGTTCGAGCGGCAGTCCTGCGTCAAGATAGACGCTGCTGAGCAGGGCGACGGAATTTCCGTAATCCAAAGGCGCGGGCTCTTTGGGACAATCGTCGAGGTAGTTCATAGGGCTTTTTTGGTGCGAAAGCCGCAAGCCGGACGTGGGAACAAAAAACCCACCGCCTTGGCTGGCGGTGGGTTTTTGAGAACAGATTGTTGATTTAAAATCAGCGTCTCTCACCACCGCTTTGGGCAGCAGCCCAAATGGCAAAACAGACCGGCATCGAGCCGAGGCTCGGGACGTGCGGTTTAGCGGTGGGTTGAATGGTGAGGCTCATCGAGAGTGGGCAGGACGGATAGCCGTTACGCCATTCATACGCAAGCGTATTATTTCGAAAAATCAACGCTTGCACGCCACGCACTCGCTCTCAGGTATGAACCAGTCCTTTCGACTTCGCATGCACGCCTTCAGCAAACTCTTCGATCATTTTTCGATTGAAGGCAGGGATGTCGTCCGGCTTGCGACTAGTGACCAAGCCGTTGTCCACGACGACTTCCTCGTCCACCCAGTTGCCCCCGGCATTCCTGACGTCCGTTTGAATCGCAGGCCAGGACGTCAGCCTACGGCCTTTGATTACACCGGCATCAATCAGGACCCACGGCGCGTGACAGATTGCCGCCACCGGCTTGCCAGCTGCAAAGAATGCTCGCGTGAATTCCAACGCCTCCGGTGTGGAGCGCAGCGCATCAGGATTCAGAAGGCCACCCGGAATCATGAGAGCATCGAAGTCCTCGGGCTTGGCGGTTTTCAGCGGAAGATCCACGTCGAATTTGTCGCCCTTGTCCGCGTGATTCATGCCTTGGATCTGTCCGCTGCTCGGGGAAACGATGCTGACGGTAGCGCCCGCCGCTTCCAGCGCCTGCTTCGGCTTTTCGAGTTCCACCTGCTCAAAGCCATCCGTCGCGAGAATGGCTACTCGTTTGTTCAGAAGTTCTTGGTTCATGTAAGAAAATCGCAAAGCGCGACAACCTCGGACTTCCCGGGACGCCCAGGCCGCCGCCGTGGATGGCTGCCGGGCCGTCTGGCAAAGTCGTAAAACTTCTCCTCCCATTCCCCCGCCGCCTCGTTAGATTCCCGGCCCTTTTATGTTTCGCACCACCACCTGCAACAGCCTGCGCGCTGCACACATCGGCCAGACCGTAACGCTCGCGGGTTGGGTCAATTCGCGCCGCGATCACGGCGGCGTCATTTTCATCGACCTCCGCGACCGCGACGGCCTCACGCAGGTGGTCTTTCGCCCCGAGGAAAACGCCGCCGTCGCCGAAGCCTCGCACACCCTGCGCGGCGAGGACGTCATCACGCTCACCGGCACCATCGCCGCGCGCCTGCCCGGCAGCGAAAACACTCGCCTCGCCACCGGCGACATCGAAGTGGTCGCCACCTCTCTCACGGTCCTCAACAAGGCCGACGTCCCGCCTTTCCCGATCGACACCGACGCGGGCAATGAAGACCTGCGCCTCAGCCACCGTTATCTCGACCTCCGTCGGCCTATGATGGCGCGCAATCTCAAGCTCCGGCACCGCGTCACCAAGACCATCCGCGACTACCTCGACGACGCCGGTTATTTGGAAATCGAGACACCCATCTTGTCAAAATCGACGCCCGAGGGCGCGCGCGATTTCCTCGTGCCGTCGCGCCTCACGCCCGGCAGCTTTTACGCGCTCCCGCAGGCCCCGCAGCAGTACAAGCAACTGCTCATGGTCGCCGGCATGGACAAATATTTCCAAGTCGCCAAATGCTTTCGCGATGAGGATCTGCGGGCCGACCGCCAGCCTGAGTTCACGCAGATCGATTTGGAGGCGTCATTTATCACGCAGGAGGATATTTTCGCGCTCATCGAAGGGCTGCTCGCCCGCGTTTTCAAAGTCGCGAAAAACGTGGAAATCCCCCTCCCCTTCCCGCGCCTGACCTACGCCGAGGCGCTTAACCGCTTCGGCAGCGACAAGCCCGACACGCGCTTCGGCATGGAACTCGTCCCGCTCGATGACGTCTTCGCCGCGAGCCAGTTCAAAGTCTTCCGCGGCGCGCTCGACGCGGGCGGCTGCGTGAAGGCGATCAACGCCAAAGCCTTTGCCTCGATCACCACCGGCCAAATCGAAGAGCTGACCACAATGGCGAAGCTCTTCGGCGCGAAAGGCCTTGCGTTCATCAAAATCGAAAACGGTGAGTGGAAGTCGCCCATCGTCAAGTTTTTCACCGACGCCGAACGCGCTGCGCTGACCGAAAAGATGAAACTCGAAGAGGGCGATCTTCTGCTCTTCGGCGCGGACAAATGGGACATCGTCTGCGAAGTGCTCGGCCGCATCCGGCTGCGCGTCATGGAAATCCAGCGCGGCCAAAAACGCGCCGGGCGCATGCTGCCCGGCGAGGCGCTCCAGCCACACCAGCACGACGACTTCGACGACAAGCTGAACTTCCTCTGGGTCACCGATTTCCCGCTCCTCGCCTTCAGCACCGAGGATAACAAATGGAATGCCGTGCATCATCCCTTCACCCGCCCGCACGCCGACGACCTCGCGCAGCTCGAGGCCGGTGACTTCGGAAAAGTCCGCGCTGAGGCCTACGACGTTGTCCTCAATGGCGTTGAAATCGGCGGGGGCTCCATCCGCATCCACGAGCCCGCGTTGCAATCAAAGATGTTCGACGTACTCGGCGTTACCGGGGAGCAGCAGCAGGTGATGTTCGGGCACTTGCTGAAGGCGTTCAGCTTCGGCGCCCCGCCGCACGGCGGACTCGCGCTCGGGCTCGACCGCCTGATCATGTTGCTCTGCGCCGCCGAGAGCATCCGCGACGTCATCGCTTTCCCAAAAAACAACCGCGGCGTGGACCTGATGAGCAGCTCTCCGAGCGAGGTCGATTTTAAGCAACTCCGAGAGCTCTACGTCCAGAGCACCGCGAAGAAGAGCTAGCGGCTACAACTCGAAAAACGAGTAGAGCTTCCGCAGGATTCCGTCAGTGTATTCGCGATGCTTCGCGGCGATTTCTGCGCGCCCTGTATTGGCGGCCAGGATACCCTCTGTTTCCATGTGGCGCTTGGCCAGAAGCTCGCTGAGCTTCCGCGCTAACTCTGAATTCTCCTGCAACAACTCGGCCAGCGCGGGCTTTTCCAACTTCCAAGTTTCGCAGTCGACGCGTGCAAGGATGGTGGCAGTCCGCGTGGCTCCTGTGAGCAGGGACATCTCCCCGAAGCAATCACCGGTTTTCAAAGTCGCAACCAACGCATCCTGCTGGTTGGTCTTTACGCGGACATCCGCCTCGCCTTGCAGCAAGACGAACATGGAGTCGCCTTGCTCGCCTTGTTCGATGATTTTTTCACCACGCCCGAAACGCATCAGCTTCGCGTGCATGAGCAGCCTGCTCATTTGCCCTTCATCAAGGCACTGGAAAAACCCTTCCTTCCGCATGACGTCGCGTGCGGATTCGAGGCTCTTCTCATGCCGCGGTTGCGGCTTCTCGACGTGCAGGGTCCGGATGGGAAAAGGAATGCGAATGTTGCTCCGCTGCGCCTCATACCAAATGTTGGTCCGGATCGAGTCGCAGATGTCATTGAACTTCGCTTCGTTCTCGAGCCAGAACTTCACCTCGTAGACCAGGGCAGAATCGCCGAAGTCGCGCAGGAAGACTTTCGGTGCCGGGACGGTAAGAACTCCCGTGGCGCTGGCGGTAGCGCGAACCATGCAATCCTTGACGAAATTCGGAGGTGCGCCGTAGTCGAAACCTACCTTAATTCGGATCGCGTGCTGTTTCGTCGGATACGAGAGATTAACAATGGTAGCGCCGACGATATTCTTGTTTGGAATGTCGAGATAGACATCGTCATTGGTGCGCAGGCGGGTCGAACGCCAATTGACTTCAATAACTTCGGCATGCTGCTGGTCAATTACCAGCCAGTCTCCGGTCTTAAACGGCTTGCCGATCTCCAAGGCTACCCCGGCGATGATGTTACCCAACAAGTCTTGCATCGCGAAGCCGATGATCCCGACCACCACCGTCGATCCAAAGACAAAGCCGCCAAGGTCCTGGCCATAGATGACCGACAAGATGACCAAGGCAGTCGTAACAAAGAAGATCAGGGCAAAGATCTGGCTGAGAAACTTCGGCGCGGGCGTCTTCTGCTTTCGCTCAAACCATAGTTCCCAAAAGTAGCGCCGAACCAAGGCGATCAGAACAAAGGCACCCAGCAGGGCAGTCACCGCGCCCGCGTGCCGAAGGAGGGCGTGCACTTTGGCCGCATGGGTCTGCGGCGGTGAAGGAGTGGGCGCGTTGCTGGTCTGCTCGCGCGCAGCCTTGAGGTTCGCCTGCATCTCCTCGAGTTGCTTCTCGAGGTTTTCGAGTTGTTGAGTAGTGCCGACACTAGCCTTCGAGCTATTCACCGGGGCAGCCGGTAAGATCTGACGTCCAAAGAGCAGCAGTGGAATGTAAAGCGCGATCGCGGCGCAAAAAAGGAAGTAAAGGAAGTTCAGCCGGACGCCTTGTTTACGCTTGAGCCAGCGGCCAAGCGCGAGCGCGCCGATGAAAAGCGTAGGCGCGAGGATTGCAGCGAAGACCAACGGAGTCGCTGGCTGGACGGCAAGCATGGGCGCGGATTGAAGAACGGATCGCCGACGTGCAAGGTTGGAGCTATTGTCCGTCGATAAATTGACTCAAGAGGTGATTTCGATGAATAAGCGCCCAGCCCGGCGCCGCGCATGCATCGCCCCGGGCAGGTTCACCTTGGCGATGTGTTGGGTCAGAAGCGCGCGGACGCGCTCGATCAGGTCGAAGCTCAGCCCGCCGACGCCATGATATTTCAACCACCCGTGCAGCAACCGGCGCTGTAGCGCGACCGGCAAAGTCAGGATCACGGACACCGATAGCTCGTCGGAGATTTCGGGGAGCTGGGCTAACAGACACTCTTCATCTGACCGAAGAAGGTCGGCGGTCCGCAAAATCGACGCGCGAAAATCGCGGCCGAAAACTTCTTCCATCGTCGGGAGAAGATGGTGCCGGATCCTGTTGCGCGTGTGGTTTGAATCGAGATTCGAGGAATCGTCGCGAAACTCCAGTAGATGGCGCGCGAGGTAGGCGTCGATCTCGGACCGAGTGCTGCCCAGAAGTGGACGGAGAATCCGAAGCGGTGTGCCATTCACTTCGCGGATGGTATCCCGCCTCATGCCGCCAAGGCCACCGGGTGCCGCGCCCCGCAGTAGATTAAAGAGAAACGTCTCGACCTGATCGTCGGCGTGATGCGCAAGGAAAACACCAGCACTTCCCCGCTCCCGGGTTGCCCGCGCGAAGAACTCGTAGCGCGCGGCGCGACCGGCGGTTTCCAGTGACTGTCGCCGGGCTTGGGCTCGGGCTCGGACATCGACTCGCTCCTGCACAGACTCAAGTCCATGACGTTCCGCCAACTCCTCGACGAAACGCGCATCGCGTGAGCTCTCGGTTCGCAGGCTGTGGTCGAGATGGCAGACCACCAGAGAGTTGTAGCTCTGCGTTCGCAAAAGGTGCAGAAGCGCGACGGAGTCCCGTCCCCCGGAAACTCCGATCAGGTATTTCGCTCCCGGCGGGATGATGGTTGGCAGCGCCGCGCCAATCTCTTCCAGCGACTCGCTGAAGCGCGATCTCATTGCGGGCTGACCGCTGCCAATTACGCGCCGGGCACGGTGATGCGATCCGCCCCGAAATGCTGGCGCAAGGCTTCGGGGATGAGGACGGAGCCATCGGCCTGCTGATAGGTTTCCAGCAGCGCCACGAAGAGCCGCGGCAGCGCCGTGCCGGAGCCGTTGAGCGTGTGGCAGAACTGGTTTTTCCCGTCCTCGCCTTTGAAGCGCAGCGCTCATGCGGCGGGCCTGGAAGTCGCCGAAATTCGAGCAGCTCGAAACTTCGAGATAGGCGTTCTGGCCCGGGCGCCCAGACTTCGATGTCGTAGGTCTTCGCCGAGCCGAAGCCGAGATCGCCGGTGCAAAGCTCGATGACGCGGTAATGCAGGCCGAGCAGTTGCAGCACCTTCTCCGCGTCGGCGGTGAGCGCCTCCAGCTCGGCGAAGGCCGTCTCCGGGCGCGTGATTTTGACCAGCTCCACCTTGTCGAACTGATGCAGTGCGGATGAGCCCGCGCGTGCCGAGCCCGGCGGCGCCGGCCTCGCGGCGGAAGCACGGCGTGTAGGCGGCGTAGCGGATCGGCAGGTGCTCGAGCGCGCAGGATTTCCTCGCGGTGCAGATTCGTCACCGGCACCTCGGCGGTCGGCGCGAGGTAGAGGTCGTCGCGCTCGCAGCGGTAGTGCTGGTCTTCGAATTTCGGGAGCTGCGTGGTGCCGACGAGCGCCTCGGCGTTCACGAGCAGCGGCGGGCTGATCTTCGGTGTAGCCGTGCTCGCGGGTGTGCAGATCGAGCAGGAAATTGATCAGCGTGCGCTCCAGCCGCGCGCCGGCGCCGGTGTAGACGCGCGAAGGCGCTGCCGCTGATTTTCGCCGCGCGCTCAAAATCGAAGCAGCCCGAGCTTTTCGCCCAGCTCGATGTGGGTCTTCGGCGTGAAGGCGAAAACGTCGGTGTCTCGCCCCACGCGCGGATCACCGGATTCGCCTCGGCATCGTTGCCGAGCGGCGGCGTCGTGCGGGAGATTCGGGAATTTGCAGGAGCAGGTCGCGCTGCTGCTGCTCGAGCGTGGCGGCTTCGCTTCGAGTTGTGCGATCTCGTCGCCGATGCCGCGCACTTGCGCCTCGATCGCGGTGGTGTCCTCGCCCCGTGCCTTGCGTGCCGCCGATCTCCTTGCTGATTCGCTTCCGGTCGGCCTGGAGCTGCTGGAAGCGCGTCTCCGCCGCGCGCCGCTTGCGGTCGCAATCCAGGATCTCATCGACCCGCGAGTGCGAGCTCGCCGCCGCGCGTGGCGAGGCGCTGCTTTCACGAAATCGGGATGTTCGCGGATGAGCCGGATATCGAGCATGGCGGCGAAAACTATGGAGCCGCGACCCCGATGGCAACCACTCGCGGCACCGGTCGCGGACGCTCTGCCACAGACACTTCGCAGGTAGGACGGGCATTCCGGCGTTGCCTTTTTCGGGCGGCGACTCGACAATTTCAGGGCATGTCGAAAGAAGACGCGATTAAAACGGAAGGCACCGTTCAGGACGTGCTCCCCGGCACGATGTTTCGCGTGCAATTGCCCAACGGCGCGCTGGTGCTCGCCCACATCGCGGGCAAAATGCGCAAGCATTTCATCCGGATCGTGCCAGGCGATAAAGTGGAGCTCGAGCTGTCACCATACGATCTGACGAAAGCCCGGATAATTTTTCGCGAACAGTGACCCCGGAATAAGCGCGCGCGGCATTCGAGAACCGTTAATCTGTGGAGCGCGCCGAATGCGTTGCGCCCGGCGCTCCTGCAATCCCTCAACTCAAACCAATCGACGAATATGCCTGATCCACAAAACCAATCTTCTTCGACCCCGGAGTCGAATCTTCCCGGCTCCACCGGTGGCAACAACCCGAGTGCGAAAGAGACGTTCGAGAGCTCGAAGCAACACATCCGCGAAGCAGCAGATTCGCTGCGGTCGAATTTCGAGACCTCCAAGGGCCACGTGAAGCAAGCCGCGGAGGAGCTGCGCGCGGCCGCGGAAGCAAAGGCAAATGAATTTCGCGGCCGCGCAGAGAGCACCGCGCAAGACCTCCGCGAACGCGCGGAGCATGCCTACAGCGACGCACGCGAACGGGCGCGCACGCTGCAGGATGACGGCGAGGAATATGTGCGCCAAAACCCGGCGCGGGCAGTCCTGACTGCGTTGGCAGCCGGCTTCGTGCTCGGCTTGGTCATCCGCCGCTAGCCGCGTGCTGCCGACCGTCCATGCCGCCTCGCGGACCTCGCAAGAGGAGGCCGGGCTATTCCGGCACCTCTTCGCGATTCTCTCCGCTGCGCTCGCGTATCTCAAAGCGCGACTCGAACTCGCAGGGATCGAGATCAAGGAAGCAGGCGTTCATTACGCGATCATCATCGCGCTCGCGATTGTGGCGCTGGTGGTGACGGTTTTTGGTTACTTCTTCTTTGTCCTCGCGCTGGTTTTCCTCATCGCGTGGATCATCGGAACGGAACATGCCTGGATTTGGGTCACTTTCGGCGTGGCGCTCTTGCACTTCGGGGTGGCGGTCGCGTGCCTGATCATTGCGAAAACAAAGCTGGCCGCGCCGATGTTCGCCGCGACGTTTCAGGAATTTAAAAAGGATCACGAATGGCTGAACTCGAAGACCGCAAAAGTGCGCTGATCCGAGAAATCGCGCGTTCCCGCGCCGAACTTTCCGCACACGCGGAGGGTGCCGGGGCGCATTTGCATCCGGGGGAAAAAATCCAAGCGGGCTTTGTCCGCCATCGTTTTGCCTGGATGGGTGCCGCGGGATTGCTCGGGCTGATTTTGTCGAAAGTCGGCGGCTCGCCCAAGAAGATCGAGGTGAGCAAAAAAGGTGAGAAGCAGGTCGCCAAAGCCGGCGCCGCCGGGCTCATGCTGGGTTTGCTGAAGATCGCCTTCGATTTGTTCCGACCGATGCTGACAAGATGGGCAACGCAACGGGTCGGGGCATTCGCTTCGCGGTCGCGGCCAGCACGCGCGAGCGTGCGGCGCTAGCCTCGGCAGAGTTACAGCAGCGAAAACCGAACGCTCCCTCGCGCTATAATCCCGCCGCTTCCGGCGGCAGGAAGACGCGGAAGCGATTTTTGTCGATCGCCTTCATGTAGGCCTCGTGCGGGCGTGACGATGCCTTGCTGCATGACCGTGCCAGATGGCGTCGTCCATGAACTGCATGCCCTGGCCTTTGCCGCCGACGATGACGTCCTGCAGTTTCTGCGTGGCGCCTTCGCGGATGATCGCGCTCGCGGCGCTGTTCACGACGAGGATTTCGTTGACCGCGAGGC
The DNA here is from genome assembly GCA_963767975.1 of uncultured Verrucomicrobiae bacterium. GTDB lineage: Bacteria > Verrucomicrobiota > Verrucomicrobiia > Chthoniobacterales > Chthoniobacteraceae > CAIURC01. Next base: position 130,157 of record CAVYGI010000012.1, on the reverse strand, counting down.
GGCCGCCGCCGTCGGCGCTTTTTCAAGCAGAAGCTGCGCGACGACGCCGCGCAGCGAATTCGCGAGCATCGTGCGCACCTGCGCCTGCTGATCGCTCGGGAAAACGTCGATCATGCGATCGACGGTTTTGCGCGCGTTGTTCGTGTGCAGCGTGCCGAAGACGAGCAGGCCGGTTTCCGCGGCGGTGAGCGCGAGCTGGATGGTTTCCAGGTCGCGCATCTCGCCGACGAGCACGATGTCCGCATCCTCGCGCAGCGCGGCTTTCAGGCCCGATCGGGAAGGTCGTCGGCGTGCTCGGGCACTTCGCGCTGCGTGATGATCGAGCGCTTGTTCGACGTGCACGAACTCGATCGGCTCCTCGACCGTGATGATGTGCCGCGTGAAGTTCGTGTTGATGTAATCGATCAGCGCCGCCAGCGTCGTCGATTTGCCCGAGCCGGTCGGGCCGGTGACGAGCACGAGGCCGCCGCGCAGGTGGCCGAATTCCTTGACCACGGCCGGAATGCCGAGCTGATCGAGCGTCATGATCTTCGTCGGAATGAGCCGGAAGACGCAGCCGTAGCCGTGCGTCTGCTTGAGGAAGTTGCAGCGAAAGCGCGAGTGCTCATCCATCTCGTAGGCGAAGTCGAGATCGCCGGTTTCGTCGAAGCGCTGCCCAGCGCTCCGGGCCGCAGATCTCGCTCATCATGTAGGCCATCTCGTCGTGCGTGAGCGCCTCGTCGCGGATCGGCACGATCTCGCCGTGCCGGCGAATCTTCGGCGGCTGCCCTTCGCCGAGGTGAAGATCGGAGGCGCCGGCGTTGACGAGGACTTCGAAGAACTGATCGATGTAGGCCATGGGGGAAAGTGGGTGAGCGGACGGCCTCAGTGCTTGCGAAATGCTGCTGCGCATGAGCGCCTTCTGCTCGGCGCGGGCGTAGGCTTCCTCCTGCGAGATGAGGCCGGCGTCGTAGAGCTCCAGCGAGCGAGTCGTCCATCAGCTTCATGCCCTGCTTTTTGCCCGGTCTGGATGACGCCGGGGAGCATGAAGGTCTTGGCTTCGCGGATGAGCGTTGCCGACGGCGGGGGTGTTCGTCAGAATCTCCAGCGCGAGGGCGCGGCCGCGGCCGTCCTTGCGCGGCACGAGCTGCTGCGAAATGATGCCGCGCAAGCGATTCGCTGACCATGATGCGGATCTGCTCGCGCTGATCGATCGGGAAAACATCGAGCACGCGGTCGAGCGTGCGGGAGGCATTGCCGGTGTGGAGCGTGCCGAGCACGAGGTGGCCCGTTTCCGAGGCGGTGATGGCGAGCTGGATCGTTTCCAGATCGCGCATTTCACCGACCATGATGACATCGGGATCTTCGCGCAGCGCGCCGCGCAGGGCCGCGCCGAAGGACTGCGTGTGCGTGTGGACTTCGCGCTGGGTGACGTGGCAGTTCTTCGACTCGATGATGTATTCGATCGGATCCTCGAGCGTGATGATGTGGTCGTGCCGGCGTCGTTGTTCACCTCCTCGACCAGCGCGGCGAGCGTCGTCGATTTGCCGGAGCCGACCGAGCCGGTCACGAGCACGAGTCCGTTGTGATACTGCGTGAGCAGCTTGAGCGACTCCGGCAGCCCGAGATCGTCCATCGTGCGCAGCGTGCGTGTTGATGATGCGGAAGACGAGATCGATGCCGAGGCGCTGCCGCACGACGCTGGCGCGGAAGCGGCCGAAGTCGGTGGCGTAGGCAAAATCGACGTCGCCGCGCTCGTGCAGAATCGCCTTCTGCTCGTCGTCGAGGAAGCCCATCGCGAGGCGCTTCGGTGTCCGCGGCGGTGAGCATGTCGGCCTGCAGCCAGATCGGTTCGAGGATGCCGTAGCGCCGCCAGATCGGCTGCGCATTGACGCCGAGATGAATGTCCGACGCGTCGGATTCCTGGCCGATCTGGAGGTACTGATCGACGTGCGCGAGCGTGTGAACTTCGCCGCCGGGACCGGGAGGAACTATGTCTGCCATGCGGCTTTCAGACTGCGAAGCGCGGGGGCGCGACGCAATCGAAACTTTGCCGCGGCGCGTTACTTTTTGAACGCTTTGTCTGCTGGATTTCCCCCGGTTTGAATGTAGGCGAGCAGATCGAGCAGTTCGTCGGAATTCAACGAATTGATCAAGCCGGGTGGCATCATCGAAACGGGATACACCGCGCGCGACTTCACGCTCGCGGAGTCGATGGTGGTGAGATCATTCGGGGCGAGCGGACTGGCCATGACGAACAGTTTTCCGTTCTCCTCGACGACGACGCGGCCGACGACGATCGATCCGTCTTTGAGCGTGATTTGCTCGCTCCCGTACTGGTCGCTGATGACCTTGGACGGCTCGACGATGTTCTCGACCAAATCGCGGAGCGTGTAGCGGTTGCCCGCGCCGGTGAGGTCCGGCCCGATGTTGCCGCCGGTCGGCATTGAAGTGGTGGCAGGTGATGCAAATCGTGGAGGCGAACATCGCTTTGCCCTGCTCGAAATTACGATCCTTCAGACCGTCTTTTGCCAGCGTGACGACATCATCGACGGTGTAGTTTTGCCCGGGTCCTTTCGGTGCGACGAAATTCGCAGGCGCGGCCGGCGGAGCCGCTTTGGAGCTGGTTTCCAGAGCGGTGCGCTCCGCGGCATCGGTCACGAAATTGGCCAGCGCTTCGGTGCGGATGTTGTCGATGAATTTCGGGAAGCTGTTTCCGCCTCTCCATGCCTGCGTGCGCGGAAACCATGCGAAGAAGGCTTTCCGCAGCGCGGGAGTCCAGCCGGCGCGTGGCATTGCGCAGCGCATAGGCGTAGGCGATGGCCTGCCTGTTCGGGCGGCTTGCATGCATCGCTTCCACCGCCTTTGCGTAGCCTTCATTTCGCGCGAGCACGGCGTCGTTGGCGATCGTCGCGTCCTCGTCTTTGGTGTTGTCGAGCAGCGGCACGGTCTTCGCGACGATGCTCGGAGAGTCGACGCAGACGAGGAGCCCCACGAGTTCACGATTGGCGTTTGGATCGGCGCTCGGGAAGAGCGGATCGAGCTTCGCTGCGACCTTGGCGCAAAGCTCCGGCGCGGGCTTGCCGAGACGTGTAAACGCTAGCTCATACGCACGCAGCAGCGCGAGTTGCCCTTGCCCGTCGAGCTTGTTAAAATCAAGCTTCCCGAGCGACTCGAGAATTTGTGCCTGCAAGCCGCGATCGACCTCCAGCGTTGACCAAAGGCCCGCGTTGGAGTTGCCCGGCTTGCTGTTCTGCGCCAGCGCCGCCGCCTCAGCAGCGGGGCTGCGGCCGATCCGCGCGAGCGCGATGAACGCCTCGATCGAGGCCATTGGATTGGTCTCGGCCAGCGCGCGGGCGCGCCACTTCTCCACCGGCTGCCGCTCGATCGCGATACGCGCCGCCGTGCGGACGAAGCGGTCCGTGCTCGCGAGGCTGGGCCAGGCTTTTTCGATCGCCTCCGGCCCGGTTCCCTCGAGGTGCAGTGCCTCCAGCGCGCGCCGTGTTTTGATCTCCGGCGTTAGCTCATAAGGCGCAGCCGGCGCGGTCGATTCGGTGCCCGTGTAGGTCACTCGATAAAGCGCAGACTGCGTCTTGCGGCCACCGACCGCGAAATACATCGCACCGTCCTTCGGATGGATGATCATGTCGGTGAGCGGCAGGGGCTTGCCCGAGACGAACTCCGTTCTTCTCCCCCTTGAAGCTCGCGCCATCCGGCGTCAGCGGCACCGCGTACATCGTCCCGTAGGTCCAGTCCAGCGGCATAAATCGCCCGCTGATATTTGGCCGGGAACTTCGCTCCAGTCCCAAATGTCACGCCGGTCGGCGAACCAGGTCCGATGTCCTGCGAAGCCGGCACCGAGTCTTCATAATAGGTGGGCCATTTGCCCGCTCCACTGCGCCAGCCAAAGTCCACGCCGCTCACCGCATGGTACACCCGCGTCGGGCGATACCACGGCGAACCGATGTCCCATTCCATGTCGGCGTCGAAGGTGAACAGCTCGCCATTCGCATCGAAGGCGATGTCGAACTGATTCCGATAGCCGTAGTCGAAAAGCTCCACTTTCTTGCCGTCGGGGTCCGTTTTGTAAATCGCTCCGCCCGGCGCGAGGTTGCCCTTTGCGTGGCCGTTGCCGTCCCACATCCGCGGCACGATCAGATCCTCCTGCCAGGCCTTTGCCGGGCGCGAGAGCTCGAAATTATCCACCAGCTTGGTGTGATTTCCGTTGTTGAAAAAGAGCGACTTCCCATCTGGCGAGAGCGCGATCGAATGCGGTCCGTGTTCCCCGCCTCCGTCGGATTTGCGGAGCAGCTCCGCTTTGTCGTAGACATCGTCGCCATCAGTATCGCGCACGCGCCAGAGACCGTGCTCGGGCGGCTTGCCGGCGGAGAAATTCGCGCCGTCCTGAAGCTGCAGATACAAGCTGTCGAACGCGTAGAGCGATCCGTGCGCACCCGCGATCACCTTCCCATCGGCACTCAGCGGCATCGGAAGCGGCTCCACTTTCGTTCCTTCGCTCATGCCGATCGGAGGAACGGTAACGCGATAAAAACCACCATTTTGATCGCCCATGATGAGGCGCCCTTTCGGGTCCACCGTCATCGAGACCCACGAGCCTTGCTCCGCTTTTGGCACCGTGTAGAGCAGCTCCGCTTTGAATCCCGGCGGCAGTTCCAGGCTTTCCGCTTCGGTCGCCACCGAGGATTTCCCGGCCTTTCCGACGCGCTTCGCTCCGCTAAAAACATCTCCCCACGGAGCAGCGCCATATTTCGCGATCACCACCGCCGGGCGAGCCGCCGCGGTCCCTGCGTCCGCCACTTCCCAATCCGCCCCCGTCTCCACCACCTGCTTCTTTCCGTCGGAAAATTCGATGGTCAGAATCGCCACCATGGCCGCCGTCCCGTCGAGATTGCGGGCATCGACGCGCAGTTCGTTCGTTCCCGTTTGCAGAAGTTTCGACGCGTCCACCTTCACCGGTTTCATCCAGTCCTCATTCTCCGCGGCCGTTTTGCCATTTAACAGAGCGGTCGCCCCGTTGTCGCATGTCAGCGCCAGCGTCGCCGTCTTCACCGTCCCCGCGACCGTGAATTTCTTCACGAAACTCGCCTTGTCGTTCTCCTTTGCCGTCTTCGTCGACCAAATCCACTGGGGCTCAGCGCGGCCCGCCAGCGGCAGCAGGGCGATCGAACCGGCGAGAATAACGAGAGGGGAAAGCGAGACGTATTTCATGGGTGTTTGGACCAATCTGCGCGAGGCGCTTTGCTTAGAGCGAGCGCGGAAAAGGGATTTTCTCGCCAACGAGCGCACCGCGATCCTCCACCATCTTCTCCAGACTCGCCGTGCGCTAAAAATCAGACGTCGCGGAAGGAAAGCCCCCTCAAGCATGAACCTCATCCCCCTGGCGCCCGAGATCCTGGACCCGCGTCAGGAAGAAAAGCCCCTAGTTGGAGTATGAGGACTTCCTTCACAAGCCCCTCGTCACCTGACAGAAGCCTTCTGAGACCTCACAAAAGCCTCCGGTCACCGTCCGAAAATGCCCCCACGGCGCTACAGAAGCGGCGCGAGGGGTCGCAATGTGGCTTGCAGCAGCCGCGTCCCGAGAGTCTGGCGTGCGAGATCGGAGAGGGTGACTTCCCTGCTTGCGGCAAAGTCTTCGCAAAGCATGGCCTCGAGCTGCCCAGCCTGCTCACGGGCATGACACAGGAGGTTGAGCTCGAAATTCAGCCGCATGGAGCGGTTGTCGGAATTTGCCGAGCCGACCATGAGCCAGTCGTCGTCCACGAGGATCGCCTTGGTGTGGTTGAGGGCCTTGGAATATTCAAAGACGCGGATGCCGGAGCGCAGGAGATCTTCGTAGTAGCTGCGGCCGACGACGACGAGGTAAGGGTGGTCGCTTTTTTCGGAGACGAGGAGCCGGACCTCGATCCCGCGAGCGGCGCAGATCTGGAGCGCGGACAGGAGCAGGATATCGGGAGCGAAGTAACCGGTGGCGATCCAGACCCGCTTCGAGGCGAAATTCAGAAGCGCGATGAGCGACTTCGGGATCGGCTCGAGCGGCAGGTCAGGGCCGCCGGCAATGACCTGGCAGAGATGGCCCTCGCCCGCTTGCTCCTCGGGGTAAAATTCCGAGCCGCTGAACTTTTCCTCGGTCGCGAAATACCAATCGGTGGCGAAGATTTCCTGAAGAAACGTGACGACATTTCCTTTCACCTCGATCTGAAGGTCGCGCCACGCGCCGATGGCGGGGTCATCGCCGGAGTACTCGAGGCCGATGTTCATGCCGCCGACAAAGGCAATTTCGCCGTCGAAGATCTGGAGCTTGCGATGGTTGCGCAAATTCATGAGCCGCGTGTGCCGCCACGGGAGGCTGTGAAAACAGGCAAAGCGGCCGCCGGCTTCGATCAGCGGCTGGAAGAAACGGCGACTGGTGCCAAGACGGCCGACTTGATCGACGAGCAGACGGACCTGCACGCCGCGGCGTGCGGCCGCGATGAGGGCATCGAGGAATTCGCGCCCGCGAGCGTCGCCGCGCCAGAGGTAGAACTCGATGTGAATGTGATGCCGGGCAGCGGCGATGCGCTGGAGGAGCGCGGGGTAAAACGTGGCGGCGTCGATGAGCAGCCGGAGGTCGTTGCCGATGGAAGGCGGGATGCCATTGATGGTGGCAAGGGCGCGCAGGAGGCTGGCCGCGGCGGGTGATTGACGGCTGACTTTATCGGCGGCGGTGGCGTTGGCCCCGTGGCGCTTGAGCTTGGCCTTGGCCGCGCGCCGGAGGCGTTTGCGCTTGATCCGATCCGCGCCGAGCAGGAGGTAAAAGAGCGCGCCGAAGTAGGGGAAAAGGAGGATGGACCAGACCCACGCGAGCGTGGCCGCCGGCCGCTTTTTCGCAAGGAGGACATGCGGTATCGCCGCCCAAGTGAGCACATAGCCCACGAATAGCGCGCCCCACATGGTCAGCGAGTTTTCGGGGATTCCGGCGCATCATCCGGCGACGTCCGCGCCTGTTCCAGCGCCTCCGCGGCGGCGGACGCCTCCTCGCCAAGGCTGGCGAGAGCATCCACGCGCTCCGGCGGGACGGGAAGCCGCGCCAACTTCTTTTGCGCGCGACGGTTCACCGTGTGACAGGCGCGCTCGTGGAGCTGCTTAAATTCATCCGCCAACTTTTCGAGCTCCTCCTCCGAAAGCTCCTCGAGATCGACGAGATCGTTGCGCGCTCCCTTCATCGCTCGGATCAATTCGTCGAGCTTGAGATGCACCGCTTTCGAGTCGCGGTTCTGCGTGCTCTGGACGAGAAAGACCATCAGGAACGTGATGATCGTCGTGCCGGTATTGACCACGAGCTGCCATGTCTCGGAATATTGAAACATCGGCCCGCACGCGGCCCAGATGACCACGATCATGACCGCGGCCAGAAATGCCCACGCGGTCCCAGTCGCCTCGGAAGTGCGTCGCGCGATGGCGACAAACCTATCACGCAGCGACTTGGGCTTTGACGGTGGTTCGGGCGGGGAAGAATGAGGCATGGGTTCGGCTCGGATTCGCCAACGCACTGCGGCGCGGTTGGGTATGCGGACTACGCGCATTCTCACACTCTCACCCGAATCGGAAGTATGAAAATGCACGACTACCGCGATTCGGATGAAGGCGCCATCGGTTACATTCTCCTTTGGATTCTCGGCATCCCGATTCCGATTCTCGTACTATTCTTTCTCATCCGCGGCTGCACGTAAGTCCCGCCCGCGATGCGTGCCATTTGGAAAGGCGCGATCAGCTTCGGGCTGGTCAATATTCCCATCGCCCTCTTCCCGGCAGCACGCCGGGAAGAGTTGAAGTTCCGTCTGCTCCGCGGCAGCGACTTGAGCCCCGTAAATTACAAACGAGTGGCCGAAGTGGATGGGAAAGAGGTCGAATGGAAGGACCTCGTCAAAGGCTATGAGTTCGAGAAAGGAAAGTTCGTCGTCCTGAAAGAAGAGGATTTCGAACGCGCGGATATCGAAGCAACCCAGACCGTGGACATCACCGATTTCGTGGAACTCGAGGAGGTCAATCCGATCTACTTCTACAAGCCCTACTACATGGAGCCGGAAAAGGGCGGCGACAAAGCCTATGTGCTGCTCCGTGAAGCGCTGGAAAGCACGGGCAAGATTGGTATCGCCAAAGTGGTCATCAAAACACGGCAGCACCTCGCCGCGGTCAAGCCTCATGACCGTGGGCTGATGCTCGAACTCATGCGTTTTGCCGATGAACTCGTCGACGCCAGCGAATTCAAGAAGCCTTCCACGACGAGCGTCGGCAAAAAGGAACTCGACATGGCCAGATCACTGATCGCCTCGATGACCGACAAATGGGAACCAGAAAAATACACCGATGACTACCGCCTCGCGCTGGAAAAGCTGATCGAGGAGAAAGTCGACAATCCCGACCAAGAGGCGCCAAAAACCACCAAGGCGCCGCGCGCGACCAAAGTCATCGATCTCGTTTCCGTGCTCCAGCAGAGCCTTGCGCAGACGGGCGCTTCCAAGAAATCGGGCAAAGCCAAACCAGCGGTGAAGGCTCGAGCACACAAGAAAGCCGCGTAGCGGGACCGCGCGATGTCGCTGCGCGAATACCAGCGGAAACGGGACTTCTCCAAGACCGCCGAGCCGCCTGCGAAGACGGAGAAGAAGCGGCGAAAACAACTCCGTTTCGTCATCCAAAAGCACGACGCGTCGCGGCTGCATTACGACTTCCGACTGGAACTTGACGGCACCCTAAAGTCGTGGGCAGTGCCTAAAGGTCCGCCTTTCGCCCACGCCGAAAAACGTCTCGCGGTGCAGGTCGAGGATCATCCGATCGACTACGCCACGTTTGAAGGAATCATTCCCGCAGGACAGTATGGGGGTGGCACCGTGATGGTCTGGGACGAGGGAACTTGGGAACCACTTGGCGGCAAGCCAGAAACCGATCTCGACGAGGGCAAGCTTCATTTCGCGCTACACGGCACAAAGCTTGACGGCGAGTGGACGTTGGTCCGCACGCGAGGCGAGGAGAGTCACGACTGGCTCTTGATCAAGAGCGGCAAAGCGATGCGCCCCGTTTCCAAAAAGAAAGACGATGAATCGGTCATCAGCGGCCGCACCTTGCGGCAAATCGCCGCGGCTCACGACGCGGAATGGCAATCGAATCGCAGCTCCCCTCCTGCGAAAAGTTCCTTGAAAGAACGCGTGCGCGCGCGGGCGGGCGGCGAGGCGAAAGCCGTGAAACCGGCCACTCAAAAGAGCGGCGGCTCCGGCACGAAACCGAAGTTTGTCGAGCCGATGAAAGCGAAACTGGCGAGTGCGCCGCCGAGCGATGGCGACTGGATTTGGGAGCTTAAGTTCGATGGCTTCCGAGCGCTCGCGATCAAGGATGGGAGCCACGTAGAATTGCTTTCGCGCAACGGAAAGGATCTCGGAAAGAAGTTTCCCGCGCTCGTCGAAGCGGTCGCGCAAATCGAAGCCGAACGCGCGGTGCTCGATGGAGAAATTGTGGCGCTCGACGATGCTGGCCGATCCTCTTTTCAACTGCTCCAAGCCTACGAATTCGGCGAAGAACGGCCGCCACTTTGCTTCTATCTTTTCGACCTCCTGCACCACGACGGACATGACCTAAGCGGTCTGCCTCTCGCGGAGCGAAAAGAGAAACTCGAACCGCTTGTGCACGATGCGGCAGGCCTACTCCGCTTTTCCGCGAATATTAAGGGCGACCCGAAAAAGCTACTCGCGCAGGTAAAGGCGCGCGGACTTGAGGGCATCATTGGAAAGCGCATCGGCTCGGCCTACGAAATTGGCAAGCGGAGTGGCGCATGGATCAAACTGAAATGCGTAAATGAACAGGAGTTTGTGATAGGTGGATACACGCCCCCGCAGGGGACGAGGCAACACTTCGGCGCGCTGCTCGTCGGTTTTTTCGAGGAGAAACAACTAAAGTTCGCGGGAAAAGTAGGAACCGGATTCAGCGCGGCGCTGCTTCGCGAAATGCACGCGCGATTTACAAAACTTCGCGTCGCGAATTGTCCTTTTGCCAACCTCCCGGAAAAGGCTGGAGGGCGCTGGTCACAGAACATCACACCAGGGGAAATGAAGCGCTGCACCTGGCTCAAACCGACGAGCGTGTGTCAGGTAAAATTCACCGAATGGACGTTTGATGGGAAGCTGCGACACCCTGTTTTTCTCGGCCTGCGCGAGGATAAAACGGCTCGCGAAGTGGTGCGGGAGAAACCCGCGAAAACCTAGCTCGCGAGGCTATCCAAGGGGCGTGAGACACGCCACGTTGCGTCCGACCGTCAGCGCATTGGCCGCGGCTGCCGCCGGCTTGGAGGTTGCCGGTTTCGACTTCGTGGGCGGCCGTGCGGGATAGGTCTTCTGGGGACGTCCCATGAATAGCACCAGTTCCTTTCGCTGCTGACCGATGACGCCGCGGCCTGTCGGAATGTCCGCCGCGGTGCCGGCTGAAGCAATGCGAAAACGGCCCGTGATCGTGTAAGTCGTGCCTTTGGGAATCACGCCGATTTTCTGCCAGCCAACCGGACGATCCGTGAGAGCGAGCTTCCACTCCTTCGGCTCGCGCGGACTGGTGCGGGCCACGGGTGGCTTAACGGCGATCCATGCCGATTCGTTATACTTCCACGCTAGCAATTCCAAGTCGTCGACGAGATTGACCAGATAGACTGGAACCGAATCCGCAGTGACTTCCTGAGGCTTCGAATCCAACTTTTGCTTCGCGATTGCTCTTGTGAAGGCGTCGTGACTGTAACCCAGCCGATCGATAGTCGCGACCCCCGCAGAAGTCGGGGCTGGCGTCGACTCGCGCGTGGCACAGGCGGTGAAGCTAAACGCGGTAAAAACGGCGGCGGCGGCGGCGGCGGAGCGAGAAGTTTGAGCGGCGAAAAAAACTCTCATGGATGTCAAAGTGCTCATGTGCGGATGAGAACTCATACCTCTGCGAAAAATGCGAGATCTTTTAGCGCCGAATGCGCCTTGGGGCTGGTGCACTACAGCTTGAATCGACCGCAGCATATTCGTATCGGCGCTGGGGGTTGATGCTCAGGGTGGTTGAGAGCGATGCTGTCGCCACATGTGGCCTGACCGACGATCACGCCGGTCGTGTCGTTGAGCGCGCCGGTCGCAGCATCACAACGGGGCTTCCGTTGGCAATGGAAACCATTTTGGATTTCGTGGCCGTGCCGCCGTATCCCGCCACGCCCATCGTAGGTCAGGCTGGCATTTCTCATGATCGCTGCCGGTCACCGTTGCGAAGGGGCATGAGAGGAAGTCCCATTTCGCTGACAAGGAGCGCTTTGGGCTCTATCCGCACCCCCTTTCACCGACGTTGCTGCCGTCCATCGGCCGGAGTGCCAGCTACCTTAAAAACCGCCCCAAATTCTCCTCTTCCCACGCCTTTGCGCGCCGGAACCAATGGAACTTTCGCTCGCGCAAAAAGAATTTTGCGTGATGGACAATCCGCCGACCGTGCGCATCGAAAATGTCCGGCACCACCGCGTGACACATCTCATGATAGACCACGTATTCGAGAAACCATGCAGGGACTACCGCCCGGTCAAGCAACGGGTGAATTCGGATAATCCGGTCATGCTCCTGAATCGTTCCGAAGACGATTTCATCCCGCGGGCGCTGCCGGCGGCGGCGTCCCCACACGATTCTGTAGCCTTTCAGCCGGTTGCGAAAATAGCGGGCATTGAGCTTGTCGAAAATGACCCGCAGATCAAAAAAACGGCCCTTCTCCTGAAACGCAAACTGTCGCTGGAGCGGTAGTTTTAGCGTTGCGGTTTTGCGCTTCGGAGCAGGCATAAACAGTCGTCTGGCGGACCGTGAGGCTAGCATCCATCGGCATCAGAGACAAGCGAGGCGTTCGCGTCGTTCAGAGATTCCCGGGCAACTGGGCTGCCGCTTCAAGTGCTTTAACCCGCGCGTAAAGTTTTGGCAATCGCCGAGTGTAGGCCATTTGCTCTTTAGCCTCCCGCATCGGAACCGCGGGCGAACCCCAAACGATTTCTTTTGCCCCGAGATTCTTGCTCACGCCGCTTCGCGCCGCCACGACGCACTGATCGCCGATTTCGATGTGCCCCACAACTGCCGTTTGTCCTGCCATCGTCACGTAGTTCCCGAGCTTGGAACTGCCGGCAATCGCGGTTTGCGCCACAAGGATGCAATGCTTTCCAATCACGACGTTGTGCGCGATTTGCACGAGGTTATCGATTTTCGTCCCTTCCCCGATCCATGTCCGCCCGAAGCGCGCACGATCCACCGTGGTGTTCGCCCCGATCTCGACGTCGTCATCGATCTGGACGATGCCGGTTTGCGGGATTTTGACATGTCGGCCGTTGGCAAACTCAAAGCCAAATCCGTCACTCCCCACGACCACGCCACTGTGTAAGACAACCCGGTTCCCGACCGTGCATCGGGCGCCGAGGGTGACGCGTGCCGCGAATTGGCAATCCGCCCCAACCTTCGCTCCGTGCCCGAGATAATTGTGCGCTCCGATCACGCTGCCTGCTCCAATCTCCACGCCGTCTTCAATCACCGCGTAGGGTTGTACGCTTACTCCTTCGCCTAACCGTACACTTTTTCCGATAACGGCTGTCGGATGAATGCCGGGGGCGAAAACTCACCGCCTCGGGCGCAAATTCCTTGAGCAGTTGCGCGAAAGCCAACGACGGATTTTCCACTCGAATCGCCACCGCGGACACCTGCTCCGTAAAATCCAGCGGGACCAAGACCGCCGAGGCGCGGCAACTTTTCAAGGCTGCCAGATACTTGGCGTTCCCGAAAAAGGTAACGTCGCCAGCGCCTGCTTCCGGAATCGCCGCAACCCCGGTAATCAAAGTCGAACCAGCTTCGCTGGAAGCAAACTGGCCGCCCAAGTGGGCGGCCAGATCGTGAACCGTAAACTGCACGGCAGCGTTGCCTTACTTTTTCTTGACGGGAGCTTTCTCCGGCGCCTTTTCGGGCGCGGCCGCCGTATCGCTGCCCTTGTTCTTATTGAGCGCCGTCACCACATCCGCGGTGAAGTCATACTCGTCTTTGGAGTAGAGGACCACTGGCACGCCATTGAGGCTGGGACCGGACTTGTCGAAAACCATCTGAAAGTTGTCGGACTTCACCTTGTCGGTGACGACCTTGTTGATCTCATCCACAATCCCGCCGCGCATGCGGACGCTTTGTTCCTGCAACTGCTTCTCGCGGGTCTGGCGGAATTCATTGATCTCGCGCTCCATGTTTTTCAACTCGGAGACCTTCTCGTCGCGCGCTTTCGACTTCTGATCCTTGGCCTCCTTGCTCAGCTCAGGCTTGTCGATCTCCTCGTTGAGTTTCTTCACCTCACTAACGCCCTTGTTGTAGACGTCCATCCGATCATCAAGTTCCTTCTTGGCCGAGTTACGCGCTTCATTGATCCGGGATTCCGCATCCTTTGTTTTGTAATAGCTCTCGAAGACTTTCTTCATGTCTACGGTGCCAACCTTGAAGGTCTGTGCAAAAGCGGTGGTCGAACCGAGGCCGAGCGCGGCGACGAGGATCGGGAGGAGGAGGTGTTTTTTCATGTCGTTATTTGGGGTCGGATTGGAAATTCGAGTGGCGTCAGACCGCCTGTCTCGAGGTTCGTTCAAAATTGATAGCCGATGTTAAAGTTGAATTTACCACCCGAATCGTTGAATCGGTCCGAGGTGATCGGAATGCCGTAGTCGATGCGAATCGGGCCGATGGGCAAGTCCAGACGGACGCCGATACCGGCATCGCTGTTGATGTTCCCGCCAAAGCTGTAGCTGCCGGAACTCACGCCGCCGACGTCGTAAAAGACGGCTCCGCGCACCTTTTCCACGATCGGGAAGGTATATTCCACGGTCGCGCGAATCAGGCTGTTGCCACCAATCGGTTCGCCATTGTTGTCCTTTGGTCCCACGTCGCGGAATTTGAAGCCACGAAGGTTGTTTGCGCCACCGAGATAAAGTCGGTCAAAGATCGGCACGCGATCGCCACCGGACCACGTCGAGACGCTGGCGATCTCGCCATTCAGCGTGAGGATCGTGTCCCACGGCAGGTGAAAGTATTTGGACGCTTCCAGATCAAAGCCGTAAATATCCGTGTTTCCTCCGAGCGGTCCACCGGCGACATAGACCTGCAAGTCGACGCGTTCGCCTTTGCGAGTCAGGAAAACGGAGTCGCGAGTATCGTAAGTGATGCCAGTCGAGATCTGGCTTTTGATCCGGTCGCCCACCTCGTCCTTGATGGCCTGAGACACATCGTCATCGACGTTGTGAATCCCGATTTCCTCCAACCGATATCCGAAGCGAACGAAGGTGAACTCGTTCAGCGCTTTGCGGGCGTTGATGTCGAAGCCATAGCGGCGCTCATCATACACGGAACTGACGAACGAGGCATCGCGATAGAAGAGCTCGCCCCCGAGCGAAATCTTGTAGTCGAGGAAGTAAGGCTCCGTCAGGGAAAGGATGAAATCTTTGCGGCGGGTGCCGTATTGCGCGCGGACACGGAACTTCTGGCCTCCGCCGGTGAAGTGCGGCCAATTGGTTACGTCGAAATTGCTCTGTGTAATTTCCGCAAAGCCGAGCAAGTTGTCGATCGAGCTGAAACCAGCCCCGAAATTGAGCGAACCCGTGCGCTTTTCCTCGACCACGATGTTGAGGTCTTTGCGTCCCGGAACGAGCGTGTCAGCCGGGTAGCTATCGACCTTCGAAAAGTAATTCAGGTTCTGTAAACGTTGCTTGCTCGCATCAACACGCACCGTGTTGAAGACATCTCCGGGGGCGACGGCTACTTCGCGGCGGATGACCTTGTCCTTCGTCCGAACGTTCCCCGAAATATTGATGTGCTCGAGATAACTCTGCACACCTTCATCAATTCGGAATGAAACATTGATATTGCCGCCACCGGCGGGAGTTGGGTCGGCACCGGCTTGGAAATCGAGGTAGCCCCGCGAACCGTAGAGATCCTGCATAGCCTTCACATCCGACCTCACGGCTTGAGGTGAATAAATCTCGCCCGACTTGATCTTCAAATTCCGGGTCAGTTCCTCCTGGCTGAAGACCTGCACGCCGCTGTAACTCACGTTTCCGACGTGATATTGCGCGCCCTCGCGGATGGTGAAGATGACATCGGCTCGGTCCCCGGTGCGATTGATCGTCGGTGCCGCGACTTCCGCATCGATATACCCTTTGCTCTGGTAAAGCTCGCGGATGGCGTTGGCGTCTTGATCCAGCGCTTCACCGTTGAGCCGCCCGCTTTTGGTGAGGAAGCTCAACAAACTCTTCGGCTTGGTCTTCACTACCTTGCGCACTTCGGAATCTCTAAGCACCGAGTTGCCCTCAAACTTCACTGAGCGCAGGACGACTTTCCCGCCTTCATTCACGGTGAAGGTCACCCGGCTGGTGCCGAGCTTTTCATTCGTCTCTACATTGTAGCGGATATCGACTTCCGTGAACCCCTTGCCGGCGTAGTAATCGAGGATCTTCTGGCGGTCTGCCTCGAGGTTCGCTTCGTTGAGCGTGTCGCCGGGTTTGATGCTAATTTCCTTGCGGATCCGCCCCTGCTTGACCTTTTCCACGCCGTTTAAAATCACTTCGGTCACTTGCGCTTTTGCCTGCACGACAACGATCACTTTGACTCCGTCAGCCTCGGGCTCGCCGAAGATGCGGACATTGGTGATGTTGCCAGTCGCATAGAGATTCCGGATGTCTTCCTCCACGGTCCGCTCGTCATACGGCCGTCCCACGCGCGTCTGCATGTTTGCGAGGATTTTCTCTTTGGCGATGCTGGCGCCTCCAGCGTACTGCACTTGAATCGAGCGGACAATCGGAGCCGCAGGCTGCTGCGCGAAAGCGGGGACGAGGCCGATCCATACCGCGAGCAAGAGGGCGGCAAACGTCGAGATTGAGCGGAAATTCATGGGCGTTGGGAAGCAGGGGCCATCTGCCCGGGAAGCATTCCCAGGCGGAAAAGGCGCGGATTAGAGGCAGAGACCTTGGGGGCGTCAAGCAGGGTTTTCCGGAAGCGCCCAACAGCTTTAGACCGCGTCAGGGCGTGCCTCTCCGGCGCGTTGCCCGCCCCCGGTCGAACATCCTCGCGGCCCAAGACCGCGGACGTGCTCAACTACTTCGTCGGGGTATCCTTGATCATCCCTTTTTTCAGCAGCTTTTGCAGCTTCGGCCGGATGACCGCGCTGCAGTAGGGATTACTTCCGGCGTTGTCGTTGTAGTAATTTTGATGATAGTCCTCGGCTTTGTAGAAAACGGTCAGCGGCGCAATTTCCGTGACAATGGGATCCTTGAACTCGCCTTTCGCCTCCGCCTTCGATTTCTCGGCGGCGGCCTTTTGCTCCTCGTTTTCGTAAAAGATCGCCGAGCGATACTGCGTGCCGGAATCGTGACCCTGCCGGTTCAGTGTGGTGGGATCGTGCGCCGCCCAGAAAACTTCAAGCAATTTCCCGAAGCTGATTTTCGCCGGATCAAATTCAATCTGGACCACTTCGGCGTGACCCGTCTCGCCCGTGCAGACTTGCTTGTAGGTTGGATTCGCAACCGTGCCCCCGGCATAACCGGAAGCCACGGATTTGACGCCATCGAGTCGCTGAAAGACCGCTTCGATGCACCAAAAGCAACCGCCGCCAAAGGTGATCCGCTGAGTTTCGCCAGGCGACGCGGTGGCAGGAGTGGATTCAGCTTTCATCGTTTTTTTTTCTGCGGCCAGGACACTGGCGGTTAACATTCCGATCAGGGCGAGGAGGGTCACGGGGAGCTTCATTTTGGTTGAACGTAGCTGCCGTGCTGCGCGAAGCAACTCGACGGCTTCCGGGTGGATGCGTGAATTTTCGGTTGAGGCATGCTCGACAATCGGATACGAGCGGCCACCAATTCGTCAACTTCGCCATTTCCATGCAGAAGCTCGCACCACTTTCCCTCATCCTTTGCCTCGCCCTCAGCGGTTGCCAATTGTTCAAACGATCCAGCACTTGGGACACCGTCTCGAGAGTCCGCGTCGAGGCACCGGCATCCGACGATCCTTCCACCGCCTACGCCGAGGAGCTCCACCGCGTCCTGCTCCGCGACGGTGTGCCGCATCAAGTGGTCACCTACAGCTACACGGGCAGCCAGCGCTTCTACGAGCGGAGCGGCTCCCGGACTGCGGTGATTTACAGTGACCACACCTCTCCAGGCTCCCCGTTTTGGTTGATGGATGACCAACTCAGCCGGCCGCTTTGGCTCCCCAATACCGATCTCGAAGGACAATTGCGCTTTTTCGTCCGTGCGAAAACAATCACCGAGGTGACCAGCAAATCCTACCTGACAGACCCCTCCGCCGGACCGCAGGATTTCGCTCGGGTAGCCCCGGAAAATCGACCGACCGGGGTGACTCGCATCAGCCCTGCGAGCGAGTATCGCGAAGCCGCACCGTCGGCTGCGACTCAAGATCCGACGCCCCAGCATGCGGAACGCGAACCGTCCACGCTCCACGTCATCACCTCCACCGTGACCGCTCCCGTCCGCTATGTCATCCGTCATTTGAGGGGCCCCAGTTCTGATCAAAGCTCCGTCGAGCACGCCCACGAGTCAGCCGATCAAACGCCGCCGACCGTCACTCCTTCGAGCGAACGGAGCGAGCCAAGCCACGAGGACCTCTTCCGCCGAAAACACGGCTCTCGCTACAATCCAGCGAGCGCCACCGACCGGAAGAAAATGGCGTCAATCAAGCGGGCGCACCGCTGATCGTCGGTCCGTCCTCAGCAGGACGAGAAATTGCTTCGTGTCACGCGCGCTCTGCGCGTCACGCACGAACCTGCCTTTTCTCAAATCGGCCTGCTATCCGCGTCCCATGCAAACCATCGTCATCGGCCACAAGAATCCCGACATGGATTCCATCTGCTCGGCGGTCGCCTACGCCGAGCTCAAGCGCCTCAGCGGGCATGACCGACGTCATCGCCGCGCGCGCCGGCAACACCAACGAACGCATCGATTTCGTCCTCGAAAAATTCGGCGTCGAGGCGCCCGTCGCTGATCAACGACCTCTCGCCGCGCGTCAGCGACGTCATGGAGTCGCGCGTCATTTCCGTGCGCGCCGATTCGCCGGTCTATGACGCCCTCCAGCTCATCGACAAGAAACGCCTGCGCGGCCTGCCCGTCGTCGATGAAAGCAACCGCTGCCTCGGCCTGCTCAGCGCCTTCAAGGTCAGCCACCACCTCTTTCCGCCGCGCGAGGAAGCCGGCCAGCGCGCGACTGATCACCGCTTCGCTGGCCGACATCGTCACCACCTTCGGCGGCGCGCTCGTCACCGGCTCGCTCTCGCAGAGCCCGAGGAGCAACTCCTCATGGTCGGCGCCATGGCGCAGGAATCCTTTCGCCGCGCGTCCGGCCAGAAATACCGCGACGCAAAGTCGTCCTCTTCGTCGGCGACCGCCCGCACATTCAGGAGATGGCCATCGAGGCGCGCGTGCACGCGATCGTCGTCACCGGCGGCCTGCCGATCGACGAGGAAATCCGCGCCGCCGCGCGCGCGGCGAATGTCACCATGATCAGCTCGCCGCACGACACCGCGACCAGCGTGCTCCTCGCGCGCGGCGCCGTCCGCGTCGGGCGCATGATCGAGACCGACTACCGCAGCTTCCAGCCCGACACCCTGCTCGACGACGCCCGCCACCTCGCCGCGCAAAGCGCCGCCTTCATCTTCCCCGTCCTCGACGACCACGGCACGCTCGTCGGCATTCTGTCGAAGTCCGACTTCCTCAAGGAAATCCCGCGCCAGCTCATCCTCGTCGATCACAACGAACTCGCCCAGGCCGTGCGCGGCGCGGACAAGGTGCCGATCGTCGAAATCCTCGATCACCACAAGCTCGGCGGCTTCTCCAGCGACACGCCGATCCTTTTTTGGAACAACCCCGTCGGCTCCACGAGCAGCATCGTCACCATGTGCTACCAGCAGCTCGGCATCCCGATCCCGCCGCCCATCGCCGGCCTGCTCATGGCCGGCCTCGTCTCCGACACGCTGAATCTCACCTCGCCGACCACCACGCCGGTCGATTGCGACCTGCTCAACCGCCTTTCGAAAATCGCCGGCGTCGATCCCGACGAACTCGCCGCGCAGATTTTCAGCGTCGGCTCGCCGCTGCTCACGATGACCGCCGAGCAGGCCATCACCGCCGACTGCAAGCCCTACGAGGAGGCGGGCCACCGCTTCAGCGTCGCGCAGATCGAGGAGCTGACCTTCGCGCATTTCGACGAAAAGCGGGACGCCCTGCTCGCCGCGCTCGACGCCTACCGCACGCGCGAAGGCCTGCTCTTCGCCTGCCTGCTCGTCACCGACATCAACGACCAAACCTCGCTCCTCCTCGTGCAAGGCGCGGACGAGTTTCTGCAAACGATCGACTACCCGCAGCACAGCCCGCACATCTGGGAACTCGCCGGCGTCGTCTCGCGCAAGAAGCAGCTGCTCCCCTACCTCCTGCACTGCCTCGCGCAGATGAAGTCCGCGTAGACTGCTAGCCGACGGCGGTCCACACCGGCATTTCGTCAAAGCCCGGGCGGTCGACGAGCAACTCGTGCGGGCCGTACTGCGACTTGTAGGCCGTCGAGGGGCAGCCGAGCACGCGGTAGCCGAGATAAAGGTGCGTGCAGCCCCGCTGCCGCGCCCATTCCATCTCGAAGAGCACGCTCGCCACGCCGGGCGAGAGGCCGCGATGTCCGGGTGATAGAAAAAGTAAATCGAACTCACCGCCCGCGTCGTGACGTCGATCAGTCCGAGCGCGACCAGACGATCGCCGTCGTAATACGCCATCTCCCGCGCGCACGGATTCGGCGGGCAGAATGTCGCCGCGTATTCCTCCGCATTCATCACGCTCGAAATCCAGCCGCGGGTCGCTTCGCGCATCGCGTGCCACGCGCGAAACAGCTCGAGGCGCTCCGGTGACACCTGCGGCGGCGCCACCTCGACCCGCAGATGCCCGCATTTGCGCCACGCCCGCCGCTGGCTCTTCGTCGGGCAATAGGTCGCCAGAGCGATCCGCAGCGACACGCACTCCATGCATCCCGTGCATTCCGGCCGAAAGTATTGCAGCCCGAAACGCCGCCAGCCGCGGACCAGCATCGCCTCGTGTTCCTGCGGCGTCACATCGGTCAGAATGCGGTAATCGGTCGTCGCCGCCCGCCCGGTAAGTACGGGCACGGTTCATCGAGCGCCGCCTGCCAGTGCTGTCGCGCCATCGCTGGATGGGCTTTAGCGGCGCGGCGGTTCCGCCCGTTCGCCGTAGACCTCGCGAAGCAACGCATCGCTCACCCCGCCCTGGTTGCGCATCAGCGCCTTCATGCTCCAGTGAATGTGCCCCGGCGCGTTGTCGCTCAGGTCGCCCTGCCGCGTGAGTTGATCTGCCGCGCATCTCGCTGGCGGCGGTCGATTCGCACCGACGCGCTCCGTCGCGATGCCCGGCCAGATCGGCCGGCCCGCGCGGCTTCTGCTGCCGCCACCAATTCAGCAGCACCGGGAAACTCTGCTTCGCCGGCTCGATGCTCCAGTAAAGCTGCGGCGAGAGGTAATCGCACCAGCCTTCGCGCCAGCCAGTGCCGCGAATCCGCGAAGAGATGCCCGTACGCATCGAGTCCGCGCCTCGATCGTCGCCGGCACGCGCGGACGCCAGATGCCGAACGGGCTGATGCCGACCTTCACCCAGCGTTTCTCGCTCCTTGACGCCGCGATACATGCTTCGCACGAAACGATTGATATTCGTCGCGCCGCCAATCGTCGCGTCCGCTCAGCCGACACGCCCGCGCGCTGTCACGCTGGGGTCATCGGGAAACGCCTGCACCCCGCCGCCCTTTTTCACCGGATACGGGTAAAAATAGTCGTCGATGTGCACGCCATCGATGTCGTAGCGGCGCACCACATCGAGCATCACCTCCATTGCACGTAATCGCCGCGCGCCGGGCTCGCCGGGATCGAGCCAGAGTTGCGCTCGCATAGCGGCGAATCCACTCGGGATGCGGCTGTGGTCACGTGATTCGCCGGCACTGGCGTCGCTGCATTCGTCAGCGCGCGGAAGGGATTGAACCACGCGTGCAGTTCGAGTCCGCGCGCGTGCGCCTCCGCGATCGCAAACGCCAGCGGATCGTAGCCCGGATCCGGTCCCTGCCCCATCTTGCCGGTCAGATAAACGCGACCACGGCTCGCGCTTCGAAGCGTAGAACGCATCGCAGCCGGGCGCACCTGGAACAGGATCGGCGTTCAGCTTCAACGCCGTCGCGCGCGATCGAGGATGCGCGCGGAATTCCGCCTTCTGCTGCGCCGCCGGCAGCCCCGGCTTCGACGGCCAGTCGAGATTGTAAACCGTGGCCACCCACGCGCCGCGAAATTCGCGCTTCGGCTCTGCGGCGGTCCGCAGCCGAGATGTGCATCTGGGCGCCGAGCAGAGGAAAAGTCCCGTCATTGCCAAAAAACAGCTCCACCTTCCCCCTTTCGCTCCGCCCCTTCGCTGCTTCGCGGTAAATTCCGGCTTCAAAAATGCGGATATCTGCATGGCGAGTCGTTGACTGTAATCGACTCCCGCACGAATTTGCATCGCCCATGCCCGCCGCCGCCGTCGTTCGCTCCCGTCTTCGCTGGTTCGCGCGCGAAATACGGCGAGCCCACGCCCGCGCAGCGCGCGGCGTGGCCGCGGATCCGCGCGGGGAAAACGTGCTCATCGCCTCGCCGACCGGCACCGGCAAAACCTTCGCCGCCTTTCTCTCCGTGCTCGACTCCGCTCGCGCCGCAACACGCCGCGGCGACGCTGCCGAACTCGCATCCAGTGCGTCTACGTCTCGCCGCTGCGCGCGCTGAGCTACGACCTCGAGAAGAATCTCGCGAACCGCTGCGCGAGATCTTCGGCGAAAAGCCCCCGTCCGCGTCGAGCTGCGCAGCGGCGACACCAGCGCGAGCGCAGCGGCGCGCGGCAATTCACCAAGCCGCCGCACATCCTGCTCACCACGCCGGAGAGCCTCTGCGTGCTGCTCAGCCAGGAGAAATGGCTGCCGCTGCTCGCGCACGGTGCGCTGGCTCATCGTCGATGAAATCCACGCGCTCGCGGACAACAAGCGCGGCGCGCATCTCGCGCTGAGCGTCGAGCGGCTCGCCGCATGCTCCGCGGAGCGCCTCGGCCGCGGTTGCAGCGCATCGGCCTCTCCGCCACCGTCGCGCCGCTCCCGCGAAGTCGCGCACTTCCTCGTCGGCACCGACGGCGACTGCGAGATCGTCGATGTCTCGACGAAGAAACGCGTCGAGCTGCAGCGTCTACACGCCGCTGCGCAAGAACCCGTATCCCGAGGCTGGCTACACCGGCGAGCGGCTCATCCGCGAACTCGGCGAGCTCATCCGAAGCACCGCACCACGCTCGTCTTCTGCAACGTCCGCTCCGGCGCGGAAGCGACGACCTTCTGGCTGCGCGAAAACTTTCCCGAGCTGGCCGATCGCATCGAATGTCACCACGCCTCGCTCGAGCGCGACGTGCGGCGCGAAGTCGAGGATCGGCTGAAGCGCGGCGAACTGCGCGCCGTCGTCTGCTCGACCAGCCTCGAACTCGGCATCGACATCGGCTCGGTCGATCTCGTCGTGATGATGTCCACGCCGAAGGGCGTGAGCAAAGCGCTGCAACGCGCCGGCCGCGCCGGGCACAACATCCACGCCGTCAGCCGCGGCATGCTCATGGCCACGAATGTCAGCGATCTCGTCGAAGCCTGCGCCACCGTGCTGCTCGCGCGCGCCCGCCAGCTCGACGAGGTGCGCATCCCGCACGCGCCGCTCGATGTGCTCGCGCAGCATCTCGTGAGCATGGGCTGCACCGCAGCGCTGGACGCGCGCGGAAGCGCTGGCGCTCGTCCGCGCGTGCCTACCCGTTTCGCGACCTGACGAAGCAGGAATTCGACGACGTGCTCGATTACCTCGCCGGCGGCGGCGCATCGCTGCGGCGGCAATACACCGAAGTCTTCGGCAAGATCGAGCTCGACGACGAGAGTTTTCGAGACACGCGCCGGGCCGCGTGCGCCGCGAGTTTCTGCAAAACATCGGCGTCATCCCGAGCGTCGGGTCGGTGCGCGTGCGGCCGAAAACGCGCGCGCTCGGCTCGGTCGAGGAAAGCTTCATCCGCTTCATCCGCGTCGGCGATGTCTTCATGATGGGCGGGCGTCCCGTGCGGCTCGATCGCGTGACGCAGATGGAAGCGTGGGTCACGCCGGCGCCGGGCGCGATGCCGACCGTGCCGCGCTGGAACGCCAGCAAGATGCCGCTCTCCAATCGCGTCTGCGAAGAGATCATCGCCTTTCGCGAGCGAACTGCGGACGCGGTCTGCGAAGCTGGGCGCGCCGGACTCGACAGCGCGATGGATCGCCGAGCGGCTCGATTGCGAGCGCGCGAATGCCGAGATCATCTCGCGGATGTACGTCGCGCAGCATGAGCTCTCGGAAATTCCGACCGCGGATTTTCTGCTCGTCGAGGAGTTCATCGAGACGCGCAACAGCTGCACCGCGCAAGGCCAGGCCGCGCGTAGCTCGCGCGCGAGCCGACCAAGCCGCGGTGCCGCTGGCGCGGCATTACTTCTTCCACTCGCTCATCGGCCGCGCCGCCAACGATGCGCTCGCCCGCGTCGTCACCGTTCCGCCTCAGCCAGCTGCGCGGCGGCAACGCCATCGCCACGCCGCACGACTACGGCTTCGTGCTCACGGTCGCGCCGCGCCAGCGCTTCGCCGAGGCGGAACTGCCGGCGCTGCTTGACCCGCGCGAGTTTCGAGAGCGAGCTGCACGCCGCGCTCGGCGCAATCCGAGATGCTGAAGTACCACTTTCGCAACGCCGCGCAGACCGGGCTGATGGTCTACCGCAACTACTTCGACGAGCAAAAGCCGGTGCGAAAACTGCGTGGTCCGCCGAGGTGATTTTCAACGTGCTGCAGCAGCACGAGCCCGATCACGTGCTGCTGCGCGAAGCGCGCCGCGACACGCTGCACGTCTTTCTCGATGCGGAAGGCGCGCTCGCCTTTCTGCACGCGCAGGCCGCAGCGTCCGGTGCGCCTGCGCCGCGTCGACCGCGTGCCGCCGCTCTCCTTCGCGATGTATGCCACGAAGATCAAGGAGGCGCTGCTCGTGGAAGATCCGTACGAGACGATGGAGCGGCTCTACCACCAATGGTGGAGCGAAATCGAAACCACCCCGTGACCCGTCAGGCTGCTCCCACCCTTGATCCGCGAGCGAGGCTCATGCTCGCACCGGGCATTGTGCTCGATGCGAGACGCGCCGTCTTCCTGGAAAAGGAATCCGTTCTCGCCGTCGCCGACCTGCACCTTGGCTACGCATGGGCGCATCGGCACGAGGGGAATTTGCTACCGGTGAGCGCCGACGATGACACGGTCGCGCGGCTGCTCGATCTGGTTGAAACTTACGCGCCGCGCGAATTGGTTTTGCTCGGCGATATCGTTCACCGTGCGCTCTCGCTGCCAGCTTTGAAGGACGAACTCTGCGCACTTTTCGCCGAGCTTTCCGGGCGGTGCAGATTGCGGTTGGTCACAGGCAATCACGACCGGAATCTCGTTCCACTGCTCCGCGATTGCGGTCTCGATTCCAGCGTCGTGGCTGAGTTCCGCGCTGGGCCGCATCTCCTGCTGCACGGCGATGCGTCTGACGAGGACGCAGCCGCGAGCAGGTGCGGGCCGCTCATGCACGCGGCGGACTCGTGCTCATCGGACACGAGCATCCGGCGCTGTCGCTCTCCGACGGCGTCGTCTCGCGCGCGAAATGCGCATCTTTCCTCGTGAGCCCGGACCTGTTGATTCTTCCTGCGTTTTCGAAATAGGCCGCTGGCACCGATCATCGGGCGCACCCATTCATGTCACCCTTGGCGCGCCTCGCCCAAGTCGATCGGGCGGTGGCCATTCTCGCCGGAAAGCTGCTTCCACTCCCACTCCCAAGTTCCACTCGCACTTGATTTCGCAATGAAGGAGCGGGCTTCTCGCATCGTGATGACCGTTGATCCTGCCACCGGTTTTTGGCTTCGCGGTTGACCGGCTGTGCAGCCGCCGCGACACTTTCGCCGCATGAACGAGATCACCATCCGCGTGCCTGCGACCACCGCCAATCTCGGCCCGGGTTACGACTGCCTCGGTGTCGCGCTGCAAACTTACAACCGCGGTGACCGTCCGCACGCGGCGGACCACCGCCGAGCCGCGTGATGGCCTCCGATGCTGCCGCTCGTTTCTTCACCGCCGCGGAAGTCGCGCCGTTTGCGTTTCACTGGGAGATCGAGGGCGACGTGCCGCGCTCCCGCGGGCTCGGCAGCAGCGTCACCGTGCGGCTCGGCCTGCTGCACGGGCTCAATGAACTCGCCGGCGCGCGGCTTCGCCGGAGCGCATCTTTGAGCTCTGCGCGGAGCTCGAGGGCCATCCGGACAACGCCGCGCCCGCGGCCTTCGGCGGCTTCACCGTGGCGCGGTGGCGCGCAGCCTGCGCGCGCTTCGAGGTCGCGCCCGAGCTCGCATTCGTCCTGCTCATCCCCGACTTCGAGATCGCCACGCCCGACGCGCGCGCGTCCTGCCGCCGCAACTCGATCGCGCTCGGCGCCGTCGCGCAGTTGCGCCAATGCCTGCCGCATCACCGCCGCCTTTGCGCGCCAGAATTACGAGCTGCTGCGCGGCGCTTCGATGACTGCCTCCACCAGCCCATCCGCGAGACGCTCATTCCGTTTCTGCCGCGCGTCATCGCCGCCGGCGAAGCGGCCGGCGCGCTCGGCGGATTCCTCAGCGGCTCCGGCTCGACGATCTGCTGCGTCGCCCTGGAACGGCCCGAGGCCGTGGCGGCGCGATGCTCGCGGCCGCCGATCGTCCCGGCGCGCGCATCGTCACCACCGCCGACAATGAGGGGGCGCGACGGACCGAATCTTGAATTCACCACTGGCGGCACGGACATTCCCGTGCATTCGAAATTCCAAGTTCATCGTTAAGAATTCCTACCCATGCGCCGCTGGCTCGAAGCGTTTGAGCAGTTCGCCATCGACGTCATTCTCGAGCGTCGCTACGGCAAGCGCGCCGCGCTGCTGCGCTGGTTTCTCTACGTGCTGAGCTGGCTCTTTCGCGGCATGGCGTGCAGACGCGGCTCTGGCTCTACCGCCAGCGCTTTCTGCGCGAGCGCACGCCCGGCTGCCTCGTCATCTCGATCGGCAATCTCACCGTCGGCGGCACGGGCAAAACGCCGGTCGTGGAAAAGTTTGCGCGCACCTTGCAGGACCACGGCCGGCGCGTCGCCATCCTCAGCCGCGGCTACAAATCGAAGAAGCCGCCGCTGCTTCCGCCGCCTGCAGCGCAAGTGGCTCGGGCATGGAGCGCCGCAAGCCGCGCATCGTCCACGACGGCACAGAGGCTGCTGCTCGACAGCCGCTTCGCCGGCGACGAGCCGTACATGCTCGCGAAGTCGCTCAAGGACGTCATCGTGCTCGTGGACAAGGACCGCGTGCGCGCCGCGCTCCACGCCGTCCGAGAGATGAGAGTGCGACACGCTCATGCTCGACGACGGCATGCAGTATCTGCACGCTCAAGCATCGGCTGGAGATCTGCCTCATCGACCGCGCAGGCGCCCTTTCGGAAACGAGTACCTTCTGCCGCGCGGCACCCTGCGCGAGCCGCCGGCGAATCTGCGCCGCGCGAGCTACATCTTCATCACGAAGAGCGATCGCTGCCGGACAACGCGCGCTGATCGAGCGCATCCGCAGCTACAACCGCACCGCCGAGATCATCGAGTGCACGCACCGGCCGCTCTATCTGCAGAATCTCTACTCCGACGAGCGGCGGCCGCTGGCGTTCCTCGACGGCAAATACATCGGCGCCATCTCCGGCATCGCGCGGCCGGAGAGCTTCGAGGAAAAGCTCACCGCGCTCGGTGCGAATCTCGAAATCACCAAGCGCTTCGCCGACCACCATCGCTTCACCGACGAGGAATTGCAGGAGTTCGTCGACCCGCTGCGTGCGGCGCGATCTCGACTGCATCGTGACGACCGAAAAGGACAGCGTCCGTTTTCCCGCACAAGGCCGGAAGCCTCGAGGTGCCCATCTATTTCCTGCGCGTCGAAATCGAGATCCTGACCGGCCACGAGAGCTGGCAGGCCTCGTCGAGCGCATCTGCCAGCCAAGGACAATGCTGCCGCCGCAACGTTTTTTTGCCTAGCTGACCGCGAGCAGTTCGCCCACCTGCGCGGGCACGTCGCCCGTGCGCATGAGCGCTTCGCCGACAAGGATGGCATTGCAGCCGGCGGCAAAGACGCGCTGTGCATCCGCGCCCGTCTTGATGCCGCTTTCGCTGACTAAAATCACACCCTCCGGGACCTCCTCGCTGATCTCTTCGGTCGCCGCCAAATCCACGGTGAAAGTCGTGAGGTTCCGATTGTTGATGCCGATGATGCGTGCGCCAAGATCGAGTGCGCGGTCGAGTTCTTCGAGCGTGTGGACTTCAACGAGAACATCGAGCTGGCAGAGCTCAGCGGTTTTATAAAGTGCCTCGAGCTCCCTCTGCTCGAGTGCGGCGACGATCAGCAAAATCGCGTCGGCACCTGCAACGGAGGCTTCAAAAATTTGCGCCTCGTGAATGATGAAATCCTTGCGGAGGCACGGCAGCCCGACCGCGCGGCGGATCTGCGTGAGGTAGCCGAGCGAGCCTTGGAAAAACGGCGCGTCGGTCAGCACCGACACAGCGTGCGCGCCTGCCGCTTGATACATCTCCGCCACGGCGACGGGATCGAAATTTTCGACGATCGTCCCAGCGGAAGGCGACGCTTTTTTGACCTCGGCGATCAAGCCAAGCGCCGCGGGCCCGCAATCGATCGCGGTGCCGAATCCGCGGAAATCGTTGCGCTGGAGCGCTGCGGCGCGGAGTTGCTCGAGACGCGGGAGGAGCGCGGCGACTTCGGCGCGTTTGATTTCGAGGATTTGCTGCAGGCGATTCACGCGCAACGAATGACCGATGCGCGAGCGCGTTTGAAGCCCAAATCCGGACACACTCACGAGTCGGCGGCGACCGAGAGCGCGGGTAGAGAGAAGAAGAACGTCGTGCCTTTCCCTACGATCGACTCGATCCAAATCCGACCGCCGTGGCGCTCGACGATTTTTTTACAGACCGCGAGTCCGATGCCCGAGCCCGGGTATTCGGAGCGCCCGTGCAAGCGGTGGAAGAGTTGAAAAAGGTGTTTGAACTCCTTCTCTTCGATTCCGATCCCATTGTCGCGGATCGAAAATCTCCACTCTCCGCGACTCCGTTCGCAGCCGATGAAAACGGTGGGCAATTCGGCTGCGCAGAATTTCAACGCGTTGCTGATGAGGTTTTGGAAAAGCTGCGTGAACTGCGAGGCATCGACCTGCGCCGCCGGCATTTTGTCGTGCGTGATTTTCGCTCCAGACTCGTGAATCGCGACCTCGAGATTCGCGAGCGCATTCTGGAGCACCTCCCCGAGATCAGCCTGGGCAAAGGCTTTGGCCTGCGTCGTCACCCGCGAGAAGACGAAAAGGTCGCTGATCATTTGCTGCATTCGCTGGGCGCCATCGATCGCGAAATGCAGGTATTCCTTCTCGTTCGGCTCGAGCTTTTCCGCCGCGCGGCGCACCAGCAGACCGAGATAACTGGCGACCATGCGCAGCGGCTCCTGCAGATCGTGCGATGCGATGTAAGCGAACTGCTCGAGTTCCTGATTCGAGCGCTCCAGATCGTTCGCTTGCGTCCGCAGCGCATCGGTCGCGGCGCGAAGTTCCCGGTTTTTCGAAAGCGCGAGCTCGTAGGTGGAGAGCAGAAACGAGAGCACCTGATCTCGCTGGCTCGCGATGAAATAGCGCTCGCCGCCGAAATCGATCTCGATGGCAGGCTCGGTAATTTTCGCGGAGTGCAGCTCTGGATTGGCGAGTAAAAAGTTCACCCGGGCGAGGATCTGTTCTTCGTCGTACGGCTTGGACAGAAACCCGCTCGCGCCGCATTCCAGACCTTTGACCACGTCGGCGAGATCGATCAGCGAGGTGATCAGGATCAGCGGGATACGAGCGAACGCGTCCGTCGCCTTGATGCGTCCGCATAGTTCGTAGCCGTCCATCCCTGGCATGTTCACATCGCTGATCACGATGTGCAGGTCGCTCGCCGGCCAGGAGTTCGAGCGCCGCAGTGCCACTCGATGCCACAGTGACCCGCGGGAAATGGCGCAACAGAAGATGACGAAGTTGCAGCGCCTGCGTGGGACTGTCCTCGACGATCAGAATGTAGGCATTCGGCAGCATCCGCGTGGAGCATCTTGACGGGAGAATTGGTTGCGGGCGACGCGAAATGTCGGGTCCAGTGGACCTCGACTTTGAGCGCTGCCTTCCCGCAAAATCGCGCGCATGAGCGAAGAATTTCCCCTTCCTGCCTCGATCGCGGACAGCCTCGCGACCGGCTCCACCGACTCAGTGCTCTGTGCGACGATTGCCCATTTTGGGTGCGCTGCCGGCACCGTCCATCGTCTTTTGGGCGGTGATTTGAAGCTCGTCGCGCATGCGAATATTCCGCCACCAGTCGTCGAGATCATCGCCAGTGTCCCAGTCGGAAAAGGAATCGCCGGGCTCGCCGCGGAACGCCGCGAACCGGTCACCATTTGCAACCTTCAGACGGACACCTCGGGTCAGGCGCGCCCGGCGGCGAAGCTGACCGGCATGGAAGGCTCTCTCGCCGTGCCGATGCTCGTCGGCGGGGAACTCCGCGGCGTTCTCGGAATTGCCAAACCGAGCGCTTACGACTGGACCGCCGCCGAGACGGAAGCCGTTCTCGCCATCGCCGCGAAGCTCGGCGAGCAGCTCTAAAATCTCGGCGAAAAGCCGCACAAAAAAAAGTTGCCAGTCCACGAGCCGGCTCCTACTTTCCCGTCCGCTTCAACGCGGGTGTAGCTCAGTTGGTAGAGCACTTCCTTGCCAAGGAAGATGTCGAGAGTTCGAGTCTCTTCACCCGCTCCCCCTCAAATTTCGTGAGGGGCTTGGCGTTCTCTGGAAGCATTCCGCTACTTCGGGGCATCATCGTCCGAAGTCGGCTTTGGGTTAACTTCCGCCGCTGCTGCCGGCGTGGCGGCCGAACCAAACTTGGACTGCGCGGTTTCGCGCGCGGTTTGAATTTCCGCCGCATTCAACGTGAAGCCGGTAGTCCCGGATGCCATGAGATTCAGCAGGTCCTGCCGGTGGGGCAGTCCCAGGGCGTGTCCCAATTCGTGGGAGGTGACCCTCGGCAGCGGTTCATCCAAGCCATCCGGAACTTTGCGAAGCCGGGCGGTGTCTTTGACCACGGCCAAGCCTCCAGTCCAAATTCCGTTCGGCTCGATCTCTTTCACGTAGATCACGTTCAGTCCGTGAGCCAGAAGCTGCGCCCTCGGAAGCCGCTCAACGACCCAGAATCTTCCGGGATTGGGCGGCGCGACACTCTCCAGCGCAGCGGTGTCGCAGATCGACTCCAAGTCGAACCGGATGCTGGCAGCCGACCACACCTTGTTCACTTTGCCAAAGATCCGCTCCACATCGGTCTTCTCCAACGTCGTGCTCAGCCGCTGATCCGAAGACGAATGGAGAAGGTGAACCCTGACCGGGATGACGAGCGTCGTGGGAACTTCATTCGCTCGGAGGAGCGGGAACGAATTGCCCGCGAGGACGCAAAGCAGCGTGAGAACGCGCAGCGATTGCATCGCCTAAAAGCACGTGCGCACGACACCGCCATCGACGCGCAGGGCCGCTCCATTCGTCGCCGAAGCGCGTGGGCTGCAAAGATAAGTCACGAGGCTCGCAACTTCTTCGGGCCGCGCGAACCGCTTGAGGAGCGAGCTGGGACGGACCTGTTGGAAGAACTCCTTTTCGAATTCATCGAAGGGCTTTCCACCGCTGAGTTGGGTGACGAACTCCTCGACCCCTGCCGACCTCGTGGGCCCGGGCAGCACTGCATTCACCGTCACGCCCGTGCCGCTGCACGTCTCCGCCAAACCTCGAGAAATCGCGAGTTGTGCCGTTTTCGTCATCCCGTAGTGAATCATCTCGACGGGAATCTGGATCCCACTTTCGCTACTGATGAAGATCACGCGGCCCCAATCGCGCTTTTTCATTCCGGTCAGGTAGGCGCGGCTCAGGCGCACTCCGCTCAACACGTTGACTTCAAAAAAGCGACGCCAGTCTTCGTCTGGAATCTCCTCGAATGGCTTCGGCTCAAAGATACCGAGGTTGTTCACCAGGATATCCAGCGAAGGAAAGCGCTGCACCAGTTGCTCCGTCGCGGAAGCCGTCGCAAGATCGCCAGCGAAGCCTTCCACCCGGGTACCCGGCACAGAAGCCAGAAGCTCCTGCTTCGCGGCCGCGACTGACTCTTCGGTCCGTCCGTTCAGGATCACTCGCGCGCCTTCACGGGCAAGTTCATGAGCAATCGCAAAGCCGATGCCTTTCGTCGATCCGGATACCAAGGCCAGTTTGTCAGTGAGTTCTAGATCCATAAATTGTAGGCGTGATTGAGGAAGGCAGTTGACTGGACTCCGGCGTCCCGAATCCCAGATGTTGACCCGCGCGGACAGGAAATTGAATCGCCGCTCGGTGGAATAGACAATCATCAAGGCGTTTGCCAGTCCTCGAAGATTCAGGCACGCGTGCGATCTCTGGGGGCTGTCGTTGGATCCCTTTGCGGAGCAAGTCGGAATTCGACCCGGCACAGCGTCGAGCCCAAACGACGGCATGAGATTGTTTCAGGCATCGGGCTGCAATAAGTCGCTGCGGGAGTCCAGAGCCCACGCCCTGCGCGGTAGCGCGCCGCGTCTACAATACGCCATGGAGCGCCTGCATCGCCTCCAAGGCCTCGTCGACGAAGAGCGCGTTACCTCGACGCCGGGGTTACTTCGACCTGGCCGCCGACGGTGAGGCCGGGGAAGAAGCCCCAGGCGGAGTTGGTCTTGGGCAGGTAGATGCCGGTGGCTTTGACGACAGCGGTTGCGCCGGCTGGTTTCAGTCGCGCGGTGAAGGTGCCGTAGCGGCCGCTGGCACTCCACGCGGTGATCTCGGTGCGGCGCTCGACTTTGCCGTTGGTCGCCGTGGAGCTCACGATCGACTCTCCGGGCAGGTCCGCGCCGCTGAAGCGCACTTCCACCGGTCCGCTCGGCAGGGCGTCGGCGCTGTCGTAGAGGCTGCCGTTGGCGACCAGCGTCGCGCTCACGCCCGAGGCGTGGAGGCCGGAGCCTTGCGGCGGCAGCGACCACTCGATTTCGCCCGTCACATCCGTCGCGGCGAGGTCGGCAAGCGTGAACTCACCGGCGACCACCGCGGCCGGCGAGGTCCGCGGGATCAGCGTGTAGAAGGCAAAGGTGCCATTGTCCTGCAAAGTCGCGCTGGTGGAGAAGGCCCGCCCGTCGGGCAATTTGCCGCTCACGCGGGTCCGCCCGCTCGTCGTGAGGCGCGCGCGGAGGTAGCCGCCACCCGGGACGGTGGAACGATCGGCACCCGCGACGGCGACATTGTAGAGCCCGGACGTCGTGCTGCTCGCGGCGTGCCGCAGCAGGCCGGTGAAGCTGTCGCTGGCACCGGTCACCGTCAGCGCGAGGCGCCCATCCTCATCCACCACCGCTTCCACGCTTCCAAAGGGCGAGCTCACCGGCACCGGGTCCGTCGCCGAAACCCGCACTTTTTGCTTCGAGCTTCCGAGCGTGATCGTGATGTCGGTCACCCCGCGGATGCTCCGGGCCGTGGCGATGCCGGCGATCGCGCCGTCTTCATGGTAAAGCAAACCGCTCCATGTCGTCGTCGCAGCCGCGGACCCAGCGGCGACATTGATCGTCGCCTCCCCGGTCTCCGTGCCATCGGTGAACGTGTAGGTCAGCGGACCCGTGAAGCCCGCCGGCAGGATCAGCGCGCGCCCGTCGATCAAGACCGACGGATCGCTCACGCTCACCAAGGTGAGCTCGCGGCCCGAGGGCGAGCGGTCATTGGCCAGCGGCAGGATCCGCGTCGTCCCGCCCGTCGTCGTCACCACGTCGTTCGCGCCCGTCAAAGTCACCGTCGGCTCCGTCGTGATCACGATCTCGTGCGTCGCCGTCATGCTCGCCCCGCCGTCCTTGTCGTAGGCCGTCACCGTCACCAGGTAAGTGCCGGGCACGAAGCTGTGCACCTTCGTGGAAGGCGAAGCCGTCGGCAAGGGCGCCGGGCTCGCCGCCTGATCGTCGTAGTCCACCGAGAAGGTAAACCCCGCCGCCTGATCCGCCGCCGACGCATCCGTCGCCGTGAGAGTGAACTCCACCGGCTCCCCGGCGTAAGCCGTCGCCGGCGCGCTGATCGCCACCGTCGGCACCACATTCGTCACCGTGAAGCTGAAACTCGCCGTCGCCGACGCACTCTCCCCATCCGTCGCCGTGATCGTCACCGTCCCCGACGCCGGGCCGTCGTCCACCGTCGCCGTCCACGTCCACGTCCCCGCCTCATGGTCCTGCACCATCGTCCCCGACGACGCCGTCAGCACCACCGTCTCATTCCCATCCGCATCCGAAAAAGTCCCCGTCTGCGTCACCACGGAGCCTTCGGCAGCTGAGAGCCCAGGGGCCGAGTTGAAGCGATAGATCGTCCCGTAGCTGTTCGGGCCGCCCTCGCGAGCCGCACCGTAGTAGCTCCCATCCGCCCCCAGCGCGGGGGAGGTGATCGGATACGCGCCGTGCACCGCCGGATCGAAGGAGGCCAGCGTCGTCAGCGTCCCGTCCGTCGTCACCCGGAAGAGGGTTCCGACGCCGCTCGTGCCGCCTTGGAACGTCACCCCGATCAGATTCCCCTCTGCGTCACCTTGCAGGCCGACCGCCGGATGGGCCCCGTCCGTTGCCGTGAAGCTCGCCACCAGTGCCAACTCCCCGGCCAGCGTCACCTTGAAGACCGACCCTCGATTCTCACTGCCGCCGAAGTAGCAGGTGCCATAAAGCACTCCATCCCGCTCGACCAAATCCGAGAGCGGCGAGGCACCGTTCGGCCCGTCCAGGCTGGCGAGAGCGGACAGCTCACCGGTTGGAGTCAACTTCCAGACCGTCCCCGAGTCGAACGCACCACCACCAGACGCCGTCCCGTAAAAGTTCCCGTCGGTTCCCAGTAACATGCCTGCATAGGGGTTGCTGCCGGTGGTGGAGTCGAAGGAAGCGAGCACCTCCAGCGCGCCGCCCGGCGGGATGCGGTAGATCACTCCGCTGCCGTTGTCGCCGCCAGAAACAGTCGTCCCCATCACCGTCCCATCCGCGAGTCGGAGCAGTTTCCCGAAAAAAGGGCTGCTGCCATCGGGACCGGAGAAGGTCGCTAGCGTGGTCAGGGTTCCATCGGGAGCCAGCTTGAACACCGTTCCCGCGTTTTCGGACCCACCGCCCGTCGTCGTCCCGTAGAGATGCCCATCGCCATCCCGGATGACCGGTGCATAGGGCCCGCTGTTGTTCGTCCCGTCGAAGCTCACCAGCGTCGTCAACACCCCGCCCGGCGTCATCCGGAAGACCGTCCCGGAGCCGTGGTCGCCGCCGACGACGGTCGTCCCGTAGAAATTCCCATCCGCCTCCAGCGTCAGCCCGGCCGGCCCGTTTCCATTCGCGTTGTCGAAGTCAAAGAAATCCGTCAGGCCGCCCGCGCCATCCACCGCCACCATCGGCACCGCATTCGGCACCGGGCCGACCGTCACATAGAAAAACGCCGTCGCCGTGTTATCGCTCGAGTCTGTGGCTGTGCACACCACCTCCGTCGTTCCGATCGGGAAGAGACTTCCGCTCGCTGGGGAGCAGACCACCGCCACCTCGCCATCCACCCCGTCCACCGCCGTCGGCTGGGAATAAGTAACCGTCGCCCCATCGGGCGAAGTCGCCGGCACCGTGATGTCCCCCGGCACGTCGGAAAGCACCGGCGGCGTCGTATCCGGCGGCGCGTCGCCGCTCAGCAGCCGGATGATTCCCTGATTATGCGGCGGGTTGCTGTAGTCGTACTCGTAGCTGCCGCCGTCGAACGAGTAGCGGTGGTCGAGCAGCGGCGTGCCGGAGTCCACGAAGTTGACGTAGAGCCCCGCGACATTCCGAAAGCCGATGAATAGCGTCTGCCCCTCCGTCACCGCCAGTGGCGCAAAGAAGCCGCCGGCAAAGGTGTTCGCCTCCGGCGTCATCGTCGCCCTCCGCAGGAGCGTCCCCCCGAGACCCGGTGGGGCGCTAAAGACCTCGATCGTCACAAAGCGCCCATCCCCAGAGCCGAACATCGTCTCGATTCCAGTGAGGGTGTAATCATGCGAAATGGTCACCGACCAGCCGACTTCCGTGGCAGCCCACGAGAAATCCTCAGCTGGTGTCGTGTTGTCGTTGAACCCATCCTCCACCGTCGCGGGCTGCACGTCGGCGGTCGCCGACGCGACCGACGCCACGAGGAGGAGCGAGGGCACGAGCCCGGCGGTCACCACCGAGCAGCGAGCGTGAAGCGGCGGCGAAGGCGAGTTGACGGAGCGATTTGAGCCAGGGAAACGTGCTAGGCAGCAAGTGCGGGATTTTCATGACAGAGTGAGGTGATGCAGTGGCGGTCGGTGTTGAAAGAGGGTGAGCCGTTCGGAACGATCGGATCGGTGAACCAAAAGCCGCGCGGATGGGAACAGGCAAAAAGTCGGTGTCAAGCGAAAGGTGCCGTCCAACCCACAGAGGGCGAGCGAAAGCCGCGACCGCGGCCATTTTCCACGGCAGGGAGCCAATCCGGGTGTTTGATCGACCTCGCCCAAGCAGCGGAGTGCGGACGGCGAGAAAAGATGAATTTCAGTCGCGGGCGGGTCGCTCGCGGGTTATGAGGCGGGCTGCCAATTCATGAGCGCACCTGCTTCGCCTGATCGTCCCGCTTCTTCCGCCGCGCCCGCCGGACCTCCGCTGCTGGAGGTGCGGCAATTGCGGACGTGGTTTCCCGTTCGCACGGGCGTTCTCCGGCGGCACACGGATGATGTGAAGGCGGTCGACGATGTGTGCTTTACCATCGAGGCGGGGACGACCGTCGGGCTCGTCGGCGAAAGCGGCAGCGGCAAATCGACGATCGGGAAGACGATCCTCAAGCTGGTGCCGGCGACGAGCGGGCAGGTGCTCTTCGACGGGCGCGACATCCTGCCGATGAGCGAGAGCGAATTTCGCCCGCTGCGGCGCGAGATGCAGATGATCTTTCAGGATCCCGTTCGGCTCGCTGAATCCGCGCCACACCGATTTTCCAAATCGTCGGCGAGGCGCTGGAGATTCATTTCCCGAAAATGAACCGCAGCGAGCGCGCGGGAGCGCGTGGCGGAGCTGCTGAAGCAGGTCGGGCTCAAGCCGGAGATGATGGAGCGCTATCCGCACGAGTTCAGCGGCGGGCAGCGGCAGCGCATCGGCATCGCGCGGGCGCTGGCGGTGAAGCCGAAATTCATCGTCTGCGACGAGCCGGTGAGCGCGCTCGACGTGAGCGTGCAGGCGCAGATCGTCAATCTGCTGCAGGACCTCCAGGAGGAGCTCGGGCCTCACCTATCTTTTCATCGCGCACGATCTCGCGGTGGTGGAGCACATCAGCGATCACGTGCTGGTGATGTATCGCGGCAAGATCGTCGAGTCAGCGCCGGCGTCGGAGGCCATCTACGAGAACTCCGCAGCACGACTACACGAAGAAGCTGCTCGCCGCGGTGCCGAAGTTTGCGTGACTCGACGTGCGGGTCTGAGAACTTTTTTCCCGATGACTCCGCTCCTCAGAAAACTGCTCGGCATGAACTGGGTGCTCGTCGGCCTCGATGCATCGGCGCTCTGCGATCTTCGGCGTCGTCGCGGTCTACAGCGCGTCGTCTTTCCGCACGGACGACTACTGGCACAAGCAGGCGCATCTGGGTCGGCATCGGGCACGGTCGTCTTTCATCGTCACGAGCCTGATCGACTACCGCTGGGTGAAATGGGCCGCGCTGCCGATGTATCTCGTGAGCATCGTCTTCGTCATGCTCACCTACACGCAGTCTCGGCGAGGAGCACGGCGGCGCGAAATGCTGGCTGCGCCTGCCGGGCATCGGCACCTTCCAGCCGTCGCAGATGGCGGTGATCGCGGGCGTCCTCACGTCGCGCTTTTCCTCAGCCAGTTCCGCAAGCTGCATCCCGATGCTGAAGCTCTGCTTCACCGGCGCGATCGTCGGCGGACCGATGCTGCTCATCCTGAAGCAGCCGGACTTCGGCATGACGCTGGTCTGGATGCCGGTCGATCCTGGCCATGCTCTTCCTCGGCGGCATGCCGAAGCGCTACCTCATCTCGATCCTGCTCATCGGCATCGGCGGCGCTGCCGCTGCTCGATCAATTTCGTGCTCAAGCCGTATCAGCGAGAGCGCATCGTGGCCTTCATCGATCCCGACATCGATCCGCTCGGCGCGGGCTGGGCGATCAATCAATCGCTGATCGCCATCGGCTCCGGAGGCTTTGCGGGCAAAGGATTCATGGCCACCGGCACGCAGGTCGAGCAGGGCTTTCATCCCCGGCACGACGGTGCATACCGACTACATTTTCACCGCGATCGGCGAGCAGTGGGGCTTCGTCGGCGGCGTCGTGCTGCATCGCGCTTTTCGCCGTGCTGCTGCTCGCGATGTCTGCTCACCGCCCACCAGGCGGCGGATGAACTCGGCCTGCTCATCACCGTCGGCTTCGCGGCGCAGATTTTCTTCCACGTCTATCAAAATATCGGCATGACCATCGCGCTCATGCCGATCACCGGCCTGCCGCTGCCGCTGATCAGCTACGGCGGCACGTTCCTCGTGATGGTGATGTTCGGCCTCGGGCTGGTGAACAGCGTCTGGGTCCACCGCAAGGTGCTGCCCTAGCCGTGATCACGGCCCGCGGCGTCGCAGGCGCGGACCTTGATGTAGGAATTCGGCGCGAGCTTCAGAAAATAGAACGGCTGTCCTTTGCGCTCGCGCTCTCCCTCTTGCGGCCGAACGGCCACGGTCGTCTGGTAGATCGTCAGGCCGGAGATCTTGTCCTGGCCGACGCGCAGTCATCGCGGTGTCGCGCATGTTCAAGTTCCTTGTAACTGACCGGGTAGAGCGGCTGGCCATTCCAATTCGCGGCGGCCGCGGGTGGCTGTTGAGCGGTCTCGGGGAGCGGGAAATAGCGTGTGTCGCCGACAGCGGTGCTTTCCTCGAAATGCTTCGAGCGCTCCGACGCGCCCGCGCTGGACGACGCCCAGAATCGCCACGGATCGAACTGCCGCGAGCAGCCCCAGCGCCGAGCAGACCGCGGCTTTCCCACCGAAGAAAGGCGCGCGCTCGGCGAGAGGCGTGGGTTCGCTCATCGCCGGCTGATCTCCGCGCGCGTCGCTCCGCGCAAGTGCTGCAGCTACCGCCGCTGAGCTAACGGCCGCCCCGAGGACGAGCAATACCGCACCGCCATCGCGGACCAGATGAGTACGAATCCGCACGAGCGTGACGTCATTCTGCGCGGACACCGCGGTGGACGCATCGATTTCGCGCCTGCGACCGCTCGAGCCCGAGCCGCATGCCGGAAGCACCGCGTCGAGCGCGTCCGGCTGATTCATCGGGCGCGACTCCGCTGTCCGCGAGCACGCGACCGATTTCGCGGTAGGGATTCGCCTTTGGCGTTCTCGAGCCGTCGATTTCCTTCCCGATGCGCGCGCGCTCGCGTTCCTTGTCGTGGAATCTCCGCCGCCAACTCCTTGTCGCTCCGCCGAAGTCGCGCGTCGAGCTTCCGCGATCTCCAGCTGCGAGCTCGGCAATGCGCGTGAGATCCTCGGCCAG
Organism: uncultured Verrucomicrobiae bacterium; assembly: GCA_963767975.1. Taxonomy (GTDB): domain Bacteria; phylum Verrucomicrobiota; class Verrucomicrobiia; order Chthoniobacterales; family Chthoniobacteraceae; genus CAIURC01. Next base: position 91,391 of record CAVYGI010000012.1, on the reverse strand, counting down.
CCAGGTTTCCATGGACTTGATCTCGCTCGCGACGCGCTGCGCTGCGTGCGCATATCGGCTTTTTCGTTCGGGATCGCCACGGGCGATCGCGCAGCCGCCCGAGCTCCTCCCGCAGCTCGCGCGGTCTGTGGATCCACCGCGAGCAGTTCGTTGTAACGCTTGTTCAGCCTCGCGCAATTCGCGGTCGAGATCGCGGATGCGCGATTCTCCATGTTCCTGCCGGCGCATCGTCGACGAGTTGCCGTTCGATCTGCGCCACCGGCTCGCGTAGCTCGCCGCATCTCCGGCTCCCGCCTGAGCGCGCCTCCGCTTCCTCATAAATGCGCTGCGCGGCTGCGCGCTTTTCGCGGTCCGTCTCGAATCGCCAAGCCAAGCGCGGCGCTTTCATTCGTCAGGCGCGCCTGCTCGCGCTCGGTAGTTCTGAATCTTATCCACCTCGCGCTGTGTCTTCGGCTCGAAATCCGCCTGCTGCCAGCCGAGCAGGCCGAGCTCCGTCTCGGCTTCGCGAGTCGTGCGCCGCGCGCAGCGCAGGCGCCACCGAGCCAGTTGCCGGGCGGCTATCCGCGGACAAGCTCCCGAAGACCTGGCGAGAGGTAATTCACTAGTCGTCGGAGTTCGCCGGCGAGCTTCGCGAGAATCGACAGATCCTCCAGCGTCGTGGTGTCGCCGGTGACGGCCTTGCCCTCGCGATCTGCTTTCAGAAGCCGGCGCATGATTTTGCCCGAGCGCGTCTTCGGCAGCGCCTCGGTGAAACGGATCTCGTCCGGCGTCGCCACCGGGCCGATGACGGTGCGGACGTGCTTCTTCAATTCGCTCGCGCAGCTCCGGCGTGGCCTTCATGCCCGGTCTTGAGCGTGACGAAAGCAGACGACGCGCCTGGCCTTTCAATTCATCCGGCCGGCCGACCACCGCCGCTTCCGCGACCGACGGATGCGAGACGAGCGCGCTCTCGACTTCCGCTCGTGCCGAGGCGATGCCCGGCGACATTCAGCACGTCGTCGATGCGGCCGACGATCCAGAAATATCCGTCCTTGTCCCGGCGCGCGCCGTCGCCGGCGAAATAGCACGCCTTTGACCTCGCTCCAATACGTTTTCTTGTAGCGCGTCTTGTCGCCGCAGATCGTCCGCAACATGCGACGGCCACGGTTTGCGGATGACGAGCTTGCCGCCCTCGTTCGCGCCGGGACTTCCTTGCCGTCGTCATCCACGATTGCGGCATCGACGCCGAAGAACGGCAGCGTCGCCGTGCCCGGTTTGGTCGGCGTCGCGCCGGGCAGCGGCGTGATCATGATGCCGCCGGTTTCGGTCTGCCACCACGTGTCCACGATCGGGCAGCGCCCGCCGCCGATGACGTTGTGATACCACATCCACGCCTCGGGATTGATCGGCTCGCCGACCGTGCCGAGCAGGCGCAGCGAGGAGAGATCGTGCTTTTTCGGCCACTCATCGCCCCACCGGATGAAGGCGCGAATGGCCGTCGGCGCGGTGTAAAAGATGGTGACGCCGTATTCCTCGATGATCTTCCAGAAGCGGTCCTTGCTCGGGCCAGTTCGGCGCGCCTTCGTACATCAGCGACGTCGCGCCCATCGCGAGCGGACCATAGACCACGTAGCTGTGGCCCGGTGACCCAGCCGATGTCGGCGGTGCACCAGTAAACATCCTCGTCGCGCAGATCGAAGACGTATTTGCAGGTCATGTAGGCGCCGAGCAGATAGCCGCCGGTCGTGTGCAGGATGCCCTTCGGTTTTCCGGTCGAGCCGCTCGTGTAGAGGATGAAGAGCGGATGCTCGCTGTCGAGCGCCGCCGGCGGGGCAATTCGCGTCCACGTATTCCATCTCGCGATGCCACCAGACGTCGCGGCCTTCCTCGATGTGGATGTCATTGCCCGGCCCGGCGGAAGACGATGACGCTTTTGCACCGGTTGCCGCACCGTCTTGCAGCGCGTCATCCACGTTCTTCTTCAGCGGCACGATCGCGCCGCGCCGATAGCCGCCATCCGCGGTGATGACCATCGACGCGCCTGCGAATCGCCGACGCGATCGCGAATGCGATTCCGCGCTGAAGCCGCCGAAGACCACCGAATGCATCGCGCCGATCCGCGCGCACGCCAGCATCGCGATCGCCGCCTCGGGAATCATCGGCATGTAAATGATGACGCGGTCGCCCTTCTTCGACGCTTGTTGCGCTTCAGCACGTTGGCGAAGCGGCACACCTCGCGATGCAGCTGCTGGTAAGTCAGCACGCGCTTCTCGCCGGGCTCGCCTTCCCAAATGATCGCCGCCTTGTTCTGCCGCGCCGTGCCGAGATGCCGGTCGAGGCAGTTCTCCGAGACGTTCAGCTTGCCGCCGACGAACCACTTCGCGAACGGCACTTTCCACTCGAGCACCTTGCGTCCACTTCTTGCTGCCAGACCAGCTCCGCCGCCTCGCGCGCCCAGAATTTATCCGGCTTCTTGATCGACTCCTCCCACATCTCGCGATACTGCGCGAGGCTCTGGATGCGCGCTTTTTTGGCGAAATCCTTCGCCGGTTTGAAGACGCGGTTTTCGACTGAGGTGCGACTCGATGTTCTTGCTCATGGGAGTGATGAAATTATTACTCGCGAGTAGTAGCAGCGCGGGCGGCAGCGGGACAATTCAAACTTCGACGCTCCACCGCGCATCTCGCCTGCACAGAGAAACAACCCTCTCACCACCACGCCCGCGCGGAAACCGTAGGCGGATAATAATCCGTGTCGCGATCGCCCGGACTCCGGCGCGCTCTGCGCTTAAAATAACTCGCCCTGCTGCACCTCGCGCACAGCAGCCTTCTCGGCCTCCGCCTGCACTTCCGCCAGCAGCGATTTGAACTCGCAGCGCGCCAGCTCCGCCACCAACTCCGAATACTGCGGCCGAATCGCCAAATCGCCCGTCGCCACCGGCAAAGGCAGGTCGAGGTCGAGCCGCACCATCTCGCGGTTTTGAATCGATCTGCTCGCGCGCGGCGCGGAGTTTCTCGCGGATGCGCTCGTTTTTCACGAGCTCGGGATTCGCCAGAATCGCGTCGAGTCCGCCGTATTCACGGATGAGCCCGGCGGCATCTTTCGGGCCGAGGCCGCTGACGCCGGGGATGTTATCCACCGAATCGCCGATGAGGCTGAGCACCTCGCCGATTTGCTCCGGCTCGACGCCCCATTTTGTCCGCACCGTCTCCGCGTCCGAGCAGAAACGTGCGTATCTTTCGGTGAAAGGAGGTCGGTCTTCGTCGGTCGAATAGACCTTCACTTTGTCATCCACGAGTTGGAAGAGATCCTTGTCATTCGTCGCGAGGACGACCTCGTCGCCTCGCCGCCGCGCGTCACAGGTGTAACTGGCCATCAGGTCGTCGGCTTCGGTATCCTCGCTGCCGACGCTCGCGAATCCGAGCAGCGGCACGATGCGCTGAATCGTCGTGAGCTGCGGCCGCATCAGGTCGGGCATCTCCGTGCGCTGCTGCTTGTAAGCCGGCTGCAGGTCGGTGCGCCGCTTCGGCATGCCCATGTCCCACACCACCGCGCCGAGATCGGGCTGCAAATCTTTCACCATCCGCCGCACCGTTTTGATGAAGCCATAGATCGCATTCGTCGGCTCGCCGCGCGAATTGCTCAGCTCACGAATCGCGAAAAACGAGCGGTAGACGTAGTAATGGCCGTCGACGAGCAGCAGCTTCAAAGCGGTGAAGAGTTGACGGTGGGGAGCTGCGTAAAGGCTCGCTCATACTGCCGCGCACGCCATCCCCAAAAGATGAACGCGCCACCGATCACGAACAAAAAGAGCGACAAAAACTGGCCCGCGGAAAACTGCCCCACCGCCCACGCCGGATCGGGCACGCGGAATACTTCGCCGATGATCCGCAATAGCGCGTAGAGGATGAAAAACGCACCCGTGATGACGCCGCGCGGCACGCGAAAACGCGTGCGCATCACCCACAAAATCGCGAACAACACGACCCCCTCGAGCAAAGCTTCGTAGAGCTGGGAAGGATGCCGGGGCGGCAGCACTTGTTCGATGAGTTGCGCGAGGTGACCATCCGTCCGGGCCGCTTCAATAAAGGCATCCGGCGTCTGCAAGTCGTCGCGCTGCGCCAGCGTGGCGACGCGTCCGAACAGATAAATGTCATCGCGCAATTCGCTGGGAAAGATCACCGCCCACGGCACGCGCGTAATCTTCCCGTAGAGCTCGCCGTTGATGAAATTGGCGCAGCGCACGATGAACAATCCGACCGGCGCGACGACACACAGCGAGTCGCCGATGCTCGTCCACGAGAGTCGGTGTTTCTTCGCCCAAAACAGCGTGAACAGCACCAGCCCGATGATCCCGCCGTGGCTTGCCATTCCGCCTTTCCAGACCTCGAACGGCCAATACCACGGATCGCCGGAATGATCCTGTTTGAGCCCATAAAAAAGCGTCCAGCCAAGCCGCCCGCCGATCATCACGCCAAACACTGCTGCCCACGTGATGAAGTCGCCAACCTGTTGAGGCGGCATCTCGGTAAACTGTCGTTTCGCCAGCCGATGGTAGAGCACGTAGCCAATCGCAAAAGCCAGGACGTACGCCAGACCATACCACCGCGGACCCACGCCGGGACGGAACTCAAAAATGAACGGACTAAACTGATCGACGAAGTAGGCGAACATGGCGGGCGATTGGAAGACGCCGCTCAAGCTCGCGCGAGCAAACTCAGCACCGCCTTTTGCGCGTGCAGCCGGTTCTCCGCCTGCGTGAAAATCGTCTCGGCGTGTTGCTCGAATGTCTCGTCGTCGATCTCCTTGCCGCGATACGCCGGCAGGCAGTGCATCACCAGCGCGCCCGGTTTTGCTTTCGCCACGAGCTCGCCGTTGATCTGGAATTTTCCGAGCTGTGCGAGCCGGAAAGCGGTCTCATCCTCTCGCCCCATGCTGACCCAGACATCGGTGTAAAGCACGTCCGCGCCCGCCGCCGCCGCGTCGAGATCTTCGGTCACCGTGAGCTTTGCCGGGCCGATTTTCGCGAGGATCGACACGTCCGGTTGGAAAGCCGAGGGCGCCGCGATGCGAAGCTCAAAGCCGAGCTTCGCCGCCGCCCAGACCCATGACACGGGGACATTGCACGCGCCATCACCGACGAAAGTGACGACCTTGTTTTCAAACGTCCCGAGCTTTTCCCGGATCGTCTGCAAGTCGGCCAGGATCTGGCAGGGATGCTCGCCGTCGGTCAGCGCGTTGATCGTGGGAATGCCACTGAATTTTGCAAAATCCTCGACGTCACTTTGCGCAAAAGTGCGGATCACCGCGCCGTGCAGCATGCGGCCCATCACACGGGCCGTGTCCTTGATCGGCTCGCCACGTCCGAGCTGAATGTCGCTCGCGGACAGAAACATCACATCGCCACCGAGCTCGCGAATGCCGACCTCGAAACTCACGCGCGTGCGTGTCGAGGATTTGCTGAAAATCAGCGCCCAGCATTGATGACGCAACGGATGCGCGGAGTGCCGACCGCGGGTCGCTTTCATCTCCGCGGCGAGGTCGAGGATTTCGAGAATTTCCGCCGCGCTGAGCGACTCGATCGAGAGCAGATGTTTCATGACATGGAGGCTATTTTTGAATCCGCTGCAGCACCGCGCGCGTGATCTCCACGGCTTCATCGATTTGTGCAGCGGTCACATTCAGCGGCGGCAACCAGCGCACCGCATCCGCACCGGACGGCACCGTCAGCAGCCCCGCGAGATGCAATTCATCGACGGCGTGCAGCGCATTCGAGCGGCCACTCGGGACGTTCACGCGCTCCGCAAAATCGGTTGCGAGTTCGAACGCAATCATGAGCCCGACCCCGCGCACTTCCTTGATCAGCGGCGAGGCGATTTGCTCCAACGCGCTCTTGGCGTAGCCGCCGACGACCCGGGCATTTTCGAGCATTCCCTCCTCCTCGATGACCGCCAGCACTTCATTCGCACCCGTCGCGACCAGCGGCGTTCCGCCAAAAGTCGTGCCGTGAGTGCCCGGTCCGAGCAGGTCGCAGAGCGGCTTGGTTTCGCCGCTTTTCAAAGTCACGCTGCGGTCGCTCACCCAGATCGCGCCGAGCGGAAAACCGCCCGCGATTCCTTTCGCCCAGCTTACCGCATCAGGGAGCACTTCGTCGGTGCCGAGCAGCGATTTCCAGCCGCACCAGTTGCCCGTCCGCCCGAGACCGCACTGCACCTCGTCGAACATCAGAAGCAAGTCGTGCGCATCGCAAATCCCGCGCGCTTCGCGCAAAAAATCGACGCTCGCCGGGTTCACGCCGATCTCGCCTTGGATCGGCTCGAGCAACACCGCGACGGTGCCCGGACATTCTGCCGCGGCGAGCAGCGCGGGCGCGTCGTTGAACGGCACGTGCTCAAAGCCATCGACCGCCGGTTCAAAGCCCTTTTTCACCTTCTCCTGACCGGTCGCCGCGATGCCCGCAAGCGTGCGCCCGTGGAAGGAACCAGCCATCGTGAGGATGGTGTGCCGATTGCGCGGGCCCTCGATCATCTCGCCGACTGTGTGCCGTGGCGCGGGGGGCGCGCCGTCGTTGCCAAATTTGCGCGCGAGCTTGTAGAGCGCCTCGTTCGCCTCTGCTCCGCTGTTGCAGAAAAAAATCTTCCCCGGCGCGCCGACCAAACGGACCAGCCGCTCCGCGAGCAATGCCTGCGGCCGCGTGAAGTATAAATTTGAAGTGTGCACCAGCGTGCCGATTTGCTTTTGCATCACCTCGATCACGCGCGGATGCGCATGCCCGATTGACGTCACAGCGATGCCCGCGCCGAAGTCGAGGTAGCGTTTTCCGGCCTCGTCCCACACGTAACTTCCCTCGCCCCGCGCGAGCTGCAGCTCGAATCGGCCATACGTCGGGATGACGTAGCGATCGTAGAGGGAGCGAGTGGAGGGCGGATTTTCGGACATGGAAAAAGGCCGGAGACTAGACGTGCGGAGGCGCTTTGCACCGCGAAAATTTCGCCTCCTCAACGCCACGAAAACTATTCGCGGGCACCGCATCATGCCGCGTGCACTCGCGCCGGTCGCGGTATAATGAATGCGCCCCTCCCGGGATTTTTCGATGCTCGAGTTCCTCACCACCTACGGAATCATCGCCGCTTTTTTGCTCGCGCTGGTGGAGAACGACGTGGCGTTCATCGCCATCGGAGTCGTTGCGAAACTCGGCGACAGCAACCCGTTGACCCCCGATCTGAATCCGTATCTCGCTGTGCCGGTGGCCATCGCCGGCGCGCTGGTGCACGACTCTTTCTGGTTCGGCCTCGGGCACTTCAATTCGCATTGGATCAAGGCCAGCAAAGTCTATCAGCGCATCGGCCCATTCGTGGAGCGACTCGCGAACCGCTTCGGCGTGTGGCAGATTTTCTTCGCGCGATTCATCTACGGCACGCGCAATCCGACCGCGGTTTTCTGGGGCATTCACCAACTGCGATATACCCGCTTTCTCAGCATCGAATTTCTAAGCTTGTTGATTTGGGGCAGCACGCTTTCGACCATCTCTTTTCACTTCACCGGATGGGCGCTGCGACTCATCGGCAAAGTGCAGGGGCCGCATCCGCATCGGAAAATCATCTTCACCGCGCTGGCCATCGCCTTCGTCGTCGTGGCGGTTCTCGCCTGGATCAATCGGCACCGGATCTACCAAAAAGAAGTCGAGGAAGCTGCCGCGCATCACCTTCCACCGCCGGACGCCGTGCCGCCGGAGATCAGCCTAGACAAATGATCCGCGGCGACTCGACCGGAGCCATCCAATCGAGATGCGTGGTCGTGATCAGCTTCTGCGAAGACCCGGGCAGGGCGAGCAGCAGCGCGTTGCGCCGCGCCGGATCGAGCTCGCCGAATATATCGTCGAGCAACAGCACGGGCGGCGCGGCGAAATGCCGTTCGAGCAGGTGCGCCGCGCCAAGTTTTAGCGCTAGCACGATCGTCCGCTGCTGACCTTCCGACGCAAAATCCGACGACTGCTCATTCAGAAAAAAACGGAGGTCGTCGCGATGCGGACCGACGTTGGTCTGGCGCAGTCGGGCGTCTTCTGTTCGTGAAGCGGCCAAGGCCTCCGCAAAGTCGCCGCCACTGCCGGGAAGATACGCGATCCGCAGCGCCTCGCGCGCGCCGCTGATCGCCGCGTGCGCTGTATTGACGGGCTCGCGCAGCTCATCAAGGAGTTCGCGCCGCGCCCGCGTCACCCGCTCACCGGAACTCAGCAGCGGCTCGTCGAAAGCTTCAATTTCGCGCCAGCGCGGGCTCGTCGTTTTCAGCAGAAGATTCCGCGAACGCAGCGCGCGCTCGTAGTTCCGGAGCGCCGCGCGGTAGCCGCTGTCACGTTGCGCCGCGATGAAATCGAGGAATTTCCGGCGCACTTCACCCGAGCCGCGCACGATCTCGATGTCGCTGTTCGAGAAGTAAACGACGCGGCCAATTTGCAGGTATTCCACCGCTGATTTCTGCTCCACCTCGTCGAGCGCGAGTTTCTTGCGCTCGCGACTGAAATAAAATTGAAGATGCCGGTCCCCGAAGTGCCCATCGACGGCAAAGCCGCGACGCTCGTGCTGGATGAGGAACGCCAGTTTCGACACGCGCGGTGACTGCAACCGCAGCAACACACACGCGGATTCGAGCAGCGAAGTCTTCCCGCGCGCATTCGGCCCGACGATGAAGTTGAACCCCGTCGCGAACTCCGTTTCCCGGGCCTCGAAGCAGCGGAAATGACGTAGTTTGAGCGAGTGCAGCACTGTGGAAAAGAGTGGAGGACTGAGAGTTGAGAGTTGAGAGGCCACCGCCTTTCCGTCAATCACTCCGCCCCGCTGACTTCGGTCACACAACGCTCAACCCTCAACTTTCCACCTCCCCTGAAACTTCTTCCCGGCTTCCGCGACTTTTATCCCGAGGACTGCGCGCGCCGAAATTACATCCTGACGAAATGGCGCGAGGTCGCGCGGCGCTACGGATTCGTGGAATACGATGGGCCGGTCCTCGAGCCGATGGCGCTCTACGAGAAGAAGAGCGGCGGCGAACTGGTCGGACAGCTCTTTGATTTTACCGACAAAGGCGAGCGGCACGTGACGCTGCGCCCCGAGATGACTCCGACGCTCGCGCGCATGGTCGCAGCGCGAGAACGCGATTTTAAAAAGCCGCTCAAGTGGTTCTGCGTCCCGCAGTTTTTTCGCTACGAAAAGCAGCAGCGCGGCCGGCTCCGAGAGTTCTACCAACTCAACGCCGACATCATCGGCGAAGCGTCGCCGGCGGCGGATGCGGAGTTACTCGCGGTGCTCATCGACACGCTGCGCGCATTTGGCCTGACGAGCGCAGACTTTGTCGTGCGCGTGAGTGATCGTGGTGCTTGGGCTGCGTTCGCGAGTTCGCGAGGATTGCCGGAGGAGAACCTGCCGCGGTTTCTCGAGATCATTGACAAAATGGAGCGCGCCCCACGCGAGGAGACGGCCATAAAGCTCGGCGACTTCGGGCTCGCGCTCGAGTCAGTGGAGCAGTTCCTGCGCGATCCGGCGGCGGAGGCGGGTGGCTTGAAAATCATCAGCGAGGACCTTCGCGCGCGCGGCCTGGCGGACTTCATTGAGCTCGACCTGACCATCGTTCGCGGCCTCGCCTATTACACCGGCTTCGTGTTCGAGGTCTTCGACCGGAGCAAGAAGGAACGGGCTCTCGCGGGCGGCGGACGCTACGACAATTTGCTCAGCTTAATGAGCGACGGGAAGGTAGCGCTGCCCGCGCTTGGGTTCGGAATGGGCGACGTTGTGCTGGCGAATCTCATCGACGACACGCCTGCTGCGAAGGTGCAACTCGACGCGTGGCTGGCGCAAAACGCGTCGGCGGAAATTTACGTCGTCATCGCCAAAGAAGCGCGTCGACCCGAGGCGCTCACGCTCGTGCAGCAACTTCGTGAAGCCGGGCACCGCGTCGATTTCCCACTCGCCGAGGCGAAAATCGGCAAACAATTCCAAACCGCCGAAACACTCGGCGCGGCGCGCGCGATCCTCGTCGGCGATGAGTGGCCGCAGCTCAAAGTGAAAACGCTGGCGACCCGCGAGGAAACGCTCGTGCCCGTCGAAAGCATCTTGAATCATCTCGCTGCCTCGCACGGAGAGACGCCCGCGGCGCAGGCCGGCACTAAGATTTCCGCCGCTTCAGAATCAACCAAAACACCTCAAAACCCTCCCACATGAAAATCCGATTCCTCAGCCTGCTCGCCTCCGCCGCGTGTCTTTCCACCTCCCTTTACGCCGCGACCGCGGACGGGAAAAAAAGCATCGTCATGATTGCTGGACGACCGAGCCACGGACCGGGCGAGCACGAGCACAATGCCGGCACGCTCCTGCTCGCGAAAGGTCTGCGCGACGGCCTCGGCAGCGAAGTCGAAGTGAAGACGCATCTCAACGCCGAATGGCCGAGCGCCGACGAACTCGCGAGCGCCGACACGATCGTTATTTACTCCGACGGCGGCGGCGGACATCCGGCGATTTCCGGCGATCATCTCGCCACCCTCGCCAAGGAGATGAAGCGCGGCTGCGGATTCGTCTGCCTGCATTACGCCGTCGAGATTCCGGCGGACAAAGGCGGGGCGGAATTCAAGGACTGGCTCGGCGGCTACTTCGAAGCAAACTGGTCCGTCAACCCGCACTGGCAGGCGGACTTCAAGTCACTGCCCAAGCACCCGATCACGAATGGCGTGAAGCCGTTCTCCACGAACGACGAGTGGTATTTTCACATGCGGTTCCAAGACGACATGAAAGGCGTGACGCCGATTCTCACCGACGTGCCGCCAGCGAGCACGATGAGCCGCAAGGACGGTGCGCACGAAGGCAATCCGACGGTCCGCGCGGAAGTCGCGGAAAAGAAGCCGCAACACGTTGCGTGGGCGGCTGAGCGGGCCGATGGCGGCCGCGGCTTCGGCTTCACGGGCGGTCATTTTCACAAAGGCTGGGGCAATGACGAGCAGCGCAAACTCGTGCTGAATGCGATCGCTTGGACGGCGAAAGCGAAGGTGCCGGAGGGGGGCGTTGCGACCACGGTCAGCCCTGAAGACCTCGAGGCCAATCTCGACCAAAAAGGTCAGAAGAAAAAGCCCGCGGCGCCTGCGCCCGCGGCGGCAGCACCGGCAGCGAAATAATTCCCTCTCTTCCCCAGAACCATGCACACGCGCACCGTCCTCTTCATTCTCAGCGTTTCGATTGCCGCCACGCTCCCTCTTCACTCCGCCGACAAACCTTACGGGCTGGAGGCGGCAAAAGAGGCCGTGAAGCAAATGGTGACCGCCGATGGGCTCGAGGTGAGCCTATTCGCGGCGGAGCCGATGATCCAGAACCCGACCAACATCGATATCGATCCGCGCGGACGGGTCTGGGCGGCGGAGTGCGTGAACTATCGGAAGTATCTCGGCCTGCGCCCAGACGGCGACCGCGTGGTCATTCTCGAAGACACCGACGGCGACGGCCTAGCGGACAAGGAGAAGACCTTTTTTCAAAGCAAAGATCTTACCAATCCGCTCGGCATCTGCGTCCTGCCGCAGACCAAAGGAACAAAGGTGATCGTGAGCGCCGCCCCGAATGTTTGGCTGCTCACGGATGCCGATGGCGATGACGTTGCGGAGGATGCTAAGGTCATCTTCAAGGTCGGGGGCGTCTGGAACTATGATCATCAGATTCACGCGTTCGTGGTCGGACCCGACGGCAAGTTTTACTTCAACTCGGGCAACTCGATCACTGAGCTGACCTGGCCCGACGGGACGAAAGTGAAAGACATGGCGGGGAACGAAATCACCGCCAGCGGGAAGCCGTATCGGCAGGGCATGGTCTTCCGCTGCGACATCGATTTAGAGACCGGCAAGGCCAGCAACATCGAGACGCTCGGCCACAATTTTCGGAACAACTATGAGGCGGCGGTCGATTCGTTCGGCACGATCTGGCAGTCGGACAATGATGATGACGGGAACAAAGGCGTCCGGATCAACTATGTCATGGAGTTCGGGAATTTCGGCTTCACCGACGAGATGACCGGAAGCGGGTGGCAGACGAAGCGGGCGAACATGGAAACGGAAATTCCGTTCCGGCACTGGCATCTCAACGATCCTGGTGTCGTGCCGAATCTGCTCCAGACCGGAGGCGGTTCACCCACAGGAATTCTCGTGAACGAAGGCACGCTGCTCGGCAAGGACTTTACCAATCAGCTCATCCACTGCGACGCCGGTCCGCGAACCGTCCGCGCGTATCCTGTCGAGGATGACGGCGCGGGCTACAGCGCCCGGATGGTGGACATTCTGACGTCACCGAACGATTCGTGGTATCGGCCGTCCGATGTCGCGATTGCGCCCGATGGCGCGCTCTTCGTTGCGGATTGGTATGACCCGGGTGTCGGAGGTCACGCGATGGGCGACCACGACCAGGAGAAAATCCGCGGGCGCGTTTATCGTGTCGCGCCGAAGGGCGTGAAAGCCAGCGTGCCGAAGCTCGATCTTTCCAACGCTGCAGGTGCGGTCGCCGCGCTTCGCTCACCGAATCTCACCACCCAATATGTCGCGGCGCAGACGCTGCGCTCAATGGGTGCAAAGGCGCAGACGGAAGTCGCGAAGCTCGCAAAGAGTGAGAACCCACGCTTCCGGGCGCGGGCGCTTTATCTACTCGCGCGGCTGCCTGACGGCGCGGCAAAGGCCGTGGAAACAGCTGTCACGGACAGCGATTCGAATTTACGAATCGTCGGAATCCGCCTCGCCCGCGAGCTGAACCTCGATGTCCTCGCTCTGGTGACGAAACTCGCAAGAGACCCGAGCGCACAGGTGCGCCGCGAATGCGCGATCGCGCTCCGTGGCAATACTTCACCGGAAGCGGCGAACGTGTGGGCCGGCCTCGCCAAGCAGTATGACGGCAAGGATCGCTGGTATCTCGAGGCGCTCGGCATCGGCGCGGCAGGCAACGACGATCGCTACTTTGAGGCATGGCTCGCAGCGGTTGGAGAGAAATGGAATACCCCGGCAGGCCGCGATATCATTTGGCGCCTACGCTCCGCGAAAACGGCCGATTATCTCACCAAAGTCATCGCCGACAAAGCGATCGAAGAGCCGGAGAAAATGAAGTTTGTGCGGGGGTTCGACTTCCTCACCGAAGGCCCGGAACGCAATCGGGCGCTGATCCAATTGGTCAGCGCGGGCGCAGGGGACGCGGTGGTCAGCGAAGCGCTGGAGCGTCTCTCGAAATCCGGCGCTGCCAACAGCCCGGAGGTCAAAGCCGCGATGGAGCAGCAGCTCACTGCCGCACGCGGAACACCGCGGCTCGTCGAATTGGTGCGCGGCTTCAAGATCAAAGGGCAGGGTGCGGCCCTGCTCGAAGTCGCGATGAAGAATCCGACCGATCCGTCCGCAGTCGAAGCGGTGCGCTTGGCCCTCGCCGAACCTGACGCGGCGGCGTTCGTCTCCGCTGCGCTCGCGCAACCGGGCGGCGGCAAACTCGTGGAATTGCTTGGCGCAAACGCCGATCGCGGCGGACTCGCGATCCTGCTTGGGGTGATCAATGACCCGAATGGGGAGATGCCGATGCGCATGGCTTCGGTGCAAGCCTTGGCACGTAGCCCAAAGGGCATCGACGCGATGTTAAAGCTCGCGGCGGAAAACAAGTTCCCGGCGGATCTGAAACTCAACGCCAGCGCCGCCCTGAACTCGGTGCAATACCCGCAATTCAAGAAGCGGATCGAAGAGCTGTTCCCTGCGCCTAACGCCCTAGGCGGCAAGCCGCTTCCGCCCGTCAGCGAGCTTGCGAAAATGAAAGGCGACGTCGCTCGCGGCAAAGCGCTTTTTGCCAAGGCAGAGACCACATGCATCACCTGCCACCGCGTCGGAGACGTTGGCGTGGACTTCGCTCCTGCGCTCACCGAAATCGGCACAAAGCTCGGCAAGGAGGCGATCTTCGAGTCGATCATCAATCCGAACGCCGGGATTTCGATGGGCTTTGAAACATGGCAGATCGACCTGAAGGACGGCGGCTCGGCGACCGGAATTCTGCGCAGCGAAACGAAAGAGGAACTCGTCCTCGCGCTTCCGATGGGACTGACGACCAAACTGGCGAAATCGAATGTCGGGAAGCGGGAAAAACTTCCGACCTCCATGATGCCAAGCGGTCTGAATCAGGCGCTCACGCAGCAGGATCTTGTCGACATGGTCGAATATCTCTTCTCGCTGAAAAAGCAGTAGGATTCAGGCAAACTGCTGTAGCTCGGAGAGTCCGATTTCGACTGCCGCCCGACTCTCGGCATTGGTCGCGCCTGTCGCCTTTCGACCGGTATCGAGACTCGCCGCGAAATCGTCGAGTTGCGCCTGGTAGGCATCTGGTGCTGGCATTGCCAAGGCTGTCGCTTTGCCCTCGCAAAATAGCATCAGCGAGTCGGGATTTGAGGCCAGATCGTAGCTGACGGTCGCTTTCTCCATGATGAGGCGGAAGGCGTGCCGAAAAGCACCGCCGTTGCGATCCCACGCCGAATGAAGATGCGCCGTGAGCCCACCGTCGTAACGCCACTGCGCGTCGACGATCATCGGCAACCCGCCCGGGGCGTGACCTGTGGCGTTGATCTCTTTCGGCTGCCCGAACCACCAGAGCGCGACATCGATATCGTGGATGTGCATATCGAGTATCCCGCCGCTTTCCTTCTCTCGCATCAGCCAGCCACCCGCACTCCACGCCGGTGCGGCGCCGGTGCGAAAAAACTCCGCGTAGACCGGTTGCCCAAACTCGCCACTCTCGAGCATTGATTTCGCTCGTAAATAGTGCGGCCAGTAGCGCAGGCAATGCCCGATCGCCAATTGCTTTCCCGACTCCCGCGCGGCCTGCTCCATGGCGTCGCATTCTGCCAAAGTGAGCGCCATCGGTTTCTCGCAGAAGACGTGCTTTCCCGCGCGCAACGCGGAGATTGCCAGCGGCGCGTGCAGCGGTGTCGGGGAGCAGATATCGACCAAATCGATCTCCGGGTCAGCGAACAAGGCCTCTGCGGTTGGGTGACCAGTAATCCCGGTCATATCGATGTGAGCCGGCGCTTGATCTCCCAGATTGAATTCCGCACCAGCCCACTTTCCCGCGAGCTTTTCCGGGTCACGGGAACTGATGGCGGAGAGTTCGGCAATCCGACTTTTACCCCAGCAATCGAAATGCACCCGCCCCATCGCGCCAAGTCCGATTAAGCCAACTCGGATCATTGGACGAAAGGGGAAGGATGAGCGCCTCGCAACATCCTTAGGCTGATACTGCCGGAGGATGCGCGAGCCAATCTCAAACTCTGTAGCGCTTTGCGCTTCGCTATTAAAGGAGGTCCTCGAAACCCCGGAGAGCTTCGGCCACTTTCCGCAGCCCGAGCTCGAGGCGCGTCTTGATCGTGCCGAGAGGGATGCCTGTATGTGCCGCGATTTCGCGTTGGCTCATGCCTTTGTAGAAGGCGAACTCGATGGCCTGCTTTTGTGCAATCGGAAGGCTGTCGAGCACTGGCTTGAGCACTTCCCGCATCTCGGCGTGCGCAATTTCTTCGTCAAGGCGGCCAGTATAAACCGCCGGTGTATTCTTCGTCTCTTCGGTGAGCCGGTCCTCAGCGCGGCAGTATGCGTCCCGCTTGCGCAGGCGATCAATCGAACGGCGACGCGTCAGTGTGATGATCCAACCCAACGGCTTGCCTTTATCGGCACAATAACTGCCGGCGCGGTTCCAAATTTCCACGAAAACCTCCTGAAGCATATCGTCTGCTTCTGCGTCGTTATGGAGCACCTTGATGATCACCGCCTTCAACATGCTGGCGTAACGATCATAGAGTTGCGACAGCGCAACGGGATCACTTTCCTGAATTGCCGCCATCAGCGCTTCATCCGGCAAATCAAGTGGCCCAAGCGGCTTGATGTTGGTTTTGACCGCCGGTGCGTCCTCTGAATCAGTGGAAAATTGTTCGGTGAGAGTCATTGGGTGTTGGGTTGGTTGGTCTACGAGTTCAGTTCTTCCTGGATTGCGAACCAGACGGCTCCGCCAAGAGCAGAGGCGAAGAGGGCAAACGTGGAGATGGTGAGCATGAGGACTTCCTTAGCAACGCCAGTGCCCAGCTCCATTTACAGAGAAGGACCGCATTCCTCTGATGAAAAAGTGTAGGCTTTCAAGACACCGCGCGTCACTTCTCCCGACGCGACTCGACACCGTGGGCCCGGTGGGATTCGAACCCACAACCAAGGGATTATGAGTCCCCTGCTCTAACCATTGAGCTACAGGCCCTTCGGGATTGGCGGTCAGCCGCGAGCGCGAGCGTAGCCAGGTTTGATCACGTCGTAGATCAAGCTGGCAGCGCTCGTCGAAGTGGATGAAAGCACTCTTCATGGAGTTCATCGTGATCCGCTCGAGATCGGCAAGCCCAAGACCAAATTCCTCCACGGCGATGCCGAAATTCCTTGGTCATGCGTCGTGTCGCTCATCAGACGGTCGTCGGTGTTGAGCGTCACGCGAAAACCGCGGTCGTAGTAGAGCTTGAAAGGATGCTCGGCCATCGAACGCACGGCGCCGGTGTGGACGTTGCTCGAGAGGCACATCTCGAGCGGGATGCGGCGGTCGAGGATGTATTGCGCGAGCGAACCCATCTTCACGATCTTTGCCATCCACGATGGTCATGCCGTCGGTAAGCCGCGTGGCGTGGCCGAGGCGGTGCGCGCCGCAGAGCTGCAGCGCCTGCCAGATCGAGGCGATGCCGAAGGCTTCACCGGCGTGCAGCGTGGAGTAGAAATTGGCCTGCCTGGATCGCCCGAAAAGCATCGACGTGCTTCTTCGGTGGGTAGCCGGCCTCTTCGCCGGCGAGGTCGAAGCCGACGACGCCGCGATGCGGAAGTCGATCGCCATTTCCGCCCACTCGAGCGAATCGGTACGGTCGCGCATCGCGCAGATGATCAGGCCCCACTCGACGCCATATTTTTCCTCGCCGCGAGTGAAAGCCATCGATCGCCGCCTGCACGACCGCTTCCGGCGTCAGGCCGAGTCCGGTGTGAAAGCACGGCGCGAAGCGCGCTTCGGCATAGACGACGCCATCGCGGTGCATGTCCTCGATGAACTCAAACGCCACACGCTCGATCGCCTCGCCGCGTCTGCATGACGGCGATGGTGTGCGCGAAGCCCTCGAGATATTCGGGCAGGCTGCCTTTGTTCGCGCCGCGATGAAACCACTCGCCGAGTTCCTGCGGCGTTGTCAGTCGGCAGCCCGCCGTAATTGCACGCGCTTCGCGAGATCGATGACCGTCTGCGGCCGCAGTCCGCCGTCGAGATGTTCGTGGAGGAGGACTTTGGGAAGCTGGCGAATGAAGTCGGCGTTGAGCGTCACGAGCTCAACGTATCGGCGCTGCGACCGGCGGGGGCAAGCCTCGCCCCGAGGAGCAACGGATTTGGAGCAGGAATCGCCGGTCGAAATTTCGCTGCTAGGAAAGGGGCTGGCCAGCCGCGTGCAAAGACAGACCGGTCCGCCCGCGAACCGTCTTCAGAATTTCCGCCACGACGCTGACCGCGATTTCCGCGGGCGAATCAGAACCGATGTCGAGACCGATGGGTGCGAAAACGCGGGCTAGTCGTTCGGCGGTGAAACCGGCTGCGCTCAGTTCCTCAAACACGCGACGCACCTTTCGCCGGCTGCCGATCATGCCGACGTAGCCGATCTTCGGCTGGCGGAGACCGGCGGCAAGCGCATCGCGATCAAGCTCGAAATTCCGGCTCACCAGCACGAGCGCGTCGCGCGGACGCCACTCATTTCGCGCGATGAAATCCGCGGCCGTGCAGTCGCTCAGGTGCCTCTGCACTTTCGGAAAATCAGTGAGCAATTCGGAGCGATCATCGAGCACCGTTACGTGCCATCCGCAGTCGAGCGCGAGCCGCGCGACGGCTTGCGCACAGTGTCCCGCGCCGACAAGCACCAAGCGCTCGCGCGCTGCGAGGGGCTCGAGAAAGATGGTCACTTCTCCGCCACAGATCGCGCCAAAGGAGCAGGGATCATCTTCATGGAGCGGATAGGTTTTGAGAAGCGGTGCCTCGGCGTGCAGCGCCGCGAGCGCTTCGCCGAGCACGAGCGACTCGAACTTCCCGCCACCAATCGTGCCGACCGCCGTGCCGTCCGCGAAAACCAGCATTTTCGCTCCCGCCGCGCGCGGCACGGAGCCTCGCGTCGCGGCGATTGTGACCAACACACAGGGCTCGCCGGCAGTGCGCGCGGCGTGCAGGTGGGCGAGCAATTGGTCATTCATCGCGCGCACGTTTCCATTGCTCTGGCGCGGAACCAAGCGCTGCTTTTAGATCGTCCGCATGCCCGCCGACAATGCCGATCAGGACGCCGAGTTTATGCAAGCCGCCGTCGACCTCGCGGCGGAGCACATGCGCGCGAAAGATGGCGGACCTTTTGGCGCAGTGATCGTGCGAGGAAAGCAAATCGTCGGCCGCGGATGGAACCGGGTAACAAGCACGAACGACCCGACCGCACACGCGGAAGTGGTCGCGATTCGCGCCGCCGCGACCACGCTGAACTCCTTCAGTCTCGAAGGCTGCGTGCTTTTCACCAGCTGCGAGCCGTGCCCGATGTGCCTCGCCGCGGCGTATTGGGCGCGCGTCGATCGCATCGTTTTCGCCGCGGATCGCTTCGACGCCGCGGCAGCCGGTTTTGATGACGAGCAGTTTTATGCCGAGGTCGGACTTCCGATTTCGCAGCGCCGAATTTTGACCGAGCAAACGCTGCGCGACGCCGCCGTGCAGGTCTTCGACGAGTGGCGCGCGATGCCGGACAAGGTGCCTTACTAGCCCGAATTTGCCGCATTTTTCCGCGCGTCGCGGATCGAAAAGAGCACCGCCTCGGGAGTCGCGGGCGAGGCGAGGCGAACTTCGCGCGTCTGCGGCGCAAAGGCCGCGATGGCATCGCGCATCGCTTCGCGCACTGAGATGGCGAGCATCAGCGGCGGCTCGCCCACTGCCTTGCTCCCATGCACCACGCTCGGCTGCTCGGCGTCTTCGAAAAGGGCGACGCGGAAGTCCGCGGGCGCATCGCTGATCGCCGGAATCTGATACGTGCTCGCGCTGTGAGAAAGGAGGACGCCTTGCGCGTTCCAGCGCAAATCCTCGGCGGTGAGCCAGCCCATTCCTTGCACGAACCCGCCCTCGATTTGCCCGCGATCGACTCCCGGATTCAGCGACTTGCCGGCATCGTGCAGGATGTCGACGCGGCGGACTTTGCTCATGCCTGTGTCGCCGTCGATCTCGACTTCCGCGACTGCCGCGCCGCACGCGAAATAATGAAAAGGGCGACCTCTGCCCGCCGCGCGATCCCAGTGAATTCCGGGCGTCGAATAAAATCCGTTCGCCGCGAGGCTCACGCGTTCCATGTAGGCGCGGTCCACGACTTCGAGAAAGGCGAGTGCGTCCGCAGGCCACTGCGCCGCAAAGATCGCGGCGTTTTCAAAGCGCAAGTCTCCCGGCTCGACCACGCGCCCGAAACGTTCCGCGAGCATCTTCACCGCGAACGGTACGAGCCGCGCGCGCAACTGTTCGCAGGCGTCCCGCACGGCTGCACCATTCAAATCCGAGCCGCTCGAAGCTGCGGTCGCCGACGTGTTCGGCACCTTGTCGGTCGCGGTCGTCATCATGCGAATGTCGCACCGCCGCAGGCCGAGTTCGCGCATCGCGATGCCGAGGATTTTCGTGTGCAGCCCCTGCCCCATTTCGGTGCCGCCGTGATTCACCTGCACCGTGCCGTCGCGGTAGATGAGCACAAGCGCGCCGGCCTGATTGTAGGGCGTGTAAGTGAAACGAAATGCCGAACTTCACCGGCGTGATCGCAAGGCCGCGTTTTGATGCCGCATCGCGCGGAATTCCACGCCGTGATTTCGGATCGCCGCCGCGCGAATTCCGAGCTCGCGTGAAGCTGTTTCCAAATGGTCTGCACGCGATTGTCGCCGATTTCCTCGCCGTAGTGCGTCGTGTTCGTCTCGCCGCTGCCGTGGTAAAGATTGCGCTCCCGCACGACCTCCGGCGGCAGCCGAAGCTGCTGCGCGATGCGCGTCGAGGATTTCCTCGATCACCAGCATCCCCTGCGGTCCGCCGAATCCGCGAAACGCTGTCTGCGAAGTGACGTTGGTTTTCGCCACGCGTCCGCTGACTTCGATGTTTGGAATGTAATACGCGTTATCGATGTGAAACATCGCGCGGTCCGTCACCGGCAGCGACAAATCGAGCGACCAGCCGCCGTCGGAGATCAGGTCGCACTTCAACGCCTGCACCCGCCCGTCGCCATCGAAGCCCACGTCGGAAGCTGGCGAAAAACGGATGCCGTTTGCCCGGTGAGTTGCATGTCGATATCGCGATCGAGTTGGACGCGCACCGGACGTCCGGTTTTGAGCGCGGCGAGCGCGACCAGCGCCGCCCACGTGTTCCCCTGCGTCTCCTTCCCTCCGAAGCCGCCGCCCATCCGCGGCGCCTGCACCACGACGCGACTCCGCGGCACGTGCAACACATCGGCGACGATCGTCTGGATCTCGCTCGGATGCTGCGTCGAGGACGAGATCGCATAGTTTCCATCACCGTCGATTTCCGCCGAAGCGGCGTGCGTCTCGAGGTAAAAATGTTCCTGGCCGCCTAACTCGAACTCGCCCTCTAAAACGTGCGCGCAACTCGGCATCGCCGCCTGCCAGTCGCCGCGCCGCATGAAGTTTGGCTCGGTGTGAAAACTATCCACAGCGATGGCTTTCGCGATGCCGAGAATTGGCGGCAAAGGCTCGTAATCCACCTCGACGAGCGCCGCCCCGGCACGACACGCGGCGCGCGATTCGCCGACCACGATCGCGATGATTTGGCCGTGAAAAAGCACGTCGGTATCGGCGAGCAGAATCTCGTCTTTGCGGCTTACGCCGACGTTGTTTTCGCCGGGCACATCCTCCGCCAAAAGCACTGCGCACACCCCGGGCACTTGGCGCGCGGCCGTTGCGTCGCGCCGCAAAATCCTCGCCCGCGCGTGCGGCGCGCAGACCGGCCAGATCTCCAGCATCCGCCGTTTCTGCGCGACGTCATCGACATACTCGGCGCGCCCAGTCACATGCCCGACCGCGCTCTCGTGCGGCAGCGCTCGCGAGACATCGCCATTAGGCCAAACCTCGCCGGGCAGAAAATCGAGCGCGTCGACGACTTCACCGCGCACGAATTTTTCCCACAAGCTGACGATCAACATCCGGCGGAATTCCGCGCTGCCGCGCACGTCATCGATCGGCGTGAAAGCCTCTGCCAAAGCGGCCGCGACATCCGCGCTTGCATCTTCGATCGCACGGCCCATGAGCAATTGTTCCGCTGCTTTCGCCCGCGCCGGAGTGACTGCGACACCGCCGAAAGCCAGTCGCGCGTGCGTCACTTTTCCGTCGGCATCGACGGCGATCGCAAAAGCCGCCGCGACTGTGCTGATGTCCATTTCGCGACGTTTGGAAACTTTGAAAAACTCAGAGCGCGTTGAAATCCGGCGAGGCACGATCACGGTCTTCATGACCTCGTCCGCGCGCAGCACCGTTGCGCGATAGCCGGTAAAAAAATCGGCCAGCAAAACCGTGCGCTCTCCACTTTCCGAAGCGAGCACGACGGAGGCATCGAGCGACAAAAGCAGCGGCGCGCTGTCGCCGATCGGCGACGCGGTAACGAGATTCCCGCCAAGCGTCGCGCGGCTCCGGATTTGCCGCGAGGCGAAGAGCCCGAGCATTTTACCAAACGCCGGCAACTCGCCCTGCAGCGCTTCCTCGATTTCCGTGAGCGTTGCCGCCGCGCCGAAATTCCAAGCTTCGTCGGTGCTTGTGATCGCACGCAATTCCACGACTGCTTCCGTTGAGATAAGCTGCGGAAAGCGCAGGTAACGTTTGTTGATCAGCACGCCGATCTCCGTCGCGCCGGCGACCAGCACGGCGGTCGGATTTTGGCGGCGCGCGGCGAGCAGTTGGGCCAACGTTGTTGGGCGGAGAAACGTCTCGTTTTTTGCGGCATACGAGACCTCGCCGAGCGGCTCAAACTTCTCGCGCAGGCGTGCCGCAAATCGGTCGTCCGGCCCGCGCTGCGTAAAGGCTTCGAGCGCTGCGTCGCGGATGGGACGGTAGCCCGTGCATCGGCAGAGGTTCCCGCAAAGCTGATCGGCGATCCGCTCAGGCGTGGCGCAGTCGGGCCGATAAAATCCCTCGAACAACGACATCACGAAACCCGGCGTGCAGTAGCCGCATTGCGAGCCGTAGTGCTTCACCATGCTGCTCTGCACCGGATGTAAATCTGCGCCGGTGGCGACGCCGCTGACCGTCACCAATTCGCGGTCGGCGAACATCGGCAGCAGCGCAATGCACGAATTGATCGCGCGCCACGTCGGCTTGCCGCGCCCGTTTTTCTCCAACAGCGCCACAGTGCAGGCGCCGCAGTCGCCTTCGTTGCAGCCGCACTTGGCGCCAACTCGCCCCGTGCTCCGAAGCCAGTCGAGCAGCGTGGTGTCGGGTGACAGGCCGCACACTTCGACGCGTTCACCATCGAGCGTGAAGCTGAAGTGGTCGACGGGCGCGCTAGCCATGCCGGTCAGCCGCGCCGGCCTTGCAGGATTTTGTAAAACGAGCGCGTGCGGATTTCCTCGAGTGTGAGCCCGGTCGCGAGCGCTTCTTCCTCCGTGATCGCGCCACACGCAATGCCGCGAAGAAAGAAATTCAGCAGTCCCTGACCAGTTGCGGCATCGTCAAAAACATCGCCGAAAAGTGAGGCGAGCGCGGCTTTCTCGACGAAGGATTTCAGCCGGGCCGACGCCGCAGGCAGCCCTGCCAGGAAGAATGAATAGACCGCGGCGTAGCGCACGACGATCTGCGCAGGGTGAAGGTCCCAGCCCTCATAAATGCCGCTGCGCAGCGAGTGGAGCGTGTCGTGAAATGCCAGCTTCCAGGCTCCGTGCACCGCTTCCTCATTCTGCCGAATCTGCTCGCGGCTCAAGCCTTCTCCGCGATGCGGACCGACCGGCAGGATGTTCGTCGCGCCGTCCGAGATATGAACGCCGGTGCCGGCGAGCGCGACGACCATCGCGGTGCGCGCGAAGTCGCACGCGGGATGTCCCATCTTCTGATACGCCGCCGTGATCCCGAACGACGCAGTGTAATCGTACACGCCGAAATGCACGCTCGAGCAGCGCCCCTCCGCCGCCTCGACAAAGCCGAGCAGCGGGCAGCGACCATCGCGGCCGATGATCGACTGCGGAGTTTCGACCATGAGTTCCAGACGCAGCGCGTTGGGCTGAAGATTAAGCCGCGACTCGAGCTTCGCGCAGATGTTCGCCGCCGCGGAAACGTGCGCCGCGATCTGCACTTTCGGCAGCGTGATCACGAAATTCTGCGGCAGTGCGCCGCCGGTTTCGGCGACCAGCGTGCTGATGAAAATATCGAGCGTCCGCACACTGCGCCCGCGCAGGTCTTCGTTGAAGGGTTTTAGCCGGATGCCGATGAATGGCGGCAGCGTGCCCGCCGCCAGACCCGCCGCGACTTCACGCGCACTCGCCGCCGCGTGCTCGTCCTCCTCGCCATCCGGCCGATTGCCGTAGCCATCTTCGAAATCCAGCCGGAAATCTTCCACCGCCTCGCGCTCCAGTTTCGCCGCCGTCCGCCCGTAGATCGTTTCGGCAAATCCAGCGTCCCAATTTGCCTCGAGCACGCGGCCCAAGATGATGCCATCAGCCGCATTTTCCTTGAGATATCGCAGCGCGATTTCGCCGAGCTTCCGCGCGGTGTCCCGCTTGAAAAGATTGCCGCCACCGTAAACGACGTGGACCGGTTGCCGGCGATTCGACTCACCCGGATAGCACTGCATGAAGTCACGATTTGCAGCGCTGAGCTCGGAAATGATCGGAGCCAGATCTTCGGATGAAAGCGTAGGAATCATGATGGGCAAAGGATTCGCGGTCAGCGCGGCATCCGGTTCACGTCCTTGTAGTAGATGTAACGCGCAGGCTCCGGACCGCCGGCGATGAACCACTGCGGACAATACGGCGCGATCCAGATTGAGTCACCGGCCGTCACCGGATGCCAATCGTCATCGAGTCGATAAACGCCGGAGCCGCTCAGAAAAAGCATCCCATGCTCCATCACATGCGTCTCCACAAACGGCAGCGTCGCGCCCGGATCGTAGGTAAAGATATTCACCGCCATGTCCGCGCCGGCGCTGTCTGGTAGCAACGTTTTCAGCCGCGCATGCGGGTCGCCGAGGAACGGAGTTTCGGGGAGGTCGCTTTCCTTTGCGGAAAAGAATCGTGGTGCCGCAACGCCTTCCAGCAGCTCGTAACGTTTACGGAAAATGAGCAACTGCGTCCCTTCACTCGCACCGGAAAACTCGAGCATCGTCTGCGGCGGAATGTAAGCGAACGAACCACCTCCCAAGGCTGCGCCATTCAAGGTTCCTGCGCCTTTGATCACGAAAACAAACCACTCATCCGCGCCAGTCGAAAGCGCTCCTCGCGCGCCCACCTGACACTCGATCAACAACTGCACAATCCCTGCGCCCATCGTCGCGCTGAGGATCACAAACGATGTGCAACCGCTCCACCCCGGCAGCACGCTGGACACGTAGCTATCGCGCGCGATGAGCGCGTAGTTGCGGCGGACGACGGTGCGGGTGAGGCCGAGGCGGGGAATCATCACGCGGGTTTCAGAAACGTCCCGCGCGGTTCACCGATGATTTTACCGTGCTCGAAGATGGTGCGTCCGCGCAGGATCGTGCGGACCACTCGATGGGACATGCGCCGCCCGACGTATGGGCTGTGAGCGTGGCGGTAGCGCAATTCCTCGCGCGTGATGGTGGCATCGGCATGCGGCTGGAGCAGGACTAAATCAGCATCGCTGCCGACGTCCAGTCGTCCTTTCCCGGTCTTGAGGTGAAAGCGGTGGGCGACATTTTCCGCGGTGATTTTCGTCAGCAAATCGAGCGGCAGCGCCGACTCCAGCAACAGCGGCAGCAAATGCTGGCAGCCGGAAATCCCTCCCCAGACCTTGAAGAAATCCGGGTCGGTTTTCATCGACATCGGCGACGGAGAATGGTCCGACCCGATCATCTGCACGTCGCCTGCCGCGACGCTTCCGAGCAGCTTCGCGCGCTCGGCCTCGCTGCGAATCGGCGGCGCGCATTTTGCCACCGCACCGAGTCGCTCCACGTCCGCATCATTCAGCACGAGATAATGTGGACCGGTCTCGCAAGTCACGTCCGCTCCCGCGCGACGCGCCTCCGCGATCAACGCCACTCCGGCAGCGCTGCTGACATGCACGATGTGCAGTGCGCAGCGCGTCTCGCCGGCGAGGTCGAGTGCCACTTGAATCGCTTCGAGCTCCATCGAAATCGGCCGCGAATCGAGATAATCGCGCACGCTGCTGCCGCGGCGGAGTTCCTGGTGGTCGATCTCGGCATGCACGGCGACGATCAAGCCGAGCTCTGCCGCTCGATGCATTCCAGCTCGCAAGGTCGCGGTGTCAGACTTCGGAAAATCCTCGATGCCGCTGTGCGACATGAACGCTTTCAACCCAATTGCGCCGCAGTCGCGTAGCGCTTCGAGTTGGTCGAGGTTTCCCGGCACGAGTCCGCCCCAGATCGCAAAATCGACGAACGATTCGCGCTCCGCGATCTCCCGCTTTTTGCGGAAAGCCGCGGCGTCGATCACCGGCGGGGTCGAGTTCAGCGGCATGTCGAAAAAAGCGACCGTGCCACCCGCCGCGCAAGCACTGGAGCCGGTTCGCAAGCCTTCCCAGTCGGCGCGCCCCGGCTCGTTGAAGTGAACGTGCGAGTCGATGACCCCCGGCATTACGAGCCATCCGGCGGCATTGATCTCAGCGTCCGCGGAGCCATCGCGCAGCGCGGCGATCTTGCCGTCAGCGATGCCGATCGCCGGATGCGGATGGGCGCCGCGAATGAGGAGATCGAAGTCAGGCATGCTGGTCCGCAAGACGGAGAATAAAGTCGTGCACGACCGCCAGCGCGACCTGCACATCGCGCGTTTTCACGGACTCGTCGGGATGATGGCTGAGCCCATTTTTGCAGCGCACGAAAAGCATCGCGACTGGGCAAATCGCGGAGATCGCAGCGGCGTCGTGCCCCGCGCCACTCGGCAGTGCGAGGAGGCGCGGTTGATACGCGGAGGCAGCGGCTGAGAGTGCTGCGGTGAGTTGGCGGTCACACGCCACGGTGGCCGTTTCCTGCACCTTCTGCCAGCGCACTTCGACTCCACGCCGCTTCGCCATGGCGCGCGCGGAGCTTTGCAGCCACGCAACCTTGGCGCGACGTTTTCGGTCGGAGGCATCGCGGATGTCGAGACTGAGCACGGCTCGCCCCGGAATGACATTGCTGGCTCCGGGCTGCGCCTCGATTTGGCCGACCGTCGCGGTGATGCCACAGCTTTCCACCACGAGAATGAACTCCGCCGCGGCGCACAACGCATCATGTCGCAACGCCATCGGCGTCGTCCCCGCGTGCCCCGCGTGGCCGATGAAATCAACGCGCGCACGTGTCTGGCCGGCGATGCTGCTGACCACGCCAACCGCGAGATTCTCCGCCTCGAGCACCGGCCCCTGCTCGATGTGCACCTCAGCGTAGGCAAAGAACTCGCCGCGCCGGCGTCTGGCTTTTTCGATCCCCCTCTCCTCAATCCTCGCGAGGTCTCCGCGCGCAAGCGTGCCGGCAAGCGCGCGGCTGCCGAGATAGGTGGTCTGGTAGCGCACGCCTTCCTCATCGGAAAAGCCCGCGACCTCGACGTGAAATGGGAGGGCCGCGCCGCCCGCTTTCAGCTTCGCGACGACTGCGAGCGCCGCTAGCACCCCGAGCGGACCGTCGTATTTCCCAGCATCGCGGACCGTGTCGAGATGCGACCCAAGGAGCAGGGTCTTCGCGCCGCGCCGCGTCGATCTCCATCGCCCGAGGAGATTGAACGCGGCGTCCTCACGAACCTCCAAACCCGCCTCGCGCATCCACGAACCGACGAGGGCATTCGCGCGCTGCATCGCGGGCGAGTGAAAGGTCCGCGTGAGTCGATCAGCGTCATCGCTGACGCCGCCGAGCTCATCGCAGCGCTGCATCAACTCCCTCGATAGGTGCTGTAGGCCCATGGAGTGCAAAGCAGCGGGACGTGATAGTTCGCAGCGGCATCCGCGATGCGGAAACGAACCGGCACCTGGTCGAGAAAGGCCCGCTCGCCGAAGTAGTCGCCGACATGAAAGAGCAGCTCATATTCGCCGACTTCCAGCGCTCCGCCGGCGAGCAGCGGTTCGTCAGTGCGGCCGTCCTGATTGGTAAAAATTGATTTCAGCAAGTCCCGAGATGGGAGGGCGCGCAGCTCGATTTTCAAGCCCGCCGCAGGCTGGCCACTCGTGAGGTCGAGAACGTGAGTGCTGAGTTTTCCGCTCACAATTTTACGAGGTCGGCCAGCCGAAGCCGCGCAATTTTTTCGATCTCCACCAACGCGGTCGCCCGCTCAGTTTCCGGGCTGTTGAGCAAGCGCACCGGAAACGCCGCGAGAATCGCTTCCTTTTGGTAGAGCCGGGCGCAGATCACAAATGGGAATTCGAAGCGCGCTTTGTATTCCCGGTTGTAGCGAGCGAACAGCTCCACTTCCTCGCCCGTTAAATGAGAGAGCCCTGCGGCGGCTTGTTCGGCGCTCGATTCCGCGGTCAAAACGGCGCGTCCGACGAGGTCCGGATGGGCCCGGATGAGCGCTAACTTCTGCTCGTTCCCGGCGCCTCGGAGAATGCCCAGGAACGCCTCGGCCATCTGCTCGACATCTGCGAATGGTCGCTGATCGGCGACGCGCTGAGCGATCCAGTCCGAGTGTTCAAAAACCCCGCCGAAGACGCGCACGAACTCCTCGCGCGGCAGGGCATTGATGTCCGAAACAGCGGGGCTCACGAGGTCAGTAAACCGACGGGAGTCCGTGGGCGCGACGGAAAAGTGGGAGCGGGAATCGGCGCCATTGTGCCGCTCGCCGGGCAGGCTATCTTCCGCCCGATGCCTCTCGACCCACAGCGCGTGATCGCCGAACTAAAGGAGCTGCGGGAGCTCACCGGGAACGAGCACGGCGCGCAGCGCGTCGCCTTTACCGAGACTTGGGCTGCGGCTCGGACGTGGCTCCGGCGGAAGCTCGAGCCGTTGCCGGTGGAAATTCATCAGGACGAAGCAGGCAACCTTTGGGCCACTCTCCGGGGCACCTCTGACCGCGAACTGCTCATCGGCGGACATCTGGATTCCGTGCCGAATGGCGGCTGGTTGGATGGTTGCCTCAACGTGCTCACCGGGGTGGAGATTCTGCGGCGGCTGGTTGAGCAATATGGAGGTCGCCCGCCGGTCACCGTGCGGTTGGTCGACTGGGCGGACGAAGAAGGCGCGCGATTCGGCAAAAGCCTTTTTGGCTCCTCCGCTTGTTCCGGGAATCTCGACATGAACGAAGCGCGCAAGTTGCGCGACAAGGACGGCATCGCCCTTCCAGATGCGCTCAAGGAGCACGGAATCGATTTTGAAAATGTCAAAGCCAGCCATCGCGAACTCCAGCACGCGGCGGCTTACCTTGAGTTACACATCGAGCAGGGTCCGGTGCTCCTCGATCTTGATCTTCCCCTTGGCGCTGTGCTCGGGACCTTCGGCGTCGAAAGGCACGCCCTTCATTTCCACGGACAAGCGGCGCATTCCGGCAGCACGCCGATGAACCGCCGGCGCGATGCGTTGTTAGCGGCTGCCAGGATGAGTCCAGAGATCTACGACATCGCCGGGCGCAGCGGACAAGGAGTCTGCACGATCGGCTCGTGCACGACCAAGCCAGGAATCGTCACCAGCGTCGTCGAAGAGTGCCGCCTCACGCTTGATCAACGGCACCTCGATCGAGACATTCTCGCGCGCATGCTGACGGAAGCGCGCGAGGCCAGCGAGCATTTCGCATCGGAAGGAAATGTCTCCGCAAAGTGGGAGCGAATCTGGCAGATCGATCCCGTCCTTTTCCATGGCGACCTCATCCAGCAATGCGTGGATGCCATTGAAGAAACCTGTGGCCGCGCTCATCGCATGCCTTCCGGTCCTTTACACGATGCAGCCGAAGTCGCACGCGCCGGAGTACCGACAGTAATGATGTTCGTGCAAAGCCTGCGTGGCATCAGCCACAACAAGATCGAGGACACCAAGGAGAACCATCTAGCCTTGGCAGTAAGCGCCTTTGACCTCCTGACGGAGAAAGTTATCGCTTGGATTTCTCGCCAAATGGGTGTCGCAATGTGACCATTCTAGCAGGCGAAAACCGCTCATCGTGCACGTTAGTTCCCAGTCGCTGAGAAACTTGTGTTCTAGGCACAGATTTCTGTCGAATTTTCAAAACGAAGGACTACCAGTCCGCATCTATGCCGACACTAAGCACGACCGTTGACGGCCTAAAGCTCCCGAATCCGTTTGTCATCGCTTCGGGGCCGCCGGGGACCAATCTCAACGTGATCAAGCGAGCCTTCCGGGAAGGCTGGGGAGCCGTGGTTGCGAAAACGGTCAGCCTCGACTCTTCAAAGGTGATCAACGTCACTCCACGCTATGCCAAGCTGCACGCAAGCGGCAGTGACGAAGTAGTCGGCTGGGAGAACATCGAGCTGATCAGCGATCGGCGGTTCGAGATTTGGCTCGATGAATTTAAAGCCTGCAAAGATGCCTTTCCCGATGGCGTGCTCATTGCCTCGATCATGGAGGAATACAACAAGGACGCGTGGGTTGAGATCGTCGAACGCTGTCAGGACGCGGGGGTCGATGCCTTTGAGCTAAACTTCTCCTGCCCGCATGGATTGCCCGAGCGAAAAATGGGAGCGGCCATGGGACAGGATCCTCAGATCCTCGGGGAAGTCTGCGCCTGGGTCATGAGTGCCGCTACCAAGCCCGTGTGGGCAAAGATGACGCCGAACGTGACCCATATTGAAGACCCGAGCCGCGCTGCCTTGCGATCCGGATGTCATGGCATCGCAGCGATTAACACCATCCGCAGTGTCATGGGCGTCAACCTTGAAACGCTTCGCCCGGAACCCACCGTCGAAGGCTACAGCACGCCCGGCGGGTATTCCTCCAAGGCTGTCAGACCTATCGCCTTGCGCATGGTCATGGAAATCGCACAAATGATCCGAGCGGAGTTCCCGGGCCGCTCCATTTCGGGGATCGGTGGCGTGGAGAGCGGCAAGGATGCGGCGCAGTTCATTCTCCTGGGCTCCGACACGGTGCAGGTTTGCACCGGCGTCATGAAGTTCGGCTACGAGTGCGTGAAGCCCATGTGCGATGAGCTACTCGCCTTCATGGAAAGGCAGAACTTTGAAACGCTCGCCGACTTCAAGGGCAAGTCGCTCGATTACTTCACCACTCATGCCGACCTCGTTAACCGGCAGTCGGAGCGCAAGGCAGCGCAAAAGGCCGCTTCGGCGGCAGAGAAGCAAATCGTCGCCGCAGACAGTGACTGGAGTGGCGATACATTTGTGCAGCAGTCCGACGCGCTCGCTCAGAACTAGATCCTTCGATGATTCCGGTTTGCCCAGTTTTTATCGGCGGTCGATGGCAAGTGCCTAATGTGGCCCAAACCTCACCGGTCTACAATCCATCACGCGGAGAAGTCATTGCCGAGACACCGATGTGTGACCGCAGCGTCGCGGATGCCGCGGTCGAGGCTGCCGCTGACGCCTTTCCTAGCTGGATGGAGACGCCACCGGCTGAGCGTGCGCGCATTTTGTTTCGGTTTAAGATGCTGCTCGAGGACCACTTTGAAGAACTGGCAAGCTTGGTGACGCGGGAACATGGGAAAACGCTCGTGGAAGCGCGCGGCGATGTGCGACGAGGCATCGAGGTCGTTGAGTTCTCCTGTGGAATTCCCACACTACTCATGGGTGAGGTGCTGGAGAATGTAGCGCGCGGTATTGACTGCGAAGCTATCCGGCAGCCGCTCGGCGTTTGTGTCGGCATCACGCCCTTCAACTTCCCTGCCATGGTGCCGATGTGGATGTTCCCCGTCGCAATTGCTTGTGGGAATACCTTCGTTCTCAAGCCGAGCGAGAAAGTTCCGCAGACTGCCAATCGGCTTGGTGAACTGCTAGCGGAAGCGGGCTTGCCAAAGGGTGTTTTCAATATTGTTCACGGCGGTCGCGAAGTCGTCGAGGCGCTGCTCACGCATGAAAAAGTTCGCGCGATCTCCTTTGTCGGGTCGACTCCCACAGCGCGCGTGATTTATGAGACTGGCGTGAAACATGGGAAGCGCGTCCAGGCAAACGGTGGCGCCAAGAACTTCGTCATCGTCATGCCGGATGCAGACATTGAGCCATCCGTCCGCGGCATTGCGGAGGCCGCTTTTGGCTGCGCCGGCGAACGCTGCATGGCCGGCTCGACCGCCTTGGTGGTCGGTGGTGCAGAGAGGAGCTTCCTCCCATCGATGATCGAGATCGCACGCGCCATTCAAGTGGGGCCGACCGACTCGACAACTCAGCCAGCAATGGGACCCGTGATTACTTCACAGCATCGCGACCGCATCGTCGATCTCATCGGCAGCGCGGTTGATGAAGGTGCCCGCATCGCGGCTGATGGACGAGGAGTCAACATTGCTGAAGCGCCCAACGGCTTCTTCCTCGGCGCCACGATCCTGGACCACGTTCGAGATACGATGCTTGTCGCCCGCGAAGAGGTGTTTGGTCCGGTGCTGAATGTCATGCACTTGGAGGACCTCGACGCCGCCATCAATCTCGCCAACAGCTCCGCCTATGGCAATGGCGCTTCCATTTTCACCCGCTCCGGCAAAGCCGCCCGTGAGTTCAAACATCGGGTCAAAGCTGGCATGGTCGGCATCAACATTGGTGTCCCTGCCTCGGTGGCATGGTTTCCTTTCAATGGCTGGTCCGACTCATTCTTCGGCGACCTTCACATGCAAGGGCGGGAGGGCGTGCTTTTTTTCACACAGCTCAAAGTCACCACCTCTCGCTGGTTTAGCTATGGCGAAGGAAGTATCTGGGCCGATCAATAAGCCATGAGTCTTTTCATCAAAAACGGCGAGATTGTGACGGCCAGCGAGCGCTACGTGGCGGACATCTGGTGCGAAGGCGAGACGATTACCTGCATCGGGAAAGGATTGGATGTTCCGCCCGGCGCGGAAGTTATTGATGCCTCTGGGAAATATGTCTTTCCGGGTTTCATCGACCCACACGTTCACATCCACCTGCCTTTCATGGGCACCTTTGCCAAGGAAACCTATGAAAGTGGCAGCAAGGCTGCGTTGCTCGGAGGCACGACGACGCTCATTGAGATGTGCTGCCCTTCGCGTAGTGACGATGCATTAAAGTCTTTCGAGTTGTGGATGGCTCAAGCCAAAGGAATATCTGCGTGCGACTTCAGCTTTCACATGGGAGTCACTCGTTTCGACGATAACACGGAGGCACAGTTGCGTGAGATCGTCCGGCGCGGAGTCAGCTCCTTTAAAGTTTTTCTAGCTTACAAAGGAGCTTTTGGCATCGACGACACAGAGCTGTTTAGAACGCTCAAGCTGGCCAAGGAGCTCGGAGTCATCGTCACTGCGCACTGTGAGAACGAGACCCTCATCGCCGAAGGACAGCGAGCCGTGCTGGCGGCGGGGATCACCGGTCCCGAAGGACATCACGAGAGCCGCCCGCCTCGCGTCGAGGCGGAGGGCGTCAGCCACTTGATGGCCTTCGCGGAACTCACCGGCGCGGCCACCTATGTCGTGCACCTGAGCTGCAAGGAGGCACTCGACGTAGCAATCGCGGCTCGCCAGCGAGGTGTGCGAGTGAGCATCGAGACTTTGATCCAGTATCTTCTGCTCGATAAAACAGACGCAGAGCGGCCTCACTTTGAGGGAGCCAAGTTCGTGATGTCTCCTCCTTTGCGCGATCGAGCGAACCAAGCTGTGCTCTGGCAGGGTCTGCAGAGCGGTCTCATTCAAACCGTGGCTACTGACCATGCCCCTTTCGATTTCACCACGCAAAAGCCCATGGGGAAGGACAACTTCACCTTGATTCCCAATGGCATCCCTTCTCTCGAGGAGCGAATCAAGTTACTTTACAGTTACGGCGTAAAAGCGGAGCGCATTGATCTCACTACCTTTGTCGATGTCGCCAGCACTCAAGCAGCGAAGCTCTTCGGACTATTTCCACGCAAAGGCACGATCGCGCCAGGCTCTGACGCGGACCTCGTGATTTTTGATTCAGACTATCACGGAACTATTTCCGCCAAGACGCAGAGTATGGCTGTAGACTACAGTGCGTTTGAAGGGTGGGAATTCGATGGGCGGCCAAGTTCCGTAACAGTCCGCGGCGAAGTTGCAGTGCGAGACGGTGTGTATGTGGGCACCAAGGGACGCGGCCAATTTCTGCAGCGGCAGCCAAGTCATTTCTAACATCACGGCTAATGGACCCATTTCTGGAGGCAACAATCGACGAAGCGAAGAAGGGACTCGCGGCCGGTGGGATTCCGATTGGCTCAGTGCTGGTCTGCGACGGGAAGATCATTGGCAGTGGACACAACCAACGCGTGCAACAAGGGAGTGTCATTCATCATGGTGAAATGAACTGCCTCGAGAACGCCGGGCGCCTTTCAGCCTCGGTCTATCAGCGCTCCATCCTTTACACGACGCTCTCCCCTTGCCCGATGTGTTCGGGAGCGATTTTGCTCTACAAGATCCCGCACGTCATTATCGGCGAGAATGTCACTTTCACCGGCGACGAGGATCATCTTCGCGCCCGTGGCGTGAGCGTCGAGGTGTTGCAAAATGAGGAATGCATTCGTCTGATGCGTGAATTTATCGCGGATCATCCTCAACTCTGGAACGAGGACATTGGCGTTTGATATTAGGATCTCATCAACGCGACTTAGCAGCTCTGGAGCGACTTTGTTCGCATCAGACTACGCAAGCTAGCGCTGCCTTCCAACGCGTTTCCCACTCTGTATGACTAGTCCGCAACTGCCATCGTTCCCTCACCAACCGCAACCTTATTGCGGGCCAAGCGCCGAGGAGGTTCTGGCGTTACGGAGAAAGTTTTTGAACCCGGCGATTTTCGCCTACTACCAGCATCCTCTCATGATCGTGGAAGGGAAGGGACAATACCTTTTCGACGAGAAAGGCCGGAGGTATCTCGATGCGTTCGCAGGCATTGTGACAGTAAGTATCGGGCACTGCCATCCGCATGTCATGCAGGCTGTCGCGAAGCAGAACGAGCTTCTGCAGCACACCACCACGATCTATCTTCATCCTAATATCGCGGAATACGCACAAGCTCTTGCTGGAAAGATGCCGGGCAATCTCAAGGTCTGTTACTTTGTAAATTCTGGCTCTGAAGCGAACGACCTCGCGATGTTGATGGCGCGGGCCTACACGCAAAACTACGACATGATCGCTCTGCGCAACGGCTATCACGGGGGCAATTCCAGCGGAATGTCACTCACCTCTCATTCGACTTGGAAGTTCAACGTGCCGCACTCCTTCGGCGTGCACCATGCCGTCGCACCTGACCTATACCGCGGGCGTTTTAGCGAGGAAGACGGGGAGGCAGGCCGAAAGTATGCCGATGATGTCAAGAGCGTCATCGACTTTGCCACCTCGGGTCGCGTTGCAGGATTCATTGCCGAATCGATTCAAGGTGTCGGCGGAACGGTCGTTTTTCCGGACGGCTATCTGGAGCACGCTTATGCCCACGTGCGTGCTGCGGGAGGCCTTTGCATTGCGGATGAAGTCCAGGCGGGCTTTGGCCGCACAGGCACCCACTACTGGGGATTCGAGACGCAAGGAGTTACCCCGGATATCGTCACCATGGCCAAGGGGATCGGGAATGGCGTTCCGCTCGCTGCGGTCGTGACTACACCAGAGATCGCGCAATCTCTTGCCACGCGGATTCACTTCAATACGTTCGGCGGCAATCCCGTGGTTTGCGCGCAAGGGAAAGCCGTGCTTGAAGTCATTGAGCGAGAAGGTTTGCAGGCCAACTCGCTGCAAGTCGGAGGGTATGTGATGGATGGTCTGCGCCGATTGGCGGAGAAGCACGAGATCATCGGGGATGTTCGAGGCAGAGGGCTGATGATCGGTTGCGAACTAGTAACTGATCGCACGACCAAGATCCCCGCAAAAGCGGAGACTATGCGGGTCTTCGAGATGGCGAAGGACCTCGGTCTCTTGATCGGGAAAGGTGGATTTCATGGCAACGTCCTCCGCATCAAGCCGCCAATGTGTTTCACCATGGCTGATGCGGACTTCATGCTCGAAGTGCTGGATGTTTGCCTTGCACAAGCGTGAGCTGATCCCTGCTCTCATGAAACTCACCTCGCACCGTTACGGTAAATCAGGGGTCCGGGTGATGAAGGTGATTCGCGACGGTGCAACTCACCGCATCAAGGAGCTGACGGTGAGTGTGCTGCTGGAAGGTGACTTCGAGAGTTCCTATACCTCGGGGGACAACAGCCTCGTGGTGGCCACAGACACGATCAAGAACACCGTGAATGTGATGGCCAACGGACATTTGGGTGTGGAGACGGAACGTTTTGCGGTAAAACTCGCACAGCATTTTCTGGAGAAGTATGCGCAGGTGAGGCTGGTGACGGTCTCTACTGAGGAGCGAGTCTGGGACCGGCTCACGGTCGATGGATCGCCACACCCGCACAGTTTTAGCAATACCCAGCAGGCTTGTCCGACCAGCTCGGTCATTGCTTCTGCTGCTGGGATCGAAATGGCGTCAGGCTTCCGTGACTTGCTGATCTTGAAGTCAACATCTTCCGGGTTCGCTGGATATCCGCGATGTGAGTTCACCACCTTGCCAGAAACCTCTGACCGCATTTTCGCCACAGCGTTGGTGGCAAACTGGACTTGGAGCGAGGCACCCAAGGACTACGCAGCGGCGAATGCGACCATTCAGACGGCGATGTTGCGGCCGTTTTGTGCGAATTTCAGCCCAAGCGTGCAGACGACGCTCTTCGAGATGGGCGAAGCTGCGCTCGCTGCCTGCCCGGAGATCAGCAGCATCCATTTGGAAGCGCCGAACAAGCATTGCCTGCTCGTTGACCTCAAGCCCTTTGGGATCGAGAACCGCAATGAGCTTTTCGTGCCAACAGAGGAGCCGTATGGCCAGATCGAAGCGACAGTCTCGCGCTCGTAAAATCCGCGTGGCGGAGGTTTAGAGCGTGTGCAGGAAGCGGCTGAAAAAGGAGACGCCGCGCTCGAGTTCGGTGGATTCGATCCACTCGTCTTTGGTGTGCGCCTGAGCGATGGAGCCAGGCCCCATTGCGACCGCGGCCATGCCAGCGCGGGAGAAAACGGCACCGTCGCAGAACCATGGAGCGCCAATCGGTTTCGCCCCGCATTCGCCGAGTTTCACGATCATCAGGTGAGCCGGGTCGGTGAACATAGGGCTCGATGGAGCAGGCACGATCTCGACGTCTGGACACGCGTTGCGGAGCTGCGCGGCGACGCGGTCGAGCAGTCCGTCATCGCCGGGAACGCTGCGCATGTCCACCTCGAGCTGGCAAAAATCGGGCACGATGTTCGTCTTGCTGCCGCCGTGGATGACCCCGGCGCTAATCGTCGGTGAACCGAGGACCGGATGGCGCGTCGCGGCGAGCGATGGGGCGATAACATAGCGGATGCAGCGAAGCACATCGGCCATTTTGTAGATGGCATTTTCGCCAAGGTCGGGGTCGGCGGCGTGCGCGGCTTTTCCGCGCGTGGTGAGCGTGAGCCAAAGAGCGCCTTTGTGGGTGTGGACGACATCCAAACCGGTGGGTTCGCCGACGATGACGAAGTCGAACGACTCCTCCTCGGCGAGCGCCTTGGCGCCGTGCTGGCCTGTCTCTTCGCTCATCAACCCGGCGAACCAAATCTCGTGCGAGAGGCTCGGCAGCAAGTCGCGCGATTCACGCAAAGCCCACAGCATCGAGGCCATCGGGCCTTTCGTGTCGCTCGCGCCGCGGCCCCAGATTTTGCCGTCACGCAAGTCCCCGCAAAAAGGCTCGATCGTCATGCCGGCGACGCTGACGGTGTCCGTGTGTGGAGCGAAAAGGAGGCGCGGCTTGCCGGGCCGATCCGTGGGAAACCGAGCAACAACGTTGGGGCGTCCGGGCAGCACTTCGCGGAGTTCGGCATGGGCGCCGATCTCGCGGAGAAATTCGACGAGGTATTCGGCGATGCGCTGCTCGCCGATGCCGGTGGTGCCGGGATCGCCTGCCGGATTGACGCTCGGAATGCGGATCAGATTTTGCAGCAACTCGACCACGGAGCCGGGCGTTTTCATCGGCGTGATATTCATTGCTCAGCCTCTTGAAACGCTTCCAAATACGCGGCTGTCCCGGGAACGAGTGTGGAGTGAGTGCGGGAACCCGCTTTCATCCGTGCCCCCCGTGGTTGGAAAATCGGCCACTCATGTTTTGCGCGTCGCGAGGAACCACTCGATGAATTTCGGGATGCCGGTGGCGATTTGCGTGTGTGGGTCGTAGCCGAGGAGTTGCCGCGCCTTGCTGATGTCAGCGTAGGTCAGCGGCACATCGCCGGGTTGCTCGGGCATTTGGTTAATGACCGCCTTTTTCCCAAGCGCTTGTTCGATCGCGGCGATGAGTTCAGAGAGTGTGGTGGTCTGGCTTTCGCCCAGATTAAAGACGTCGCAGAGCGCGCCCTCGTAGGTGAGACACGCGGCCATGCCCTGCACGATGTCGTCGATATACGTGTAGTCGCGGCGAGTTGAGCCGTCGCCGAATTGGTTGATCGTCCGGCCTTCGGAGATGGCTTTGCTGAAAGAATGGATCGCCAAATCGGGACGCTGGCGCGGGCCGTAGACGGTGAAGAAGCGGAGGTTGATCGTGCGCAGACCGTAAAGGTGCGAGTAGTTCGAGCAGAGCTGCTCGGCGGCGAGCTTGGTCGCAGCGTAGGGTGAGATCGTTTCGTTGAGACACATGTCCTCGCGGAAAGGCGCGGTCTTTAGAACCCCGTAGACTGATGAACTCGACGCGCAGATGAAGCGCGGGACGCCAGCCTCGCGCGCCGCCTCGAGCAGGTGGAAGGTGCCAGTGATATTAGTGTCAATGTAAAGCTTCGGTTCCTTGATCGAAGGGCGCACACCGGCGCGGGCGGCGAGATGCACGATGGCATCGAACTTTCCCTCGCCGACAATACGCCGGACTGCAGCCTGATCCCGGATATCCGCCTCGTGGATGGGGACTTCTGCGGCGAAACCAGCGGTATTGGCGCGCTTGATCGCCGGGTCGTAGAAATCGTTGAACTCGTCCAGAACCGCCACGCGATGCCCGAGCGCGAGGCATTTTTCCACGAAATGTGAGCCGATGAAACCGGCCCCGCCGGTGACGAGAATATGCATCGGCGCACCCTATCTGGAGGCGAAAATCGCGGGCAAGGCAAAGTTCCCGCGCGCCCGGGGACTATCGAGTTGACACTATTTCCGCCGGGTGAGATAGCACTCGCTCAGCACCCTTCAAAACTATGGCCGACGAAATCCCTCCCGCCCCGTCCGAATCCGATGATGTCACGAAAAGTGAGACCATCCGCATTACCCTGCCACCGAAAAGTGAGCAGCCTGCCGTGAAGCGCGAGACGGTCCGGATCAACGTCCCCGGCAAACCGGCGCCGGCCCCGGTCCCTCCCGTTGGCGTCTCACCAAAAAAAGAGACGACTAAACTGCCGAACACCTCGCCCGCGGGAGGCACACCGCCCCCACCTTCGATGACGCCCGGCGCGAAACCCTTCGTTCCTCCTCCACCCGCTCCCCGCCTCCCGGGAGCCGCTCCGCTGCCTGCGATGAAGCCTCTGAGTGGCGCAACGCCGCCGCCCAAGCCACCCACGCTTGGCGCAAAGCCGACCGTCCCACTGAAGCCCGCACCGTTGCCTTCCGCTGGACCGACTCCGGCGCCGGAACCCATCACGCAACGCGCTTCGCCGAAGAAGGAAACCGCCCGCATTACGCTTCCGCCTGAGGGCTCCAAGCCTGGTTTGCCGAAGGCGACGATCAAGATGCAGCAGACGCAACCACTCGTGAGCAAGCCCGCGGCGGCCCTCACCCCGGCCTCGATTACCCGCGCTCCGGCAACGGCCGCGGTGGCACCGGCTGGTTCCGACTCCGTCGTCAATGGCCTCGCCATTGCCGCACTGGTGCTCGCGATCGCCGCTCTCGCCACGACCTACCTCGCGTTTGCAGCCTCGGCCCCGGTGTCGTAAGCTTCCCGCCTTATGGCTAGCTCTAACGTTGTCACCATCACCGACTCTAACTTCGAAACCGAGGTTCTCCAGTCCACTGTCCCTGTGCTGCTCGATTTCTGGGCACCTTGGTGCGGACCGTGCCGTCAAATCGGCCCGATCATCGATCAAATCGCTGATGAACTCGGAGCCACGGCAAAGATTGGAAAAGTGAACGTTGATGAGAGCCAGCAACTCGCCGCGAAGTTCCGCGTCAGCTCCATCCCGATGCTCCTTTTCCTCAAAGGCGGCGAAGTGAAGGATCAAGTCGTCGGAGCCGGCACGAGCAAAGCCGGTCTAATTTCCAAGATCCAGGCCATCGCGTAATCTCCGCTTCGTTTCGAAAAACGCCGCGCCTCTTCAGAGCGCGGCGTTTTTATTTATAACTCGACTCCGCTGGAGCCGCAAAAATCAGGCGATGAACGAGCACACGTACTCACAAATGCCTGCGGTGACCTCGATGTCGAAGCCGCTTTTCGCCGGCACGTCGAAAGCCTCGCCTGCCGTGAATTCGCGCGCTTCCGTCGTGCCATCGATGAGCACCGAGCAGCTCCCCGCGACGATTTCCATCCG
This sequence comes from uncultured Verrucomicrobiae bacterium, assembly GCA_963767975.1. GTDB lineage: Bacteria > Verrucomicrobiota > Verrucomicrobiia > Chthoniobacterales > Chthoniobacteraceae > CAIURC01. Next base: position 51,584 of record CAVYGI010000012.1, on the reverse strand, counting down.
CTCCGCGAGGTCGGTGCCGAAGTGAAACTGTCCCGGGTAAATGAGCCCAAGCGTTCGTTTCGAGCCGTCGCGGGAAAGGAGCGTGTGACTCACCACCTTCCCGTCGAAGTAAATATTCGCCTTGGCCACCGCGGTGACGTTTTCAAATTGCGTGAAGAGGCTCATGGCTTGCGATATTTTCGCCACCGCCGGGACTGGCAAGCTTTTCCTCCAAAGCTGCCGCTCTCCACGGGGTGAACGATGCGCTGGCTTGCGCTTGCAGGCATCGGTGCAAAAATTCCCCCACCGTGATTTCGCGACTCCCCCTCTTCCTCACCCTCCTCGCTGCCGCGCCTCTGCTGAGTTCGGCGGTGGATGCGCCGCTGCCGGCGAAGATCGAGTTCAACCGCGATGTGCGGCCGATCCTGTCGGACAACTGCTTCAAGTGCCACGGCTTCGACGCGAAGCATCGCGAGGCCGAGCGGCGGCTCGACACGCGCGAAGGTGCGCTCGCGGAGAACGACGGCGTGCGCGCGATCGTCCCGGCAAGACTCTGGCGGAGAGCGAAGCGCATGTGCGCATGCACTCGACCGACAAGGACGAGCAGATGCCGCCGCCGAATTCCGGCAAGAAAGCTGACGCGCGCGGCAGATCGCGATCCTCGACCGCTGGATCGAGCAGGGCGCGGAGTATCAGGAGCACTGGGCCTACGTCCCGCCCGGCGCGACCGGCGGTGCCGACTCGGAGCGACGGCCGTGCAATCCCGATCGACGCGCTTGGTGCAGGCGCGGCTCGCGGAGATGGGCTCGAAGCCTTCGCCGGAGGCGGATCGCCGCACGCTGATCCGCCGGCTCTCGCTCGATCTCATCGGGCTGCCGCCGACGCCGGCGGAGGTCGAGACGCTTTCGCAGCAGGACCAGCTCGCCGGATGCCTACGAGAAGCGTCGTCGAGCGGCTGCTCGCCTCGCCCGCACTACGGCGAGCGGATGGCCATTCCGTGGCTCGATGTCGTGCGCTTCGCCGACACCATCGGCTACCACTCCGACAATCCGCGCAACGTCTGGCCGTATCGCGACTACGTCATCCGCGCCTTCAACGAAAACAAGCCGTTCGACCGCTTCACGATCGAGCAACTCGCCGGCGATCTGCTGCCGAACAGCACGCGGGAGCAGAAGGTCGGCTCGGCTTTCAACCGCCTGCTGCTCTCGACCGAGGAAGGCGGCGCGCAGGCGAAGGACTACGAAGCGCGCGATGCTCACCGATCGCGTGCGCGCGGTCGGCACGGTCTGGCTCGGCGCAGACCATCGGCTGCGCGCAGTGCCACGATCACAAGTTCGACCCGATCACCACGCGCGACTTCTACGCGCTCGGCGCGTTTTTCGCCGATATCAAGGAGGCCGATGCATCGGCAGGCGCGAGGACGGGCATGCTCGTCGCGACGCCGGAGGAGGAGAGCGAAGCTGCGCGAACTCGAAGCGCGCTTGCCGCCGCGAAGCAGAACTCGACGAGCCGCATCCCGGACTCGCGCTGCGAGGAGCTGGGATGGGAATTTTCGCTGACTGCCCGAGGCGAGGACGAAGCTGCCGAAGAAGTTCGCGCTCGGCGCAGCTGCCGCGGTCTTTCGCAACGACGCGCAGAACGAACAAGTCATGAAGCACTTCCGCACCGTCGCACCGCAGCTCGCGGAAGCGCGACGGCGCGTGACGCGGCCAAAAGACAGCGCGACGCGTTCGACAAGCCGCTGCCGAAGTGCCTCGTCTCGGAGTCAGCGCCGACGCCGCGCACCGTGCGCATCCTGCCGCGCGGCAACTGGATGGACGAGAGCGGCGAAGTCGTGCAGCCGGCGCTGCCCGCAGTTTCTGCCGCAGCCAAAGGTCGAGGGCCGGCGAAGCTCACGCGGCTCGATCTCGCGCAGTGGCTCGTCTCGCGCGGAGAATCCGCTGACCGCGCGCGTCTTCGTGAACCGGCTGTGGAAGCAGTTCTTCGGCACCGGCCTTTCGAAGGTGCTCGACGATCTCGGCGCGCAGGGCGAGCCGCCGGTGCAATCCCGCGCTGCTCGACTGGCTGGCGTGCGAGTTCATGGAGAGCGGCTGGGACGTGAAGCACATCGTGCGGCTGATCGTGACCAGCGCGCACCTACCGGCAGGTCTCGACCGCCGCGAAGGAGCTGCTGGCGCGCGATCCGGACAATCGCGAGCTCGCGCGGCCAGAGCCGCTTCCGGCTCGATGCCGAGTTGGTGCGCGACAACGCGCTCGCGCATCGCCGGCCTGCTCGTGCCGAAGATCGGCGGCCCGAGCGTGAAGCCGTATCAGCCCGCCGGCTACTGGGAGAATCTCAACTTCCCCGCGCGCGAGTGGCAGGCGGACACCGGCGAGAACCAATAGCGGCGCGGCCTCTACACGTGGTGGCAGCGCTCCTTTCTGCAGCCCGAGCCTGCTGGCCTTCGACGCGCCGAGCCGCGAGGAATGCGCCGCCGAGCGCAATCCGCTCGAACATCCCGCAGCAGGCGCTCGTGCTGCTCAACGATCCGACCTACGTCGAAGCCGCGCGCGTCTTCGCCGCGCGCATCCTGCGGGAAGGCGGCGCGGATACGCGGCAGCGCATCGACGTGGGCCTTGCCGGCAGGCGCTCGGGCGGGCGCCGCGGGCGGATGAGGCGCGACGGTCGCGATCGCGCTTCTCGAAAAACACCTCGCGCATTTACGCGAACGACGCCGCAGCCGCGGCAGCAGCTCGCTGAAGGCCGGCCTCGCGCCGGTGCCGGAGGATCGCGAACGCCAGCGAACTCGCCGCGTGGACCAGCGTCGCGCGCGTCATCCTGAACCTGCACGAAACCATCACGCGCTCCTAGCCATGGACTCCCACTCCGAACGACCTGCCCAACTCCGCGCTGCAGCAACTCACCCGCCGCGCCTTTCTCGGCCGCGCTTCGCGCGGGCTCGGCGCGCTCGCGCTCGCCTCGCTGCTCAATCCTGGGCTGCTCGCGCGCCGCCGCGCCGGAGAAATGGACGGGCGTCGATCAATCCGCTGCATTTTCCCGCCGAAGGCGAAGCGCGTCATCTGGCTCTGCATGGCGGGCGGGCCGTCGCATCTGGAGACGTTCGATCCCAAGCCGAAGCTGCGCGAATGCACGGCCAGCCGATGCCGGAGTGCTCACCAAGGGACAGCAGATCGCGCAGCTCCAGGGGCAGGCGCTGAAGTGCTTCGGGCCGCAGTTCGAGTTTCAAGAAGTTTGGGCAGATGCGGCGCGGAAATCTGCGAGCTGTTCCCGCAGATCGGCTCGGTCGCGGACGACATCTGCATCATCCGCTCGATGACGACCGAGGCGATCAATCACGATCCGGCGCACATGTTCATGAACACCGGCACGCATGATCGCCGGCCGGCCAGCATGGGCTCGTGGGTCACCTACGGGCTCGGCAGCGAGGCGGAGAATCTGCCCGGCTTCGTCGTGCTCACCTCGCATCGGCAAAGGCGGGCAGAATCAGCCGATCGCCGCGCGCCAGTGGTCGGCGGGCTTTCTGCCGAGCCGCTTCCAAGGCGTGCAGCTGCGCGGCAAGGGCGACCCGGTTCTGTATCTCACGAATCCCGCCGGGCGTCTCGCGCGACGCAGCAGCGCGACGTCGTCGAGGCGGTCAATGCGATCAACGCGCGACACGAACGACGCTCGTCGACGATCCGGAAATCGCCACGCGCATCGCGCAGTACGAGATGGCGTTTCAGATGCAGGCGAGCGTGCCGGAGCTGATGGACGTCACGCAGCGAGCCGGCGAGCACGTCTCGAGCTCTACGGCTGCAAGCCGGGCGACGGCTCCTTCGCCTCGAACTGCCTGCTCGCGCGCCGCCTCGCCGAGCGCGGCGTGCGCTTCATCCAGCTCTACCACAAGGACTGGGACCATCACGGCGGGGTGAAGGACGGCATCGAGCTCAAGGCGGAGGAAGTCGATCGCGCGAGCGCCGCGCTGATCAGCGATCTCAAAGCAGCGCGACATGCTGAAGGACACGCTCGTCGTCTGGGGCGGCGAGTTTGGCCGCACGCCGATGAGCCAGGGCGGCGACGGGCGCGATCATCACATCGAAGGCTTTTCCATCTGGATGGCCGGCGGCGGCATCAAGGGCGGCATGACGCTACGGCGCGACCGACGAATTCGGCTACGCGCGCGGTGGAGAACGTCGGTCGAGGTCCACGATCTGCACGCGACGATGCTGCATCTGCTCGGCATCGACCACAAGAGGCTCACCTACAAATTCCAGGGCCGCGACTTCCGGCTGACCGATGTGCGCGGGAAGGTCGTGAAGAGAATTTTGACGTAAGCGGCTGGGACGTGCGGTGGAGCATGCGCGCGGCGTGCTCCACCCGGAGTGAAAGACTCGCGGCGACGCGCGTTTTGCCGCTTTGCGGAAATGCCGGCGCGGCTAGATTTCGCGGCCATGAATCTCGAAAAAGTCGCCGTCGTCGGCGCCAGCGGATATTCCGGCGAAGAACTCGTGCGGCTGCTCATGCCGGCATCCGGGCGTGGAACTGGTCGCGCTCACTTCGCGCCAGCTCGCGGGCAGACGGCTCGAGCGGTCTTCCCGAATTCGCGGGGCTGCGTTACGCGGCCCTCGCGTTCATCGAAGCGAGCGTGGAAGCCATTCTGGCCACAGGCGCGCGCTTGGTCTTTCTCGCGCTGCCGCACGGCGTGGCCACGGAATTTGCGAAGCCGCTGGTCGCCGCGGGGCTGCGGGTCATCGATCTCAGCGCGGATTTTCGGATCAAGGACCCGGCGGTCTATGAGGAGTTCTACGGCGAAGCGCATCACGCGCCGGAGCTCGCAGCGATCAGCGTCTACGGCCTGCCGGAGATCTACCGCGAGCAGATCCGCGAGCGCGCAGCTCGTCGCCTCGCCCGGCTGCTATCCGACGAGCATCATCGTGCCGCTGCATCCGCTGCTGCAGCGGCGCCTGCTCAAGCCCGCGAGCATCGTCATCAACAGCATGAGCGGCGTGAGCGGCGCGGGGCGCAACGCGCAAAGATCGAACTACCTCTACGCCGAATGCAACGAAAGCGTCCGCGCCTACAGCGTGCCGAAGCACCGGCATCTCGCGGAGATCGAGCAGGAGCTTTCAGCAAGGCCTACGGCGAAGCGGTCACCGTCAGCTTTCACGCCGCATCTCGTCCCGGTGAATCGCGGCATCCACACGACGATCCACGCGGCGCCCGCGCCGACGTGGAGCCGGATGGCACATCGCCGAAATGCACTTCGCGAAGCCTACGCCGCGCGAGCCTTTCGTCCGCCTGCTCGGCGACACCGGCGCTGCCGGACACGAAGAACGTCACGTTCACGAATTTCGTGCGACATCGCCTGGCGGCACGATCCGCGGACGGGCCGCGTCGTCCTGCTCAGCGCGGAGGACAATCTCGTGAAAGGCGCCGCCGGGCAGGCGGTGCAGTCGCTCAACGTGATGTGCGGCTGGCCGGAGACGACGGCGCTGCTTTGACGATTTCGAGCGTCGTGCGCGCGGATGGCACGATGACGCGTCTACCGGTGAAATGGCATCTCGCATGACGCTTTCGAGGCTGCGAAATTGCGACCTCCTGCGCCCGTGGGCCGCGGGCGGCAAAAATTTTCTCGCGATTCTCCTCGGAATCGCGCACGGAATCCGCTCGCATCCACAGCTCCGATGCCGTATCACCCGGTTTCCGCAGCAGCCATGTCCTACTCCGAAATCCCCGGCGGCGTCACCGCCGCCCAAGGCTTCCTCGCCGGCAGCGTCTATTGCGGCATCAAGGCCACCAACCCCGACCGGCCCGACATCGCGCTGATCCACTCGCCGCAGCCGACCGTGGCCGCGGGCACCTTCACGACGAATCGCGTGAAAGCCGCGCCGGTGCGCGTCTCGGCGGCGCATCTGCGCTGCGGCGATGTGCGCGCGATCGTCGCCAATGCCGGCAACGCCAATGCCTGCACCGGCGTCGAGCGGCATCGAGAACGCCAAGCGCATGGCCGCGGCCGCCGCCGCGCGCGCTCGGGCTGAAGCGAGCGGCAGGTGATGGTCTGCTCGACGGGCCGCATCGGCGTGCCGCTGCCGATCGAGAAAATGGAGGCGACGATCGCCAGCATGCCCGCGGCTGCTCGACGCGCGACGGCAGCCGGCGCGCGGCGGAGGCGATCATGACCAGCGACACCTTTCGCCAAGGAGATCGCCGTCGAGTTCGAGATCGACGGCAAGACCGGTGCGCATCGGCGGCATCGCCAAAGGCGCGGGCATGATCGATCCCGAACATGGCGACGATGCTCTGCTTCCTCACGACCGATGCCGCGATCGACAAAAAGCAGCTCCAGCAGGCGCTCTCGCGTCTCGGTCGAGCAATCCTTCAACCGCATCACCATCGACGGCGACATGAGCACCAACGACACCGTGCTCATGCTCGCCAATGGCCTCGCCGGGCAACGAGCCGCTGCGTCAGCGGCACCGCCGCGTTCGAGATCTTCCAGCGCGCGCTCGACCATGTCACGCGCAACCTCGCGCGGCATGATCGTCGAGGACGGCGAAGGCGTGACGAAATTCGTCGAAGTCCATGTCAATGGCGCCGTCAGCCTCAGCGACGCGCGCCGCGCGGCGGAGGCGGTCGCCAATTCGACGCTCGACAAATGCGCGTGGTTCGGCGGCGACCCGAACTGGGGCCGCATCATGGACGCGCTCGGCTACTCCGGCGCGAAGATGCGCGAGGAAATCGTCGACATTTTCTACGATGGCGTCATCGCCGTGAAAGGCGGCATGCCGAGCGAGACCCCCTTCGCCAAACTGCAGGAAATCGTCGCCAGAAAAGAGCTTCACCGTCACGATCGACCTGCATCTCGGCGCGGCGGAATACACCGTCTTACACGACCGACCTGAGCACCGATTACGTGAAGCTGAACATGGGCGAGTAGGCACGGGGCAGGCGGCAGCTCGGCGTCAAGTCGGGGCGGCGCGCGCGCGCCGATTCCCGCATGAGACTTCGCCGACGCGACGTCGCGCCGCTATCATCCGCATTCCATGCCCGCCTTCCGCTCCATCACTTCATTCCTCATGGCCCAACTCCCCACCGTCCGCGCCGAAGCCCTCATCGAGGCGCTGCCCTTCATCCAGAAATTTCGCGGCCAGCTCTTCGTCATCAAATACGGCGGCAGCGCCATGGAGGACGAAAACGTCGTCGAGCGCTTCCTGCGCGATGTCGTCTTCCTCGAAGCCGTCGGCATCAATCCCGTGCTCATCCACGGCGGCGGCAAGGCGATCACCCAGCGCATGCGCGACGCCGGGCTGAAGCCGCGCTTCGTCAACGGCCTGCGCGTCACCGACGAGCAGTCGATCCGCATCGTCGAGGAAGTGCTCGATAGCGTGATCAATCCCGCGCATCGTCAAGATGCTCAAGGGCTTTGGCGGCAAGGCCGTCGGCATCCACGGCAAGGACGTGCTCGTCGGCAAAAAGCTGCCGCCGCAGACCGAGGGCAAAGCCACCGCGCATCGACCTCGGCTTCGTCGGCGAAGTCATCGACGTGCGCACTCGCCGATCATCGAGCAGGCCATCGCCGCGGAGATGGTGCCGGTCATCTCCCCGCTCGGCGCGCGATGCCGACGGCGCGCGTGCTCAATATCAACGCCGACATCGCCGCCGGCACCATCGCCGGGCAGCTGCAGCGCCGCGAAGTTCATCTACCTCAGCGACGTCCCCGGCATCATGCGCGACCCGACGGACAAGGAATCGCTCATCCCGTCCGTCACCCGCGAAGAGATCGAGCAGCTGCGTCGAGGACGAAATCATCTCCGGCGGCATGATCCCGAAGGTCGAGAGCGCCCTGCACGCCCTCGCCGCAGGGCGTGAAAAAAGTGCACTTCATCGACGGCCGCACGCCGCACTCGCTGCTCCTCGAGATCTTCACCAACACCGGCATCGGCACCGAGATCGTCGGCTGATCCGTGCCAGCGCGAGCCGCGTTACGGCACCCGTTTGGTCGCGGGATCGCTCCACGGGCTCTTGCCGCGGGAATTGCACGCGCGGAGCTGCACCCAGACCTTCTGCCCCGTCGGCAAGCCGCTCAGATCGAAGCGGCTCTTCTTGCTCGTATCCGCAAATTGCCACGCCGGGCTGGCCCCATTCGGGTCGCTCGTCGTGAAGCGAATCTCGTAATACTCCACCACTCCCGGCTGCCCCTCGCACTGGCCGGAAAGCTCGCCCTCCTCATCGCCCACCGTCAGTTCCAGCCCCATCGGCGCATCGGGAATTGGCTTCGGGCCGGGAGCCGGGCGGACCCGCATTTGCGCCGCCTCCACGTCCGCCACCGTCGTGGCCAATTGCCCCACCCTCGTGCCCAGCGCGGTGAGTTGGTCTTTCACCGTGGCCCGCGCCGTGTCGCGCACCTCGGTCGCCGAGGTCATCGCGGTCTGCGCCGCCTGTTGCAGGGTCTGCTTGCTTTCCAGGGTCTCGATCGCCGTGTCGAGCGCGGTGAGATCGTCCGCCAGGGCGGAAAAAACCGCGGCTCCGGCGATGCCGGCCTTGATATTTTTGGCGCGCTGGATGAATCCCGGCACGGAGAGATCTTTGAGATCGAGGACTACGTCGAACATAGGAGTTGGAAGGGCTGCGTCCGCGAGGACTTGTTGATAGCTGCGTGGATCGTCGAATTTGACGAGCGGGTCATCAAACCGGACGCCCGGTTCATCGAAAAAAGGAGTCATTTCTGGGGAAAAGAAGCCGGTCTTCCTGCTAACCAATTCGCGCCCACGGCGGCAAGCGGAACCTCGAAAAAGATCGGGGGAAAGCCTCTTTCCCCTGAGGGAAAGCCTCTTTCCCCTGAAGGAAAGCCTCTTTCCCCTGAGGGAAAGCCTCTTTCCCCTGAGGGAAAGCCCCAGGCCTCTTTCCTCTGAGGGAAAGCGCTCTACCCCTGAGGGAAGGGGCCCTTCCCCTGCGGGATGGCCGCCCTCCCACGCGGGATGGCCGCCCTCCCACGCGGTCAAAGCGCTTCCCTTCCAGGGACCCCCGCTCACCCCCACAGGGCCCAAACGTCCCCGCACGGTCTTCCGGCCTTCCCCCGCAGGAGCGACCATCCCCCGCGCAGGAACGTCCGCTCCCCGCATCCTCCGCATCTTCACCCGCTCGCGATCAACGCGCGCGGTCAAAGTGCATGACAGGCTCTAGGCGGTGGCGAGGAAGGTGGCGACTTGGGTGACGACGTAGGTTTGCTGGTCGTCGGTGAGCTCGGGGAAGATGGGCAGGGCGAGGGTCTCGCGGGCGGCGCGTTCGGACTTCGGGGAAGTCGCCTTCGTTGTAGCCGAGATACGCGAAAGCACTCCTGCTGATGGAGGGGGAGCGGGTAGTAGATTTCGCTGCCGATGCCGGCGGTCGGTGAGGTGCGCGCGGAGGGCGTCGCGCTGCGGGGTGCGGATGATGAATTGGTTGTAGATGTGGTGATTTGCCAAGCCGCTGGCGGCCAAGGCTTCGACGGGGAGGCGTGAGGTGCTCGAGGAGGCCGGCGCGCGGCGAATTCTCGCGCGGTAAAAGGCGGCGCGGGCGCGGCGGCCGGCGCTCCAGGTGTCGAGGTGCGGGAGCTTGACGTTGAGGACGGCGGCCTGGATGGCGTCGATGCGGAAATTGCCGCCGATCCACGGGTGGTAGTAGCGCGGCTCCATGCCGTGATTGCGCAGGGCGCGGATCTTCGCGGCGAGGGCGTCGTCGTGGCAGACGACCATGCCGGCGTCGCCGAAGGCGCCGAGGTTTTTGGTGGGGTAAAAGGAGAACCAGCCGGCTGCGCCGATGGCGCCGGCGGCGCCGAGCGGGTGCTGCGGCGCCGAGGGCCTGGGCGGCGTCTTCGAGCACGGGGACGCCGTGCGTTTTCGCCGAGCGTCGAGGATGGCGGCCATGTCGGCGCACTGGCCGAAGAGGTGCACGGGGATGATGGCCTTGACGTTGCGGATGCTGGTCAGAGCGGCTTCGAGGGGCGGCGGACGGATCGATGTTGTAAGTCGCGGGGTCGATATCGACGAAGACGGGCGTCGCGCCGAGGCGGGCGACGCAGCCGGCGGTGGCGAAAAAGGTGTAGGGCGTGGTGAGGACCTCGTCGCCGGGGCCGATGCCGAGGGCCATGAGGAGGACGAGCTGGGCGTCGGTGCCGGAGGAGACGCCGATGGCGTGGGGCGACGCCGCAATACTCCGCGACGGCGCGCTCGAAGGCCTCGGTCCTCGGGCCGAGGATGAGCGCCTGCGAATCGGCGACGGCTTCGATCTCGGCGAGGATCTGCGCTTTGAGCGGGGCGTACTGGAGGCGGAGATCGAGGAGCGGGACTTGCATTGGGCAAAGGATGCGTGACTGGCGCGCAGAGCGTCGAGCCGCGAGATGAGGGATTCTGGATTTGTGCGGGAAACGTTCGCCAACGGGAGCGCGTGCAGCGACGGTGCGCGATTCCATTCCTCATGAAAGCGCGCCGGATCTCGATCATGCAAAAAGGGCTGCTGCTGATCGCGCTGCCGCTTTTGTATCAGGCGCTGTTCATCGGCGTGCTGCTGAAGCGGCAGGCGGCGCACAATGAGGCGCAGCGGCTCGCGGTGCATACGAAGGAGGTGCTGGTGCAGGTGGACGAGATTTACAGCCTCGTGCAAACGGTGCTGGCCAATGCGCGCGGTTACGTGCTCACGCAGCAGGATCGGTTTGCCGACGATGTGGAGCGCCTCGGCGAGGACGTGGGGCGGGAGCTCAAACTTCTCGGGCAGCTCACCTCCGACAATCCTCAACAAGCCGCGCGGTGGCGCGAGATCGCGGCGAGCAGCACCGAGCTCGCCGAGTATGAGCGAAGGCTCATCGTCCTGGTGAAGACCGGGAGACGCGACGAAGCGGTGGAGGAAGTGGCCAAACTGCGCGGGGCTCAGATGATGGAAAAACTGTCCGCGGATTTTGGGACGTTCCGCGCGACGGAAGCGAATCTGGATTCGCTCCGGATGGCCGCGCTGGAGAGATCGAGCCGGCTGCAGAATTGGCTGCTCGTGGGTGGCTTGACCTTGAATGTGGCGATCGGCGCGGCGTGCGCGGCGCTCTTCGGACGCGGGATCAGCCGACGACTGGCAGTGCTCACGGAAAATACCGCGCGCATCGCGCGTGGTGAGGAACTCGTCCCCCGGGTCAGTGGTCGGGATGAAATCACGGAGCTCGATGCGAATTTTCACACGATGGCCGGGGATCTTGCCCGAGCGCGGCAGCAGGAGCGTGTCTTCCACGAAGTGCTCGAGCGCCGGAACGAAGAGCTGACGGAGGCAAATCGCGAGCTCGATTCGAAGAGCCGCGAAAACGAGATGTTCGTCTACAGCGTCTCGCACGATCTGCGCTCGCCGCTGGTGAATCTCCAGGGCTTCTGCAGAGAGCTCGGCCTCGTGCGCGGACGATCTCGCGCAGCTGCTCGCAGAGCGAGCTGCTGCCGAGGAAGCGCGAAGCGCGCGCGCGGCTGCTCATCGAGCGCGACATCACGCGAGTCGATTCACTTCATCCAGACGGCGGTGCACGCGGCTCTCGAGCATCATCGATGCGCTGCTGCGCCTCTCGCGCGTCGGTCGCGTGGACTACCGGCCGGAGTTGCGTGGACCTTGCGCCAGTGATCGAGCGCATCCTCGACGGCGATGCGCGGACACGATCGCTGCGCGGGGCGCCGAGATCACCGTCCTGGAGCTGCCGGCAGCGTTGGGCCGACCCGACAGCGCTCGAGCAGATCTTCGCGAACCTCATCGGCAACGCGGTCAACTATCTCGACCCGGCGCGACCCGGCGAGATCGAGGTCGGGGCGCTCGCCGCCCGACGGGGCGAAGGAGAAAGGGCGGCACGTCTTTTACGTGAAAGACAACGGGCTCGGCATCCCCGAAGCGCTATCTGCCGAAGGTCTTCGCCATCTTCCAGCGGCTGCACGGCAGAGCTGGCGCCGGGCGAAGGCATCGGCCTCGCGCTGGTGCGGCGCATGGTCGAGCGGCACGGCGGCGAGATCTGGGTGGAGTCGAAGGAAGGCGTTGGCTCCACCTTTTTCGTCGCACTGCCGGCGGGTCCCGAAAGTTCTCCGCTGACGTTTGCTCCGAAGAAGGAATCGCATTAGACTGCCCGCCCCGATCCTGCATGACATGAATCCCTGCTCTCACCATTCTCCTCGCTGAAGACGACGACGGACACGCGAGCCTCGTGCGAGCGCAATCTGGAGCGCGCCGGTCTGCTGAACGGCTTCCTGCGCGTGCAGCGACGGCCAGGAATTGCTCGACTACCTGCACGGTCTCGGCGCGCACGAAGGACGCGTGCTGAGCGACGATTTCGTCATCCTGCTCGATATCAACATGCCGCGCATCGACGGCATCGAGGCGCTGCGGCAGATCAAGGCCAACCCGCGCACGCAGCGCATCCCGGTGATCATGCTCACCACGACCGACGACCCGCGCGAGATCGACCGCTGCTACGAACTCGGCTGCAACGTCTACATCACCAAGCCGGTGGAGTACGACAATTTCATCGAGGCCATCCGCGCGGCTCGGCCTTTTCCTGCAGATCGTCAAGCGGCCGCGCAACGGCAACTCTCATGAATGAACGATCCGGAGGGCCCCGAGCGGCAGCGTGCTCGTGCTGGAGGACGACCCCGGCATTGGCCGGCTCCTGCGGCAGGCAACTGGAGCGCGCCGGCTACCACGTGGAACCGGCGCGACGATTCGCCGAGGCGCGCGCAGAGCTCGCCGCGCGGCAGCGTCGATTTGCTCGCTGCTCGACTACCAGCTCGGCGAAGCCGAACGAACGGGCTCGAATTCTACCGCGCAGCTGCAGGCGGAAGGGCGCGATCTGCCGGCGATCCTCGTCACCGGCTTTCGCGATGAACCGCGCCTCATCGAGGCGATGCGCGCCGGCGTGCGCGACTTCATTCCCAAGACGCCGAACTTCGTCGAACTCGTCGCGCCCACGGTCGAAGCGCGTGATGGAGCAGGTGCGCGCCGAGCGCCGAACTGCACGAAGCCGAGGCCGCCAGCCGCGCCAAGGACGACTTCCTCGCGACGCTCAGCCACGAACTGCGCACGCCGCTCACGCCGGTGCTCGCGCTTGTCTCCGCCATGCAGCGCGACGAGCGCCTGCCCGCAGGATGTGCGGGAGGACATGGTCACCATCACCGCAACATCGAGCTCGAGGCGCGGCTCATCGACGACCTGCTCGACCTCACCCGCATCTCGCGCGGCAAGCTCGAGTTGCGGCTGGAAACCGTCGATCTCCGCCCGATCATCGAGCACGCGATGAAAACGTGCTGCATGCATGAGGCGGCGGACAAATTCATCGTCTGCCACGAAGTGATCGCCGACCGGCCGCACCTCGTTCATGGAGACCCCGCGCGCCTGACGCAGGTCTTTTGGAACCTGCTGAAAAACGCGATCAAGTTCACACCCGTGGGCGGTCAGATCTGGGTGCGGACTCGCTTCGAAACCCACAACAACGCGGGAGCCCATGCTCATTGTTGAAATCAGCGACACCGGCATCGGAATCGAGCCGGAAGTGCTGCCGCGAGATCTTCGGCGCCTTCGAGCAGGGAGGTCGTGGCGTCACCCGGCAGTTTGGCGGGCTCGGCCTCGGGCTGGCCATCGGGAAAGCGATCATCGAACTGCACGGCGGGACGATCACAGCCGCAAGTCCCGGAAAAGATCAGGGCTCGCACTTTCATGGTCCGACTGCCGGTGGCCGACCGCGCAGCTTCGACTCCGGATAAACCGTTGTTGCCGCCCGGCGGCTACACGATCAGCGCGGAGGACTCCCTCGCGCATCTGCTGCTGGTCGAGGATCACTCCGACACCGCCGACGTCATCGCGCGCATGCTGCGGCGCTCGCGGCTACCACGTCACCGTCGCGTCGAGCATCGCGCAGGCGAAAGCAGCGGCTGCGGTCTCCCAGCGCACCGTCGACGATGGCGGCCGCCTGCGTCCCGTCGGATTGGTCATCAGCGATCTCGGGCTGCCCGATGGCAGCGGCCACGACCTGATGCGCGAACTGCGCGAAAGCTACCGGCTGCGCGGCATCGCGCTGAGCGGCTTCGGCATGGATGACGATGTCCAGCGGGCTCGCGATGCCGGGTTCGTGCGGCACCTCACCAAGCCCGTGGATTTCGAGAATCTCGTCGGAAATATCCGCGAACTTCTCGCCGCCGAATAAGTCAGCGAGCGGCGTACTTCGCCTCGGCTGCGGGCTCCTCGCCGGGACGGACTTGCCAGCCCAGATCGTAAAAGACGTCCTGGAAATTCTGCGTCGCCGCGGTTGGAAAAAACAAACCGTCCGCGCTCCATCCATTTCAGCGCCTCGGCTTTATTCCCGTGCGCGAATTCCCATGCAGCGTGGCTGAAATAATAGATCGGGGTGCGGCTGTAGAACTGCACGGCGTCGAGCTTTTGCTGCGCGGCGACCTCGTCCTTTTCCAAAAGATACGTGAGGAAAATGCGAAACTGCACGAGCTCGTCCTTCGGATTTTGTTCGCTCAGCTTTTCGAAAAGCACCCGCGATTCCGCGTATTTGCCCTGCACGAATGGAATCTCCGCGAGATTGAACCGCGCGGGGTAGAATTTGGGATCCTCGTTCAGCGCTTGGAGGCAATATTTCCGCCCCTCGTCAAACTGCCGCTGCTCGATCGCGATCGCCCCGCGAATGTTCATCGAAACTGGGTTCGGCTTGTCCATCGCATCGGCCTTATCGACCTGAGCGATCGCCCGCTCGAAGTCCCGTTTCATAAAGCTGCGCATCGCGTCACGCAGCATCTCCGCGTGAGCGGGAGTAATGCTGCCGAGTGGATCCTGAGCCGGGAGCAGCGGCGCAGTGAGAGCCAAAGCGACAGCAAAGAGAATGGGGAAACGCATAGTTGGAAGAAGTAGGCTGTCTGGGAGGCACATCAGTCGGCACCTCCCGTCGGAAATCAATCTCCGATCAAGGCGCTAGAATACCTCACGAATCGGCCACGTCACGCCCGAGACCGGAAGACCAACCGAGCTCACGCGCACGTTTTTACTTTCGTCAGATCATGTCCATCGCACAGTCACTTTCATGAAAAGCGCTCTCACCATTTTCGGAGTCATCATTCTCGGAGTGATCCTCCTGCTCGTTGCCGGTTGCGGTAGCTACAATCGCCTCGTCACGCTCAAGCAGGGCGTCGATAAAAGCTGGGCCGACGTGCAGAATGTCTACCAGCGACGCGCGGATCTCGTGCCGAATCTCGTGAAGACGGTCGAGGGAGCGGCCAATTTCGAGAAAACCACCTTGACCGACGTCGTCAAAGCACGGCAGCAAGTGACCACGGTGAAACTCGACCCGAACGCCGCGCCTAACGATCCCGCGGCGTTGCAGCGCTTCCAGCAAACGCAGGATGCCCTCTCGTCCTCGCTCTCGCGACTCATGGTCGTCGTCGAAAAATACCCGGAGCTGCGCGCGAACTCGAACTTCCGCGACTTGCAGGCGCAGCTCGAGGGGACGGAAAATCGAATCTCAGTGGAGCGCGGGCGCTTCAACGAATCGGTGCGCGGCTACAATACTGCGGTTGAATCAATGCCAGCACGCCTCTACGCGGGTGCAATGGGCTTCTCGCCGAAACCGTATTTTGCGGCGCGCGAAGGCGCCGAGACCGCGCCTGCCGTGGACTTCAACTTTGGCGGCGCTGCCGCTCCCGCGCCCGCCGCCGAGAGCGGACGATGAGCGCGACCCGCCGACTCCTCACGCTTCTCTCGTGCGCGCTGCTCCTCGCGGTGCCGCCGCTCTTTGGAGCCGAGGAAAAGCTCCCGCCCGCACCGCAGAGCTACGTCAACGACTACGCGAATCTGCTGTCTCCCGACGCCGCGCAGCAGCTCAACGCACGTCTGCGCCAGTTCGAACGCGACTCTTCGAATCAAATCGTGGTGGCGATATTTCCGAAGCTGGAGTCGCAATCATCCGTCGCCGATTTTGCGCAACGCACCTTCGAATCGTGGAAAGTCGGCCAGGCAAAGCTCGACAACGGCGCCATCTTTTTCGTCTTCGTCGCCGACCATAAAACGTGGATTCAGACCGGGCGCGGACTGGAAGGCGCGCTGCCCGACGCAACCTGCGCGCGGATTCTGGACGAGCAGGTGAAGCCTGCTTTTCGCGCGGGGAATTTCGACGCGGGGATCACCGCAGCCGTCGATTCGATGATCGCCGCCACGCGCGGCGAATACAACGGCACCGGCCGCGCCGCCGGCGACCGGAGTGGTTCTCAATCCAATCTGGGCTTCGGAATTTTTGCCGGCTTCATCGTGCTCATGTTCATCCTGCGCGTCGTTTCCGCGGCGGGTGGAGGCAGGATGTTCGGCGGCCGCTCGCGACGCAGCGGCTGTGGATGGATGCTCCTGCCGATGCTGATGGGAAGCGGACGCAGCGGCGGATGGAGCAGTGGCGGCGGCGGGTGGTCGAGCGGCGGAGGAGGCGGATTTTCGGGCGGCGGCGGCAGTTCCGGCGGCGGTGGAGCAGGGGGCAGTTGGTGATCTATGAAAACGCGTGATTTTCTCAGCCAGCTCGACGAAGGACAAATCGAGGCCGCCATCGCCGAAGCCGAAGCGCGCACCTCCGGCGAAATCCGTGTCTGGGTTTCGTCGAAAACCGTCGATGATCCCGTCGCGCGCGCGACCGCGCGCTTCGACAAGATCGGCATGCGGAAAACCCGCGAGCGCAATGCCGTGCTCATCTACTTCGCGCCTGCCTCGCAAAAATTCGCGGTGATCGGCGACACCGCCATTCACGAAATTTGCGGGCAGAGCTTCTGGGAGGAAACTGCCGCAGAGATCCATGCGCAACTCGTTGAACAAAAGTTTACCGACGCTGTGGTCGGAGCGGTGCGCAAAATCGGCCACCTCCTAGCCAATCACTTTCCGCCCCGTGGCGATGATCGCGACGAGCTTTCGAATACGATCGTCCGCGACTGATCGCCCCACGCCACGAGATTCGCGCGATGAACATTTACGAGACTGACCGCCTGCTCGCAGAGTATCTTCTCTTCCACTACGGCGATCCCGCGGAGATTTTGCCGTTCGACTTCGGCCCGCGTGACGCGCTCGATTTCGCAGTGCGTTCGGTCAGCGAATGCCTCGCGCCAGTGCCTGCCAATGCCCGGGCGCTCGACCTCGGGTGCGCCGTTGGTCGGGCCAGCTTTGAACTCGCACGGCACTGCTCGACGGTCATCGGAATTGATTTCTCGCAGCGCTTCATCGACGCCGCCACACGCCTGCGCGACCACGGGCAACTGAGCTATGAACGCCTTGAGGAGGGCGAACTGACCACGCCGCTCGTCGCGCAAGTTCCCTCCGAAATCGACCGTCGCCGCGTCACGTTTGAAGTCGGAGACGCGATGCATTTGCGCGCCGATCTCGGTGAGTTCGACGTGGTGCTCATCGCCAATTTGATTGATCGGCTCACGCAACCGCGCCACTGCCTGAATCGGCTCGCGTCGCTCGTGAAGCCCGGCGGACAGTTGATTTGCACGTCGCCCTACACCTGGCTCGAGCAATTCACACCGCGCGAAAACTGGCTGGGCGGAGTCGAGCTTGAAGGTGGACGCGTGACGACGCTCGATGGTTTGCGCACCGCGCTCGCGCCTAATTTCGAACTTCGCAAGACGAAGGATCTGCCGTTCCTTATTCGTGAGCACGCGCGAAAATTCCAGTGGAGTGTCGCGCAGGCCAGCCATTGGATTCGCCGCTGATGCCAACCGATTGGGAAGATCACTATCGCCGCGCGGAGATGCCGTGGGACAAAGGCGCGCCTAGTCCCGCACTCCTCGATTACCTCGCCGCGGATCCCCTTCGCGGTCGCGTGCTCGTCCCCGGCTGCGGCCTCGGCCACGACGTCCGTGCGCTCGCCGCGACTGCCGATGAAGTGGTAGGCATCGACATCGCCCCTTCAGCGATCAAGGCGGCACGTGCCGTGCCGCAGGTCGGTGGCGAGAGCTATGAACTCGCCGATCTTTTCGCGCTGCCGCGGAAATTCCGCGGCGCGTTTGACTGGGTGTGGGAGCACACTTGCTTCTGCGCAATCGATCCCTCACAGCGACCCGCCTACGTTTCCGCAGTGGCGGAGACGCTCCGGCCCGGTGGCCATTTGCTCGCGATTTTTTACCTCGATCCCGGTCAGGATTCTCCGGACGACGGCCCACCCTTCGAGGTCTCGATCCCTCAACTCGACAAGCTCTTTTTGCCACTGATTTTTCCTTGGTCCGCGAGTGGCTGCCCGCCCATTACTATCCGGGCCGGGAAGGGCGCGAATGGATGCGCCTCCTCTCCCGCCGCTGAGTACACGTCGAATGCTAAGCCTGAGCTGCACCCTGCGTGCTGGCTCCGACTTCCAGCCACTCGCAATATTCCTTGTGCATCGCGGCAGCGGATTCGTTGAGCCGACCTTGAATGCTGTCGAGATACTGGTGCAGGCCGGTGTGGAAAATGTCGGCGATCGTCGCGTAATTCAGGTCGGAGACGCAGGCGGCCGGAGAGGCGCTCGGCCTCGTTGGAAAAAGTGCGCGCGATCGCAGCCCGAGATGCGGTGCAGCGCGGCGTCGAGTGCGTCGACGCAGAAGCGGATCGAGCGCGGAAAGCTGTCGTGGAGGATGATGAATTCCGCGACGCTCCACGGCGTGACCTGTCCGGTGTGCAGCTTTGCGATAGGCCTCGAAGGCGCTGCACGATTTCAGCACCGCCTGCCACTGGACGGTATCGACGTTGCCGCCGACCTGTTCGCCGCTCGGGAGCAGGATGTGATACTTCAGATCGAGAATGCGCGAGGTGCTGTCGGCGCGTTCGAGGTATTTGCCGACCTGGAGAAAGTTCCAGCCTTCGCCGTGGGTCAGCGTGGCGTCGGTCGTGCCGTGAAACTGATGGGAGTAATCGACGACGTGCCGGTAAGAAATCGATGGCGCTGCGCGCGAAGAGCTGGCGCGCGTCGGCGGAATTGAGCCAGAGGTAGAGGCTGTTGATGCGCTCCCACATCTCGCTGGAAATGTACTCGCGCACGGTGCGGGCATTCTCCCGCGCGCCGGCGACGCAGGAGCGGATGGAGTTGGGATTTTCCTTGCGCGAAGGTGACGAACTCGCAGACCGTCTCGGCGTTGGTCACGGCGTAGAGCGAGTGGAAAAGCTTCTGGTCCTCGAGCGTGGCGAGGATCGGCTCCCAATCGAGCCTTCTCGCCGTCCTCGCCGCGGTGATCGTCGTCGAGCGTGACCTGGAGGTTCACATCGAGGATGCGCGCGTTGTTCTCGGCGCGCTCGATGTAGCGGGCCAGCCAGTAGAGTGAATCAGCGACGCGGGAGAGCATGGAATGAGTTGGAAAGGCGTGCGCGTTATTCGTCGTCGAGCGACCCAGGTATCCTTGCGATGCCGCCGCCCTGCGAGGAGTTGACGACGAGCGAGCCCTTGCGCAGGGCGACGCGGGTGAGGCCGCCGGGAATGATGGTGATCTTTTCGCCGCTGAGGATGTAGGGGCGCAGGTCGATGTGGCGGCCTTCGATGGCGCCGTCGCAGTAGCTCGGGCTGCGCGAGAGGGAGATGACCGGCTGGGCGATGTAGTTGCGCGGATCGTTGATGATCGCCTGGCGGAATTTCTCGTGCTCCTCCTTGGTCGCGTGCGGGCCGATGAGCATGCCGTAGCCGCCGCTTTCGTTGGCGCTTTTGACGACGAGTTCCGGGATGTGCTCGAGGACGTATTTCCGGTCCTCTTCGAACATCGTCAGGTAGGTCTCGCACGTTCGGCAGGATGGGCTCCTCGCCGAGGTAGAACTTGATCATCTTCGGCACGAAATAATACATCACCTTGTCGTCGGCGATGCCGGTGCCGATGGCGTTGGCGAGGTTCACGTTGCCCTTGCGGTAGGCGTCGACGAGGCCGGGCACGCCGAGCACGGAGTCCTTGCGGAAGACGGTGGGATCGAGGAAGTCGTCGTCGATGCGGCGGTAGATGACGTCCACGCGCTTCAGGCCCTTGGTCGTCTTCATGTAGACGACGTCGTCTTTCACCACGAGATCCTGGCCGACGACGATCTCGATGCCCATCGAGCGGGCGAGGAAGGAGTGCTCGAAGTAGGCGGAATTGTAGATGCCCGGCGTGAGCAGCACGACGGTCGGCGCGTCGGGATTCGGGCAGTTCTGCGGGCGCGACGTAGCGCAGGAGATTGAGCAGTTCCTGGCCGTAGTGATCGACCGGGCGCACCTTGTGCCGGCCGAAAAGCTTCGGGAAGACGCGCTTCATCACCTGCCGGTTTTCCAGCACGTAGCTGACGCCGGAGGGGCAGCGGCCGTTGTCCTCGAGCACGAGATAGTTGCCGTCGCGGTCGCGGATGAGGTCGCTGCCGCAGATGTGGATGTAGATGTCCTTCGGCACGTCGAAGCCCATGAACTCCGGCCGGAAATGCTTCGCGCTCTTCACCACCTCCTCGGGGATGATGCCCTTCCTTCACGATGCGCTGATCGTGATAGATGTCGTGCAGGAAAAGGTTCAGCGCCGTGGATGCGCTGGATCGAGGCCGCGCTCGACGTGCTCCCACTCGTCGCGCGGGATGATGCGCGGGATCAGGTCGAAGGGGAAGATGCGCTCGGTGCCCTGGTTGTCGCTGTAGACGGTGAAGGTGATGCCCTGGTTGAGAAAGGTGTCGGTGGCGAGGAGCCTGCTTGCGCTCGAGTCTCGCCGTCGCCCATTTCGCGCGAAGCGCTCGAGCAGCTTGCGGTAATGCGGCCGCACCTCGCCGGGCGCGGCGAACATCTCGTCGTAAAAATCCCCGACTTCGTAGTTGGCTGAAGAGTTGTCCCATAATTAATCCCTGAGCGGCTCGTCAGGTCGCCGCGAGGGCCGGCGCGTAATTCGCACGCGGCGCTGGTCGACGCCGAACTTTCGGATAGACGAATTTGCACGCGGTCGCGTTGTCCTTGGTCATCGCCGCGGCGCGCGTCCAGGCCCGCTGTCTGCGCAACTGCGCGCAGCGAGTGCGTGGAGCAGACGCGGTGCCGAGGCCGCGGTTGCAGTATTCGACGAGCACGCAAGGCCCGGAGACGAGATGCGAGTCCGGCATCGAGCTCCGTGTTCAGCGCCGAGGCGGCGATGATCCGCGGGCCGTGGGTGATGACGAGCGCCGGGCACGGATTCGCGGGTAAAGGCCGAGGTCGAGCTGCGTCTCGAGGCGGTCGCGGAAAAGGCTCGAGCGTGTCGCTCCACGCCGAATCGAGTGAAAAGGCGGTGAAGACCACATGGCTGACGCGCCTTCGCCTCCTCGCGCGTCGGCGGCGCGGACGATGATAGTGGGCGGGAAGCGGGTTTGTCGAGCGGCGGCAGCTTCGGGAGCTCCCAGGTAAAGCGCTTCCAGCGCACTAATTTCATAGGCGCGCAGATGTAGGAGCGAGGTTCGAGAAAGCAACGCCGAAGGCCGCTCGGATGCAGGTCCCGAGCGATTCATGCTCTTTCGGCCGGAGTCAGCTCAGGCCGCGCCGTAGCCGCGTGCCAGCGCTTCGTGAAACGGCGCGTAAAATTCGCTGCATGCGCGGCAAGCCCGCGTCGCAGGACCGGGCGCAGATTCACCACGTCCGCCAGGCTGACGACGAGATCGACGCTGTGCTGAAAGGCCTGCATCTCGTCGTTGGTCGTGAAGCTCGAGCCGA
This sequence comes from uncultured Verrucomicrobiae bacterium, assembly GCA_963767975.1. Lineage (GTDB taxonomy): Bacteria > Verrucomicrobiota > Verrucomicrobiia > Chthoniobacterales > Chthoniobacteraceae > CAIURC01. The sequence continues at coordinate 29,964 of CAVYGI010000012.1, read as the reverse complement.
GCGACGACGAGGAACTGCTGGCGGCGCTGCTCGGCCGGCGCGTGCACGGCTTCGGCGAGGATCGGATTCGTGCTCGATGTCGCTGGCGTTGAAATGCTCGGAGATGACGACCACGTCGTAAACGTGCGTGCGCAGCTTCAGCAGGATGTCCTCGAGAAAAAGGCCGGTGTGGATCTTGTAATCCGAGCGCCGTCAGTTGATCGACGACGATGCGCTGCACCTCCGGCACGTCGACGCAGACGAGCGCGGTCTGGTCGCCGGGTTCGAAAAGATCGAGGCGGTTTTGAAATTCCATGGATGAAATGGCGGACATCAGGCTGCCGATCGCGCAGGCTGACGTAGGAGTTCGGCGCGGCCGCATCGAGATCGAGCTTGCAGGCCCGTCGGGCGCGTCGTCCGTCGAGGCCGCGCTGTCTTTTTCACGTCGTCGATGTAGCGGGTCATCTTGCGCCTTGTTGGTCGCGTAAAGATTGGCCGTTTCCTCGGTGATCAGGCCGGCCTGATAGGCGCGGTACGAGCGACTGGTCGAAGGTGGTCCAGCCGAAGGTCGCGTTCGACTTCGATGATGTCGTAGAAAGCTGCGGCCTTCGCCTTCGCCGAGCGCGATCGTTTCGCGCGACGCGCAGGTTCGTGCCCATGATTTCGTTGACGAGCAGCGCGCCGCCGCCGACCTTCGGCGCGAGGCGCTGGCTGACGACGTAGCGCAGCGTTTCGCTGAGCCGCAGCCGGAGCTGCGGTCTCCTCCGCCGCGCTCGAACATGCCGAGGATGCGATTGATCGACTGGCCGGCGTTGATCGTGTGGATCGTGCGAGAGCACGAGATGGCCGGTCTCCGCCGCGGTCAGGGCGATCTCGACGGTCGCGCGGTCGCGCATTTCACCGACGAGGATGACCTTCGGCGCCTGCCGCAGGGCGGAGCGCAGGCCGTTGGGAAAGTCGTCGAAATCCGCGCCGAGTTCGCGCTGGTTGAAGGTCGCGCTTCTTGTGCTGATGGACGAACTCGATCGGATCTTCGAGCGTGACGACATGCACGGCCTGCGTCTCGTTGATCTCGTTGAGCATCGCGGTGAGCGTCGTCGTCTTGCCGCTGCCGGTCGCGCCGGTCACGAGGATGAGGCCGTTTTTCTCCGCGGCCATGTCGCGGAAAATCGGCGTGCAGGCCGAGCGAGGTCGAGCGTGGGCATTTCGCTCTGCGCCTTGCGCATGACGATCGCGAAATTGCCGCGCTGCTTGAAGATATTCACGCGAAAGCGCGCGCCGCTCGCCGAGCGCGTAGCTGCAATCGCACGCGCCGCGTGTGAGCAGCTCGCGCAGCAGATGGCGCGGTCGTCGCCGATGATGTTGAGCGCGATCTGCTCGGTCTGGTAAGCGCGTGAGCGTGCGCACCGCACGGGTGCGACGTTGGCGCTGCTTCAGCTCGCCGAAGCTCTCCACCTGGAGCGGCCGGCCGACGGAAAAGACGAGATCGGAGATGCCGGGATGCGTGTCGAGCATCGCGGTGAGGATATCGAGTTCAGGTTGGCGCATGAAGATGGAACTGGATTTCGGATCAGTGCTGGAGCGGGACGATGCGGGCGTGCCTGGCAGTCCGCTCGCTCATGGCGCCGTCGCGCACGTTAATCTTCGAAGTCGTCCGGCGGAGTCTTGAGGAAGACGCGGAATTTCTTTTTGTCCTGCGCCTTTTCGTAGGCCTCCTCCGGCGAGATGCGCGCGGCGCGCAGATGCTCCATGATCGCGTCGTCGAGCGGCTGGTTGCCCTTCTTTTTGCCGACCTGCATCATGCCGGGAATCTGGTGCGTCTTGCCTTCGCGGATGAGGTTCGCGATCGGCGTATCGACGACGAGCACCTCGAGCGCGGCGACGCGGCCGGGCTTGTCGATGCGGCGGAAAAGATTCTGCGCGACGACGCCCTTGAGCGATTCGCGAGAGACCGGCGCGGATCTGGTTCTGCTGGTTCGGCGGGAAAGACGTCGATGACGCGGTCGATGGTCTTCGGCGCGCTCGGCGTGTGCAGCGTGCCGAAGACGAGATGGCCCGTGGCCGCCGCGGTGAGCGCGAGCTCGATCGTCTCCAAGTCGCGCATTTCACCGACGAGAATGATGTCCGGATCTTCGCGCAAGCGCGCCGCGCAGGGCCGAGGCGAACGACTTCGTATGCACGCCGACTTCGCGGTGATTGACGAGCGACTGCTGGCGAGCGATGCACGAACTCGATCGGATCCTCGACCGTGATGATGTGATCCTTCCGATGCAGATTCGCGTAATCGATCATCGCCGCGAGCGTCGTCGATTTGCCGGAGCCGGTCGGGCCGGTCACGAGCACGAGCCCTTTTTTCAGCATCGCGAATTTCTTCAGCACCGGCGGCAGGCCGAGTTCGTCCGCGGTCAGCACCTTGCTCGGGATGAGACGGAAGACCGCCGAGATGCCGCTCTTCTGGTTGAAGAAGTTCGCGCGGTAGCGGGCGAAGCCGGGATATTCGTAGCCGAAATCCACGTCGCCGGTTTCCTCGAAGATTTTGATCTTCTGCTCCGGCGCGATCTCGTAAACGAGCGCCTTGAGGTCGTCGTTCTCGAGCGGCGGCATGTCCACGCGCACGAGTTCGCCGTGGATGCGGAGCATCGGCGGATTGCCGGTGGAGAGATGAAGGTCAGAGGCGCTCTGCTCCTTCATGAACTTGAAAAATGAATCGATACGGGCCATATCGCCGCAGCTGAGATAGCTAGTGGGATGCCACGCCGGGCGTGCCTGCGAGCGTTGCCGGACCGGACGCCTGTGCGCCCGACTCGATTTCGCGGCGTTTCTCAGAGCACCCGGCGCTCGCCAGTGCGCTCGGCGCGGAGTGCATCGAGCGTCGAGCGGATCTGCGTGAGCAGCTTCTGCTGCGTGTAGGGCTTCGGGAATGAAGCCGCGCAAGCCCGCGCGCGAGCATGCTGCGGAGACGCTCCTGCTCGGCGAAGCCGCTGCTCAGGACGACCGGGACTTTCGGATTGATGTGCAGCAGTTCGTCGAAGACATCCGCGCCATCCATGACCGGCATCGTGAAATCGAGGATCACGAGCGCGATCTGATCCTTCAGCTTGCGGTAAATGTCGATGCGCCTGAAAGCCGTCCCGCGCGGTGACCACGCGGTAGCCTTCATCGGTCAGCACGCGCTGGGCGAGCAGGGTCACGAAATCCTCGTCGTCCACGATCATGACGAGTTCCCGCGGACCGTCGGGATTGTAGATTTCCACCGACCCGGGTGCTGGCGTGGCTGGCAGATCGAGGGAAGCGAACGAACCGGAGCCTCCGCAGCTTCGGCACTGATGCCGCCAGCGCGATCGACCATGATTTGCGTGACCTTGATCGCCCGTTCGAGGCCGCTGCGCAGGATCGCGAAATATTTGTCGGTCTCCGTCGTGGAAGGGCAAAGCTGCTCGAGTTGCTGACTCGACTCAGAGATCACCTGAAGCAGGTTGTTCAGTTCGTTGGCCGTTGATTTAACCCAGCGATTGGAATCCTGTTGAGGCATGCGGAAAAGGCCCGGAGCGGGCTCGGAATCAAACGCTTTCGTCGCGGCAAGCCCACCACACGCAGCCCAGAAAAGCGGCAACGACGAAGGAGAACATCCCCAGAGTCAGCATAAGTGCGCGTGGTAGTGAGGCATGATGCCATCGTGGTCAACACGATTCATGCCGACACCTCAGATTTTCACGTCAAAAAAATCAAGCAGCACGGCGCGATAGACGGCGATCTTGGATTCCGGGAGCCACGAGAGCTGAAACTCCTCCGGGCGAATCCATTGGAAGGCGCGAAACTCCGGGTGGGGAGTTTGCACATTGATCTGGTGATCCTCTCCGCGGAAGTCGCAGAGAAAATAAATCTGTTCCTTGCCAAAAAAGCCACGCTTGGTCTTCCCGTCTCCGAAATCATAACGATACGGGCCTTTGCGGAGGACGATGCGGTAACTGATCGGTCGGAGCCCGATTTCTTCGAAAAGCTCGCGCCCGAGTGCTTCCTCGTAGGTCTCACCATCATCCACCCCGCCCTGCGGGAACTGCCATGCATCGAGCACATTCACGCGTTCGCACACCAGGATCTTTCCATGCACGTTGCGCAGAATCCCCGCGACATTGGATCGATATTTCATTTCAAAGTCGGCGATGGATCCAAAAAATCTCGGGCTCGTGGCGGGTGCCGTGGCGCTGGCATTGGGGATTCACGCTGCCCTGCTTTGGAAACCGGAGAGGCAGGTGCGGCTGCATCAGTTGCACCTGCTGCAATCGGTGGAAAGGCGCGATTGGCCGCGCTTCATCAGATTCATCGACGACGAGTATTCGGATGCGTGGCAGCATGACAAAAGTTTTGTGACAAAAGCGACGCGAGAAGTTTTCCGAAACTTCATCTGGGTCACGATTGTGCAACGAAACGACATCATTCGCGTGGGGAGCGGATCCGCAACCGTCACTGCGGCCTTGGTGGTAGCCGGGAATGGTGGACCGTTCGGAGAGGCAGTGAAACAGCGGGTGAATGGCTGCACCGAGCCCTTTCTCTTCCGCTGGCGGAAGAACAGCTGGAAACCGTGGGATTGGCAGCTCGTCGGCTTCGAGCAGCGCGAGTTGGAACTCTCGGAGTTCTGAGCAACCGGCAACTAGCTGCGGCGGCGGCGGCGCAATCCCAACAGCGCGGCGCCTGCGGAAATGGCGAGCACGCCAGTCGTCGGCTCCGGAACGGCTTGGAGCGCGACATCATTCCCGCCAGTGAAGGTGCCACCCACGGAATCCGCATTGTAGCTGATCTTAAACTGCATCGAAGAGCCCGCTGGGGTGAACGTCATCCCATCGGTCGCCAGCCCGTTGAAGCGCGTGGTGATCAGGTCTCCACTGACCGCGGGCCCGTCGTTTACGATGATGAAAAACAGATCGCCCCCCTGAACGCCCGTCCCAATCGTCAGCGTAAGCCTCGACCCACCGAGGCCGACCGTCCCGGTGCTGGAATTAGCGCCGCCGGTGCCGACCATCACCTGATCATAATCGATACCGGGGACGGGCGTGGGACCAACCCCATGGCTCAACTCCAAAACCAATGACGAAAAGGGCGTATTGAGCGTCAGATTATTGGCCACAGAGAAGATGCCCATCCCGTTGCCGGGCGAGGGCGTCCCCACAACTGTGTTTCCCGGAGCGAAAGTGCCTCCGAGCGCAACGTTGAGGGACCCACCGACACCGCCATTTCCAGCGAGCGTTCCCGCCGACACGGTAGTCGTCGAGGTATTCGTGCCAACGGAGTTAAGCGTCAATTTACCCGAGCCCAGTTTGGTCATGGGGAAGTTGCCGCTGATCGCCCCTTGCAGGACCAATTCTTGCACTTGGACGTTGAAATTCGCCTGCCCGCTGGGATTCAGATCTGTGTCCCCGGTGATCACGGTGGGGCCGGTGAATGTCGCCTTGTAGTTCCCCGCGCCGGAAGAGACGAGGACGGTCGCATCCACCCGGCCCGTCGGCACGGGCGGAGACGCGACGTTCACGCTCAGCGAATTAAATTGCACGATATTCCCGGTGTTCGCGCCGGTGCCGCGATCGAGGTCCAGCGTCACACTGCCAGTGTTGGCGGTGATATTGTTGTTATAAAGCAGCGTCCCATTGCTGCCCGCGCCGGTGTCGCGGATGCGCAAAATCGCTGGATTCGGCGCGGTGTCATCCCCACCGGTGAAGGACGATGTCCGCAGGACCTGTGGTGGGATTTCCGAGCGTGCTCCCCGTTCCGCCCACCGGCAGGCTGATGAGCACTTGGGCTGGGTCGACACGGTAAGTCCCCGAAAGGGTGTTCCCAGGATTGGTGAGGGTCAATGATTTGGGGCCGTTCGTTTGCGGATTCGGCCCCGTCACCGTCAAATCCGCGAAGCCCGAGAGCAAACCGCTGATTGTGATGCTCTGGGAATTCGCGGGATTCGAATAGCTCGAACAGCGAAACCGTGGAGTCGGAATTCACCGTCACCGGGCCGGCGAAGTTCGTTGAATCTCCGTTGCGGGTGCCCAATTCGCCGCGATTGAGAAAGACGTTGTTGGTGATGGTGTTCGACCCGCCACCGGCGAAGCGCCCGCCGGCGTTGACCGTAACCTGCCCCCCGCCGATCGCATTCGCGATGGCCGCTTCGAGCGTTCCGCCATCGACTTCCCAATCGCTCGCAATCCCCGTCTGACCCGCACTGAAGCGCACGCCGCCGCCTCCCGTGACGTAGATCGTCGCGTTGCTGGGGCTGGTGACAAAATTTGCGCGCGCGAAGACCAAGGCCGCCCCGGGATTGCGCACCGACAGAACGCCGCCGTTTTGCGTGATCGTGAGCGCGCGGGGTTTGGAGCCATCATTGAAAGTGACGTCCCCCGAGGCATGCGTGAACTCCAGCGTCGCTCCGAACTGCCCGGAGAAAATCGAGTCGAGCGTGATCGGTTGGCTGGCTCCGCCCAGCGCCCCGTCGGACTCTGCCTGCAGTGACCCACTTTTAACCGTAATGCCCCCCGACGCATTACTCGAGGCACCCGAGGCAAAAGCCAGCGCTCCGTCGCCTGTCTTGAGCACCGGATTCGCCCCATTGAGGCCGCTGATCGTGAGATTTGTGTCGGTCTGCAGCGTGACCGTTCCAGAGCCATTCATCGTCACGACTCCGCCCAGGATCTGTGGAGAAAAAACCGCTTTCCAAAGCACACCGCCGCTAATGGTGAGCGCCCCCGTCCCGAGAGCTCCGTCCACCTGCGTTTCCAGCACGCCTCCGCTGATCGTCCGCGCATTGAAGCTGTTCGGACTCGTCAGGATGAGGGTGCTGCCGCCTGATTTAGTCAGCGATCCCGCAATCTTGCCATTGCCGCCGATGGTGTAAGTGCCAGACGCGGCACTGAATGTCGTCGATGTCGGCGAAACGTCGGCAGGCACGTCGATGTTCGCCGTTCCCGACTGACTGAACGTGATGAGATCGTTGTTGGCGAAGCCCGTCTGTGTCGCGCCATTGAGAAAATATTTCGCCCCGGAGACTGCGAGCACACCATCCGGTGCGCCGCCGACGGAGTGATTGAGGTTGTAAATCAGGTTCGCCCCGGGACCCGCTTGGATCGTGGCGGAAAAGGAGAAGTTATCGAGGGCAATGACGGAGTCCGGGCTGTTCGTCGCATCGTTCGTATCCCACCACCGCAGATACAGCGAACTGCCAGCGGCGACGGGGGTCGGGAGCGTGAAATTCAGCGACGTGGCAACGCGATTCGCTGCCGCATTTCCGTCGAGTACCGCCGTGCTGCCGAGATTGACCGATGGCTGTGCTGCGTTGGTATTCGTGAACGACATCCCATCGGTGCTGTAAAGGAGTTGATACCCGAAACTCGGCGCGGTGCCGCCACCCCCACGCCAAAACTCCGTGTCGTAGGACAGCGAGATAGCCGTCATGGGCCGTGCTGCGCCATTCCGAATGATCAAATCGATGACCGGGTCTCCCCCCGTATTTCCCGAGCCCAAAGCCCGATCAGCGGCGCCGTTCGAACCCGCGTTGAAGAGCCTGGGTGTGGGATTTCCGACTCCCACCGTTCCGTCATTCACCGAGTGTAAAGCCGTGGTCGTCACCAAGCCGGTCGTCGTCCCGGCGCCCGCGGTGATGATTCCCGTAAACCATGGACTCGACCCGTCGTTTGGCACCGAATTGGTCAGCGTCGTGGTGGAAAGCCCGCTCGTGCCCAGTCCGTTAAACGTCTCCAACACCGTCCCACTCGTATAAATCAGCGAGCCCGCGAAAAGCTGCGGGATGCACCCCGCAATCGCACCCATCAGGATTGTCGCACTCGCCACATGCTTCCGATACTTGCGCGAGACGAGGAGTTCGGAAAGGGAGGGAAGGGATTTCATACGCAGAAGGGAGGACCCGGCCTCAATTGAGCACGCCCGGCCGGAAGTTCACGCTGAAATTGTTATCAAATAGCCGGGGAGGGTCTCCTGCACCATCATCAGCCTTGCCATGCTCCGCAAGCTTGAAACCATATTCTTGGCCGTGCAGATCTACGGCGCCGCGGGCATTGCCGCGTTTGGATGGGCGATCTGCGCGCTGCTCGGTTGGGATGCCGCTCCGTGGCTGCCACTTTGGTTCAGCTCCGCGTTGCTCATCTACAACATCGATCGCCTCCGGCGCGATCCCGCTGATGCGCTCAACACGCCGCTCCGCGCCGCCGCCAGCATCCGCCTTCGCTGGCTCAGCGCCGTCGTCGCCCTGGCCGCCGGGGTCGCGCTCCTCGCCATTCCGATTTGGCGGCGGGACTGGCTCACGTTCGGGCTGGCCGCGGGAGGTGCGCTGGTCAGTGTTCAATACTCGGTCCCCCTGCTCGGCTTTCGGCTGAAAGACATCCCGTATCTCAAAAGCTTCATCGCCCCCACGATGGTCATCGCCGCGATTTTCGGCCTCCCGTGGCTTCACGAAGGCCCCCGCCCCGGTGCACTCCTCGCGGCGTTTTGGGCGTGGAGCTATTTGGAATTCAACATGATCCTCTGCGACCTCCGCGACCTCGAAGGCGACCGACGCTGCGGTGTCGCCAGCCTCCCCGTCCGCCTCGGCTCCAAAGCAACGCACCGCCTCCTCAAAATCCTCCCTGCCACCTACCTCCTGCTCGCCATCTTTGGGATGATCGCCGGCAGCGCTCGACTCAATCCCCCTTGGTGGATTCTCGCGTGGTCCGCAGCCGCCTACCTCATCCTGCTCCTCACCGCATCGGCGCGGCCGCGCAGCGAGCGCTTCTATGAATGGGCCGTCGAGGGCATGCTCTACCTCCCTCCACTCATCGTCTGGATTACCATCTGACCTCCCGCCACTCACCCGGGTCGCCCTTCTTCTCGGCTGGAAAGAAGCTCATCCTCGCCTTTTGCCGGCCGTTGGCAGACGAGTAGGACGCCCCCTTAACCCTCAACTCCCAACCTCTTCGTATGGCCCACGAATCCTTCTCCGCCTTCCTCACCGCGCTCGAGCGCGCCGGCGAGCTCGCCGCATCACTCAGCCCGTCGCCACCGAGCTGGAGATCACCGAGTGGGCGGATCGCGAAATGAAAGTCGCCCGGCGGCGGCAAGGCGCTGCTCTTTGAAAAGCCGACGGTCAACGGCGCGGTCTCCCGCGTCCCGCTGGCGATCAACACGATGGGCTCGCAGCCGCCGCATGGCGATGGCGCTCGGGCTCGAGTAGATCGAGGAGCTCGCGGACCAGATGCAGCTCATCCTGAAAGCGAAGCCGCCGACCTCGCTCCGCACCGCCTGGAAGCTCGCGATGCAGGGCCTCGACCTGCTCCACGCGAAGCCGAAGCACGTGACGAAGCGGGCCGTGCAAGGAAGTCATCCACCGCTTCGACCGGAGCGCGCCGCGCCCGCGTCCGCACCGCCGCTCTCCCACGCTCCTCGATCTCCCGATCCTCCAATGCTGGCCGCAGGACGGCGGGCGCTTCATCACCTTTCCGTGCGTCCACACGCGCGACCCCGACACCGGCGAGCGCAACCTCGGCATGTATCGCATGCAGGTCTATGACGCCGCAGACCACCGGCATGCACTGGCAGGTCCACAAGGTCGGCGCGCGCCACGGCAAACGCTACTACGAGCGCGGCGAGCGCATGCCCGTCGCGGTGACGATCGGCGGCGATCCGGCGTACACCTTCGCCGCCACCGCGCCGCTGCCCGACGGGCTCGACGAGATCCTCTTCGCCGGCTTCATCCGGAAGAAATCGGTCGAGCTGGTGAAGTGCGAGACCATCGATCTCGAAGTGCCCGCCGACGTCGATTTCGTGCTCGAAGGCTACGTGCAGCCCGGCGAGACGCGCGCCGGAAGGACCGTTCGGCGATCACACCGGCTTCTACACGCCGGTCGATGACTACCCGGTCTTTCACCTCACCGCGATCACGCACCGGCGCGACGCCGTCTATCCCTGCACCATCGTCGGCATTCCGCCGATGGAGGACTTCTACATGGGCGACGCGAGCGTGCGCATCTTCCTGCCCGGTCTTCCAGATGAACTTCCCCGAGATCGTCGACATCGCGCTGCCGGCCGAGGGCGTCTTCCACAACCTCGTCTTCGTCTCCATCCGCAAGCAGTACGCGTGGCAGGCCTACAAGATCATGCACGGCCTCTGGGGCATGGGGCAGATGATGTTCAGCAAATACATCGTCGTGGTGGACGAAGACTGCGACGTCCACAACACGAGCGAGGTGCTCTTCCGCCTCTGCGCCAACACCGATCCGCAGCGCGACTCGCACCTTCATCAAGAATCCCACCGACGCGCTCGACCACGCGCAGACCGTCGCCTGCATCGGCACGCCACATGGGCATCGACGCCACCCGCAAACTCCCCGCCGAAGGCTACACCCGCCCCTGGCCCGAGCTGCTGAAGATGGACCCCGCCATCAAAGCCCGCATCGACCAACTCCGCGCCTTGTAGGGGACTGCTCGCGTTCTCCGCGGGATAAGAAGGGGCAACCTAGGTCATAGGACGACCGCCCTTGATGGCTCGCCCCCGCTTTCCGCAGGACGTCATGCCTCCCGTCGAGGACGCGATGCCTTTCGTCGGGGCCGCCAGGACTCTCGGGTAGGGCGGCAGGATGCCTACACTACCCCGAGAGCACCCCTATACCATCTACATGTGCCCTGAGGAAGCCGGGGCTTGCTCCCGGCTGGGGAAAGGGTTTGGATCGCTGAATGCGTCTCCCCGTGCTGTTGGCGCCGGCTCTGCTGGCGGTCACGTCTCTTTTGGCCCAAACTCCGCAGGCCGTGCCGCAGGCTGCGCCGGTGCCGGATGTGCCTGAGGTGCCGGGGCAGCGGGCGGATGGGTCGGTGCTGCTGCCAAACCAGTGGATTCTCCGCCCGGTGGGGAAGCAGGTGGTGGTGGGGGACTTCCCGGTGAATATCGCGGTGCATCCCAGTGGCAAATGGGCGGCGGTGCTGCACTGCGGCTACGGGCCGCACGATATTGTGGTGCTGGATCTGGGGTCGGGGAAGGTGGCGTCGCGGGTGAATGTGAATGAGGCGTTCTATGGGCTCACTTTCTGGGCGAATGGGAAAAAGCTGATGTGCTCAGGGAGTTCGGATGAGGTGTTGCATGGGTTTGCCTTCGACGCGGAGACGGGGGATCTGGGGCAACACGAAGCGCGACAACTGCGGGAGCGAAAGGCACGAGGGATTCCGGCAGGGATCGCGATCGATGAAGGACGCGGGATGGTCTACGTCGCGAATGTCTGGGGGCAATCGGTAACGCGGCTGTCCCCGGGAGTGAAGGATGAGCCCGTGGTGACGGATCTTTCGCTTTTCTCGGAGAAGGAGACGGGGGTGACGAAGCCGGGTGAGGCCGCGGTGCAGGCGCCGCTGCCGGGTAGGGTGGGCATCCTGCCTGGTACTGCTGGGGTCCAGAAGCGCGCGATACCAGACTCAAGCGCGCCGTCGACGACTGGTGGCGTGAGGTCGCCGGGTCAGGGGGTGGCGGTGCCGCCCACGGGCGCAGCTCCGCTTTTGGGCGTGCCGCTTTCCACGGATGACCCCTCGATCACGAAGCGGGCGTCGGTTTTGCTGGAGAAGGCGACGGGGGATCAGCCGTTCCCGTATGCGGTGCTGCTGGATGAGGCGAAAGAGCGGCTTTACGTTAGTCTGTGGGGACAGGCTGCGGTGGCGGTGATCGAGACGAAGGGTTTCACGGTGCTGGCGCGGTGGAACGTGGAGGAGCATCCGAATGAGATGCTACTGAGCAAAGACGGGGCGCATCTTTTCGTGGCGAATGCGAACCGGAATACGGTGTCAGTGCTGGAGACGGCGACGGGAACGATGGTAGAGACGCTGGTGGCGGAGCTGCCGCCGGGGGGCGGGGCGAACGGAGGAGTGGCGCCGGGGCTGCCAGGGAACACGCCGAATTCCCTGGCGCTTTCACCGGATGAGAAGCGGCTCTTTGTCGCGAATGCGAACATCAATATGGTGGCGGTGTTCGACGTCGGGGAGGTGGGGCAGTCGCGGAGTCTGGGCTTCATCCCGGTCGGGTGGTATCCGACGAGTGTGCGGGTGACGCCGGATGGCAAGACGCTGCTGGTGGCGAATGGCAAGGGGCAGACGTCGAAGGCGAACCGGAACGGGCCGCAGCCGGGGCGGGCGGAATTGCCGGGGAAGCTGGCGGATTACATCGGGGGGCTGATGGATGGGACGGTCTCGATCATCGCACTGCCGGAAGGGGAGAAATTCGAGAAGCAGATGAAGGCGTGGACGGCGCGGGCTTTTCAATGCGTGCCCGAGACGGCGCGGAAGATCGACTTGGCGGCGCTGGAGGGGAATCCGATCCCGCGGACGGTGCCGTCCCCGGGCAATGTGGGCGTCCCGCCCGCCGCGCCGGGCACCCTGCCCGCTGCCGCCGCCGTGGAAAAAGCGCCCGGCTGCAGACTCGCGCACGCCCTCAACGCCCGATGACGCGGGCAGGATGCCCGCGCCGGCGGGCAGGACGCCCACCCTACCCGGGAGCAGCGTCTCCCCGATCAAGCATGTGATCTATATTGTGAAGGAGAACCGGACCTACGACCAAGTGCTCGGCGACATGAAGGAGGGGAACGGCGACCCGACGCTCTGTCTTTTCCCGGAGAAGGTGACGCCGAATCATCACGCGCTGGCGCGGGAGTTCGTGCTGCTGGATAACTTCTACGTCGAGAGCGAGGTGAGCGCGGACGGGCACGAGTGGACGATGGGGGCATACGCGACGGATTTTGTGGAGAAGATGTGGCCGCTGGCTTACGGGCACGATGGGAAGAAGTTCCCGTATGTCGGCGAGGGCGCGTTTCCGATGGCCACGCCGGCGGGCGGTTACCTCTGGGACCGGGCGAAGGAAGCGGGGTGAGCTACCGCAGCTACGGGGAATGGGTGCGCAACGGCAAGACGCCGGAGGAGCCGGGGACGGTGATCGCGGAGGCGCTCGTAGGGGCACTTCGACCCGATGTATCGCAGCTTCGATCACGGCTATCCGGATGTGAAACGCGCCGCGCGGTTCATCTCGGAGCTGAAGCGCTTCGAAGCAGAAGGGCGAGATGCCGCGGTTGCAAATCGTGCGGCTGCCGAACGATCACACGAGTGGCACGAGCCCCGGCCAGCCGACGCCGACGGCGGCGGTGGCGGACAACGATCTGGCGCTGGGGCAGGTGGTGGAGGCGGTGAGTCAGTCGAAGTTCTGGGCCGACACGGCGATTTTCGTCGTGGAGGACGACGCGCAGAATGGGCCGGACCACGTCGATGCGCACCGGACGATCGCCTTCGTCGATCAGCCCGTACGTGAAGCGCGGAAGCGTCGATTCCACGATGTATTCCACGACGTTCGATGCTGCGGACGATCGAGTTGATCCTCGGGCTGCAGCCGATGTCCCAGTTCGATGCCGCCGCGATGCCGATGTTCGCGTGCTTTTCTCCCAAACCCGACCCGAAGCCTGTACGTCGCCCGGCCCGCGAACATCGATACGGAGGAGTTGAACCAGAAAACCGCGTGGGGCGCGGAGCTTACGAAGACGATGGACCTCGCGAAAGAAGACGCTGCGGATGATTTGCTGCTCAATGAGATGATCTGGCGCTCCATTCGTGGCGCAGACAGCCGGATGCCCGCCCCGCACCGCGCCGCGTTCGTCTTCACGGAGGACGACGACGACTGAGCGGGACTGGCGACCTCCACCGCGCGCCAAAACAGCTCCCGCGATTGATCCGTGCGTTTTGCGGCATAGCATGTGCAGCGCCTTCTCCCGACATGATCTCGCGATTCCTTCTAATGCTTACTTTCTCGCTCGCGGTGGCCGCGGTGAGCCTCGCGATCACGCCTGCGCCGGGCGATGTGCTCACCCATCACAACGGAAACACGCGCGCCGGGCTCAACGATGCGGAGACCGTGCTCACGCCGGCAAATGTGAACGTCGACACCTTCGGCAAACTGTTCACGCAGCCGGTGGACGGCGAAATTTACGCGCAGCCGCTCGTCCTCTCGGGGGTCGCAATCCCGGGAAAAGGCACGCACAAAGTGGTTTTCATCGCGACGGAGCACAACAGCGTCTACGCCTTCGATGCCGACGATGCAGTCGACGGAAACGCCGAGCCGCTTTGGAAGCGGTCGTTCATCGATCCCGCGCGCGGCATCACGTCCGTCCCGTATCTCGACGTCGGAACGACCGATATCAATCCGGAGATCGGCATCACGGGCACGCCCGTCATCGATGCGGCGAGCGGCACGCTTTATTGCGTCGCGCGGACCAAAGAGAACGGCGCCTTCTACCAGCGGCTCCATGCCCTCGATGTGCGGACCGGAGCCGAGCGCCCCGGCTCGCCAAAGCTGATCAAAGCTACCGTGAACGGCATCGGCGACGGTCCGGAAGCGGGCGGGAAAGTGCGGTTTGATCCGCAATTTCAGAATCAGCGCGCGGGGCTGCTTTTGCTCAACGGCGTGGTTTATATCGCGTGGGCGGCGCACGGCGTGAACGGTCCGTATCACGGCTGGATCCTCGGCTATCATGCCAAAACACTGGCGCAGGTCGCCGTCTTTTGCTCGACGCCGAATGCCGGGCGCGGCGGCATCTGGCAGGGCGGCGGCGGGCTCGCGGCGGATGATCTGGGAAACATTTTCGTCTCCACCGGAAACGGAGATTTCGGCATCGATGAGAACGGCCAGCATGTCGGCACGGACTATGGCGACAGCGTGCTGAGACTCGCGACGACCAGCACCGGCGCGCTCTCGGTCGCCGACTTTTTTGCGCCGATGAATCAGGCAGTGCGGAATGAACAGGACCGTGATCTCGGCTCTTCCGGCGTCATCTTGCTCCCGCCGATTCCCGGCAGCGAGCGGTCGCTCGCGGTCGTCTCGGGCAAGGCGGTGAAGGACGAATTCGGGATCGCGCACGCCAGCATCTACCTGCTCGATCGCACGAATCTCGGCGGCTTCGATGCGACGGAAGATCATGTCGTGCAACGGCTCGACGATCAGATCAAAGGCGGCTTCGGCATGCCCGCGATTTTCCGCGAGACGATCTATTTCCACGGCTCCGATTACGGGGGCAACGACGTGTTGAAGGCCTTCGATTTCAGCACCGGCTTGCTCTCAACCACCCCGACCGCGACCGCGAATCTTCTTCGTCCGTTCGCCTTTCCCGGAAGCACTCCGAGCATTTCGGCCAACGGCAGGAACGATGGAATCGTCTGGGAAATCGAGCGCCGTCAGCCGGCGTTTTTGCACGCTTACGACGCCGCGGACATTTCGAAGGAACTCTACAACAGCAGTCTGCTGCTGCACGAGGAGGACTCTCCGGGTAACGCGATCAAGTTCAGCACGCCGACGATCGCGCACGGAAAAGTCTACATCGGCTGTGTGAATCGGTTCACCGTTTTCGGGCTGCGCAATGATGCAAAGCCGCCGTTGGTAAAAGTCACAACGCCAGCGGAGGGCGCGCGCCTGACCACGCCCAATGTCACATTGACGGGCACGGTCAGCGATCCCACGGGCGTGCAAAAGCTTGAGTTTCGCGTTGAGAACTTCCGACGGCCCGGGGACGTTTCAGGGCGTGCCGCTCGACCGCGCGCGCGCCGCGGACCGCTGGACCTTGGATGCCGCTCTTAAGCCTGGTGCGAACACCATTTATTTCCGCGCGACCGACCGCTACGGCAACGTCAGCGAGACAGCGCGGCATGTCACGATGGTGAAATTTGGGCCGGTCACAGTCAGCGTCAATCCGCCGGAAGCCGGACGCGTCACGACGGGTTTTCTCGGCACGACGGCGCATCAACTTGGCGTGCCAACGATCATTATGGCCACGGCAAAAGCGGGCTTCGCGTTTGACCACTGGGTGGGCATCGAAAGCAATTCGGCGGTCCTGCAATTTCTGCCCTTTGAAAATCAGACGCTCGTCGCGGAGTTCATTCCGAGTCCGTTTCTGGCACTGACGGGCACGTATTTCGGCGGCCTTGCTTCCGGCGATCCACAGCGCAGTGGGCTTGTGACTTTCACCCTGACCGGGACCGGCACCTTCAC
Organism: uncultured Verrucomicrobiae bacterium; assembly: GCA_963767975.1. GTDB lineage: Bacteria > Verrucomicrobiota > Verrucomicrobiia > Chthoniobacterales > Chthoniobacteraceae > CAIURC01. Next base: position 13,958 of record CAVYGI010000012.1, on the reverse strand, counting down.
CGCGCGCGCGACGATTGGCGGCGTCGATTTCACGGGAAAAGGAACGCTGCAAACCGACGGCAGCACGTCCGCCACACTCACGCGCCCGGGCAGTTCGCGGCCGCTCGTGGTGCAGCTCGATTTCACCGGTGCAGAGCAAATCAGCGGCACGCTCGGCGGCGCTTCCTTCACCGCAAACCGCGACACCTTCAACTCCACGCATGCCTCTGGTCTGCGCGGAAACTACACGATAAGTCTCGCGCCCGACGCGGATCCAGCTACGCCCCAAGGCACCGGATTTGCGGTCGCGAAAATCAATGATCTCGGGCGCGTGCGCGTCGTCGGCACGCTCGCGGACGGGACGCCCTTCAGCCAAAGCTCGCGCGTTTCCAAAACGAAGACGTGGCCACTCTCCGTGCCGCTCCATGCTCGGCTCGGCCTGCTGGCGGGCGAGGTTGCGATCGACGACACCACGGCGCGCGGAATGTCCACGGAGTTGCTCTGGATCAAACCGCCGCGCCCCGCTGATCGCGGCTTTCCCAGCGGTTTTATCGCGCACCCCATGCTCGCCGGATCAAGCTACAACGGGGATCTAACGCCCAACCTGCTCGGTCTGCCCGACGTCATCGAGAACGCCCAACTCACGCTCGACACTGGTGCGCCGATCGCCGCCACGCTGGCAAAAACAAACGCCGTGTCGTTCGCTGGCACCCGCCCACCCGTCCTCACGATCAAGTCCGGCAGCGGCCTTGTCCGCGGCAGTTTTTTCGCGCCTGGAGCGTCTACTCGCACTTCTTTCAGTGGCGTCATTTTGCAAAGCGCATCGTCTGCTGCCGGGTTCTATTTCGACCCGGTGCAGAGCCGTCCGTTCGTCTTCGAGGCGAAGCCGTAGCAGTTCCAGTTCCGAGCGAGTTTCGGCTGCGGCTTGCTTGCGGGCGGTGCGCGAAATAGGGTGCGCGCCCTTTTTTCAATCTCCCATGAGCCAGCCCCAAACCGCCATCACCCCCACCCGCGCGCAGGATTTTCCCGAGTGGTATCAGCAAGTCGTCAAGGCGGCGGACCTCGCGGAAAACTCGCGACGTGCGCGGCTGCATGGTCATCAAGCCGTGGGGCTACGGCATCTGGGAAAACATGCAGCGCGGGCTCGATGGCATGTTCAAGGCGACCGGCCACAAGAACGCCTACTTTCCGCTCTTCATCCCGCTGTCCTACCTCGCGAAGGAAGCCGAGCACGTCGAGGGCTTCGCGAAAGAATGCGCGGTCGTGACGCATCATCGGCTCGAGAGCGACGGGCAAGGCGGGCTGCGTCCAGCGCCGGCGGCGCAACTCACGGAGCCGCTGGTCGTGCGGCCGACGAGCGAGACGATCATTGGCGCGACCTACGCGAAATGGGTGCAGTCGTATCGCGATCTGCCGATCCTCATCAATCAGTGGGCGAACGTCGTCCGCTGGGAAATGCGGCCCCGCGCTTTTTCTGCGCACCGCGGAATTTCTCTGGCAGGAAGGGCACACCGCGCACGAGACGGAAGCCGAGGCGCGCGCAGGAGACGGAGCAGATGCTCGGTGTCTACGAGAAGTTCGCGCGCGACTGGCTGGCGCTGCCGGTTTTCACCGGCGAGAAGAGCGAGGGCGAGCGCTTCCCCGGCGCGGTGCAAACGCTCTGCATCGAAGCGATGGTGCAGGACCGAAAAGCGATCCAGGCGGGCACGTCGCACTTTCTCGGGCAGAATTTCGCCAAGGCCAGCGGCATCCAATTTGTCTCGCGCGAGAACAAGCAGGAGCTCGCGTGGACGACGAGTTGGGGCGTGAGCACGCGACTGATCGGCACCGTGATCATGGCGCACGGCGACGACGATGGCGTGATCCTCCCGCCGCGCATCGCGCCCGCGCACGTCGTGATCCTGCCGGTCATCCCCAAGCCCGAGACGCGCGACGCAGTGCTCGCCGCGGTCGAACATCTGGCGGCGGAGCTCCGCGCGCAAATTTTCGCCGGCGAGCCGATTCGCGTCGAGGTCGACGAGCGCGACATCGGCGGCGGGACCAAGAGCTGGGAGTGGATCAAGAAGGGCGTGCCGCTGCGCGTCGAGATCGGTCCGCGCGATCTGGAAAAGGGCAGCGTCGCCGTCTCGCGGCGCGACCGCGGTCCGAAGGAAAAGACGTTTCCGCCGACGGCCGACTTCCTGTCGCAGATCGCGGCGACCCTGCAAGAGATTCAGGAGCACTGCTAGCGCGAGCGATCGCGCTGCGCGACGAGCACACGGTCGAGATCGATTCGAAGGAGGATTTCTACGCGTTCTTCACGCCGAAAAACGCGAACAAGCCCGAGCTTCACGGCGGCTTCGCGCTGGCGCACTGGAACGGCTCGCGCGAGGTCGAGGAAAAGATCAAAGCGGATCTGAAGGTGACGATTCGCTGCATCCCGCGCGATGACGCGAGCGGAGCCGGGATCTGCATCTTCACGGGCGAGCCGAGCGCGCGGCGCGTGGTTTTCGCCAAGGCCTACTGACCGCCGACGCCGACCGGAGACGGCTACTCGATCACATCCATGAGCATTGCTTTCAAAGAATGGACTCTCATCTGCGACGCGCTCGGGCGCGGGCAACAGAGCATCATTTTGCGCAAAGGTGGCATCGCCGAGGGGCGCGCAGGCTTCCAGTTTTTGCACGAGGAATTCCTGCTTTTTCCGACGCTTTTTCACGAGCAGCTCGCGAAGCTCAAGCTGCCGCCCGAGACGCCGGTGCCGGCTCCACAGCCCGACCTCACGATCCGATTTCGCGCGCGAGTCGAGTGGACGCGCGAGGTCGCGGATCTCGACGCCATCCGACGCCTCGCACCGTTTCATTTGTGGCGCGATGAGGTGATCGAGGAGCGTTTTCGCTACGATGAAAAGCAGAGCGTGAGTCTTGCTTTTGTGCGCGTCGCGCGGCTCTCGCGACCCTTCATCTTTCCTGATGCTCCGCGTTACGGCGGCTGCCGCTCGTGGGTCGAACTGCCGGATCTGCCGTCGGATATTTCCTCGGAAAATGCGCTCGCCGACGCGGAGCATCGCGAGCGCGAACGGCAGATTTTCGCCGCGCTCGGCGCGTAGATTTTACACGATCCCGAGCTGCGTTTTCAGGATGAGCGTGAGCGATTTCACGCCGAGTTCGTGGAGATTGAACGGCTTTGCGATGAAGTCGTTCCCGCCGCTCAAGGTCGACTGCACGCGCCGTTCGAGCGTGTTCAGACCGGTGAGAAAAACGATCGGCGTCCTCTCATGCGCGGCGGTTTTGCGCACGTGCTCGCAGAGCTCAAAGCCGTCCATGCCGGGCAGATTGATGTCGAGCAGGATGAGGTCAAACCGCCCGGCAGAGATCTCCGCGAGCGCGACCGAGGGCTCCTGCGATGAGATCGTGCGGAGCATCACCATTTCCAACGCCATGCCGATCGCGTGGCAGTTCTCCGGATCGTCGTCGACGACGTAAACCTCCGCGCGCGCCGGGTCTCGGAGGTGGGTGAGATTCCGCTCACGAACGAGTGCGGTGAGAAATTCGATCGTTTGCTGAACCGTGCGCATCGTTGACGGATTGAGCGATTCCGGCACGCGATAGAGGTGGTGCGTGAGACTGGCGAAGGCGGCGCTCAAGCGATGTAGCGCGACCAATCCTGAGACTCGCGCGCGTTCGGCGAAACCGTGGGCGTGGCTGTAAATCTCGTTCAATTGGCTCAGGTCCGAAGGGCTGCGGGCGAACGCCTGGTAGCACCGGCGCATCGCGACGAGAGCGCCCCGCGCTTCCTTTTCGGAGAAGCATTCGTTGACCTCTGGCGACTCGTCGGAGACCTCATGAGCTTGGTCTGCTGCCTCTTCGCCAACTGCGTCCGCGGGCGCGGCTTCCGGCGTTCGAGCGGTTTGCGCGGCGGCCATTTTGGCATGCTCGGCGCCGATGAATTTCGCTTTCAGCCGCGCCTCCGCGAGACTCGCGGTCAGCTCGATGATGTCGCGTTGGGCGGAGTCGAGCTTGCCCGCGAGTTCGATCGATTCCATCCGGTAGACCTCGGCGCGGCGGGCTCGTTCGCGTTGTTTCTCAAATTCACGTTCCCGCTCTTGCTCCCGATGTCCGGCAGCTTCCAGCTCTTCCACCAATTCTTCGTCACGCGTGCGCAGCGCGGTGATTTGCGCTTCGAGAATCAGCGAATCTTCGGTGTGAGCCTCACGTTCGGCGTCGCGTTCGCGGATCAGCTCGTCGATTTGAAACTGCGCCGCTTCGGCGCGGGCAAAAGCCTCCTCGCTCCGACGTTGCACCTTTGCCAGCTCATCCGCCAGCGCCGTCAGTTGCTCTTGCTGCGCAGCGGATTCGCCGGTGAGCTCCGCCCCGCGCGCGACGTGCGCCGCGATTTCCGCCGCGTGCATGTCCCGTTGCAGCCGGAGTTCCTCGAGCTCGGCATTCGCGTCGCGGAGTGTGGCCAATTCGGCCTCCAGCGCCTGGAGTTTCATACGCAAACTTTCGACCTCCTGCGACTGCTCCAGCGCGCGTTCGCGCCCTGCCTCACACTCGCGAGTCAAGCCGGCGACCTGCAATCGCGCCTGCGCCAGCGACGCCGTGAGTTCGCTGTCGATCGCGTTTGCGTGGCTATGGTCCTCCGCGAGATCCAGCATTCGCGCGCGATGTTGATCCACCTCCGCGTTGAGTTCTGCGATTTGCGCGACCAGGCGATCCCGGTCGCGGCTGACGGCCTGATATTCGCGCCGGAGCGTCTCGAGTTGCGATGTCGAACTCTCCTCCGCCCGTGCCGCGGCTTGCCGCTGGTAACCCAGCTCAGCGATCTCATCCTTCGCCGCCGAGAGTTTTTCCTGAAGCTTGTGAATCTGTGCCTGCGCCGCATCGCGCGCCATTCGGATGGCCAGCACCTGCTTCTGCGAATGCGCCGACTGACCGCTCGCAGCCTCGGCCGAGCGGGTCAGCCCCGCCAGTTGCTTTGCCATTGCCTCGCGCTGCCGCGCCGCGCCCTCCTGCTCCTCGCGGGCACGGACGAGACATTTCTGCAATTCGGCGATCGTCTTGGCATTGCGGCCCGCCGCCGCGGCCGCGTCGTCTCGCTGCATCATGAGCGTCCCCGCTTCTCCGGTCTTCGCGCGCAGTGCCGTCTCCCGCTGCCGCGCGGTGTGGAGTTCTGCGAGTGCAGCGCCCAGTTGCTCTTCCAGGCGCTCTTTTTCTCTCTCGAGACCTTGCGCGTGCGCCCGTTGATCGCGCGCCCGGCTCCGGAGCTGCTCGATCACCAGGCGCAAGTCGCCTACCGGATCACCCACTTCCTCGCCCGACGAGGTTAAATTAACCACCGGCGGCAGCGGTTCACTTTCCCAACTATCGCGCGTCATCCGAGTGCGGTGCATCGTGGTTTGGGATTCGCAGTGAGGTGGGCACGGAGGTGCGCAGCCGATGGTCGGCGGACGCAATCGCCGAGGTGAAAAAGCACGGGCTGTGCCCCAGTGTCCAGTCTCGTGTCTATGGGGTGAAATCCCGCCTTATCGCACACCCGCCACCACGAATCCTTCGGCCTCAAGCAGCGTGCGAATCTTTCCCGCTTGATCCCCTTGGATCTCGATCGCCCTTCCCCGCACCGTCCCTCCGCATCCGCAGACGGCGCGCAAGCGCTTCGCCAGCCCTTCGATTACCGAGAGCGGCAGATGCGTCGCAAAATCGTCGATCACCACGACAGTTTTCCCGCCGCGGTGCGCTTTCTCGCGCCGCAGCACCACGCGCCCAAGCTTCCAGTTCGAGGCTTTCTCAGCGGTTGGGGACGAAGGGGGGGCTCCTCCGAGTCGGTAGACCCACCGCCGACAGGCTGGCGAAGGCCGCATTCAAACCCTCCCGCGGCATCTCGGCCGCGCGCGTGTCGATTCGTTTCCGAGGTTCCTGCTTCATAAAAGACGCGTGATGAGTGATTGAACTGCACCACCAATCGACAATCAGCCGCCAGCAATCAAGCCCCTCCCACCCCGCCGCATCCCTTGAACTTCCGCCTCGACGCCCCGCCCGCCACCGGCTCTCGCGCCCGCGCCGCGACCTTTCGCACCCTTCACAGCGAAGTCCGCACCCCGCTCTTCATGCCCGTCGGCACGCAGGCCACCGTCAAGGCCCAGCTCACCCGCACGCTCGAAGATGCCGGCTCCCAGATCCTCCTCGCCAACACCTATCACCTCCTCATCCGCCCCGGCGCCGAAGTCTTCCGCCGCACCGGCGGCATCCACGGTTTCATGAGCTGGGACCGCTCTGTCCTCACCGACAGCGGGGGCTTTCAAATCTTCTCTCTGCCCGCACTCGCGCGCCATGAGCGAAGCGGGCGCTACTTTCCAAAGCTACCACGACGGCCGCACTGATTCTCCTCAGCCCAGAGCTGAGCATCGAGACTCAGACTCGCCATCGGCAGCGACATCATGATGGCCCTCGACCAGTGCATCCCCAGCACAGCGGACGAAGCCACCGCCCGCGAAGCCCTCGCCCTCACCCATCGCTGGGCCGCGCGCAGCCTCGACGGCCAGCGGCGACTCTCCCGCCGCCATGTTTGCGATCGTGCAGGGCGCGCTTTTCCCGGATCTACGCCGAGAAAGCGTCGACGCCCTCGCCGCCCTGCCCTTCGATGGATATGCCATCGGTGGCCTGGCCGTGGGGAAGGCAAAGAGCGCCCGGGAAGACCTCTGCGAATTCACCGCCGCGCTCCTTCCGGCCGACAAGCCGCGCTACCTCATGGGCGTCGGCACCCCGCTCGATATCCTCGAAGCCGTGCATCGCGGTGTGGACATGTTCGACTGCATCATCCCGACCCAGCTCGCCCAGCGCGGGCGGCGTCTTCACCTCTCGGGGTTTCCTTCAACTACGCCGGGGCGTCTATAAGTTCTCCCAGGAACCGCTCGACCCCGCCTGCTCCTGCCCCACCTGCACCCGGTACTCGCCGCGCCTACCTCCACCACCTCACCAAGACGGGCGAAACTCTCGGCTGGCAACTCCTCGGGAAGCACAACATTCTACTTTTACCACCAGCTCATGCGGGACATCCGCCAGTCCATCCTCGAAGACCGCTTCCTGTCACTTTACGAAGAAAAGCGCGCCTTCCTGCACGCTTCGGATTTGGACAACCCCACCGTTCCCATCAAGCACAAACGCCGAGCCACCCCCACCCCCTTCTCTCCGCCATTGGCTTAGCTTCTCCGCGTATTCTGGGGAGGTTAAGCAACGATATTCACTAGTTTGCCCGGGACGACGACCACTTTTCGCACTGGTTTGCCCCGGATGTGCTCTTGCACCTTGGCAGACGCCAAGGCAGTGGCCTCAATCTCCGCAGGCGTCGCGGCAATCGGAACGATGATCTTATCGCGCAGCTTCCCGTTGACCTGAACTGGTAGCTCCAGTTCATCCTCGATCAATGCCGCTGGATTCCAAGCGGGCCAAGGCTCATTGGCGAGCGTCGTAGGCACCCCCGACACCTTTTCCCACAACTCCTCGGTGAGATGCGGGGCGAAGGGGTTGAGCACCTGTAGAAGCTGGAGAACGGCCGATTTTGGGCGCGGGGACGCCGGGATCAAGGCGTTCACACAGATCATCATTTGCGAGATCGCGGTGTTGAAGGAGAGGGTTTCAATGTCTTCCCCCACCTTCTTGATCGTCGCATGGACCACCTTGCGCAGCGCCTTGTCTGGCGCGACGTCTGCGATCGCGGATGACAGTGACCACGTCCCATCTTGCTGCTCTTCCATCACCAACCGCCACACGCGCGCCAGAAAACGGGATACCCCCTCCACCCCGGTCATCGACCACGGCTTGCTCTGCTCAAGCGGACCCATGAACATCTCATAACAGCGGAACGCATCCGCACCATAAGCCTCGATGACGGTGTCGGGATTAACCACGTTCCCTCGGGATTTGGACATCTTCTGTCCGTCCTCGCCCATGATGAGCCCCTGATTGACCAACCGCTGGAAGGGCTCGGGGGTGGAGACGTGACCGAGGTCGAAGAGGACCTTGTGCCAGAATCGCGCGTAGAGCAGATGCAAGACGGCGTGCTCCGTTCCCCCGACATAGAGGTCAACACCACCCGACTGAGAAGGTTGAGAGTTCTGCGTGCTGGTTTGATTGCCGGTCATCCAATAGCGCTCGGCCTCTTGCCCGACAAAGCGCTCGCTATTCCCCACATCGCAGTAGCGCAGGTAGTACCAGCACGAGCCCGCCCACTGGGGCATCGTGTTGGTCTCGCGGGTGGCAGCTTCGCTGTAGCGCAGCCAGTCCGTGGCTTTGGCGAGGGGTGGCTCGCCGGTGCCGGTCGGTTTGAAGTCGGCGAGTTCCGGAGGGCACAGAGGCAGTTCGGTCTCTGAGATGGCACGATGTTTCCCCTCCTCCCAGACGATCGGGAAGGGCTCGCCCCAGTAACGCTGGCGCGAAAAGAGCCAATCCCGCAGTTTGTAAGTGACGGTTTTTCGTCCAATTCCGAGCGATTCCAGGCGCAGGAGGATTTCGCTTTTGGCCTCGGGGGTGGGTAGCCCATCGAGAGGACCGGAATTGATCGCGAAGCCTTCGCCAACGAAGCATTCCAAAGGCTCTGCGCTGCACGGGCTGCTGCCTCCAAGCCCCAAGCGCGGCTCGGGGCTGACGACTTCGCGGATCGGGAGGGCGAATTTACTCGCGAATTCCCAGTCCCGTTCGTCATGCGCGGGCACGGCCATGATGGCGCCGGTCCCATATCCAGCGAGGACGTAATCAGCGATCCAGACCGGGATGCGCTCGTCGTTGACTGGATTGATGGCGTAAGCGCCGGTCCAGACGCCGGTCTTTTCCTTCGAGAGCTCAGTCCTTTCGAGGTCGCTCTTGCGCGCGGTGCGTTCACGATATTCCCGCACGGCGGGCCACTGCTCCTCGGTAACAAGGCTTTCGACCAGCGAATGCTCGGGGGCGAGGACCATGTAGGTGGCTCCGAAGAGGGTGTCTGGGCGGGTGGTGAAGACGGTCAGGTGAGCGTCAGTGCCTTCGAGCTGAAAGCGGACTTCAGCTCCTTCACTGCGGCCGATCCAGTTGCGCTGGAGAGCTTTGATCGAGTCAGGCCAGGCGAGTCCATCGAGTTCATGGATGAGCCGTTCGGCGAACGCGGTGATGCGCAGCATCCACTGGCGCATCGGGCGTCTGACGACGGGGAAACCGCCCACTTCGCTCTTCCCGTCGATGACTTCCTCGTTGGCAAGGACGGTGCCAAGGTCCGCGCACCAGTTGACCGGCACTTCAGCAACGTAGGCGAGGCGGACGGAATCAGGATCGCTCCCGAGGTAGGTGGAGATTGGCTCCGCGCGACCGGTCTCCGGGTTCATCCAGGCACCGTAGAGTTGGAGGAAGATCCACTGGGTCCACTTGAAATATCCGGGGTCGGTGGTGTTCACCTCGCGCTGCCAGTCGTAGGCGAACCCGATGCGCTGGAGCTGGCCTTTGAAGTGCGCGACGTTGCGGGCCGTAGTGACCGCCGGGTGTTGGCCCGTTTTGATCGCATACTGCTCGGCGGGCAGACCAAAGGCGTCCCAACCCATGGGGTGGAGGACGTTGAAGCCGCGCTGGCGCTTGAACCGGGCGATGATGTCGGTCGCCGTGTAGCCTTCCGGGTGTCCGACATGCAGCCCCGCGCCGCTCGGATAGGGGAACATATCCAGGACGAAATATTTCGGGCGTCGGGGATCGAAGCCAGGCTCGCCGGGGTTCGGCACGTGAAAAGTCTGGTCGGTGTGCCAGTGGGCCTGCCACTTGGGCTCGATGGTATCGAAGGGATATGGCTTGCGGCGTTCGGAGCTCATGCGGGCGGGGAGTGAACAAGAGGGCGGCGAATGCGTCAACCGGTCGTGGGAAGTGTTGCGCGGCGAGCATCTTGACGCAGGTGCAATCCTCACGCATGCCGCGCCTTCTCATTGCCACGCACAACGCCCACAAGACCTCAGAGATTCGAGCGATGCTCGGAGTTGAGTGGGAAGTGAGCGACCTCTTTGGCAGCAGCGACCCCGCGCCGGAAGAGACGGGTGCAACTTTCGAGGAGAACGCCGCCATCAAGGCAATCGCTGCCTCGCGGAACTTCTCCGGCCTGGTGCTTGCGGACGACTCAGGCCTTGATGTGGACGCACTCGGCGGCGCACCGGGCGTTCGCTCCGCCCGCTACGCCGGCGAACATGCGACCGACGCCGACAATCGCGCCAAGCTTCTCCGCGAACTCGCCTCCAGCGGCGCGCGCGGCAAAGCGCGTTCGGCTCGTTTTCGCTGTGCGATGGCTCTCGCGCAGAGCGGCAGTCTCGTCGAGACTGGCCCGCTCGACGGAGCGGTAGGAGGCATCATCATCAACGAGGAAAAAGGCGAGCACGGGTTTGGCTACGACGCGCTCTTCGTCCCGGACGGCTACTGCGAAACATTTGCCCAGCTCCCTTCCTCCATCAAGAATCAGCTCAGCCACCGGGCGCGTGCCTTGAAGAAAGTGCTCCGTCACTTCGGAAGGCGCAACGACTAACGATCCGGACGTGCGCCGCCCGCATCACGCGTAATCTCGGCTAGCGATTTTATCTGGCTATTGGTGAAGACCACGAGATTGCCGTCGCCATGGACATCTCCTCGCTCGACAAACCATGGGTGGGTTGGGAATTTGCGCGGGCTCACCGGATTATCGTCGAAAGGCGTCGCGATGTAATCGACACGTCGATTCTCGGGCAGTGTGAGATCGGGATTCCTCAGTGTGCGTTGGACGCTCGGACAGATCCAATTTTTCGGAGCGATGCCGTAGCCTTGAAAGGCAGACTGCCACAGGCGTGCGTATTCCTGCGGATCGCCCTTGATGAGTGTTGGACTGATTTGCGGCCAATGCCCTTGATCCTGCAAGTAGCCGTTCGCCGCGACATACAGCGATTTCAAATTGTTGACACACCCGGCCCGCTCAGCTCGCGACTTGAGCTGTTCAAAAGCCGGAATGAGCATCGTGACCAGAATCCCGACCACCACGAGCACCGTCATCAACTCCAAAAGCGTGAAGCCGCAATTCTGACGAATTTGCGGCTTCACAAAGGACTATAAAGAACCAGCCTACGATGCTGGACGCGCAGGACTATGGGCCAGTCGTCCCGCCGCCGATTCCACCCAAGCCGGTTGGCGCCACCGCAGTTGTCGTCGTCGTGCTTTGCTGATAACCATCCACAGCGTAGGTGACCGTATTGGCAGCTAAGGTGCCGCCGGTGACGCCAAGTGTTGCGGTTCCGGTGATGCGTGTGGATCCCGGGATCGGAATCCCCGTCGCGGTCCGGGCACCGTTAGCAAAAATAGTTGCCTGAAGTTGACCCGTCGCAAACAATTTGAAGGGCACCAGCGGAAAAAGTGGGTCGTAAAGGGTGAAATTACTGGAAGTATCCACGATGGCAACCAGCGTACCCCGACCGGGATCTGCCACGCCGGTGATCGTCCCAGAGAAAGCGTCCCCGTCGATGAAGACAACACAAGCGCCCGTGGCTAAACCAGCCTCCGGCACGCCGAGACTGAACAAGCCAATGTTGGCTGTACCGCCCCCTTGACCGTTTGCGATATTGATGGCTGCATCGCCATTGGGAATAAGGACCCCAGCATAGACGCCGGTCAGGCTCGTCCCAGCACTCCCCGCCCCGTAGATGGGTCCGCCGCTAAGTGCCCACGACTGTGTCTGGAGAAAGACGAAAGCAACTAGGAGGGAGAGAACTTTCTTCATGGCACGGAATCAAACCCGCCCAAATCCGCTCGTCAATATTTTTTTATCTCAACCGTTCAATTTGACTTGGTGAGCCTGCTGCCGCCGTTATCCATGCGCCCGTGAAAGCCCCGTTCAGCTTGTTCCTCGCGCTTCGTTACCTGAAGCCAAAGCGCACCTTCGTTTCGATCATCACGCTCATTTCCATCCTCGGAGTGACGCTGGGAATCACCGTGTTGATCGTGGTCATCTCGGTCATGACCGGATTCGATCAGGAACTGCGGAAAAAAGTGCTCGGCTTCGATGCGCACGTCCTCGTCACAAACGATTCGGTAATGAAAGACTGGCGTGAGCTCGACGCAGAGATCGAGCGCACGGAAGGCGTCGTAGCCTCCGCGCCGTTCGTGCAGGGCCCGGTGATCGTCGAGTTCGAAGGTAAACGCCTCGCCCCGAAAATCCGTGGCATCGAGGTCGAACGCGAAGAGAGAGTCACCGACATTCGCTCCGCCGTGAAGTGGGGCGAACTCGACCTCGAAGGTGACAAGACGGTGATTGGCAAGGAACTCGCGGACCAACTGGGCGTGCAAATTGGCGAGAAAGCTCATCGTGTACTCGCCGGGAAACATGAGCGCGATCATCGAGGAACTGAACGCCGCCGAGCGCGACCCGGCGAACAAAAAAACAATGAGCGAGCTCCGCGAGATGGTGCTGCCCCAGGAACTCACCGTCACGGGTGTTTTCGAATCCGGCCGCTACATTTATGACTCCGAGTTCCTCCTCGTGCCGCTGAATGTCGGCCAGGAGCTTTACGGACTCGGAGACGGATTGCACGGGCTGACCATCCGCACGACCGAGCCATACCAAGCCGGCGCGGTGCAGCAGGCGGCTTCAGGCTTTTCTCCCGCCGACCTTGAACGTCCTCACGTGGATCGACCTGAACAAACAACTCTTCGACGCCATCCGCCTGGAGCGGAAACGTCATGTTTTTCCTCCTGCTCTTCATCGTCATCGTCGCGGCGTTCGGCATCATGAACACCCTCATCACCGTGACCGTGCAGAAGACGCGCGAAATCGGCATCATGAAGGCGCTCGGCGCCACGCCGGCGCAGATCGTGTGGGTCTTTCTCGCCCAGGGCATGGTCGTCGGCTTTTTCGGCAACGTCACCGGACTTGCCGCTGGGCATGGCGCTCATCCGGTGGCGCAATGAGTTCAAGGACTTCCTCGCCGCGACCTCGCACATCGAAATTTTCCCGCGCGGCATTTATCAATTCAGCGAAATCCCCGCCCAGATCGTGCCCCAGGATGTGGCGGTCATCTGTCTGAGCGCGTTCGCCATTTGCTCGCTGGCTGCGCTCATTCCCGCTTATTTTGCCGCGCGTCTCGATCCGGTGGTCGCTCTTCGCTACGAGTAACTAGAGCACCAAAAAAGGCAGCGCCGCGGCACCCGATGCGCGTCTCAGCCAAGCCCCCGGCGATCCCGGGAATATTTGCCTTCTCACCTCGCGATCGGCCTCCTAGCTTCCGCGCCATGAAATTTTCCATTCTCCCCGTGGTCGCGGCGTTGACTGCGGTTTCCTCAGCGTTTGCTGGTCACTCCGTTATCGACTCGAAGGACACCAAGGAAGCCAGGACGATTGAGCCAGCCTGCCCGCCCGCGCTGAATTGGATCACCAGTTTCGCTGGCAGCTACGTCGGCGAAGCGGACTTTCAGCGGAAGGATGGAGCGAAAGGCGACGCCCTCAGCTACGGGGCGGAGGTCGATTACCGATTTCCGGTAAATCTCAGCGTCCCAGCCTCGGCGCGCGGCGGGGTGTGGATGGTCAAAACTGGCGTCGCCTATGGCCGCCGCGATTTCACAACACAGGCGGACTACCGCTTCCGAATGCGCTGCAAAGCGCCTCGGGTGTTTTTGCGCTCGAGCTTTTCGCCGACTGCGAGCAATCGCTCATCGGCGGTGAGCCCGTGCTGCAAATTGAGACCCGTCCCGGCCTCGACTTTGGGCACAACGCCTCACTCGCAGATTTCAACGCACCGACGCTCGCCTACGTCCCGCTTTACTACACGACGGACCATCGGTTCGTCCTCGTTGGCGGCGTTTCCTGACGACGGCTTCGCAGTCGCAATTCATCCCGTTCCTCGCCTTCCGTTGGCGCGTGACCGACAAGATCACCGTGCAGGGCAATCCGGTTCGCCTGCTATCGTTTACTCTCCCACCAAGAATCTCGATCTCTACGTCGGCGGCGAAATACATCACGCAATCTTTTTGGGCCGATGGCCG
>CAVYGI010000011.1:0-208180 GCA_963767975.1 uncultured Verrucomicrobiae bacterium | reverse complement strand
GTCAGCAATACGTAAACGTCAGGCACACAAAAAAAAATTGCCACTGACGATGATCTTATCATCGCGGGCGGCGGCGTGGACGCGATCGACGCTGGCTCGGGCAATGACATCATTCGCGTGACGGCGAATGGCCTTGGCACAAACGTGATTGGTGGGACCGGAAGCGACACGCTGGAATTCACGGCAACCGACGGAAACGACAAGCTGAGCGTGAGCCGGAGCGCGGCAAGCCAGTTCTCGATCTCCACCAGCGCGGCGCGAAATGTCACGGGAACGGGCATCGAGAACGTAAGCCTGCTCGCCGGGACCGGCAGCGACTCCATCACGATCGAAAGCCTGCTGAATACCGGGATCAACCGCGTGAATGTTGACTTCGGCCGCCAAGCCTCGCAGCAAGGCGTTTCGATTCGGACGATCAACGATCACGGCACGGCCACGACGGCGGATGACGACACCATCGAGGAGCCCGTCTATTCCTACTCGCCGGACCGGGGCCGGGACACCTTGCTCGTCCGCGGTGATGACGGAGCGACTTCGGTCGATGACATTTTCACTCTCACGACGAACGACTTTGGCACGGAGATCAATCGCCAGGGCGCCTACACGGTTGTCGCCGCGAGCAGCCTGCGCGGCGAGGGCGACGGCATTGTCGTCGATGCGGGGAATGGCAGCGACAAGATCAATGCGGCCGGGGTCCTCGAAAACAAGGCGGCGCTCACGCTCATCGGCGGGGAAGGAAACGACGAGATCGTTGGATCGCCCTTTGACGATGTTCTGAACAGTGGGTCGGGCAACGACCGCGTCACCGGTGGCCAGGGCCGCGACACCTTTCTCGATGCGGGCGGCGACGACACGCTGGTCGAGCAGCAGGATGCGGACATCGGGATCTTCGGCAATTACCTCGTGATCGGCAAAGTCGTCGGCGACGGGAAGCTGACCGTCATTACCAAGACGCATTACACAGCGAATCAGGTGCAACTCATCGCCGTCACGCCGGGCTCCGCCCCTTTCCGGTTGAGCTTCAACAACGTGCAAACCGGCTTGATCGATCCGAGTGCGGCAAACGCTACCGCGCAACTGCGTGCGGCACTTCTCGCCCTGCCGGAGATTCTCGACACCGCCACCAACGGCGGGCCGGACGGCGTTACGGTCAGCGGCAGCGGCACGCCGGAAGATCCGTGGCGCGTCGTCTTCGTGCGGATCGCCGCTGGGATCGATGGCATCCCAGAGCTGACGGGCCCTTCCGAGAGTGTGTCCGTGGCCACGAAAACACAGCTCACGATCAACGCCGTGCAGCTTCTCTCCTCGAACGCGACGGCGGGCGCCTTCACCCTCACCTACAAAGGCCAGACCTCCGCGTCGATCGCTTGGAATGCTACCGCCGCGACGGTGCAAACCTCCATTCGCGGGCTCGCCGGCAACAGCGTGAGCGTGCTTGGCAGCGGCACGGCGACCAGTCCGTGGGTCGTGGTTTTTGCGAGCACCGGCGACAACTTTGTCGTCCCGGAGTTGATCGCCGACAGCTCCAGAATGGTCGGCGGCGGCGTCTTCTACAAAGCGAATGTCATCGATGAGCAGACCGAGCAGCAGCGCCTGATCGCGGCGGAGGATCCCGATTACCTCGCGCTTGGCGCGCCCGTGAGCTTCACGTTGCGCGATCGCGGGAACGCCTGGAACAGCAGCTCGATCATCGAGAGCACGCTGAATCCCGGCAATGGCGCGACGATCTTCGAACACGCGATTCTCATCGGAGGCAGCGGGAACAACGTGATGGTTGTCAATGACGTCGGCGGCTCGATCACCGTCGGGAATTCGCCGTTCAGCGTGACCGCCTTCACCGGCACAGTCTCACTCGACAACCGCGGGAACGCTCTCGGAGCCGAGGGCGGGCTGAACGAATACTACATCATCAACCTCACCGGCTCGAACTCCGCGCGGGTGACGATCGACGACAGTGGCGGCACGGCGGGCTACGACGAGCTGATCGTCACTGGCACCAACGGCGCTGATCAATTCACGCTCGATGCGTTCGGGGTCGGCGCCTCGCGGGTCGGGACAATCACCATCGGCGATCGCACGAAAGCTTCAGCGGACATCGTCAGTCATCGCGGGGTCGAGCGAGTGCGGGTGAATGCCCTGGCTGGTGCGGACGACGTGCTCTCGAACGACACGGTCGTTTACACCGTCATCGACCTAGGCTCTGGCGATGACAACGTCACGATTGCGACTGTCCCGCTCAAACCCGACACCGGCAACCGCACGCTGGAGTTCCCGGACGGTGTGCCGGTCGTAGACACCGACAACCTGACGAACGGCAACTCCGCGCCTCTGACGATCCTCGGCGGGGATCAAAACGACCGCTTCGAGGTGAACCACAACCGCGCCAAACTCTACCTCGACGGCGGCAACGGGAACGACCGTTTCCTGCTCAAAACCTTCCTTGTGCTGCGCGAAAATGCGGAAGACGAAAACGAAATCACCAACCTCACGACCCTGTTCGGCGGCGGCGGTGAGAACCGCTACGACTACCTCCAGAATGCGCCGGTGAAGATCAACGGCGGCCCCGGCACGGACACGATCGTGCTCGTCGGCACCCCGATTGGCGACACCTTCATTGTCACCTCGACCTACATCGCGGGGGCCGGCCGGATCATCAACTTCACCAACATCGAAGCAATTGAGGTCGACGGTGGTGGTGGCCCGGACAACATCTACATTCTCAGCACGAGCCCAGCCTTCGAGACCACTGTGGTCGGCGGCAGCGGCGACGACACGATCCACGTCGGCGGCCAGCCTCCGGTCCTCGTTTTCGATCCGCCCGCATTCGAATATCAGCCGCCGGCTTTCCGCATTCAGCTCCCGCCGGACGTCGTCTACAGCCCACGCGTGGACAATCTCGGCGGTTTGAAAATCCGCGTGAACCTGCTCAACGCCGTCTTCGGCGGAGCCACGGTGCAGGACATCGTTGCCAGCTACCTCGCGAATTACCTCAACGTCCTCCAAAACGCCGCACGCTCCGCGTTCCCGTATGTCCGGTTCGATGCAAATCCCGCGAACGCCCTCCGCTACAATCCCGCGGGCATCACCAGCCAACTGATCTTCGGGACGTTCTTCATCTTCGATGCGTCCATCGAATTGACGATTCCAGACCTGACCTTCAGCTACGAAGTCGGAGCGCTCGTGCCGCGTGAGCAAGTCGTGCAGCCCGCGAAAGTGACACTTGATCCGCCGCCGTTTGCGTTCTCAGCGACGGGCATTTTCGATGTCTCCCAGATTCGCGGACGCCTCATCGTGGTGGGCGGCGACCAATTTGAAAATGCGGGCGATCGACTAATCGTTCATAACCAAAAAGGTCTCTCCGCCGCCGGCCAGATTCTTGTCCGCTCGGGTATCCCGCGGCTCATTGAGATCGGTCAGGACAAGGACGGCAATTCCGTTTTCCAACAAGATCGCGACGAGGCTGGGAAGCTGATCTTCGACGAATACCAGACTATCGCGGGCATCGGTCTCGCGACCGGCACAAGTGCAAACGGGTTACCGTTCTACGGCATCGACGCGCAGGGTTTCGAGTCGATCGAACTGCGCCTTGCCGATGGACGCGATTTGAACAGCCCGAATCCGGCCATCAATGGCAATGACGAGTTCACGGTCATCCGCACGTATTCCGGCGTAAACAACCTGCCCGGCCAGAAGCTCGTGATCGATGGCGGCGCAGGCCACGACCGGATCAATCTCGGCCAGGTCGGCGGGCTAACGCTGATTTATGGCGGCGCTGGCGACGACACCGTCGATGCCCGGAACCGCCTCACCCAAACCGTCTCAACCACGAAGACCAGCGGCACCTTCATCCTGAGTTTTGGCGCGCAGACGACGGCGCCGATAGTCTTCAACGCGACGGCTGCTCAAGTGCAGGCCGCGCTTGCTGCGCTTTCTAACATCCCGGCGGGTGCAGTAACGGTGGTCGACGGCGCTGCACCGAAAACGTGGGTGGTCACCTTCGGCGACCTCAGCGCGAAGATGGTCGGCATCCCAGTCCTGACGAGCGCAGACAGCGCTGTGACGATCAAAGCCGGGAGCCTCGCCGGCATCGCCGGGCGCATCTTCTTCGACGGCGACGCGCACACGCTCGAGAGCGTGCAAAATGTCGCGTCGAGCAACCCCGACTTTACCGAGCTGCTCCGCAACGCGCCGCTCGTTTACATCAACACCGCGCCGACCACCGTGAACGGCGTGATCACCGCGTATGCTGCGGCGCAGCAGGCGCCGATCGTTTTCGACCAGGGGGGTAAAATTGCGGCCTACGTCGTGGTCCTTGATAAGCGCGGAAACATCATCGAGGACCCCGTGCAGGTCGTCGATGGCCTCGGCGCGCGCCTCTTTTACCGCGATGACGGGACAAATAAAACGACCGACGCCGAGTACCCGAAGGTCTTCCTGAACGACGGCGTTACGCAGAAACTCGACGGCCAAAACCGCCCGCTTTACTTCTCCGACAGCGGCGCGGAAACCGTTACTCGCGACCGTCCGCCGGTGCTGCTTTTCGTGCCGCGCGTCACGACCGCTCTCGTCACGCGGGTGATCGATCTGCTCACTAGCACCCCCGGTGTGGATACGCTGAATATCGACCACAGCGTGAGCGCCGCGGGCGATACCGCGATCCTCGATACGTATCTCAAGGCCGTCGACAAGATCATCGGCGGACGCACGCAGACGCACGGCGGGGATAAATTTAACGTCGACCCGACACAGGCGACTTCTCTCTCGATCCCGCTGCGCACCAACACCACGGTGAACGACGTGCGCCTGCAGGTGGAAATTGACGGCGTGACCAGCGGATTGTTCGCCTACCCGCACGGCGGGCTCCCCGCGGATTACGGCTATAATCCGGCGACCAATAAGATCACCATCAACGCCGCGATTTTGAAGAACATCGCGGGCGCCGCCACCGCGGGCGTGGTCGAGGTCACGTATCTCAATTACTTCTTCACCGCGGCCGCGCAGACCTACATCGGTGGCGAACCCGTGCTCGATCCTTTCACGGGCGAAACGGTGAAATTTGTCGGCGGCGAACTCGTCCTTAACCTCTATACCCGCCAGCCCGTCCTCGATGCGAACGGCATCGCGCTCCGTCACTTGGCGGGAGACGTCGTGACTCATTTCTACGGCGAGCAAGTCATCCACGCCGCCGGCGAATTGATCCGTTACCTCGGCGGCGAGGCGACCTTCGATGAGACCGGCGCCCCAGTGACCAACCCCGGCAATCGCGAGAGTTTCAAGAACACGACGCTCGCAGCGACGACGACCTACGACCTTTCGACCGACATCAATACGCGTGACGCGATCTCCGTTTCCGTCATCACGAGTGCGGGCCGCGTGGCACTCGGTGCGGGCGAGTTCTCGATCGATTACCTCACGAATCAGGTCACGGTCAGCCGCACCTTCGGCGGCACAGTGCGGGTCGATATCGACATCGTCAGCCCGTTCCTGCACCAAGCTGGTCAGGTCGCGATCCACAATCGCGGCGAGCAGGTGACCGAATCGTTCAGCGTGTCGTTCGGGCCGGTCAACCTGAGCCAGAGCCTCACCCTGCCGCAGACCGGAGCGCCCGGAAACCACACGGCTTTCCTGGCCGACCTGACCAAAAACGACATCGTCTCAGTCCAGGTCACGACCGCGCAGTCGAGTTTCATCCTGCCCCGTGGCCAGTTCGAATTCGTGAACGGCGTGCTGAGTTTCCCGAACATCGACACGGCGTATCAAGTAAGCGGCGCAGCGCTGAAGGTGACGCTCGCCCGGAGCTTTGCCTGGAGCAGCGGGCCGGCGTTTACGCTCACCGGCTTCGGAGCGCTGACGCCGGGCAGGGTCATCGCGACGATCACGGATGGCTCGAACATTTTCAACGTCACGCCCACTGCATCTCAAATCAGCTCCGGCACCGTGACGCTTCCGGCGAATCTCGCGACGAGTCCCAACGCGAGCGTTCGCTTCACCGTAATCGTCGAGGCGCGGCATCGCGCAGGCGACGGGATTTTCTACAACGGCAGCGAACTCACGCAGTTCGGTCAGCCGATCGTGAAGAAAGACGGCGGGCAGTGGGTTTTCAGCCGGAACGACGACGGGACCGTGAAAATGTATCAGCCTGACACGCTCACGGTAGGTGCACCGACGGGAAAATCGGCGGCGGTGGCGAATGTTTCGAGCCTCGTGAACTCAATTACGCTCAGCGGTGCGGCGGCAGCGGGCGATACTTGGAGTGTCACGCTGAACGGGCAGAAGTATGAAATCAAAGTCGCAGACAACCAATCACTGAGCGAGGTCGCCGCAGCCATTGCTGCACAACTCGACTCGGTGCAGGGCTACGACGCAACGGCGACCGGCGAGGTGGTCACCTTGGCCAAGCGCGAGATCTTCCACGCTCGTGGCGAACCGGTTTACACGCTCTCCGGTGGTGAATTCATTCCGGCCACCTACCTCGGCGGTGAGTTCGCGAAATACCTCGGCAACGAGCCCTACACTTACTTCGGCGGCGAGCAGGCGCTGCATCTGGCGTCGGACAAAGTGCAGGTGATCGACGTCGAGCAGCGGGTTTCCGGTTCGCTGCTGCCGGCGGGTGCGCAGTTCGACTTCACGCGGACCGAGCGTCTCGAGATCACTCTCGGCGACGGCGCGAATCGCATCACGATGAAGCCGGGCATTGGTCCCGTCACCGCGCCAATCATCGCCGCGACCACTCCCGCAGGAACGAACGGCAGCTCTGGTGGAGCTTTGCTCGGAGCCTTCTCGACCTTTATTGGCACCACAACCTTCCGCACCGGCGCGGCCATCGACACCTTCGACATTCGCAGCGCCGCTGGACCGACGACAATTTTCGCCGGTGGAGCGGATGACGTGCTGAATCTCGGCAGCGAAGCTGGACGCAAAGGCGCGGTGCAGAGCGTGCTCGGCGACGTGAATGCGATCATCGCACAGATCAATTTCAACGGCGAAGCTGGCAACGACACCGTCAACGTCGACGACCACCACGATCCGCTCGCCGCAAACGCGGCGCTGACGCACACCTTCCTCACCGACCTCTTCGGTCAGCAGGGCGTCTTCGGCGCGGGCGGCAAGCTGCAATATCTCACGACGGAGACGCTCAACATCATCTTGGGCACCGGCAACGACGCCCTCATCGTTGGCAGCCTCGCCGACACCGTGACGCCGAGCCTCGACAGCACGCAGGTCGGCTTCCCGGCCCTCGTCAATCTCTACGGCAACAACAATGGCCCGAACGGAGACAAGCTTACTGTTTACGCGGGCGGCACCGTCGGACTCACCGGCACGCTGACCCGCGACACGGTGACCGGCCTCGGGATGATCCAGGGCATTTTCTACACCGAGTTCGAGGCACTGAACCTTTCGCTGAGCCGCGGCAACGACAATCTCTTCATTGAGTCCACGCACGCGGGTTCGACCGTCGTCGATGCTGGTGACGAAACTTCGACGCTCAACGGCACCAATGACGTCATCAACATCGGCAGCACGACGGGCTTGACCACGTTGCGCGGCGGTGACGGCAACGACCGCATCCGCGTGAACTACACGCGCGACGGCCTGCAGACTTTCCTCAACGGTATCGGCGCGCCGCTGACGATTGAAGGCGGCGAGGGGAACGACTTCTACGAGATCGGTCTCTCCGGTCTCGGTTCGGAATTGATCAACGTCAACGACTCTCCCGCCGGTGACGCGAATGACGTCCTCCGGATCTACGGTACGCTCGCGCCGGACTTCTTCCTGTTCCGCCCGAACACAATCGTCGCGCTCGAGACCAATGCAGCCCGGATGCCGGTGGCCGATGGCCGCGCCGAGCGCGTGAATTATCGCGGCACCTTCGGTGGCCGCATCTCGGTCTTCGGTCGGGACGGCGACGATACCTTCGTGCTCGACGACACCGCTGCTCCGCTGACGATCTACGGCGACTCGGGCAACGACACTTTCCAGGTCGGGCAGCTCTACAAGTCTCCGCGCGACGCCTCGAACCCCTACAACGGTCTGCTGCCCGGCGACTACTTCCCGACGACGCTGACCACGAAGGGCTATCTGAGCAACGGTATCAGCGCCCCAGCGGAACTGCATGGCGGCACCGGTCGCGACAGCTTCACGGTGTATCGCAACCTCGCGGAAATCTTCCTCTTTGGTGAAGAAGACGACGACACGTTCCGCATCCGCGCGTTCGTGAAAGTGGACCCGAAAGATCCGAAGCGGCCATTCACAAACATCAATGGTGGGCAGGGCGCGGACTTCATCGACTACACGGTGAATGCGCCGGTGCGGGTAGAAGGCGGCGACGGCTTCGACACGCTGACCATCGTCGGCACGGAGTTCGGTGACGACTTTGTGGTCACGCGCGAAGGCGTCTTCGGCGGCGGCCTCTTCATCACCTACGCGGGCATCGAGAAGCTGACCGTCGACGCGCTCGAAGGGAACGACACTTTCTTCATCGTGAGCACGCCGGAGAATGTGATCGTGGAAACGATCGGTGGGCTCGGCACAGACACCTTCAACAGCGGCGGCTTCCCGGATCGCAAGCCAGTCGTCGTCGTGGCGAAGAGCCTCGAAGGTCACAGCGGATTGATCGACCAATCGATCTTCAGCATCGACGGCGCTTACAACGCGATCTTCGCCCAGGACCTTTCTGTGAAGGTCTTCGACAACGGCGCGGCGGGCGTGCAAATTCGCCTCGGCGACGCGACCCATCCGGCAGCACCGTTGCGGGTCTTCGAGAAGAATCCGGTCGGCGGCGACCTGGTGCACGACACTTATCAGATCGTCCTCACCCATGCCCCGGAAGAAAGCGTGCGCATCACCGCCTCGCCGACGCGGAGCCAATCCGATGACCGCACCGGCGCGCAGGGCGTCCTGCTCAATGGCAGCGCAACGGGGGTCACGTTGGTCTTCGACCGCACGAATTGGTTCATCCCGCAGACGATCACCATCACCGCGCCGGACGACAGCGTTGCAGAAGGTCGGCGCCTCTACACGATCCTGCACACCGTGATCCAGGGCGGCAGCGGCGCGGACGGCGGTGCCTACGACAACCTGCCGGTGCTCAGCGCCACGGTGGAAGTGGTGGATGACGACGCTGCGAGCGTGATCATCGCGCCGACCGGCTTCGACACCGTCGTGGCGGAAGGTGTTAACGCACAACCGGCCAAAGACACCTACGCGATCGTCCTTAGCCGCAAGCCGACGGGGCCGGTGAATGTCGGGCTGACGACCGACGGCGAGACGCGCATCTTCAACGACGGGACGGGGGCGCTCATTTCGACGGTGATTTTTGACGAGACGAATTGGAACGTTCCACAAATCATCCGCGTCGTCGCGACGCCGGATGACAAGAAGGAAGGGACGCACTTCTCGCGCATCACCCACACCATCCTCGGTGGCGCGGCGGAACTATTGAACTACTTCGGGCTCGGGTCGAGTGACGTGGTTCTTGGCCTCACAACCGCTGTGCAGAAAGATGTCTCAAGCCTCGTCACGGCAACCGCCGATGTGGTCAACGGCACGATCACATTGAGCGGCCCTGCCTTCAAAATGACCACGGGTGACCGCACTTCAATCGCGGCAAGCCCGGCGCCGGTGCATGCGCTGACTTCTGTGCGCGTGACACTGTCCGGTGCCCTCGCGAATGGCGCGCTCTGGCGGCTGCGACTCGACGGCGCAATCTTCGATTACCTCGCGAAGCCGGGCGATACGCTGGATGATGTGGCGACGGGCTTGAAGGCGGCGGTCGGCAGCGCTGCTTACTCCATTACCCTCACCGCCGGTGGAATTCTGGACGTCACGCGCGCGGCGGGTGCGGCATTCGGCATCAGCATCGCGCACTTCGCGCCGGGCACGGCGGTGCCCGACGGCGTCGGCGGCGCGCTCAGCAATGCGGTCGAAAGCGCGGATTACTTCGTTCAAGTCACCCTCACCCTCAGCGGCACGGCGACCATCGCCGACGGCGGCAAATGGAGCGTCGTTATCAACGGCACCAACTACCAATACGTCGCGGGCAAGAACGGCGAAGAGCGCCTTGTGCCGGTTCTTGACGTCCGCATCGCCGACGACGACGCGCCGGGCTTGCTCATCACGCAGTCGGGCAACTCGACGAATGTGATCGAATCGAGCGACCTCGTGGTGCTCGGCGAGGGCTTGGTGAGCTCGGTGGTCACGGGACGCAAATACCTCGCGGTGACCGTGGCTTCGCCGAACGCCAAGCCGGGCGCCTACAGCATCAGCGTCTCGACCGCTGTCGGCGTGCTCATCGGCTCAGCGTCGGTCACGGTCACCGGGAACTCCACTTCGCTCAACTCTGTCGCCAAGCAACTCACCGACGCCTTGAACGCTGTCCTGGTCGGCGGCACGCCGGCGCTCGACGTGAAATACGACATCACCGTCGACAGCGGCGTTTACACCGCGGTCTTCTCCATCGCCGCAAAGTCCGGCGCGGACGTGCTGGTCAGCAGCACGGTGCCAGCGGAGGTCACGACGAAGTTCGTCACCCGATTCGCGGGCGACTTCGGCGTCGCAGTGCTGCGGGAGTCCGGCGTGCACGACTCGATTTACAACGCGCTTAACATCGACCTCGCGCGCTGGAGCGCCGCGTCCAATGCGGACATCGTGAAGCGCAGCGACGGCAAGTGGGATCCGCACCTCAGCATTCTCGCCACGGGCGACGGCAGTTCGGATTTCTACCGCTTCACGATTACGGACGCGATGCTTCGCGCGGCGGGCGGACCGATCGTCGCGACGTTCGACATCGACCACGGCTACGATGTCGGCGACTCCATTGCGTGGCGCAGCTTCCTGAAGATTTACGACCAGGACGGACGCCTCGTCGGGCAGGGCGCGGGCGGCTCCAACCCGCTCGACCTCGCGCTCAGCGGCACTGGAAGCACGACGTTCAACGACGACTTCCTCACCTACAGTTTCTCACAAAAAGGGACTTATTACGTCCAGGTCGACAACGCCTCCGGTTTCGGTGGCCTGCCGGTGGGCGTGAATTACACGCTCAACGTCAGCATCCCGCAGCACGCCGTCTCAGGCTTCGTCTTCGCGCCCGAACCGCTGAGCGAGGCGGAGGACCAAAACAATTCGTTCCTCAACGCGCAAAACGTTAATTCCGCGGATAACTTCTACACGTTTTTCGATCCGAATATCGGCAACGTGATCAGCGGCGGCGGCGTCAGTTCCGATACGCCTTACGTCCGCATTCAGGGCTCGGGGAACGGCAGCTACGACATCTACTCATTCGTCGTCACCGACGCGGCGATCAATCCGAAGTCAACCGACGGCATCTCACAAACGCCGGACAATTCGATCTACTACAAGAGTGTTTCCTTCCAGATCGCCGGCGCGATTCGCACGGGCGACATCTGGAAGCTGAACGGGCTGCGTAATCAGAACTACAGCTACACCGTCCAGGCGAATGACACGGTTGAGGATGTGGCGCGTGAGTTGTTGGCCCAGCTTCCGAGCCGGTTCTATCAGTCGAGTTACACCGTGACGGGGACCGTGACGTTGGTCGATGAGGCAGGCTTCACCTTCGGCGGGCTGTCGCAGCTTCTGTCGCGCGCCGGTTCGGTCACGCGCTCCACGCTGCCGAAGGATTCCGCGGGCACACCGATTACTTTCAGCCAGGCGACCATTTCTCTCGTCAATGTGCTGACTACCGCAGATGCAGCGGCGGGCATCACGGCAAGCACGGCAGTCGTTGGAGATGTCTGGACGGTGAACATCACCGACGCGACAACCGGAGTGACCACGCCTTTCAGTCATACAGTCGCCGCGAGCGAAACGCTCAGCGAGGTCGCGCAAGCGCTCGTGACTTCCATCGGTAGCGCGTTTGGAGCGACCCGGACCGGAACCAATATCAATCTCACGAAAGTGGGCGGCTTTCGGCTCGCGCTGAGTGTTGCGGGCGAGAACACTTTTGGTTCGCTGACTGTCTCGGGCCGTCCGCTGGTCCAATACACAGCGGCAATCGTGACTATCGGCGCGGGCGGAAATGCCAACGCGGCGACCGGCGACGTCTGGACAATCACCGTCGACGGCACGCCTTTCTCCGTGACCGTGAGCAACGCGACGACGAGCCTCGACAGCGTTGCCTCTTCGCTCCTGGCACTGATTCCCGCAGGCTACGGTGCGACGCGGAATGGACTCGCGATCAGCCTCGTGAAAGCGAGCGCCACGACGGGCTTCACGTTGGGGACAGCGGTGACGAGCACGGTGACGCAGAGCGCGATGACGATCGGCGGCACGCCGTTCCAACCGCAATTCGAGACGACGGAGTGGGCGAGCGCCGACTTCATCATCGCGGACCCGGTCCGCGTCGGAGACGTCTGGACGCTCGTGTTGAACGGCGAATCCTTCACTTACGCGGTCCCTGCCGGCCAGGGCGCATCCGCCGTCGCGACGAATCTGCGCACCGCGATCAACAACGATCCCGATGACCACTTCACGGCCTCCGTGACTGGCACCGGCAGCGCGGCGAATCCGTATCACCTGGTTATTGTGCCGAAAGATGCCGCGAGCAATCCGTTCACCGCGACCTTCACCGTGGCGGGCGCGGGCAGCGCCGTGGTCGCGGCGAATACGCCAGTCTCCACGATCTTCACCTTCAGCGGCACGCCGCAAGACGGGGAAATCTGGCGTCTCGTCAGCGGCAACGGCCCGACGCAGCTTTACACGCACACGGTCGTCGGAAACGCCGAGACGCTCAGCACCGTCATCAACGCGCTCGTCACGAGCATCAACACCACCGTCGACAACTACGTCGCCCGCGCAGAAGGCACCAATCAGCTCGTTCTCACACGAATCGACGGCAATGCTTTGCCGACGAATCTGCGCGGGGTGATCAACGCGCCGGGCAGCTTGACGGTGAACTTCACGGATCGCACGCCGGCGGCGAACCAGCAGACCAAGGCGCTGCAGTTTACCGGCGCGCCGCATGAAGGTGAAGTCTGGCGCGTGACTGTCGGCACGTTGGGCGCTCGCGATTACACCGTCCCAAGCGGCGGGACGCTGCAATCGGTCGTTGCAGCGATCACAGCAGACATCGACGGTCAGCCAAATTTCACGGCGAGTGCTCGTCTCGTCGCGGGCAAGTGGACGATCGCCTTCACGAAGTTGAGCGGTCCGATCGGCACCGTCGATGTGACCATTCTGCCTGCGACCGTAACGGCGCCAGATTCAAAATCGGCGGTGATCACCCTCAAACGAGTTCCGACGCTCGGTGAAACTTGGACCCTGACCTTCACCGGGGGGCCGAACAACGTGACCCACGTCGTCACGGCGGGCGCTTCGACCGCGGCGCAGACGCTCGACGAACTGGCGGAGTCACTGCGCACCAAGATCAGCGGCATCACGACCGTCACGCGTAACGGCGCTGTGTTGACGCTGAGTGACAACAACAACTTCACCGTGACGGCGAGTGTCACGGGGACTACGACCGTCGCCGCGGTGGCTGCGCCTTACACGGCGATCGTGAAACTTGGCGGTCGGGCCAATGCGGGTGACACGTGGGCCTTTGACTTGCCGGGCGGCGGCGCGGCCAATGCGGTGGGCGCGGTCAGTGTCACAGTGGGCACGGGTGGTTTCGGTGACATTCTTTCCGGCGCGATTGGGGACATCACCGCGTTTGTTGGCGGGAATTACGTCGCGAGTTCCGAAGGGGCCGACACATTGGTTATCTCGGAGTTCAACACGAACTTCTCCAGCTTCGACGCCGACAGCCTGACGGTGACCTCGCCGGATAGTATCACTCGTCCGGGCGGCACGATCACGACGATCGGCCGCGACCTCAACGGCGCGCCGAATCTCGGCGACGTCTGGACGTTGAGCTTCGCGGGGGTGCCTTACTCTACGACTGTGATCGCGGCCGATACTTTGACGACGATCGCCAAGCGCCTCGCCGATGCGGCCGATGCGGGTAGCGGCGCGAATCACGCCGCGGTTTCGGAAGGCGAGATCATGTATCTTTCGACGTTCGGTGGAGCGACCACAGATGCGAATGACGGCAAGTTGACAGTTGCGTCGGCAGCGGTGCACGGCGGCTTCATTGTTGAAGGGAAGCTGAAAGCCGACCAGACCCAGTCCCTTGCGCTCGACGGCGCGAACGGCGTGCTCACAAACGACGAGTGGACCATCTACATCAAAAACAGCGCTGGCGTCGTGACGGCTTACCAGTTCGCCGCGACCGCGGGTAACTTTGCCAATGTAACCGCCGGACTTGCCGGCAAGCTGCCCGTCGCGACCTACAACGCTGGCACGAACGCCACGCTGGACAACGTGCTCGACGTCTCCCGCGACGACGGCGCGCCGATCCGCTTCGGCAACGCAAACGCCGATTTTGATTCCGCTGCGCAGAGCGTGAGGGCTTACGCCTTCACCGGCGTGCTCGACCTCAATGGCGACGGCACTCCTCGCTCACACTACCAGCCGACGGCGACGATCACGCTGGCTTCCGACCCGGCTTCCGGCGGCTTGCGCGCGGGCGATGTCTGGCGCCTGACGCTCGATAATCAATATTATGAGTACGAGGTGCCGAGCATGCTCGCCGCACCGCGCACCCTGAGCACCGTCGCTGCCGGCTTGGTCGCGGCAGTTCGCGGCGCGGTCTCAGTGAAGACCGTGGTCGGTGGGAACGGGCTCGCCAACGAAGTGCAATCGGTGTGGCTGAACGCCACCACCGGCACTTTCACTCTCTCGTTTCGCGAAAGCTCCGCGGCCAACGCCGTCGTTCGGACCACGACGGCGCTGACGATCGGCACGGCCGACGCCGCCGCCGTGGCAGCCGCGCTCAACGCGATTACGCTCACCGACGGCACGCAACTGAGCGTCGCCGTCACCGGCGGCGGCACGCTTCAGAGTCCATGGCAGATCACCTTCCTGACGCCAGGCAGCTTTAACGTGCCGGTGCTCACGGGTGCAGTGACCGATGGCGCGAACAACTCCCGCAACCCGACTTACAGCGTCTCCTACAACGCCGGCGCGGTGAGCTTCACCGTGAGCGATCGCGACGTGTCCCAGCCCGATCCGTTCGTGCTGGAGGTGAAGCGCGGCGGCACCGTCCATGTCGTGCTCGATATCGATAAGAGCAGCCTGGTCTTTGGCACCGACTCGATTTTCGGCTACACCACGAGCACCGTTCTGGAGCTCTTCAACGCCGCTCAATTTGTCGCCGGCCAGCCCGATCCGGCGCCGCTCGCTGTCGACTATTTCGGCGCGCCGGGGCATCGCGATCTTACCGACCCGGGCAGCGACAACAGCCGCGACGCCTTCCTCGAATACGACATCACGCAGCCGGGCACTTACTTCGTCCGCGTCAGCTCGCGTATCGACTACGACGACTACGGCGCCTTTGGCATCCCGAGTTCCTACTACGTCACCGATTACAACTTTGCCGGCGTGATTGGCGGCCAGAGCTACGAGCTGAACATCTCGCTGCAAGGACACGAAACAAACCCGCAGGCGATCGGATTGGTCGGCAAAACCCTCACGATCGTCGATGGGACGGGCAAAGGACAGACCGCGCAAATCCTCGGCTACGACGCTGAGGCGAAGGAATATACGCTCGACCGCGTCTGGACTTCGACCCCGGACGACACGAGCAAGTTCGAGATTTCCTACCACATCAGCGAGGAATTCCCGGGCACCTACAACAACGCGCCGACCACCGACAGCTATTCGGTGTCGCTGACGAGAAACCCTGGCGCCTTGGTTTATCTCCGCGCGGTGCCGTCGCTTACGCGAACCTACAACTCCGACCTCGCGTTTGACTCCACGAAGAACAACGGGCGCAACGAGGCCGTCCAAGTCCGCGTCGCGACTCAGCGCTCCACGATCGAACTGCGCGGGCCGGTTACGCCCGGTGAAGTCTGGACGTTCCAGCTAACGGGTGCGGACACCACCTCGCCGACGCACGCTGCCAAACAGCACGAAACCTACAGCTACATCGTCCAGCCCGGCGACACGCTGCTCACTGTGGCGGCAGCTCTGCAGACCAAGGTCGACGTGACCGCGCATTACATTGCCACGCGCTCCGGCACGACGGTGACGATCACTTCCACGACCGCGCCTTTCTTTGCGGAAGTCCTCCTCAGCCGCGGCGGCGCCGACATCACGCGGACCTACGCGAATGGCGAGTTGACCGCTGCCGACGTGAAGCTCATCGGATCGCCGACGGTTCGTTTCCCGACGCCGGAAGTTTGGAGACTCACGCTCAACGGCGAAGACCTGACCTACCACGTGAACGTCGGCGACACGCTCGAGGACATCGCGGCCGGGCTGATGGCGGCCTTTGTGCGGGACGGCTTCTCGGCGCTGGCGCGGTTTGCGAACTTCAGCGTGGTCGTCGATGCAGCGGACGCAACGAAGCTCCACGTCAGCTTCGGTGGCAACCCGTTCACGCTGGCGTTCAGCGTCACGCCGGACCGCAACGGCGCGGCCCTGACCGGTGCGCGCGATGTTCTCGGGAATTTCACCAATGTGAATGTCGCGCTCGCCGGACATCCCAATGGTCAGGGCGAGGCGCCGGAAATCTGGAAGCTCACGCTGGACGCAAACGTCGTGCAATACACTGCCCGTGTCGGCGACACGCTCGCCGCCGTGGCGAATGGCTTGCTGGCCGAGTTCAATCGCCTCGGCCTTGGGACGCTTTACACGATCGCCGTCAATGGCTCGCAGCTCGATATCGCGCGCATCGGCGGCGCGGGTCTCGTTGCGTCGTTCATCGTCACCCCGACCTACGAGACGCCGTCGGTCGTGACGCCGCTCGTGATCTTCGCGCCGAGCAGTTGGGCGGGAAATGCCGGCATCCTGACCGGCACCGCGGCGCCGACCGGAGCGGCGGCGGATGGTCAGATTTACTACGACACGGTGAATCAGAAATCCTACCTCGGCGCCGGGACCGAGTGGGTGTTGCTGGCAAACTGGAATGATGCGCAGGAGGTTTTTGTCGAGGCCGTTTCCGACGAAATCGTGGACGGCTCCGACGCGCTGGTCTTTCCGTCGCCCGAGCAGCGCGTCAATGGCATCCGCGGTCCGCTCATCATCAACGGCGGCATCGGCGTGGCCGAAGATGCGTTCCTGAACAACCCGTTCCGGCTGCCGGGCGAGACCAATTTCCCGCTGCCCGACGGTCGCGTCTACGGCCCGGTGGTCGTCGGTCCGCTCAACCGCGTCGCCGACACGTTTGCCATTCACACGCTGCCGGAATACGGCGAGCGCCTCGGCTTTGACCCGCGCTCGAATCTCTTCCTTTACAACGTCACGCTCCTTGACGGCGGGGCGGCGGACAATTCGGTCGATCTCTTCGGCACAAACCGCAACATCCTCACGGTCGGCTTCAAAAATCCGTTCGCCGCGAGTGTGACCCTGAGTGGCAATGGCGCGGTCGTCTTCACCGGCATCCCAGACCCGACGCAGGTCAGCACGATCAACTGGCGCAGCGTGCAGCTCAGTCTCTCGGGCGTCGCCAGCCGCAACGAGAAATGGACCGTCACGCTCGACGGCACCGACTACGTAATCAGCAGCGTGACTCTCGCGAAGAGCGATGTCGCCAGCCTCTCGGGCGCGATCACGAAGCTCAGTGGCGCGCCGGCACAGGCCGGTGGCGGGGCGCTCGATGGACCGCTTACTTACCTCTGGAGCC
This sequence comes from uncultured Verrucomicrobiae bacterium, assembly GCA_963767975.1. Classification (GTDB taxonomy): domain Bacteria; phylum Verrucomicrobiota; class Verrucomicrobiia; order Chthoniobacterales; family Chthoniobacteraceae; genus CAIURC01. Next base: position 190,500 of record CAVYGI010000011.1, on the reverse strand, counting down.
AGTTCACAGCGGGCGAAAAGGCGACGCTCCTCGACGCCGCCGCGACCGACACCGCGAAGCTGCAGATCCTTCTGCCGAAGCTCAACGGCATTATGAACAGCGGCGCGAACTTGAGCTCGCTGGCCGACTTCCAAGGCGTGGTCCTTTCGCCCGATACCATCAACCTCCTCGCACTGAATCCGACCGGCGATGCGCTCGCGCGGCTCAACCGCGTGCTGATCGACGACGCCTTGGCCGGGGCGCTTTCGTCCGACACTTCAAGCCTCCTCGAGATGGTGGAAAAGCTGCGCTCAGTGATCCCGGGGGACTACACGATCGACTTCTACGCGAGCGTCTTCGGCAATCGCCTGAATCTCACGAAGGGTGGCGCGGCGTTCACGTTCAACTTTGTGCCGGACGCGCTGAGCACGATTGCCGGCTCGGTCCGCGGCACGCCCGTCACGCTGACGCCTGAGGTGAATTGGACGCAGGCGGCGTGGGTCTTCAGCGGCGACGTCCGGCCCGGCGACACCGCCACCGTTTCGTTCGCCGGCCTGACCTTCACCGCGAGTGCGCCGACCACTGGCGATCCGATCGCCGGGCTCACCGCCGCACTGAGAACGGCAATCCTCGGCGACATCGTCGGTGTTCCCGCAGGCATCGCAGGGGTCACCGCCGGCACCCTCGGCAGCGCCTTCCAACCTGGCGTCACTGGCGACACCCTCATCTTCAAGCGGGGCTCAGAAATCGCCGCGCCGTTCACAGCGGCCGTCGCGGGCGGTCTGGTACTGACGGCCACGTCGGCGCGGACCAACCCAGCGCTCGTCGAAAAAGCGGAGATCACCTTCACCGGCACGGTCATCCCGGCGAGTGTGTCGGTCACGCTGAACGGCCACGTCTACAGCTACTCCACGCGCACCGGAGACCGCGCGGCGGACGTGCTCGCTGGACTGCTCGAAGTGTTGAAGGGCGACACGCAATTCGGCGGCCCGAGCTTCCAGCCGACGATCGAGGCGGGCGTGCTGACGCTTAAAGCCGTGCAACTCGGCGACTCGTATTTCTACGCGCCCGTCAATCTGAACACTCGGGTCATTGAGTCCGACCAGGTCGATATTCTGAACGTCTTCAACGCCGACAGCCCGGCGGACGATCGCGGCACGCTGACCGAGAACAGCGTCAGCGGTCTCGGCATGGGCGGCGCGACGGTCGTCGGGGGGCGCGCGTTCGACGGCGGCATCACATACACGAATCTCGAGGTCGTGAACGTCCAGCTTGGGTCGGGCAACGATCGCTTCACTGTCGAGTCCACGCACCGCGGGCTGACGCTCATCAGCTCAAACGACGGCGCGGACATCGTGGATGTGAAGAGCATCCTCGGCCACACGATCATCCAGACCGGCATCGGCGACGACGTGATCAACCTGCACAGCGATGACCTCGTGGTCGATCAGCTCAACGGCCAACTCGTAGTCGATGGCGGAGCCGGACGCGATGTGCTGAACCTGCTCGACAACACGAGCATCGGCATCCTCACGACGACGGCGCCGGGTCAACTCGACGTGGACAGCACGCGCACCATAGTCGTCCAGGCGGCGAACGGCCGCTACATTCTGCGCACTACCGGCTTCGGCCTGCCGCTGGCGAATTCCGCAGGCATCACGCGCTTTGCCGGCTACGGCGAAGCAGCGCTCGATTTCAGCATGGGCGGGACGCAGCTCCAGCAGGCGCTTCGCACGCTCTTCGGCACGAACAATCTCACGGTATCCGAAACCCGCGCCGGCTCGACGACGACCTTTGCTGTTTCGCTGACCGGCACCGGCGCGCCGCAACTCGCGTGGACGATCGTCGTGCAAAATGCACCGGTGCCGGTCGGCAACACCGGCACGCTGACGGCAACCACGATCACCGGGCTGAACATGTTCACGCTCGCTGAGACTCAGCGCTTCACCGTGCAGGCGGCGAGCGGCAGCTACGTTCTGCGCATCCCGGCGGCGGATACCGCGGCGAATCTGCCGTCGTCTGACACCGTTGTCCGCAGCGCAAATTTCGCGGATGTCGTCCTGAATTTCAGCATGAGCGCCGCGGAAGTCGCCGCCGCACTGCGCGAGGCGTACGGCGTGCCGAACATCGAGGTCAGCCTGACCGCCACGCTCGTGGACAAGACCTACACCGTTACGTTTGTCCGAGGGTTTGCGGGTCGCGACTTCGCACAAATCACCTGGCTCCCGGGTGTGCTCGCCCCGACGGATTTGAGCAACGTGGCGATTCTAGCGAGCGAGTTGCGCGGCACTCCGGCGGCGGTGAATCCGCTGCCGACCGCGCTCGTCGCGCTGCTCCGCGCGCGCCTGCCCGTCGCGACATTGGCGGTCGTGGACGACCTTACTTCCACCGATGCGCACCTCCGCTCTGCGCTGCTCACGGGCTTCAACTCGATCATCTCCAGCAACACGGCGCTCTTTGACGCGGCGAGCTTCGCGGGCATCAATCTAAGCCCGGTCACCCTGACGCTCATCTCGCGCAACCCGCTCGGCAGCGAACTCGCCGACCTGAGCCGCGCGCTGCTGGCTGACGCGTTGACGAGCTACATCGCCCCGACGCAGCTCGTGGCGTCGGAAGACTCATCCGCATTTGTGGTGAGTTCGACCGTGCGCGACGGCACGACCGTTCCGGGCACCGGACTGGGCATGCAGCAGGTGCTGAATCTCAACGCCACCGCCGGCACGTTCACGATCAGCTTCCGCCTCACCGCCGACGCAGTCCGGGCGATTCAGCACGGACTCGAGGTCAAGAATGTCGGCGTGCCGGTGATCAGCGCGACTTACGTGCCGACGATCAATGGCACGACGGTCACGACGGGCGCGATTCCGATCGGCGCGACCGCTGCGGAACTTCGCAAATTCCTCGATCCGATCCTCAACCCGAACAACTCCGACCTCGCGCTGCCACACACCGATAACGTTGCGGTCACCGCGCAAGCAGGCGGCTTCGTCTTCACCTTCCAGGGCGAATACACGAACTACTCGATCCAGCCGTCCGACCTCAGCACGGGCACGCTCTCGCTGCCGCCGCAGACGATCACGATCAAGGCCACCGGCGGCACCTTCCGCATCGGTCTGCGCCTGCCGGGCGGGGTGACTTACACGCAGCCGATCGCGTTCAACGCCTCCGCCAATGACGTCCTCGCTGCGCTCGATCCGCTGCTCAATTCACGCAACGCCACCACGCCGCTGACCGACGCGCCGCGCTCCGCGAACGTCGCGGTGACCAAGCAAGGCAGCGTTTATGTCGTCATGTTCCAGGGGCAATTCAGCGACCTCCGCATCGTGCCGGGCGACGTCGATGGAGATCTGCTCGACTACGTCGTGAGCGGCAGCAATGCCCGCGGCACGGCAACGCTCGCGACGCAACTCGAAGGCATCCACTACTCCGCGTTTGAGGAGCTGAACATCGACCTCAGCGCGGGCAGCGACATCTTCAACATCCGCGGCACCGCCGACGGCACTGTGACGAACGTGCGGACGCACGACGGCGACGACCGCCTCTACATTTCGTCGCAGGCCGATCGGCGCCCAGACAATCTCGCGGGCTACGACTACCTCAACGGCACGCTCGACGACATCCGCGGCATCCTGAACGTGGACGGCGGCGCGGGCCGGCAGACGCTGATGATTTCCGACGAGGCCGCGATCTTGGGCGATGCGAATGTCGCGATCACGGACAACTTCACCGGCATCGGCCTGCCCTCCGCGGAGATCCTCGTGAGCGGCCTCGCGCCGGGGTTGATCACGTTTGGCGCGGACAAAGTCAGCGGAAACTTCGCAGACGGCATTACGCTCTGGAGCGGGTTCGGCAATGACACGATTGCGATCGATGGCACGATCCGCCGCGCCGGCCTGCGGACGAGCACCACGCTGAATACCGGGCTCGGCAACGACGATGTGACGGTGACGCTGACCGCCGGTCAGGACGACTTCTTTGTGCTGAATACTCAGGGCGCATACAATAATCAGCCGCTCGTGTCAGACGACGACACCGTGAACGCGGGCGCTTCGACGCTGCCGTTAATCATCTTCGGCGGTCAGGGCGACGACGAGATCACGGGCGGTCAGGGCAGCGACATCCTCTTCGGCGATCGCGGACGCGTTCTCTTCCTTGACGGCTCGAGTGTCGTCGCGGCGGTCGGTCACGCGGGACCGGGCGACTTCACGGACGGCACCATCCGCCCGGCGACGCTCGTGTTCACCGAAGACGCGGCGGTCGGCGGCAGCGACACAATCCACGGGCGCGAAGGCCGCGACCTGATCTTCGGCGGCGCGGGCGCTGACACGCTCTACGGTTTCTTCTCCGATAACGCGCTCGCCGATGTGCAGGTTGATGTGCTCATCGGTGATGACGGTATCGCGACCTTCGTGGCGGGCGTGCTCGTCGATGTGCACACCACGGATCCGGCGATGGGCGGCGGCGACACGATCACGGCTGGCATCGGCGCGAACCTCATCGTCGGTGGAGCGGCGGGCGACATCATCCACGCGGGTGGCGACGCGGCGTTCGACGTCGTGCTCGGCGACAATGGCCGCGATCACCTTCGACGTGGCGACCGGCCTCGTCCTTCGCGCCGAGACGACCGATCCGGCGATCGGCGGCGCGGATACGATCACCGGCGGCGACAGCGGAAACATCATCCTCGGCGGCGCTGCGGGCGACCTCATCACGACGCTGAATCCGACCGCGCGCAACTTCGTTCTCGGCGACAATGGCGTCGCCACCTTCGACCTCACGGGCCGCGTGATTCGGTTGGTGACGACCGATCCGGCGATTGGTGGCGGCGACAGCATCACCACTGGCGGCGCAAGTGACATCATCGCGGGCGGAGCGGGTGGGGATACGATTCGCGCCGGTGCCGGCAACGACTTCGTACTCGGTGACAATGGCGTCTTCGATTTCGCCGTCGACCGCAGTCTCACGAACTTCGCCAGCATCGATCCGACCATCGGTGGCAACGACATGATCTTCGGCGAGGACGGCGAGGACTACCTCTTCGGCGGCACCGGCGATGACGCGATCTCCGGCGGCAACGACCACGACGTCATCCTCGGCGACCACGGCCGCTACGTCGCGGCATGGGCAGCGAACCAGAACTTCGTTTCGATCTTCACGGGTGCGACCGATGGCGGTGGCGACGACACGATCCACGGCGACGCTGGCGACGACTTCATCCTCGGCCAGCAGGGCAACGACCGCATCTTCGGCGGCGCGGGTCAGGACGACATCACTCGGCGGTCACAACGTGCTCTTCGGCGCGGATGGCAACGATTACCTCGACGGCGGCGACGAAGCGGACGCGACGGCCGGTGACGGCGGGGACGTGATTCTCGGAGACAACGGTTTCATCTCGCGCGAAGTCCTCGCCGGCCTACCGTCCGCGTGGCGCACCTACAGCGGCGTCTTCTCGACGTCGTCATCCGCACGATCGTCCGCTTCGACGACATCGACCTGGTCGGCGGCAACGACACGCTGCTCGGCGATGCCGATCAGGACATTCTCTACGGTCAGCGCGGCAACGACCTGCTCGATGGCGGAGCAGGGGACGACGAAGTCTACGGTGGACTCGGCGCGGACACCGCGAGTGGCGGCGACTGGCAACGACGTGGTCCTCGGTGACAGCGGCTACGCGTCGGCGCGCCTTCAATGCCGACGGCACGCCGCGCTTGAACGTCAACGGTTCGTGGCATCGCGACATCTTCCTCGAGGATGTCGGTCGCATCACCGGCATCGTTAAAATGGACTCACATCCCGCTGCGCCTCGATGATCCGGCTCTCGCCGCGAAGATCCTCGGCGCGGATCTCGCGATCCTCAGCGGCAGCTACCTGCCGGGCGGCGCGAAAGTGATCAACAGCGACACCGGCGCGTGGGACACGGAGCTCATCCTCATCGACCTCGTTCGCCGCCGACAACGATCACGATCAGCGGCGGCACCGGCGACGACTTGCTCTTCGGTCAGCGCGGTAACGACACGATCAACGGTGACGACGGCGACGACCTGATCTTCGCCGACGGCGTCTTCAACTCTGTGCCGTTCGCGCACGAATCTGCCGCAGATCATCAGCGGCATCCGGATCATCGGCGTCGATGGCGGCGTGCCTTACACCTTCAGCGCAGGCGGCTCGGTGCTCGTGCCGAACATGACGCTCCTGCCGTTCGAATTGGATTCGTCCGCGCCGCAGCTCAACCTTGTGTCGAACCTCGCGTTCGGTGATCTCGCCGCAGCAGATGTGCTGCGCCGGAACGACGGCGCCGTCAGCCTGCCGCTCATCTCCTTCGTTCCCGACCTGATCCATCATGTCGACGCGCTCCCGGGCAACGACATCATCGACGGCGGCGCGGGCGCGCGACACGATTTACGCCGACGACGTCGCGGTGATCGCGCCGGTCTTCACCGGACTCGCGACTCTCGACAAGGCGCTTGAGGACTTGCGCGGCGCGATCTTCAACGTGATCACCGGGCTGCACTTCCTCTCGCTCGACTTCGAGCTTTTGGCGCAGCTCACCGGCACGGCGACGACTCCGCATGACATCCGCATCGGCAATGACACGATCCTCGGGGGCGACGGCGACGACTACATCGTCGGCGACAACGCGCTGATCAGCGTGCCGTTTGCGATCGGCGCGCCGGTCCTCGCGCCGGACTTCACGACTGCCGCGCTGCGTTACCACAGTTTCCTGAGCGATCTGGAATATGTCGCGACCGACTTCCTCCACACAGTCCGCGAAGCGCACATCACGGTGCTTCACGACCTCGTCGCGAAGGGGCTTGCCCAAAATCCGAACCGCGTGAAGGCGCTGCTGCCGAAAGCGATTGACCCCGACTACCACCACCTCTTCATCGGTGACGACATCATCGACGCTGGCGCCGGTAACGACGTAGTCATCGGCGATCAGGGTGGCTTGCTCTCACCAGTTGTCACGGGGGTCTCGCTGGCGCAAACGCCGGTTGCGCTCGGCATCACACCGCAAATGCTACGCGACACGAATTCCGCGCTCGCCGCGCAGGACAAGCTTCGCGCTGCTGAACTCTCATATCACCTCGCAACGAATGTCGCGAATCTGGCTGCGCTCCGCCCGTCTGCAACTGAGCTGAAACTTGTGCCGAAGGTTTTTGAATACGACCTCAGCATTGGCAACGACACGATTCGCGGCGGCGGCGGAAACGACCTGCTCATCGGCGACGACGGCGTGGTAATCCTGCCGTTGCTCACCGATCCTGCGCTACCGACGAAGAAGGCGGTCGCTGAAATCAGCATCCTCCTCAACGACCTGCAGCTGCGGCTCAGTGCCAAAAAATACGTCGGCAAATATGATCTCGCGGCGTCGAAGATTGGGCACTTCGCCACGAGCAAAATGGTCACGCTCCGCTCCGCGCTCGACACGATCTTTGGTGAGCAGGGGAACGATGTGCTGATCGCCGGTGATGCCGCGATCACGCTGCCGTTCGCGACCTACATGCCAAATGCGCAAGTGCCGCTCACGCTCGGCTTCAGCCACGTGAGCACGAGTGTTGCGTTCCTTGACTCCGCCGTCTTGAAGAGCGGCCGCGCTCTTGAGCGTGGGAAAGATCAGCTCTTCGACGTGACGGGCGCAAACCGTCTGCTCAAGCAAACCGGCAACCTGAACCGCAAGGACATCGCCACCATTCGCAGCCTGATCTTCGATGCGCTCCCGCCGCAGACTCGCGAGTTCTTCCTCGATGCGGGCGCTACGCAGGGAAGGTTCGGCGCCGGCGGAGGCGACGTTTCCGTCCTACCTCCGGGCGGCAGCATCACGCGCATCCCAACGCTGAATGTGGCGATCGCGGCGACGCCGCTTTCGAGCACACGCTTCACCTTCAGCGTGGTGCTCGATGGACTTGCCCTGCCGTCCCGCTTCGGCGCGGTCTGGCAGATTTTTGATGCCACCGGCAAAGTCGTCGCGAGTGGCACCGGCACTGGAACTGACATTCGGCACGAGCAAAGTCGGCACATACCGTGTTGAACTCGTGGTCCTCGACACGGCGTCCGGTGCGTTTGGAATCACATCCGCCACGCTCGTCGTGAACAAGGCGCGTGGCACGATCAGCGTCGGCCTCACCGGTCCAGCGCGCGGCAATGTGGGGTTCGCCGCGAACTTCACCGCGTTGCTCGATGACCTGAATGTCCCGCCGGGCTTCACGGCGGTGTGGCGGGTGCTCGACGCTGCCGGGGATTTCGTGACCGGCGGGACTGGGCATCAGTTCAGCTTTGCCCCGGCGACGGCGGAGACCTTTTCCGTGCAGCTCACGCTCACCGAAAATGCCACCAATATATCGACGCTCGTGATCGCAGCGTTCGCCGTAAGTGCCGACGCGCCGACACTTCCCGTTTCGATCGCTGGTCCGACGCAGGGCGTCCGGGGTCCGGTGCTGACCTTCGGTGGCTTGCTGAATGGAACGGATTTCCCGTCAAACGTCACCGCTGCGTGGAAGGTATTTGATCAGAAGAATGCGGTTGTCGCCACCGGCAGCGGCTCGCAATTCGTCTTCCTGCCGACGATTCCCGGGCAGTATCGCGTCGAGTTGCTGCTCGTCGATCCCACGACCGGATTATTCGGCGTTGCTTCCTCACCGCTGAGCATCGTGCCGCCGACGCCGAGTTTCTCCGTCGGTCTCAGCGGGCCGACTGCCGGCGTGCGCGGACAAGCCGTGATCCTCACGGCGCAGCATGACGGCGGCACCCTGCCTGCGGGCTACCGTTCGGCCTGGCAGGTCGTCGACGCCGCGAGCCGGGTGATTGCGACCGGCAATGGAGCGACATTCGTCTTCGCCCCGGCCGCCTCGGGCGCCCTGACGGTCCGGCTCACGCTGATCGACATCACCAACGGCGCGGAAGGCACCGCGATTTCGACGCTGAACATCTCCGAGCCCGCGCCGGGCTTGAGTGTAGGCGTAAGCGGTCCGACGCTCGGAATACTCGATGAGTTGCTGGCATTTGGCGGGTTGTTGAATGGCGCGGCCTTCACCGGGAACTACGCAGTCTCGTGGAGCGCGGCACTCTTTGATCCCGCCGACCACAGCGAGACGACGGTTGCCACTGGTGTTGGCCGCGACTTCGTGTTTGCGCCGAGCGCCGAGGGCACTTATCTCGTCCATTATCGGATCGTCGATGGCACTACCGGCGCGATCGGCAACGCCACGCTCACGCTGAATATTCCGCATGATCCACCGGCGTCTGAAGCGCCGCGCACGATCGGTCTGATCGGGCTCGGCCATGCCACGGTCGGGGAGACGCTGACCTTCAACGGTCTCATTGAAGCCGGCACGCTCGCCCCCGACGATTCTTTCGCGTGGCGCGTGCTCGACAGCTCCGACGCCGTGGTCGGCAGCGGCACGACGGCGGACTTCGTCTTCGTGCCGGCGGTCGCGGGTGACTTCCGCGTGGAGTTCACGCTTTCAGACAAAAATGCGAACGTGACCGGCTCGGCGAATTCCACGCTTCGCGTCGGAGCGGCATTGCCGTCGCTGACGTCGGGAATTAGCGGTCCGATCGAGGCCACGCGCGGCCAGGTTCGCACCTTCACCGCGCTCACTGGAATGGGCGGTATCCCGGCAGGACTGACTGGCACTTGGTCCGCGCTCGACGGCTCCAACGTCGAAGTCGCGACCAGCACCGGCGCAACGTTCGCTTTCGCACCGCCGAGTGCCGGCCACTACACGATCCGCTTTACCCTCCTCGATCCGGCAAGTGGCGCGACCAGCGTGACGGAGATGCATCTTCTCGTCACCGCTCCGGTGCCGACGCTCGATGTGCGCTTTCTCGGACCGACAGCCGGTGCGCTCGCGCAGCCGCTTAACTTCGCCGCGCTTCTTGACGGTTTGAGCATCCCGGCGGGCTTCGTTGGAAAATGGTCGGTGATCGATTCCGGCAACGTGGTGATCGCGAGCAGCAGCGCTGCCGACTTCACCTTCACGCCGGCGGCTGCGGGCCAATTCCGCGTCCGCTTCGACCTCGCTGATCCCGCGACTGGTGCGATTGGCGAAGCAATTGCGCCACTCAATGTCAGCTCCACACAGGCGACGTTGAACGTCTCGATCAACGGCCCGTCGACCGGCCTCCACGGCCAACCGTTGACCTTTGACGGTTTGCTCGGCGGCGTCGCGGTACCTTCTTTGAGATCATTCTGGAATGTGACCGACAGCCACAACGTGGTGGTCGCACAAGGCAGCGGCGCACAGTTCGCTTTCGCCCCGGCGAATGCGGGGCGGTTCAATGTCAGATACACCTTTGTCGATCCCGTGACCGGCGCATTCGGGACCGCGGACGCCGCGCTCGATGTGACCGCGCTGACCACGATTCCAGCGGCGGCGAGCGGCCTCGGCATCAGCGGTCCGAACGCCGGTGTGCGCGCGCAGCCGCTCACTTTCCACGGCTTCCTCGATGGCGCCGCGATCGTCGGAAATTATGAGACCAACTGGCGCGTGCTCGACGCCGTGGGCAACGTCGTTGCGCTCGGCACGGGCCGCGAGTTCGCCTTTACGCCGACTAGAGCCGGGCACTTTGGCGTGGAATTCACGCTGGCCAATCGCGACTCCGGAGCAGTCGAGAAAGTCACCACCCCGTTGCGCATCACGACCTACCTCCAACACGCCGATCCCGCCATTCCGGGACGCTTCATCTTGCTCGTCGGAGGCAGTGAAGGCGCGGACGTGATTACTTTCACCAAAACGCGCAAGGCACTCGATTCGATCACGCTGACACTCCTCGAGAAGCAATTCGGCTCCGGTAAACTTGCGCAGGATTTCGCGGGAGTCAGCCGGATCGAAGTTTTCGGCGGCTTCGGCGATGACTCGATCACGATCGACTCGAAGCTCGATCCGATCCCGGCGTTACTCGACGGCGGCGCAGGCAAAGACACGCTGGCCGGTGGCAAAGGAGCGAACACGTTGCTCGGCGGTTTCGGCGATGACAAGTTGACCGGCGGCATCAGTGCTGACGTCATCGACGGAGGGAAGGGCGCGGATACCGTGAAGGCTGGGCTCGGCGACGACTTTGTGATTTTCACCGAAGGCGGCGACCGTATTACCGGCGATGCAGGCAATGACACTTTCCTTGTCGCCGCCGTGGGCTTGGGCACCAACGCGATGATCGACGGCGGCATGGGCGATGACATTTTCAACATCAACTCGGCCGCCGCCGGGACAACGGTGAGCCTGAAAACCGGGGCAGGATTGAATCTCCTGAACGTGGGTAGTTCCGCCGGGGTGCTGCCGGCCACAGGCGGCACCGTCGATCAATTGAACGGCCTCGTGCGCGTTGAGGGCAACAAATTCGATATCCTCGTCATCGACGAAAGCGCGAACTCGCAGGTGCGGACGCTGACGCTTTCGGCGACGTTGCTCAGCGGTCTTGGCGATGGCTCGGGCGCTCTGGAATATCGCGCGATCGGCACACAAAACGTGCGGCTCGGCTCGGGCAACGACATCGTCCATATCGAAGGCAGTGGCGCGGCTACGAAGACGATCTTTCTGACCGGCGAAGGCGCAAACACGGTGATTGCAGGCAACGCGCTCGGGCTCCTTTCCGCCATCAAAGGCGCTGTGGTTATCGCCGGCAGCGGTTCGGATATTTTCAACGTGCAAGCCTCGCAGAGCGTGAGCAGTTCGGTCGGTCGGCTGAATTCCACCAATATCCTCGGCGCAGGAATGGGCGCGCAAGGAATCGCGTTCGCGGGCCTCGCGAGGCTCAACCTCAACTTCGGCAAGGGGAGAGACATCCTGACCATCGACAGCACGCCGAGTGTTCCGGTCAGCGTCAGCACGGGCGACGGTAATGATGTCATCAATATCCACGCGACAACCGCCGCGCTCAGCATCGACACTGGAGACGGAGCAGATGTGGTCAATCTCGGAAGCAAGACTCCCGCAACGAAGGGCGTGCTCGACCTGATTGTCGATCCGGTTACGATTACCGGCGGCGCGAATACGAAAGGAGTGGATGTGATGAATGTGGATCACACCGGCTCTGCCACCGGCGCGACGGGGATGCTGACCCTCACGGCACTGACTGGACTCGGATTGGGTGGGGGAATTTCCTATGCCGGATTCGAGTCAGTGAAGATCGGGCTCGGAACTGGCGATGACACTCTGACTCTCACCGGGGGCAGCGACCTTTACACGAAAGTGAACGCTGGCCTGGGAACGAACACGGTGACCATCGTTGCTTGATTTTGCGTGTGATCGCATCTGGTCATCGCGTCGCATGAATTCGCCGCGGATCGCCTCTGCTCGAGTCGCGGCGCTGAATCCGTGCGGCGTGGCCAATGGAGATTATGTGCTGTATTGGATGCAGCAGTCGCAGCGCGCGGAGGAAAATCACGCGCTCGAATACGCGATCGATTTGGCGAACGAAATCGGGCAACCGGTGGTCGTCGGATTTGGGCTGATGGATGGCTATCCTGAGGCAAATCTGCGGCATTACACGTTCCTGCTCGAAGGTCTGCGCGAGACTGCAAAGACTCTCGCGCAACGCGGAATCGCTTTTGTTTTGCGCCACGGTCTGCCCGTTGGCGTAGCGCTGGAACTCGCGGAGCGCGCCTCCGCCTTGGTGTGTGACCGCGGATATTTACGACATCAGAAGTCATGGCGTCGCGAGGTATGGGAGCAAGCCCGCTGCCGCGTCGTGCAGGTGGAGTCGGACGTCATTGTGCCCGTGGAGGTGGCTTCTCAAAAGGCCGAGTACGCGGCGCGCACACTCCGCCCTCGGATCACGCGTCACGTTTCCGAATTCCTCGCGGAGTTGCCACCGTCCGCCGTCAAACATCGAGCAGACCACTTAGCGTTGCCGCCATCGCTCGACCTCACTGACGTCTCTGCGGTAACGAACCGACTTAAGTTGGACCGCTCGGTTCCAGCGGTGACGCAGTTCTTTCGAGGTGGGACGTCGATGGCGAAAGGGCAGTTTCGAGAGTTCCTCAAAAGGCGGTTTGCGAGTTACGCCGGGAACCGTAACCAGCCCCAGACCGACGACGTCTCGCACATGAGCAAGTATCTGCATTTTGGACAGATTTCCCCATCGTGGCTTGCGCTCGAAGCCCGGTGTCACGCGGCAGGCTCCCAGGAAAATATCGATACCTTCATCGAAGAACTGCTGGTCCGGCGTGAACTCGCGATGAACTTCGTGAACTTCCGCGACGATTACGATCGCTACGATGGACTGCCGGCTTGGGCGCGCCAGACTCTCGACCAACACCGTAGCGACGCGCGCCCCCACCGCTATCAGCTCGCGCAACTCGCTGGCAGCGAGACGCACGATCCGTATTGGAATGCCGCGATGACCGAGATGCGAGAAACGGGTTATATGCACAACGCGATGCGCATGTATTGGGGGAAGAAGATTCTCGAGTGGAGCACAACACCGGAAGAGGCATTCGCCACCGCGCTCGAACTAAACAACCGTTACTTCCTCGACGGTCGCGACCCGAATTCTTTTGCCAATGTGGCGTGGGTCTTCGGGCAGCACGATCGGCCGTGGGCGGAGCGGCCAATTTTTGGGAAAGTGCGCTACATGAATGCGCGGGGTCTCGAGCGAAAGTGCGAGATCGGCGCTTACGTAGCCAAAGTGGCAACGTTGCCAGATACAAGCGGAGAAATCAGCTTGACCCTGCCTCTTTTCGATCAGAAAGACTAATTCTGGCAATCATCGCTCGCTTTTTGAGGCGAAACGTGGTAAGGGTCTTGGATGAAGACAGCTTACGGTTTTTCACGTCGGGGTCCAGATCGCGTTGCCGAGGAGCTCGCCACGGTCTTGTCCCGCAAGACAGCTTTTGAATTCAAAGCGCTTTTCACCATCGTCCACGAGAATCTGCGCGCCCGCAACGCGGCCAGCGGAGGGGAGGAAATGCTCCGCCTTCGTGCTTATGAAAAGCTGCAGAATCTCGTGCAGGGTGGCATTGTAAAAAAAGTCGGCAAGACCTACCGCGGGATTGGCCCGGCTCTCGTCACGTTTTTTGAGACCGCTGCGGAGATGAATGCGAAGTTTGCTTCAGGCAATCACAGCCGCGCTCCAATGTCGGCAGCCGTGCCGGAGGCCGTCGAGGTGGCTGTGCCTGTGGTAGCGAAGAAGCCAGCGGTCGCGAAGGCGCGTGGGGAGGCAAAAAAGCCCGCGCTCGCCAAAGCAAAGCCCGCTGCGAAATCCGCTCCGAAATCGAAAGCTCTCGCCAGCAAAAAGCCGGTCGCTGCGAAAGCCGCCGTTAAAAAGCCGGCGACTCGTCGCGTCAAAGAGCTAAGCAGTAAGGAATAATCGGTAAGCCGATTCGACGGCAGTTCATCCCCCCTCGCTGAGACGCTTTTTCGGCGCTTCCGCTAGCATCGAATGGGCCTCCTCGAGAATCTCGGGAATGCGTCCCGCGAAGGGATGCGCCCCAAGCGCGTCGCGCACCGATGTCTTCTGCATTCCGGCAGCGCTGGCTCCCGGAAACCAGTGTCCGGCGTTGCCCATCAAATTGTAACGCATCTTGCCCCATTCGGTGAGATCAAGGCCTTTGGCGAAGGTCCAGAGCCGCAGAATTTCCTGCACGTTTATCTCCCCGGGCAGTTCCATGTAGTTCGGTAAATCTCGCAGACCTCTCGCGCACCAATCTGCCCGAGGACGCGGGCCATTTCTTCGTGAAGCCGCGCCGCGATCGGAGCGGAAACGTCCTCGGCTTGATCGTAGAATTCCAGCGCCGCAAGATGCTCGTCGAAGTCGCCCGGACATGATGCGCCAATGCTCAGCGTGTGAATTTGGGGCCGAGCGAGGCAGTAGAGATCGTTGAAAGCGATAGGCGATAGCGGGCGGCACAGTTCGCTCAATTTCGTGGGTGGCCGGTAGAGCATCCCGCCTTTGTCAGTCGGGCTGATGATGAAGACGCCGAGGTCGCGCGCGCGTCGCTGCTTCCACCGCAGGCCAGTTAAAGTCGTTCACGAAATACCAGTGGAGATTCACGTAATCGAACTCATCGCTCTCGATCGCGCGAACGATCACATCATTCGTGGCATGCGTGGTGAAGCCGATGAAGCGGCAGCGCCCCTCGCTCTGAAATCGTCGTGCCGCCTCCAGACAACCGCCGGGGCGCAGCGTCCAGTCGAGCAACTCCGCGTTGTTGATCCCGTGGAACGTGAGGAGATCGACATGGTCGAGCTTCAGGTAGCGCATCGATGTCTCGAACGTCTCGATGAATTCCTGCGGAGTCGCGAACGGTGCAACCTTCGTTTGCACGATCATCTTTTCGCGAGGCAGCTTCGGCAGCAGCCAACCCAATTGCATCTCACTCGTCCCGTAACCGCGCGCGGTTTCGATGTGGTTGATACCTACTTCGAGCGCGCGGAAAATCGTCGCTTCCAGGTTGCGCTGATTTTCCTCGGGAATCTCCTCGGGTGGACAGTCGTCCCACTTGTGCTGGAAGCGCATCCCGCCGCACGAAAACACGGGCATCTGAATCTCGGTGCGACCGAAGCGGCGGTAGTTCATCGGCCGGATTTTTCGTGGCGCGGATCGCGTACGCAATGAAGATTCCGCTGCTCATGGGAAAGATTTTCATCGGACTCTCACTCGCTGTCCTCACGCTGGCGGCTTGGTTTTTCGCTGCAAGAGCCGCGGAACCGGAAAGGAAACTCACCGGTCCTGAGCGGATTGATCTGGCGCGGAAGGCCCGTGGCGCCTTAATCGCCGAACGATGCCGGTCAGCTGGGCTTCCGTATCCGCCGCGGGAAATTTTCCTGCGCGCGCTGAAGCGCGAAGCGGAATTAGAGCTCTGGGCGCGGGAAGATCTCGGTGCCTTTCATCTGATCCACACGTTTCCGATACTTGCGCCTTCCGGAGTGCCCGGGCCGAAACGGAAGGCGGGCGACCGACAGGTGCCCGAGGGGTTTTACCGCATCGACCGCTTCAATCCGCAGAGTGCGTATCACCTTTCCCTCGGCCTCAATTATCCCAACTCCGACGATCTTCGATACGCGGATCGCAGCCGACCTGGAGGAGACATTTTCATCCATGGAAAAGCAGTGACCATCGGCTGCATCCCGATCGGTGACCCGGCGATTGAGGAACTGTTTGTGATCGCATTCGATACTCGCCTCCGCGGTCAGGTGGATATTCCCGTGCACATCTATCCGGCGCGGATGAGTGGTCCGGAATGGGAGAGCTTTTCGGCTTTGCACATCGCCCGGAACCCTGCCTTGGCGGATTTTTGGAGGACGCTGCAATCCGGGTTCGACACCTTTGACCGCGATCATCGCTCGCTGGAAATTTCGCGCCGCGCGGGCGATTAAATCCGTATCGACGCGCTTCTCAAGCATCTCGTCATCCCCGACCTCTGGCAGCAGGATGCCGTCCACGCGCTGCGCAGTGGCCGCGATGTCGTCGTGCATGCGCCCACCGGCGCGGGCAAGACTTACATCTTCGAGCTGCTCTACCCAGGGTTGCGCGAGCAGGCGATCTTCACCGTGCCAACGCGCGCGCTGGCGAACGACAAACTGGCGGAATGGCGGGCGCGCGGCTGGGACGTCGGCATCGCCACCGGCGATCTGGCGCTTCGGCTCGATGCAAAAGTGATCGTCGCCACGCTGGAGACGCAAAAGGGAAAATTTCTCCAGCGCACGGGTCCGCGGCTGCTCGTGGTGGACGAATATCAGATGATCGGCGACCCGGTCCGCGGGGTGAACTACGAGCTATCGCTGGCCCTCGCGCCCCCCACCACACAGCTTTTATTGCTGAGCGGAAGCGTGGCGAATCCCGGCGCGATCGTCGATTGGCTGCGCCGAATCGGCCGAGATGCCGTGCTCGTTTCGCACGGCGAGAGACCCGTGCCGCTGGAGGAAGTCGATCTGCAATCGCTCCCAAATCGAGCGCCCGCGGGCCTTCGCGGTTGGTGGCCACGGCTGATCGCGAACGCGCTTCGCGCCGATCTTGGGCCGATCCTCATGTTCGCGCCGCGACGAAATTCCGCCGAGGACCTCGCGCAACAGTTGGTCGGAGCGCTGCCTGCGGACGAACCGCTCGTGCTCACCGCCGAGCAGCAAATGCTCGCCGGTTCAAGACTCGCACGACTACTGCAGGCGCGCGTGGCTTTTCACCACAGCGGGCTGAGCTACGCGCAGCGTGCGGGCCTGATCGAGCCGCTTGCGAAAAACGGGCAGCTTCGGCTTGTCGTTGCAACGATGGGCCTTGCAGCGGGGATCAATTTTTCCATGCGCTCGGTAGTGATCACCGGAACAACTTACAAAGCCGGGAATTTCGAGCGTCAAGTCGAGCCAGACGAGCTCCTGCAAATGTATGGGCGCGCAGGACGCCGCGGGCTCGACGACTGCGGCTACGCGCTCGTGACGGAAGCGCCACGGTTGCTCGACGCGCGTCCGCGCCAACTGCGGCGGGCCAATCCCGTGGATTGGCCCACGCTGATCGCGGTAATGAGCGGCGCGGTCGCGAATGGCCGCGATCCCTTCGAAGCCGCGCTGGAGCTGAATCGACGGCTTTTCACCCCGGTGGAGATTCCGCTCGGCGTCGAGCACTCCCGCGCAACCGGGCCGATGCCGTGCGGGCTGGCGGTCGACATGGAGCGCGCGCGTTTCGCGCGGCGTGGCGTGGCGGAAATCCTCAACTCGCGTGGAGCGTGGGAGGCGCGTCCGTTGCAGAAGATTGAAGCTCGGCTCGGCGACGCGCTCGTACAGGAAAACGGCCGCTGGCGCGCGGCGTTATCGGTCGCCCAGGCTCTCGACGGGATCGGCCTCGGGGGACTGTGCCGGCTGGAACAGGGGAGCGAAAAGCGCTACGGCCGGGAATTGCCGATCGGCACGCGCCGTGGCGGCGGGATGCTCGCGCTGGCGCCGTGGCTGCGAAAGGCGTTTGGCCGACCGCAAGTCGATGAGACAGCGCTCGCGGCCGACCTTTTGCCGCGCCTCACCGACTACGCCGCCGCTGCGGGATCAGCCACGGCACAGCTTTCAGCGGTGGTCGCGCGCGGCGAGCAACTAGTCGCGCGCTTCCGCTTCGATGCTCAACCAACACTGGCCTGGATCGACTCGCACGGAGCTCCGCTTCTTGATCCTCCGGAGCGCCGGGAGCTGCCGCCGCCGTGCCGGGTCTGCTCGGAATTGCCGTGGTGCGGCTCCGTGGAAATCGTCGCCTCGCCCGCGCATGCCTGGCGGCGGCTCGGATTGATCGAGGCGGACGGGCACCCCACCCGGCGGGGCATTATCTTTAGCTTTTTTCAACACGGCGAAGGACTCGCGGTCGCGGCTGCCATGGAGGACGAAAAATATCCGATTGGTGATCTCATTTTCGACCTCGCCAATCTCCGCGCCGGTCCGCGATTTGCCGGTGACGATTCGCCTTTTGGCGGGCGTCTTGGTGCGCTGTGCCAACAGACTTTCGAGCGCGCAGACCTGCCTGGATATCTTGAGATGGGCGTCCCGATGGCCTACGGAGCGGGTGCGAGCGAAGTAGTGCGCGCGATGATCGAGCATCGAACAGGACGGCAAAAGTTGCTGACTGATTCCCTGCGGCAGGGAGATCTCGAGCGTGCCGTCGTGGAGTGGCGCAGCCTCTTGCGGCACATCGTCTGGGCACCGGCTTACGACTGGGATCGATGGTCCGCCTTGAAGGATGCCGCCACGCGTTTTATCGAGTCCACCGCATCACCGACGCTCGCAGAATTCCCACGTCTTACTGCCGCGCAGGCGCGGAGAGGCCGGAGTTGACCTGCGCAAAGCAAAGGCGATCAGCCGCGATGCCGTAGCTGTTGCCGCGCAGAGTCCGGGGTGCATATTTCCGGCATGTCCGCCGACTCATTCGTCCATTTGCATCTCCACACGGAGTACTCGCTCCTCGATGGAGCCAACCGCATCCCGCAGGTGATGAAGAAGGCGAAGGAATTTGGAATGCCTGCGGCGGCGATTACGGATCACGGGAATCTTTTTGGCGCGATCGACTTTTTCAAGCAGGCGAAAAAAGCGGGGATTAAGCCGATCATCGGCTGCGAGACTTACATGGCTCCGGGCAAGCACACCGATCGAACAGCGAGCAGCGGTCGCGATGCGGCGAGTCATTTCACGCTGCTGGCCAAGGATGAGCAGGGCTACAGAAATCTCGTGAAGCTCGTGTCGATCGCTCATCTCGACGGCGTCTACTACAAGCCCCGGATCGATCGGGAGCTACTTGCTCAACATAGCGCCGGTTTGATCGGCATGAGTGGCTGCTTGAAAGGGGAAGTGCCTCAAGCCATTGCAGCTGACAATTACGCCAAGGCAGTTGAGACAGCGGCGATCTATCGTGACATCCTAGGGACGGAGAACTTTTTTCTCGAGATGCACGATCATGGGATCGAACAGCAGATCAAGGTGAACAAGGTGCTGCCCCGAATCGCCAAGGACCTTGGCCTAGGTCTGGTGGCAGCCAATGATGTCCATTTTCTCGAACGCAGTCATCACGATGCGCATGATGTAATGATCTGCATTGGCACGGGCTCCAATGTCGCGGATGAGCGCCGCATGAAATACGTGCCGGAACTCTACCTGAAGTCGCCAGAGGAGATGCGGCACCTTTTCCGCGACTACAAAGAAGCGTGCGATAACACATTGGCGATCGCCGAACGCTGTAACTTGGAAATCGAGTTCAACGTTCCCAAATATCCCAACTACACTCCGCCCGAAGGCATTTCGCAAAATGCTTATCTCCGGCAAATTTCGGAGGAAGGGGTGCACCGCCGATACGGGGCGCTGGCTGTCTCCACCGAAGTAAGAGAGCGCATGGAGCGCGAAATCGCGCTGCTCGAGACTCAGGGCTTTGTGAACTACTTCCTGATTGTCTGGGACTTTATCAACTGGGCCAAGCACCAAGGGATCCCGGTCGGTCCGGGCCGTGGGTCTGCGGCTGGGTCGATCATCGCATATGTCATGGGAATCACCGACATCGATCCGATTAAGTTCAAGCTACTCTTTGAGCGGTTCCTCAACCCGGAGCGTGTAAGTCCTCCAGATATCGATGTGGACTTCTGTCAGAATCGTCGCGGCGAGGTTATCGATTACGTGCGCAACAAGTATGGCGACCGCGCAGTCTCGCAGATTGTGACTTTTGGCACCATGGGAGCCAAGTCCGTTGTGCGCGACGTGGGCCGCGTCCTGGGATGGAGCTACGGGGACGGTGACCGCATCGCAAAGATGATTCCGAACGAACTGGGCATCACTCTAGCCGGCACGGAAGAGAAGAACAAGGATACCGGCGAGCTGCAACATGTAGCGGGTGCCATCGATAAAAACCCGGAGTTGAAGAAGGCTGTCGAAGAAGAAGGGGCGGTGAAGCAACTCTGGGAGTATGCTACCGTCCTGGAAGGCTTGACTCGCGGGGTCGGCGTTCATGCGGCCGGTGTAGTCATTAGTGATCGGGATCTGTCGGAATACATTCCGCTCACTCGGGCCAACGATGGATCGATCGTTAGTCAGTATGCCATGGGTCCATTGACCGATCTCGGAATGCTTAAGATGGACTTCCTGGGTCTCAAAACCCTGACGGTCATTGATGACGCATTGAAGTTGATCCATCGAAAGGAGCCCGACTTCGATATCGCCACGATCCCGCTGAACGATCAGCCGAGCTTTGATTTGTTGAACAGGGGAGAGACAGTCGCGGTATTCCAATTGGAGTCCGGCGGGATGGTGGGTGTCTGCAAACAGTTTGAGATCAGCGATATCGAGGACATCAACGCCATCCTGGCGCTCTACCGTCCAGGGCCGATGGACCTCATTCCCGACTACATCAAGCGGAAGAAAGGAAAGGCCAAGATCAAGTATGCCCACCCGCTCTTAGCCAAGATTTGCGCGGATACCTACGGCATTTTCATCTACCAAGAGCAAGTCATGGCAGCGGCTTCGGCCCTCGCTGGCTACACGCTGGGTGGCGCAGATTTGCTGCGCCGGGCGATGGGTAAGAAGGACAAGGCCAAGATGGCGGAGGAGCGGGTAAAATTTGTCGAGGGGTGCAAACGGGAAAATGAGATCGACGAGAAAAAGGCCAATGAGATCTTTGACTTACTCGAGAAGTTTGCCGGTTATGGTTTCAACCGGTCGCACTCGGCGGCCTATGCCTGGGTGAGCTATCAGACCGCTTATCTCAAAGCGAACTTTCCGGTGGAGTTCATGGCCGCGGTGATGAGCAACGAGATCAACAATACGGACAAGATCAGCGTCTTCGTGGCGGAATGTGCGCGCATGGGGATCACGATCCTCCCTCCAGATGTGAACAGGAGTGGACTCAAGTTCACGCCAGAAGAGGTGAGCGACGAAGGGGTAGCCGCAGCCAAGCTAGCGCGTAAGCCCAAACCCGAGGCTGAGCCGACGGCCTCGGTTGAAGCCGAAGATTCCCCCCCGTGGGAAGAAGAAGAGGCGCGTTTTGAAGACCTCCCGTCTGGCGCGTCGGCAGTGATCGATGCAGAGCAACCAGTGCCGCCGTCGAGGATTCACGTCGGCTCCATTCGGTATGGCTTGGCAGCAATCAAGAATGTCGGTGAGGCGGCGATGGAAGCGGCGATCGCGGAGCGCGAAAAGGAGGGCGCATTTAAGTCGCTGGAGGATTTCGCGGCGCGCGTGGATTCCAAAAAGATGAACAAAAAGTCAGTGGAATGCCTTGTGAAGTGCGGAGCGTTCGATTGGACAGGTGAGGGGCGCTCGCAGCTTTTCTCGGAAATCGATGCGGCCCTCGGTGCGGCGGCGAGTGCGCACCGGGACCGTGCCTCGGGTCAGAGTTCGCTTTTCGGCGACTTCGAGGTGACGCCAAAGGCTGCTCGAAAGGTTTCCAGTTCGGTCCCACCTTGGAGCACCGGGGAAATGCTCGCGTTTGAGAAGGAGTTGCTCGGCTTTTATGTCACCGGACATCCACTCGACGAATATAGGAGCGAACTGGAAAAGCCGAAATACACGCCGATTGCGAGGCTTGGTGAAGCGGAAGACAAGAGCACTCGGACCATTGCGGGAGCCTTGGCGACGGTGGAAAAGCGATTTGCGAAAAAGGACGGCCGGCCGTTTGCCATCGTGGTTCTCGAGGATTTATCGGGCGGTTTGGAGTTGATGATTGGCGGACGCATTTTTGCCGATGTGAGCGCGATGTTGGAGCCGGGAGCAGTGGTCGCCGTAACGGGCCGAATCGATAAGCGCGAAGAGCCGCCGCGACTCGTAGCCAATGAGATGAAAGCACTCAAAAAACCTGCGCCGCGCGAGAAGCCGGTCGTCTTAAATTTTCAATGCGGAAAAGCCACCGAAGCGGACCTCGTCACTCTGCGTGACCTCGTGGCGGACAGCCCCGGGAACCGCGCCCTAATTGTTCGCTTTACGGGCGAAGACGGACGCCAGTGGCGGTTGCTGCCAGGCCGGGAATTGCGCGTGGACTGGACTCCCGAAACGGAGAGCAAGCTCAGTCGCTGGGTCGAAAATTAATCGGGTGCTTGCCTCCGTCGCCTTTGTTGACCATTTCATCGTGCGTTATGGAACTGACTGCCGAACAAAAAGACAAAGTGACCGCGTGGATCGAAGAAGGCGCCAAGCTGGCCGAAGTCCAGCAGCGTCTGGCCGAGCAGTTCGACCTGCATTTGACCTACATGGATGCGCGATTTTTAATGGACGATCTGAAGCTGGCGATCAAGGAGCCGCCAGCCCCGGAACCGGTGATCGCTGCGGAGCAGGAGCCTGCGCCGGCAAAAACCGAGGGGTCAGCGACGGAGGAGAAGGTGCCGGAGATTACCGAGCCGCCTGCGGGAACCGGGCGCGTTTCTGTGAAGGTGGATACGATCACCCGGCCGGGCGCACTGGTCAGCGGGACCGTGACCTTCGGTGATGGAAAAGATTCCGCATGGTATCTCGATCAGACTGGACGCCTCGGGATGGTCCCGAACGAGCCCGGCTACCGTCCACCCGAGCCGGACATCATGGAATTTCAGACATTGCTCGAGCAGGAACTGGCGAAGCTGGGGATGTGAAATTCCGACCGGACCTGCAATCTTTCGTCGCAGCAATCCTGTTTACAACGCGGTTAGCCGGACGGCGCACGCTTTGTAAGAAGGCTGCCGCGAATAAGGGTCGAAGGCCGGAAAAGTGAGGGTGTTCACGCTCGGGTAGTGCATCGGGATGAAGACCTGGCCCGGTTGCACAGTGCTGGTGACGAAAGCGGTGGCGGTGATTCGCCCGCGCCGCGAGTCCACGGTGACCCAGGCGTTTGGAGCAATGCCGAGGCGCGCGGCGTCGGCGGGTTGATCTCGACGTAGACGCTAGCCGGATAGAGTTTTCGGAGCACGTCGGATTTGCCGGTGCGCGTTTGCGTGTGCCATTGCGACGAGGTGCCGCGGCCGGTGAGCAGGAAGAAGGGATAATGCGTCATCCGTCGGTTCGGGCGTTGGCCGCGGCTCCTCGAAGAGGAATTTCGCCCGTCCGTCGGCGTGGAAAAAGCGCCCGTCCTCGAAAAGCCGCCGCTCGGTCTTGGCGACGCCGAGAGCGGGTTGGCCGCGTCCTTTTCCGCCCACGGCCATTGCACGCCGCCGCACTCGTCGATCATCCGGTAGTCCGCGATGCCGGTGATGTCGCACGGCTGGCCGCGCGAAACGCTCCTTCATGATCTGGAAGACCGCTCTCCGGCGAAGTCCAGCGCGCGAACATCTCGCCGCAGCCCCAATACTGCGCGATCGAGCTTGAAGATGTTGAAATCCGACAGCGCCTGGCCGGGCGCGCGCGCGACCCGTTTCACCAGGCCGATGCGCCGCTCGGAATTGATGAACGTTCCTTCCTTTTCGCCCCAGCCCGCGGCGGGCAGCACGAGATCCGCGCGCTGCGCCGTCTCGGTCGTCGGATACATGTCCTGCACGACGAGGAAATCGAGCTTTTCGAGCGAGCTCGTTGAAGCCGCTCTGATGGATCCACGAATGCGAAGAATTGGTCGCGATGACCCACAGGCCCTTGATCTTCCCGTCGTCGATGCCCTCCACGATCTGATCGTAGGCCGCGGCGAGTTTTGCTGCGGGATCGCCGCTTCCGTCGATGCCGAGAATCGCCCGCGACTTTCGCGCGATGCGCCGCGTTGAGAAATCGTGGCCGCCGAGCAGGCTCGGTGATGTTGGCGAAAAGCCGCGAGCCCATCGCGTTGCACTGGCCGGTGATGGAATTCGCGCCGGTGCCGGGCCGGCCGATGTTGCCGGTCATCAGCGCGAGATTGATGATCGCCTGCGCGGTGCGCGTGCTCTCGTGGCCTTGGTTCACGCCCATCGTCCACCAGAACGAGACGCGCTTTCCGTCCGCGATCGTCTGCGCGAAATGCCAGAGTTCGTCCGCGCTGAGGCCCGTCGCCGCGCTCACCACGTCGGTCGTGAAGCGCGCCACGAATTCCGCGAACTCCGCGAAGCCGGTGGTGTGCGCGTCGATGAACGTCGCGATCG
Source organism: uncultured Verrucomicrobiae bacterium (assembly GCA_963767975.1). Lineage (GTDB taxonomy): Bacteria > Verrucomicrobiota > Verrucomicrobiia > Chthoniobacterales > Chthoniobacteraceae > CAIURC01. Next base: position 166,067 of record CAVYGI010000011.1, on the reverse strand, counting down.
ATCCAGCCGCTCGCGATCAGGATATTCGCGAGGCCGTAGAGCAGCGACGAGATCGCTCTTCGGCGCGATCGCGTAGTGCTGCGTCGCCGCCATCGCCGTCTCGGTCTTGCGCGGATCGACGACGATGATCTCCGGGCTGGTGCGGTTCCGCATCACGCGCTGCCACATGATCGGATGCGCGATGCAGAGATTCGAGCCGACGAAAACGAGCACGTCGCGATTCCTCGAAATCCGCGTAGGTGTACGGCGGCGCGTCGAAGCCGAACGACTGCTTGTAAGCGACTGCGGCGTCGCCATGCACTGCCGCGTATTGCTGTCGCAGTGGATGAAGCCCATGCCGAATTTGAAGAGCGCGCCGAGAAACGCCATCTCCTCCGTGACGATCTGGCCGGTGCTGAGAAACGCCACCGACTCCGGTCCGTGCTCGCGCTTGATCTCCTTGAAGCGCTCGCAGAAACAGCGTCGAGCGCGCGCTCCCAATCGACGGCTTCGAGTTCGCCGCTCTGCTCGTTGCGCAGCAGCGGCGTGGTCGCGCGATCCGGGCGCGGCGAGCGGCGTGAGCGCCTCCCAGCCTTTCGGGCAGGCCATGCCGAGATTCACCGGGTAATCCGTGTCGGCGCTGAGATTGATCGCCTGGCCGTCCTTCAGATGGACCTTCAGTCCGCAACCCGTGGAGCAAAAGCCGCAGACCATCGTGGTCGTATCGTCCGGCGTCAGGCGCGCGGGGATCCTCCCGAGTCCGAAGTCGCCCGGATGCAGCACGAGGTCCTCGGTTTGCGGTCCATCCCACTGGCGAACTAGCGAACCAAGGCTTTGGACGAGATCTCTCATGTGGTGAATCCTCCCGGCATGCGTGGCGCGACGACGGCGGTGAAAAAAAAGTATCGCTCGAACATCTGCGCCACTGTGGCGAGGACGAAGGCCACTGCCGCCGCCACTGCGGCTGCGAGTCCGGACGTGCCAACTACGCAGGATGCAGCGAGCAGCGAAGCCAGCGTGAGCGCGGCAGCAAGATCATGCTGGGAGCGCTTCAGCTTCCACATGATCAACGCAGAACGATGGTTCGCGTGCGTTTGCGTCAGCGAGAGCGCCCCGAAAGATTCGCGTCTCCCACGCCGCGAGCGCGAGTTGGAATATGATGGCCACACCCGAAGTGATCCGGGCGGAGTTTGAAAGCTCCGCCGCCCCGAAAAAGTCGGCCCAGCAGAGGACGGCTGCGAACCCGCTCGTGCCGAGGACGAAGGTCGTGCCGAAGAACTTCGGAATAGTCAGTTCCTTCACCCAGAATGCGCGTCGCGTGTCGATGTAGATCATCGCCGAGCAGGCCACACCCGCGAGGCCGAGGATTGCGGTGAGAAGGTCACCGGCGCAGCGAATGCAGCAGGATGCACAACTTTTCGACGAACTTTAAAACCGGCGCCCAGCCCGCAAGCACCTCCCACACAGCGACGGAAGCGCATGCGCCTGCTGCGCCGGCAAAGAGACTGAAGACGAGAATCTCCCGGCTCATCCATGAAGTTCGCAGCCCGAGAAACGCGCGCCACGCTCCCAGTGGCTTGCCAAGATGCAACACGCTCACGCCGAGTCCGGCATTCAAGATCGTCAACGCCGCCACCGTGAGCGGAGCCTTAACCGCCTCAAAAGCGCCTGCGCCAAAAGCCGCAAAAACCGCGAGCGCCACAAACATTCCCGCGGCGACTTGCGTGAGCACGAGCATCCCGACGAGCGGCCAGTGGGCGTGTTCGAGTCGCAGGGCATGAGCGTCGCTGGCCCGCGTGTTTTTCGGGATCGACTTGCGAGTGGTGTAGCGCGTTGTCGGCTTGGTGTAATCGGAATCGAAAGTGTCGGGCAGCAGCCGTTCGCGGGACGAAATCACCGCGGAAAATTCAGCCTTGTTGACCACGCGGATAGTGATCGCACCATTCGGGCATGCCTGGACGCAAGCAGGTGCTTCGTCGGCCGCCAGTCGGCTATAGCACATGTCGCACTTTCGCACGATCCCGCGCTTCGCCGAATACTTCGGCACGTCATACGGGCACTTTAGCACGCAGTACTGGCAGCCGATGCATTGGTCATCGAGATGCCGCACGATGCCCGTCGCGGCATCCTTTTCGTAGGCCTTGACCGGGCAGCCATTCAAGCAAGCGGGATCGACGCAGTGGTGGCACGCAGTCGTGATCGTTTGTTGGTAAGGTGTGGTGCGATCGCCACCGTGAATGAAGCCAACAGTGCGCCATATCTCATCTTCATCGAGACCATTGAGCGAGTGACACGCCGACACGCACGCCTTGCAACCCGTGCAGCCATCGAGATCGACTCCAAAAGCATACTGCTCACCCGCGCGCGGCTTTTCGAGAGGCAGGAGCTCCCGGTAGTATCGAGCCTGCGCCGGCAGGCGTCCACTTTCATGCTTGCGGGAAAAACGCGAGACGGCCGTGAGATCCCGCTGCTCGGCGAGCAAGTCTTCAAGCAGGGTGCCGGAGTCAGTGAGAGGCGTGACCACGCTGGGCTCCTTTTTTAGCCGCCGGGTTCAGTAAACGTCCCTCTGGTAGCGCCTGTTTCTTTTCAACGCGCTCACGAACTCCGCCGCAGCCTCCTTGCTTAGCCCACCGTGCGTTTCCGCGACGGTGTGAAGCGCGGCGTCCACGTCCTTGGCCATCCGGCTGGCATCGCCGCACACGTAGAAATGCGCGCCGTCCTGGAGCCAGGCCCAAAGCTCCGCGCCGCTTTCGAGCATGCGATTTTGCACATAAATCTTCTCTGCCTGATCTCGGGAAAACGCCGTTGAAAGCCTCGTCAAGTGGCCATCGCCGAGCATTGGCTCGAGTTCTTCGCGGTAAAGGAAATCGGTGCTGGCGCGCTGATCGCCGAAGAAGAGCCAGTTGCGTCCTTTGGCGCCAATCGCTCTCCGCTCGTGCAGGAAAGCGCGGAACGGCGCAACGCCAGTGCCGGGGCCGACCATAATGATCGGCGTATCGCCGCCCTGCGGAAGCCGAAAGCCGTGCGAGACCTGCACGAAGACCGGCACAGACCCATTGGCCCGATCAGCGAGAAAGGTCGAGCAGACGCCCTTGCGCTTCCGGCCAAAGCTCTCGTAGCGCACCGACGCAATCGTGAGGTGCACCTGATCGGGAAATGCCTTTAGACTCGAGGAGATGGAGTAAAGCCGCGGGTTGAGTTTGCGAAGATGGCTCACGAACTCCATCGGAGTGAAACCAACGGATGGAAAATCGACGAGCAGATCGACGATCTCGCGGCCCCACAGGTAGTGGCTTCAGCGCTTCCTTCGCCTCCGGCAGCATGAGGTCGCGCAACGTCGCATCTGGTGTGTGATCGGCGATCCATTTCAAAAGCTGCGGCGGGATTTTCGTGATGTCGTAATGCCGCAATAGTGCCGTGCGCAGTGAAGACTCGCCGCCGTCGGGCGTTGGCACTGCCTCCTCGCCGTCGCGATTGAGCGCGTGCAGCAGTTCATCCACCACGCGTGGGCAATTCGTCGGCACCACGCCAAGCGCGTCGCCGGCCTCGTAAGTGAGGCCGGAGCCTTCGAGGGAAATCTCGAAATGCCGAGTCTCCTTTGCCGAGCTTTCCGCCGTGAGCTTGCGATTGGTCAGCAGCTTCGCAGGGAAAGGGTTCTTCTTTGAGAATGTAAGCACTGCCGGAGTTGCAGACGCCTCCGAGGCAGGCGGTGGAGTGGTTGGCGATCAAGGTTGGCCCGCGCAGAAATTGCGGCACGGTCTTATCCGTGGCTTCTAGCACGCACAGCACTCCCTCGAGCCATCGCCCGAAAGGCTCCTCGTAATCGACATCGCAGTCCACGCGCTCGAAAATCCGCTGCGCGCCGAGCGCCGCCAGCCGCGTGTCGAAGTCGATGCCGCACTTGCAGAACTGCTCGTAGTTGTTGTCCCCGAGCGCGAGCACCGAGTAGCGAGTCCTTCCAGTCGCGGTTGGCTCTCCGCGTGCAACTCTTCGTGAAACGCTCTTGGCATTCTCCGGTGGATCGCCTTCGCCAAACGTGCTCGTGATAATTAGGAGATGCTTCTCCTGCGCTAGATTTTTTGCTGAGATCTTGTCCGAGCCCACGCTTTGGCTTCGAAGCCTCGCTGGTTCGCCGTCTTGGCCACGCGCTTTGCCAAAGCCTCGCAATTTCCGCTCTCCGAACCGAAGAGGACGCTGACTTTGATCTTTACCGGAGCCATCGTGGTGCCGGCGGAGCCTGCGCCGGTCTGCGTCCGTGAAAACATGCCGGCCAGGAAGCCATTCAGCCATGCGCGCTGCGTGGGTGTGAACGGTGCGTTGTCAGGAATGAAGGGAACACTCGATGGTGCAATTTGCATTTGGTTGCTCATGCTTGAGATATGCGGGACGTGGCTCTGTTCAGCAGCGGCATTCATTCGGAGAACAGCTCCTGGAGTTCCTTAACGCTGTGCCGCGCGGTAAACTGCGCGAAGGTCTCCTGAGCCGTGCTTCGGCGCTGCGACATAGGTCTTGAGCACCTTCTCCAGCAGCGGCGGCAACTCATCGAAGGGAATGCCGTGGAAAACCTCGCGGCCAAGCGCCTGACCGCCGACGCTCTGACCACCCAGCAACACATGGTAACCTTCGACCTGTTCACCGCTGCGTGAGACCTTCGCGCCGAGCAGGCCAATGTCGCCGATGTAATGCTGCGCGCAGGAATTCGGGCAGCCAGTCAGGTGGATGTTAATCGGGTTGATCGAGCTTCACCTTCTTTTCGAGGTAGCGGCCTAACTCGACTGCTTGCCCCTTCGTATTGGTGGACGACCACTTGCAGCCGGGTTTCCGGTGCAGGCAACAAGGCCGCCCATGATGCTGGTCGCTTCGTGGTGCAGCCCCATCTTAACGAGGTTCTTTTTCACGGTCTCGACAAAGGCGTCCGGGCACATCGGGAATGATGAGATTCTGCCACACCGTCAGACGCACCATTCCGGAGCCGTAGTTCTGCGCGATGTCAGCGAGTCGGCGCATCTGCTTGGTTTTCAACATGCCCACCATTACCACCGCACCAATCCAATTCAGATTTGGCTGCTTTTGTCTGTAAATTCCGATGTGTCCGTGAGGGATTGGCGGCTGCGGACGCTCACATTCCGAAGCGGAGAGATAGACGAGCGGGAAGGCGAGCTTCTTCTCCACCTCCTCCATGAACTTCCCGGCGCCCCATTGGTCGATAAGATACTTCAGCCGCGCCTTCTTTCGATTCGTGCGATCTCCGTGCTCTGTAAAAACTCGGATGATAGCCGCGCCAACCGCGACCGCGTCGTCAGGCTTAACAACGACCCCTGCGTCTTCTGAAAACTGCTCATGCCCGGTGATGCCCGCGAGTTCCACCCGGAAGTAGATCCCGGGCTCCACTCCCTTTCCGACAGGCACCCGCACCGCCATGAAGGCGATGTCGTTGGTATCGGTTACGTTGCCAATCGCTCCGCCGCCATCGAACGCTACGTTGAACTTGCGCGGCAGACCGTAAAGATCGCGATTGTTTAGGATGTAGTAGTGCAGTGCCTTCGCCATCGGGCGCGTGTCGATAAACTCCGCGGGATCGATTCCTGCGGTCGATGAGGCCGTGATGTTCCGGACGTTATCGACGCCCGATCCGCGCGAGGTGAGTCCGAGTTCCTGGAGCTTCGTCATTACCTTCACCATGTTGCGGGGCAGGATCTCGCGAATCTGGATATTCGAACGCGCGTGGTGACGTGGGCGTAGCCGCCACCCCAGTGATCGGCGATATCAGCCAACCCACGGAGCTGATTGTGGGTCAGTTCGCCGCCGGGTATGCGCAGCCGCAGCATGAAGGAGTTCTGCGCTGGGGAGACGTAAAAGAGTCCGTGAAAACGGAACAGGTAGTTGAACTTCTTGTCGGGAAACTTGTCGTTCTCAGCGTGGGCGACAGGTCATCCCAAGTGTCGAACCCATTCTTCTCGAGCTTCCAGACCTCCTGTTCGCACAGATCAGAAATGGCGTGTTCCAAAAACTGTCTCCTCCTCGCTTGGCTGCGCTTCCGTCGCCAAGTTGGTCAGCCCCGAAGCCGGCGTGCTGGTGATCTGTCCATCTGGCAAGTGTCCGACGAAAGGCGGTCTGCACGCCAGTCCGGCAAAGTAGCCTTGAAGATATTCCTTTTGCCCAGAGTTGAAGGGCTGATCGAAGATCGTATCAGGGTTCATTGTAGAGATATGTCCCAAGTGTGACTGGGGAGTGGATTCAGAGTGACTGCGTGCTAACGGATATGTCTGGTCTTATGAATGCTCCCGAACGCGGTGATGCCTTGGATAAGTAGCCTGCGGTCATGCTTTTCAACGACTAGGCGGGCTGCCTCAAAGCAAGAGAGTTAGTTGCTAGAAACTCAAGGTTGCTTGCAGGTAACCGAAGTCTGCGTCATCCGATGGACCGGTGTCTGCAAGGTAGTCCCCGGCAAAGAAGTGGGCGTAGCCGCCTTGGAATTGTAGCGATTTGGTGGCGTTCCAAGTGACAATGAAGTCTATCTCCTGGCCAACGAAGTTGCTGGCCGCGCGAGCCGCGGGAGTCGACTGGCGCACGGCGGTCATACCGTTCGCGCGATACCAGACGTCGTCGGTATTGGCGAGCCAAAAAGCGTGGTAATCCACTTGTGCTGTGACTTTTTCGGACGGGCAAACGCGCACGCTGATCATCGGGTTGTGCATGTTTTGCCAGGAGAACAGATCCATGATCCCGTAGAACTTGTGGTTTGTTGGGAAGAGATTCTGGAATGTCTCGATATCGTTATCCCCGGGGTTGCCATCGCCGGTGGCAAAGTTGTATTCGGCCCAGAGGCGCGGCTTCCAAGCGACGTCGATGTTGTAGCCCGCACCCGCATGAATGGCCGCCGCATTGAGGGCCAGGTCGCGCACCTCGCCGTATTGCAAGGCACCCTCGACTTCAAATTCAAACCCGTGAAGCTTCTTGGGGTCTCCTTTGATCCGTGCACCGTAAGTGCCAAAACTGCTGTGCTGCGCCAGTGATCCCGTGCCCTTTGGTGCAAACGTTGTCACCGCGCCTTGTTGTCCTCCGTTCACACCATTCGATTGGCTGAGCCAGAAGGTATAAAGGTCCACGGCCCCGAAAGGGAGATCGCCCGCGCTGAAATAGACGCCACCGAAGATCTGCCCCCGTCGATTCTCGTTCCCGTTAAATAGATCCGACTTATTGAACTCGTCACGATTGATGACCACCACCGAGGAACCGAACAGATCAAGCTGCCACGCCGGCGCTTTCCAAGTTAGCTTCACGGTATCGAAGGTGCGTCCAAAGTTGTTCCAATCGAACCCACCGACTAATCGCTCATCGCCATAGGAGAGAAGTTGGCGACCAATCTTGGCCACAAGTGGGAATTCCTTGGCATTTCCAATCTCGGTGTAAGCCTGCCGCAGGTCGAACCAGTCGTCACCTTCCGCGCCCAGTGCGCCCGGAATGTTCGGGCGTCGTGAGTCGATTTCCCGCGAGTCTTGTCCTTGGACGTAGAACTTCAGCCACGGCGTTGGCTTGACCGCAACGCCCAGCCGGAACCGCTGCAGAAGAAACCAGTCATCGGCGAGACTGTTGCTTGTGCTGTTGAAATCGAAGTTGTTGTCGCGAACTTCAAGCCGCAATCGCTCTTGGATATCGAAGCAAATCATTTCGTTCGCGAAGCATTGAGGGTTGCCCGCCGGCGTAGGTAGGACAACTGCCTTCCCGCTGGCTGGTTTAAAGTTCGAGCCGGCGAAGGCGGGCATGAAACTGCTCGCTAGAAGCGCTATCGTAAGTAGCGCTCCGCTTCCTTTTCGGGAATGTGGCTTTGTCATACAAAGGCGATGATTCGATTCTTTTGGAGGTGCTCCCCCGGCTCGGTGGTGGTTCTGATGGACAAGCATACGGATCAAAAATGGCCAGCCAGCACGGCGTCGACCGGAGTGGTCGAGGGCGTCGCTTTGGCCTCAGTGACGACGGACGTGTGCGCATGGTGCTCCAGGAATCCGATGAGATGTTCGCGAAGCTTGTAGTAGCTCGGATGATCCATGACCGAGCGCCGGTCGCGCGGACGGGGAAACTTGACCGGTAGAATGTCGCCGATCGTGGCCTCTGGACCGTTGGTCATCATGACGACGCGATCGCTGAAGTAGAGCGACTCGTCGACATCATGCGTGACCATCATCGCCGTGATTCGCTCGCGCGCCCAAAGATCAAGCAGGACCTCCTGCAACTCGTAGCGAGTGAGCGAATCAAGCATCCCGAAAGGCTCGTCGAGCAGCAACATCTTCGGCTTCAACGCGAAGGCGCGAGCAATACCGACTCGTTGCCGCATGCCCTGACTGAGTTCCGCTGGGAGACGATGCATGGAGTCTCCGAGGCCGACGACGCTGAGATAATATTCGGCGATTTGCCGACGCTCACGTTTGCTCGCGGTGAAGAACACTTGATTGATTCCGAGCATCACGTTATCGAAGGCGCTCATCCACGGCAGAAGCGACGGCGACTGGAATACGAGACCCCGATCGGGACCTGCACCGACGATCTCCTTTCCGCCGATGACGATGACGCCACCTGTGATCTCGGTCAGCCCGGCCAGCATCATGAGTTGCGTCGATTTTCCGCACCCCGAGTGACCGATGACACAGACGAACTCGCCCTTCTCCATCTTCAAGTTAAAGTCTTGAACCACGATTTGCTCGCCGCCTCCCGGCTTCGGATAGGACTTCATCACCTGGCTCATATCGACATAGGAACTCATGAGCGCACCTCCTTGCTGATACGATGGATTTGATTTCCGACCGACGAATCGGCGCACGCCTGCGCCAAAGACTCTACGTCCGCAGGAGATATCCTCGGGCTCGATATCCGGCAGGACTAGTCGCTTGTTCATATTCGCCTGACTGCATCCCCTGGCCTTCAGTAGGTAGCCAATCACTTCGTTGCGGATCTGCTTGAAGTCGAAGCTCTCATTGATGCCTTTGCGATCTCTTGGTCGCGGAAGCGTGACTGGAATACTCGGCCCGAGTGTCGCCGCTGGTCCCGCCGTGAGCGGAATGACACGATCCGCGAGAAGAATTGCTTCGTCGGGATCGTTGGTGATCAGAACGACTGTCGTTTTGTCTCCTGCGCCCGGATGGCGGTGATCTCATCCTGAAGACTCGCGCGCGTCAAGGCGTCCAGCGCACTGAGCGGCTCGTCGAGAAGCAACACCTTGGGATTCATCGCGAGGGTGCGAGCGACCGACACCCGTTGCCGCATGCCTCCGGAGAGTTCGCTCGGCCGTTTGTCGCGCGCGGGAGTCAGGTTGACCATTTCGACATACTTGTCCGTGTGCGCCTTCCGTTGGGCCGTGGACCATTTTGGGAAGACTTGGTCAACAGATAGCGCGACGTTTTCGTAGACGGTAAGCCACGGGAGAAGAGAGTAGTTTTGAAACACGAAACCCCGATCAGGGCCTGGCTCGGTGACCAACTCGTCTTCGAGTTTCACAGTGCCGGTATCCGGCCTGACAAGGCCGGCCATCAGCGAAATGAGGGTGGTCTTTCCTGCTCCAGAATAGCCGATGATCGCGACGAATTCGCCTCTCTCGATTTCGAGGTTGATGTCGCTTAGAATAGTTTGCGAGCCGTAGCGTTTGCTGGCGTTCTTGATTTCGAGATAGGGCATCGAGCTAATTGCGAATGTTGTGGGTGGAGAATGACCGCGCGTATTGATCCGGCGCGGAAGGATCGAAAACTTTGCCGTCGAACAAGGTCTCCGTATTGAAGTCGGGCGATCCGCATTCGACCCCGAGTTCGCGCATCGCTTCTTCGTAAAGGTCGGGTCGCATCAGACGCTTTGCGGCAGCCGCATACTCTGGAGAATCAATCACGATGCCCCAGCGGAACATCTGGGTCAGAAACCAAATGGCGTGCTTGTATTGCGGGTAGCTACAGTTGCGGGCCGAAAACGTAAGCCCGTGCCGAATCGGTTCGGTTCGTTGATCTCCCGCCAGGAATGGCTCGTGAAGCCGATTCCGGATCGAGCTGGCTGCCGTGTCCAGGAACTCCGGTCGAGACAACACCTCGGCGATCTCCGGTCCATTCTCCGGAGCGTCACACCATTCGCTGGCATCATGCAAAGCCTTGAGCACGGCCTTGACTGTGCGCGGGTTTTCCTCAGCAAACTCCTCGGAAAATACAACTACCTTTTCCGGGTGATCATTCCACAGCTCCCGCGAGCTAAGGGCGGTGAAGCCTATTCCCTCCTGCACCGCGCGCTCGTTCCATGGCTCTCCGACACAGAAGCCGTCCATGTGGGCCTGCTGCATATTTTTCACCATCATTGGTGGCGGGCAGGTAATGAGCGCCACATCTTGGTCGGGGTGAATCGCTCCTGCGCCCAGCCAATAACGCAGCCAGTAGCTATGTGTTCCTACGGCCAGGGTGTGAGCAAAGACCAATGGGCGACCGGCATCTCGTGCCTTCTGCGCAAACGGCCTCATTCGAGTTGGGTCGGCACCCACCGCCCCTTTGTAGCGACAGTTCAGCGTGATGGCCTGGCCATTTCGATTGAGCACCCAAGGAACCACCAGAGGCTTGGGCTCAGAACCCAATCGACCGAACGAAGCAGCGATCGGCATCCCGAAGAGCATTTGCGCCGACTGCACTTCACCGCTTGTCACAGCATCACGAAGCGCCGTCCAACTCGAAAACGTTGTAACTCTGGATTCGATGCCATACCTCTCGAAGAATCCCTTCTCGTGAGCTATTACGATGGGGGCGCAATCGGTCAAGGGCATCACGGCAAAATGCAACGCCGCTACTTCCGGTCCTTCTCCGTGGAAGCGGTGGGCAGGCAAGTCCGCGCGTGCGTCGGCGCGGCAAGGAGCTGCACTCTGAGTATCAGATGGCGTCTGCATCGGGTTGCAAAAAACTGGGCACTTAGACGGCACGCGACTTGTCGTAGCTGACAAACTGCTGCGCCATGATCATGAGTCGATCGAGCGCGAAGCCGATAATGCCAATCGTGAAGACGGCTACCATGATGCGGGCCAGCGTCGTGCTGCTGCCGTTCTGGAACATGTCCCACACGAACTTTCCGAGCCCCGGATTCTGCGCGAGCATCTCCGCCGCGATCAGAACCATCCAGCCCACGCCTAATGATAGCCGCAATCCGGTGAAGATGTAGGGAAGAGCCGATGGAATGACGATTTTGCGAATCTTCTGCCACCAACCGAGCTTGAGCACACGTGCGACATTGATGTGGTCTTTGTCGATCGACACCACACCGATGGCGGTATTGATGAGTGTGGTCCAGAGCGAGCAGAGGGCGACGACAATCGCTGAGGAAAGAAATGACTTCTCGAACAACGGATCCTTCGGATTGTAGAGCGCGCTGACCATGATCATCACGATAGGAAGCCATGCGAGCGGGGATACCGGCTTAAAGATCTGGATGAACGGATTGATGGCCGCCATGAAGCTCTTGCTCAGCCCGGAAAGCACTCCAATCGGGATCGCGATAGCGGAAGCGATGAGAAATCCAACGAAGACTGTCTTGAGGCTGGTGAAGATTTGGTCGATGTAAGTCGGAGGGCCTGCGTATTTTCGCACCGGGTAGGTGCGGTCAGGAAACTTGGCGAGATAGCCGACCTTCTTGCTCCTTTCATTCACGTAGAAGGTTGACTCCTCTCTGCGCTCAGCCACGTGCTCACTCCACATCTGCCCAGCTTCCGCCCACACGGCGAAGGGACCGGGAATGGAGCCAAAGCTTACCTTGACGTTTTTCGCAACCATGGACCAGGCGAAGAGAAAAAGCGCGAAGGCCAGAATCGGCGACGCCAATCGTGGCCGAAATGATCTTGAATTGGCGCGTCGGTTCTTGTCCGCCAGCCAGCCTGGCGAAGGGCGATAGCCAGGTAAGTCCGAAGTTGTCGAAGACGGTGGCGATTTGCTGCATAGCTTTGGTGTTGTACGAGTTTCGGCTAGTCCTTGTGGCCAACCTTGAATTGGCGGAGGTAGTCATTTGGTTTCCGGCCGTTGTAGGTGATTCCGTCGATGAAGTTTCCGTCCAACGGTTTGTAGCCGTCTGTCTGAGGCAGGTCGGATTCGACGAGTTTTCCTTCATTCACCAGCGCCTTCGCCGCCTGCAGATAGATGTCCGGCTTATAGACCTCATGTGCGATCTGATCATACCAGGCATCTGGTTTGGCTTCCGCGATCTGTCCCCACCGGCGCATTTGGGTGAGGAACCAGACACAATCGCTGTAAAACGGATAGGTCGCGTTGTAGCGAAAGAAGACGTTGAAATCGGGTACGTCTCGCTTGTCGCCCTTCTCATACTCGAAGGTCCCGGTCATGCTGCTGGCAATCACCTCGACGTCCGCTCCGACGTAAGTGGGTTTAGAGAGGATCTCGCAGGCCTTCTTGCGATTCTCCACGCTTTCATCGAGCCACTTCCCCGCGCGGATCAACGCCTTTACCACAGCGATATGCGTGTTGGGGTTCTTCTTGTCCCAGTCCGCGGTGACGCCGAAGACCTTTTCGGGGTTGTTTTTCCAGATCTCGCAGTCGGTAATGACTGGAACGCCGATGCTTTTGGAGACTGCCTGTTGATTCCACGGTTCACCCACGCAGTAGCCGTGAATGGTTCCCTGCGAGAGGGTGGCACGGCATCTGCGGCGGCGGTGTCACGGAAAGCAATACGTCAGCGTCAGTAGTCCCTGTTGTATCCCCGGTGGTGTAGTAGCCGGGGCTTAATCCGCCCGCGGCGAGCCAGTAGCGGAGATAGTAGTTGTGGGTGGATACTGGGAAGACCATGCCGAATTTCAGTAGATTGCCGGCGTCCTTGTGGTCCTTGGCGATCGGCGCCAATGCCGCAGCCGAGATGGGATGTTTCGGCATCTCCGCATTCAGCTCCGGCGACTTGGCCTGCATCTCTTTCCAAATCTCATTGGAGACGGTGATTCCGTTGCCATTCAGGTCCATACTAAAGGCGGTGATTACCGGTGCCTTTGTGCCAATGCCGATGGTGGCACCGATGGGTTGTCCCGCGAGCATGTGGGCGCCGTCGAGTTCACCAGTGATCACGCGATCGAGGAGGATTTTCCAGTTGGCCTGCGCCTCAATGTCCACGAACAGCCCTTCATCCTCGAAAAAGCCGAGTTCCTTCGCGATGACAATCGGCGCGCAGTCAGTCAGCTTGATGAAGCCCAGCTTGAGTTGTGGCTTCTCCGGCTTGAGTGCCATGGAGTCACCGTTCGCGGAAGTATTCGTCGCTGGCGGAGCATCCGACTCTGGCGTTGTCCCGGTGGGCTTTGTGTCACACGCAGGTAAAAATGCGAGTATCGCGGGCAGCATAACCCCGAAGGCTAGGCAGGCTGAGCGGCAGCGTGAGCGGATTGGAATGATGGCGTTGAGCTTCATGAAGTTGAGAGCGTGTTTCTGCGGAGGTGCAGCGCCTGGTCGTGAATGTCGCTTCGGAACCAATCTGGAATGCGTGTCAGCGGGATGAGGCTGGGATTGCTGACGACTCCGCTACTGACCATGTTTTGGACGACCCAATGGCCTTTGTCGTAAGTCGGCGAATTCACGTCTTCGCCTGCGAAAAGGTGAAAGTTGGACTGCTTTTCGACGCGGCCATTTCCATAGTCGAAAGAGCCTGCCATGCTCATCCGCAGCGCCTGGATGGGAGCGCCGACAAATTGCGGTTGCGCCAGTGTCTCGATGAGCCGTTCCCGGTTCTGCGGTTGCGCGCAAAACGCACACGCTTCGAGCAGCGCAGCGATTAGCGCGAGGTGCTCGCGCTCCGAGCGCTCGGCGAATTCCCGCCTGACCATCAGCACCTTTTCTGGGTGCCGAGGCGCCAACTCTTCACTCGTGGCAACGCACCAGCCGGATTTTGATAGAACCGCGAGACAATTCCAAGGCTCGCCGACGCAGTATCCATCAAGATGTCCGGCTTTGAGATTCGCATGAACCTGCGCGGGCGGAACGACGACGATCTTCACATGCCGCTCTGGATCGATGCCGTGCGAGCGCAGCCAATTTCGCAGCAAAAAACTGTGCGCCGCGTAAGTGTGGACCACGCCGAAGACGTAAGCCTCATCGGCGGCGGCAATGGCGCGGGCGAGACTCCGACCGTCGCGCACGCCCTGGCGCCATAGCTTTTGCGAGAGCGTGATCGCGTTGCCGTGCAGATTCAGCACGAGCCCGGTGAGGCAATCCACCCGCACGCAACCAAAGCCGCAGCTTGCAGCCACAACGAGCCCGGCTGGTGCATGGGCCGCCTCGAGTTCGCCGTAGATGATCTTGTCGCGCACCGTCGCCCAGCCCACTTCGCAGTGCAGTTCGACGTTCAGTCCATGCGCGGCGAAGAGGCCGAGTTCCTGCGCCATGATGAGCGGCGCGGAATCGGCCAGCGCCACGAAGCCAAGTCGTAGCAGGCGGTGCTGGGCATGATGTTTTTTGCGCATTGTCGGACGAAAATTTTCCGTCCGGCGCCAATTAGCTGCCGCGGTGCCATCCGGTCGCTGGTAGGGTCATAAATATCTTGCGACTTTTTGATGCGAATGATGAATATAATTCATCATGTCCGAGCCGCTTGATAGCAGGCAACTTCGCGCCTTCTCCATCCTCGCCCGCACCAATAGCTTTACGCGTACCGCGCACGAGCTGCACTTGAGCCAATCGGCGATCAGCCATTCCATGAAGGCACTGGAGCAGGATCTTGGCTGTGGCCTTTTGGACAGAATGGGCAAAACGGTGGTGCTCACGCAGGCCGGAGAGCAGCTTCTCGTTCATGCGGAAAGCATTCTGAGTTTGATGGATGCTGCGCGGTCCGAACTCAGCCACCTGGGGAAATGGGGAAGCAGCCGGCTGCGGATCGGAGCGAGCACCACCGCCTGCCAATATGTGCTCCCGTCAGTGCTGAGAGAGTTCAAAGAGAGCTTTCCGCACTGCGCGATTTCCATCACGCCGGGCGACACGCCGGCCAATATCGAAGTCTTGCGCGCGCATCGCATCGACTTGGCGGTGAACTTGGAGCCACGCCGCGATGAGCCACTCGAGTTCCGCCCGCTCTTCACGGACGAATTGACTTTCGTGGTCGCTCCACTGCACCCGTGGGCGCGAGCGGGCCGCGTGAACCGCGAAGAAATTGCGCGGCAGCACTACATTCTCTACGGGAAGGGGAGCTACACGTTTGAGCTGATCGAGGAGTATTTCCGGCG
Source organism: uncultured Verrucomicrobiae bacterium (assembly GCA_963767975.1). Classification (GTDB taxonomy): domain Bacteria; phylum Verrucomicrobiota; class Verrucomicrobiia; order Chthoniobacterales; family Chthoniobacteraceae; genus CAIURC01. The sequence continues at coordinate 150,874 of CAVYGI010000011.1, read as the reverse complement.
CGATAAAATCACGCTCCACAGCCTGCTCGACATGGGGAACATGGAGGCGATCAAGGAACTCGTGAAGCTCGGCCACGGCGTCAGCATTCTCGCGCCCTGGACCTTGCGACAGGAACTTAGGGAGAAGTCACTCGTCACGCTGCCGCTGGGAAAGCGGAAGCTCAAACGCCGGTGGGGCGTGCTGCACTGGCGCGGACGGCGGCTGAATCTCGCGGAGGAAACGTTCATCGGCTTGTGCGAGAGCGTGGCCGAGCGGCTCGGCTGAAAGGTTCCGCGGGTGCTAGCTTCGCAGTCGTTTCCAAATCGGGACATCGAGCTTCATCCGGTCGATTGCTGCTCCGCAAAACGCCAAAGCCGCCCCGCGATGCGCTGAGAGGACGCGCACGAACATTGAAGCCTCACCCACCGGAACCCAGCCGAGACGATGAATGAACGTGACCGAATCCACCGCATACGTGGCGTGCAACTCCGCAAAGATGCGCTCGAGTTGCTGGGAGGCCATCGGCTCGTAAATCTCGTACTCAAGCCCTTCCAGGGTGGACCCGCGTTCAATTTCACGAACTAGTCCTTGGAATTCCACGCATGCGCCGATCTCGCGCGAAGGCAGCACGAGTCTTGGGATTGAAATGACTGAACTTGTGAAAAGGATCTCAGCTTCCATCGTGAACCTAGGGCTAGCCTCCGCTCACCGGCGGGATGAGGGCGACCTCATGCGCTTGGCCGATCGGCTTGTCCCACTCGTGGTATTCGCAATCCACGGCGATTCGCAACGAGGCCGTATCCAGCTCAGGAGCGAGCCGGGCGAGCATCAGGCGCGGGGTCTCATGTGGCTCGCATTCAAATGCGCACTCGCGGAAGCCGAGCCGGTCTCCGACCTGAGCAAACGCGAGGAGTTTCACTTGCATGCCCACCTTTAGGCGCGGCGCGAACGGCACGCAATCGCAACCAAACGGGGAGAACAAACTCGCCAAAACAGACGTCCGACGTAGGCTCCCGCGCCATGCTTTCTCTCGAAGAAGCGCGTGCCGTCATCCTCGCCCGCGTGACGCCGCTCGATCCGATCGTCCTGTCGCTGAGCCGCGCGCACGGGCGCGTCTTGCGTCAGGATATCGTCGCTCCCGAAGATGCGCCCGCCTTCGATCGCTCGGCCATGGACGGCTACGCTGTGCGCCTCGATGACGACTCGGCGAGCTTCAAGATCGTCGGTGAAGTCCGCGCGGGAGACGTTCCGGATTTCGGTTTGCAGCGCGGCGAATGTGCGCGCGTGTTCACCGGCGCGCGGCTGCCAGGACAGGCCTCGCAGGTCATCATGCAGGAGGATGTGATGAGGGAAGGCGACGTCATGAAACCATCGCGCCGCATTGCGACGACGCACGTGCGGCAGCGTGGAGAGGATGCTCGCGCGGGCGATGTTATCCTCCGTTCGGGTTTGCGACTCCGCGCGCCGGAGATGGCGGTGCTGGCGCAGGCCGGTGCCGTGGAACCGGTCGTTTCGCCGGTTCCGCGCGTGATTCATTTCGCGACGGGGGACGAGCTCGTTTCGCCGGAGGTGCAGCCAGGTGCTGGCCAAATTCGCGACACCAATTCAACACTGATCGCGGGCCTGCTCACCGAGTGCGGTGCCGAGCTCGTGCACCATCGCCGGTGCGGAGACGAGCTCCCCACCTTGCTTCGCGAGGTTTCCGCGATCCGAGAAAGCGACTGGGACATCCTCTTGATTTCCGGCGGCGCGAGCGTTGGAGATTACGATATCGGCGTCACTGCGGTACGACAGTTCGGATTCGAGGTCCACTTTCACGGAGTCAATATGCGACCGGGCAAGCCGCTCGCCTTCGCCACGCGCGGGCGGCAAGTAGCGTTCGTGATCCCGGGGAATCCAGTCTCGCATTTCGTCGGTTTTCACACCGCGGTTCGACTGGCGCTATCTCGGCTCAGGGGCGCGGAACCCGCATGGCCACAGGGGTCGGCGGCACTCGCCATTGATTTGCCCGCCGCTACGGGTGCGCGGGAAATCTTCTGGCCGGCGTATTTATTTGCGGACTGTGGACGGCTGACCGTTCGCCCGCTCGGCTGGCGCAGTTCCGGCGATCTCTGCGGCATCGCGACCGCCAATTCTCTGATCCGAATTGCGGCTGGTTCACCCTCTGCGGCGGCCGGCGAAATTGTGAATTGCCTCCTCCTCGACGCGTGCTGATTTCCATCCATGGACTCACCCGAAACTTCCCCTCGTTTCTCTCATCTCGACGAAAGCGGCGGCGCGCGCATGGTCGATGTCGGAGCCAAACCGGAGCAAAAGCGAGTCGCAATCGCCGAGGGAGAGGTGCGCTGTCAGCCTGCAACCATCATCGCCTTGCGCGAGCAAGCGCTGCCGAAAGGCGACGTGCTGACGGTGGCGAAGATTGCCGCCATCCTTGCAGCGAAGCGGGTTGACGCGCTGATCCCGCTTTGCCATTCGCTGCCGTTGGATGCTGTGGAGGTGAGCTTTTTCATCGAGAACGAGGCGATCCGCATCGTTGCGCTCGCTTCGACGACGGCTAAAACCGGCGTCGAAATGGAGGCACTAACCGCCGTGAGCGTGGCTGCGCTGACGATTTACGACATGTGCAAAGCCGTGGATAAAACGATGGTGATCGGTGCCATTCGCGTGACCGAGAAGCGCAAGGAATGAGGGCGGCGCGGATCACTTTAAGCGACCGCGCGAGCGCGGGGATTTACGAGGATCGGAGCGGTCCGGAGATCGAGCGGGTTTTCGCGGAATGCTGTGCGGATGAGGTTTCGTGGTCGGTGGTGTTGATCCCCGACGATCGCGCGCAGATCGAATCGGAGCTGCGGCGTCTTTGCGATGAAGCGGCTTGCGCTCTGATCGTAACGACCGGCGGCACTGGTCCGGCGCCGCGCGATGTGACGCCGGAGGCGACGCGCGCCGTTCTCGATCGGGAGTTGCCGGGCTTCGGTGAAATCATGCGCGCGCAGTCGTTTGCCAAAGTGCCGACGGCGATTCTTTCGCGTGCCACGGCGGGCACGCGGGGGCGAACCCTCATCGTCAATCTGCCCGGCAATCCGCGCGCGATCGGTGAATGTCTGCCGCTGGTGATGCCCGCTATTCTTGAAGCGCTCCGCCATTTGGCGGAGTGAGTCGCTCGGCGGATCAGCCGCCGAGGAGGGACATCTCGGCTTTGGGGGCAGAGACCGTTTGCGACGAACGGAGTTCGGAATAGCGGTCGCGCCGGGCGGTCCAGATTCCCGCAATGAGGTCGGTGAGGTCAGCGTCGCTCGCTCCGGAGCGCAGAGGAGTGCGAAGATCAAAGCCTTCGCTGGCAAACAGACAGGTGTAGAGGCGCCCTTCCGCGGAGAGGCGCGCGCGGGTGCAGTCGCTGCAAAACGGCTGCGTGACAGAGGAGATGATGCCGATCTCGCCGCCGCCGTCGCGATGCTGAAAACGGCGCGCCACTTCGCCGCGATAGCTGGCTGGAAGTGGCTCGAGCGGCAACTCGGCGTCGAGGCGGTCAATGATTTCGGCAGCCGAAACGACTTCGTCGAGCCGCCATCCGTTGGTCGATCCGACATCCATGTATTCGATGAAGCGCAGGATAAAATCAGAGCCGGAAAAGCGGCGGGCCATCGGAACGATATCGTCGTCATTCACGCCACGCTGCACGACCATGTTGATCTTGATGGAGAAAATCCCGCCGCCAGCGCGGCTTCGATGCCTTGCAGGACGCGAGCGACGGGGAACTTCACGTCGTTCATTTTCACGAAGCGCGACTCGTCGAGCGAATCCAAGCTGACGGTCAGGCGCCGCAATCCGGCGTTGCGAAGGGCGCGCGCTTTTCCGGCGAGAAGCGAACCGTTGGTGGTGAGTGTGAGATCCCGGATGCCATTGATGGCGCCGAGCATTTCGATGAGTCGTTCAAGGTCTTGGCGAAGAAGCGGTTCGCCTCCGGTGACGCGCAATTTTTCCGCGCCCAGGTTCACAAAAACACGAGCGAGGCGCGTGATCTCCTCGTAGCTGAGGATCTCGCTGCGCGGCAGGAAAGCGTAGGTCTGACCGAACATTTCCTTCGGCATGCAGTAAGTGCAGCGAAAGTTGCAACGATCGGTGACCGAGAGTCGCAAATCGCGCAAGGGGCGTCCGAGACTGTCTGGCAAAGGATTCGGCACGGGTCGGAGATACGGCGGGAACGGGAGCGACGCAAGAGTCAGGGTGAAGCACGCGGCCGCGTCCGTTTTGCGGTGACCCGCCACAAAGATCGACGGGAAGGGTGGGTCTGGCCGACGTGTTCAGCGAGGCGGAGTGCGATCGGCGTCCACGGTGGGACGTTGAGAACAGCACGCGGGTCGCATGCCTCACCCGGGAGTTGCAATGCGCACTCTACTTCTTCTTTTGCAGCGCCTGACTGAACCAGTCGTTGCCGGCGGCGGGCTGTGGCTTGATCTCGGCGAAGCGTTTGACGTCGCGTGGGGCGGCTTCGGTTTTGCGGTCGGCGCGGGCGACGAGCTCAGGTTTGCTTTTCATCGAAAGCGCGATGCGTTTCCTTGGCAGGTCGATCTCAACAACGGTGACGGTCACGCGCTGCGAGACTTTTACGACATCGGCGGCGTTTTTGACGAACGAATCGGCGAGCTGGCTGACGTGGACGAGGCCGTCCTGGTGCACGCCGATATCCACGAAGGCGCCGAAGGCCGTGACGTTTGTCACGAGGCCGGGGAGCTTCATGCCGGGCTGAAGATCTTCCATTTTCGAGACGGCGTCGTTGAAGGCAAAGGCTTCGAATTGCTTGCGCGGATCGCGGCCGGGCTTGGCGAGCTCGGCGACGATGTCTTTCAAAGTAGGCAGCCCGACCTCGGCGGTAACGTATTTTTGCGCGTTGATTTTCGCGCGGCGCGCGGAGTCGCGGAGCAGGTCGAGCACGGTGCAGCCGAGGTCGGCGGCGATGCGATCGACGAGTTCGTAACGCTCGGGATGCACGGCACTGGCATCGAGCGGATGCGCGCCGTCGCGGATGCGGAGAAAGCCGGCGGCTTGCTCGAAGGCCTTCGGGCCGAGGCCGGGGACGGTCAAGCAGCTCGGCGCGGGATTTGAACGGGCCGTGCTCGTCGCGGTGCGCGACGATGTTCCCGGCGGTGCGCGCGTTCAGCCCGGAGACGTAGCTCAGGAGCTGCTTGGAAGCGGTGTTGAGCTCGACGCCGACGCCGTTCACGCAACTCATCACGACGTCGTCGAGCGAGCGCTTGAGCGCGTTTTGATCGACGTCGTGCTGGTACTGGCCGACGCCGATCGACTTCGGATCGAGCTTCACGAGTTCGGCGAGCGGGTCCATCAGGCGGCGTCCGATCGAGACGGCGCCGCGCACGGTGAGGTCGTGATTTGGGAACTCTTCGCGCGCGACTTCGCTCGCAGAGTAGATCGATGCGCCGCTTTCGTTCACCGAGACGATGGGGATGGACGCGGGGAGTCCGAGGCGGCGGATGAAGGTCTCGGTTTCGCGTCCGCCGGTGCCGTTGCCGATCGCGATGGCCTCGATCTCGAATTTCTTCACCACGGCTTTGATGACCTCGGCGGCTTCATTCGCACGCCGGTCACCTTGCTCGGGAAAGATAACGTCGTTGCCGAGCAATTTGCCCTGCCGGTCGAGGACGACGACTTTGCAGCCGGTGCGAAATCCGGGGTCGATCGCGAGCATGTTCTTCTGGCCGAGCGGCGAGGCGAGGAGGAGTTCACGGAGGTTATCGGCGAAGACGCGGATGGCTTCATCATCGGCGCGTTTCTTGACGGTGATGCGCGCCTCGCCTTCCATCGCGAAGCCGAGCAGGCGCTTGAAACTGTCCTGCGCGGCGAGCCGGACCTGCTCGGCGGCCGCCGATTTGTTTCTGACAAAGGCGTGCTCGATCACAGTCAGCGCTTGTTCTTCGGGCGGGGTGAGGCGGGAGAAAAGCACGCCTTCGTTCTCGCCGCGGCGGATGGCGAGGACGCGGTGGGAGGGGGCGGCGGCGGCGGGTTCGCTCCAGTCGAAGTAGTCTTTAAATTTCGCGCCTTCTTCTTCTTTCCCGCTGACGACTTTGGATTTGATGACGCCGTCGGCGAGGTAGAGCGCGCGCATTTTCGCGCGGACTGCGGCGTCGTCGCTCATGCGCTCGGCGAGGATGTCGCGCGCTCCGGCGAGCGCCTCGGCGTGGTCTTTGATCGTAGCTTTCACGTCATCGACGGAATATTCACGGCCCGCGTATCCCTGCGCGGCGGCGAGTGGGTCGGTGGCGGGATCCTGCGCCCACAAAAGCTCGGCGAGTGGCTCGAGGCCCTTTTCTTTCGCAATGATCGCGCGCGTGCGCTTTTTCGGACGGAAGGGGAGGTAGATGTCCTCGAGCGCAGTGATCGTCTCGGCAGAGTCGATGCGTTTTTGCAGCGTCTCGGTCATCAGCTTGCGCTCGTTCAGCGAGGTGACAATCGCGTCGCGGCGCTTGTCGAGTTCGCCGAGTTGCTCGAGCCGGTCGCGGATGGCGGTGATCTGGACTTCGTCGAGCTCGCCCGTCTTTTCTTTCCGATACCGCGCGATAAAGGGGACGGTTGCTCCTTCCTCAATGAGCAGCGCAGTCGCGGCAACCTGGCGCGGCTGGAGGTTGAGTTCGCGGGTGATTTTGAGGACGTGATTTTCGAGCATGGCGGCGGAAGAGCGCGGGATCATGCGGAGCGGCAATCGCGAGTCAATTTCGCACCGGAGCGAGCGAGGATTTTCCGTCGACAGCAGCGCGCAGCGTAGTTGGCGATAACAGTTGCGGCGGAGAGTCGTTGAGAGTTGCGGGTGGTGTTAGAGAATGAGTGATGCCTCGATTTTTTCTGCCGCCGAGCGAGTGGAATGATGAGCGCCCGGTGCTGACGGGTGCGGAAGCACATCATTGTGTGGATGTGCTTCGGATGAAGGCGGGAGCGTCAGTCCGCATATTTAATGGGGCTGGTGTGGAGATGGTCGCGGAGATCGTTTCGGCGGGGAAAAATCGGGTAGAGTGTCGAGCGCTGGAGCGGGTCGAAAATGCGTTGATGCGGTGCCGGATTACGCTCGCGCAGGCAATTCCGAAGGGAAAAAGTATGGAACTGGTGATCGAGAAGGCGACGGAGCTCGGAGCAAGTGAGATCGTTCCTCTACTGACGACGCGAACGGTCGTGCAACTCGGCGCGGAGGAGGCGGAGAAAAAGCGCGAAAAGTGGCAGCGGGTAGCGATCGAAGCGGCGAAGCAGTGTGGTCAGAATTGGGTGCCGATGATCCCAGTTCCCCAGACGCCGCGGGCGTTTTTCGAGTCGGCGCGCGAGGCGGATCTGCGACTGATCGGATCGCTGGAAAGTGATGCGCAGTGCTTGAAGAAAGTGCTCGCGGATCGGCCTCGCAGCAGGATTTCCAGCGCGACGATACTCATCGGACCGGAGGGTGATTTTACGCCTGAGGAACTGGCGATGGCACGGGAAAATGGATGCGCTCCAATTTCGTTTGGGCCGATTGTTTTGCGAACCGAGACGGCTGCAATCTACTGCCTGAGTATCCTCGGGTATGAATTGCGCGAGGGATGAGAGCCGAAAGGTCGCTAGCGGGATTGCGGATCGCGGCCTTCGTCGATGTCGATGTAGTCGAACATCGTTGCAATGTCGGCGCGGTCCTGGATGCCGTTTTCACGTTTGCGGCGCTCGAGAATCTCCGCTGCTTCGTCGTTCCAGCCGCGCTTGCTCATGAAGCCATTCCAGACCTCGATTTCTTCCTCACTCGGCTGGCGCCCGGTTTCCAAGCACCAGTCGAGAAGCTCTTCGTCGCTGCCGCCTTTGGCGACCCGTTCGACGAGTGCGGGATACTCGACTTTCAAGAAGCTGACACAGCGCCCGTCGAAACCCGTGCCGAGATTTTTCACGTAGTCGTCGGGGAGTTTGCCGGCGGCGTGGAGGCGGATTTTGTCGATCATCCGCGGGAAGTAATAGAGACCGCGGGTCTTTTCGCGAGGGCTGCGCAGATTGTCGATTTGCATCGGCGGAAGTTACCGGGAGGCGACCGACGGCGGCAAGCGCGCCAACGTTTCCCGCGAAGAAGACAAGAGCGGCGGCTTGTGTTTTGCCGACAAGCTGAAACGATTCGCGCAGCGATTGAGAACGATCCTGATTATCGACGACGACGCTGAGTGCCGCGCCCCGGCTGCGGAGATTTTGCGTCGCCACGGCTGGCAAGTTTTTGAAGCGGGCGATGGTGACGCCGGCGTCGAACTCGCGATGCTGCATCGTCCCGAGGTGATTCTGTGCGATTTGCTGATGCCGCGGGGCAATGGCTTCAGCGTGTGCCGCGCGGTCCGCGAGCGGATCGAATTGAGGAATACACGCATCATCGTGTGCACGGGGCGCGATTATCCGACCGATCGGAAAATGGCGGAGGAAGCCGGCGCGGATCTTTACCTCGTGAAGCCGATCGAATTTTCCCGGCTGGAGGATGCGTTGGAGCGCGTCGCGCCGAAGCTGGGCGAGCGGAAACCGGTGCCGGCGATCGACACGGAATTCGATGCGGAGGCGACGCGGATCCGGTTTTGGGGCGTACGCGGCTCGATTCCGACCCCAGGGACTTCCACGGTGTTTTTTGGTGGGAATACCTCGTGCGTCGAGGTGCGCGCGGCGGGTGAAATCATCATCCTTGACGCTGGCTCCGGGATGCGGGCGCTCGGGCATGCGCTGGCGGCGGAATTCGAGGAAAGGCCGATGGATTTGACCCTGCTGATCACGCACACGCACTGGGATCATATCCAGGGGTTTCCATTCTTCCTCCCCGCCTACGAAGCGCGCAACAAGCTGCACATTCTCGGCTATGAAGGCGCGCGGGACCGGCTGGCAGCGACGCTGGCGGGGCAGATGGAGAGCCCCTATTTCCCGATCGCGCTCGACCAAATGCCGGGGAATATCGTGATCGAGGAGCTGAAGGAAATGAAGTTCGCGATCGGCAGCATCGAGGGCGAGGCGTGCTTTACGAATCACCCCGGCGTGTGTGTCGGCTATCGTCTGGCGACGCCCGGCGGGTCCGTCGTTTACATGCCGGACAACGAGACCTTTTCCAAAAACCGCACGGGCACCGATGGCCGTGTCCTGCCGAGCACACTGGAGAGTCACCTCGTCGAGTTCCTGCGCGAGGCGGACATTCTGATCGCAGACGCGCAATACAATGCGGAGGAGTATCTCTCGCACGTCGGGTGGGGGCACGGTTGCGTGGACGAGGTGGTGCGGCTCGCGGTCTCCGCGAACGTGAAGCGGCTTTTTCTGTTTCACCACGACCCCGCGCACGACGATCGCTTCATTTCCAACATGCTGATGCATGCGCGTGCCCTGGCGCAGGCCGCGGGCAGCCGGATGCGCGTCGATGCGGCACGGGAAGGGGATCTTGTCTTGCTGGGCGGACGGGTGCCGGTGGAGGCGTGAGCGGCTTTCCACCGCAGCAGCCGCGGCGGATCAATGCTCAAGAGAATACGTTCAGAAATCCGACTTCGATCGCGAGTTGTTCCTGGACGTTGCGGCCGAGATTCTCGCGCATCCGAGTAAGCGCGGCGGTCTTCCGGAGGAGCTGAGCTGAGGTGTGCCGCACAGCGAGGGCCGCGGTGTTGCCGGAGAAATCCGGATGATCGAGCGGCGGAACCGACCCATTGGCGGGACAGGCATTTTGCCGAAGCACATCGGCCCACCACTGCTCGAGGATGGCGAGCAGCCGCGAGCGTTCAGCGATGTAACGACTCTGGGCGAGGGCCTTGTAAAACTCTTCGCGGTCTTCGAGCCCGGCTTTGTTGTCAACCTGCTTGTAGAGTGGTTCCTCTTTTTTCAAAGCGGCGGCACATTCATCCGCGATCTTCTGGCGCGCCTGCGCGAGCAGTTCCTGAAAACTGCGGATGAGCTGGAAAACGTGTGGCACTTCTGGTTGGCCTTGGCTGCTGAAGCTGGCAAGCACGCGCAGCAATCCAGCTTGCAACTCCGTGACACCGCAACGCTCCGTGGGTTGGATCGAAATCTCGAGGCACCGCGAAAGGATTGTCTCGAGCAGCTGATCGGGCAGCGAGCTGACGAGGAAAAGATGCGAGTGAGCAGGTGGCTCCTCAAGAGTCTTGAGAAAGGCATTCGCGGCCTGCTCCTGGAGCCGGTCGGCATCGAAGAGGATGCCCACTTTTTTCCCACCACGTGCCGAACGCATCTGGAGTTCGCGTTCGAGGCCGCGGACTTTCTCGATATCGATGCGGCGGCTCCGCGATTCGGGTTCGAGGACGTGGGCGTCTGGATGTTTCAGCGGCTCCGCATCCGCACCGAGGATGAGGCCGGTGAGAGCGGTCACGAGCTGGCGTTTTCCCGAGCCCTCCGGGCCGACGATCAAATAGGCATGCGCGAGCCGGTCATCCGCGTGCGCGTTGCGGAGCAGGCTGAGGGAGTCGGCGGCAGAAAACGGCATCGGCAGCGGGGCCAGCGGGCTGCAAAAAACTTGCGCAGGCGAGTTACTTCGCGCTCTTGGTGACGACCGTCGGCATCTCGGCGGAACGGCGCGGGGCCGCTGGAGCAGGCACCGCATTCACGACGCGGGTGCCGCTGCTTCGGCCGACTTGTACGAAGGTGTTGTTGTCGCCGAGCTTGGCCCACGGTCCGTTTGGGATGTCGCGGAATTCGACGAACCGCCAATCCGTGGTGTCGGTCGGCGCGAGGCCAAGGTAGTCGCGCACGGCCGGGCTGATATCGAGGCCGGCACCGCGATTGAGGTTTGGTTTCGGCCGCTCGTTGCCGAATACGTATTGATAATGGTCAGTCCGAAAGGGGCCGCAATCGCTCCATTGCGCATAGCAGCTCCGTCCCCTTTGGTTCCGAATCTCCACCCAACGGTCGCGGCAGACGCTCTTGCCCTCACGCTCGAAGGCTTGGCGGAACCATGGAATGACCTGCCGTGCCTCGGGCTTCGTCGTGCCGCGGGTGACATCGTTGTAGGGGAGCGCGACGTAAAAGGGATTTTGCCGCGGCTGAAACTTGGCAGGGATGTAATCGCGCCGGGCGGCGGGGTCTGGATTGTCGAATCCACCGAAACTCCCCTCCCAGTCGAGATCCCATGAGCTGGAACGGTTGTGCACCGGGTTGTTGGTGCTCGCACTTTCACCCACCCAGAACGTGGTCGTGACGATGCCGTTTTTCCACGGATACTTCCCGCCGACGAGGCCGCTGCGCGAAGTCGTAGGCACGACGACCTTTGGCTCCAACTGCACGAGGGCATTTTCCCTCAGTTTCGAGGCGTAACGGGCGAAGTCTTCGCTGCTGTGGTAGGGGCCCTGCGCGGTGACGGCAGCGGCGAGGATGAGTCCAAAAAGTGGCGCGAGAATCCGTTTCATGTCTTGGAACGGGAGCGATATAGGCGGTACGGCATGGGACGGTAAAGGCGTTTTTGCCGGTGTGATCATAGCATCGGAAGTGCCGCTAGGGGAGTTCTTTGGCATTTCCGCGCCCGTCGCTCCGCGCCCATCCACGCGGAGCTGACGCTAAAAAGCCAGCTACAGCCAGGTGATTGACTGCATCCGCCGCGCGACCTCCTCTGCATTTGCCCGGCTGTTGAACGCGCTGATGCGGAAATATCCCTCGCCGGCGCTGCCGAAGCCGCTCCCGGGGGTGATGACGACATTCGCTTCGCCGAGCATGCGGTCGAACATCTCCCAACTCGTCGTTCCGGGAGGTGTCTGCACCCAAATGTAAGGCGCGTTCACACCGCCCCACACGCCGAGTCCGGTCTTCGCCACAGCCTCGCGCAGGATGGCGGCATTGCCCATGTAGTGCTCGATCAGTCCGGCGATTTGCGTCTTCCCAGCCTCGCTGTAGAGCGCCTCTGCCGCGCGCTGCACGATGTAGCTCACGCCATTGAATTTCGTGCTCATCCGCCGATTCCACAGTGGATGGAGGGCGGCGCTTTCCCCCGAGGAAGTGCGCGCCTGCAGCGATTTCGGCACCACGGTAAATGCGCAACGAGTCCCGGTAAAACCACCATTTTTCGAGAAGCTGCGAAACTCGATCGCGCACTCGCGTGCACCCGGGATTTCGTAGATCGAGTGCGGTATGCCTGGTTCGGCGACGTATGCTTCGTAGGCCGCGTCGAAAAGCAAGATGGCGTCGTGCGCCAGTGCGTATTTTACCCACGCCTCGAGTTGCGCCCGCGTCGCCACAGATCCCGTCGGGTTGTTGGGAAAGCAAAGATAAATGAGGTCCGCGTGCGCCTCTGGCACGTCCGCGACGAAGCCATTTGCCTCATTGCATTCGAGGTAAATCAACCCGGCGTAGGTCCCCGCTTCGTTCGCATCGCCGGTATGCCCAGCCATCACATTCGTGTCGACGTAGACCGGATACACCGGGTCCATCACCGCGATCACATTGCGCTCGCCGAGGACGTCGAGGATCGCCCCGCAGTCGCACTTCGAGCCGTCCGAGACGAAAATCTCGTCGTCCGCGACGTCCAATCCGCGATCACGATAATCGCCCTGCGCGATGGCATTGCGAAGAAACTCGTAGCCCTGTTCCGGGCCGTAACCTCGGAAAGTTTCGCGCGCACCCATTTCATCGACCGCCGCATGCATCGCCGTTCGAGCTGCTTCCGGCAGCGGTTCCGTGACGTCACCGATGCCGCAGCGGATCAAGCGCTTGGCCGCCTCCGGGTTTGCCGTGCAAAAGGCGCCCACCCGTCGCCCGATTTCGGGGAAAAGATAACCGGCGCGGAGCTTCAAATAATTGTCGTTCAGAAAGGCCATAGGTCCGCGGGATTTAAGGAAACGCCATGCGCTGGTAAATGCGGAACTACTTGGGCTTCACGAAAGGAATCGTTTGACGCGGTCATCCTCGGCCGCAGCCCGATGTCCAAAGCTTGCAAGAACCAGGCGCGCAGGAATTCTCCTGCCTTAACGTCGATCGTTGGGCGTCGGGAGTTGAACTTTGAGCCCGTCGCAGCCAGCACCGAGCTTTGAAAAACTCGCCTGACGCTCGCTTAAACCCACCTTGATCCACCCATGCCGCTTGTCGAATTTCTCGTCCCACCCGACTGCGCAGGCGTGCGAATCGATCAATATCTCGCCGCGCAAATCCCGACTCTGTCGCGGTCGCGCATTCAAGACTTGATCAAAGCGGGACACGTCACCCTCAACGACACCGCGGCTCAAAAGCCGAATGCCAAACTCCGCGCGGGTGACGGCATCATGGTCAACGAACCCGCTGCCGTGCCCGTCGAGACACGCGCTGAAGCCATCGCGCTCGACGTGCTTTTCGAGGACGACGATCTCATCGTGATCAACAAGCCCGCCGGCATGGTCGTGCATCCGGCGGCGGGAAATTGGGACGGCACGCTCGTCAACGCGCTGCTCCACCACTGCCCCGCGCTCTCCGGCATCGGCGGCGAGCAGCGACCGGGCATCGTTCATCGGCTCGACAAGGAAACGAGCGGCTGCCTCGTCGCGGCGAAAAACGACGTCGCGCACCAGCCGCTTTCCGCGCAGTTCGCCGGGCGCGAGGTGACGAAAATCTACCTCGCGCTCGCGTCCGGCCATTTCTCGAAGTCCACTGGAATCATCGAAGCGCCGATCGCGCGGCATCCGGTGCAGCGTAAGAAGATGACCGGTCCTCGAACACGGCCGCGCTGCCCGCACTGACTAGCGTGTCCTGCGCGAAATCGCGGCGCGACGCTCGTCGAATGCACGCTGCACACCGGCCGCACGCACCAGATTCGCGTGCATCTGAAGCACCTCGGCCATCCGCTGCTCGGCGACGACGTCTACGGGAAACGCGCCGGCTTTGCGCGCCAGATGCTGCACGCCTGGAAGCTCGGCTTCATCGCATCCGCGCACCGGCGAACGCGTGAATTTCGAGTCGCCGATTCCCGCCGATTTCGTGGAAGCCGGCGCGGTAGTTGCGAGTTGAAAGTTGAGCGTTGAGAGAACGGAATGGCCCATCGGAATTTCCAAAGTCCCGACCATGTCCTTTTCGCACGCCCTTGAACTCGTCCACAGCACGCTCAGCGAACTGCGCGAGAGTGGCGTCGAGTTGCGCGCCGACCGCGGAGCGCTCGCGCGTCTCGCGCACATCCGTGCGGTGCCCGCACTGGCGGAAAAGCCGGCGGTCGCGGAGCCGCGGCCTGCCTTCAAAATCGAGTCAGCCGCGCGCGCTGTTGCGCCTTTGCCTGTCCCGCCGGCGTCGATGGATTTCGCGCCCATCCCGGTCCCGCTGGAGCGGGCAAAGCGGAGCAACTGGCCGCGATGCGCGGTCCCACGCTTGGTTTGCACGCGGTGTCCGCATCTGGCGGCGACTCGCACGCAGGTCGTCTTCGGCGTGGGCAATCCCGAGGCGGAGCTGATGTTTGTCGGCGAAGCGCCGGGCGAGGACGAGGACTTGCAGGGCGAGCCGTTCGTCGGAAAAGCGGGGCAACTGCTCACCAAGATCATCGAGGCGATGGGCTTGCCAGCGCGACGACGTTTACATCGCGAATGTCCTCAAATGCCGGCCCGACATGCCGGCGGGCGACGTCCGGCAATCGCAAGCCGAAGCCCGCGGAAATGGAGACCTGCCTGCCGTATTTGCAGCAGCAGATCGAGATCATCCAGCCGCGCGTCGCTCGTCGCGCTCGGCGCGACCGCGATGGAGGGTTTGCTCGGCGAGACGGAGCCGATGGCGCGGCTTGCGCGGGCGCTGGCACGAGTTCGACGGCATCCCCCTGATGGCCACGTATCACCCTGCCTACCTGCTGCGGAACCAATCGCTCACCGAAAAGCGCAAGGTCTGGGAAGACATGCTGCTCGTCCTCGAACGGCTCGGAGAAACCGATCTCCGAAAAGCAGCGGAATTTTTCTCCAAGTAGCGCGGTTAGCACAGCTCGCGGCTGTCCTGACCCACGGGGCAGCGCGCGATTGGAGAAGGCGACCGGCAGCGCGAGCGCGAGGGCGAAGCGGACGGTCGCAGCGCGGGACTTTGATCTTGAAACGCGCTTTCGAGTGGCGGCCGACTCCGCATGAGCGCAATGGTTTTGAGCCCGAGATACCACGGGAGGAAAGCAGCCCGCGCGAAGGCGCGGCCGAGCGCAGCGCGGCGATGTAGAGGACGCCGTCCGTCGAGATGCGCGGCGGCGCGTGCGAGCCAGTGGTCGAACACTGGGCGCGCGGCGATCGGCTTGGACACAAGGTCTTCGGGGGTCGGGTGGCGGCGGCGCGAGCTCGTCGGCTCGGGGAGGTAGCAGCGGCCCGTGCGCAAGTCCGCCGGGAGGTCGCGCAGGATGTTCACGAGTTGCAGGCCCTTGCCGAAATTGATGCCGAGCCGACATCAGCTCTGCCGGTCGGCAGCGTCGAGTATTTCGGAAGATGTTGCAGGCAGATGCGGCGTCCAGAATTCCCCGACGCAACCCGCGACGAGATACGTGTATTCATCGAGCTCCGCCGCCGATTTGCAGGGCGACGATTTGTTTGCCGCCATCGAAGCGCTCGAGGTCGAGCGTCTGGCCGCGGATGATCTTTCCCATCACGGCAGCGATCTCGCGCGCGGTCAGGCGCGGGGAGCGAAGCCAGCCAAGCGAGGCAGCGGTCGATCTTCGCGATGAGTTCGCGTTCCCCGTGATCGGTGGGGCATGATTTCCCGTTGCAAAGCGGCGAAGACTTTCCCGCCTCCCCGTGCGGATCATTTCACCGAACGCCGCGAGATGTCGGAGGCGCACGGAAGCGGGCGCATCGGCGGTGTCGGCGATGGTATCGCTCGCTCGGGCCAGCAGATAAGCGAGTCCGATCGGTTCGCGCAGCTCTGCCGGGAGGATGCGGATTGTGAGGTAAAACGAGCGCGAAACCGACGCGAGCAGGGGTCCGCCGAGATCGTGGGTGGTCATCGGGAGGGAGTGACGGATTTCAGATCGATCTGACTTTCCGCGAAGTGCCCAAGACCCAAATCGGCGGCAGTCGCGAGCCACTCCGCGCGCCGGCCGATGGGCGGCAGATTGGCTTCGCGGCGCCACGCTTCAAGGCTGCGGAAAGCCGTGGCGTCGAGCGCGACAGGGTCTTTGCTCGCGTAGATCGTGCAGTGGGCGAAGGCGTAATTCGGGTTGCCGGAGGGTCCGCCGGCGTATTGTGCGATGAGACCGTCCATGACGGTGAGCACGACCTTCCCGCCGATGCGCGGGTCGGCGTAAAGCTCCCCGATGGAGTCGGAGGCGGAGGCATTGCCGGGCGCGGTAAAGCGACGCCAGTTGTCGAGATTCGGGATGGTCATGTTGAAGAGCGCGCCGGCGACGCCGCAGCCGGCTTCGTCGCTGAGCACGGGTACATTGATGACCTTCGTGATGCCGTGGCTGAGGAGCGTGGCGAGATGGCTGGTGGAGCTGAGTTGCGAGGCTTCGGTGACACGCCGGCCGAGGGGTTTGAGCTGTTTCTCACGAAAAAGAAGATCGCCCCAAATCAAGCGCCCAAGCACCGGCGCGAC
Source organism: uncultured Verrucomicrobiae bacterium (assembly GCA_963767975.1). Lineage (GTDB taxonomy): Bacteria > Verrucomicrobiota > Verrucomicrobiia > Chthoniobacterales > Chthoniobacteraceae > CAIURC01. The sequence goes on along the minus strand of CAVYGI010000011.1, from coordinate 134,415 downwards.
GAATTGGGCCTGGCGATCGTAGCCCTCCGCCGGGGGAATTCCGCGGACTGCGTAGCCACCGCGCGCCGAAGTGAAAAGCGCTTCCCGCAGCAATGCTTCATCGCGATCCCAGACGATGACCCGCGAGCGCGGGACACCTGCCTTTTCCAGCCCGACAACTAGCGCCTCGACGACGCCGGGATGAGTGGAAAAGTAACGACCTCCAGCAGCGCTCACCTTGATCCCAACCGTGTCGCTCGGTGACACGAGCGAGCGCCACGCCGCCGACAAATCCTTTTGCCCGGTTACAGCGAGCACCAATTGATCGACCATGCGCCGCGTCACTTCAGGCCTTTCCTCGAAGCGCAAAATGGCGTCGGGATTTTGGGTGAAAAAAACCGTGGAACGGGCAGGGGACGGTAGCAGGGCGGCCTGAGCTTTCGCGGCGGGGCAGAGCAGCGCCCCAAGGGCGGCTGCGAGAAGGATGCGAAACACAGGCGGCGACTATCCCGGTCGTCGGGGAGGGTGTCAATTTTGGCTCAAAAAACGCAAAACTCCGACGGCGGGAAGCCGTCGGAGTCGGCGAATTTTCGAGGCAGGGAGCGGGAGTGGAAATTAACCAATCCCGAGTGAGCGCAGCAGCGAGGTATCGATGCGACCGGTCACATACAGACCGTGGCGGGCCTGATACGAGCGGATCGCGGCGCGGGTGCCGGGGCCGGCATCGCCATCGATGTAGCCGTGGTAATAGCCGCGGCTGCGGAGCGCGCGCTGGACATCGGCGGCTAAGCTGCTGCCGTAGGAGGACGAAACTCGGCCGTGATAAACCGGCGACGAATAGTAGGTCGGACGGGTGCTGAGTGTGATGCCGACGCTGGGTCGGGAATAATAGTGGTCATCATAATAGGACCGGGAGCCGTAGCGGTAGGGCGAGCCGTAGGAGCGATAGACGACGGAAGGGCCGCGCGAGCCGTGATAGTCACGATGGTCGTGCCTGTCATGGCGGTCATGGCGGTCATGACGATCGTCGCGGTGCTTGTCTTTTGCGAAACTCGCCGCAGGCAGGACGAGCGATAAACCGAGGACGAGCGTGGAGATGGATTTGAAGATTCTCATGGCATGATTGGATTCGAACTCTGACGCAGGAACGCCCCCTTTTCTTCACGAAAAAGCTCAACGCGCCTTTTCGCCGCCCGTTGGAGGCGCATCGGTTTTCAGCGAGAGCGGGGGACAATACAGGCCGCGTAATTCGCGTTTCCACCACGCATTCCTGTCTTCGGATGTGGTAAATCGATAGTCCCACGAGACCGCGCGGACATAGCGCGGCGGGCGATCGGGAAAGGGGTTCGATTCGAGCAACGCCAGCACCTCGGGCGAGCCTTGGAGCAGACGCACGAGGAAGTTCACCAACCATGGATTCTGCCGCACATCGCCTAGCGCGGCGAACCACAGCTGCCAGTCGAGTCGTGGCTGATGCGGCGCCACGAGCATCGGTCGTGCGCGGGTGTCGCCGGGCTTCCAAGTGAATGAATAGGTCCGCCAAACCTGCCCGTCGTTGCTGCCTTGCACCTCGATTTCGAGCCGCCTGGTGGTCATCACAGCAAACAAACCGTAGCCATTCGTGCTCCGCAGCGGCGCGATCCAACGCGCAAGAAAACGGAGCGGCATCCCGGTGCGAAAGGTGCCAACGAGGTGCGCGGTGGAAACCAAAAAGAGCACGGACGCGACCGGCGCAAACAGCCAGAGGGGCCAGCAAGAAACGGATTCTTTCGAGACCTCAGACAGACTGAGGCAGCGCAAACGCCAAGCCGGTGGCCAGCATCGATCTTCGATCAGCAACAGGCACAGTGCGATCGTCAGCAAATTGAAAAAGGCGTAGTTTCCCGTCGCGAGAATGACGACTTGTAACAAGACGAGTGCACCCGCTGCGGCGTGGCGGGCGCGTCTTGGACCAAAGATCAGCCACGGTGCAACGAGTTCGATGCCGAACATGCACCACTGCAAAGTTCTCAGCGTCCAATCGGGTAATTGATGAACATACCAAGCGGTCCAAAGTGGCAGGGGCTGCGTGAAAAAGTGGAACTGAAATGCGCTGCCATCCCGCCAGGTCGGATCGCCGCTGGAGAGTTTGACGACGCCCGATTCAAACATGAGCCGAAAGAGCAGCCACCAAAGCAGCCATCCTGAAATGCGTGCTACGCCGCCGATGCGCCGCCATTGCGGATGCAACGACCAAGGAAGGAAAAAGGCCGCGAGAAGGGCCGTCTCGAGGAGCAGGGCATCCCACTGGAAATCCAAAAAAGGGCTGCAGACAGAGCACAACGAGAGATAAAGCGCCCAACAAATGAGCGCACAGGTTCCGGGGCAAAACCCGGCCACCATCACCAAAGCGATCAATGCACCGGCGACGCACTGTGCGACGAGAAATCCGTCACTGGCCGAGAGCCAGCAGAACGTCGGGACATGCCAAAAAGCAGAACGTCCGAGTTGCGCGTGGACTGCGGGCAAAAATTCCGCCACCGGCGAGATCCCGCGCACGCCTGCCAATCCGCGCATCTGCACGGCGAGTGACGCAAACGCGGCAAAAAAGATCAGCCCCAGCGAGCGCGCGAAGAGCCACCGGGTGAAACCGAATTCGGCCCGTGACTTAAACCACCGCCCGATCATGGGACTGCCGGGCCAGTGCAAAATCGCGCTTTCTCGTCATCATCGATCCAACAACGTTTTCCGCTTTGGGTCGTGCATCCAAGGGACAGGGACCGGCGTCGTTAGCCGATGGTCCGAAGGACTGGGCGTTATCGGCGCGGGGGTCGTCGGGTGCTCGAGTTGCTGGATATCTGCGGCGCTCATGAACCGATAACGCAACGGCTGCCTCCAGCCGATCAGGATCGTGAGCGCCACGATCGACAGGTAGACCAACCACCTCCCAAAACTATCGAGCAAAGTTCACGGCCTTTCTATGATCGCTGCCTTCACCGGATCCCTCCCGATCGGAGGAACGGGCGGCATCGGAGGCTACCCGTCCTGACTCCGGCTGGCGCGGAGGTGAACTCCAGACACTAGTGATGGCTTCGAGATGCGAGGAATACGGCTGCTTCCATCCGAAAAACAGCAGGACCAGGTAAAAAAGAAACGCCAAGGCCTCGCGCACCGGACGGTGGTAGCAGCCGGGAAAATCGAGTGTCAAGCGATGCGATGGGGCAGGAATGCTGGAAGAACTCCTTTGTGCGTATCCGGCTCAATCAGTCGGACGGAGCCATCCGTCACTTAAGATTCTCGCCCGCAGTCCACCACGGTTTTTTAGCAGTGCTTCGGTGCCCGGGGCGAAGGCCTGATTCATCCAGAAGCAAGGCGAACATTCACCCGTGCCCAAAAAGCGCACGCCTTGGAGTTCAAATTCAGCACCGATGTATTCGCTCAGGGCCACGCCGCTAGTGATCACGTTCCGCCGAAAAACCGCGGGCGACCGATCGTGCACCTTCAACCCCGCGCACAAGTCCTCGAAAATCTCCTTCGCGAAAAACGTAACCTGCCCTTTGTAACTCGATTTGAAGTCAAGAAAGCGGTCACCCTCTATTCCTCGACCGGCGAGGCAATGAATCTCCGGGCACTCGATCATTTCATGTTCTCCAGGCGCCCGTCCGTGATGGCCGAAATAGTTGTGCCCGGACGAGATATAGAGATGCTGAACGCGGATCACGGGCTGCGGCATGAATCGGACTTAACGGTTCGCACGAATGGCGCAAATCCAAGTTTGCTTCACGCTGCTGGCGAGACAGCTTTCCCGTTCAAATCGGCGCCCGCTCACGTGTCAAAATCAGCTCCTCACTTCTCGGCGGTCCTGCTAGCTGGCGGTCGCTCGACGCGGATGGGCCGCGAAAAGGCCTTGGTCGAATTCCGCGGCACGCCACTTTGGGAGCATCAGCTTTCCACCCTCCGAGCGACGCTTCCGAACGAGCTATTGATTTCCACCGCATCTCCAGAAATTTTCGATGGCTCGGGTCTGCAAATCGTGCACGACGAAGCCCCTGGCATGGGGCCGCTCGCCGGAATCTCCGCAGCACTTCGCGTGGCAAAGCATGAGATGCTGCTGGTCCTCGCGATTGATCTGCCAGAAATGCAGGCGAATTTCTTGGCGCGTCTGGTCGCTGACTCCGTCGGAATAGGCTTGGGAATCGTGCCGCTTGGCGACAATTGGTTCGAGCCGCTGGCCGCGGTCTATCCGCGGACCTGCCTCGCCTTGGCAAAGGAGCATCTTCGAGCTTCGGATCGATCAATGCAGCGTTTCATCCGCGCTGGCATCAAAGCAAAGCTCGTGGCGCCTTTCCAGATTGATGCGGGACTACAGCCCTACTTTCGGAATGTGAACGAGGCATCAGACTTGCCACGAATCCGCTGAACCTCCTCCCCAGCGAACGGACAAGATTAAGGCCTGGGTGTGATCTTCACGTCCCCGAATTCCGCGCTGCCGGTGACTCCTTCCGCGTGAGAAACAGCCCCAATCCCGGCGAAGACTTCGTGAGATAACTGTGGGAGCGTCTCAACCGAGAGCTGTTCCCACGAGTTTCCATCGGCAGAATGGAAGCCAGTTAGCACCTCACCACGCCGCGCGAGCTTGACCCAATGAGGAAGCCGAGGCTTGGGTTCGATTAGGCTCGTCGTCGGGCCCTTCGTTTCCTGCCGCCGTTGAAGCGTGACGCCATGTCCGGAAGCCATCGCGGTCACCACATTCCGAGCATTTGGAGCCAGCGACTCGCGCACGATTACGCCGGCCTTGGCCCAATCTTGCTTGGCGATCGACACCACCCGTGCCACCAGATCGAAATCACCGGCCACCCTTTGATAGACGAAGTGCACGGCGTCTTCGGCGCCCCAGATATCGACCCCACCGGAACGAATCGAAAAGACTCCCGTCGCCGCGTTCCGCTCCGTGGCCCCAGCGGAACCTACTCGACCGATGTCCGTTGCTGTCCATTCAGCGAGGGCCTTCGCCACCATCACCAGCCTCCACTGCTGGTCGGCCGAGTCCGCGGGTTCTGCTATCGTCAAACGCGTCGGTTCACCCGGGTTTAAAGCCAACGCTTTTCGACTTCCGACGGAGCGGATTTGAAAATAACCGCGTCCTGCGGGTTCCAACCGCCATTTCTGGACCGGCTTCCCGTTCCACTCCGCCTGGCGCAGTTGTCCTGAAGCGGGGGCTGTTTCCAGTGCTTTACTGCTGTGTTCTGCCGTGATTTTAAAATCACCTGCTGACAGCGGCGTAAAGTTCCACTGCTGATTAGCGGCGCCGACATAATCCCAAAGCTGAACATTCGCACCCTCTGCTAGGCTCTGCGCAGAAACGTCGAGCGCCCGACCTGTTTTGCGGTTGATGATTTTGTAGCGGCCTTCAAGAGGAGGTTGCGCCATCAGTTTCTCGTAGGTTGCAAGCTCACTTTTCAGAGGTGCGATCAACTTATCAACCCGCTGCGAAAACGGAGCCTTCAGATTGCGCAACTCGTCCGCCGCGGCAGCCTTTTGCTCCACAGTCTTCGCTAGCTTGAGATGCTCCATGGCCATTTGAAAGCTGGTGAAGTTATCGATATAACGCGAACCCAGCGGTTTCAAACTCGCAATCCAAGCCGAGGGCCCCTCCGAGGATACATTACGAAAATCGCGGAATATTACTGTTGCATCCTCAAACTTTCCTAACTCCCAGTTCTTGACTCCAAACAACAACAATCCGAACATCTCGTAGCTGCTACTATTCACTTCTTTCAACGACGCAGGCGCGATGGGCGACTCTCCAATCATGAGCGCCGCTGTCTCTTTAAAGAAAGTCGCGAGTCGCTGCTCTGCCAAGCTGGTTCCAAGTGTCACGGTGTCGCGGACTTTTGTGAAAGCAGCGTCTGCATCAGCGCGGCGACCAGCAATGAGTTCCGCCAATCCCAACTGCATATGAAGCCAATTCGTATGCGCTTCAGAAACAGCGGGTTGAGTGAGGATCTTACGGAAAACTTCAGCCGCTCCCGTCGCATCGCCAGATGCGAGCTTTTGTCTCGCCTGAGCGGCTAAATCACCGCCGGTGACAGCGATCGCGTTGGCCATCGGATCAGCCGCACCGCGGGACTCGGCTTGGCTCCCGAAGTGTCCTCGAAAGACATAAAAGAGACTAATCGCAAGTAGGACCACCGCAATCATCCCCGTTGTTACCCAACCCCAAACTTTTTCGTGCCGCACATCCTCCAAAACGACTCGTTGAGCTTGCGGATTTTCGCGGCTCGATGACAACTCTTCCCGAGCGTATTGGAGATGTTCAATCAATTCGTCGTAGCTCTGATAGCGACTATCCGGATCTTTTAGTAGAGTACGATTGATGATATATGCGGTCCGTCCGGATACGTGAGGAGCAAACGCCTGCAGGCTAACCGGCTGCGATTTGAGATGCTTGAGTGCTACGAGTGAAGCGCTTTCCGCCTCGAACGGAGGCCTTCCAGCGATCGCATGGAATAGAGATGCACCGAGTGAGTAGATGTCACTCCGGAAGTCTTCCGGCTTTTCGTCCAGTTTCTCCGGCGCCACGTAGTATGGAGTGCCCCAGATTTCTCCGCGGACGCTCTCTTCCTGAGCCATGAAGATCGCGAGCCCGAAATCGACGATTTTCGCCGTATGAGCATCGGAGAAGAGGATATTCCCAGGTTTTACATCACGGTGAATCAGCCCCGACTCGTGCGCCGCACGTAATCCTTGCGCAATGTTGATTGCAACTTCGAGCACCTGCGCCTCCGCAACTCGGCCCTGAATTCGGATCAGATCGTCGAGCGACCCTTTGTCGACGAGTTCCATCGCAATGTAGAACCGTCCGCGGTCCGTGCCGGTGGAATACACCTTCACCACATGCGGATGATTGATGGACGCTGTGATTGCTGCTTCCGCCTCAAGTTGCGCAATCAGGCCCGCATTGTCGCTGTGATCTCTGCGAAGTAGCTTCAACGCGACGTGGCGATCCAGGCTCCCATCGAGAGCTCGATAAACCACACCCATCCCACCACGGCCAGCTACTTCAACTAGGGTGAAGTGATCGATGATCCCTCCAACAGTGATTTCAGCACCGCATGCCGGGCAGGGAATCATCGCCAACGGCTCCTCATCAGAGACATCAATGAGGGCTTCACAGACCTCACACACTTGGATCGGAGACTCTGAGGAGGTTTCGAGCACGTCGGATTCTGGAGTTTGGAACAGATAAAGTCGGCCAGTGGCAATCTAGCAGGATGCATGCAGGTGTCGGCACGCGAAATCAGCAAATCCTAAACAGGGCTGCGGGAATACTCGACCGCGGAGAGCAGTGGTCTCAACACCCGCTTCCGCATCGCCTCAAAACCGTGAGAACTCCATCCGGACCTTGTTAATCCCAGAGCGGAAACAATTCGCAAGTTATTCACAGCGTCGCAAATCAGCGCGGGGAAGAAGGTTAACCATAACATCACACAATATATGTCATATGAAATCTTGGGGTATTGGGATCAAATGCGCATTGAAATTATTGGTTGTCCGTTCGCCTCGGATTTTCGGGTCGCGCTACCGAGGAATTTTTGGAGTCTGCGTCGGATACGATTTAAGGCGTCGTGCGCGCGGGCGTGAGCTTCATCACTGGTTTCCTCGCGTAGAACTTGCGGCCCGACCTTTTTGGAGAACGCATTCGTGAGACGTGTGAACCGCCGATTGCCCATGCGAATCGTGAGGTTTGACCGCTCAACGTAGCTCGTGCTCACGAGGTCAAAGTCAGGCGTCCCAAACACCGGCTGCCATTCGGTGCGGATCACAACTTGGTGGCCTTCGTTGTCTTTGCCGTAAATCTTGCTCATCTGCGCGAAGTCCACGCCGCCGTCCGGGAACGCCGCGCTGATCGCCCATTTGTGCGCTGGTGATTTGCACCCGCCCGCTGGATCGTGTCGCCGGATCGACGCAGAACGCACCAGCGGTGCGACTGGTGCGGTCGCCGACACGCCACGCCGGCATAAGTCATGTATCGGCGTAAATGCTCGTCCTTGTCCATATGGCTTCGGGATGCTCGCCAACGGCAGGCGCCTTCGATTTCTTGCGGCATCCCAGAAAGCTCCAAGCCCCCTCGAGCTGAGCTCCTTGCACGGCAGGTTGCGCAGGTTGGCTTCTTGGGAAGCGGTGCAAGCCTCGCCAGCCTGCGCGAGTAGATTCACTATTGTGTTTCCGCGGCTCCCGTGATGCGCGACGCAGCGAGGATGAGGTTACGCGATGATCGAGGAGGGCTCGCTCGAATCGCATCGGCGGAAGGTGCCGCGCTCCATGCAACGAATCACCCGCCGCTCGGTCGTCGCCGCGCTTGCGACATCGGACCGACACGATCCGGCGGACTTGGCGCAAACCGTCACGAACCTCGCACTCAATCTCACCTCGCCGGCGCGCCAGCAACTTGCGCTGCGATTGCAGGAGGGCTCTTGCCAGTGAGACGCGCGATGCCACGAAAACCGCTCGCCGTTCGTTTGAAATTTTTCATACCGAACTGAAACTGACACCAATGTCGAAGACTCGGTTTCTGAAGCCAACGCCAATCCCTGACTTCATGAATGCAATACCTGGCCCTTCGCATGTTCACTCCTGACTGCCTTCCTTCCAGGAAGTCCGTTGCGCGTCCGTGCGTGGAAATTTGTGCAGCGAGGTCGGACGAGTTCGGCGCCCACGGTGAATGTCCCCGGCGGTAATCGAAACCACATCTCGCGTTTAGGAAACGCTTGCTCTATCCGTTGAGCTACGGGGACGGATCGTCGGCGGCGAATAAAAGCAAATTTCGCGTGGATCTAAAGGCTCAATTGTTTCGCTGATGGATTCACACGGGCAACTCCTGCTAATTGGTGAAAAGATTTCCGAGCGTTTTTGAAAAAACCATGAACCGGAGCCTCCTTGACGCGGAGGCAGTTTTGGGGTGCGGCACCTGCACTAAGTAAGCCACCCTAGCGCACGAAGCGTCTCATCGGTTTCAGCGTCGCATTTAACGACAAAGAAACGCACGGCTAACACTTTTCTCGGCGGCGCGCGGGATCGTGGCACTACCTTTGCTAATCCACTCAGCCATGTTCACCTACGCCTACCAAGCCCGCGACTCCTCCGGGCAAGACCATCTCCGGCATCCAGGAGGCGCTCAACGAAGACAATGCCATCAACACGCTGATGGCGCGCGGGCTGATGGTGCTCTCCATCCAGCAAAAGGCCGGTTCCAAAGCACTGCGCCGCGGCGGCAAGGTCAGCCGAAACCGATCTCGTGCTCTTCACCCGCCAGCTCGCCACGATGGTCGATGCCGGCCTCCCGCTCGTCTCCGGCGCTCACCGCACTCTACGAGCAGGCCGACCCGAAGAAGCAGGCCGGCCTGCGCCGCGTGGTCGGCGAAGTCAGCGCGCTCGTGCAGCAGGGCGATTCCTTCAACGAGGCCATCTCAAAGCATCCGCGCGTCTTCCAGCCGGCTCTACATCGCCATGGTGAAGGCGGGTGAATCCGGCGGCTTGCTCGCGGAGATTCTCGACCGGCTCGCGACGCTTCCTCGAGTCCGCGGCGCGCCTGAAAAAGAAGGTCAAATCCGCGATGACCTATCCGGTCATCGTCATCTGCATCGCCTTCGCGCATCACCACTTTCCTCATCGTCAAAGTCGTGCCGGTCTTCGGCGAAATCTTTGCCGACTTCGGCGCGAATCTGCCCGCGCCCGACGCAGTTCCTGCTCGATCTCAGCGACTTCATCCGCGGCTACTGGTATCTTCTGCTCGGTCGGCATCGGCGGCATCTTCTTCGGCATCCGCACCTTTCTCCGCACCGAGCGCGGGCCGCGCAGACTCTGGGATCAGTGGAAGCTCAAGCTGCCGATCTTCGGCCCGCTCGTGCACAAGATCTGCATGACCCGCTTTGCGCGCACCTTTGCGCAGCTCATCCGCTCCGGCGTGCCGATCCTCGAGGTCATGGAAATCGTCGGCGACACCTCCGGCAACTACGTCGTCGAAGATGCGATCAAGAGGCGTCTCGCTCGACGTGGAAAAAGGCGATCACCTCACCGCCGCGCTCGCCCGTCAGCCGATCTTCCCGCCGATGCTCGTCCGCATGGTCGGCGCCGGCGAGTCGACCGGCAAGATCGACACCATGCTCGAGAAAATGGCCGACTTCTGGGACGAGGAAATCGAGGCGATCCTCGACGCGCTCACCTCACTCATCGAGCCGCTGCTCATCGTCGTCCTCGGCGTGATCGTCGGCGGCATCGTCATCGCGATGTTCCTGCCGATCTTCAAGCTGAACGATGTAGTGTCAGGCTCAAAATAACGAGCAACACACCGTAAGCGACGCCCGCGATGCCGCTGAGTTTCCAGCGTTTCTCGTCCCCGGTGATCCACGAAATTTGATCGCGCAACGTGTAGGGCATGCCGATCCAGAAAAGCGCAAAACCGATCCACGCGTAAGCCAGAGAGACCAGCGCGAGCCGTCCGAATTCCGGGCGCAGCCAAGCCGAGTCGAGCAGCGGCTCCGCCGCCAATAACGCCACCATTCCGAGCGCGCGAGCGGCGAGAAATTCGTCCACGTATTTGAGCGTCAGCACAAACGCGATCGGGATCAAAATGAGGATGCGATTGCGCCAGTTGCTAAATTCTCCGAGGTCGATATTCAGGATCAAAAGCCACGCCCAGACCGAAGCGACCGTCAGCAAAACGAAACCCGCCGATCTCGAACGCGGAAAACGCCGAAGCCACTGCTGCGCAGCCTTCCCGCGGATGAGCGCAAAGATGTGCGCGGCAATCAAAAGCCAGCCGACCAGCGTCAGCGTGGTCTCGAGAGTGAGCGAATAAATCATCGGAAAAGGGCGGGAAGAGAACGCGCTGAGAGCGACCCGCTCAAGCGCAATGTGCGGCATCTGCCCGCGCTGCAGCCTCGTTCAATTCCCCGTAGAGACTGAATCCGCTCGACCGCGCGATTCGGAGTTCTACCAGCGTGCCGATGTGGCGCTCGTCGCCCTCGAAAATCACAATCTTATTTCCCGGGGTGCGCCCCATCAGCGTGTCGGGATTCGTCTTGCTCGGCCCTTCGCAGAGAATCTCCACATGTTGCCCGACGAGCGCTCCGCCCTTCGCGATCGCCAGCGCATCGATCACCCGCAGCAGGTCTTGATTTCGCGCTTCCTTCACCTCCTCCGGGACCTGATCTGGCATCTCGGCCGCCGGTGTGTCGCGGCGTTTTGAATAGCGAAAAATGAAGGCGTTATCGAAGCCGATGCGCTCCACGAGTTCGCGCGTCGAAGCGTAATCCGCATCGGTCTCGCCGGGAAACCCGACGATCACATCGGTCGTCATCGCGATGTCCGGTCGCGCCGCGCGCAATGCCTCGGTGAGGGCGAAATACTTCTCCGCCGTGTAGGCGCGGTGCATCGCTTTCAGCACCCGGTTCGAGCCGGATTGCATCGGCAAATGAACATGCGGCATCAGCTTGGGCAGCTCGGTAAATGCGCGGACGAGGTCGCTGCGAAAACCAATCGGATGCGGCGAAGTGAACCGCAGACGTTGCAACCCCTCGACCGCGTGCACCGCCTCCAAAAGCTGCACGAATGGGCTTTTGCTGTCCTTGCTCTCGAATTCGTGCCGGCCAAAAAGATTCACGATTTGCCCCAGGAGCGTCACCTCCTTCACGCCCCGCTCCACCAGCACGCGCACCTCTGCCACGATGTCGCCGATGCTCCGCGAACGCTCCGCGCCGCGGGTGCTCGGAACGATGCAAAAGGTGCAATGCATGTTGCAGCCCTGCATGATCGAGACGAACGCCGTGGCCTGCCGCTCGCGATGCACGTGCTCCCGGATCGTGCTCCTGTGAGCCCGCTTCTTCGGCAACATCGACGATTGAAAATCGGACGTCGTCCATCAGCCGTTCGCGGACGGCACGCCGCCGCTGCACGAGCTGATCCACGTACTCGGCGACCTTGTGAAATTTCTGCGTGCCGACGACGAGATCGACGTGCGCGAGATCACGCACCAATTCTGCACCGCGGCTCTGCGCCATGCAGCCGAGCAGACCAAAAACCATTTCCGGCTTGTTCGCGCGCATCCGTCCGAGCAGGCCCATTTTGCCGAGCGCCTTTTGCTCCGCCATATCGCGCACGCTACAGGTGTTGAAGCAGCACGACATCGGCATCGCGCTCGTGCCCGGTCATCTCGTAGCCGCGCGCCACCAGCATCCGCGCGACCTGCTCCGAGTCGCGCTCGTTCATCTGGCAACCGTATGTTTTGAGAAAGACCTTGGGCATCTGGGCGGCGCGGAAAGTAGCGCATCAGACGGCGCGGGCAAGGCGTGACAACGAGCCGGTCGGACGCGAAGCACAGATCCGGGGAAGCGAGCCTTCTCAGTTTAACCCCGTGTGAGGGAAAAACATGGCGCGTCGCGGAAAAATTGGGAGCGTTCTCCGCCGCATGGATCCGCTCCAACTCACACTTTTCGCCGTCTGCCTTTTCATCGTCTCGCTGCTCTACTCGTGCGTCGGTCACGCGGGCGCATCGGGATACATCGCCACGATGGCGCTCTTCGGATTCTCACCGGCGTCGATCAAGCCGACCGCGCTCGTCCTCAACATTCTCGTCGCGTGCCTCGTTACCTGGCAGTTCCGGCGTGCTGGACATTTCTCGTGGCCACTGTTTTGGCCCTTTGCGGCAGCGTCGATTCCGTGCGCCTTCCTCGGCGGCTACCTCACGTTGCCGACGCACCTTTTCAAGATCCTCATCGCCCTCGTCCTGCTCTTCTCTGCGGCCCGCTTTTTCTTCACGAAAAGTTCCGTTGAAGCGCCAGTCCATCCGCCGCCCCGTGCGGTGGCAGTCGGCTCCGGAGCCGCTCTGGGACTGCTTTCCGGGCTCACCGGCGTCGGCGGTGGGATCTTCCTCACGCCTCTGCTTTTGCTCTGCAAGTGGGCGCTGACGAAACAGGCAGCCGCCGTTTCTGCGGCGTTCATTTTGGTCAACTCCATCTCGGGTCTCGCCGGTCATCTTGGCAAAGGCGGCGGGCTGCCCGCGATGCTGCCCATTCCGATCATTGCCGCAGTCGGAGGAGGCTTCCTCGGCTCGCGACTCGGCAGCACGCGGCTGCCGGTTCTCGCGCTGAAGCGCCTCCTCGCCGCCGTCCTCCTGGTCGCGGGCTTGAAACTTTTGCTGACCTGAACTGCTGCGACTCATCGCTCGACAGCCGCCCCGGTCGCCTCGAAATTCCGCGCAGCTTTGAAAACCCGGATCGAGGCGTTCGCCTCTCAAATCAGCGAAATCATCGTCGGCAAAAACGAGGCCATCCAACTGGCCATCGCGTGCCTCCTGGCACGTGGGCACTTGCTAATCGAGGACATCCCGGGCGTGGGAAAAACCACGCTTTCCCACGCCATCGCGCGCTCGCTGGGCCTGCATTTTCGCCGCATCCAATTCACCAGTGATCTGCTCCCCGCGGACATTGTCGGCAACTCGATCTTCGACCGCGAAGCGCAGCGCTTTACCTTTCACGCCGGTCCCCTTTTCTCGCAGGTCGTCCTCATCGATGAAGTAAACCGCGCGACCCCGAAAACGCAGAGCGCGCTGCTTGAAGCGATGGAGGAAAATCACGTCACGGTCGATGGCATCACGCATGCACTGCCCGAGCCGTTCTTTGTGCTCGCGACGCAAAATCCACAACATCAGATCGGCACCTTTCCGCTGCCCGAATCGCAACTCGACCGCTTCCTCATGCGCATTGAACTCGGAGTACCTGACCGCGCGAGCGAACGCGCGATGTTACTCGGACTCGATCGCCGCGAACTGCTGCGTGATCTGCAACCGATCCTCGCCAGCGAAGCACTGGCCGAGATTCAGCGAGCCGTTCGCGAGGTCCACGCCTCCCCTGCTCTGCTTGATTATTTGCAGGATTTGCTGGACGCCAGTCGCGCGCGCCATCGCACCGGACTCTCGCCGCGCGCCGGTCTCGCGCTACTCCGCGCCTCGCAGGCTTGGGCCCTGATGCAAGGTCGCGCGATGGTGCTGCCTGAAGACTTGCAAGCGGTCGCGGTTGCCGTGATGGCGCATCGTCTCGGCGAAGATCTCGAGTCAGCCGGCGAGACCGGCCGCGACCTCGCGCGCAGCCTTTTGAAGACCGTGCCGGTGCCGTGAGAGTAGGCTGCGTGATTGGTCCCACGCCGCAAGTCCTTCCACCCCAATCACCAGTCACCGCTCACCCGTTACGCAGCCTCCCAAATGCTTCCCAACCGCAACACCATCGGTCTCGCCGCGCTGCTCGGTGCGCTGTGGTATGCGGGGGCGAGCCAGGGGAATGCGGCGGCGTATTTGCTGGGATTCGTGCTCGCGGGGATGGCGCTGGTTTCGATCGTGCACGTCTGGAGCAATGTGCGCGGCGTCACGATCACGGCGGAACCGCTGGCTGCCGTTTTTGTCGGCGACGAATTTCGAGTGCGGCTTACCGCGAAAACACTGACGCGCCGCAGTCATCCGGGGCTGCGGGTTCAGGCGCTGGATGGCAGTTCGTCGGTTCTGTTTGGCGAAGTCGCTCCAGATGCGCCGCAGCGTGCGGAGTTGCCGATGCTGGCCGAACAGCGCGGTCTTGTCCCCGCGATCGAACTGCAGATGACCACGCTGTATCCGCTCGGTTTTTTCACCGCCACACGCTCGCATCGCATCGTGCAGCCGCGGATGATTTACCCGAAAGCCGAGGGGTCGCTCCCGCTTCCGATTTCGCCGATTCCAGCACGGCGGCAGAGGGACGGATTGCGCGTTGAAGGCGATGATTTCGCCGGCACACGAGCCTATCGCATCGGAGAGTCGCAGCGGCATATCGACTGGAAAGCGGCCGCGCGTGGGCAGCCGTTGCTAGTGAAGCAATGGGCCGGGGAAGCTGATGAAACCTTGCATTTTGACTGGCACGAGCTCACGCCACTCGCTTGGGAAGCGCGCCTGAGCCAGCTCGCGCGTTGGATCGTTTTGGCCGAGCGCCGCGGTGCGAACTATGGCTTGCGGCTGCCCGGCCAGACACTCGATCCCGCAGCCGGCGAACTCCATTTTCACGCGTGCCTCCGCGCCCTCGCGCTGTTTCCCGCGGAGTCGGAAACCGGAGAGCCGGATGGAGTTTAATTCGCCCAAAAGCACGATCGAATCCGCGCCGTTGCTGGGCGCGTGCAGCGGGCTGCTTCTCGCGACGCTTCCGATCGCGGACAAAGTTGCACCGTGGGCCATCGTGCTTTTTGTGGGCGCGCTTTTCGGCCGAGTCATCGTCAATCGCCGGAAACTCAGCCTCCCGAACCTGCCGGTAAAAATCCTTGTCCTCGCAGCCGGACTCGCCGGCATCGTGATGACTTACCATTCGATGCTCGGGATCGAACCAGGGCTTGGCATCCTGCTCATCCTCATCTCGCTGAAGCTGCTCGAGACGAACACCGTCCGCGATTTCCAAGTCCTCATTCTGCTCGGCTGGTTCCTCGGATTGTGCGGACTTTTCTTCGCGCAGGATTTCCAAATGTGGCTCTACATCGCCACAGTTTGTCTGCTGCTCACCGCGTCGCTGATTCGCTTTCATCACGGCAGCAGCCCCGGCGGATTCCTGAAATCCGCGCGCCTCGCCGGAACCCTGATGTTGCAGGCGCTGCCGATCATCCTGCTACTTTTTCTCTTTTTCCCGCGCATCTACGGCGGCGTCGGGTTCACCTTCAGCCGCGGGCTCGGCAGCGAGACGGGCATGAGCGATCACATCGAACCTGGCAGCGTCGCGTCGCTGGCGATGAACACGGAGCCAGCCTTCCGAGTCACTTTTCCAAATGGTCCCATCCCGCCAATCGCCGCGCTCTACTGGCGCGGCGGCGTGCTCTGGCACGGTGAAGGAATGGTCTGGGAACGCGGAAATCTCAGCCGTCCCGAGCCGATTGCCAAGCGGTTGGAAGGCGCGGCCATTCGCCAGCGCATTACGATGCAACCGCACGGCGCGCGCTGGATTTTCGCGCTCGATCGACCGGCGAGCTGGGACGCGAAAAACATGGAGTTCCAGCCCGGCGGGTATCTGCTGAGCAAGAAGCCGATCGTCTCATCGCTGGTTTACGAAGTCACCTCGCGCCCGGAAAATCGTGCTGCGGAATTGCTGCCGGAACACCTCCGCGCGGCGCGCCAGTTGCCTGCGAAAATCTCAGTAGAAATTGCCGCGCTCACCGCCGGTTGGCGGAGCGAGGCCGCGGGCGACGAAGACGTCTATCGAGGTCTCGCGCTCAATTATTTTCGCACGAATAATTTCAGCTACACGCTCACGCCCGGCGCTTACGGCAACACTTCCCTCGATGATTTCCTCCTGCAACGCCGCACCGGTTTTTGTGAGCACTACGCCGCTGCTTTCGCCACGCTGATGCGGCTCGGCGGGGTGCCCGCGCGGGTGGTCATTGGGTATCACGGCGGTGAACTGGCTGGCAGTTATCTCATCGTCCGGCAGTCTGACGCACACGCGTGGTGCGAGGTCTGGCGGAAAGGGCACGGCTGGCTCCGCGTTGACCCGCTGAGCGAGATCGCGCCCGACCGCATCGAGGGCGGGATGGAATCTTTTTTGCAGACGCATCCCAGCGGCGGCGGTCCGGCTGCGCCGGGATTTGCCTTGCGCACGCCGGGTTTGGGAGCGGCCCTCCGCGAGCTGCGATTGGTATGGGACAATCTCAATTACCAGTGGGATTTGCGCGTGCTGAATTTCGACGACGACCAGCAGCGCGTGTTCCTCGGTCTGCTTGGTTTCGACGACAGCGAATGGCCGCTCGTCCTGCTCTGGAGCGTGCTCGGCGCGAGCGTTGTGCTCAGCGCGATCGCGCTCTGGATGCGGCGGAGAGCCATTCCGGAGGGGGACGCGGCAGCGCGGGCCTACGCGTGTTTTTGTCGGAACCTTGCCGCCGCAGGAGTGCCGCGCGGTCCAGAGGAAGGGCCGTTGCATTTCTCTCGTCGCGCTGCGGTCGCGTTCCCGGAACACGCGGAGGCGATTCGCAAAATCGGCGACCTCGCGATTCAACTTCGCTACACCGGCACGCCACCGCCGCTCGCGCATTTTCAACGAGAGCTTCGCGCCTTGCCGAAGTTGCGCGCATCCCGCGCGCCTGCCGCGAGCGCGTCGAAAGAATAAGACGCTTCCATGTTCGGGGAGGTTGAACGAGGCCGGCGTCCGGGCCGCTCCCAACCAGAATGCGCTTGCCCGTCGGGGACCCGTTTGCCAGCGTCCGCCTCATGAAATTCAAGGTGCATCCCCGCAGCGCGTTTACCATTTTGGCGGTCGGGGTTTTCTCGCTCTCCCTCGGACCAGTGGCTCTGACTCAGGAGGCCGAACCGGAGAAAGCGCGCGCGCTGCTGGACCAGACCAAGAAGAGTGATCTCGATCGGCAAATCGCCGTGAAAGAAACGGAAATGTCGCGCCTCAAAGAGGATCAGGACAAGACGCAGCGCGATTCGGATGCGCTCACGCAGACAAACAGTTCCACGTCACAGTTCATCACCGACAGCCTCGAAAGTCTAAACAAGCTCAGCGCGAACAGCAAACGCCTCGAACACGAGGTGGTCGTCACCGAGGCGCGCATCAGCGCCGAGCGGGCGAAAGTGGAAGGCTTGCGCGCATTGAGTGCAGCGCAGGAAAAATCCCTCGCTGCGCTCGGTCGCCGTGCCGAGGAAGCCGACGCGCGGACGCAAGTGCGCGCCGCCGAGCTCGAACTACTGCGAGCGGGCAAACCTGTCCCGAGTGAGGGCAACGAGGACAAGGGCGAAGCGGAACTCGCCAAGCGCCGCAAAGCGCTCTCGCTGGCCATCGGCAGGACGCAAACCGAAGAACGCCTGGCTCGGGAGGCGATGAAAGCGGCAGCTGGCAAAATGGCCACAGCCGAGACACGCGCTGCGACCGTGAAACGCCTTGCCGAGATTGACCCCTCCGCGCCCCCGAAACCTGCTGCTGACAAGCCGAAAGAACAACCTTTGGAGAAGGCCCCGGACAAAATCGGCGACCTTCCGGTCCGCCGGGCCTTGCCAGTGACAACGCAAAGTGCCACTCCGTCCGCTGTGCGTGCGGCTGCGCCAAGCAAGCCCGCGCCCTCGGCGAAAGCAACGCCAAAGCCGGCGGCGAAGGCCACGCCCCAACCCAAGCCTTGAACCGGCGTTAGCTCGTTGGACGCAGCGTGCTCCATGGCTCCTGGTCCCCGACCTCGACAGTCATCGGACCGTTGATTTTTGCAGGCGTCAAAATCGCGAGGAAATCGAGCTCGCGGTCGCTGGAATTGTAAGTGCCGTGGACCACTCCGCGCGGGATGTAAATCGTATCCCCGGATTTCATCGTCCGCTTTTCTCGCTCGTACCACTGCTCGGCCTCACCTGAGAGAACGTAGATAATCTCATCCATTTCCGGATGATGGTGAAACGCATGCGACGCCCCGGGCGCAAGTTGCGCGCGGACGAAAACGAGCGTGTCGCTCTGCGCAGTATTCGGCTTCACATACCAGTGATGATCGCGGCCCGGCGGCACGGGTTCATGCTCGGTTTCGGCGTAGGTGAGAAAATGCCACGGGTTCATAGGTGTGGAAAGTTGAGGGTTGAGAGATAAGAGCCGCCGAGGTTGCATTCCCCGCCTTGCTTGGCAAGCCAGAGCCACGTTTGACTCTCCAAAATCCTGAACTTCCCAATGACCATCGCCCTCCTCGGCACTCTCGACACCAAAGGCGACGAACACGGCTTCGTCGCGGAACAGATTCGTCAGCGCGGACACCGTACGCTCGTCATCGATGTCGGCACGGTGGGCGCGCCACTCATCGCACCTGATGTGACGCGCGAAGAAGTGGCCGCGCTCGCCGGCCTCGATCTCGCGGCCATCATCGCGCGCAATGACCGTGGCGAAGCCGTCGCCGCGATGTCCAAAGCCGCGCCGATTATTCTGTCGAAGCTGCATGGCGAGGGGAAAATCGATGGCGTCATTTCGCTCGGCGGCGGCGGCGGGACGGCGATCGCGACCGCAGGAATGCGCGCGCTCCCGATCGGTTTTCCGAAGCTGATGGTCTCCACTTTGGCCAGCGGCAATACCGCTCAATATGTTGGTGTGAAAGATATCGTGATGATGCCGAGCATCGTCGATGTGGCGGGACTCAACCGCATCTCGCGGCAAATCCTGACGCGAGCGGCGGGAGCGATCTGCGGCATGGTCGAGGCGGAAATGCCCGCGATCGAGGACAAGCCGATCGTCGTCGCGAGCATGTTTGGCAACACCACGGAATGCGTGCAGCAAGCCAAAGCGATTCTTGAAAACGCCGGCTACGAAGTTCTCGTTTTTCACGCAACCGGCATTGGTGGGCGCACAATGGAAACCATCATCGAGAGCGGCCTCGTGGCTGGCGTGCTCGACCTCACGACCACCGAGTGGGCCGACGAAATCGTCGGCGGCGTCCTCGGCGCCGGGCCCACACGAATGGATGCCGCGGCCAAACGCGGCGTGCCCGCGGTGGTGGCGCCGGGCTGCCTCGACATGGTGAATTTTCACGCGCCCGAGACCGTTCCGGCGCGATTCGCTGGCCGCACCTTCTACCACCACAATCCGCAGGTAACGCTGATGCGGACGAACGCGGAAGAATCCGCGCGCCTCGGTGCAATCCTCGCGGAAAAAGTAAACGCTTCGACCGGACCAGTGACCGTCCTCATCCCGCAAAAGGCCATCAGCATCATCAGCGCGGAAGGCCAGCCATTCCATGATCCGGCGGCCGATGCGGCGCTCTTCGAGGCGATTAAATCGAACCTGCGCGATGAGATCACGGTGATCGAAATCGCCTGCGGCATCAACGATCCCGCATTTGCGAAAGCCGCCGCGAAGACCCTGCTCGCGCAGATGCGTGAACCGGCGTCGGCCTAACGCACGACGCGCAAAGCGCCCGGCGCCTTCCGGGTGAAGCACTCGCCCCGAGGGCCGCATTCGGCGACCCACCGAATGCCCCTTACGCCGCGCGAACTGGTTGGACTGTCATCTTCACAATGCACCAACGTCCTCGCGGCGGCCCGCCGAGAGCGCCACGTCACTGACGTGCTCCACCCGGCAATGCGCGGACCCAGCCGGCCTCAGTAGCTTTTCCGCAGATCTACCGGCTCCCGTTTCGAGCGCATCTTGATGTTCAGCATTTCAACCGCGAACGAGAATGCCATGGCGAAGTAGATGTAACCTTTGCTCACGTGCTGACCGAAGCCCTCGGCGACGAGCATCACGCCGACGAGAATCAGGAAGCTCAGCGCGAGGATCTTGATCGTCGGATGCTGATTGACAAAATTGCTGATCGCTCCGGACGCGAGCATCATCACGACCATTGCGAGGACGACGGCGGTGATCATGACCGGCACATTGTTCGTCATGCCGACGGCAGTGATGACCGAGTCGAGCGAGAAGACGATATCGACCACGACGATCTGCGCGATCACGGCGGTGAAAGCGCCTTTGACGCTGCTCGACTTGGTGTGCTCCTCGCCTTCGAGATTTCCATGAATCTCATGCACACTTTTCCAGAGCAGAAAAACACCACCGCTCAGCAGCACGATGTCGCGCCACGAAAAGGCGTGACCTCGAAAAGCAAAGCTCTCGTGGATCGGGTCCGTCAGCGAGGCCAGCCACGAAATAGTGAGCAGCAAAAGAACTCGCGTGAGCAATGCGAGACTGAGACCGATGGTGCGCGCCTTGCCCTGCTGCTCTGCCGGGAGCTTCCCGGCGAGGATCGAGATGAAGATGATGTTGTCGATGCCCAGAACGATCTCGAGCACCGTCAGGGTGAGCAGACTGATCCAGATTTGCGGGTCGGTGAGCCAATGCATGGGCGGGAGGAAATGGGCGCGCGTGCGGTGGGTAAAGGGAAAAATGTCACCCGAACTGGTTCGCTCGTGCCGGTTCTCTTTGATTCACTGATCCCGGGCCGCCCCGGATGCTGATCACTCGACGCCCGCGCGAATCCGCCCAAGAATCCCGCCTCCGTTTCGTTCTCTTCTCACCATGTCCCCTCGCCTCTTCCTCGTCACCTTTGCCGCTGCCGCGACCGCTTTCGCCGCTGATCCGCAACCGGGCGTCCGACGCATCCCACCACCCGGAATCGCCGTTCCGGAGCCAGATCGCGCGGAATTGACCGCCAGTGTCGCCGCGCTCGGGAAAGAGATCGAAGCCCTTCGCGAAGAACTCAAATCCCAGCCCGAAGCGCTCGCGCTTTTGCCGGACGTGATGATCTTCCACAAGGCCGTCGATTGGGCGCTGCGTTACGACGAATTCTTCGACGCGAAAGAGATTCCGAAAGCCAAAGCGCAACTCGCGTTCGGGATGCAGCGCGCGAAGGAGCTGCGCGCCGGCCAGCCGAGCTGGAACACCGCCACGGGCTTGGTCGTCCGCGGCTACCTTTCGAAGATCGACGGCTCCGTGCAGCCGTACGGCATGGTCATTCCCGACGATTGGAAGCCCGCCGACGCCGCTGCGCCGTCTGGACTTCTGGTGCCACGGACGCGGCGAAAAACTGAGCGAACTCGAGCTTCGTCGAGGAGCGACTGAAGAACAAAGGCGAGTTCACGCCCGCCGGCGGCTTCGTCCTGCACCTCTACGGGCGCTACTGCTGCGCAAACAAATTCGCCGGCGAGACCGACCTCTTCGAGGCCCTCGAAGACGCGAAGACGCCACTACCAGATCGACACGCAACAAACTCGTCGTCCGCGGCTTCTCGATGGGCGGCGCGAGCGCGTGGCAATTCGGCACGCACTTCGCCGGCCTGTGGGCCTGCGTGCAGCCCGGCGCGGGCTTCGGCGAAAGCAAAGAATTCCTCAAGCTCGGCACCTCGCCCGACAAACCGATGCCCCCGGAATGGGAGCAGAAGCTCTGGCGCTGGTACGATGCCACCGGGTCCGTCTCGAACCTCGCCAACACCACCACGGTCGCCTACTCCGGCGAGATCGACGGCCAGAAGCAGGCCGCCGACATCATGATCCGCTACGCACGGCAGGAAGCCGGCAACGCCCGTCCGCCCGCTGCCGAACCGGGCAAGGTCGCTCCCGGCGACGGTTCACCGCAGGCCGCGGAAGCACGGGTCACCGGCACTGCACCTGACCTCGCGCTTTATCACATCGTCGGCCCGAAGACCGGTCACAAGATCCTTGCGGAAGAGAAACCTGAGATCGAAAAACTCGTCGCTGCGGCGGTGGAGGAAGGAGGCGGGGCATTGCCGAAGAAGGTGCAGCTTCACGACCTACTCGCTCGATCTATCCAACGATGAAGTGGATCACGTCACGAGCATGGAGAAGCAGTGGGAACGAGCCGACGTCGATGGCGGAGTTGATTGGCGGAAGATTTACGGTCAAAACCAAGAATGTCCCTTCAGCTTCTCTAATCCGGCTTCCAGACACATAAGCCGGCCGCACGACTCAAGTGAAGTCGTGATTGACGGACAGTCGGTCGAATTGCAAGTCGGACTTGCGGGATCTTTTTGCCAAAAGGAAAGCGGAAGTGGGTCGTATGCATTCGCGAACGATTCGAGCGCGAAGCGAAGCAGAGCCTTCACAAGACACCCGGCCTCTGCGGCCCCATCGACCACGCGTTTATGTCGCCGTTCCTATTCGTTCGCTCGACTGGCCAACCCGCTCAACCCGGAAGTCGGCGCGTGGGCAGAGGCGGAGCTGAAACACGCCACGGAATTCTGGCGCAAGGTCTTCCGCGGAGAAGCACCGGTGAAGAACGACACCGACCTCACAGCCGAGGATATCGCGAGTAAAAACCTCGTGGTGTTTGGCGACCCGATTTCCAGCAGATTACTTCAGAAAATCTCCGCTCTCGGCGGCGGCAGGGCCAATTCTCTCGGGCTGCCCTACCAATGGAGTGCGGATAAATTGACCTTCGGGGGCAATAGCTACGACGCCAAAAACCACGTTCCGCTGCTCATCTTCCCGAACCCGCTCAATCCTCAAAAATACATCGTCCTCAACAGCGGTGTTACTTTCCGCGAGCAAGCACTCCTCAACAACGCCGACCAGACGCCGAAGCTCCCCGATTGGGCGATCATCGACATCACCACTCCGCCCGATGCCAGAACCCCGGGCAAAGTGGTGGACGCGGGCTTTTTTGATGAAAGCTGGCGCCTCCCGACGAAGTAGCCGCCCTCTCACCTTCCGATGAAACGCTCCATCGCCGCCGCCATCTTCCTCTGGTCCGCGCTCGCTTTCGCGCAGCAGACTCTTCCGGCACCAACCCCGGCAACAAGTAAGCAGACCCCGCCACCCGGCATCGCCATTCCCGACGCGGATCGCGCGGAGTTGACCGCCGGCGCGGCGGCGCTGGCAAAAGCTATCGGCGAATTGGGGGCTGTTCCTGCGAATGCCGCGCTGCTGCCGGACGTGGAGATCTTCCACAAGGCCGTGCACGATGCGCTGGCTCACGACGAGTTTTTCGACCTGAAGCAGATTGGCGTGGCCAAGGCGCTGCTCGCCGAGGGAATGGCGCGGGCAAAAGCGTTGCGCGATGGACAATCTCCGTGGACGGGTGCGACGGGTCTCGTGGTGCGCGGTTATCGATCACGGATCGATGGCTCGGTGCAGCCCTACGGCCTGCTCGTGCCCGAGGACTGGAAGCCGGGCGACAAGACGCCACGCCCACTTTACCATTGGCTGCACGGGCGCAGCGAGAATCTCACCGAACTGGCCTTCATCTCGGCGCGGATGAAGAAGCCGGATGATTTTGCGCCCGAAGGCGCTTTCGACGCTGCATCCTCTACGGTCGCTTCTGCAACGCGAGCAAATTCGCCGGTGAGACCGACTGTCTTCGAGGCGATGGCCGACGTGCGGCGCCGCTACCCGATCGATCCAGAATCGCATCGTGGTCGACTGGGCTTCTCGATGGGCGGCGCCTCGTGCTGGCACCTCGCCACGCATCACGCCGGGCTGTGGGCCGCGGCGATCGCCGGGCGCGGGCTTTGCGGAGACGCCGATCTACACGAAGGCCTTTGCCGCGGGAAAGACGCCGCCGCCGTGGTGGGAGCAAATGCTCTGGCATCTCTACAACGCGACCGACTACGCGGCGAATCTCGCGAACACGCCCGCTCATCGCCTACTCGGGCGAGATCGATCCGCAGATGCAATCCGCCGACATCATGGAGAAAGCGATGCGCCGCGCGAGGGCCTGAAACTGGAGCGGCTCATCGGTCCGAAGACCGGCCACAAATACGAGCCCGAGACGAAGAAGGAACTCGACCGCCGCCTGGACGGAACTACGTCGCGAAAGGCCGCGAGCCGATGCCGCCGAAGGTGCGCTTCGCGACCTACACGCTGCGCTACAACCAGATGGAATGGATCGACGATCGACGCGCTGGAACAGCACTGGGAACGCGCGCGAGGTCGACGCGGAGCTGGTGGACGAAGGGACGATCCAAAGTGAAGACGAAGAACGTCGCGGCGTTCACCATCGCGCTGCCGGTCGCGCCCGCCCCGCTCGACCAGACGCAACCGCCGCGCGTGATCGTCGACGGGCAGGAGCTCGATCGGCCCGCCCGGTGCAGGATGAGTTGGACGGCGCACTTTCGCAAGACCGCGTGGCAAATGGAGCGCTCGTCCGCGACGCGAGCCGAGCCGGCGCTCGCGCAAAAGCCACGGCCTGCAGGGGCCGATCGACGACGCGTTCATGGACAGCTTCATCTTCGTGCGCCCGACCGGGAAGCCGCTGAACGACAAGGTCGGCGCGTGGGTGAAGGCGCGAAATGGAGCGCGCGATTCCGCAATGGCGCACGGTCTTCCGCGGCGACGGCGCGCGTGAAGGACGACACCGCCGTCACCGCCGACGACATCGCGAATTCCAACCTCGTGCTCTGGGGTGATCCCGTCGAGCAATGCGGTGCTCGCGAAAATCCTCGCGAAGCTCCCGCTGCAGTGGACCGCCGCCGATCTCGAGCTCGGCAAACTCAGCCTCGCCGCCGCGCATCACGCACCGATCCTCATCTTCCCAAATCCCGCTCAACCCGAAGCGCTACGTCGTGCTCAACAGCGCCTTCACCTTCCGCGATGGCGCCGCGCAACTCGAACGCCCTGCAAACGCCGAAGCTCCCCGATTGGGCGCTGATCGACCTCAACACGCCGCCGGACAATCACGTCGCCCGGGCAGGTCGTCGACGCCGGCTTTTTCGGCGAGCATTGGGAAGTGAAGTAGCTCAGGCGGAGCGCGGGTTTTTCTCGTGCCATCCGCGCGATCCGCGGTGAAAACAGGCGCCATGAAATTCGGCATCTGCAACGAGATCTTCCAGGACTGGAAACTCGAGGACGCCTTTGGCTACGCCGCGCAAGGCCGGCTACGACTTCGTCGAGATCGCGCCCTTCACCATCGCTAAGTACGTCACCGACATCTCGGCCGCCGAGCGCACGCGGATTCGCGAGAGCCGCCGCGCGCGCGGGCATCGGGATCTCCGGCCTGCACTGGGTGCTCGTGCAGGCGGAAGGCATGTATCTCACCGCGCCCGACGCCGCGGTGCGCGCGCGCACCGGTCGCTACTTTGAAGAGCTCGTCGAGTGCTGCGCGGACCTCGGCGGCACGCGCATCATCGTCGGCTCGCCCAAGCAGCGCAACGTCATCGACGGCGTCAGCCCCGAGCAGGCGTGGACCTGGGCCACCGATGTTTTTCGCGATGCCGTGAAGCGCGCGGAGGATCGCGGCGTGGTCATCTGCTTTGAGCCGCTCGCGCCCGGCGGAGACCAATTTCGTCAACACCGCCGCGGACGGCATCCGCTTCGCCGAACAGTTCGCGAGCCCGGCCATGTCGATCATCCTCGATGTGAAAGCCATGTGCTCCGAGGAAAAGCCGATCCCGCAAATCATCCGCGAGAGCGCCGGTCGCTTCGAATACTTCCACGCCAACGACGCCAACCTCAAAGGCCCCGGCTTCGGCGACGTCGACTTTCATCCCATCGCCGCCGCCCTGCGCGAGGCGGGCTACGACGGCATCGTCTCGGTCGAGGTCTTCAAGTTCGAGGAAGGCGCGGAAGTCATCGCCACGAAGAGCATCGAGTATCTTCGGTCTGTCTTCGAAAACTAACGGCGCCGCGAGACATCGTCGCCGGCGTTGCCCCGAGGCGGCCGTGATCAGCCGCGACTCGGCTTCGAAAGAACCTCGCGGCTCAGCCGCACATCTTCGAGCGACCGCGGGTAACGTCGCTGCAGAAAAATGCCCCAGTCCGCCTCGGATCCGCTCACGTGTTCGGCCATGGCCTTGAGCCACGGCGCGCCGTTCGTTTCACGGATCTTTTCCCCGGCGCCCATCACGTTTTGGCAGTCATCCGGCGTCGCGCAGTAGCAGGGCTCGCCTCCCACGCTCCCGCTGGCCACGCACGCGGCGCTGGTCTCCGCGGCATGTCCGAGGCCGAGCAAATGTCCGACCTCGTGGATGTGCGCGCGCTGGCGGTAACTCTTTCCGCCGTGCTGCCCTTTACTGACATCCAGATCCCGGTCGTCGTAGTGGCCGGAATCCGAGCGGAAAAAGCGCTCGTTCGGATCGAGCCTCACCACCGTGATCGTCGTGTGGGCTTCCGCGGCTGTCGCCGTCACTTCCAGGTCGAAGCGGCACCAGATATTCGGCCGATACGTCACCTTCAGATCGTCGTAATCCATCTCGGCAAAGTTGCTCTTGTTCACCAGCCAGAACTTCCCGTCCCAATAAGACTGCACCTCCTTTTGATAGCGGCGGGTGAAACGGTTCCACGTTTCCGGCGTCCACTTCGCCACCCTCCGCGCGGTGCCGTGGCCGGGGCCGGTCCCCGTCGCGTCCGTGCCCCATTCATTGACGGTGCCAGTCGCGGCGCCACCGGCTGGATTCGCCTGCTCCAGGCAGACCCGGAGGAAGATGGTCAGCTCTGCGTTGTTGTAGCGGTTGCACGGGATGGGATTGAGTTCGCTGTCCCAGCGCCCCGGATTCATGCGGCTGCCTTGTATCGCCATAATGATAGATAGATTGGCCGCACCCCCGGCGCGGCATGCACTTCCTCTCTAGGGAATCCCTTCCGTTGAGTCAAGCCCCCGGTCGACTCCATGGTCGAGCGCGCTCCGTCGGCTGCCGGGCTTCCCCCGTTCAAGATTGAAATTTCCCGGCGCGGCAGCGACACACCCGCCGTGAAAAAGTCCCTCTCCCTCCTCCTCTGGCTCGCCGTCGCTCTCCTCGGCGCGTCCGCCTACTGCGATCATCGCCACGCAGCGCGGCGAGCCGCTGAACTCCGGCTTCATCCTCATCGCCGCGCTCTGCACCTACGCCATCGGCTACCGCTTCTATTCCAAATGGATCGCCGCCAACGTGCTCGCGCTCGACGACCGGCGCGCCACGCCCTGCGAAGTCCACGAGGACGGCAAGGACTTCGTGAAGACCAACAAATGGATCGTCTTCGGCCATCACTTCGCCGCCATCTCCGGCCCCGGGCCGCTCGTCGGCCCGGTCCTCGCCGCGCAGTTCGGCTACCTGCCCGGCACCCTCTGGATCCTCATCGGCGTCGTCCTCGGCGGCGCCGTGCAGGATTTCGTCATCCTCTTTGCCTCCATGCGCCGCGACGGCAAATCGCTCGCGCAGATGGTCCGCGACGAACTGAACCCGCTCGCCGGCGTCATCGGCGTCGATCGCCATCCTGGCCATCATGATCATCCTCCTCGCGGTGCTCGCGCTCGTCGTCGTGAACGCGCTCGCCGAAAGCCCGTGGGGCGTCTTCACCGTCGCCGCCACCATTCCCATCGCCATGCTTCATGGGCGGCTACCTGCGCTGTGTGCCGCGTCGGCAAAGTGCTGGAAGCGCTCCATCCTCGGCGTCGTCGCTGCTCCTCCTCGCCGTCTGGGGCGGCCAATTCGTCCACGCCATCCGACACCTGGCGCGCGTCTTCACCGATCAAGGACGCCGCCGCTCGCCTGGAGCATCATCGTCTACGGCTTCGCCGCCAGCGTCCTGCCCGTCTGGCTGCTCCTCGCCCCGCGCGATTACCTCAGCACCTTCATGAAGCTCGGCACCATCTTCGCCCTCGCGCTCGGCGTCTTCTCGTGCTGCCCGATCTTGCAAATGCCCGCCCTCACCCAGTTCACCGATGGCACCGGGCCCGTCGTCCCCGGCAGCGTCTTCCCCTTCTGCTTCATCACCATCGCCTGCGGTGCCATCAGCGGCTTCCACACCCTCATCGCCAGCGGCATCACGCCCGAAAATCATCACCCGCGAAAGCTACGCCCGCCCCATCGGCTACGGCGCCATGTGCCTCGAATCGCTCGTCGCCATCATGGCCATGATCGCCGCCTGCACCCTCGACCCCGGCGTCTACCTCAGCATGAACCTCAAGGCCCCCGGCGCCGACCCCGCGGCCATTGCCGCCGCCACCGTCGCCCAGGTCAATGCCTTCGGCCCGGTCTTCGCACGTCACCGCCGAGCAAATGCACACCCTCGCCGACACAGTCGCACGAGAACACCCTCTTCGGCCGCACCGGCGGCGCCGCCACCCTCGCCGTCGGCATGGCCAATATCTTCGCCCGCGCCTATCGGCGAGCCCTCGCTCGGCCTCTGGTACCACTTCGCCATCATGTTCGAGGCGCTCTTCATCCTCACCACCCTCGACGCCGGCACCCGCGTCGGCCGCTACCTCCTCCAGGACGCGCTCGGCCACCTCTGGCCGCCCCTCGGCGACACCCGCAGCCTCTGGGCCAAGCTCCTCGCCAGCGCCCTGATCGTCGCCGCCTGGGGCTACTTCCTCATCGCCGGCGTGCACGATCCCGACGGCGGCATCAAAGCGCTCTGGCCCATCTTCGGCATCGCCAACCAACTCCTCGCCGCCATCGCCCTCTGCCTCGCCACCACCATCCTCCTGAAAATCCAGCTCCAGCAGCCCGAGAAAGCGCGTCCCGGCATCATCCTCGTCACCCTCCTCCCCCTCTGCGTCCTCCTCGCCATCACCACCACCGCCGGCATCCAGAAAATCGCCCACTCCAACCCCAAAATCGGCTTCCTCGCCGGAGCCGCCGCCATCGAGGCGAAAATCCCCGGGCTCGAAGCGAAGTATCACGAAGCCCGCAAACTCACACCCGGCTGGGGCGATCCCACCATCCCTGTCTTAAAAGACGCCATCGCTCACGCGCCCGAAGTCGCTTCCGCCGAGAAAACCCTTCGCACCGCGCGCGCCCAGGCCGCCAACCTCCGCCTCGATGCCATCGTCACCGGCGCCTTCCTCGCCCTCGTCGCCGCCCTCGTCGCCATCAGCCTCCGCGAGTGGACCCTCCTCCTCAGCCGGCAAAAGCCCGCCCGACTCCACGAAACCTCCCCCATCTACCTCCCGCCCGGCGCCCTCGAGCCCGAACCCTCCCCCCTCAGCGCCCTCGGAGCCATCGGCCTCAGCCTCGCCCTCTTAAAAGAAATCACCGGCGAAGCCGCCCTCGACCGCGCCCAAACCGCCGCCGCCCAGACCACCGCTACCTGCCCCACGCCCAGGCCTCCACCCTCCGCGCCCGCCAAAACACCTACCTCACCGCCACCGCCCACCGCTTCACCGGCATCAACCGCTGCTGCTGAGGGCCGCGGCAAAGTGTGACGGGCTCAAAGCAAGGTGTGATGGGCCCACGGCAAAGTGTGACGGGCTCACGGCAAAGTGTGATGGGCTCAAAGCAAAGTGTGACGGGCTCACGGCAAAGTGTGACGGGCTCAAAGCAAAGTGTGATGGGCTCACAGCAAAGTGTGATGGGCTCAAAGCAAAGTGTGACGGGCTCAAAGCAAAGTGTGACGGGCTCACAGCAAAGTGTGACGGGCCCACGGCAAAGTGTGATGGGCTGCTCACGGACTGTGATGGGCTGCTCACGGACTGTGATGGGCTCCTCACGGACTGTGACGGGCTCCTCACGGACTGTGACGGGCTCCTCACGGACTGTGACGGGCTCCTCACGGACTGTGACGGGCTCCTCACGGACTGTGACGGGGCTCCTCACGGACTGTGACGGGCTCCTCACGGACTGTGACGGGCTCCTCACGGTTGGTGACGGGGTCGTCACGGTTGGTGACGGGGTCGTCACGGTTGGTGACGGGGTCGTCACGGTTGGTGACGGGGTCGTCACGGTTGGTGACGGGTCGTCACGGTTGGTGACGGGGTCGTCACGGTTGGTGACGGGGTCGTCACGGTTGGTGACGGGGTCGTCACGGTTGGTGATGGGGTCGTCACGGTTGGTGATGGGGTCGTCACGGTTGGTGACGGGGTCCCGGAACCGGGGGACGATGCGGCTCGGCTTGAGAAGGCAGTGAACTTCGCGCCGGCCGAGGACTGGCCGGTGCGGGAATGGGTCAGCGCGCGGGGGGCGCGGTCAATGGGTCAGCGCGCGGGGGGCGCGGTCAGGCGAAGAGGGCGAGGGCGGGTTTGCCTTTGTTGCCGACGGTCATGGGCCGGCCGCTGGGGGTCATGAATTCCTGCTCGAGGGCGAGGCCGGCGGCCCAGCCGATGGTGGCGTGGAAGTCGCCGACGGTCATCGGGTCGCTGGCGGGGGCGTAGCCTTTGGCGTCGGTGGCGCCGTGGACGTAGCCGCGTTTGACGCCGCCGCCGGCGAGGGCGGTGCTGAAGACGATGGGATGGTGCCCGCGCCCGGAGCCGTCGAAGCTCGGTTTGCGGCCGAACTCGGTGGTGACGACGACGAGCGTGGAGTC
The DNA here is from genome assembly GCA_963767975.1 of uncultured Verrucomicrobiae bacterium. Classification (GTDB taxonomy): domain Bacteria; phylum Verrucomicrobiota; class Verrucomicrobiia; order Chthoniobacterales; family Chthoniobacteraceae; genus CAIURC01. The sequence goes on along the minus strand of CAVYGI010000011.1, from coordinate 103,769 downwards.
GAGCAGGCCGCGCGCTTCGAGGTCGCTGACGAGCGCGGCAAAGCTGCGGTCGAAGTCGGCGCCTTTATCCTCCATGCCGCCTTCGATGTCCTTGTGCATGTCCCAGCCGCCGCTTTGCACTTCGACGAAGCGGACGCCATTCTCGACGAGGCGCCGGGCGAGGAGGCAGCCCTGGCCGAAGTTGCTGCGCCCGTATTTCTCGCGGGTCTCGGCGGTCTCGGCGTTGAGGTCGAAGGCCTTGAGGTCGCTGCTCTTCATGAGCTGAAGCGTGGTGTCGTAGAAGTCGTTGTAGGCGCGGACATTTTCGTCCCCGACGCGCCGGCTGAAGGTGCCATCGAGCTCGGCGAGGAGCTCGAGGCGCTTGTCCTGGACGTCGGCGGAGACGGGGGTGGCGGCGTGGGCGAGGCCCTGCTCGGGATCGAGGATGGGGAGCGGCGAGTAGGCGGCGGGGAAGTAGCCGTTGCCGTGATTGGCCGGGCGGCCGATGCAGACGGAGGACGGGAGGGTTTTGTGGCTCGGCCCGAGGTAATGCTGCGCCCACGCGCCGAGCGTCGGATGGACGATGGTGCCGCGCTTTTCAAAGCCGGTGCGCATCAGATACTGGGCGTTGGCGTGGACGCCGACCTTGGCGGTCATGGAGCGGATGACGGTGATCTTGTCGGCGATCTTCGCGGTCTCGGGAAGGTATTGGGTGACCTGGAAGTCCGCGCTGGTGGCGATGGCGCTGCCGGGGCCTTTGGATTCGCCGTCTTTCGGATCGAAGGAATCGATGTGGCTGAGCCCGCCCTGGAGCTCGAGGAAGATGACGTGCTTGGCTTGGCCGAAGCCCGGTCCGCGGGCGATGGCGGCGGCGGTCGCCTCGGCGGCGGAGGTGCGAAGGCCGAAGAGGGGGAGGACGCTGAGGCCGAAGGCGTAGCGGGCGCAGCGTTCGACGAAGGCGCGGCGGTCGAGGGGGTCGCGGAGGGTGGTGAGATTCATGGTGTGAAGGCGTGGGTTATTGGATGAAGAGGAACTCGCGGGTATTGGCCAGGGTCCAGGCGAGGTCGCTGAGGGCGAGTCCTGCGCCGAGGGCTTTGGTGGCGGCGGCGCGTTCGGCGTCGAGCGGTTTGCGGGAGAGGAAGGAGAGGTAGAGCGAGTCCACTTTTTGCGCAGGAGAAAGCGCGGCGCTGTCGGCGGCGGTGACGGCGGCGCAGTTGGCGTCGCTGAGGAGTTGGCCGACCCCGCCGTTCATCATGCAGCAGCGCCTGGGGCACGCTGCCATCGGTCGTGCTCGTGTCGGAAATGAGCCGGTCACTTTGACCGAAGACGCGCAGGAAATGGGTCTCGGGCGCGGGCTGCGGGAGTTCGCTGGCGCGGGCGAGCGTCATGCCGTAGCGCTGCTGGGGCTTGGTGCCGTCGTAGGCGGCGAGCAGACGCGCCTCGGCGCCCCGCTTGGGGCCGGCCTTTTTGCCTTTGCCGCCGATGACCACGTTCGCGGCTTTCATGCGATCGATCACGAGCTGGAAATTCGCGGCCGTCATCTGGCTGCCGGGGAGCGCCATGAGCGCCTCGTCGTCGCCGCGGCGCAACACGCAATTGTCCACCTCCGGGCCGGTGCTGAGGACCATCACGCTGTCCCACACCTGCTCGGCGGTCATGCGGCGGAGCAGCGGGCCCGGGAAGAGATAGGGGCCTTTCTCGAGGTCGGGCGTCTCGCTCGCGGTGCGCTGATAGGTCTGGGAATTGAAGAGGACGCGCTGGAATTCCCGCAGGTCGAAGCGGCCCAGCTTCATGATCTGCGCGAGATGCGCGAGCAGCTCCGGGTTGCTCGCCTTGCTCGGGTCATCGATGTCCGACACCGGCTCCTGCACGGCGAGGCCGAAGACCTTTTTCCACAGGCGATTCGCGATGTTCGCGGCGAAGCGCGGATTGTCCGGGCTCGTCATCCAGCGGGCGAATTCATCGCGCAGGTGCTCCGGTTGCGACGCGTCGATCTGGTAGGCGGGGTTCTTTTTGTCCGCCTCGCTCCAGCGAATCAGCGTCGGCGTCACCGGGGAGTTCGCGGCGACGTCCGTGTATTTGTAATCCTTCGGGAACTTCAGGTCCTGCTTCGGCGTATCGACCATGCGGAAAACATTCGCCGAGGCGATCCGCAGCACCTGCGCCTTGGGCAGCGCCCCGGCGGTGCCCGGCTTCCCCTTGGTCAGGCGCTTCGCCTGCGCGAGCGACTTTTCATCGAAGCCATCGCTCGCCCCGAAGAACGCCGCCATCTCGTAGAAATCCCGCTGCGACCACTCCGCCAGCGGATGATCGTGGCACTGCGCGCACGCGACATTCGCCCCGAGGAAAGTCGTGAGGAGATTCGAGACCCCATCGAGCGGCATCTGTGCATCGTAGGCGAGAAAGCCCACGGCGCCGTTCTCGCAGACCTTTCCATCCGCCGTCAGCATCGCCCGCACGAGGGCATCCCACGGGCGGTCCGCGGCGAGTTGATCCTTCAGCCAATCCTCGAAGGTGAACGTCGGCACGGCCTTGCCAAAGGTATCCTTTACCCGCAGCAGATCGCCCATCCAGTTATACATCTGCATCGCGTAGCCGGGCGAATGCAGCAGGCGGTCGATCAGCTTCGCGCGCTTGTCCGGCGCGGCGTCGGCGAGAAAAGCGCCCGCCTCCTCCGCCGTGGGCACGCGACCCACCGCATCGAGATAAATCCGCCGCACGAATTGCTCATCCGTCGCCGGTTCGTTGAACTTCTGCCCCTTGGCCACCAGCGTCGAACCGATCAGGAAATCGATCTGATACGCCGCCTTTTTCACGTAATCGTCGGCGAACTTCTGGGCCGCGAGGCGCTTCGCGTAGTCGTAGGCGAAAATCCGGTCCTCCGGCACCAGCGCCGCCAGATTCATCCGTGTGGTCTGCCCCTCGCGGGTCTGCACCGTGAGCGCGTCACCCGCCAGCGCGCAGAACGCCGCCTCCACCGTGCGCCCCTGCGCATCGCTCCAGGTGCGCCACGGCGAAGGCAGCGCCTGCGACATCGGCGCGGCTTCCTGGATCGCGGGCTTCACGGCCACGGGAGCTGCCGGTTTCGCCAGCGCAGCCGCCGCCGCGGCTGCGGCTGCGGCCGCCCGCTCCTGCCTTTGCTTGCGCATCCCCTTCCCCGGCGGCGCGGCGAGCAACGAGGAAAGCGAGACCAGCGAAAGCACGGCAGCGAGGGCGATGAGAGGGCGTTTCATACGAGGGAGGGTTGGCTGAGCCGCGCGGCGCGGGATGTCAGGCGCGGACACTTCTTAAATAGCGCGAGCTTGCCGATTTGGGACAAAAAGTCGGCGGCCTTGTCCCGCTCCCTCCCCGCGGAGCCCTCGACCGGCAATCAAGTCACGAGTCCCAGCCAGCTAATCCCCAACCACCCTTCACCGCTCCCCCATCCCGCCGCCGCCGCTTACGGCGCCGGAGGCGGCGCGGCGTTGGTGCGGAAGCCGGGGACTTTGTCGCTCCGCACGGAGGTGCCGCTCATTTTATTGGCGAGGAGGAGCTTCTCCTTCGCCATCGGCAGGCCGACGCCGACGAAGCTCTTGATGTCGCTGTCCTTGCTCTGCTGCGCGCTTTCGTAGTTGGAAAGGGCGCGCTGATTGGCACTGACGAGTTCGTCCATGAGCGCCTTGTCAAATTTCGGCCCGGTGAGCGCCTCGAGCTTTTTGGCGAGCGCCTTTTTCGCCGCGGAATCGCCCGCCGGGATGTTGACGCCCTTCATGGCCGCGAGGCGCGTGAGGTTCTGATTTTCGTCGGCCTGTGTCTCGGAAAGGACGGCGCCCATGGCCTTGACCTGCTCGGTGGTGGCGCGGCTCTTGGCGAGGCTGCCGAGGTAAAGTTGCACGCGGCCATTTTCCACCGCGCTGGTGAGGAAGAGGAGATCGCGTCCGCTGACGTCGCTGGAAATCAGCGCGGTGCTCTTGGCGGGCACCGGCGTGGCAGATGCGGCTGGAGTCTTCGCAGGTGCGGCGGCGGGAGTCTTGGGAGGCGCGGCGACGGGTGCGGTGGAAGTGGGAGCGGTCTTTCCGGGCGTGCCGCCTGCGGGCTTGGCCGCGGGGACTTTCGGGACGGCAGGGTTCACCTGGTGGTGGCGCAACCTGCGGGGTATTCGTAGCGGGGACGGGGGGGACGGCGGAAGCGGGCGCGCCGGGCGGCAACGCGGGAGGCGTGGCGGCGGGGACAACCGGCGAGGGCGCGGCGGAGGTGACGGGCGGTGTGGGTTTGCTGTTCTGGGCGGCGATGAGGGCAGCGGTGGCGACGCTGCAGAGGAGGACGGCGGCGAATTTTTTCATGGGACTGGGGATATTTAGACGGCGAGTTTCCGGGCGAGGATTTCGCTGACGACGTTCGGGTTGGCCTTGCCCTGCGAAAGTTTCATGACCTGCCCTTTGATGGAGTTGATCGCCTGCAATTTACCAGCCTTGAATTCGGCGACGGCCTTTGGACTGGCCGCGATGGCCTGATCGCAAAGCGCTTCGATGGCGCCGCTGTCGCTTTCCTGCTTCAGCCCACGCTCCTCGACGACCTGCGCCGCCGTTTTGCCGTTGGCGAACATTTCGGTGAATACTTCCCTGCCCTGCTTGCTGCTGATCGTGCCGGCGTCGATGAGGTTGACCAGTTCATCGAGAGCATGCGCAGAGACGGGCGAAGCGCCGATGGTGAGGCCGGCATTGGCGAGGGCGCTGAGGAGGTCGTTGATGACCCAGTTGGCGAGATTCTTCGGCTTGGCGGCGCCGCGCGCGGCGGTGTCGAAATAGTCGGCCAGCGCGGCGTCGCCGACGAGGACGTTGGCGTCGTATTCGGTGATGCCGTAGTCGCGGACGAAGCGCTCGCGCTTCTCACCGGGAAGCTCCGGCCTGCGCGCGCGGACTTCATCGATGAAGACGCGAGTATCGACGGGGAGCAGGTCGGGATCGGGAAAGTAACGGTAGTCGTGCGACGATTCTTTCACGCGCATCTGAAAGGTCTGGCCGCTGGCGTCGTCCCAGCGCCGGGTCGATTGCACGAGCTTTTCCCCGCGCTGAAGCGCCTCGGTCTGCCGCTCGATTTCATAGGCAACGGCGCGCCGCACCCCGCTGATGGAATTCATGTTTTTGATCTCGATCTTCACGCCCAGTTCCGCCTGACCCTCGGGCCGCACGGAGACGTTGCAGTCGCACCGCATCTGGCCTTTTTCCATGTCGGCATCGGAGACGCCGCCGTAAACGAGAAGCTGCTGAAGCGCAGTTAAATAAGCGAACGCTTCCTCGGGCGTCTCGATCTCCGGCTCGCTGACGATCTCCATGAGCGGCGTGCCGGCGCGGTTGAAATCGATGCCGCTGGTCTCGCCAAAATGCGTGCTCTTCGCGACGTCCTCCTCGAGATGAATGCGGGTTAATTTCACCGCCTTGCCGGGATGTGCGATGCTTTTCTGCACGTCTTTCGGATACGCGAAATCATGCAGCGGGACCGCGCCGCCGACGCAGATGGGCTGGTCGAATTGCGTGATCTGGTAGTTCTTCGGCATGTCCGGGTAGAAGTAGTTTTTGCGATCGAATTTGCAGATCGCTGGGACTTCGCAGCCGAGCATGAGACCGGCGAGCGCGGTCATTTTCAAAGCGTCGCCATTCATCACCGGCAGCGCTCCGGGGAAGCCGAGGCAAACGGGACAGGTGTGGGTATTGGGCTCGGCGCCGAATTCGACGGGACAGGCGCAGAACATCTTGCTGCGGGTCTTGAGCTGGACGTGGACTTCGAGGCCGATGGTGGGGATGTAGGACACGGTGCGTTTCGGTGTGGGCTATTCAGTAGTCGCTCCGCGCGCGTTCTGAAAACTGAATACTGACAAGCGAGGGCCGCCGCGGCGCGGGTCTCGGAATAATAGCGCGACAGACTCGCTTCAAGTGGCGATGTTGCGCGCAAGGACATGCTGCGATCCCTTCATTTCGATCATCATACCCGCGCTCGATGAGGCGGCGGAGATCGCGGCGACGATCGAAAGCGCGCAGTGCCCCTTCGTCGAGCACGAGATCATCGTGGTGGACGGCGGGAGCGTGGATGGAACCGCGCAGGTCGCGGAGAAAATGGGCTGCCGCGTAGTCGGCACGCAGCAGCGGCAACGCGCGGCGCAGATGAATCTCGGGGCATCGCTGGCGCGCGGCGAAGTATTGCTCTTCCTGCACGCAGATACGCATCTGCAAGCGGGCGCGCTGATGGCAATCCGCGAGGCGTTGCGCGATCCGCGCGTGGTGGGCGGAGCGTTTGCGCGACGCTACGATTCCCGGTCGATGATGCTCGCGCTGACATGCCGTCTCGCAGCGCTGCGCAACCGCGCGATCGGCTGGCATCTCGGCGATCAGGCGATGTTTGTCCGCGCGGAAATCTTTCGGAACAGCGGCGGATTTGCGGAGGTGGCGCAGTTTGAAGATCTCGATTTTTCGCGGCGGCTCGCGCGGCTTGGGCGCGTGGTCACGCTGCGACCGGCGGTGCTTTCGTCGGCGCGGCGCTTTACCAGGCGCGGGGCACTGCTGACGACGGTGCGCGACGTTTTACTAACGTGCCGTTACTTGCTTCGCGGCCTGCCCCAACCGAGCCCATCGGCTGCGAAGCCTGTGCCCGTAAGCCTCGCGGAGCCATCCCGCACCGGGAAACTCGAGGGAGAGAGCAAGGGGGCGTCATGAAAAAAGGGGAAGGCATCTACAATGTCGTGGTGATCGGCGCGGGCACCGCGGGGCTGGTGACAGCGGCCGGAACGGCGGGGCTCGGCGGGCGCGTGGCCTTGATCGAGCGGAACCAAATGGGCGGCGATTGCCTGAACTTCGGCTGCGTGCCGAGCAAGGCGCTCATCTCGTCGGCGCGCGCGCTGCACACGATCCACCGGGCAGCGGTGTGGGGCATCGACGCTCCGCCGCCGAAGGCTGATTTCCAGCGAATCTTCGAGCGGATGCGCGCGCGTCGTGCGGAGATCGCGCCGAACGATTCGCAGGAAAGGTTCGAGTCGCTCGGTGTCGATGTTTTCCGCGGCGACGCGCGCTTTCTCTCGCCGCGCGAGGTCGAGGTGAGCGGCACAAAACTGCGTGGAAAGCATTTCGTGATCGCGACCGGCACGCGCGCGGCGCGGCCGAAAATCGACGGACTTGAAACGGTGAAGTTCTTTACGAACGAGACCATTTTCGACGAGCTGCACGAGAAGCCGGAGCGCTTGATCTTACTCGGTGGCGGACCCATTGGCTGTGAGCTGGCGCAAGCGCTGGCGCGGTTCGGCGTGGCGGTGACGCTCGTGCAACGTGGTCCGCGGCTGCTGCCGAAAGAGGATCCGGAAGCCTCGGTGATCGTGCGCGCCGCGCTCGAGGTGGATGGCGTGGAAGTGCTGACGAACTCCGAGATTAAGGCCATCGCTGGGACGGGCTCGCGCGGCGGAACGGCGCGAATCATGAGCGGCGAAACGCGCGCGGGAAATCGGCTTCGACGCGCTGCTCCTCGCGGCGGGTCGGACACCGAATGTCGAGTCGCTGAATCTCGAAGCGGCGGGCGTGCACGTCGGCAGGCGCGGGGTCGAAGTGAACGAATTTTTGCAGACTGCGCAGCCGCACATCTACGCGGCGGGCGACATCACAGGGAGGCATCTTTTCACGCACATGGCGGACTACGATGCGCGCGTGGTGGTGCGGAATATCTTGATGCCGTTGCAACTCCTGCGGCAGCGCGCGGACACGAAAATCATCCCGTGGGCGACCTACACCGACCCCGAAGTGGCGCGGGTCGGTCTCAGCGAGGAGCAGGCAAAGGAGCGCGGCGTCGAATACGATTTATATCGGCAGGAAATGGCGCACGTGGACCGCGCGATCGCGGAAGAGGCGAGGGTCGGATTCGCGAAGGTGCTGACCGCGCGCGGCACGGACCGCCTTCTCGGCGCAACGATCGTCGGTGAGCACGCCGGAGATTTGCTGCAACCGCTGGTGCTCGCGATGCACGCAGGGCTCGGGTTGAGCAAGGTCGCGGCGGCGATTCATCCGTATCCGACGTTCGTCGAGATCGAGCGGAAAACGGGCGATGCCTTCAACAAGACGAAGCTCACGCCGCGCGCAAAAAAGATCTTCGCGTGGCTCTACGCGCGGCAGCTGAGCTGATTCTTTTTCAACCCGAAACGCATGAAAAACTGGCTCAGCAAAAACTGGAAATGGATCGCGATCCTCCTCGCGTTGATTGCCCTCTCTCTGGCTGCAAAGCGCTTTCTGCCGATCGCCGAGTGGATTAACGCGCTGTCCTCGTGGGTCCAGGAACTCGGACCATTTGGCTTCATCGTTTTCGTGCTGATCTACGCTGCCTCGACCGTGCTTTTCTTGCCGGGCTCGGTGCTCACGATCGCAGCGGGGCTGATTTTCGAAAGCCTCGTGGTCGCCATTCTGGCGGCCTGGAGTGGAGCGGTTCTTGGCTGCGCGCTGGCTTTCCTCGCGGGGCGGTATCTCGCGCGGGCGAAGGTTGAGGAGAAAACGAAAGGCAGCGAGAAATTCCAAGCGATCGACGATGCAATCGGCAAGCAAGGCTGGAAGATCGTCGGTCTGCTGCGGCTCAGTCCGCTGATCCCGTTCAGCGTCAGCAACTACTTCTACGGCGTCACGAAAGTCGGCTTCTGGCCCTACGTCGCTGGCAAGCGCGGGCGGGATGATCCCCGGCACGGTGCTCTACGTTTACCTCGGTGCCGCCGGTAAAGCCGGGACTCGGCGGCGGCTCGAAGGAGCACAGCCCGCTCGAATACACGTTCTTCGGCGTCGGGCTTTTGGCAACGATCGGGGTGACGATTTGGGTCAGCCGGATCGCGAAACATGCCTTGCGAAAATCGGGTGCGACCACTGATGAGAAGCGGTAATCAGCGCGCGAGATTTTCGCTCAATGATACGGCGACCAGAAGGCCGCCGGCGCGACTTCCGAGAGCTCGTCGAAAGTAGCCTGATCCACCTTCGGAGTCGCGTCGGAGACAAACGGTTGGTAGGAATTTCCGAACAGGTCGACACCGTGGTCAAAGAGCGGTGTGTCAGTCGGTTTCATGTATTTTTGCAGGTCGTCGAGAGTGGCGACGTCTCCTGGCTTCTTGGCGTTGTCCGCGGTCCACTGGATCATGGCGTGATCGATCACGCGTAGGTCATTAAGAATGCGGCTGGCTTGAGCGCGTTTACGGGCGCGGAGAAAGTTCGGTGTGCCGATTGCTGCCAAGGTGGCAATGATTGCGACGACCAGCATGATTTCCACGAGCGTGAACCCGCTGCGACGTTTTAGTTTATGATGGCGTTTCATCGTTGGGAATTTCTTCCTTACTTAGCATTCGCTGTTCCACACTGGTGGAATCTCCACAAAGCCTGGAACTAATTTCGTGCGCTTGCTCCGCCAAACGTTTGGCGCTACTTCGCATCCTTTGAAAATCACCCGCTCGCTCCGTGCGGCCACCCAATTCTCCGCCGCCGCCGGCCAGCCCGTCATCCTCGTGCCAACCATGGGCGCGCTGCACCGCGGACACGCCGCGCTCATCCGCCACGCCCGGCGCCGAGCAGGCCAAGCCGGCACGGTAGTCGTCAGCCTTTTCGTTAACCCGACACAGTTCGGACCGAAGGAGGATTTTTCCCGATATCCGCGGGCCTTTTCAGCAGACCGAGCCCTTTGCGAGCAGGAGGGCACGGACTTGATTTTCCGTCCCACGGCTGAGGCGATGTATCCCCGGGGATTTTCCACATTCATCGAGGAAAACAGCTTGAGCACCACGCTGTGTGGCGCGTCCCGGCCAGGGCATTTTCGCGGCGTTTGCACAGTTGTGGCGAAGCTCTTCCAAATCGTGCGACCAGAGGCCGCGGTGTTCGGACTGAAGGATTTCCAGCAATGCGCGGTGATCCAGCGAATGGTGCGCGACTTGAACTTCCCGGTGAAAATCATCCCGGTGGAAACCGTGCGCGAGCCCGACGGACTCGCGCTGAGTTCGCGCAATCAATACCTTTCCCCGGAGGAACGCGCGCAGGCGACGGTCCTGCGGCGCGCTTTGCTCTCCGCTTCGGCGGCTTTTGCGGAGGGTGAAAAGAGCGCCGCAAAATTGCGCCGGATTCTCTCCCGCACCGTCGCTTCCGCTCCCCTCGCCCGCGTCGATTATCTGGAAGTCGCCGACGCCGCCACCCTTGCGCCCGTGGCCACCGCAAATCGACAATCCGTTCTACTCGCCGCCGTTTTCTTCGGCGCCACGCGTCTCATCGACAATCTCCGTCTCCGATGACCCGCTACGATTATGTCGTCATCGGGACCGGGATCGCGGGGCTGAGTTTCGCGCTGAAAGCCGCGGCGCACGGGCGCGTGGCGGTGGTGACCAAACGTGCGCCGGCGGAGTCAAATACGCGCTACGCGCAGGGTGGCATCGCCTGTGTGACGAGCCCGGACGATTCGTTTGAACTGCATGTCGCCGACACCTTGGAAGCCGGGGCGGGCTTGTGCGACGAGGCGGTGGTTCGCGCGATCGTCACCGATGCGCCGGAACGCATTCGTGAGTTGATTGAAATCGGCGTTCATTTCGACGAGCGCGAAAGCCTACCGGGCGAGCCGCCGCACGAGCTCGATCTCGGGCGTGAGGGCGGGCATTCGCGTCGGCGGATTTTGCACTCGCGAGACATCACGGGACGTGAAATCGAGGAAGCGTTGTTGCGGGCCGTGACCGCGCATCCGCAGATCGAACTGCTGCAAAATCATCTCGCGATCGACCTGATCACCCTGCGGAAACTCGGCCACGTCAGCGCCGACCGTTGCCTTGGCGTGTATGTCCTCGATGAAGCGAGCGGAAAGGTGCTTACCCTGCGCTCTGACCGACTGATTCTCGCTACCGGCGGCTGCGGGAAAGTCTATCTTTATACGACCAATCCCGCCATCGCCACCGGTGACGGGCTTGCGATGGCGTGGCGTGCGGGGGCTCGCATCGCGAACATGGAATTCATCCAGTTCCACCCGACCTGCCTCTACCATCCCGATGCCGGCAGCTTCCTGATTTCCGAGGCGGTGCGCGGCGAGGGCGCGCGGTTAATCGACGCCAAAGGTCAGCCTTTTATGGCAAAATACGACGCGCGGCTCGAACTCGCCCCCCGCGACATCGTTGCCCGCGCCATCGATGCCGAGATGAAACGGACCGGGGCGAAATGTGTCTTTCTCGACATCACGCATCAGCCCGCCGAATTCGTCCGGACTCGTTTCCCGAATATCTACGCGACCTGCCTGCGATACGGCATCGACATCACGCGCGATCCCATCCCGGTCGTCCCGGCGGCACATTATCAGTGCGGCGGCATCCTCACCGACGACACTGCGGCGACCAGTCTCCCCGGTCTCAGCGCGATCGGCGAAGTGGCCTGCACCGGGCTGCACGGCGCGAATCGCCTCGCCAGCAACAGCCTTCTCGAGGCTGTCGTCCTCGCCCACCGCTGCGCCGCGCGACTCACGGGTGCGATTGAAAATGAGACGCCATCAGACCCGCGCACGGGTGCCGATTCCTTTGCTGATGTGACCATCCCCGCATGGTCCAGCGGAGATGTGCAGGATGTCGATGAACTCGTGGTAATTTACCACAACTGGGACGAAATCCGCCGCCTGATGTGGGATTACGTCGGTATCGTCCGCACCACCAAACGGCTCCAGCGCGCCGCCCGACGACTGCTTCATCTCCAGCAGGAAATCCAGGAGTCCTACTGGAATTTCAAGATCACCACCGACCTCCTAGAGCTGCGCAATCTCGCCACCGTTGCCGGACTCATCGTCGATTCCGCGCTGCTCCGCCGCGAGAGCCGAGGGCTGCACTTTACACTCGATCATCCGGACTCCGACGAGCGGCAGCGGCGTCCGACCATTGTGCAGCGAAGCTGAAATCCCGGCAAGAGGCCGTTAAACCTCGCGACTAGCGTGAGCAGTGCGCTTGGTCGATTGGACGCCGATTCGTGAACGTCTTGTCATCGGAATGCCGTCGGATCGTTCGTTGCGTCCGCAGCTCACACGGATCATTTTGAGGTTGTGCTTTCTACCGACCGCCCCCCAGCGTCCACCCTAAAGGAGTGCCAAAGCTGGATTTACCGACCCTTCGTTTCTTAACGGTCCTATCACTCAGTCTTGTCCTGCTCTCTCCGCTGCGTGCAGTGGCAAAGGAGAGTGCTCCGACTTTCGCCGAGGATATTGCGCCGTTGCTCTACGAGCACTGTGCGACCTGCCACCACGCCGGCGGAGCGGGTCCGTTCAGCTTGGTGACCTACCCTGAAGTGCGCAAGCGCCTGCGCGCGATCGTTTCGGCGACAAGTGCCCGCGAAATGCCGCCGTGGCAACCCGAAACCAGTTGGGGACATTTTCTCGGAGAACGGCGTCTCACCGACGCGCAAATCGCTGTGCTAAAGCTCTGGAGTTCTGCCGGAGCACCCGAAGGTTCGGTCGAGAAAATGCCCGCGGTGCCAGTGTGGAATGACGGCTGGCAGCTGGGCCCGCCAGACTTGATCGTGAGCATGGAGCGGCCGTACGAACTCCCCGCCGATGGTCGAGATGTTTACCGGAATTTCGTCATGTCCGCGCCCACCGGCACTCGGCGCTTTGTGCGGGCGGTGGAAATCCACCCCGGCAATTTGCGGGTTGTCCACCATGGCTTTCTCCTCCTCGACCGGACCGGGCAGTGCCGGCAGCGGGCTGACCAGGAGACGGACTGGGGTTTCGATGGCATGTCCGCTGGCGGTGCGGGCTCGCCACAAGGCCACTTCTTGAGTTGGCAGCCCGGGAAGACTCCGCGCGCAGAGCCTGCTTCCCGAGCGTGGGTGCTCGAGGCAGGCACTGACCTCGTGCTGCAATTGCACATGCGGCCCTCAGGCAAACCGGAGACCGTGCAAGCAAAGGTGGGACTCTATTTCTCCGACCAACCGCCAACTGAGCTCCCCTACCTGCTGATGCTACGCTCCACCTCGATGGATATTCCGCCCGGTGCGACCGATTACCCGATCGAGTCCTCCTACACCCTGCCCGTCGATGCCGACGCTCTGGCCGTCCTGCCTCACACTCATTACCTCGGGAAGGAACTCAAGGCCTGGGCCGAGCTTCCCGATGGTCGCCAGCAACCGCTGCTTTGGATCAAGCAGTGGGATTTCAATTGGCAAGGCGATTACACCTACGCAGAGCCAGTGCCTTTGCCGAAAGGAACGGCGGTGCACATGCGCTACACCTATGACAATTCCCGGGGGAATCCGCAGAACCCGCACGACCCGCCACGACGCGTTACCTATGGTCTGGAGACCGATGACGAGATGGGCGAGCTCTGGCTGAAACTACTCCCGCACTCGCCGAAGGATACCTCCATCCTCGCGCAGGAGTTTCAGCGCAGCTATGGGATTCACGACTCGATAGGCTTGTATGAAGCGTTACTTCGCAAGGATCCGACAGACCAGAATGCACGCGTAGGCCTCGCCAAAGGTCTCTACGTCTCGGGCGACATCGATAGCGCAAGGAGAGAGTTTCGTCAGATCGTCGAGGTGACCCCCGAGAATATCGAAGCATGGTTCTCCTTGTCCGTCATTTACCTGAGGATGAATCGAATGGTGGAAGCAAAGCACGCGATGACTACCGCCTTGCGCTTTGCACCGAACGATTTCCGCATTCTCGATAATCTCGGGCTAGTGCTGCTGAAGGAAGGCAAGCCTGCCGAGGCGATCCCGCTCTTCGAGCGCGCGCTCAAATCCAACCCCAACGACACCACTGCTGCGCAACACCTCGAACAGGCGAAAATGTCGCTGGGAAAGTGAGTTACGCAGATTGCCAATGGTGAGGGAAAAGGATTGTGTCGGAGCTCTATCCGATGAGGCTTCTTGCTCGGTCCCCCCAAAAAATGAAACACCTTCGATCTCAGCTCCTGACCATCGGGACGACCGCGGTCGTGACCGCAGCGCGTCACCACGTTCGTGCGCAATTTCATCAGCGGCGAGAAGAAGATCAAACATCGGATCGCGCAGCGCTACGGAATTTCTGATCCGCAGTTCGAACGGTCGATGAGCCAGCTCCTGGGGCCGCCCATTCTGGATGGGAACCTCGTGCAACCCCTCCACAACGGGGTCGAGATTTTCCCGGCCATGCTCGCGGCGATCGAACGCGCCGAGCGCAGCATCACGTTCGAAACGTTCATCTACAGCAAGGCGAGACCGCCCAGCGGTTTGCAGACGCGCTTTCGGCAAAGGCGCGACAGGGTGTAAAGGTGCATGTGCTGGTGGATGGCATGGGCTGCAATTGCGTGAACGGGTCCCGACATTCGACAAATGCGTGATGCGGGCGCTGAAGTGGAAATCTATCACCTCTCGAATTTTGCCCGCGCCAATCACCGGACTCACCGGAAGATCCTGGTCGTGGATGGGATCATCGGCTTCACCGGCGGCGTTGGGATCGGCGACCTGTGGGAGGGCGATGCCAGCCTCGCCCGACGAGTGGCGGGATTCTCACTATCAAGTCGAAGGCCCTGTAGTGGCTCAAATGCAGGCCGCCTTTCTCGACAATTGGATGAAGACGCGTGCGGTCGTCCTGCACGGGGAAGAATATTTCCCCGCGTTGAAGCCTGTCGGGTCAGCATCGTTGCCAGATGTTCAAGAGCTCTCCGATGGAGGGAAGTGAAAGCGCGCGCCTGATGTATCTGCTGTCGATCGCCGCCGCGGAGCAGAGCATCAAGGTCGGCAATGCCTACTTCGTTCCCGACGACCTGACGCAGCAGACGCTGGTGGAAGCGCTCGACCGGGGAGTGATCGGTGGAAGTGCTTCTGCCGGGAACCCACATGGACTCACCGGTGGTGCAGGCGGCCTCTCGCCATCGTTGGGGAGAACTCCTCAAACGCGGTGTCCGCCTCTTCGAATTTCAGCCGACGATGTATCACTGCAAGACTGATGATCATCGACGAGCCTGTGGACGTCGGTGGGTTCGGCGAATTTCGACAACCGCTCATTTCGCCTGAACGACGAGGCGAACCTCAACGTCATCGGTCAGCGACATCGCCGCGACCGAGACCGAGGCGTTCGATCAGGACCTGGAGCGGTCACACGAGGTGACCTACGCGATTGGATTAACCGGCCGGCATGGCAGCGGGTGACGGACGCTTCGGCGGCGCTCTTGCGCTCGCAGCTCTGTAGCTGCTTGTCTTTGCCGCCCCCATTCTCATGTTTTCCCTCATCTACGTCAGCATCGCGACCAAGCCGTTCTCCGGAGCGGAATTGGTCGACCTGCTCAATCACGCCCGGCGAAACAACGAGAAGGCGGAGGTCACCGGCATGCTTCTCTACAAGGATGGGAACTTCATGCAGGTGCTGGAGGGTGACGAAAAAACAGTTCGCGCGTTGTGCGCAAAAATTGGCCGCGATCCGCGGCACCACAAAATGATCACGCTCCTCGAGATCCCGCTGGCGGCGCGGGAATTTCCGGACTGGTCGATGGGATTCAGCAATCTCGACGCCCCGGAAGCCGCCGAGTCTTCCGGGTTATTCGGAGTTCATGAACACGCCGCTCACCGCGGACGCCTTTTCCGAAAATCCGACCCGCGCTCAACGATTGTTGCGCGTCTTCAAGCGGACCTAACGCAGCGTCAATCCGCGCCCGTCCATGCAAGCTTCTTCCTCAGCGGTGGACGTGCGGATCTGGAGATTGCTGCTGGCGGTAGGCGTGCTCTGCGCACTCTATTTTCTGCAGTCCATCATCCTGCCGGTGGCAGTTGCGGCGTTGATCACCTTCGTCCTGTCGCCGGCGGTGTCCTGGCTGGAAAAGCGAATTGGGGCGGACTCTCGGGTCGTCGTCAGCGTGGTGATCACCTTTACCGTGGTCGGCATTTTCACCTGGATCAGCGCCGTGCAGATTCTCGACCTCGCGTGGAAGCTGCCGACCTACAAAGCGAACCTGACCGCGAAGATGCAGGCGCTGAACTCCTCGGGCACCGGGCCTTTCGCGGGCATTTCGCAGATGTTTCGAGACATCGAACGGGATTCAGAGGTCAAGCCGGCTCCGTCGCCCGTTGGGAACGCTGAGCCGCGACCGATGCCGGTGGAAGTCATCGAGCATTCGAAACAAAGCCCCGGAAAACTGCTCGCCACGGCAGGCGTGGTTTTGGCGCCGCTCGGCTCCGTCGGAGTGGTCGTGATCCTCGCGATCTTCATGCTTTTCAAGCGCGACGATCTGCGCGACCGGATCATCGGCCTGATCGGCAAAGGACATATCGGCGAGACGACCAGCGCGATGAGGGATGCGGCGAAGCGCGTGAATCAGTTCCTGCGGATGAATCTGCTCGTCAACGTCAGCTACGGCATCCCGATCGGCGTCGGCCTTTATTTCATCGGGGTTCCGGGCGCCGTGTTGTGGGGAGTGCTGGCGATCATTCTGCGCTTCATCCCTTATCTCGGGCCGCTCATCGCCATGGCGTTTCCGATCGCCCTTTCGCTCGCCGTTTTCGACAACTGGACCGGGCCGCTGTTGACCATCGGCTTGTTCGTCGTGCTGGAACTCATCAGCAACAATGTCATCGAACCCTGGCTCTACGGATCGAGCACGGGCATCTCGACTTTCGCGCTGATCGTCGCGGCGTTGTTCTGGACGTGGCTTTGGGGTGCCGCTGGGCTTGGTGCTTTCCACTCCCTTGACCGTTTGCCTGCTGGTCATGGGCAAGAACATCCCGCAGCTTTCATTTCTTGAGTGTTCTTCTGAGTGAAGAAGCGGCCCTGGCGCCGCATGAGATGTGTTATCACCGGTTGCTCGCGGCGGATCGCACGGCGATCAATCGGATCGTTGAAGAGCAGTTGCGCGCACATCCTTTGGAGTCCGTTTACAGCACGACGCTGCTTCCGGCGCTCGCCTTGGTCGAAGACGATTTCCAGCGCCGCGCGCTCGACCAGGTGCAGCACGAATCCGTGATCGCGAGTCTTGCGCGAAGTGGTGGACGAACTGGATGTCCGGCAACTCAGCGCAGGCGAACAACACGCCGGCCGCGGCAGACTCCGCATCGCTCGATGGCGCTCTGCCCCAAGTAGCACTGCGCGTCGTGTGCGTGCCTGCAGATTCCGCGGCGGACGAAGTCTCCGCGGCCATGCTCGCCCAAGCCGCCAGGGCACACCAATTCCAAGCGGAAGCCATCTCTTCGAAGTTTCTTCTCGGCGAAATCCGCAGCACGATCGCGGAGATGAAACCGGATTGGGTCTGGATCTGCGCGGTGAATCCCACCGGCGTTTCGCGCTGCCGCCACCTCTGCATGGAACTTCGCAAACAAATCCCGGACCTCCGCATTTCCATCGGTATCTGGCATCCTCAGGAGCACGTGGTCGCGGCTTTGGACGGATTGAAACAGGCCGGAGCCGAAAGCGTTGCGACCGTTTTCGGCGACGCGTTGCTGCGCATGGAGGCGCTGCGTGCGTCATTTAGCGACAGCTTCGTCGCGGCGCCGATGCCCGATAATGAAGCGGAACGGCTCGCTGCCCTGGTCGCTCTTGGGATCGCCAACCAAGGTCGCGACGAACTCTTCGACCGAACGACGGCGGAGCTCACCAAAATCTTCGAAGTGCCGATCGCGCTGGTCAGCATCGTCGATTCCGGCTGGCAACACTTCGCCTCGCAGTGCGGTCTACCGACCGACCTCGCCGAGGAAGGACGCACCGCACGCGACGTCTCGGTCTGCGGACATGTCGTCGCCGCCAACCGCCCATTCGTCATCGAAGACCTGGCGCGGGATCGGCGCTTCGCCGGCAATCCGCTGCTTCGGCAACGCAATCTCCGCTTTTACGCTGGCGTGCCGCTTCGAACGAGCAGCGGCCTTGCGGTGGGTTCGCTCTGCATTCTGGACACGCGACCCCGCACCATCTCGGAACGAGAGATTCGCCTGATGCAGATGATCGCCGAAGGACTGATGGGAGATTCGAAGCGCGCTCCGCAGCGTCGGGCTCGTCAGCACCCAATCAGCTCATTGCTAATTGACACCCCAAAAATCACTCCTGTTGGCAAGCTATTAAGAATGACTAAAGCTGCCTGATTATCCTGGCTGCCTGAGATTCCCACGAAAGTCTCGGCGAGTCGTTAATGCGCTGAGCTCAAGGGTGGCTGCAGTGCGAGCTTTGCTTGATCTCCCTACTTAGTGCGGTCAGTGGCAGTCTACTTTTTGCCGGCACAATAGTTGTCATGCAACACCAGTCGATTTGATACCGCCAACCGATCTGTGGATACCGATCCTAGACTATGAAACTCCGCTCAAGTTCTTACGTCCTCGCCTTCGCTACTTTGATCTTGGTTGGTTGTGATCGCGCATCGACGCCCGATACGGCCAAGCGCGACACCATGATTTCTGACCCTGTGGCCAAGACGAAAACTTTTGAAACAGCGCGATTAGGTGAAGCGATCGACAACTACGAGCGAACGCCCAGCGAGCAAAACAAGGCTGCAGTCAGCACCGCCTTCGCGGAACTCGATGGTGAAATCGCTGAACTCGAAACACTCGTCGCCAAGCGTGAAGGAACCGACCGCGCGGAACCGGCCGCCAAACTCAAGGACCTCCAAGCGTATCGGACTAAAGAGAGTGCGAGGTTTGTGGTGGCCCAAGGCAAAGCTGCGGTCACTTCACCAGAGGTCAAGAATGCGGCGGATACCGTGGAGGACGCGGCGAAACGAGTCGGCAATTCGATCGAAAATGCCGCCCGCAAAACTGGTGAAGCGATCAAGGACACCGTGCAGTGATCTGCTAGAGCAGCAGCAGAAGCGATTGGCTTGGTAAAAAGCGTTGGGCGCTCGACGAGCGCTCTGATGGTTCCATGTTGAATGGGCAAGTTTCCATGGAAGGAGTTTTGAGTTCTTGAGAGAAGACTTGCTGACGGACTGCTTTGTTATTGGTTCACTCGACCGATGTCGGCCGAACCACCTCCAGACAACGACCTTTGGAAGTTCGAACCCTTGGCTGATTTCCGGGCACCCTCCATGCCGACGCAGGAGACGCTGCGAAAGAAGTTCGTGCAGTTAGTGAAGCGGGTGCGTCCCTCGAAATCGGTGTCCGCCGAAGTCAACGGCGCGCTGGAATCCGCTCCTTTGACCGTCCTCGACCGCGCCGCGCCGTCTCCCGGCCTGGAACCATTTCACGCGGCACTGGATGTGTTGGTCGATGAGTGGCTAGCTCTCGAGGAACCAAAGAACCGCTTGATGGTGATCGTCGTGCCGCCGTGCCTCGACTTCGATCTGATGGGGACTTGGGTCGAAGGCCGTCAGGCGGAAAGGGCCATGGAGCCATCCCGGGAAGCTATCATCAGCGGTGACCTGACCTCGCTGCCGAATCTTGAGGGTGATACACTTATGGTCATCCCCGAAATGGCACGGTGGTATTGCCGGCATCGCTCTGGCCTCGCGCTCATCCGCGAGTTGATTTCACGCCTTTCGGAAACCAAGCGCCGTTGCGTGATCGGGGTGAGCAGTTGGGCTTGGACTTATCTGGCGCAGGCTGCCGATGCGGCGGTGGAACTCCCAGCGCCTCTGACCCTCGCGCCATTTGACGACCTCGCGCTCTGCAGTTGGCTCAGTGACCTCGCTGAATCCGCGGGGTCGCGCAACGTGATTTTCCGCCGCGATGTTTCCGGTGAGGTCGTTTTCGATCCGGCGGACCATTGCTCAACGGCCTGCACATCAAAGAGTGGAAACGGCCGGAGTGATTTCTTGAAACGTCTTGCCGCCATCAGTCGCGGAAATCCGTTCCTAGCCTGGCACCTTTTCCGCAGCAGCATGCGGGTGATCCCGGCCCAAACGGGCGCGGATCTCGCGGCGGAATCAGCACGCGCGGATTCAAGAGAGATCGTCTGGATCGACGCGGTCTCGGAGGTTTCGCTCCCGGACCTGCCCAAAGCAGTTCGCGCTTCGGCCTTGATGGTGTTTCACGCCTTGCTCCTGCATGGAGAGCTGGACCAGGAGGAATTGCGGGACGTCCTGCCTCCGATCAACGTCACCCATGTTTTGCACCGGCTGACGGCCGAGCACTTGCTGCTCATTCGTGACGGTCGTTGGCGAGTGTCTCCCGTCGCTTACCCCGCGGTCCGCGATGCGCTGGCGCACGCTGGATTCCCCATCGACCCGCTTTGACTCCATGAACTCGACCCAGCAAAAGGCCACCAAGCTCTTCCTGGATTTCAAGGAGATTGGCTTCGTCAATATTTTCCTAATCCTCCTCGGGACGTGGGCGATCATCGCCCTCATTCGGCGGCTGTTTCCTTTCCTGGCCGACCGCAGCCCCAATCGCGTCCGGCTTTACTTCCTCGGTGCGGTGCCGATTCTTCGGCTGGTGCTTCTGGCCGTCGCGGTCGTTCTCGTTGTCCCGCTGATCATCAATCCGACGGTTCAAAACCTGGTGGCCATCTTCGGCGCGGCGGGCGTGGCGATCGGCTTTGCTTTCAAAGACTACGTGAGCAGTCTCATCGCGGGGATTGTCGCCGTCACCGAGAGGCCGTATCGACCGGGGGATTGGGTGGAAATCGATGACGCATACGGCGAGGTTACGTCAGTGGGGCTTCGCTCCATCCGCGTCGTCACGCCGGACGATACGGTGGTGACGATCCCTCACCTCAAACTCTGGACGACGAACATCTACAACTCTAACGACGCCGCCCCCACCCTGCTCTGCGTGGCGGATTTTTATCTCGATCCCGAGCATGATGCAGCACTCGTCCGCCGCACGCTGCGCGACGTGGCACTTACCAGTGCCTATCTTCAAATCGACCGTCCGATCGCCGTCATCGTCGCGGAGAAACCTTGGGCCACGCACTACCGCTTGAAGGCATACCCCATCGATGCCCGGGATCAATTTCAGTTCACCAGCGACCTCACGGTCAGAGGCAAGGAAGCACTCTCGGCCATCAGCGTCGCCGCCGCGAAAGCGGTGACCGCAGCGCCGGATTGAGGCCAAGTCTTCAGCGTGGATGTGGGGTCGAGGCTTGAAGATGGCCTCAGTCCTTCGAACGACCGCACACACCACGCAGCACGGGCCACTCAGTGACCTGTTCAAGGCCGGTTTGGCGGGCAAGGTCGATTAGTTCCACCGGCCCGAGCTTTTTGTTCGTTCCCAAGCCGCACCTCCGGCGAGTCGATTGCCGGTTTTCGTTGGTGGTGAACATTATCCGCGCGCCGAGTCTCCGTGGCTGACGTATAGCACCCGACCCCTTTCGTTATGAATTCCTCCGAGCACTCCGATTCGCTGCGCCTGAAAGCCTTGGCGAGCTACGCCATCGCGGGCACGATGCCCGAGCAGGCTTATGACGACCTCGCAACGCTGGCGCGGCAGGTATGCGGGACGGCTCAGGCTTATGTGACCTTCGTGGAGCCCGACCGGGTTTGGTTTAAGGCGGCGCTTGGCGTCGAAGCGCGGGCGGCGCCGCGCGAGGCGAGCATCTGCTCGCTGATGCTCGAGGAACGGGCGCCGCTGGCGATTCCGGATACACTTGCGGACCCGCGCACGCGGGAACTCGGGGCTGTGACGGAGGGCGGGCTGCGTTTTTACGCGGGGGTGCCTTTGATGAGCTCCGAGGGGCACGTGCTCGGCTCGCTGTGCGTGGCGGATACTTACCCGCGCGAGATTTCAGCAGCGCAAATGGACTCGCTCGCGCTGCTCGGCCGACAGGTGGTCGCGCAACTCGAGTTGCGTCGTCAGGCCGCGGAGTTGCGCGCGAGTGAATGGCTCGCGCGCTCGGTCCTGGAGCTGAGCGAAGGCGCGGCTTGGGTGGTGGATGTGGCGCGTCGGACCGTGACCGGCGACGCGCGGCTCGCGCTTTGGTTCAATGTGCCGGGCGAGCATTGCGGCGAGGGCGCGCCGATCGAGTCCTGCCTCGCCGCCATTCAGGAGGAAGATCGTGCGCTCGTCGAAAGCGCGGTGGCGCGCTCGGCGGAGACCGGCGCAGCCTATGAGGTGGAGTTTCGGGCCTGGGGTGCCGATGGGATACGGCGTTGGTTTCTCGCGCGCGGGCGACCTGAGCGCGATCTTGCGGGCTGCGTTCACGCGGATGCCGGGATTAGTCCTCGATACCACGGCTCGCCGTGCGGCCGATGAGGCGCGGACCGACGACACTGCGCGTCTGCGCATTGCCACGGAGGCTGCGCAGCTCGGGATCTTCGTCTGGCACGTCACCGAGGACCGCGTCTCTTGGGAAAACGAGCAGGTCTATCGCCAGTTTGGCCGTACGCCGGAAGACGGCACG
Organism: uncultured Verrucomicrobiae bacterium; assembly: GCA_963767975.1. Classification (GTDB taxonomy): domain Bacteria; phylum Verrucomicrobiota; class Verrucomicrobiia; order Chthoniobacterales; family Chthoniobacteraceae; genus CAIURC01. The sequence continues at coordinate 81,569 of CAVYGI010000011.1, read as the reverse complement.
ATCAATGCCGCGATCTTTGCCGAGAAGATTGTGCATCCCGAGGATCGCGCTCCTTTCGAACGCGCACTGAGTGCCAGCAATGAGCGGCGACGCGCCATTCGTTTTCCAAGGCCGATTTTATCCGGAAGGATGGCGCGCTGCGCTGGATCGAGTTGAATGGCCAGCTCACGCGCGACGCGGTCGGCACGCCACTCTGGATGCTCGGCACCACGGCCGACATCACCGCGCGGAAGGAAGCCGAGGCCGAGCTGCGCCATGCCCACGACACCATTCTTTCGCTCGTGGAAGGGGCTCCTTTCGGAGTGTATCTGGTGGACGCACAGCTCCGTCTCGCGCAGGTGAGCCGCGGCGCGCAGAAGGTCTTTGCAGGTGTGGGTCCGCTCGTCGGTCGCGATCTCGCCGAGGTCCTGCGCTTTGTCTGGCCGGAGCGATTTGCCAGCGAGGCCCTTGGACGCTTCCGGCACACGCTGGAGACGGGCGAGCCTCACGCATCCACCGACACGGAAGAGCGGCGCGCCGATCGCGGCGCGGTGGAAAGCTACGACTGGCGCCTCGAGCGCATCGCGCTGCCCGAGGGCGGGCACGGCGTGGTTTGCTACTTCTACGAGACGACCGAGCTGCGCCGGACCGAGCGGGCTCTCCGCGCGAGCGACGCACGTTTCCGCGCAGCGGTGAAGGCGGTGAACAGCCTCCTGTGGACGAACAACGCGCGCGGCGAGATGGAAGGCGAGCAGCCAGGTTGGTCCGAATTCACCGGCCAGACACGGGAGGAATATCAGGGCTACGGATGGTCGCAGGCGGTGCATCCCGACGACGCGCAACCGACCGTCGACGCATGGAATCAGGCCGTCAAGGAGCGGCGAATGTTTCAGTTCGAGCACCGCGTCCGGAGGCACGATGGTGAGTGGCGGCTCTTCGCCATTCGCGCGGTGCCGGTCCTCGATGCTTCGGGCACGATTCAGGAATGGGTGGGAGTCCACACGGATATCACGGAAGTGAGGGCGGCTGAGGCGGCGCTGCGCGAAAGCGAGACGCTCTTCCGCCAGATCGCCGACGTCGCGCCTGCGATGACTTGGATCGTAGACCCGGAGATGAACTGCACTTTTCTCTCCCGCTCCTGGTATGAATACACCGGCATGCCGCCCGGCTCGGGGCTCGGCATCGGCTGGGTGGACACCGTTCATCCCGAGGATCGTGAAGAAGCCGCACGCGCTTTTTACGCCGCCGCCGAGAACCGCGAGGCGATCTTGTTCGACTACCGCGTACGTCGGGCCGATGGGGAATATCGGTGGGCGATCGACGCGGCGCGTCCGCGTTTTGGGCCGGGCGGCGAATACCTCGGCCTCGTCGGAAATGTCTTCGACATTCACGAGCGCAAGATGGGCGAAGAGGCGCTGCGCGAGGCTAAGGAGCGCGCCGAGAGCGCGTCGCGGGCAAAGGACGATTTTCTCGCTGCTCTCTCGCACGAACTGCGCACGCCGCTTACCCCCGTGCTCATGAGCGCCGCGGCACTGCGGGAAGATGATTCGCTGCCGGCCGAAGTCCGCGACGTGCTGGGGATGATCGAGCGCAATGTGACTCTCGAAGCGCGCCTCATCGACGACTTGCTGGACCTCACGCGCATCGCCCGCGGAAAGCTCCCTCTGCGCCCTGCGCCGTGCGACGCGCATTCGCTGCTCAGTCTCGCCGCCGAAGTGGTGCGCGACGAGGCGCGGGAAAAGCAGATCGCCTTCGAGTGGGAGCTCACCGCCACGCGTTCGCAGCTCACCGGCGACCCTGCGCGCCTCCAGCAGGTCTTTTGGAATTTGCTGCGCAACGCGGTGAAATTCACGCCCGGTGGCGGGACCGTGCGCATTCGCTCCGCCGACGCCGCCGCGCTGGATGAAGATGGACGCCTGTGCGTGGAGGTAAGCGACACCGGCATCGGCTTCCCTCCGGCCAAGGCGGAACGCTTGTTCGAGCCGTTCGAGCAGGCGGGACGCGAAGGCGATCACCGCTTTGGCGGGCTCGGTCTCGGACTCGCGATCGCGCGGGCGATCGTGCAGCTGCACGATGGGGACATCCGCGCCAAGAGCGAAGGCGAAGGACGCGGGGCGACCTTTACCGTCGAGTTGCCTGGTGCGCATTCCGCCGACGACCACCTCCGCGATGCTGCCGGACCCCAGTGAACATCCAGCGCACGCAACGAGCGATCCGCCGCTGCGACTGCTCGTCGTCGAGGACCACGCGCCGACCCTTGCCGTGCTTGCGCGCCTGCTCACTCGTGCCGGTCACACCGTCGTGACCGCCGAGACGGTCGCCGCAGCGCGTGCTGCGGCGGACGACATGAATTCGACGCCGTCGTCAGCGACCTCGGACTGCCCGACGGCACCGGGCTGGAACTGATGACGCACCTCCGTGCACGCCACGGTCTGCGCGGAGTGGTGCTCTCCGGCTACGGCACGGAAGAAGACCTGCGACGCTCGCGCGACGCCGGTTTCGTCGGCCATCTCGTCAAGCCCGTGGATTTCACCCAACTCCGCCATGCGCTTCGCGAGGTTTTGGTGCAACCCCAGCGATGAACTTCATCATCTAGGACGAGCGCTGCCGCAGGAAGCTGCGGTCATTGATGCCGTTAGCCCTTCATATCCAAAAAAGCCGGGACTGTCCTGATTCCGTCGGTGCCAGATCAGACCTCAATCACTGCGCGCTGCGCCGACAATATCGCCCGCGCGTGGGAGTCTCCTGTCGCAGCTATTTGCTCCTTTGTGCTGCACTAAACCCGCAAACGCTCCTGGGGCAGACGATGAGCTGCCGGAGGTAGCGGTGTTACGCGTTGCCCGCGCGAAGAAATCCGCCGAAATGCCGGTTAGATCCGGCGCTACAGCTCCTCGGTGACGTTGAAGCTCACACTCGTGATGCCGACTTCGGCGAGAGCGTCGAGGACGTCCATGGCACGGCCGTGTTTGGCCTTCGGCTCGCTGGCGATGACGACGACAGCGGGGGTTTTCGCGGCCTCGCAGTTGGCCTTCACCCGCATGAGCACGCTACGAAGATTTTGCAGAGTTTTGTCGCCCGATCCGCCCATGGGCTCTTCGTTGAGCAGGACTTCGCCGGTGGTCGTGATCTGCACGACTTGCTCGTCAGCAAAGGGGACTTCCTTCGCAGTTTCGACCTGACCGGGAAGCTGGCAGTTCAGCTCGCGCTCAACTCTCACCTTTCCGGCCATGACCATGAAAAAAAGCATGATCACGAACACCACGTCGATCATCGGCGCGATCTGGAATCCGAGGGTTCCCTCGTTCGGGTCGATGACGAGACGGCGCACGACTAGTCTTCCTCCTTGTTGTAAACAGCGAAGGTCACATCGGCGATGCCTGCCTCTCCGGCAGCATTGAGCACTTGGTTGATCGACAATGCACTTACCTCGCGGGCTCCGCGAATAACGACGCGGTAGGCGGGATTCGGCCCTGTCGAGGGCGTCGCCTCGCTCTGTTTTCTGAGCAAAGTAAACTGCTCCGTAACCTGTTTGATGTCCGAGTATTCCTTACCTTCGATGCCAAAGGTTGCCTTCTCTTTCGCGGCGTCCCACTTCACATTGACGATCGCCTCGTTGCGCATCATGTCGCGCTTGATCGCATGAGGCGCGACGGGGAGCGGTACGGGTTGGAATTTCTGCACCTGCGCGGAGGTGATGCTCATGAAAAAGACGAGCAGTACCAGGAGCACGTCGATCATGGGGGCGATTTGGAATTCTGGATCGCCTTCGCTTCCTCCTCCGCTGGCCATGTCAGTGAGTCCTCCGTTTCATGGGAGAAAATGACCTCGCGGCTCAGGCCTGCGCGGTTTCGGGCTGCGTCGGCTGGACCCAGTTCGGGATGGCGGCGTAGAGTTCCTCGTCGCCGATATGCACCCCGGCGAGGTGTTCGTAAGGCATCTTGCGGTAGAGCGAGCCGATCATCTCCTGCACGTTGTGGATGAGTTTCGCGGCGCGGTTGCGCAGCCAGTAAAAGGAGAAGAACGCGGGAATCGCGATCAGCAATCCGAGCGCCGTGCAGATGAGCACCTCGCTGATCGCTCCAGAGAGCTTGCTTGGGTCGCCGATGCCCGAGACGTTGAGTGTCCGGAATGCGCCCTTCATGCCGAAGACCGTGCCGAGCAGCCCGATCATCGGGGTGCAGACGCCGATGACGGAAAGGTAGCTAATGAAGTATTGCATCCTCGCATTTTCTTTCGCGACCGCGGCGAAGACCGCCTCTTCCGTTGCCGACTTCCCTTCCCCGAGCATCGTCAGCCCGGCGCGGCAGACATTCGTCAGCGCTGAGGGGTTGCTTTTGCAATATTTGTAGGCGCCGACGTAATCGCCGGAACGGAAGAGCGACTTGAGCGCATTTACGTGTTGCTCGGGGATGCCCTTCTTGAAATTCGTGATCCGCAGCACGCCATCCACGATGAGATAAAGCGTCGCGACCGAGCAGATGCCGATGACGATCATCGTGGGCCCGCCGGAGACGAGATCCTGCCACATCGTGGTCGTGTCTCCACCCTCAGTGGCCTTCGCTTCCTCGGCGAGCAGGAGCGCTGGAGCGGCGAGTAACAAAAATGCGGTGAGGATGGGAAGGTTGATCGGGCGTTGCTTCATTTGGGGGAAATCCGGTGTGGAAATCATTAGCGGACCGCGCTGCGAAGCTGCGAGCATTTCTTCGACGAGAAATGGGAATGCGGAATCGGTCCGGGACAAGTATGTCCTGCAGATGGTGAAAATGAATGGTCCCACCGCATTGCGAATCACCGCGCTCATCGTGGCGCTGGCGGGCGTTTGCCCACCTTCGGTCGCCGCGGAGATCCCGCTACCGGAAGCCTACCGCTCGGCAAAAGCCGCCCTCGAGGCGGGGGATGCCGCAAAGGCGGCCGGCATCCTCGAATTGCGGCTCTCCGCCGCCAAGGGCGAAGAGCGGGGCGCGATGCTTTTTGCGCTGGGCGTGGCGCTGCTGAAGCTGGATCGGCCTGCTGACGCGGAGCGCCATCTCGTCGAAGCGAGGAGCTATTTTGAAAACACTTCCAAGCTCGCCGAGACGTGGGCGCTGCTCGGAGATGCACGGGCCGCGCAGTCGAAATCCGCCGAAGCGACGCAAGCCTACAGCGAGAGCGTGCGCACCAGCGAGAAGCCGAATGCGTCGATTGCACAGTATTCAGCGGCGCGGAGCGGAGAACTGGCGGCGGCGGATTTTCTAGCGAAAGGCGATGCGCTTTCAGCGGTCGAAAGATTGCGCGCCGCGGCTGCACTTTCCGCGGAAAGATCCGCGATCATCCGGACGCGCCTCGGTGAGATTGCCGGTGATCGCCAAATGCGTGGCGAAGCGACTGCGGCAGCGATGTTTGCTCTCGGCGAAATCGAGCAGCGCGCCGGGCATCTGCCGGAGGCGATTGCCTACTATCAGCGCGTCTTTGTCTCGTGGCTGAAATACCCGGCTTGGGTCGCGCGCTCCTACCTGCGCGCCACGGAATGCTTTGATCAACTCGGCAAACGCAAAGAGGCGATCGCGCATTTGCAAGAGATGATGCGCAAGGCGGATCGTCTGCAAGGCCAGCCGGAATTCGCGGAGGCGAGAACCAGGCTTAGCAAGTGGATTTCGCCGAGCCGATGAACACGACCGCACTAAATCGAGACTCCGCTGGACATTCCCCGGCGGACCATGCCATTTGAAAAGTCCCCCATGCCACGACCCGCCATCATCTGGCTGACCGCATTCGCCTGCTCCTTCTTGCTCGTGCTTTCCCCGGCGGGCCTCGCGCAGGTCACTGCACCCGCTGCGGAATCTCGCGCGGCAATCCTGGCGGAGCTCCACAACAAGGGATTGCAGTTCTTCGAGGGAGGAAAATACACGGAGTGCATCGAGCAACTCGAAAAATACCTCGGCATGTTGACCGAGGCCGAAAAGCAGAACACGGCTCTCGTTCATCTCACGCTCGGCGAAGCCTATTTCCGGCTCGCAAAAGACGAGAGCTATAAGAAGGCGATCTCGTACTGGATCGAGTTCATGCGTCGCTGGCCGACGGATCCAAAGGTGGTCGAGGTAAAGGTCGCGATCGCGCAGACCTACATGTTGATGAAGGAATGGGAGACGGCGATCACGTGGTGGGTGCAAATCGAAGGCGTTGCGGCACTCCGGGAGAATTCGCTGACGGGGCAGGTTTACTGTTACCGACAGTTGAAAAAACCGGAGGAGGAAATCAAAACGCTCGAGCGGCTGGTGAATCCGGATTTCAACACGCCGCTCTCCGCGGAAGCAGCGGTGCGCCTGATGTCGCTCTACGCACTGAAGCACGACCCGGCAGTGCCGGAGACCATCACGTTTGCCGACAAGGCGATCGTGCTGCTGAAGAAGCTTCAGCTGAAGACGCACCTTGTCGAAAATCTCATCGCGCTGAACGGCGTGGCCATCAAGCTTGGCGATGAATTACTGGACGTGAACGCTAACGCCAAGGCCCTCGAGGCATACTGGGCGGTGCGTCCGCGCGAGGTCGTCGCGAAGATGCAGCGCGACCGGATTGCGGCGATGGAATTGCGCGTGGCGCAAAACACCAAAGCAGCGGGAAAAGATCCCTTCGCGCTCGCCCGCGCGAACCGCGCGAACGACGAGATCAAGCCGCGTCTCGAGGACGCGAAAAAGGTCCTCGCCCAATTCGAGAAGCTTCCGGACTTCATGCCGTCACTCTACTTCCGCATGGCCCGCTGCTTTGCGGACATGGACAAGAAGTGGGAGGCGATCGTCATCTTCAACCAGATCCTCGACAAATTTCCGAAGTCGCCGGTGCGCGAGTCGGCAACTTATAGCCGACTCGCGCTCTTCTCAGACTTGGGTCTCGCGGACAGCACCTACCGCTTTGCGGACGAGTATTTGGCTGAGTATCCGAAAGGTCCGCACGCGGCGCAGGTTGCTTACACCAAAGGGATCACGGCGATGCGAAAGCAGGACTGGTTTCTCGGGGAAAAGTATCTCGCCGATGCGCTCAAAGTGCTTGCGACGTTGCCGCCGGAGCAGAAAGCGCTCTATTGGGCGGACGCGCGGTATCAGCATGGGAACGCGCTGTTTCTGGAGAACAAATTCGAGGAAGCACAGAAGGACTTCGATACGTTTATCGGCGAATTCGGCAGCGCGGCCGATGGAAAGGGCGCGTTCATGGAGGATGTGGAGTATCAACTCGCGCTCACCCATCTTTTCCTCGGGCACTACGAAAAGAATCCGGAAAAAGCCGGAGACACCGACGGCGCCATCGAGCGAATCCAAGCCTACCTTTCGAAGTGGGGACTCCGGTCGAACTACGGCACCGATGCGAAATACCGACTGGCCGTCTGTCACTTCGCGGCAAATGAGCACGAAATTTGCGCGAAGGGGTGCCAAGAGTGGCTGGACACTTTTGGGAAAAACGAGGGCGAGTTGCTGCAACCCGAGGTATACGCGTTGCTCGGCGACGCAAAGGCGGCGCTCAAGCAACCAGCGGAATCCGCCGCGGCTTATATCGAAAGCTACAAACGGGCGACGACAGACGAGGTGCTCAACCATTCGCTTTTCGAGGCAGGCAAACAGCTCCAGAAGGCAGGCGACTGGGAGGGCATCCAGAAGCTCTACACGGAATTTGTGACGACGCACCCTGAGCACCCAGCCGTCGTCACGGCGCTGTATTGGGTCGGCAAGGCAAAGGCAAAACTCGGGCGCATGGAGGAGGCAAAGGAACTCGCGGTCCAAACGCTCGGAAAATTCATCGCCGATCCAAAGCGTGAGGGTACCGAGATGATCCTGAGCCAGCTCGCCGAGTGGTCGCGCAAAAAGCCGGTCAACTATTCGGCCGCGGCGCCCACCGCCGCCGAACCGGTCAAATGGGATGCGGAAACTGAACTCGAGCGCATGCTGAAACCGCTGCGCGAGAAATCGAATCCCACCGTGGAGGCACGCCTGCTTTACGCAGTCGCCGAGCTTTACAAGCTCGGGCGAAAAACGGACCAGCGCGACGAAATTATCGCGAAAATCGCGGAGCAAACGAAGCCCGAGGATCTCAGCCCCTACTTATTGATGGAGATCGGTGAATTCCAGATGGCGCAGGGCGCGGCGGACAAAGCGGATGTGCTCTACCGCGCGCTGAAGGAAAATTTTCCCAAAGCCGAGAACGTCGACGCGGCCTACGTGGGCCTCGGCGATGTCGCGTTTGCTCGCCAGGATCCGAAAAAGGCGCTGGAACTCTACACCTTCGCGATCGATCGCCTCGGCGCGCCTTACCGGCTGAAGGAAGCGCTGCTGGGCCAGGCGAAATGCCACATGGAATTCGCCACCGGCGCGCCGACCGTGGCGGCGTCAGCGGGGGCGACGCCAGCAGCGAAGGATGCAAAAGCGCCGCCAGCGATCGAGACGCGCGAGTCGGAGTATGACAAGGCGCGCAAAATTTTCGAGGATGTCGCCGGCGTGCGCGAATGGCGCGGCGAGACAACGGCCTACGCGCTCTATCAGCTCGCCGAGATTCAATTCCGCCAGGGCAAGTGGCCGGAGGCGACCGGGCTCTTTGAACGAGTCGCCGTAACCCAACAGAAATACCCCGAGTGGGCGGCGCGCGCGTATAACCGTGCGGCAGAGGGCTACCGCAAGATGGGCAAAAACGATGTCGCGAAAGAGCGGCTGAAAGAAATGCTCGCGAAGGAAAAATTCCAAACGCTGCCACAGGCGGAGGAAGCGAGGAAGCAACTCGCCGAACTCGGAGGGCCGGCGTGATGCGGCTGTTTTTCTGCATCACTCTCGCGCTCACCGCCGGTGCGCTGGCGCAGACGAGCATTCATTTCAAAGACGGTCGCATCGCTACCGCAAAGCAGATGCGCCGCGACAAGGATTTCATCGTGGCGACGGTGGAGATTCCCGCGAAGGAGCCAGGAGGCCAGCCGACCACCGGCGACTTCGGCTTTCCGCTCGCTGATATTTTTAAACTGGATTTCCCAAAGCCAGCGGTGCTCGACACCGCACCCGCTCTCATCGCCGACGGCAAGGCCGAGCAGGCGCTGACCCAGCTCGACCCGGTGCTGAAATTCTACGCCGGATTCCGCGACGCGCCGGGCAGCTGGTGGACGGAGCTCATGCCTCTGCAAATCGTGGCGCAGCTCGCTCTGAAGCGTGACGCGGACGCTGTGGAAACGGCCGACCAGTTCAGCCGCCTCGCCTCGGACCCCGAAGTAAAGAAATACATGAAGGCATTCACCGCCATCGCGCTTACACGCCACGGAAAACACGAGGCAGCGCTGCCACTTTACGACGAGGCCGCGCTCGTCACAGAAAGCACGGACATCCTCGGCCTCATCGCCGTGAACCGGGGCGACAGCCTCGTCGCGCTCGGCGATGCGCTTGCGGCAAAGGGCGAGCCCGAGGCGGCGGCTGCGCGCTACGAGAATGCGCTGCTGAGCTACCTCCGTATCCCGGCGCTCTATCACACTGAACGCATGTTTATGCCGCAGGCCACCTACGGAGCCGCGCAAGCGTATCTCGGGATAATGGACTTTGACCGGGCGCGCCTCTCGGTGAAGGAACTCACGGCCTCATACGCCGCGACTCCCGAAGGAAAAGCTGCGGCTGAACTCAGCGGCAGGATCGAAAAACGCGCCGCTCTTCTCGCGACGCCAGCACCGGAAAAAAAATAGTCATGCCCAGCGCCTTTCGCACACCGGTAGCAGTCCGCCCGCGGCCGGAGGACGGCAAGCCCACGACTTGGGATCGGATCAAGGAACGGAAATTCCTTTTCCTCGCGATTGGCGTCCACGTGCTGCTCGGCATTGGTGCCACATTCTGGATCGTCGGAAACCACGACGCGCCACCACGCAAAAAATTCATGCCTCCGGCCGGCGGTGCCGAGCAGGCGAAGAAGGGCGCGGAGCACAAGGTCTCGCTCGGGCGGAAGCAAAGCACCATGAGCGCACCCGAGCAGGCGAAGCGCGTGGTGACCAACAGCGCATTCGCCAAAGTCGCGCTGCCCGACATGCCGGAGATGCCGTCGGCGACGACAGATGTTTTTGCGAACCGCGCCATCGGTCTCGGCGGCGCTGGCAGTGCTTTCGGCGCAACCGGTTCTCAAGGCGGCGGCGGCGGCGGCGGTGGAAGCGGGATTAATTTCTTCGGTCTCCGCACGCGTGCGAGGAGCATCGTTTTTCTCGTCGATGTCTCCGACAGCATGGTGTCGCCGCTCTCGGCGAGCGTGACCGCGGCCACGCTCGCGCCCGGCGCTCCAAAGCCAGCACCAAAGGGACCGCAGACCTACAAGTCGCTCGAGGCCGAAATCATCCGAGGAATTCGCAGCCTCGACAGGGCGATGAGCTTCAGCCTCGTGTGCTTTGCCGGCGACGTGGAGCCCTACAAACAAGCTCTTGTTCCAGCAAACGATCTCGAGAAAGAGCACGCCATCAAATGGCTGCAAGCTCACAGCCCCGGGCTGAATGCCGCCAGTTTGCAGCGCGCGACCGAGCGGCTCGCCGCAGGCTTCGACAAACGGAATTCGGACGCTGCCAATAGCGTCACGAAATTCAATCACGTCGGGACGCGCTCACTCGCCGCACTTCAGTTGGCTTTTGCGATGAACCCGGACGCGATTTGCCTCGTGAGCGACGGCGAGCCGACCGACGGCGGCTACAAGTCCGAGAACCTGCTGCCCGCTATCGAGGAGTTGCAAAAGAAGCTCCCGCGGCCGGCTGCGATCAACACCGTCGCGTTTTTCGCAGACAGCGGATTTGAGATGATGAGAAACCTCGCCGCGAAAAACCAAGGCAGCTTCAAGGAAATCAAACCGGGCATGAGCAGCTTCGGATTTTAGTCCGCGGGCCCTTGACTGATAATTGGGAGGCGGCCTTCGCAAAAGGCCGCTGCCCAATCGCCGACTCCGCGCCGTGCGGATGTCGGAGCGTGGTGAAGGAACTTCGAGCGCGTGGCGGGAATCGTGGAACGAACGCTGCCGGCGGTGTAAGCGGGCCCATTTTCGCCTGGATCGAGGACGTTCCGACTCTCGTCGCCACCTCGTTTTTCGGAGCTATTGAACGCCCGCAAATCCTTTGCCAGAGCTGTTTTGAGAAAGGTGGCTGGAGCCGGAATCGAACCGGCGACACGAGGATTTTCAGTCCTCTGCTCTACCAACTGAGCTATCCAGCCGTGAGGGGTCCGCTAGTTTGCATTCCGGACGAGGCATGGCAAGCGTTTCGTGTCGAAAATTTGGAGTCACCAATTGGGCACTCCGCACGACTAGAACGCCCGACTGGGAATTTGGATGATCCCCCGCTCGGGTGAAATTCTGATCGGAAGACTTGCAGCCAAATTGTTTCCCGCTACAAAGCCGCGTCACCCAACTATGAAGTTACCCATCAGTCATCTTGTCATCGCATCCCTTGCTCTCGCTACCGCACCGCTCTCCTTCGCGGGCCACGAGATCACCGATAAAAAGGAAGTCGTCGAGGTTTTCAACCCCTTCGAAAAGGGCAATCATGAATTCCAACTCGGCATCGGCGGCTACGTATCGTTCTTGGATGACGGCAACCGTCGCCCGGAACTCAACACTGTCGACGTCACAGGTCGTCTAGGCTGGATGCTCTACACGCCGACCGGCGGCAGCATCCTCCGTGGAAATGTCGAATTTCTGATCGAAGGTTCCGTCGGCGCGGTCGTAACGGGTCCGGGCGACATCATTGCCGACATCGCGCTCCTCCTCCGCTATAACTTCGTGCAACCCAGCGCCAAGTTCGTGCCTTACATTCAGATCGGCGCCGGCTTCGCGTATTGCAATGCTTACACCGATCAAACGCAGGGACTGATCGGCGAGGCGTTTGAATTCAATCTGCAAGGGGCGATTGGTGCGCGTTACTTGTTCAGTGAGCGGTGCGGCGCCTTTATCGAAGGAGGGTGGCGCCACGTTTCCAATGCTGGCCTCGCTTCGCGCAACCTTGGCTTGAATTCCCTGGGTGGGCTGGTCGGATTCAGCGTCTTTTACTAATTCCTCGGGTCATCCCGAACTTTATGTCCGCCGGAGCGCACGCGTTTCGGCGGACTTTTTTTGCCCAGAACCGTCGGTGGGTTTACGTGAATAACGAAGCGAACTCTTCTCGCAACTCCGACAGCATTGCGCTGTTAAGCGCCCTGTGCCATCCATGCCCAACCCATTATGAATCCAGAATCATCCAACGCGCCTTCCGATAAATTTCTTCGCGAGCATTCCGCCTTCGCTGGACGACATCATCTTTACCCGCCGCGACTTCCTCGTTGCGCACCGGCATGGGTTTTGGCGCGATGAGCCTCGCCTCCGCTCTTTGGCATCAATCCTGTGAGGCCAGCGGCGCCGCCCTGCGGACCAAAGCGCTGTCGCCGCTGGCTCCGAAGCAGCCGCATTTCCCGGCCAAGGCCAAGGCGGTCATCCACATCTTCGCCGAAGGCGGCCCGTCGCAGGTCGATACGTGGGATCCGAAGCCGGAGCTGGCGAAGTTCGACGACAAGACGCATCCCGGGGCATGACGGCCTGGCGTTCGGCTCGCCGTTCAAGTTCAAGAAGATGGGCAAGTCGGGCATCGAGGTGAGCGAGGTTTTCCCGAAACTCGGCGAAGTGCATCGATGACATGGCGATCATCCGCTCGCTGTGGACGGACATCCCGGCGCACGAAGTGGCGCAGCGCTTCATGAACACCGGCTCGCTCCAGTTGCCGAAGCCCTCGATGGGCTCGTGGGTCGTGTACGGCCTCGGCACCGAGAATCAGAACATGCCCGGCTTCATCACGATGGGCGGCGAGCCGGAGTGGCGTCAGGCGTCGTTCCTGCCCGGCGTCTATCCAGGGCTGCAACGTGAACTACAATACCCGAGATGAAGCTCGATGAGGTGCTTCTGAACATCAGCAACCAGTTCACCGCCGATGGATCGCCAGCGCCGCCAGCTCGATCTCGTGCAGCAGCTCAACGAGATGCACGCGGAGGCGCTGCAGAAGGACGCGCAGCTCGAGGCGCGCATCGAGGCCTTCGAAATGGCGTTCAAGATGCAGACCGAAGCGACCGACGCCTTCGACATCACCAAGGAATCCGAAGCGACCCGCGCGCTCTATGGCGCTTTACGGCACGGGATGGGCAACGCAGCGAAGTGGCGCGAAGCTGCTCGTCGCCCGCCGGCTCGTGGAGCGCGGCGTGCGCTTCGTGCAGGTCGAGGCCGGCGGCTGGGATCACCACGCCAACCTCGCGACGGCCACTCGCGCAACAGGCGCGGCGACATCGACGGCCCTGCGGCGGCGCTCATCAAGGATCTCAAGCAGCGCGGGCTGCTCGACAGCACGCTCATCATCTGGGGTGGCGAATTCGGCCGCACGGTCACCCGCGACCGCAATGGCAATGGAACGCCGGGCCGCGATCACAATGGCCGCGCGATGGTCGCCTGGATGGCCGGCGGCGGCGTCAAGGGCGGCACGACCTACGGTGCGACCGACGAGTTCGGCGCGCGCGCCGTGGAGAACAAGGTCCACATCCACGATCTGCACGCGACGATCCTCGCGCTCCTCGGCTTCGATCACAAGAAGCTCACCTACCGCTACAACGGCCGCGATTTCCGCCTCACCGACAACTTCGGCAACGTCGTCAAAGACACTCATCGCCTAAGTCGTCAGGAACTCCTCGACTCTCGCAGTCACCTATGCGCACTATCAGCCCTCGCTCTCTCGGGGATGTTTGCCGCCGCGGTCGATCGGCGACCATGCGGCGGACATTCCGCCGGACCAACTCGAGTTCTTCGAGAACAAGATCCAGCCCGATCCTCGCGGACAAGTGCTACAAGTGCCACAGCGTCGAGGCGGGCAAGTCCAAAGGTGGACTGATGCTGGACACCCGTGAAGCCTCGCTCAAAGGCGGCGAGACCGGTCCCGCGGTCGTGCCGGGCGATCTCGGCGAAGAGCCTGCTGATCACGGCGATCAGCTACAAGATCGCGGATCTGCAGATGCCGCCGAAGGGCGAGAAGCTGTCCGATGCAGGAGATCGCCGCTCTCACCGAGTGGGTGAAGATGGGCGCGCCCGATCCGCGGGACGGTGCAGCGAAAGGCGGCAAGCTGAGCGGTCTGACCGACAAAGCGCGCCAGCACTGGGCCTATCAGCCGGTGACGCAAGCCGGCGATCCCAGCTGTCAAGAACCGTGCCTGGTGCGTCACGCCGGTCGATGCCTTCATCCTGCGAGAAGATCGAGGAGAAGGGCATGGCGCCCGCGCCGGATGCAGACAAGGAAACGCTCCTCCGCCGCGCCACCTACGACCTGACCGGCCTTCCGCCGACGCTCGCAGGAGATCGCAAGATTTCTGCGCCGATCAATCTCCCCGATGCCTTCGCAAAGTGGTCGATCGCCTGCTGGCCTCGCCGCATTACGGTGAACGCTGGGGCCGCTTCTGGCTCGATACCGCGCGTTACGCCGACACGACGGGCGACGCGGAACAATCAGCAACAATCGGACTACCGTTTTCCCTACGCCTGGACCTATCGCGACTAGGTGATCCGGGCGTTCAACGAGGACAAGCCGTACGACCAGTTCATCGTGGAGCAGCTGGCCGCCGACAAGCTGACGCGACCTCAAAGATCAACGCGATCTCGCCGCGCTCGGTTTCTCACCGTCGGGCAAGCGCGTTGGCAACATCAACGACATCATCAACGATCGCATCGACGTCGTGACGCAAAGGCTTCCTCGGCCTGACCGTGTCGTGCGCCCGCTGCCACGATCACATGTTCGATCCGATCCCGACGAAGGATTACTACGCGCTGCACGGCGTCTTCGCGAGCATCGTGGAGCCGAAGGAGAAGCCGGTCATCGTACAGGCGAGTAATCAGGCCCTCGTCTCGAAATTCAGCGAGCAAGTGGCACAGCTCGAGCAGCAGAACCGCGACATCTACTTCAAATTGGTCGATGATCTGAACTGGAACTTTCGTCAGAAAGCAGTGGCCTACTTGACGGCTGCACACCTAGGCCGGCCTAATGCTTCCGAGGCGGATCAGCTTCGCGCCGACGAGATTCGCACCTCGGAGAAGCTCGATGGGCCGGTGACGCGATACATTGAAGGTCGCCTCCGGCGGGAGGACCCCGTCTTTCTGCCATTCAAGCGGTTCAACGATGGCGGGAATAGCTGGAAGGCCATCGCGGCGGCGATCGCGGCCAACAAGGACAAGAAGATCAATCCCATCGTCGCGGCCGCTTTTGCGGGCGAGAGTCCAACGAAATTTGAGGAGATCATTGACATCTACGGCAAGCTCTTCGCGAGCGTGGACGGGAAGGGCAAAGACTTCATTAAAGCCTCCGCTGCGGCCAAAGAGAAGGACGCGACCATCACGAGCTTCGAACCCGCAGTCATGGACCTCCTACAGGTTCCATTCAAAGTCACCCTCGCCTCTTCGCTCGACTCTGAGACTCTTCGGACAGAGCTCAATACCTGGCCGCTGCTGGTTCGCAATCGCGGGGCGTGGCTTTTTCCCAAAATCAATGAGTTGCAACTCACCAGTGGCGGCAATGACGCCCGGGCAATGGTGCTCAATGATTCTCCAATGCCCAAAGACTCGAACGTCTTCATCCGGGGACAGGCTGACGTCAAAGGCGAGTTGGTCCCGCGCCGCTTTTTGGAAGTCCTTTCCGGTGGGAAGCCGGTCCCGTTTAAAGTGGGCAGCGGGCGCTACGAACTCGCTCAGGCGATCGCTAGTAAAAGTAACCCGCTAACAGCTCGAGTGATGGTGAATCGCGTTTGGATGCATCATTTCGGCGAGGGATTTATCCGCACGCCGGATGACCTCGGGACGCAAAGCGAAGCTCCCACTCATCCGGAGCTGATCGACTACTTGAGCTCCTATTTCATGGATCAAGGCTGGTCGGTGAAAAAGCTGCATAAGCTGATCATGCTTTCAAAAGTCTATCAGGAGAGCAGCTACACCGTGAAAGAGCACGAGAACATCGATCCCTTTAACCGACTGTTGTGGCGCGCCAATGTGCGGAAGCTGGAATTCGAAGCAGTGCGTGACTCATTGCTGGTGGTCAGTGGGCGGCTGGATGAAACGTACGGAGGTCAGCCGGTGAACCTTTCGGATGAGCCTTACAGCTACCGGCGCAGCGTTTATGGCTACGTCGACCGCGGAAATCTTCCCGAGTTGATGGCGCATTTCGACTTCAGCAATCCCGACATGCCGAATAGCAAGCGCGCCTCGACGGTAGTACCGCAACAGGCGCTTTTCTTGATGAATAGCCCGATGTCGATCGATGTCGCCCGCCGCATTTTGGCGCGCCCGGAAGTAGTGAACTCACGCGATAACCTCAATCGAATCTTCAACATCTACCGGATCATGTTCCAGCGGGCGCCGAAGCCTAACGAGATTCAACTCGCGCTGGAATTCATAGGCAAAGAAGCCAAGGAGGAGCCGCAAGTGCTGGCTTCTGCCAAGGAGCTCAACGAGCGTGGTGCCAAGCAAGCAGCCGCGATGGAGAAGGACAGCATGAAATCGATGGGCCGAAACGAAGCTACGCGCGCAATCCGCAATGACGGCAACTACGTTGAGCGGAAGCCGCTCACTCCTTGGGAGACCTACGCGCAGACACTGCTGCTTTCGAACGAAGCGGCGTACGTGAACTAACCGCCACAGGCGGACCAAAGACTAGCCGCCCATGCTGTGGTAGACGGCTGCCAGGACGAGAAGCTCTCCGCAGAAGTTCAACGTCTGAAAAGAGACTCGCTTCCGGTGCGTGAGCCGATTCGATATCCGAACGCATGAATCCCACCAACTCGGATAATCTTGCCTTCGATGTGGTCATTCTCGGCGGCGGATTCGGCGGGATCTATTGTGCGCGGGCTCTGACCAAGCGTCTGGGCGGCGATTGCAAAAAGCGCGTTGCGCTCGTCGCTGATGAGAACTTCATGGTGTTTCAGCCGCTGTTGGCGGAGGTTGTCAGTTCTTCAATCTCGCCACGCCATGCAGTCAATCCGATTCGCCGTCTTTGCCCCGGGGTAACGGTCTTGCGCGGTAAGGTCGAATCCATCGACCTCCCGGCGCGGCAGATTTCCGTGGTTGCAGGTGACTACGCTGGAAAGCTGGCGCTGAACTTCGGGCACTTGGTGGTCGCACTCGGCGGCGTAGTCGATCTTAGCCGGGTGCCGGGAATGCCCGAGCACTCTTTTTTGCTCAAAAACGTCGGCGACGCAGTCGGACTTCGTGCCGCGATCATCGACCGCTTCGAAGAAGCGAATCTGGAGTCCAATCCCGGAGTCATTCGCCGACTGCTTACGTTCGTCGTCGTCGGCGGCGGATACTCCGGCGTCGAAGTCGCGGGCCAGATTGACGATCTCGGCGAGGATATCCTCAAGCTCTACCCGCGCCTTTCGCACGAGCACTTCCGCACCGTCCTCGTCCACAGCGGTGCGCATCTTTTGCCAGAAATCAGCGAGTCCCTCGGGAGATATTGCGAAGAGAATCTGCGCAGCCGCGGGGTCGAGGTCGTCCTCAATGCCCGTGTGTCCGCGATGACCGCCAGCAAGGTTTGTTTCAATGACCGCACGGTGGAAACAAACACCGTTGTCTCCACGGTCGGGAGCGCTCCGCATCCGCTCGTTCTGGAGCTCTGCCGCGCGAACGCGATCGATTGCGAACGAGGGCGCATCCTCACGGACAGGATGATGCAGGTGAACCGGCACGAAAAGGTCTGGGCCATCGGAGATTGCGCGGCAATTCCGATGCCGGAAAAGACGGCAGTGTCGCCGACCGAGCCGCGGCGGTTTTGTCCGCCGACCGCGCAATTTGCCGTCCGGCAGGGCGCTGTGGCAGGCGAGAATATCGCGGCCCTCCTGACAGGTGATCGCGAACCAAAGCCGTTCACATTTACCGGACTGGGCGAACTCGCCGCCATCGGTCATCACGCGGCGGTGGCGGAGATTCTCGGGATGAAATTCTCCGGCTTTTTTGCCTGGTGGTTGTGGCGGACGATTTACCTTTCCAAGCTGCCCGGCGTGGAGCGCAAGTTGCGCGTGATGATCGACTGGACGCTCGATCTTTTCTTCCCGCGGGACATCACGCTCTTTCGCACGCGTCCGACAAAGGTCGTGCAGGAAGTGCATCTGCGCACGGGCGACAAGCTCTTCGACGCTGGTGACCCAGCCTTTTCGTTTTACATTGTCAAAAGCGGACGGATCGAACTCCGAAAAAGTGATGGCACCTTGTCGCGACCGGTCGTTCCGGGTGAGCATTTCGGCGAGCGCGCGCTGCTTACCGATCGGATTTGGCAGCTCACGGCCGTCGCAGCAGAGCCGACCCATCTCGTTGCTCTCGGTGGTGATGTTTTCGATGCGATCACCCGCGCCGACAAATCGATCCGCGACTTTTTGCTCGCGACCGCCAGCAAGACGCCGTCTGCGCCGACGACGAATTTGCCACGGGCGTGAGTGGCATGGCGGTCGCGGCGCTGTTTTCGGGAGGAAGGAATCGCCCGACCTCCGGTGCTTGACTCCGCCTCGCCGAACTCTAATTTTCCCGCCGCTCTCCAGCGGATTTTCCGATCGCAATGCCTCGCCCACCTCGCGTCTTTCAGCTCCTACTCGTTGCCTCCCTTGCCTGCGCCGGCTTACTGCCTTCGCGCGCTACTGCCCAGGACGTGCTCGATGGCATCGCTGCGGTGGTCAATCAGGATGTGATCACGTTCTCCCAAGTCCGCGAACTCGTCGGCGCAAAAGAAAAGGCCGCGCGAGATACGCTGAAAGGCAACGAGCTCGTCGAGAAAGTGAAGGAGATCCGGATGCAGGCGATCAATGATTTGATCGACCGGCAACTCATTTTGCAGAAGTTCAAGGAGAGCAAGTTTTCGATTCCCGAGCACTTCATCGAAGACCGCATCCAGACGATCACGCGCGAGGAATTCGGGGGCGATCGGGCGGCCTTTACACGCACGCTCGCGGCTCAGGGTTACACCTTGGAGCGGTTTCGCCAGCTCGAGATGGACAAGATGATCGTGCAGGCGATGCGCACTCAAAACGTCAAGGGCGACGTGAGCATCCCGGAAACGAAGGTCGCGGAATACTACCGGCAGCATCAGGAAGACTACACGAGCGAGGAGCAAATCAAGCTGCGCATGATATCAATTCGCAAGCCAGATGGTGGAAATGAATCGCGCCGAAAACTGATCGAAGAAATTCGGCAAAAGGTGGTCGAGGGAGCGGAGTTTGGGTCGCTGGCAAAAATGTATTCCGAGGATAGCACTCAGGATGCGAGTGGAGACTGGGGCTGGATCAATCGGAAGACCCTAAACGAAAGTCTGACAAAAACTGCGTTCGCGATGAAGCCCGGCAAAGTCAGCGACATCATCGAACTGGGGAACAGTTATTATCTTCTCCTGGTCGAAGCCAAAAAAAATGCGGTGACCAAGCCGCTGGCGGAAGTGCGCGACGAAATCGAGAAGCGCTTGATCCAGGAAGAGCGTCAGCGCAGGCAGCAGGAGTGGATCGAAAAGCTGCGGAAAAAGGCTTACATCAAACTGTTTTGATCGGGCGCATTTCGGCGGGCCGTCGATCGCAGGCGCGAGGCTGATGGCGTCGAACTCTCACAGGCGGCGTTCACCGGCCAAGGTGATCGGGATCACGCTCGGCGATGCTGCGGGCATCGGTCCGGAAATCATCGAAGCCGCACTCGCTTCTGGAAAGCTTGACGACGAGTTCGATTACCAAGTCATTGGCTCGAGGAAAAATGCGGAGCCAGGGATGCCGAACGCGCACACTGCCGTTGCCGCGCGGGAAGCGCTCGAAGAAGCCGCGCATCTGGCGCTTGGCGGGGATATCGCCGCGGTGGTGACCGGCCCGGTGAGCAAGGCGCGAATGCTCGCAGTGGGTTTCAACTTCCCCGGCCAGACGGAATTTTTCGCTGCGCGCTGCAAGACTGAGAACTTCGCCATGCTGCTGACCGGTGGCGCGTTAACGGTCGCACTTGTCACCGCTCACCTTCCCCTCCGCGCCGTGGCCGATGCCCTCCGACCGAGCGAGATCCTTCGGGTCGGGAATTTGCTCACTGAATTCCTACTTCTGCGGAACGGTGGGATTCCACATCTTGCAGTGGCGGGCCTGAATCCGCATGCGGGCGAGTCAGGAGAACTCGGGAGTGAGGAAATCGACGTAATTGCTCCCGCTGTCGGAGCGTTGCGCAGCGTGTGGCAAGAGCGCGCCGATTTTGACGGACCCATCTCGCCAGACACAGTTTTCCACCGCGCTGTGGGCGGTAAGTTCGATGGCGTCCTGTGCATGTATCACGACCAAGGACTGATCCCTCTAAAACTCCATGCTTTCGACCTAGGGGTGAATGTCACGCTCGGGCTGCCTTTCCCCCGGACGAGCCCCGATCACGGAACCGCTTTTGAGATCGCGGGAAAGCGCGAAGCGAGGCCCGATAGCATGATCGCTGCGATTCGACTCGCCTGTGAACTGGCGACGAAACGCGCTCGCTGAATTTAGCGAAGCTTTTTGCTCACCCGCTTCGCAGCCTTTCTCAACGGCTTTAGACCACCGCGAACATCGTGCCGAACGCGGTCGGTGAAGTCCTCAGCCGCCGATGAGGCGGACTTTAGCTGATTGCGAAAGAACGCACCGATAGCCACGAGCAATCCAAGCAGCAAGCCGTGCGTATTCTCAAGCGGTTCGTCGACATACCGCTCACGGGCCGAAGACTCGCGTCCAGAAAAAAGAAGGCCCAGCACAACGCCAAAGGCGAGCGCACCGACGACCACTGGAACCGGGTTTTCGCGAACGTATGCTGTCCCCTCCCGCACCGCGCGGCCGGTTTGATCCTGCACCGTCTCCCACATTTCCTCCGCGCGGTCTTGGAGATTTTCGGCAGCACCGGAAGGGTTGTCGGACAAGTGGTTGAGGTTGTCCTCTGGGTTATTGGTAAAGTCGTTCATACCCCTAATCATCGCATTGCGACGACGATTAGGCTGGGCCAAAATGCGGAATCGCGGCGGTCTGGATCAGGGAAACCTTTTGACATCGAGGGACCCGGATGGGACTAAGGCCGGCTCTTCGCGATGCGCCTTTCCTTTTCATCTGCCGGCTGGCTGCTGCTGTTGCTGGCTTGGTTTTCTCCCGCGCCCATTTTCGCCGCTACCGCGATCGAACCGCCGTTTAAATTGACTTGGGGAGAGACGCCGATTCGCCTCGAACGCCTGCTCACCGGGGCCGGTGCGAAAATCGTCGAGCGACATCCTGTGAACGACGGAACGGAGGCGTGGGAGGTCGAAGGAATCGTGCAGGAGGGACTTAAACGGACGGTTTTCTACTTCCGGAGCTCCTCGCTTGTCGGCGTGGAACTGCAGTACCGCAACGAGGCATGGAGCCAGGAGAAATACGACGAATTCATGGGACGCTGGCGGCGCACGCTGGAGCAGCGATACGGTCAAGGGCAGCTCATTGCGCGCAAGACCGAGCCGCTCGACGACGTGACGCAAACCGTCGTCGGCTACAAGTGGAACCAGAACAACACGGTGCTCGAACTGGTCTTCTATTCCGCCGTGACCGCGCAACAGAACTTCAAGACGTTGAGCGTGCATTACAAAGCGAACTGACGGCGCATCCGGAACCGCCGCAGCGGTGCCGGAGCGCCATTCGAAATGGCAAGACTCAAACTGCCCGCGGTATTTCTCGATCGCGACGGCACATTGATGGAGGAGGTCGATTATTGCCGTGATCCCGCGAAAGTGCGGCTTTTGCCCGGGGTTGTCGATGGACTGGCGCGGCTGATGAGTGCTGGCTTCGCGAACATCGTTGTCACGAATCAGAGCGGCATCGGGCGCGGTCGGATTAGCCCCGTCGAATACGAAGCAGGTACAGGCGCGCCTGCTTGAGTTGATTGGCGCGCCGTTGATCGCGGCCACCTACTTTTGTCCCGATGTTCCGGGTGTGGAATCGACCCATCGCAAACCTGCACCAGGCATGCTGCTCGATGCCGCACGCGATCATGATATCGACCTCACCCGCTCGTGGCTGGTGGGCGATAAAGCGATCGATCTCGCCTGCGGGCGCGCCGCCGGGGTGCGGCCGATTCTGGTGACCACTGGTTACGGCGCGGGGCAGCAAAGCGCGGACGCCGAGTTCGTGGCAAAAGACTTTGCCAGCGCCGTGGACTTCATCCTAAAGACTTCGGATGCCAGCTAGAATCGCCGTCGTCATCCCTGCCCGATTTGGGTCGACTCGATTTCCCGGGAAGCCGCTGCACCCGATCGCTGGCAAGCCGCTGATCCAACGCGTGTGGGAGCGCTGCCGCCGCGCGAAAGGCGTTGAGCGGTTCATCGTTGCGACGGACGACGAGCGAATCTCCGAGGTCGCGAAATCCTTCGGTGCCGAGGTGGCGATGACCTCCTCCAAGCACCGGAGCGGCACGGACCGCTGCGCGGAAGTCGTCGGCACGCTCGACGGATTCAGCCACGTGATCAACGTGCAAGGCGACGAGCCGATGATCGATCCGAGCCTGATTTCGCGGCTCGCGAAAGATCTGAGCACGGATCCAAAAATCGGCATGATCACCGCCGCCACCACCTTCGGCCCGGACGAGGACGTAAAAAATCCCAACGCCGTCAAGGTCGTCCTCGATCGCGAATCGAATGCCGTCTATTTTTCGCGCAGCCCGATTCCCTACGTCCGCGACCTCGACGCGAGCGCGACGTATTTGAAGCACCAGGGAATCTACGGATTCACGACCGCATTTTTGCTCCAATTCGTGAAATGGAAGCCGGGCCGGCTCGAAGGTCTGGAGCAACTCGAGCAGCTGCGCGTGCTCGAAAATGGGGCGAAGATTCGCGTGGTCATCGCGAAAACTGCTTCGGTCGGCATTGATGTCCCGGCCGATGTCGCGGCGGTCGAGCGTCTGCTCGCCAGCCGCTAAAACACTTCGAGATCCACCTCTTTTTCGCAACGCAACATGAAATACATTTTCGTCACCGGCGGCGTCGTCTCCTCACTCGGCAAAGGTCTCGCCGCCGCGTCCCTCGGCACCCTGCTCGAGCATCGCGGCCTGAAGGTCGTGATGCAGAAATTCGATCCGTATCTCAACGTCGATCCAGGGACGATGAACCCGTTTCAGCACGGCGAAGTCTACGTGCTCGACGACGGCGCCGAGACCGATCTCGACCTCGGCCATTACGAGCGGTTCACGCACGCGGTGCTGTCGAAATCAAACTCCACGAGTAGCGGGCAGGTCTACGAAACCGTGCTGCGCCGCGAGCGGCGGGGCGACTACCTCGGCAAGACGGTGCAGGTCATCCCGCACATCACCGATGAGATCAAAGCGCGCCTGCGCAAGCTCGCTGCCGAGCAACCGTGCGACGTGCTCATCACCGAAATCGGCGGCACGACCGGCGACATCGAGGGGCTGCCGTTCCTCGAAGCGATCCGGCAATTCGTCCTCGAAGTGGGCGCGCGAACGCGATCATCATGCACGTCACGCTCGTCCCCTTCATCAAGGCCGCCGGCGAGTTGAAGACGAAGCCGTCGCAGCAATCGATCGCGAAGCTGCGCGAGATCGGCCTGCACCCGCAGGTGCTCATCTGCCGCACCGAGCATCCGCTCGAATGCCGACGTGCGCCAGAAGCTCTCCACTTTCTGCAACGTGCCGCTCGACGCCGTGGT
This sequence comes from uncultured Verrucomicrobiae bacterium, assembly GCA_963767975.1. Classification (GTDB taxonomy): domain Bacteria; phylum Verrucomicrobiota; class Verrucomicrobiia; order Chthoniobacterales; family Chthoniobacteraceae; genus CAIURC01. The sequence goes on along the minus strand of CAVYGI010000011.1, from coordinate 57,936 downwards.
CGAGGCGCGCGATGTCGATCACACGATCTACGAAATGCCGCTGATGCTGCAGAACGAGCGGCTGGACGACACGGTCTGCAAGCTTCTCGGCTTCAATCCGGCACCGGTCGATATGACAGAGTGGAGGAAATTTGTGGACCGCGTGGTGAAGCCGAAGAAGCGCGTGAAGATCGCCGTCGTCGGCAAATACATCGAGCTGCAGGACGCCTACAAATCGATCTACGAATCGCTCACCCACGCCGCGGCGAGCGCGGATTGCGGGATCGATCTGCGTGCTCGTCGATGCCGAGGATCTGGAAGAGACCGATCCGGCGGAGCGTGCTGCGATGGCGTTGCCGGAATCCTGGTCCCAGGTGGCTTCGGCGATCGCGGCGTCGAGGGCAAAATCCGCGCGACGCAATTTGCGCGGGAGCAAGGCGTTCCCTTTCTCGGGCTCTGCCTCGGGCATGCAGGTTGCGACGATCGAATTCGCGCGCAACGTCTGCGGTCTGGACGGGGCGAACAGCACGGAGTTCGAGCCGCATCCGCTGCACCCGGTGATCGATTTGCTCGAGACGCAAAAGGACGTGACCGAAAAGGGTGCTTCGATGCGGCTCGGCACCTGGCCGACGAAGATCGCCGAAGGCACGCGCGCCGCCCAAGTTTACGGCAGTCCCGAAATCCGCGAGCGCCATCGGCATCGCTACGAGTTCAACATGAACTACCGCGAGCAAATGGAGGAGAAAGGCTTCGTCATCCACGGCACCTCGCCCGACGGCGAACTCGTGGAACTGATCGAGCTGAAGGACCATCCGTGGTTTCTGGCCTGCCAGTTTCACCCGGAATTCCAGTCGAAGCCGAACCAGCCGCACCCGCTCTTCAAAGGCTTCGTCACCGCCTGCCTCGCGCACGGAAGTTGAGATCCGCTGGATGCGGTAGTTGACTCCCATCGAGCCCCGGCTTAGGGCTGGGTTGAAGGTCTGCGTGCGTTCCCGTGCGCAACCTCGTCGCGGAGGAAAGGAGTCATCCCCATGGTTTCAATTGCTACACTCAGGTTGCGATTTTTAGCGATGTGCAGCGTGCTTTTCGCCGCATCGGCGCATGCCTCGCTGCTGATCGATCCCTCCGGCGGCACCACGCTCTGGAACGACAGCGCGACTGCGGACGATGCGGTGATCTCGCAGCGCGAACTCGGTTTCGAGCTCACATTTTTCGGCGACTACACTTCGACGACGATCGATGTGAGCACGAACGGAAATCTGAACTTTACCGGCGATGTCGAATACGCGAACGACCGAGAGTTTACCGATCCAGTCGCGCGGATCAGTCCGCTCTGGGATGATTTTGTCGTCGTCGCGGGCAGCGGTGATTCGATCGTCGAGTCCGTGATTCCAGGGTTTGTCTATGCCGTCACGTGGAAGGTCCACGGACCGGGTGCCTCCGCCTCCCGCTTTGTTTTTCAGGTCGCAATTTTCGGCGCAGCGGGGCGATTGCACGGTGTCGATTTCCAGGCGGGCGACATTGTCTTCAGCTACCAGCAGGTCGGCGTGATGTTTGCGAAAGGCAATGCCAGCGTGGGTTTGGAATCCGCCGAGGGAGACTTTGCCCTCCTTCCCGATGCGGAAAACATCATCCTGCCGAGTGCCTTGGCGGAACTGTTGCCGCTGAGTGCCGGCGATTTCGTCCTGTTCCGACCCGACGCCGATGGCGGCGCGGAATACCTCACGACAATCAACGTCAATCACGCCCCCATCGCGGCGGATGACCTCGAATACATGCTCGACCGCAAGCCCCTCGACCTGCGGGTCCTCGAAAACGACTCCGACCCCGACGGCGATTCCCTGACCATCGCCGCCGCCACGCAGGGGATCTTTGGCAATGTGGAGATTCGGCCCAACGGAATTCTGCGCTACACGGCGGGAGCGCAATTCGCGGGCGCCGACTCATTTACCTACACTGTGAAAGACCGCGGCGGATTCACTGCGTCCGCGCGCGTTAATGTGCTTCGTTTCTCGGTCGGCAAAGGGGCCTTCGAGGGCATGATTTTACTTGCGCCCGACCCGGACGACCCGGAAGCGCCGCCGCTCAATGAAGCGTCCGGATTGCTCACGCTCACGCTCGGTGGGCGGGGAACTTTTACCGGCAAGTTGCGCTATGGCGGCTTCACGCAAGCGATCCGCGGGGCTTTCGATGCGCACGGGAATTTCAACGCCAGTTTCGAGCGTCTCGTCTTCGGCGAACCCGAGACGGTGGAGATTTCCCTGCATCTCGACCTGACCGGCGATGTCGATCAGATCACGGGGACTGTGAGTGACGGATCAAATTCATCGGTCGTTTCCGCGGGGAGAGGTCGCTTCGCCGCGCGGACATTTCCTGCTCCTCACGCGGGCGTTTTCACCATGCTGCTCGGGGCCGTTGATGGAGGCTTCGGCCCCGCGGGGATTGGCTTTGCGAGGATGCGCGTGGATTCCGCAGGGAAGGTTGCGCTCGCCGGAAAACTCGGCGATGGCACGCCCTTCAGCGCCGGTACCCAAGTGAAGGTGGACCACACCTTTCCGCTCTACGTCCCCTACCATGTCCATCGCAATACGCGGGCTGGCAGCATCTTTGGCACGCTCAAATTCGATGACCTCACGACGAGCGATCTGACCGGGAGCCTGCACTGGTTCAGCGCCGAAGATGATGAGGAGTGGATCGATACAGAGGTCGCGCTGAGCGGTTCGCGCTACGTCGCGCCTCCCCGCGGCGTTCGCGTGCTCGACTACATTTTGTCGACGAAAAATGCGATGATCTCGGTCGGCGAGGAATTGGCGGAAACGGCCACGCTCCGGGCGGACAACCGCCTCCTGATCGACTCGGCAAACGAAGCACAAATCAGTGTCCGCCTTGATCCGGCGCGAGGATTGTTTCGCGGTGGATTTTCGGAGCCAAGCGATGAGGACCCGGACGTCTACGTGCGGCGAAACTTCACGGGAGCCCTGCTGCAAAAGCCAGCCATCGCGGGCGGTTTTTTTCTCAGTCCCAACGGGCCCGGCCCCGTGATCATCAGCGCGCCAGTCGCTGCCGAACCGGAGGGCTGAACCGTTGACATCGCCAGCGGCGCTCCTATTCTTCCGCCGCCCAGTGCAGGGGAGCCAGTTTGGCTGAGAGGTCCGGTTTTCGAAAAAGAATCGGACGACCCTTTGAACCTGATCCGGCTCGCACCGGCGAAGGGAGCGCGAACTCCGAGAGAGTTCTTCAAAGACTCAGCCATGCCATCTCCCGGCATGGCTTTTTGTATTCCCCTCACCGGTCGCAGTCCCCTGCTCCCTTATTCTTCAAATCCCATGATCGCCACCAAACAATCCATCGAACCGCAAAGCACCGATCTCCTCCCGAACAGCCGGCGCGTCTACGTCGCGGGGCAACTGCATCCGATGATCCGCGTGCCGTTCCGGGAGATCAGCCTTTCTCCCACCCGCGCGATGGATGGCCGCATCGAGCCCAATGAACCGGTCCGCGTTTACGATTGCAGCGGACCGTGGGGTGATCCGGACGCCATGCCGGACTCCGCGCAGGGTCTCGCCCCGGTCCGGGCGGAATGGGTCCGCAGCCGTGGAGACGTGGAAGCATATCAGGGCCGCGAAGTGAAGCCCGAAGACAATGGCTACCTCACCCGCGGGCATGAGGAATACGCCAGCGCTTCGGAAAAGCGGAACCGCCACGAGCCGTGGCGCGGACCTGAGCGCACGCTCCTCCGCGCCAGCGCGGGGCATCCGGTCACGCAGCTTTGGTATGCGCGGCAGGGCATCATCACGCCGGAGATGGAATACATCGCCATCCGCGAAAACCTCGGCCGCGCGAAGATCGCCGAGCTTTCGCAGGACATCCGCCGCGACGATCTCGACAAGCAGCACGCCGGTTCCGCGCAGCTCCAGAACGAATACACGCCGGGCATCTTCCGCCGCTTCCCGCAGCGCATCCCCGCGCAGATCACCCCCGAGTTCGTCCGCGACGAAGTCGCCGCCGGGCGCGCCATCATCCCCGCGAACATCAATCACCCCGAGCTCGAGCCGATGATCATCGGCCGCAATTTCCTCGTGAAGATCAACGCCAACATCGGCAACAGCGCCGTCGCGTCGTCGATCGAGGAGGAGGTGGAAAAGATGCGCTGGGCCACCAAGTGGGGCGCCGACACCGTCATGGACCTCAGCACGGGCAAAAACATCCACGCCACCCGCGAGTGGATCCTGCGCAATTCGCCCGTGCCCATCGGCACCGTGCCCATCTACCAGGCGCTGGAGAAAGTGAACGGCAAAGCCGAGGACCTCACGTGGGAGCTCTTCCGCGACACCCTCATCGAGCAGGCCGAGCAGGGCGTCGATTACTTCACCATCCACGCCGGCGTGCTCCTGCGCTACGTCCCGCTCACCGCCTCGCGCATGACCGGCATCGTCTCGCCGCGGCGGCAGCATCATGGCGAAGTGGTGCCTCGCGCATCACCAGGAAAATTTCCTCTACACCCACTGGGACGACATCTGCGACATCATGGCCGCCTACGACGTCAGCTTCTCGCATCGGCGACGGACTTCGCCCCGGCTCCATCGCCGACGCCAATGACCGCGCGCAATTCGGCGAACTCGAAACGCAGGGCGAACTCACCCGCCGCGCCTGGGCCAAAGGCGTGCAGGTCATGAACGAAGGCCCCGGCCACGTCCCCATGCACCTCATCGAGGAAAACATGGCCAAACAGCTCGAATGGTGCGGCGAAGCGCCCTTCTACACCCTCGGGCCGCTCACCACCGACATCGCGCCCGGCTACGACCACATCACCAGCGGCATCGGCGCCGCCATGATCGGCTGGTATGGCTGCGCCATGCTCTGCTACGTCACGCCCAAGGAACACCTCGGCCTGCCCAACAAGCAGGACGTCAAGGAAGGCGTCATCACCTACAAACTCGCCGCCCACGCCGCCGACCTCGCCAAAGGCCACCCCGGCGCCCAATACCGCGACAACGCCCTGAGCAAAGCCCGCTTCGAGTTCCGCTGGGAAGATCAGTTCAACCTCGGCCTCGACCCCGAGCGCGCCCGCGAATTCCACGACGAAACCCTCCCGCAGGAAGGCGCCAAAACCGCCCACTTCTGCAGCATGTGCGGCCCGCACTTCTGCTCGATGAAGATCACCGAAGACGTCCGCAAATACGCCGCCGAACAGGCGATCTCCGAGGAAGAGGCCTTGAAGAAAGGCATGGAGGAGAAGTCGAAGGAGTTCGTGGAAAAGGGCGCGGAGGTTTACGCGAAGGCGTGAGGCTTCTCAGCTGCGGCTGAGACCATTTCCATATGACGGTTCCCCGCCTGCTTTCCGCTTCGCCTGTGCTGATTGCTATAGCGCTTCTTGTCGGGTTGGTGCTTTCCTTCGTGTTCCGGCGCAAGGCTTGGGTCATCTTCATCTGGCTGCCGAGCGTTTCCGCGTTTGCTTACGGGACTTATCTCATCCTGCGAAGGTTCTCAGCGATCGGAAAGGTGCATGGCCCCGATGCGGGCTTTGCTGGGATGGAAGGTTTATTCCTGCTGCCGGCACTCGGTGTTTGCATTGCCGGGCTCATTGCAGCGTTTTTTTGCCGACCGAGAAAGGAGGCGTGGCGACTTTCGACGGCGCTTCCTGCCATCATCCTATGCCTTTCAATCTCTTTGGTGAGCGACCATCAGAACACATCCCACGTGGAGATTCAGCTCTTCGACGCCAGAGGCAATCCACTCCCGAATGTCCGAGTGCAATACAGCCTTAGCGAAGGTGGTCTGGGCATGCAGGCCAAAGTTCTAACGAGCGACTCGCAGGGAAAGTTCGACTTCGACCTGTGGCAGAACCAAGGAGTCGGGCTGCAAATCATGCCCAGCGCGCGATCTCCGGAGAACCTCGATACTTCGCCGACTTTTTGGAATGTCGGCATCGGGCAACTGGAGAATGCTCCCGATCAGTTGGCGCTGAGACACGGCTGGCAGCGCTCAGTGGCAAACCAAACGCTGAACGAGAGCTTCACCGAGATCATGCAACGCAGTGGGGAGATTCGATTCTCGCTCACCCTGCCCGACCACGCATCGCTCGATCCCGCGCCTCGCCGGGAGAGGATTCGTGCGGCCTTCGAGTCGTTCCGAAAATTACATCCGGCGTCGTTGAGCTATGCCTATCTCTGCCGCAATGTCGAAGCGATCGAGTTCGTCCCCACGCTGCTGGATGCCTACCGGAACAAGGAACCGGGTAGCGAAGGGGTCGTCGATGGCCTTGCGCAGATCGCCGAAATACTCGCTGCACTCGACCGCGGATGCCGCGAGGTCCAGAGACGGGTGGAACACGAGCCCTACTACCCTCGCAAGATGTTGCAGAATCAGATCGCCCAGTTCTGCATATGGGCCGGAGTGCCGGAAGAAAGCCGCGCGGATGTGCCACGCGCTCTAACCGAGGTTCGGGAAAAGATCGCCTCCGAAGCAAGGGGTCTTGTGGACTTCGCCCTCGAACAGCTACCGCACGATCCAGGCGTGCTAAAGGTGCCGTCCGAACTCCGACTCCTCGCGAAGCCCCATCTTCCACGCTTCATCGCCGCACTCATCGCGCGCCCTCCCTCAGACATGCAGGCAGCGGCGGGCCTGAGTCATCCGCTGTGGATGATGGGAGCGCATTTTGAGGACCTGCAGCCTTTGTTGAATTCCGATAACCCTCTGCTGGTGATCACCGGTTGTGATGTCGCTTGGGATGCCACCCCGGACTCGGCGCTGGAAAACGGTGTCGGTGCACAGTTGCTTACACGGCTGTTGGCAGCTCGCTCGCAGATCACTGAACCTCAAGCCGCCCAGCGTGCGGATAACATGATGCAGAACCTGAGAATGCGGCTGAAGCCTAATGAATCGGCAGCAAACGTGCGATGAATTGCCTGATTCAACCCTTTCGCTCTCGTTCCCAAAGTTAGGGCAGCGCTTTGGGAACGGGCTCGGGAGGTGAACTCCGCGCTTTGGGAACGGGGGCGGGGAGGCGAAACTCCGTTTCGGTGGCGGGCGGGTGAGCATGGGAGGCGCGATTGAGGGCGTCGCGCGCCGGATGGGAGACGGAGTCTCGGCGGGAGGTGCGTTCCCAAAGCGCTGCGCTAACTTTGGGAACGAGATGGGGGAACTTTGGGAACGAGATGGGGAACTCCGTTTCGGTGGCGGGCGGGTGAGCATGGGAGACGCGATCGAGGTCGTCGCGCGCCGGACGGGAGACGGAGTCTCGCCGGGAGGTGCGTTCCCAAAGCGCTGCGCTAACTTTGGGAACGAGATGGTCTGGATGCGCGGGATTGTCGGGATGGTCGGTCGGACTCCGGGAACGAGAATGGGGTCGCTGGGGAGCGGCAGATAGGGCTTGCGGGCGAGACGGGCGGCGGGTCACCGCCAGGGATCGCACCGGAGCACCGGGAGGCTGCCGGGCAGCCATTCGTGGGCGGAACTGTAGCGCCAGTGCTCGGGGGATGCGACCCAGCCGCGCCGGACCGGGTTGGCGTGGATATACTCGATCTTTTGCAACATGGTCTGGTCGGAGTAGATGGCCTGCGGATGGTAGCCTTCCTGCCAGAGCTGCCAGGTGCTGCGGGTCTTGTGCGCGGCCTTGCCGGCGGCGAGGAGGTCGAGCAGCCAGGTGCGCCGCTCGGCTGCGAGCTGGGCGAGGAGCTTGCCGGCGGTGAATTTCTTCAGGTCGGCCATGACGCGCGGGAGATCGTCGGCATGGACGACGGCGTGGAAGTGATGCTCCATGATGACCCAGGCGTAGAGCCGCAGCCCTTTCTCCCGCCGGCAGTAGTCGAGGGAGCCGGCAAGGATGTCGCAGCAGGCTGGCGTGGTGAAGACGGGCAGCCAGTCCACGATGGTGGAGGTGACGAAGTGGGCGCGCTCGGGTTCGCGCACGGTGTAGCGGCTGCGCATGGTGGGAGGGTGGCGGGCTGGAAACGGAGTTTCAAGGCGGGGTGTGCGTTCCCAAAGCGCTGCGCTAACTTTGGGAACGAGGAGGGTGTGAACTTTGGGAACGAGAGGCGAAGCGCGGCGCTAACTTTGGGAACGAGAGGGTGTGAACGGGAATTTTGACTCTCGTTCCCAAAGTTAGCGAAGCGCTTTGGGAACGGGCGCGGGAGGCGAAACTCTGTTTCGGTGGCGGGCGGGTGACCGTGGGGGCTGCGTTCGAGGTCGTCGGACCCGGATGGGAGACGGAGTCTCGCCGGGAGGAGCGTTCCCAAAGCGCTGCGCTAACTTTGGGAACGAGAGGAAGGCGGGGTGTGCGTTCCCAAAGCGCTGCGCTAACTTTGGGAACGAGAGGGTGTGAACTTTGGGGACGAGAGGGTGTGAACGCGCGCGGTTGCTGGCTTCAAGGTGAGCGCTTGGACGGACTCGTCGCCCGACTCTCCCTCCCGATGATCTCCCGTTTCCTCGCCATCTTTTAGGGCCATGCGGTGAGTGTCGGTGAAAGGGGCTCGGAGGTGCGGGGAAGGGGCTCGGAGCTCCGTTGTCGTAGCTCGGAGGTTATTCGGCGGGGGTCGGAGGTTATTTGGCGGGGCTCGGGGGTGCTTGGCTGGGGCTCGGAGCCTATTTGGTGGGGCCTGGAGCCGTTTCTTCGGAGCTTGGGAGTTATTTTGCGGAGGTCTGGGGATAAAAGAAGAGGCTCCGAGCCTATTTCTCAGGGCTCGGAGCCTATTGCGTGTCTGGGCGGGTCCCGCCGGAGGGGCACGGCTGATCTGGGCGGTCCCGCCGGAGGGGCACGGCTGAACGCGCTCGGCGTGGTCGCTCCGACGCGGGGCGCTTCAGGCGGGGGTGGTGCCGCCGTCGGTGGCGGGCTGCTTTCGCCGGCCGGCGAAGCGGGCGCCAAGACCGGCCCGCAAGGTGTCGAGGCTGGCGCCGACGCCGAGGAATTTCAGGATGCCGTAGATGGCGAGGCCAAAGGTCATGAGGTCGCTGCCGATGGCGAGCTGGGTGTCGGCGCCGCGTTCGGCGAGGGTGGTGAGCCGGGCGATGCGCGGACGGAGGGTGTCGAAATCGGCGAGGTCGCTTTCGGCTTCGGGAAGGTCGCCGGCGTGGGCGGGCGGGAGCTGGCTGACGTTCTGGCGGGCGATGATGAGCACTTCGCGGACGAAGGGTTCGCTTTTGTCGCCCATCTTGACGAGCTCCCGCCGCTGCTCGGGGGTGAGGCCGATGAGGGGCGCGAGCTTGGTCTCGAGGGTGGTGAGGGCGGCGTCGATTTCGGTGAGGTCGGCGGCGCTGATGTTCAGGGAGATGAGGTTCTGGGCCATATTCGTGGAGTTGGAGGTTGTGGGTTGAAGCGCGGCGATGACTTCCTCGACGGTGCCATCCCACCGCGCCCCGGGAGTGTCCCAGCGCAGGGGTTGTCCATTGGGAAGCTTCATGTCCCACCGAAGGGGTTCCGGCATACCTCCGAGGGGAGGATAAAGCTGAGGCCGCAGTCAAGCGCGAATCCGCTGCCCAAATCGGCCCCGTTTCCGCATGGCTTTTCCGCGAACCAACCTAACCCCGGGCATGCTCTCCCGTCTCCTCGCCCTCTTCGCCCTTGTCGGAACGACCTTCGCGCAGACGGCGACTCCGCGGCGCTCGCATCGTCGGCTCTCCGCCGGCGGCCATCTCGCGGCGCGGACGAGCACGAGCTTCGGCGAGCAGAGCTGCCCGGGGTTCAGATTTGCTTACCCGCGGCGCGCGGCTTCGATGGTGGCGTGGTCGATTTTGCTCATCTCCATCATGGCGGTGAAGGCGCGCCTGGCTTCGTCGCCGCCGGCGGCCATCGCTTCGGTGAGGACACGCGGGGTGATCTGCCAGGAGATGCCCCAGCGGTCCTGACACCAGCCGCACTCGCTGGCTTCGCCGCCGTTGCCGAGGATGGCGTGCCAGTAGCGGTCGGTTTCCTCCTGCGTGTCGGTGGCGATCTGGAAGGAGAAGGCGATGGAATGCTTGATCTGGGGGCCGCCGTTGAGGCCGATGCAAGGGATGCCGCACACCGTGAATTCGACGGTGAGAACGTCGCCCGCTTTGCCCGAGGGATAGTCGGTGGGCGCATGGTGAACGCCCGTCACTTCGCTGTCCGGAAAGGTGGCCGCGTAAAAGCGCGCGGCGTCGAGGGCGTCTTTGTCGAACCAGAGGCAGACGGTGTTTTTGGGAGCTGTTCTTTTCATGCGGCCAGCATCTTCCGGCTACGTCGGACGTGAAAGCCCGAACCAGTTTGCCGGGAGTGCGCTGCGGCGGGCTCGGCTCGCCTTTCCTCACACCGCCAGGTGGGTGTGAAGGAGGGGATCCATGGCGAGATGTTTTCGCGGCGCAAAGGCGAGGGTGGTTTCCGGGGTGAAGCGGCGCTGACCTGTAGGATGGGCGTAGAGTCCATGCGAGCGCTGTGACGGACGCAAATTGGCGAATGGACGTGTCTAGAGACCGGCTCCATCCTCGCGGTCCTGGTGCCTCGCGCGCCTAGGTCCAACCCAGGGAACTGACTCACCGCCACATCTCATGAACCGTCTCCATCTCCATCGCCTTCTCGTCGTCCTCATCCTGAGCTGCGCCGCGCTGCCTGCCACCGGGCAGGAAACTTTCCGCAAGGTGCTTTTCCTCGGCAACAGCATCACGAAACACGGACCGAAAGCGGACATCGACTGGTCGGGCAACTGGGGCATGGCGGCCAGCACGGAGGCGAAGGACTACGTGCATCTCGTCGTCGCGGGACTCGCCGCGAAGGGCGGGACGGCGCCGGAGACGATGGTGCGGAACATCGCCGATTTCGAGCGGGCGCACGCGGGTTACGACATCGCCGGCAAGCTGCGGGAGGCGGTCGATTTTCAGGCTGACCTGATCATCCTGGCGATCGGGGAAAACGTGGCGGCGCTCCAGACACCCGAGGAACAGGCCGCGTTTCGGGAGAGCGTCACGAAGCTGCTCACGGTCGCTGAAGGGCGGGCCGGCAACCGGTGCTGCTCGTGCGCAGTTGCTTCTGGAAAAACGCGGCCAAGGATCAGGCACTCCAGCAGGCGAGCGCGGCCGCGGGCGGGCGGTTTGTAGACATCAGCGCGCTCGGGGATGACGAGAGCAACTACGGCCGCGCCGAGCGCGAGTTCAAGCATGCCGGCGTGGCGAATCATCCCGGCGACAAAGGCATGGCCGCAATCGCCGCTGCGCTGCTGCAAGCGCTCGGAAAGAAGTAGGAACGATCCGCCGACCTTCAATCGGCGCGCTGCCATTTGCCTGACTTGGGACCCAGGACGGAAGAAGCAGCGACGGAGTAGACCGATTTCCCGTTTGCGGATGGAACTCCGGCCGAAATCGAGGAAACAATCGCGGGATGAAACCAGTGACCGGTTATCAACTCATCGCGCCGGACGATTTGCGATGGCGTCCGTCGAATTTGATGCGGATTCCAAACGCGGATTTTCTGGAGAGGACGGGGAGCGAAAATCTGAGCGCGCGGCTGTGGCGGTTGCCGCCGGGAAGCGCGAACACGCTGCACAAGCACCTCCGGCAGGAGGAATTTTACTTCGTGCTCGAAGGCACTGGGTCGGATGCGCGTGGGCGGTGAAACGCTGACGGTGCCGAAGCACGGCGGGGTGCTCGTGGGGCCGGAGCAGTTGCGGCAGGTCTTCAATGATACGGACGCCGAGACGCTCTGGCTGATCGTCGGCGCGCCGGAGGAACTGGAATTCCTGCAAGGCTCGAAGTCGCAGAACGTGGATCTTTCGCTGATCTATCCGGAAGACCCGACGCAACTGCCGCCGGAGCTCGCGGGCAGAACGTGGCCACCGAGACTTTGAGGTTGTTCAGCCCTTCTCCCCCGCCCTTCCGTCCGTGAGCCGCGCGCTTGACATGCAACCACATGGTTGCATATTAATCCGTGAGTTGGATGCAGTTTTCAAAGCGTTAGCCGATCCGAGCCGCCGGAAGTTGCTGGATGTGTTGCACACGAACAACGGACAGACGTTGTCGGAATTGTGCGGGCATCTGGACATGACCCGGCAGGCGGTGACGAAGCATTTGCTTCTTCTCGAGGAGGCCAATCTCGTCGCCACCGTCTGGCGCGGACGCGAGAAGCTGCATTTCCTCAATCCGGTGCCGTTGCACGAGATCTACGAGCGCTGGATTGCCAAATACGAACGCGACCGCCTTCAGGCGTTCAGCGATCTCAAGAAGGGTCTCGAACAAACCGATAACCAACTAGATCATCATGGAAAAGAGCACATTCGTTTACGTCACCTACATCCGCACCACGCCCGAAAAACTCTGGGCGAAACTGACCGAGACCGAAGTCCCGCGCGAGTTCTTCTGGGCCACCACGCTGCACGCCCCGAATGGAAAGTGGGCGCGAAATGGAACAGCACCGCGCCCGACGGCACGCTCGTCGATGGCGGCGAAGTGCTGGAGATCGATCCGCCAAAACGGCTGGTGCTGCGCTGGCGCCACGAGATGCAGGCGGAAAAGAAGGCCGAGGGCGATTCCCGCGCGACCTACGAGATCGAGCAGAAGGAAGGGATGGTGAAGCTGACCGTGATTCACGAGATGGACCGCGGCCAATCGAAGTTCATCGAAGCGGTCTCGAATGGCTGGCCGACGATCCTTTCCAGCCTCAAGACCCTGCTGGAAACCGGCGAAGCGCTGGAAGACACGCGGACCTGGTAGGCTTCAAAAGTCGGGACATCCCTGCTTGATGCAAAGATTCACCCAAGCGGGACAGCGCTTCCGCACGACGATCCCGGAACGAGCGACGATGGCATTTAAGGTTGGTCGGGAATCTCGGGCTCGATGAGTTGCGCGAGAAGAGCGAGAGATTCCTGCCACCCCATGTAGCAGGCGTGGACTGGGATCACGGCGGGGATGCCCTCCTGCACGATGTTCAGCTCGGTGCCGCAAAAGACTTCCGTGAGTTCGATGGTCACTCGCATTTCCCCGGGAAGATTCGGATCGTCGAATTTGTCGGTGTGGCAAATCCGCCGGTGGGGAATCAGCTCGGTGTAGGTGCCACCGAAAGAATGGGACGATTTGGTGGTGAAATTGGTAAAGCTCATCCGATAGCTGCCGCCTACCTGGGCCTCAAGGTGGTGCACTTTCGCGGTGAACCCATGAGGCGGGAGCCATTTCACCGAGAGCATCCGCATCGAGAAAAGCGCGATAGGTTCGCTCCGGGGTGGCGCGCAGGACGCGATGCAGACGGACGGTGCCGGTGTCGGTGGTGCTCATGGTGACGCGATTTTAGGAGAGAACCGGCTCGGATGGGAGCTGCGATTTTTTTTGAGGAGAAACGAATCCGTGAACTGATGAGCCGAGCTTTTGTGAAAGAAGATGTGGACGTGCCGGAGCGGACGACACGCCGCCGGTCGCCATCTGGCCTGCCACCCGGCGCGTTGAATTATCTCACGGCACAAGGCGCGAATCGGCTACAGGCGAAGGCGGCGCAACTGCGGACGTCGGGCGACCCTGCATCGGCGAAGGAGATTGAAGGCGTGTTGCAGGAGGCTACGGTTGTCGAGCGACCCGATGCACCGGCAGATGTGGTGACTTTCGGAGCGGTCGTGACGGTGCGGTTGAAGGATGGCACGCTCAAAAAGCTGAGGGTGGTCGGCGTGGATGAACTCGAATTTGAGCCGGAGGCGGTGAGTTGGATCTCCCTAGAGGGCCGGGCGCTGCTGGGCACAGAACGCGGCACACGGGTGAATCTCGGGGGATCGCTCGGGACCGTTGTGGTGCTCGATTTCGAGCACCCGTAGAGCGGGTCAACTACACAGCGAGTTTGCCTTCGATGGAGTCGTCCATCGTTTTACCGAGCGCCGCGCCGATGAGCATTTTAATGCCCGCGATGGCCATGCCGTGCTTCGTGTCCCAGTAGTAGCCTTCGCTCGGCGCGAACTCGATGACAGTGATTCGGGGGTCATCGACGCCACCGGTAAACCACGTCTTGATGATCGGCTCCCAGAGTTCGTGGATCTTCGCTTTGTCCCGAGACAGCGTGGCGGTTCCGCTGAGCATGAGGAAATCGGAATGCGGGGACCCTTGGAAAAAGAGGCGTACGTGGGCGTCGGCAGCCAGTTCCTCGTTCTTGTGGCTGTCATCGGCACTCAGGAACCAGAGGTGGCCAGCGTCGTCGACCTGTTGCACCGCCATGGGACGTGCTCCGGTGGAGCCAGCCATGGGGTGTGCCGTGCAGAAGAAGCACGTCTGCGCTTTGGCCACCAATTCTTTGATCTTTGCGACGGCTTCCGGCCCGTTGAGATCGCGATGATTTTCCTCCTCCTGCTGGCGGTTGATGGAGTCCATCGCGCTCAGCTTTTGGAGGCAGTCTTTGCCCGGGATCGCTGCTTCTTTGCGGCGGTCATATTGTCCACGAGGTTTGGATACGGGCGGCCGGCGCGCTTCGCGGCGGCTTTGGCTTTCGATTTACTGGCGGCGGTGAGCTTGGTGTGACCGCTCTTTTTCGGAGCCGCCTTGTCCCATGGTTCGTCTGATTTCTTGGCCATGTCATTCCATCGCAGCCGCGCCGGATCGCGGCCTTTTCCGTCTGGAACTTTCCGGCGCTGAGCCGCAGCAGAGGCAGTTCAAGGCCGGACCAGGCCGGCAAACGCGGTGCGGTATTGGTAAAGCAGATAGAGGATGAGCGCAGAGACAATGCCAGCCATCGGAAGCCCGGAGGGATCGAGGAAAATGTGGACGAGCACAATATTCACCACGACCGGACCAAGCAGGGTGAGGCCGAGCGGGACATAGCGACCGAGGAGCAAAAGGGCGCCGCCGAGGAATTGCAGCGCGCCGACGACCAGCATGTATTTACTCTGCATCAGCGCATTCCCGAAATCCGCAGCGAGGCGCGGCGGAGCCTTGTCCGGCATCGGGATGAAATGGAAAAAGATGTTCGCTCCGAAGACAACGAACATAAGTCCCACGAGCACGCGGACGACGGTGGTGGCAATCTTCATCCCGCGAGATTGCGAAACTTTTGCGCGGAAACAATGGCGAACATACCGGCGATCCAAGCTTGCCGGAACTGTAAGAACTAGCTAAGGGCAGAAGGAAGGTCAGCAGCGGTTTGCTGGCTGGAAACAAAAAAAACAAAATCCAACAGACATCCTCCCATGAAAATCAAACACCTCGTTCCCCTCGCCTTCGCCACGCTCGCCCTCCCCATCACGGGCTTCGCGGCTGAGAAGAAAGAAAAACCCGCCGCTCCTGCGGCTGAAAAAACGGCGGCCGCGCCCGCTGCGGCACCGGCGGAAGAGAAAAAGGAAATGGGCGTCAAAGCGTTACCTTATCAAGGCAAGGTGGCGAGCGTGGACGCGGCGGCGAAAACCTTCACGACGAAGAACAAGGACGGCAAAGAAAACGTCTTTAGCGTGACAGACAAAACGAAGATCGAAAAAGCGGATGGCAGTGCCGCGACGTTGGCTGACCTGAAAGCCGACGACGTGGTCCGTGGCTCGCGGACCAAGATCAGCGATGGCAAATGGGAAGCTGTGAAGCTGATCATCGGCGCGAAAGAGGGCGGCGCAAAAAAAGGCGGCGATAAGGCGACGGAAGACAAGCCCGCCGACGCAAAGCCGGTGGACAAAAAGTAGGCCCGATTAATTTTGAATAGCCGCCGCGCCGAGTGCCTCGGGCGGCGGCTTTTTCATGCCATCAACGCTACCGTGAGAATCGACGTTGCCGTCCGAGCGCTCCATCCGCGGCAGGTTTTCCGCATCGCTCGCGCGCGCCGCGGAGAAGTAAGGAATGTTTTTGTCCGCCTCAAACACGATGGCGTCACCGGCTTCGGAGAGGCATCGCCCAATTCCTTCTACGGCGAAAGCGCGGAGACGGTGATTGAGAAGATCGCGACTGCCGAACCATGGCTGAAGAGCGTGCAACCCAAAAGCGTCGACGAAATCGCGAAGGCTTGGGACGAGGTCTGGCGGTTTGTCGCGCCATCCCGCGCGGCGCAATGCGCGCTCGATCTCGCCTGGTGGGACTGGCTTGCGAAATCTGACGGGATCAGTGTCGCGGGCTTAGCGTGGGGCGCAGACGCAGCGCCCGTTCCGACGTTTTGCACGATCGGCCTTTCGACCGCGGAGGAGCTTCAGAACAAGATCGCCGAGCTGCGCGGCTTTCCGTTGATCAAAATCAAATCGGACGGCGACGCGGATCTTGAAGCCGTCCGCAGCGTGCGCGCAGCGAGCGACGCGCGGATCGCGATCGACGCCAATGGCGCGTGGTTCGGGCGCGATTTGGACGAACTCGCCGAAACCATGCGTGAGCTAAAAATCGAGTTCATCGAACAACCTTTCCCACCCGAGCAGGATCAAATGATCACGCCGCTCGTCGGCGGGCCGCCCATCTTCGCGGACGAAAGTTGCGTGACCGAATCTGACGTCGAACGGATCGCCGAACGCTTTAACGGCTTCAACATCAAGCTCGTGAAATGCGGTGGACTCACGCCCGCGCTGCGGATGGCCCGCCGCGGCCGCAGTCTCGGAATGAAGACCATGGTTGGCTGCATGCTCGAGAGCAGCGTGCTGATCGCGGCTGGCGCGGTGGTCGCACAGGCCACGGATTATGCCGACCTCGATGGTGCGTGGCTGCTCGGAGATGACCCATTTCGCGGGTGGCGCTTCGAACGCGGAACGCTTTCGCCATCAGCCCTGCCGGGTCTCGGCGTTGAAACGAGCGCGGCAATTTTCCCGGAACGCGCCAGGTGAAAATGGAGCCTGGGGGAGGCTCAGTGCTTTTCGATCTCGATCTCGAATTGCAGCGGTGTTGGCTGACAGGCGGTGTGCAATTCCGCCTCGCATGCCTCGATCGCCTGCTGCGCAGCCGCGAGCTTTTCGGGGTCCTTCGCTTTGCTCGCTTCGCGCCAATCGTTGTTCAGCTTGCCTTGCAGCTTGCCGATGAGACCGAGAATGGCAGTCGATCGTTCTGCCATCGCGCCCTCGAAAACCGTGGTGAGATTCCAGCCCTCCGAGAGCGTTTTCGCGGCGATCGTGGCGGCAGGTTTGCCGTTGATGGTGACGCGATAGTTTCCTTCGGGCAGGCCCGCGACGCGGACGATGTCACGCGATAGATCGAGCATCGCCGGCCGCAACTGAATCGCCGTTTTTGCGGCGGGCAAAATTGGCCACGGGCTGGTTTCGCCAAGCCGGGTGAAGCGCAGTTTCCCGTCCTTTGCGCTGACCTCGCTGATTTTGCATTGCTTGGCCTCGATCACACTTCCGTCGGCTTTCAGCGTCGAAGAACTGACTTCGCCGGGAGCCTTCAATCCTTCCAAAATGACCGAAGCCATCGTGTATTGACCGACCGGTCCGGGATGCACGGGATCGCCGCCGAGCGGAATGATCGACGGTGCCAGTGGTGCGGGTTTGGCGGCCGCGTCGGGCGTGGCAGAGGCAGGCGACGCCGGTTTTTTGGCGGCTTCTTCCGCACCGGCCCGGCGGTTTTTCCCCCAGAGATCGACGAGCGGATGGTATTGATCGACGAAGACCACTTTCTCCTCGGCAGCGAGTTTTTGCAGCGCCTCGGTGTAAGGATGGAGGCGTCGGCAGCGATCGGATTTCCAGTCGTTCATCATGCTCCCGTCGTCCACTGGGCTCGAGGAGATGAGAACTGGTTGCGCGGGAAGGGCGCGGATCTTGGCGATAAGCTCGCGCATTCCCTTGATGTATTTTGCGGGATCATCGCCGTCGCCGACGTCGTTCATCGCGAGTTCGACGCTGACGATGGTCGGCTTCCAGGCAGCGACGTCGTAATCGAAGCGCTGGAGAACGTTGCCGGTGCGATTTCCACCGATGCCCGAGTTGCGAAAATGCAGATGCATCTGCGGATAACGCGTCTGGTAAAACGCCTCGAGGTAATTGGTGTGCTGACGTTGCGCGGTGATGCTGTCCCCTGCCATGACCCACACGTCGTTGTCTTTCAGCGTGAGCGCCGGCGCTTGGGCAAAGCCGCCGATCGAAGTCGTCGCAAGCGCGAAGAGCGCAGCGGGAAGGGAAGGAAAACGGAATTGGGAGGGGAGGGATTTTTGCATGGTCGATGCGTGAGCAAAGCACTCGCGACGCACAATGTTAGACGTTCCGTGCGGCAGGCCCGCAGCTTCGCTTTTTATAACCATCTGTGGTTTCCTTTCTACAGATGAAACTCTCGCTTTGCTGGATGCCTGCGTTCTTCGTGATGGCAAGTCTGCTCGACGGCCACGCGGTGGAGCCGATGGAGTTTCAGACGCGTTCCCGCGCCCGTCCAGCCGACCAACAGCAGCCGTGGACCATCGTGGAGCGCGCGGTTAAAATCGACCCACGCAAGACGGCGATCGTCATTTGTGACATGTGGGATACGCACACCTGCCCGAACGCGGCGGCTCGCGTGGCGGAGATGGCACCGCGCATGAACGAGGTGGTGAAAGCAGCGCGAGCTCGCGGCGCTCTCATCATTCACTGCCCGAGCGATACGATGAAATTCTACGAGGGCACCCCGCAGCGGAAGTTGGCGCAATCAGCTCCTCACGTCGATCCGCCCGTTCCGCTGCAACGTTGGTGCAAGCTTGATTTGGCGGCGGAAGCTCCCCTGCCCATTGATGACTCCGACGGCGGCTGCGACTGCGCAACGACTTGGAAGCCGGGCGATCCGTATCCGTGGAAACGCCAGATCGCGAGCATCGAAATTGCGGCCGACGATGCGATCACGGAGTCCGCAGAGGCCTACCATTTGATGGAAGAGCGCGGGATCGAAAACGTGATCGTGATGGGCGTGCACCTGAATATGTGCGTGCTCGGGCGACCGTTCGCGATCAGGCAATTGGTGGCGCAGGGCAAAAGGGTGCTGCTGATGCGTGACCTCACGGACACGATGTATAATCCAGCGCGAGCCCCCTTTGTCAGTCACTTTGCCGGCACCCAATTGATGATCGAGCATGTCGAGAAATACTGGTGCCCGACGATCACCAGCGCCGCGCTTCTCGGCGGCGAGCCTTTTCAATTTCAAGCCGCGCTCAAGTAGCGACACCAAGTTCCCGCTGAGTAAAAACTACATCCCAAGTTGCTCCTCGATACACTTCGTGATCGCGGCGATGCTCACGGGCTTCGAGACGAAAGGGAATCCGCCGATGGTGTGCCCGCCTTCTTTCTCCGAGACGATGGCGGTGAGGAAGACGATCGGGATGTGCGCAAGCCCCGGATCGGAGCGGATCTGCTGAGCCACATCGCCGCCGTCGATCTTCGGCATCACGATGTCGAGGAAAATGATGTCGGGCTGATATTCGCGCGCGGCGAGCCAGGCTTTGGTGCCGTCGTTCTCCTCAAGGACGCTGTAGCGACCGGATTTTTCGAGAGTGAGCTTGATCAGTCGCGTGAACCCCGATTCGTCATCGACGATAAAGACACGTTTTTTTTCCATGGTCATTTGGCGGGTGGTTCAGTAGGAGCAGTGCGGATCGATTAATCGGGAACTCGGCGGATGCTCAAGCTTGAAACATCAGCGTCGCGCGTGCACCGCCTTCCGGCAGATTGCGCACATCCACCGTCCCGTGATGCAGACCCACAATCGTCTTCACGACGGAAAGGCCGAGACCGCTGCCTTTGCCGGTCGGTTTGCTGGTGACAAAAGGTTCGAAGATCTTCGAAAGCTGATCATCAGGGATCCCGTTGCCGGTGTCGTCGATCTCGGCAATGACCACCGCTTGGCCTACGCGCAACCAATCCGCGCCGCCGTGGCCGACGTTGGCGCCGATGCCGGTGACCTGTTTGGAAAAAGTGCGTACGGTCAGCGTGCCACCGCCCGGCATCGCATGCACGGCGTTGGTGAGGAGGTTGATGAAAACCTGCCCAATCTTGCCCGAGTCGACGTTAAGCAGCGGGAGGTTCGGCTCGATCTCGCGGACGACTTCGATGCCCTTCATCTCGCCGCGCACGAGCGTGAGTGCGCGATTGATGATCGCGTTCAAATCTTCCGGCCGGACCTCAAGCCGTTTCGGCGCAGAAAAATCGAGCAGTCCACGAATGACGCCGTCTGCGCGCCGCACCGCATCGGCCATGTCGGCGAGCGTGGCCGCCACGGCGGGGTCGGATGACTCGGCCTGTGAGGCCAAGAATTCCACGCCCATCCCGAGGACCGCGAGTGGATTTTTCACCTCGTGCGCAATGCCCGCGGCGAGGCGCCCGATGGATTTCATCTTCTCCGCTTCGATGAGCTGGAGCTGGACTTCGTGGAGTTCCTGATGCGCCGTTTGCATCTTCTCCATCGCGGCGATCACCTCCTCGCGGCTGCGCGCGAGGTCGAAGTAAGCCTGCCGCAACTCCTCTTCAGCCTGCTTGCGTTCCGTCACATCGCGCGAGACACACACCAGTCCGAGCATCGTTCCGTCTTCGCCACGCCAGGGGATTTTCGCCGTGAGCACCCAGCGCTCCGATCCGTTCGAATCGATGATCCGCTCCTCGCGGTTCAGCAGCGGCTCGCCCGAGTGCAGGATCGAAACGTCGTCCTCATGAAAACCGCGCGCAACTTCGTCGGGGTAAAAATCGAAGACCGTGCGGCCGCGCACCTCCGACTCGTCGCTCGCGCGGAGCCAGCGCTGATGCGCGATGTTGTCCAGCAGATACCGGCCTTCCGTGTCCTTTAAATAAACGAGATCGGGCAGGTTATCGATCACGTTGCGGAGCAGATTCCGCTCGGAGGCGAGCTGCTCTTCCATCTCCTTGAGCTGCGAGATCTCACGCGAAATGCCGCAGGTTCCGATGATCTCGCCATTGCGGTCGCGCAGCGGAAGTTTGGTCGTCAACACCCAGCTCTTGCGGTCGGGACCAGCCGATTCGAGTTCGACTTTGTTGAACATCGGCTCGCCCGTCGCCATGACCTGCAATTCATCCTCCAGCGTCGCTTGTGCTTGATCTGATCCAAAAAAATCGGCGTCGGATTTGCCGTAGATTTCCTCAGCGCGCTCGACTCCGAAGAGCCGGGTGAGAGCCTTGTTCACGCGTAGAAATCGGCTCTTTTCGTCCTTGAAATAGATGCGATCGGGGATGTTGTCGAAAAGCGTGTGGAAGAGCCCGCGCTCGCGCTCAAGTTCGGCTTCGGACCGTGCTCGTTCGATCGCGTAACGCATCGCGCGATGCAGCAGAAAGCCGTCGATGCGGCCTTTCACGAGATATTCCTGGGCGCCGAGGTGGACGGTCTGGAGAGCCATCTCTTCGTCATCCGTGCCGCTCAGGACAATGATCGGAATGTGCGGAGCAGCGAGGTGTGCTCGGCGGAAAGTCTCGATCCCGTCGCTATCCGGCAGCGTGAGATCGAGTAGCACGAGGTCTGCCAACCCGCTCTCAAGGACTTCCAGAGCAGGTGCGAGCACCTCGAAATGGTGAGCAACCTGGAAACGGGAAAGCCGCTCGTGGTCGATCATTTCCCTCAGCAAAAAAACGTCGCCGGGATTGTCCTCGATCAAGAGGACGCGGAGCCGTTCGGGAGGAGTTGAGGGCATGAACAACCGTAGGATGAACCAATTTTTTCATCGTCAAAAGCAGTTTCCGAGACCGGCTCTGAATCGCCTCTTCGATGCCTGACCTTGACCCACCGGCGCCCGCGATCTCGGCGTCTACCCCCCGACGGCTTTGGCGATCGCACCGCGAAGGGTATTCAAAGTGAACGGCTTGCTCACGATCAAATCGATCCCCGGCGGGAGTTCGCCGGCGCTCGTCATCAGATCGCCGAACCCGGTCAGCAGAATCAACGGCTGTTTCGGCTTCAGCTTTTTGACTTCCACAGCAAGTTCGTCGCCGTTCATCTCCGGCATCGCGCGATCGGTCATCACCAGGTCGAATTGCCCCTCGCGGAATTTCTCCAGCCCCTCGCGTCCGTTACAGGCGACCGTCACCTCGTGGTGATCTTCGCTGAGGTAAACTCCGAGAACTTCACGGACGAGCGGCTCGTCCTCAACCACCAGAATTTTGAGTGTGCGTGAAGCTGCCGCCGGCACGCGTGTGGCGGGAGGAGCTTTTTCGGCGCCGCGCTCGAGCGGGAGCGAGATGGAGACCGAAGTCCCGCGACCCACCTCGCTCTGGATATCAATCTCGCCTTCGTGCCGCGTAACGATGCCGTAGACGCTGCCAAGACCGAGGCCCGTGCCCTGGTCTTCTTTGGTGGTGTAAAACGGTTCGAGGCAGCGCGCTTTCACCTCATCGGACATTCCGAGTCCGTCGTCGCTGACCGTCAGCACCGCCCACCGGCCTTGTTGCTCGGTGCGAATCGTAATCGTTCCGCGGCGCGGGATGGCATCGATCGAATTGAAAATCAAATTCACGAGCACCTCGCGCAACTCGCCTTCGTTACCGGCGACCGTCGGCACGTTGCCAAGCTCCGTCCGCATCTCGATGGTCACGCCGGCCGCCATTGCCTGGTCTTTCCAGCGCGGTTGAGTGAGACGCAGGACTTGCGGGACGAGATCGTTGAGGACGACGGGCGCAAAGATTTCGGTCTCGCCGCGGTCGCGATAGAATTCACGAAGCCGGCTCACGACGCTGGCGCTATCGGCGGCGGCACTGTTGATCATTTCGGAGTAACTTTTGACCTTCTGTGGATCCGCCCGGAGCTCGGGTTTAATCAGCAGCAATTCGCTGAACCCGAGGATGGGAGCGAGCGCGTTGTTGAGATCATGGGCGATCCCGTTGGCCATCCGCCCGAGCGCATGCATGCGTTCACGCTGGATGATCTGCTGCTGCGTCTTGCGCAATTGTTCGAGCGCGGATGCGAGCTGCCGGTTGCTGCTCAGCGTTTCCTCTTCCGCGCGCTTCCGCTCAGCGATCTCCTTCTGCAGGCGCGCGTTCGATTGCTGGAGCATTGCGGTCCGCTCCTGCACGCGATTTTCGAGTTCGTCGTAGGCGCGCTTGAGCTGGCTCTGCACACGTTTGCGCTCGAGGGCGTATTGCATCGAGCGAACGAGCAGGTAGTTATCGACGTGCCCTTTTACGAGGTAATCCTGCGCACCGAGTTGCACGGTTTCGATCGCCATCGCCACGTCGTTGATTCCGCTCAGCACGACGATCGCCACGGTCGGCATCGCCTCGATAACGTGAATGAAGGTCTCGAGTCCGTCGCTATCTGGGAGGCCCAAATCGAGCAGAATCAACTGAATGTCGCCCTGACTGGCGCGCTTCAGTCCCGTTGCGAGAGTCGAGGCGGAATGCAGGCGGAAATGCGCCACCGCGTCAGAGGTGGCCACGAGTCGCGTGAAGAACTCGACATGCTCCGAGTTGTCCTCGATCAGCAGCACGTTGACGATCGGCTGGTCCATTATTCGGGAGAGATGGGTTCGGAGGAGGTCATGAAACTAATCCCAGAGGCGTCGATCCAGACCACCAGAGCACAAGCGTCCCTTCGGGTTTGCGATAAAAATGTTTTCGCTTGCATGTCAATTTCGCGAAAAGCAGCGCCCGTGCCAGAGTTTTGCGACTTCACGGATCGGAGTTCAATTTATTGTTCGTCCGCGGAGGGGGTGCTGGGACGAGTCTTTGGATTTCAACCGCAACCATGCATACGTCGTCGATGAATCCGCCGCTCTCGGAGAATCGCTGGACCTCCTCGAGCGTTTCCTCAAAAATCGCCTCTGGCGTGTGCATGACTCGTGTCTCAAGTCCATGCAGCAACATCCGCTGATCGAAATATTCCCCGGCGGCGTTCTCCACTTCGTAAAGCCCGTCGGTGTAAAGCAGGATCAGGTCGCGCGCCGCCACGGTTGTCGTTGCTGTCGCGTAGATCGAGTTCTCGAACACCCCGAGCGCTGGGCCGGCGCGGACGATGTTCGCCTCCAACGACGCAACTGACTCCGACTCGCGCTTCAGATGCAAGGGGAGCGGATGCCCGGCGTTTGCGTAGCGCAGGCTCCCCTGCTCCACGTCGACGGTGAGGTAGAAGGCCGAGGCGAACATTGGGCTTCGCGTGCGCCGGAGGATCGACAGCAGAGAGGTGTTCATCCGAGTCAGAAATTCACCCGGGTCGTCCGCAAACTCCGTCAGTTCCTCCACCAGCGCTCGCTGAATCGCGGTCACCAAAGCGGCACGAACTCCGTGACCCATCACGTCGCAAATGAAAATCCCGGCGCGAAAATCCGAGATGGGCAGGATGTGAAAGAAGTCGCCGCCGAGCGCGGTCGTCGGCAAATATTTGCTGTAGAAACGAAGCACGCTTTCCTCCGGCGGGGCCTTTCGCGGAAAGGTGGGAAACTGCTGCGGCAGGAAAGCTTGCTGGACTTCGCGCGCCATTTCGAGGTCGTCCTCCAGCTCCGCGTTTTTCACCCGCAACTCCTGCGTGTAGCGGGCGAGCTGCCTCTCCGCGTCTCTGCGCGCGGTGATGTCACGCCCAATGCCGATGACGCCGATAATTTTCCCCTTCCCATCCCGCAATGGGACTTTCGTCGTGGAAAGCCAGAGCGCATTCGTTGAGTCCGCGTCCGTGACTTCATGTTGGTCCACGACCGGCACGCCGGTGCGCAAGACCATCTCGTCGTCGGCTTGGAATTTCGCCGCGATTTCTTTGGGGAAAAAATCAGCGGTCGTCTTTCCGACCACCTCCTCCAGGGAAGCGGCGCCGATCTGCCGCATGTGCGCCACGTTATCGAGCAGGTAGCGCCCGCTCGCATCTTTCACGTAGATCCCGTCCGGGATGTGATCGATCACATTGCGCAGCAGCGCCCGTTCGTCCTGCCAGCGCCGGTCGGCTTCCGCGCGCTTGATCGCGTAGCGCAGCGCGCGCACCAGCAATGGCTGATCGAGCAGCCCTTTGACCAGGTAATCTTGCGCACCCTCCTCCACGGTCTGCAACGCAAGCGTTTCATCGTTCAAACCACTAAGCACGACAATCGGCACCTGCGCCGGATGAACCGCGAGCCGGTGGAACGTCTCGATGCCGCGACTATCCGGCAGGGTGAGATCGCTGAGCACCACGTCGATACCGCCGCGATCCAAACGTTCGAGCGCGGAACTCATGCGCGTCACGGTTTCGACCGAAAAGCGAATCGGTGCCTCGCGCAGCATTTCCTCGAGGAGGAAAACGTCGCCGCGATTGTCCTCCACCAGCAGCAGGTGAATCGGCGGTGACTCCGCCTTCTCGGAGGGATTGTCCATTATCCCACCGCCTCCACCGCGTCGATGACGTCGCGGACTTTGCGCGCCAGTTCGGCGGGCGTGAATGGCTTCTGCAGAAAATCCGTGCCGCTCTCCAGCCCGTAGCGCCGCAGGATGTTTTCGTCCACGTAGCCGGAGGTGAAGAGCACCTTGGTCCTCGCGCTGCGCGCCTGCATCCAGACGGAGAGCTCCTTTCCTCCGAGGTCCGGCAGCACCACGTCGGAGAAAAGCAGGTCGATCAAACGCCCGGTTTCCGCCTCCACGATCTCCCGCGCCTGCTTGCCATCGCCGGCCTCGATCACCGTGTAGCCAAGCTTCCGCAGCACGTGGGTGGTGAGGCTGCGCACCGTGATTTCATCCTCCACGTATAGGATCGTTTCCGCGCCTCCCGGCAGTTGGCCGACCTCGTTCTTTACCGGTGTTTTCTCGCCAGATGGTTCGACGCGCGGGAAGTAGATCGAGAACGTGCTGCCGCCACCGAGCGAGCTGTCGACGTCGATGTAGCCGCCGCTCTGCTTCACGATACCGTAGCAGGTGGCAAGTCCGAGACCCGTCCCCTGCCCTTTCTCTTTCGTCGTGAAAAACGGCTCGAAGATGTGCTTGATGATCTCTGGTTCCATACCCGTGCCCGTGTCGGCAACAGAGAGCTTCACGTACTCGCCCGCGGGCATTTCGTTCACTGAGTAGAGATCGTCGAGAAACGTAGGTGAGCTCTTCGGTCGAGATGGTGATCGTGCCGCCCTTCGGCATTGCGTCGCGCGCGTTCACGCACAGATTTAAAAGCACTTGCTCGAGTTGGCTCGGGTCCGCCTTGAGCCGGCCATTTTCCGCGCAAGGCACGTCTGGATTTCGATGTGCTCGCCGATCACCCGCTGCAGCATCTTCTGCAAATTGCGGACGCTGTCGTTAATGTTGAAGACGCGTAAATAGAGCGGCTGCCGACGGCTGAACGCGAGCAACTGGTGCGTGAGCGAGGCCGCAAAATCCGCCGCTTTTCGAATTTCGCAGAGGTGTTTGTACATCCATTGACGCTCGTCCACCTGACCGATGATCAGGTCGCTGTAACCCAGGATGGCGGTCAGGATGTTGTTGAAATCGTGCGCGATTCCGCCCGCGAGGCGACCGACCGCATCCATTTTCTGCGACTGCAAAAGCTCCTCCTCGAGTCGCTTGCGCTCCGTGATATCCCGCGCGATCGAAGAGAGACCGGTGATCTTTCCCTCGTCGCCGCGCATCGGCGAATCGGTCAGCGAGACGCTGATCTTTTTCCCATCCTTCCGCAGCCGCACCGTCTCGTAATCCGCGAGACTTTCACCGCGCTTCACCGCGGTCAGGATGCGCGGAAATTCATCAAGCCGGTCAGGCGGAAAGAGCATGTGCAGCGGTCGGCCCACCGCTTCTTCGGCGGAGTAGCCATAGATGCGCTCCGCCCCAACGTTCCAACTTCGGATCAAGCCGTCGAGCGTGCAGGCGATGATCGCATCGTTTGAATTCGCCACCACCGCGGCGAGTTCGCCCGTGATCCGCTCGGTCTCTTTTCGATAAGTGATGTCCCGCAGGAACGCCGTGAAAATCGGCTCCCCAGAAATGACGATCCGGCTGATCGCAATCTCCACCGGCACCTCCGTCCCGTCGCTGCGCATCGCCGTCAACTCCATCCGCCGACCGATCGCCGGACCGCTCCCGTTGCTCGAACCGTAAAGCTGAAGCCCGTGGCGATGACGTTCGCGCAGGGTCTCGGGAATGATGAGCTCGACCATGTCGCGCCCGAGCACTTCGGGCTGGCTGTAGCCGAACATCCGTTCCGCGGCGGAGTTGAATTCGGTGATCTTTCCGTCCGCACCAAAGCTGATGATGCAATCGAGCGAAGACTTCAGGATCGCCGCTTTCCGCATTTCGCTGGTCCGGAGAGCTTCCTCCGCTCCTTTGCGCTCCAGCAGATGTCCAAGCTGGCTTCCGATTGCGCCCAAGGTTTGCAAGAGTTCCGGATCGGGGAGCGCGATTTTCGGGCTGAAAAATTCGAGCACATGCCGCACTTTTCCTTCGACCTTGATTGGCACTCCAAAGGCCGAGCCCATCCCCGCCTTGATCGCGATCGCTGCGTTTGGGTAATTCGCATCGGGCGTGATATTGGCGATCCATTTCGGCTCGCCGGTATCCCAGACCTCCCCGGCGAGGCCTTTGCCGACGCGGTAAGTCGTGGTCGAATTCGCCTTTTCAAACGCCGCCACATCGACATCCGGCGTGTGCCAGATTTCCACGCACCGCAGGAGCATTCGCTCGGAATCAACATCCCAAACGGCACCCATGTCCCACTCCAGAATCTCGCAGATCGTCTGCAAAATCTTCGGCCGCGCCTGCGCCACCGTCGCTGCCTCCGTCAGTGCCCGGGTCGTCGCATATTGCAGCCGTCGTCGCTGCTCGCTCCACCAGCGATCCGAGACATCCTCCACGGTGCCCTGAAGATACAGCAGCACCCCTTTTTCATCGCGGACCGCCCGCACATTCTCACGCAGCCAGACAACCCGCCCATCCGCACGCACAGCCTCGAACTCGAAATTCGAAACCACATCTTCCTCCTTCAGCGCCTCCAGCAACGCCTCCCGCTGTTCTGGATCGACGTAGAGCTGCGTGCTCAAATCGGTCAGGCTTTCCATCAAGTGGGCCGGCGAACGGTAACCATACATTTTCGCCAGCGCTGGATTCGCGGTGATGAATCGACCGTCTGGCGTCGTCTGAAAAATGCCTTCGATCGCGCTGTCGAAGATCGCTCGGTAGCGGGTGTCTGTGTCGGCAAGCCGCTCCACCAGGGCCGCTTTTTGTCGAACATCCGCGCGCATCTGACGCACCATTCGGTAGAGAAAAAAGGTCGTGAAACCGACGGTGACGAGCAATAGAACCTGCACGACATCCTCCAGGACGGTGAGCTTGGTCGTGATCGTGTCCGGCGCCTGGTTGAAGTGATGCCGCAGCCACAAGCTTCCGGCCACCAGGACCACATACACGCCCGCCAGAATATATCCGCCGACATCGTAGATTCGCCGCTGAGGCGGGGCAGATTCCGATCGAGGGGTTTCGCTCACGTTGAAAAGGGAACGCGCGGTACCGGAGGTTGGACAAGCCTCCCGCGAACGCGCGCTGACAGATACGTTCAACTCCATCCGCACTCCAGCAGAAACACTGTGTGAGGCTCCTGCTGCCTGCGAGTCTCCGCCCGGAGGCTTGCGTTTAGATTGCCGCGAAAATTCGCCGCCTCTAACGTTCGGAGCATGAGCCAAGCCGCTGCCGATTTGCCATCGTTTACCATACCCGATCAGGTGCGTTTTGACACCAGCGCGGGAGGACTCATTCGAGCCGTGGTTACGACGCCCCTGGCTCGCGCCGTCGTCTGCCTGCAAGGCGCGCACGTTCTTGAGTTTCAACCGACCGGCCAGCCGCCCATCCTTTTCCTGAGCGCCGCGAGCGCCTTCTCACCCGGGAAAGCCATCCGCGGTGGCGTGCCCGTGATCTTCCCGTGGTTCGGCCCGCGCGACGGAGTCCCCGGCGCGCCGATGCACGGCTTTGCCCGGACCAGCGAGTGGGAATTGGAGACGGTCGACTCGGACCGCGGCCTCGTCACGATTGTGCTCCGTCTGAGCGCCAGCGAAATGACCCGCGCGCAGTGGCCACACGAGTTCATGCTGCGCCATCGCATCACGATTGGCGACCGCTTGACGATGGACTTGGAGGTCGAAAATGCCGGCGTCGAACCATTCGATTTCGAGGAGGCGCTCCACACTTATCTCGGCGTCGAGGATGTTCGCGAAGTCGCGGTCAATGGTCTCTCCGGCGTGGACTACGTCGATAAAACCGAAGCGCTCGCGCGGAAAACTGAAGGCTCCGAGCCGATCAAAATCATCGGGGAAACCGACCGCGTTTACCTCCACACCACGAGCACGTGCGAAGTTGCCGATCCCCTTTTGCATCGACGTTTGATCGTCGAAAAAAGCGGCTCCCACACCACCGTGGTTTGGAACCCGTGGATCGCTAAAGCTCGTGCCATGGCTGACTTTGGCGAGGACGAATGGCCGCGCATGATCTGCATCGAAACTGCCAACGCAGGCGACAACGCCATCACTCTCCACCCGGGAGAGAAGCACGTGATGCGCGCTGTCATCAGCGCTACAGCGGGTTAGCCGAGCGGGCGTGAAGCGGACAACCGCGCGAGTAAACTTGCTGCTCCGTCTTCTGCGAGTTCTCCCTCCACGAGCATCCGCTTGAGAAACTGCTTTCCGTCTTTCAGTGCAAAGGTGAACTCGAACGCCGCGGTCGCACCTTCCATTGCCGTCGTCCACGTTTTCGATTCGAGCTTGTCCCCTTGCTTCGCCAGCCAGTCCGCCAATTCCATCTCCGTGCACGCCGACTCCTGCCAAAACGCTGCCGTGTCGCAGGTTGGTTCATGAAAGCGCGCGATGACGAATTCCGGTTCCAAAAACGCCAGGAGATTTCCGGCTTTCGGACCGGCTTCCCGGTCTAGCACCACGCGATAGATCGCCTTGAAGGCCAGCCCCTGATCGATCGGCGTCAGCCGCGCGACCTCGAAGATTTTCGATTGCAGCGTGTCGTCCTCCCATCGCGTCGTCGGCAGTTTTTCCGCGAGCAGGCGGAGGAAGGCACGTTGCGTTTGTGACAACGCATCCGCGCGTGCGGGCAGCGTCAATTGCAACTGCGTCTTCTCCTCCTCGGCGGCGTAATTTTCGACCCAGAGCCGGGCCGAGGCGATGCGCTGATCGAGATGACGACGCTCGATTTCAGTCAGCGGTGATCCTTTTCGCTTTTCGATTTGCTCGACCACATCGAGGTGCGGCATCTGCACGAGCGCTGCCACGAGCTGAAAATTCGCCGTAAAATATGCACCTTCGGGCATGAGCTCGCAGAGCCGATAGACACAAGCTTCGTCGGCATTCGCCAGCCCAGTCGTCGCCCGCAGTTGATACCGGTCGAACTCGTTGAAGAGCTTGATGATCCCCTCTTCGTGCACGTCGAAATTCACTGGCGAATTCGGCTTCGTTCGAATCATCAGAAAGCGGAGGACTTCCGGCGGCAACAAGTAAGCCATGTCACGGGCACTGGCACCGACGCCGCGCGACGAACTCATTTTCGCGCCACCCACAAGAAAGAATTCGTAAGGCACGTTGAGCGGAGGTTCCTTTTTAAAGATCGCCCGCAAGCATGCCGCAGAGACGTCGCGCGAGCCGCCTTTCGTGGAGTGATCTTTTCCCGCGCCCTCGATCGTCACCGGGAACGTCACCCATTTCGCGACCCACTCCAGTTTCCACGGCAATTTCCCGCGCCCATCGAACGGCGAAACTTTCCCCTCGTGCCCACAGCCGCGCGCCCACTTCACCATGTCGGGGCGGCACCGGTAAGACACCTCCTGTCCGTCGTAGGCGAAGACCTCCGTCGTGCCAATGCGTCCACACTTTTCACAAACGGTTTGAAAGGGAAACCAAGTTTCCGGGCGCACCGAATTGCTCACTTCTTGATAGACGCGGCGCACCGTCGGAGCTGCGCGCAGAATCGTGTCGATCGCTTCGTTGAACTTCCCGCTGCGGTAAATATCGCGCATCCGGTACTTCTCCACCCGCACCCCAAGCTCCTCGAAGACTTCCAAGAATTCCGCGATGTAATGCTCAGCCATGTCGCTCGCGGTCGAGCCGTCGGGAGGCGGCACGTTGCACAACGGCTGTCCGAGAAATTGCTCGAAATGCGCGCCTTTGCCGGCCGGGATTTCATCGAGAGGATCGAAATCATCGACCCCGAAGAGATACCGCGCCTCGATGCCTTTCTCCCGCAAAGTCCGGAAGATGGCGTCGTGGATCAGCACTCCGCGCATTGCGCCAACGTGCACGCGCCCCGACGGCGTCTTCGAGTCGTTGATGATCTGCACGCCGGAGCATTTCGCGGCAAGGTCTTCAGTCCAAAACATGGGCAGGAAAAATTAATGAGTGATCGATGGCGCTGCGCGGAAAGGGCAGCGCGCGGGGAAGGAGTGATTGGGTCGGAATGCAGCAGACCGCCGCGTCACTGCTTCGAAATCGTCCACATCCGCTTCGACACGACTTCTTGAACGACAACCTGATCCGCGCGCAGATCGATCACTTTGTAGGTCGCGCCTTTTTCGGAAGGCCAGGTGAAAACTTCGCCCTGCTTGACCTTCATCATCGTTCCATCGTCAGCCGTCAGCACCGCACTCGTCGCGTTGCTTTTGGCCACGAGATCTTTGACCAGCACGACCTTCTGTTTCGTCGCTGGATCGGAAAGTTCGACCCGGGATAAATCGACGGCCTCTCCGTTCTTATCGACCTCGCGCCTAGCCATGACTTTCTCGACCTTCATCCCTCCGATCGTGCCACCGACCACGACACTTTCGGCTTTTTCACCGTCGGCGTGACGAATGTTCGCCTTCTGTCCCTCGACGGATTGCAGCACGAGCGGCACCCGCACTTCGCTGTATTCTTTCAGCCGAATCACTTTGTGAACGCCCGGTCGTGCACTCGGATCATTCGGGTTCGTGTCGGCCATGAACTCATCACGATTCGTCGCGCCGTCTCCGTCCGGATCGGCGTCCAGCATCTTGGGATCGTTGAGGTCGAGGTGATACTTTTGGAACCACGCTTCATACGCGCGGTCGGAAGCCAGCAACTCTGCGGGAACGTCCGCCACCGCAGGATCCGTCGGTGGTGCCGGCGCGGGAACGTCCTCGGTGGTGGTCGTTGTAGCCACCGCGTCCTCAGTCGGCGTCGCAACCCCGGGCTGCTCTTCACTCGCTGACGGTGCTGCGGCATTGTCTGCCGTCTCCGCCTGCTTTTTTCCGCAGGCGGAAAGTGCGGCAGTGACGAGGAAAACAGCGGCGAAACGGCGGGCGATCAAATTCATGAAGGGGCGACTGTAGCTGGGCGAAAGGGATGATCAACCTAACCTCGCAACCGATGGGAAGAGCCGTGCCGGGATCAAGCTAGTTTGTTTTCCTCGAGATCAAAGAGCTTCGCTTCGATGCCACAATATCGCTCGGGATGGCAGGTCAAAACAATGATCTGCAACCGCTGCGAAAGCTCTTCGAGCAGGTGCAAAATGCGCGCAAGGCGTCCGGCATCGGTGGCGATCAGCACATCGTCGAGGACCACGAGTTGGCGCTCCTCCGCCGCCAGCACCTGCGCCAAAGCGAGGCGGACGGCGAGATGCACCTGCTCCTGTTCGCCGCCGGAAAGATTTTCCAGTTCGACGCGCTCCCCGTGGGTCGTCGGCGAGACGTGGCCGAGTTCCAGCGCAGCGCCCAGATGCACGCCATTGAAACGCCGCCCGCCGATGCGTTCGAGGATGGCCAGCGCGCGACTTTCGACAGGACCGCTCACGCTTGCCAACGCGCGCGCGCGGTGCCTCGCGATGGTGTCGTAAAGCAGTTTGATCGCGTCGGATTTCGTCCTCCCGCTCGCCACTTCCGGTTCGAGGCGTGCGATCTTTTCGTCGAGTTCCGCAAGGACGCGATAAGGAGCCTCTGCGGCGAGAGTTTGCAGCCGGCCGCGTTCGAGCATTTCGTCTTGCGCACATTTTGTTGCCCGATCGCGCAATCCGGCAATCTGCTTTTCCAGCGTCGGCAGCAACAGTGAGGGGTCGGCTGGAAACGCGGTGAGTTTCTCCGCGGCGACGCCGAGTGCGCCACGGGCTGCATCCCACTGCAAGGCTGCGACTTGAATGGTCGCCGCCCGAGCCGCATCGTCGAGCCCGTCGCCGGTAAGTTGCACGAGTTGGCGTTGCACCGATCGAAGCTGTGCGCGCACGTTCTGCATCTGGCTTTCCCCGACGGCGATGGCCTGCTGCACGGTGCCCATCTCGCGCTGCGCTTGCTGCCAAGTTGCTTCCAAATCGCGCACCCGGAGTGCGGTGGAGTGCCGGCGTTGCAACTCAGAAGTCAGTGCGGCGACCTCGGGCGCAGCCTCAAGCCACAAAGGATTGGCGGCGAGGGAGGCCTCGACAACCTGTTGATGCCGCGCGCATTCCTGGAGCCAATCTTCGCGCGTCCGACCGGCCAGACGAGCGGCCAGAGCTGACTCCGCGGCAGCGACCTTTTGTGCCTGTTGCGCGAGCCGATCGTGTCGCTCTTCGAGGTCGGAAAGCGACGTTCCGCCAAACGGCCGCGTCAGTTCCGCGAGCTTGTTTGCCGTGGTCTCGACCTCGTGACGCAGGCTTTCGATCGAGCCGGCGGGACCGCGTGCGCGAATGGTACCGAAGCCGGGCACACGCACGAACACTTCGGGTGCTCCTTTGATTTCGCAACGCTCGCCTGCCGCAAGGATCCGCTCGCCCATGACTTCCGCCGTCTCGACAAACAGCGTGCCTCCGCTCTCGGGCACAATCTGCAACGTGATCAAAGACGCTTCCAGTTGCGCCTCTGCCTCGAACTTCCGCGCGGATGCCGCGCGGATGGACTTCAGCGCCTTGGCGTCCGGCGCGACGAGTTGCGCGAGCGCGGTTTTCGCCTCGAAGTGTGAGGCAGCTGCCGCATCCATCGCCGCGATGAACTCAACCATCCGCGTGCAGTCCGCGCGGGCGCGAAGGAATCGTTCGGCCGCTTCGATTTCCACACGCAATTGATCGAGAGCCGTCTGTTCCAAACGTGCCGCCTGGAGCGCCGACTGCGCGTTCGCGACCGCAGCGGAACAAGTCGCTGCGTGCCGCGCGAGTTCCGGCACTTGGGCCGTCAGACGCTCGACTTCTTTCTCAAGCGCGACGCATTCCGCGCGCCGCTCCCGGATCTGCGTGAGCTGGGAATCGAGTTGCCCGTGCTGGGCGGCCAGGCGGTCGGCAGCGGAAGCGCGGCGCTCTTTCTCGGCGAGCAACTCGTGATATTGCCGGGCCTCCTCGCGCGCCTTTGCCAATGCCGCGGCGGCGGCTGCTTCGTCGTGGGAAGCACGCTGGTAATGAGATCGCAGGTTTTCGATCCGGCGGCTCCGCTCTTCGAAATCGAGGACATTTTGCTGCAGCGCGGGACGGGCGCTCCGGAGATCTTGCAATTCATTTTCCAGCGAAACCCAAGCGGGCGCGCCCGCCCCGGTCCGCAGTTTCCCGCCTTCGGTGAAGCTCTCCAGAAACCGCTCACGAACCACCGTTTCAAGTTCTCCAGAGGCCGAATCCGCTGCCTGGACATCGAGTGCGCCGCGGATGCTGCCGACCAGCCCGCCCGATAATTCCGCGCACGCCAGTCGACCCTGCGGTGCCCACAGGACTTGCGCCAGACCCCAATGTTCCGCCCCCGAGAGGCCGCGGCCCGGCTTCTCGCCGCCGAAGATCGCCCGTGCCGCGATGTCCGCAGCCTCACCCTCTGCCTGCCGGACGAGCCGCCCGTTTTCATTGCGCAAGATCTCAGCCATGCGGTCGCGATGAAAACGTTTCACGACTCGGTATTCGGCGTCGCCGTGCGCGAATTCGATCGCGACCGAGGGCGACAAATCGCGACCCCACGAGCGGAGACGATCAACCCCTTCCCCGGAAACTTTATACCCGTCGAAAAGTCCGCGTCGCAGCGCTTCGAAGATCGTCGATTTGCCCGCGCCGTTCGGAGCGTGAATGACGTTCAGCCGCTCGCTGAAGTCGCCAAGACGACATGGGTTCGCGAGACAGCGCCAGCCCTGGACTTCGATCGATTTCAGAATCATGGCGTTGGTCGAGGTCCCGCGATTTGGTAAAGCGCGAGCAGCGCTTGGGTAGCCGCACCAGGCGATGCGGATTCTGTCAGCTGCAGAAGCTCGCGAGCGGCTTCGCGGACTGGTCCGAACGGGAGTTGCTCAATCCACGCGGAGTCGTCTGGTCGCGGACGCAGCCCGGCGGAGTCGATGCGCGAAAAGAGCAGACGTGCGCGGCACAGCTCTTCGATCCGGGTAAGCTCACCCATTTCCGCCGGGGCAAACAAACCGGTAAGGCGGAGGTCGAGCAGCCGCGTCCCGGGTTGTTCGAGCTGTTCGATTTTCGCGCGCAGTCGCACGAGATCGCCAGGCCGGCCGATCTCCACTTCCCACGTTTCCCAAATCAGCCCGCCGGTTAGTAGCACCGTGAGACTCGGACTAGCGCCCGGCGCCTCGATCTCGACGAGCACTGCGCGGCCACTCTGGCGTTCGCCGAATTTGGTCGCCTCCGGCGAACCGCAGTAGGCCATCCGGGCGGCGCCGTCAGCATCCGAATAGGGCGCGAAAGAATGCCAGTGGCCGAGCGCAAGGTAGTCGAGTCCCGCGCGAGTCGCCGCATCGCGCGCGATTGGATAGTCAGGCTCATCGACCGGCACGCCCTGCACCGTTCCGTGAGCCAACCCAACGCGAATTCCACTGGCCCCACGCGCATCAATCCAGCGCGTTGGATCTTCGAACGAATGTTTTTCGCGGAGTGGGCATGGGAAGAGCGTGCCGCCGGGAATCTCGACCGACTCGGCCTTGGTGCAGATCGAGATATTTTGGTGCGCAGCCCACGCCGGATGCTCCCACACCGAACCCGGCCCGAGGGGATCGTGGTTTCCCGGAAGGAAAAAAACCGAACCGGAAAAACTCCCGGCGACATCCGCCACCTGCTGCACCAGCAGACGATCCACGCCGTGGTGTTCGAAGGAATCGCCTGCGACCAAAACGAACTCCGCCTGCTGCTCCTGTGCGAGCGCGAACATCCGCCGCAACGCGACGAGGCGTGCCAACCGCACCGAGTCGGCAGCCGCCCCGACATGAGCGGCGCGCATGCCCATTTGCCAGTCACCCGTGTGAAGAAATCTCATTGGTTCCGCGAATTTTAATGCTGGCTGTCAACCCTCTGGAACGGTTCCCGCCCCATCGATCCCCCATCCTTCGCTAGGGGCTCGCCCCACTTGATCCGCGCGAATTTTGAGGGGAGAAGGAAAGTGTCTTTCAAACCTCGCTGTGCGAGCCGAATCTCCAGGGGTGGAGCGCTCCGCGCGGACCAATTTATTGGCCGCGCGGGGCAATTTTTTCCAAGTGCCAGCTGAGGCTATCCATGATGGGAAGGCGTCCGTCCGAGGCAAATCCAGCGATTTATTTAGCAATTACCGAACGCTCTTCGGCGGCTCAAAATCTCCACCAATATGAAACCACTCCCTCACTTCCTCGCCATTCTTGCAGCTGCCGCTGTCAGCTTTTCGGCTCAAGCACAAACCACGTCGAGCCCGAGCGAACCGGTCTCCACCGGCAAGGTCATCGCCACGAATGCCCAAACCGGCGTAATGACCATGATGTCCGCTCAAACTCGCGCGCCCTTGAGCTTCTACGGGATGAACGAGGCGAAGATCGAGACGAACTCCGGCAAGATTGTGGGATTGGCTGAAATTCGTCCCGACATGGCAGTTACCGTTCATTACGCGGAGCGGCAGGGGAAATGGTATGTGAGCCGCATCGCAATTCCAGACGCGACGCCCGCACCTGCGATTCCTGCGGTCACCGTGGATCAACGGCGCGCCCTTTCCAGCCCTGCAGCCCGGGATGGAGACATCACCACGCAACCGGGATCAAAGGCAGCGATCGATAATGACATCACCACGCAGCCAGGGTCCAAAGCAGCCATCGACAATGACATCACGACGCAACCGGGCACCAAGGCGAAGATGGATAACGACATCACCACACAGCCCGGTAAGAAGGCTGCAAACGATCCGGACATCACCAAGAAGACCGACGCGCGTTGAGAGGTGGGGAGCGGAAATTGCGCCTCTATTCTTGCCGGCCTGAATAACGAGCGGCATGTTGTCCGTCCGCAGTATCGGGAGAAGCGTGGAAGGTCGCGAGCAGTTGGTGTTTCAACAAATCGGGAGCGAAACCTCGAAGCGTGGTGGCGGCCGCACGCTCTTGATTGGCGGGATGCACGGTGATGAAACAGCGACCATTCTCCTGCTGGATAGTTTTGTGAAGGACCATCTCCCGAGGCTTTCCGACAGTGTCATGGTGCTGCCGCTCTGCAATCCCGACGGGCGTGAACGACGCTCCCGTTACAATGCGCGTGGGGTGGATTTGAACCGGAACTGCGGCTTCAACTGGAGCGCCGAAAGCGAGGAACCGTCAGGGCCGGGACCGTGGTCGGAACCTGAGAGTGTGGCCTTGCGTGACCTCATTCTCGAGGAGCGGCCCACGAAGATCATCAGCCTGCATTGGGCGCTCGCGGAAATCGATGCGGACGGCGCACAATCGACGTCTTTGGCGTGCGCGATGTGGACCGCGCTCGATGAGCAGGAAAAGCGTCCGTACCGACTTCGAGTGACAGAGCTTGGACGTGGGCAGCGGCGCCTTCAGGAAACCTACGCCGCGTGTCCCGGATCGCTCGGGCAATGGTGCGGCTACGGCTTGGAATATCCGGATGGAACGGCGCCCGCGATGATCACGCTTGAGCTTCCCTATGACGCGGCTCTTCCTTCGCGACCGGAAGAACTGCCGCCGGACCATTTGCTCACGCTTCGGGAAAGCTGGGACCAGGATTCAGACAACTACCTTCGTGCGGTCGAAGGCCCGGTCTTCAAGATGCTCACCGCCGCGTGTCGGTTCTGAAAATCGATTGAGCGGGCTCCTAATGCTAGAGCCCCGAGGGATGCCGGATTACCGCGCCTTTAGCGGGCCGGTTCACCGTCGTCCAGCGAGGCCCACGGGCACCCGTGCCCCATCCGGTGTCGAAGCGCACACCCGCAATGACGAGAAAAACGTGGCCGCGCCGCGCGTAGAGACTGATCCATTTTCCCTCCCCACTCCTGCCGTAGCTGCGGAAACCAGTCGAAGTCGTCGAACCCCGGAGCAAGCCGGCACTTCGCAGGACGTAGGAGGTCGCGCCGGAGCAGTCGTAGGCCGAATCAATACCCGCACCGTGGCCTGCTCCGTATTGATACGGCAGACCGGCGATGCGATTGCCCGCGGCAACGGCTGCGTGCACCGCCGGTGGTGCCGACGGCGGGGCAAATGCGAAACCGTCCTGCACCATCGCAGTGCGGCCGGGGACGTAGCGATATTCGTACGAGGGAGAAGCGCAGCCGCTGAGGAAAAGGACGGCGAAAAGAGAGAGCAGGGCTAGGGCAAGACGGGGCATGAGGCAGGAATGCGTTGCAACATCCGTGCCGGCAAGCTTGCGCTACGGAAACTCCGCAATTTCGCCATCGAATCCGTGCGGACAGATCCAGGTGTCCGACAGAGCCCACTGCCCAGCCGCTGAAGCGATCTTAGGCGACGCTACAGCGCCACATCCGGCTCATCGGCCGCCGCGATGCGCTGCTCGCGGTCTGCCTCCTCGATCCCTTCGTTCACTAGTTGCTCGGCGACCGGAGTCTCGTCTTCCAGTTCGATTCTGGGCACCTCTCCGCCCGACACACTCGGAGCTTCGTCCCATTCCTCCAGCGCAGCCGTCTGCTCGTTCACTTCGGGTGGCAACTCGCTCGTCCGGAGTTCTTGCGCCGCATCCACCAATTCGGCCTTGTCGCGATCAGGTTCGTCCGGGTGGAGATTGGAAGCGTCGGATGATTTCATACGCACCCACTTCGAACTCGCGACCCAGGTTGGCCGTGAGTTCACGCGTCGAGCGTTTCAGCAGCCGACAGCCACGGCGGTGCGCGCCGCCGAATCCTCGCCCACATGCTTGCCTCACTTCTGCTCCGACGCTTTCGCGGGCTCATCTTGCTCACCCTTCTCTTCCCGTTCGTGGCGGACGTGTATGCCAAAGAACGTCCCACCCAGCCGCAATCAATGGGGGCGCCCGCCTTCGATCCGATGCAATTTTTCACCGGTCACACGAAGTCCTGGGGCGTGCTGGAAAGTCGCTCGGGCGAGCCGACCAGCCGGATCGTGACGGAGACTTGGGGGAAGATCGTCGGCGGCGAACTGCGGATGGAGCAGGATCTTTTCTTCGAAAACAAGCCGCGTCAGCATCGCTCGTGGAGGATGCGCCGCATCGATGCAAACCACTTCGAAGCGACCGCCACGGACGTCATCGGCACGGCGCGCGGCGAGGTGAAGGGGAACATGTTCCGCTGGAAATTCACGCTGGCGACCAAGCCGGGGAACCCGCTGTTCAACGTCGAGATGACGCAGCGCATGTATTTGCAGCCGGGGGGTCAGACGATGATCAATCGGGATACCGTGCGCAAATTCGGCTTCACCATCGCGCAGGTCACCGAGGAATTTCAGCGCGTCCGCTGACCCACGCGGAGCCGCGCGCTAGACGCTTTCGCCGATGCGCAGGCTCATGCCCATCGCGTGGAAAATGTGGTCGCGGTGCTCCAGGTAGCCGGGCGAATCGAGATCGCGCGGGCGCGGCAGATCGATCCGCACGACCTCCTGGATGGTCGCGGGCCGCTGGCTCATCACGAGGACGCGGTCGGCGAGCTGCACCGCCTCCTCGATGTCGTGCGTGACGAAGAGGATCGTCTTTTTCTCGGCCTGCCAGATGCGCGACGAGATCGGCGCGCATCTTGAGGCGCGTGATGAAATCGAGCGCGCCGAACGGCTCGTCCATGTAGATGATGTCGGGGTTCGCGGCGAGGGCGCGGGCGATCTCCACGCGCTGCCGCATGCCGCCGGAAAGCTCGCGCGGGTAGGACTGTCTCGAAGCCGGTGAGGCCGACCATGTCGGTGTAGTGCGCGACGGTTTTCGCGCGCTCCTGCGGCGGCTTGTCGCGAGCAGGCCGAAGCCGATGTTTTCCCGCACGGTCAGCCACGGGAAGACGCCGTTTTCCTGGAAGACGAAGATGCGCCGCGGATCGGGGCCGCTCACCGGCTCGCCCTCCACGAGCGCCTCGCCGCGCGTCTGCGTGGAGGAAGCCGCCGATGATGTTGAGCAGCGTCGATTTGCCGCAGCCGGACGGGCCGACGATGCAGACGAACTCGCCCGCGGCGACGTCGAGATTCGATGCGTTCGAGCACGTGGATCGTGCTCGCCGGCGTGCTTGCCGGGAAAGCTCATCCAGAGGTCGCGGATGGAAACGACGGGCGCGTCGTCATGCGTTAGCGATTGGCGTAGCCCCAGCGCACTTCGTCGAAGTTTCTCCAGCCGGCGGACGAGCAGATCGAGCACGAGGCCGATGAGGCCGATCATCACCATGCCGGCGACGACGAGATCGTAGCGTTTGCCGGCGTTGCGCGCGTCGATGATGAGGTAGCCGAGGCCGGAGTTGACCGCGATCATCTCCGCCGCGACGACGACCAGCCAGGCGATGCCGAGCGCGATGCGCAGGCCGGTGATGATCTGCGGCAGGCACGACGGGAAGATGACGCGGCGGAAAAGCTCGACCGCGCGACAGGCCGAAGTTTTGCGCGGCGCGCAGATAGACGGGCTGCATGTTCTGCACCGCCGCGATGGAGGAGACGGTGATCGGGAAAACGCTCGCGAGAAAGATGAGGAAGATCGGCGCGGTGTCCGTCACGCCGAACCAGAGGATCGCCACCGGAATCCAGGCGATGGGCGAGATCGGCCGCAGGATCTGGATCATCGGATTGAACGCCGTGAGAAGCGCGGCGCGAACCAGCCGAGCAGCAGCCCGAGCGGCACGCCGATGAGCACGGCGAGCGCAAAGCCCCACGTCACGCGGAAGAGCGAGGCGACGATGTATTTCAGCAGCAGCCCTTGCTGCGCCAGCTCGCCGATGCCCGCGCGCGACCTCCAGCGGCGTGGGAAAAAGGTCGCTCGCCGGAACAGCTGCACCGCGCGCATGCCAGGCCGACGAAGAAAGAGCGCCGCGACCGCGAGCGGCAGCAGCGATGCTGCAGACACGCGGATCGGGCCGTCGCGGAGCCGGCGCGGCTTCACTCATTTCGCGGCCTAACCTCGAACGCGTAGCGGCCTGCACCGTCGCGTCGGTCTCGGCGCGAAAGATCGGATCCACGTAATCCTCGAAATGCGCCGTGCCCTTGCAGAATGCCGGACTCCTTCGCCGAGCGCTCGATCTCCTCGAAGTCCGGCTTGAGCGGCGCGAGCCGGCGTGTACTTCACGCGATCCGGCGGCTTGCTCAGCACGAAGCTGAGCAGGCGCGGATCCTGGTTGTAGTAGTTCTTCGCCACGAACTGCGCGGCGCTCCATGCGGTGCTCCATGCTCTGGTCGAGCCACTTGCCGCTCTGGCGATGCCGTTGACGAGCTGCTGCACCTCCGCGCGGTGCGTCGCGATCACGTCCTCACGCACCGCCAGCACGCAGGAGATGAAGTTCGGCCACACGTCCTTCGTCAGCCAGAGCACGCGGCCGTAGCCGTCCAGCTCCGTCTGCCCCATGAACGGCTCGCCCGAGCTGATCGCGTCCACCGACTTCGAGTACAGCGCGGCCGGCATGTCCGGCGGCGGCATCTCCACGAGTTCGACGTCGTCGAGCGTCATGCCGGCCTGTCTTCGAGCGCGCGGAAGAAGATCAGGCGCTGGTTCGAGTAGCGGTTGGGCACGGCGATCCGTTTTGCCGCGCAGATCCTCCATGCGGAAAATCTGCGAATCCTTGTGGACCATCACCGCCGTGCCGTCGCGATGGCCGAGATAGACGATCTTGATCGGCACGCCCTGCTCGCGCAGCGCCATGGCCATCGGCGCGAGGATGAAGGTCGCCGGCGTGTAGCCGGCGAGAAACGCCTCCTTCAGCTCCGGCCAGCCGTTGAAGCGCATCGGCTCGAACAGTCCCCTCGCCCGGTCAGCCTGCTTGTTGATGAAGTCCGTGACCGGGCAGGTCAGGTGGCAGGTCACCGGCAGGAAGCCGATCTTGAATTTGCCCGGTCGAGACCCCGGTCGTCTGGCGAAACGACCGCAGATAGTCGCCCAGCCCGCGAATCGATTCCGGATTCAGCCGCGCCTGCAGCACGCTGATCGCGACGAACCATCCGGCGAAAAAAAGGACGAGCGTTTTGCGAAGCGACATGAAAAAGACCGGCGGATTGAGCGGCGTGACCCGTGATTAGTGGTGGATGCGCCGGACGCTTGCGACCGATCACCACTCACCCATCACCCAGCACCCGCCCTTCCCCTTTACTCCGCCTTGTTCAGCCCCGGGATATCCTTCTCCACGCCGCTGTTCCAGTAGGCCTGCATCTCCTCCGGCGTCGGCGGCTTCAGCGGGCGCACGATGCGGAAGCCGAGGAACTGCGCATCCGTGTGATACCAGATGCTCTTCGGGAGCTGCGGATCCTGAATCTTCCACGTCGTGTCCGGAGGCCCGGCGCGCCGCGACGCGCAGCTTCGCCGGATCCTCGTCATCCCACGAACCCCCGCGCGCCACGTGCGGATAAGGCTTCGTCGCCTTGTTCCAGGGATTCACCGCCGGCGAGTTCGCGTAATAATTCGCGTCATACTGATCGATGCACCACTCCACCACATTCCCGAGCATGTCGTGCAGACCCCACGCATTCGGCAGCTTCTTGCCCACCTTCTG
The DNA here is from genome assembly GCA_963767975.1 of uncultured Verrucomicrobiae bacterium. Taxonomy (GTDB): domain Bacteria; phylum Verrucomicrobiota; class Verrucomicrobiia; order Chthoniobacterales; family Chthoniobacteraceae; genus CAIURC01. The sequence continues at coordinate 15,459 of CAVYGI010000011.1, read as the reverse complement.
ATACTTGAAATCCGCGTTCTTCCCCCACCACGCAGTAATTCCCGATCTTCGACGCATCATCCCCCCAGAAGTAAGCCGTCGTCGATCCCGCCCGGCACGGCATACTCCCACTCCGCCTCCGTCGGCAGCCGGTAAAAGTGCCCCGTCTTCGCGCTCAGCCACTGGCAATACTTATTCGCCGCGTGCTGCGTCATCGAGATCGCCGGGAAGCCATCCTTCCCCATCCCGAAGCTCATCTCCACATACGGCTGCGTCGGCCGCGTCACCGCATCCGTCAGCGCATTCAGATCCGCCGGCAGCTGCTTCGTCTCCCGCGACTTCTTCTCCTCATTGGGATACATGAAAAGCTCGAACTCATTCCAAGTCACCTCGCACTTCTCCATCCAGAACGGCGCGATCTCCACCTCGTGCACCGGCGCCTCATCCGGCTTGTGCCCCGCCTCCCCCGCCGCGCTCCCCATCTTGAATTTCCCGCCCGGGATCGGCAGCATCTCAAACGTCACCTCCGAGCCCGCGATCGTCTGCGTGTAAGCCTTCATCTCCTTCTCCTCCACCGGCGCCGTCGCCGTGATCCGCTTCGCGATATCCCCCACCAGCGCCATCTCCGCGCCCGCACCCTTCCCCGCCACCTCCTTCTTCCGCGCCACCAGCGACACCCCATCCGGCCACTTCGCCCCCTCATTGATCCACATCTTCAGCGTCTCCGTCTCCGCCGTCGTCAGCCGATCCAGCGCCCCCGTCACCTGATTCTTCGGCGGCATCAGCTTGCGCGCCTCATCCGGCAGCACCGTCGTCGTATAAAGCTTACTCTTCGAGGCATCCCCCGCCACGATCGTCGACTTCGACTCCGTCGCCGTCGCCAACGTCGTCAGATCCAGATCCGTCTCCCCCTTCTCGAATTCCGTCCCCTTCGGATTGTGACACCGCACACAATTCATCTCCAGGATCGGCTGCACCTCCTTCGTAAAATCGATCGCCTCCGCCGAGGAAAAGCCGATGAGACCGAGCGTAACGAGCGGGAGAGCAGAGGGAATTTTCATGGAAAGAGAGCCCCGACATTGCCCACTCCCCCCGGGCCCTGTCAAACGGCGAGCGTCAGCCAGTTTCCCCCTTGGCATTCCAGGCCACCTACGGTAGCTCTGCAATCCTCACTGCCATGGACGATCCATCTCTTCGGAAGCAACTCTACCGTTCAGTCAACGAAGAGCCGCTGAAGCCGGAAAATCCTCGCTACGTCGAACTCTACAGCGGCCGCGCCGAAGACCCCGTCCGCCGGCTGGCGCAGCGCATCGAATTCCTTGAAGTCGAAAGCTTCCAGATGTTCTCCGGCTTTCGCGGCTCAGGGAAAACGACGGAACTCTTCCGGCTCCGCGACCGGCTCAGCAACGGGGGCTTCGTGGTCCTTTACGCTGACGCTCTCGATTTTCTTAATCCCGCCGCTCCCCTCGACATCACCACGCTCCTCCTCGCCATCGCCGGGTCCTTCAATGACGCCTTGGCCAGGGAAGGTTACGCCAGCCAGCTTCGCGAAGGCTACCTTACGCGCCTCACTAACTTTCTCCGCACCACCACCGTTTCAATTACGGAAGTCACAGCCAAGGGCGGCGCGGAGATCGGCGGCGTCGAATTCAAGCTCGCCCTCAAAGAATCGCCCACCTTTCGCCAACAGCTCACCGAAGCTCTCGGCGGGCGACTCAGCGAACTCGTCAATCAGGTGCGCGAATTCTTCCAGGATGGCATCCGCGCGGTCCGCAAGCTCAAGGGCGACAATGCCCGCGTCGTCTTCCTCTTCGATCAGCTCGAACAAATCCGCGGCTCGGCCTTCGATCAGGACGCCGTCATCCGCAGCGTCGATGCCGTTTTTGCCAATCACAAAGACCTGCTCAAGGTCCCCAACCTCCACGTCGTTTACACCGTCCCGCCGTGGCTGAAATTCGTCCTCCCCGGCGAACCGATCGAACTCCTCTCCACCCTCGGCCTCTGGGAGAACAATCCCGAACGCACCCGCCGCAATGAAAATTGCGCGCAGCTCCGCGAGGTCATCGTCCGCCGCTTTGGCCAGGATGAATTCGAGCGCTTCTTCGGCTGCATCTCCGAGCCCGACGGCGCCTGCCCGCTCGCCGATCAGCTCGTCGATGCCTCCGGCGGCTCCTTCCGCGATCTCCTCCGCCTCGTCATGGAGACCGTCCTCGCCGCGCAATCCGTCCCCGCCACCGAGGCCGCCGTCCACAGCGCCATCGCCAAGGTCCGCTCCCAATACCTCCCCGTCCCCCTCAGCGATGCCCGCTGGCTCTGCGACATCGCCCGCCTGCGCGATACCCTCGCGGACGACCGCAGCGCGGAGAACGTCTCCCGCCTCTCCCTCTTCCTCGATACCCACCTCGTCCTTTACTTCCTCAACGGCAAGGAGTCGGGTACGACATCCACCCGCTCATCCGCGAGGAAGTCGAGGAAATCGTCCGCCGGGCCAGGGACCTCCCGCGCGCCTCTTCCCCCGCGTGAACGAAGCGCTCCTCACGGCGCTCACCTCGCGTTACGCCCTCCCCGAGAATGCGGAATGGGGCACCTTCCTCGCGCACCTCGACTTCTCCGAAGGCTTCGCCCTCTTCGTCCTGCTGGCCCCGGACGACGCCGGCATCGAGCTGTGCCGCCGCGCCTTGGAGCAGGTCTTCGTGGAAAAAGGGACACCTCTCCAGACCCTCGCGCTCTCTCCCGGCGCGCCGCCCGAATTCCTCGCCAACGCCCTGACCCATCCTCCCGCGGCCGGCATCGGCGCCCTCTGGATTCAGCTCGAAGAAGCCCCGGAGCCCGATCAGGTGTATTCTTCCGACCCCGCCGACGCCGCGCGCATCGAGGCCGCCGCCGCCTCCTTCTCCGACTCGCTCGCCAACGCGCGGCGGCAAGCCTGGGCGGGCTTCCTCCGCGCCCTCAATCCCGAGCGCAACCCGCTCCGCCGCACCCTCGCCCTCCCCCTCATCTTCGCCGGCCCCCCTTGGCTCCAGCAAATCTTCCGCGAAGTCGCACCCGACCTCTGGAGCATCCGCCGCAGCGTGGCGACAATCCATCCGGCGGAATGGATCGTCGAAGAGTGGCAGAAAGAACTACGCATGCCGTCCGTCCCAAGTTTTGCTCCGGCCGATGAGGAAGCGAAACAGCGCCTCGGCGACCTGCGGCATGACTTGGAAGTGGTCAGGCAGAAGCCCGGGGCAGAACTCCTCCGCGCCGAGCTTCTCCGGCGGCTTGGCGTCGAACTGACCAATCTACTAGAATGGCCCGCCGCTGAGTGCGCGCTGATTGAGTCCTTCGAGATTCAAGAAAACCATCACGCCCCTCTTGCAGAATCGCCGCGACGGCTCGAGGACCTCGGTCGGTGTTGCAGGAACGAGGCGACTAGTCCGCGCCCGGCATTACTTCGAACGAGCAATGGAAGCCGAGGAAGCACGTTTTGGTTCCGAGCATGGGAGGTTCGCCCGCGCTTGCTCCGATCTGGCGATCGTGCTCAAGCGTATGGGTAAGCTGGTCGAAGCGGAACCCCTCTTCCTCCGAAGTCTGACGATTTTCGAAAAGGCCTCTGGCGAGGAAAGCGAAGACTTTGCTACCGCTCTGAGTAATGTCGGGATGCTGTTAACGCTCATGGGAGAGTTCGAGGAAGCCGAGGGCTGGTTGCGCCGTTGTCTTGCACTTAGAGAAAAGTTAAGCGGAACGACCGCCCGATGGCTTAGTCCAACACTCAACAACCTTGGTTCGCTTCTTGAACAGACCAGCCGATTTTCAGAGGCAGAGAACTCCTACAAGCGCGCTTTCGCTATCGACGAGAAAGCGCTCGGACCGAATCATCCGTCCGTCGCGGTTTCTATGTGGAACCTCGCGCTCTTATTGTCCAAGACCGAACGGTTGCCGGAAGCAGAGACCGCTATTGCGGAGAGCACTGGGAATTGAATTCCGCCTCTCGCTGCAAATGAAACATTCGCGCCCCGATCTAGCCGACACTCGGGTGGAATACTCCACGATTCTCGAAAAGATGGGCGTGGATGCCGCGGAGATCGCGCGGCGGATCGCGGAGATCGAGGAAGAGGCGAAGCGGGCGGTGGCGGAAGGTGCGGCTTGAGGCGTCGTTGGCGCTAGAGTTGCGGGCGGGATTTCTCCCTCCCCCTCGTTCCCGCTCGTTCCGAAGTTCCACTTCGGAACCCACTGATTCCCGGAGTTCCACTTCGTCCTGCTCCCGGCCAGCGAATGCCCCGCGACCGGAAAGAACGAATTTGAGCTTCGGAGACAAGCCCCTTCGGAAGTGGAACTTCCTTCCCTCGTTCCCAAACTCCGTTTGGGAACGCGAGAGTTCCCCGAAACTTTGTTTCGGGGGGCCTTTTCCTTGGATGAGCGAAACGGAGTTTCGTCGGTTAGGGCGTTCCCAAACGGAGTTTGGGAACGAGGGAAACGAAGGGGAAGATGCCTTCCCCAGTGGTCCGCGCGGAGGGCGGGCGGGGCGGTTACAGAGAGAATGGGCGTTTCCGGGGTGGTTTGCCGTCCGGCAAGATGATTTTGCAGCCCTGCAAAAGCATTTTGCAGGGCTGCGGAGGGGTTTTGCAGGGCTGCGCAGGGGTTTTGCAGGGCTGCGGAGGGGTTTTGCAGGGCTGCCGCGGGTCGTTGCAGGCCTGCGGCGATGTTCGGCAGGCCTGCAGCGACGTCGTTCGGCAGGCCTGCGGCGATGTTCGGCAGGCCTGCGGGGAGGCTGAGCAGGCCTGCGGAGGGGGCTGGAAGGCCTGCAAAATGGGTTTGCAGGGCTGCAATCGCTTTTTGCAGGGCTGCAAAATGCTTTGGCAGGACTGCGGGACATGGCTGCGAGGCTCGTCTGGGGCGGTCGGGCGGTGCAGCGGGCGGAGGCGTTGCCGATTTCCGCGAGAAAAAGCTTGTTTCATGGTGAGGGGCTTTGCCATAAGCGGGGCTTACTCGGCTGCGGCGGACGTTCTCTCCCCCCTCTTCATGTCGGCACGATATAACTCTGGCGTGAAATACGGGGCGGCGCGTTACCGGAGCCTCAACCCGGAAACCCCTCAGAAACCCAAGCATATGGCGAAGATCAAATACACGGTGAGCAAGCAGAATGTGACGCAGTTGGTGGCGCAGGCGGAGCTTTCCGCAGGCAAGGTGGCTCCGGCGTCACCGGCGACGCCTCCGCTGCCGAATATGGCGGCGAAGACGGCGGCACTGCTGGTGAAGAGCGATGCGGCGAAGGCGGATGAGCTGGCTTACACGGAGGCAAAGGCGGGGCTGGTGGCGCTGAAGGCGGCGGCGGAGGCTTCGCGCGATGAGCTCCGGGCGGAGCATACGTCGTATGTCGCGGCTCTCGAGAGCGAGGCGAAGGGCGATCCGGTGCTGCTGACGGCGACGGGGTATCCGATCACGGGGGAGGCGACGGCGACGACGCATCCGCCGGGGAAGGTGATGAATTTGAATCTGACGTGGAGCGATGCGGATGGGGCGCTGGATGGGTCGAACGATCCGGAGGAGCTGGCGACTTCCGGCTATGAGGTGCAGGTGACGACGGTCGATCCGGTGGCGGGGCCGTATCAGACGGTGTTGCATCCGCGGGCGTCGCGCTGGGAGCTGACGGGGCTGTCGAGCGGGCAGCGGGTCTGGGTCCGGGTGCGGGCGATCGGGACGAAGGGCGCCGGGCCCTGGAGCGATCCGGCGACGAAGATCGTCCCTTGATTTTCACCCCGGAGAAACACGATGGCTTTTGATCCCAATGTGCCGGTGGAGATACGGAGATCGATGCGGCGGAGCTGCGCGTCCAATTCAATGGGCTGAAAGCGCTCATCGATGCGGTGCCGGCGGGGCCCGCCGGGGCGGATGGCGTGGATGGAGCGGATGGGGCGCCGGGGGCGGATGGGGCGGCGGGGGCGCCGGGGGAGGTGTCGAGTTCGGATTTGATGGCGGCGCTGGAGGCGGAGCGGGTGAATCATGCGCGGAATCCGTCGTCGCTTTCGCCGCTGAGTATCGCGCTGAGTGATCCGCCGACGCAGAATCAGGTGCAGGCGGTGGTGGATTATGTGAATGGGTTGGTGGCGGCGTTGCAGCGGTTTTGAAGGAAAGGATGATGGCTGATGAGCTTTAAGAAGGCATTTCTCGCGGTTTTGGTCGCCTGGATGGGGTTGGTGGGGGTGGCGTCGGCGAGGGAGGAGTTCGATGAGGCGCATCGGTTCCTTTTTTATGCGGTGCTGGAGGGGTGTTATGAGGATGGGCTTTCGACGGAGGAGGTGGCGCAGGTGCTTCTGAAGCGGCCGGGGGAGAGTTATTTTCACTTCATTTATTCGTGCCCGATTTGCACTCCGATCATTCATGCGCTGGAGGCGTATCGGTCGCGGCCGGAGGAGTTTTACAGTCTGAAGAGTGGGGCTTCGACGTTTGGGCGGGGGCTGGGCGCGGAGGTGCGGAAGCAGCTTTTCAGTGCGCAGGCGGAGGAGCGTCTGGCGGGGATCCATGCGCTGGTGCAGGGGTGGGTGGCGCGGCGGTTTGCGCAGTTGGCGCTGTCGGCGGAGCAGCGGGAGGGGCTGCAGAAGGCGATCGAGGAGAAGCGGAAGCGCGGGATGGAGGCGCTGAAGCGTTTTCAGGCGGAGAAGTTTGAGAACGGGGAGCGGCGCGGGGAGCCGCAGGTGTTGTTTTACGCGCCAGCGTATGCGGCGCTGGAGGAGTGCGCGGTGTGCAATGCGGCGGTGGGCAAGGAGCTGAAGATGCCGGGGGCGCGGTAGGGCGCTGCCGGCAGCACGCGTCGGGGGTCGGCAGTGGAGCTGCGGTCCGGGAACGAGAGGAAATTCTAAGAGGTGTTGGGTTTGACCGTCTCCTCCTGCATGAATGCTTTTTCTTTTGTGCGGCGGTGGAAGTCGATGTGGCGGGCGGTGGGGCTGGGGTTGGTGCTTCTGCTGGTTTCGGCGGCGGATCCGTGTTTCGCGCTGCTGTCGATCGCGCAGGTGTCGAAGGAGCAGGCGAAGGAATGGGGCATGGAGGTGCGATGGAAGGCGGCGGGGCCGGGGAGGGTCTGGGTGGAGGTGGAGTTTAAGAAGGAGGGGCGGTTGCAGGGGTTCGACGGCGGCGCGGGGCAGCCGCGTGCAGTTGCAGATTTCGGAGGGTGAACGGTCGCTGCTGACGGCTCCGCTGGAGATGAGGGAGCCGGGTCCGGGCCGGGTGTCGGTGAGCTTTGCCGCGGAGCGCGCGTGTGGAAAGGCCCACGGTGCGGGTTCCAAGGTCCCCGGCACGCAAGGCGAGCTGGGTCGCGGCGGCCCGGCCAGCAGGGCCCGGTGGGAGCTGTCGGCCCGCAAGGCCCCGCCGGCGCTGTAGGGCCGCAGGGTCCCGCTGGTGTGCCCGGCCCGCAGCGCGCTGCTGGAGAAGTGCACGGTGCTGGTGATCGTGGGCGGTGGCGCGGCGGCGGGTGGCGGGTTGGAGTTGCGGATGAAGGATTTCGTGGAGGGAGGGGGGAAGGGCGTGGTTGGTGAGCGGTGATGGGTCGCGAGCGAGGGCGCGGGCGGTTGAGCGATCACTCATCATTCATCACTCATCACGTCGCCTCGCCACGCGGTTTCGGCTTCCCGCGCGGCGGGCGGTGGGGCAAGTTCGGGGCATGATTCCCCTTTCTCGACGTTCGTTTCTGCAACTGACGGGTGGTGCGTTCCTGGCTTCGCAGGCGCTGGCGATGGAGCCGTTTCAGCGCGCGGGGAAGGCGCGGCTGCAGTTGAGTCTGGCGGCGTATTCGTTTCGCGATTTTTTCCAGGATTCCCGGCAGGCGAAGGCGGCGGCGGGGACGGCGCCGGGGCGCGGGATGACGATGCTGGAGTTCATCGACTACTGCGCGGAGCAGGGCTGCGCGGGGGCGGAGTTGACGAGCTACTATTTTCCGAAGGAGGCGACGCCGGAGTATTTCCGGGAGGTGCGGCGGCATGCGTTTCTGCGCGGGGTGGCGATCAGCGGGACGTCGGTGGGGAATAACTTCGCGCTGCCGCGGGGGCCGGAGCGCGACAAGCAGATCGCGTCGGTGAAGGCGTGGATCGGGCATGCGGCGGTGATGGGTGCGCCGCACATTCGCATCTTCGCGGGGGCGGCGCCAAGGGGATGGCGCGGGAGGAGGCGCGTGAAGTTGTGCGTCGAGGCGATCGAGGAATGCTGTGCGTATGCGGGTTCGCGCGGGATTTTCCTCGGTCTGGAGAATCACGGCGGCATCGTGGCGGAGCCGGAGGGGCTGCTGGAGATCGTGAAGGCGGTGAAGAGTCCGTGGTTCGGCGTGAATCTGGACACGGGCAATTTTCACACGGCGGATCCCTACGCGGCGCTGGCGCCGTGCGCGCCGTATGCGGTGAATGTGCAGGTGAAGGCGGAGATGAAGCGCGAAGGAGCGAAGGAGGAGGAGGCGACGGATCTTGCGCGGATCGCGCAGATTCTGCGCGAGGCGAATTATCAGGGCTGGGTGGCGCTGGAGTATGAGTCGAAGCCGGACCCGCGGGAGGCGGTGCCGGGGCTGCTGGCGCAGTTGCGCGAGGCGCTGGCGGCGCCCGCGGCGGCGGCGGCGGCGGTGACGGCGGGGAAGCTGCTTTTCGATGGGAAGTCGCTGGCGGGCTGGAAGCCGACGGAGTTCTCGGGCGCGGGCGAGGTGAAGGTGGAGGACGGGGCGATCGTGCTGGAGGCGGGGAATGATTTGACCGGGGTGACTTATCCCGGGGAGCTGCCGAAGACGAATTACGAGGTGTCGCTGGAGGCGAAGCGGATCGAGGGGAGCGATTTCTTTTGCGCGCTGACGATGCCGGTCGGGGAGACGCACTGCACGCTGGTGGTGGGCGGCTGGGGCGGCGGTCTGGTGGGGATCTCGAGCATCGATGGGCAGGATGCCTCGGAGAATGAGACGCAGCAGGTGATGAAGTTTGACAAAGACCGCTGGTATAAGATCCGCGCACGGGTGACGCCGGCGAAGATCGAGGTGTGGATCGATGAGGAGCAGGTGGTGAACGTCGATATTTCGCAGAGCAAGATCTCGATGCGGCTCGGGGAGATCGAGGTGTCGATGCCGTTTGGGATCGCGAGTTACCGGACACGCGCGGCGATCCGTGGTATCAAGGTGCGCCCATTATGAGACTCACCCGCTTCGCTCCCCTGCTCGCCGCCGGCGCGCTCCTTTTCACTCCGAACGCCCATGCCTGGGACGCCGCCGGGCACATGCTGGTGGATCAGATCGCGTGGAATCATCTGAAGCCGGAGGTGCGCGAGAAGGTGAACGCGCTGCTGCCGGCGCTGGAGACGACGCACAACGGCAAGCAGCCGTACAACTTCGTGACGGCGGGGGCGTGGATGGACGACATGCGCTCGAAGAAAGGCTACGCGTGGTCGAAGTGGCATTACGTGACGATCCCGTGGACGGCGGACGGCGTGGCCTTTGCGCTGCCGGAGCCGCCAAATGTGGTGTGGGGGATCGGACAGGCGATCGACAAGCTGAAGGGCAAAGAGTCGGCGATCGCCGATGAGACGCAGGCGCTGGCGATGCTGATGCATCTCATCGGCGATCTGCATCAGCCGTTGCACGCGACGGATCGCGACAATGATCGCGGCGGCAATGCGGTGCTCATTCACGGCGTCCCTTTCACCGATCTCTGGCCCGGCACGATCCCGAATCTTCACGCGTATTGGGACAAGTCGTTCCGGTTCGATGCGCGCGACGGGCGCATCGATGAGATGTGGGAAGCGCCCTTTGCCGGTGGAGCGGCCGAAGGCCCCCGGCGAAGGGGTGATCGCGACGGAGGCGGCGAAGCTGGAAAAGGAATTTCCGGTGGAGTCGCTGCCGGAGCTCCAGACGCATCTCGACGCGACTTCGTGGGCGAAAGAGAGTCGCACGCCGTCGGTTGCAAGTCGGCCTATCCGGCGGATGCCGACCCGAGCGATGACACGCACGTGATCACGCTGACGCCGGAGTTCGCGCACGCTTCCCGCAACATCGCGGAGCGGCGTCTCGTGCTCGCGGGGCATCGCGTGGCGCAGGTGCTGAACGAGCTTTTCGCGACTGCGAAGTAGCGCGCGGAGATGGCTCGCCAATACACGCTCCACCGGCACGCGGCACCCGCGGGACCGCGGATCGATTTCGCGGCGAGCTGAATCCGCAGCAGCACGCCGCCGTCACCGCGCCGCCCGGGCCCGGCGCTGGTCATCGCCGGCGCGGGCAGCGGCAAGACGCGCACGCTGACCTATCGCGTCGCCTACCTGATCGAGAATGGCGTGCCGCCGCAGAACATCCTGCTGCTCACCTTCACGAACAAAGCCGCGCGCGAGATGCTCGACCGCGTCGCCAACCTCCTGCCGCAACGACCTCACCGGGCTGTGGGGCGGCACCTTTCACTCCGTCGGCAATCGCATCCTGCGCCGGCATCCGGAGGACGGCGGGATTCGCGCCGGGTTTCTCGATCATGGATCGCGAGGATCAGCAGGACTTGCTCGATGCCGTGATCGCCGCGCTCGGCATCGATCCGAAGGACAAGCGCTTTCCCGAAGGGCGAAGTGCTCGCGGATGTCTTCAGCTACTCGCTCAACACCGGGCGCACCATCGACGAGGTGCTCGTGGAGAAGTATCCGCACTTCCTCGAGTTCAGCGCAGCAGATCGCCGCGCGCGCAGAAGAAGTACGAGGCGAAGAAGAAGCGACGCCAACTCGCTCGACTTCGACGACCTGCTGGAAAAGACGCTGCTGTCTGCTGCAGAACCACGCCGAGATCGCGCGAGCGCTACCAGCGGCAGTTCCAGTTCGTCCTCGTCGATGAATATCAGGACACGAACCGCATCCAGGCCGACTTCATCGACATCCTCGGCGCAGCAGCATCGCAACGTGATGGTCGTCGGCGACGACGCGCAGATCGATCTACTCGTGGCGCGGCGCGAACTTCAAAAACATCCTCGATTTCCCGAAGCGCTATCCCGGCGCGCAGGTCTACAAGATCGAGACGAACTACCGCAGCGTGCCCGGAGATCCTCGAAGTGGCCAACGCGGCCATCGCGGCGAACGTGAATCAGTTCAGCAAGGAGCTGATCGCCGCGCGCGAGGCCGCGCCGATGAAGCCCGGCGCTCGTCCCGCTCGGCGACTCGCAATCAGCAGGCGCTCTTCGTCGCGCAGCGCATCCTCGATCTGCGCGAGGAAGGGATCGAACTCGAACGAAATCGCCGTGCTCTACCGCGCGCATTATCACTCGATGGAAGTGCAGATGGAACTCACGCGGCACGGCATCCCGTTCCAGATCACCAGCGGGCTGCGCTTCTTCGAGCAGGCGCACGTGAAGGACGTCGCGGCGTTCCTGAAATTCGTCGTCAACCCGCGCGACGAAGTCGCCTTCAAGCGCATGGTGCGGCTGCTCCCCGGCATCGGCGCGCGCTCGCGCGGAGCAGCTCTGGGACGACAGGTCGAGCGAGCGCTCTCGCGCGCGGATCGGCGACGCTCGAGCTTTCGCGCAGCTTGCTCAGCGCCGCTCAAAGTCCCGGCGAAAGCCGCGAAGGCGTGGGAGCAGCTCGCGCACACGCTCGAAGAAATCGCGCCCGGCGGAAAGCCGCATCCGCCCGCCGAGATGATCCACAGCGTCATCGAGGCGATCTACGACGACTACGCGAAGGCCAAGTTTCCCGAACTACGATCAGCGCCGCGAAGACCTGCAACACGCTCGCCAATTTCGCCAAGCAATACGAGCAGCGCCGGCGACTTTCTCGACCAGCTCGCGCTGCTCACCAGCCTCGATCACGAAGTCACCGCCGCGAATGAGGACGACGAGATGGTCACGCTCTCCAGCGTGCATCAGGCCAAGGGGCTGGAGTGGAAAGTCGTCTTCGTCATCTGGATGACCGACGGCATGTTTCCCGTCATCGCGCTCGCTCGAAAGCGACGACGCGATCGAGGAAGAGCGCCGCCTTTTCTACGTCGCCGTCACGCGCGCGAAGGACGAGCTTTACCTCACCTATCCGCACCTGCGCCTGAACGCCGGCTACGGCGAGATGCTGCAGCGCCCCTCGCGCTTCCTCGCCGAGATCCCGGGCGAGCTGCTCGAGGAGTGGCAGATCAGCGGCGCGTATTAGCGAACCTCCGTCTAGTGCAAACGGTGGGTCACTGGGAGGGCACTTTTACGCTCGATAAGCCCGGCCTTTGTTCGTCCAATGGCCCGGCAGATGGACCGCCCCACGGAGCCCGCCATCCCACCCCTCTCATGCGTCCCTTCCCATTGATCACCTTCATTCTGCTAGGACTGACCGCAGCCGCCACCGCCAATGATCCGGCAACTCTCCAGACCGAACCCTCCCCAACGGGAGATTCCGCCGCACCTTCTCCTGCCAGCCCCAACCTTACCTTTATGAAAGCCGCCGACGCTAAAAAGAACCTGACCCCGGACCAACGGAACGCGCTTCTCGCCACACTTCAACAGCGCTTTGAGAAGAACATGGACCGGCATCCGAGCGTTACTTGGGCAAAGGTCAAAACCCGACTGGACGCCAAGAGTGACAAACTCTGGTCCATCCAGGAAATGGAGCGCACCGGCGGCGAGCCCGACGTGGTGGGTCAGGATGCCAAGACGGGAGAGATCCTCTTCTACGATTGCTCCGCGGAGACGCCCAAGGAGCGCACCAGCGTGTGTTATGACCGCGAGGGACTCGATTCGCGTAAGGAACACAAGCCGAAGACCAGCGCGATCGAGATGGCCGCAGCCATGGGAATCGAGCTGCTAAACGAGGAGGAATACGCCGCTCTGCAAAAGCTCGGGACCTTCGATGCCAAATCGTCGAGTTGGCTGAAAACGCCTCCCGAGATGCGAAACCTCGGCGGCGCGCTCTTCGGCGACCGGCGCTTTGGCCGCGTCTTCTTTTACCACAATGGCGCGCAGTCCTACTACAGCGGCCGCGCATTCCGCGGATCCCTCCGGGTTTAGAAAACCTCCCTTTGAACGACAGCAACGCACAACCACCACTCTCTATTCGCTATCGAGTTGCCGAATCCCTTAGTTACCTCCTCATCCATGCGTCCCCTCCACTTCTTCCTACTCCTGATCAGTCTCACCTCGGCGTTCTCCGCGGATGAAAAGCCGCAGCCTCGATGGAAAGACGGGAAGAAAGCCGTTTTCCTGCTCGCCTTTGACGATGGATGCCCGAGCCAGCTCAAAAACGTGATCCCGGAACTGCAGAAGCGCAAGATTACCGGCACCTTCTATTTGAATCCCGCCGCCGGACAATACCTCGCACATCAAAGTGAATGGGCAGATGCCGTCAAAAGCGCTTATGTCACGATGGCCAACCACACCTTGACCCACAAAGGAGTTAAGAGCGCCGCTGAGTTGGACGTTGAGTTGGCGAAATGCAACGAGGCCCTATACGCGCTACGCCCCGACTTGCCTTTCCCGCGACTTCTGGCCTTTGGCCAACCGGGTGGAGTGCCATGGGAGGTGACGAAGGAAGAATTTGCAGCGGCATTGGCTAGGCATCAGCTGGTCGACCGCCCGCCTTTCCAAGGACCGCCCATCCATTACAAGTCCGCCGCAGAGCTGATCGGAGCAGTTGACCAGGCATTGGCGACGGAAGGGATCGGGCATGCGGACTTTCACGGAGTAGGTGGGGACTGGCTGGTGACGCCTGTCGAATGGTTCACCGCATTGCTCGACAAACTCGAGAAGCATCGCGACGAACTCTGGGTTACGGATCCCGTTTCCTTGCAGCAGTTCATCAAAGCCCGCGATCAGGCCAGCGTGAAGAAGTGACCCTGGATTTTCCTAGGACCTTTTACCCCATCCTGTCGGCTGTCTGATCATCCCTCTTTCTCATGGCCTCCAAAGCCACTATCTTTAAGGCGCAGCTACAAATCGCCGACATCGATCGACAGCTCTATTGCAATCACGACCTGACACTGGCGCGCCATCCATCTGAGACTGATGAACGGATGTTAATTCGGTTGGTCGCCTTTGCTCTTAATATTCCGAGCGGCGATGATCGAGGGACAATGGAGTTTGCCAAGGATATGTGGGACGCGGACGAACCTTCCCTCTGGCAGAAGGATCTCACGGGGCAGATTGTTCACTGGATCGAGGTTGGAAACCCGGAGGAGAGAAGGTTGTTGCAAGCGAGTGCGCGTGCAGAGCAGGTCAGCATCTACAGCTTCAGCGCCAACACCACCCGATGGTGGAGCACCATGGGGACAAAGGTGCAACGCCTGCACAACCTAAACGTGTGGCAGGTGCCTTCGCTGCAAAGTCAGGCGCTCGCTGCTCTGTCCCATCGAAACATGCGGCTGGACGTCACCGTGCAGGATGGGTCGATTTGGATCGGGGATGGGAGCCAATCTTTGGAAGTGTCCCTACTGAGGCTTTAAGGAGCCAACGAAGAATCGATCGTCTGCGCGACGGCTTGCGCCTCTCCCATTTCCCACTTCACGAGTCAGATAACTCAGTGATCGAGACCGGTCGCTCCAATGCCGCGCTTGTGCAGGCATTGCAGGCCATCGCCGCGCAAACTCGCGTGCCGATCGAGATGCTCGTCGGCGAACTCTTCCCGAATGCCTCGCAACTCCTAGCGGCCACGGCCACGCCGCCGCCTCCGCCACCAAAGCCCGGCAGCCTCGAAGCCGTCGGCGATAAAGGCGCGGGGCAGATCATCGACTTGCTCGAGAAGGTCTCCACCGGAATGATGGGACGCGAAGCCGCGATCCAGACCTTGGTCACCGTCAATGGCCTCTCGCGCGAAAGGGCCGAGGGCATCGTGCCAGACCAAGCGCTCCCGAAACCGGAGCCAGGCGCTAAATGAAACTCCTCTTGCTGAAGGTCAATGCTGGAGGAGGACCTGCTGGCACCATGACCGGCGTTAAATCAACTTGACCACCCGAGAATATTAAATTCCCCTTTCGAGAATCCAACTCTCCCTTTGAAACCGACCCTACCAATCCGAAATTCAAGCGTCCTCGGAGCGCTTTTTCTTGTCTGCGTCCTCGGTCTTCTAGGCGCTTTCGCCAGCAGTTTCGTCGGGACAAAAGAGGCTGCGCCATTGGAAGCTCAAGCACTAGCTGCCTCTTATAAGGGAAATGAGAAAACCGCAGACGCTACTTGGCGTGGTAAGGCTGTCATCATCACGGGAACTATCCAGCGGCTGATTCCGGGAGACAACACGAGCAAGATAGCTCAGGTGGTCCTTAAAACGGGTGATGGGATGCCTCTGGTTAAGGTCGATCTTGCTCCCGTGTCTGATCCCAATTCAACGTATGAATTTCGAGTCAACAATGGCAAATCTCTGGAGGTGCGGACGCGCCAGCGGAGCTTATATTCGAGTAGTTTTTCTGGTTTTTCGTCCCGGCAACGGGCATCCAATTGGAGCTCACTGGTAAATGTGGGTGAAACCGCGACGTTCTCTGGCCAATGCCAAGGGAGACTCGTGGACGTGGTTGTTGGGAGTGGTGCCCTACTCAAACGAGGCTGGAAT
>CAVYGI010000010.1:0-327510 GCA_963767975.1 uncultured Verrucomicrobiae bacterium | reverse complement strand
TGTACCTGCTACCTTAACAAGTACGTATTGCTGATGGTAAATTTATGGGAGAAGGTGATGCTGAAAAAGAGGAAGCTCACCTTCACCGAAAGAGTCAGTGTGATCGGAACGCGGCCGTTGCCCTCGGCGTGGAATTTCGCCCCGAGGCTGACCCCAAGAGGGAAGCCGAAGATGTAGGCCTTCACGTAGCCCGTCAGCTCCAGGTCGAAGATGTAGTAATCGTTACCGATCGCGTCCTTCGTCACGATCGACGCGATATTGAAGTGCACCCCGCCTTCGATGCCGAAGAACTTGTTGCCGATCTTCAACCGGCCATCGACCGTTACGCTGAAGCTGCCCGTCGAGTCGAGCCAACCGTTCACGTGCAACCCGGCGAAGCCGAAAAGATTCACGCCGGCGTCGAAGTCGAAGCGCCAGGAGTTGAACGCAGAGACGCGGATGCTAAAGCTCGCATCGAGTTTGAGGATCTTCAGGATCTCGACGTGCCCGGTGACCGAGAGGTAGAAGCCGGGTCGACGCCGTCGCGCGTCCCGCCGGTGGTGTTGAGCTTGAAGCGACCCGAGGCCTCGATCGAAAACACCGCCACGTCGGCGCGCAGGCTCACGGCGAGATCGAGCACGAGGCCGTTCGAGTAAACCGCGGCCAACCCGTGCGCCTCGAAGTTCAGACCGCCGAGGAAGAAGCGACGTCGAACTGAATCCGCATCCCGTCCGCGCCGATGAAGATCGAGATGCTGCCCTCGCCCTTGGCGAAGCCGAGGAAGGTGCACCGAGCCGCTGATCGAGATGAGCAGGCCGGGCTGAACGGTGCAGCCCGACGAGCGTCTGATGCTCGCCGTGGTATTGATTTGCAACTCGCACCCACCGAGAACTGCAGACCGACCGAGCCACCGAAGCTCGCGCCGAGGCGTCAGCGAGAGCGCAGCGACCAGCCGCCGCGCGTGATCCGGAAGCCACCCGTCACGTCCACCTGACCCAGCGGCCCGATCACGGCCTTGGCGTCGGCGGTCACCTCCAGCATGTCGGGACTCAGCGTGAACTCGAACTTGCCCTCGAGCGTGATCGCGTTGGCAATGTTCAGTGAGCCGCGCAGGAGGAGATGAACGCCGCTCGGCACCTCGACCATGCCAACGATAAGACTTGTTGTTGGCGTCGCGGCTGAACCGCCCGGTGCCCGAATCAATCACGAATGTCTGCACGGTGCTGTGCGGATTGCCTTCGCTGAAGGTGTTGAACTCGAGCAGGAATTCGCCGTCGAACCGGATGCCCGGGATGCCGTTTGCGACCAGCACGAGATAGACGCGGCCGACGACGCCAGTGTTGTTGGTGTCGCCGACGATAGACGGAGAAATTCACCGTGCCGGAGACCGCGCCGAGCACCGGGATGCTCACCGCCGACTGCGCCGGTCACCGTGAAGCTCGCTCCGTGCCGAGCTCGACCCCCGCCTTGATCTGGATAAACCCCGTCAGCGTGATGACGCTGCGCGATGCGGATTTCGGCCTGAATGGTAACGACGAAGTAAATCGACGGCACTGCGGTCGGATCTGCGCATGCCATCGAGTCCCGGGGGACCGGCGAAAATGCTGATCCGGGTCGGATCGCCCGGCGACGAGGAGCGGCAGGAAAGAATCGGGAATCTCGAAGATCTGATCGGCGAGCGTGGTGTTGAACATCACCGTCACCGAGCCGTTCACCGCGAAGATCTCGCCGACGTCCGGCAGGCCGATGCCCGCCGCTGCGACGCGCAGATAGCCGGCGATCCCCGGGATCTCGCCGGCCGCGTCGGCTCCGTAACCGACCACGAGCAGCCGGTGGCCTTGCCGTAGGTGATCGGCGCCGAAGCCGAGGTGAGCTCGGCCTCGACGAAGACCTCGAAGCGCTGCGGGGTGATCTTCAGGTAGAAGAGTCCGCCCGCAGGTGAAGAGGGCTTGGTCGGCGCCCGGCGGCTTGCACGCGCCACTAGCCGATCACCTCCAGCGCAGAACGTCTGCGGCGTGAGCTTGTAGGTGCGGACGAGGTCGGTCCGCCATTCGGCCCGATGCCCGGCAGCTTGATCGTCTCGATCTTCTTGAGCTCGGTCGTGTTGATCTGCACGGTGCCCTCGCCGATGAAGAAGATGCCGAACTGCTCGAGGATATCGAGTTTGCTCTGCGATGGTCGCCACGCCCCAGAACTGCGGAGCCGGTCCGGTCGTGCCGCTGAGGTCGAGGACGAAGCGAGCCGGCCGTCGCGCCGACGGCGCCGACTTTGTAGACGCGGAGCTCGCCGCTGAAGTCGAGCTGAAGACCTTGCGGGCGAGGTCGATCTCGATGACGACCTCCGCCTTCACGCTCGATCAACGGCTCGTCGAGCAGATCGGCCAGCCGCAGTTCGACGCCGCCCGAGATTTCGATGAAGAACGACTTCGCCTGGGTAATGACCTTGACGGTCTGCGCCCGCCGCTGCGCCCTTCGTGCCGCTCGAGTCCTGCCACTGTCCGGCGACGAACGCCACGACTCAGCGCGCCGGTGTCGAACTGGCCGCCGAACGTGTAGCGCCACGTGTTTGTCCCAGCCGAGGCACCGGGCTGCGTCGGCGCGCCGTTGAGCATGATGTTCTCGCCGTTCGCGCCGGTCAGCGTGAACTCCTGGTCGCGGTCGGTGATCGACGCCGGCATCGACGGTGTTCGCGCCGGTGCGGGGTGAAGGTGACGTCGATGTAGCGCTGGCCGTTGAGTGTCTCGCGATCGACGGTCTGGCCGGCCATCGGATTCGAAAGGACGCATGACCTGCGGCCACGCTGGAACGCTCTCGGACCTCGCGAGGTTCGCGATCCGGCCGATCGCGGTGGAAGCTGTTCGGCACGAACTCGACCGTGTAAACGCCCTCGGCGAGCGCGCCGGCGAAGCGGTAACGCCACGCGTTGGTCCCCTGCCCATCGATCACCACACGCTCCGGCGCGCCCGTGAGTGTGACAGCGTCTCCTGCGGCATCTTTGAGCGTGATCTCGTCGCCGTTGATGCTGTTCGGATCAAGCGTGCTGCCCGCCGGCGGCGCGGAAGGTGACTTCGAGGTAGCCGTTCGCGTTGATCGCATCGCGCCCGATCGCCGGCGCCGTTGAGCAGGATTGGTGACGGCCGCCGCGGTGCCCGGCGACGGTGAAAGATCTGCTCCCAGTGGCGACGTTCGCGAACATCGGTCCGCCGAAGCTGCCCTTCGGCAAAAGCGCACCTCCGACCTCGCCGACCGAGAAGTCGCCGGTGAGGAAGTAGCGATACGTCGTCGCCATTCACCAGCAACGGCGTCTCGCCGTCACGGCGACCCCCATCGCCCCTTGCCCTTCGAGCGAGAACTCCGCGTCCGGTGTCGGTGATGCTCGAGGCGTCGAGCGAATTCATCCGCGACGCGCTGAAGCTCACGTCGATGAAGCTGCGGTTGGCCGTAGCTGGATGTGACGGACAGCCGCGCCGTCGCGGGCGAACCGCTCTCGGTCCAGCCTCCGGTTACATATCCCAGCGTCACGTTGCGTGCCGCGACAGGCAGCGTCGGGTCAGTAACGAAGCGGCCGGTGAGGAAGTAGCGATACGTTTTCACCCCGCCGACATCGCTCACAAGCTGTGGCGCGCGGTCCGGATCAAAACCGATCGAGCCCAAGCCCGGTCCAGAGAGCGCGAATTCCGCGCCCGCATCGGTGATGCTCGCATCGTCCGCTGCACTCGGGAAGGTGACATCGATGTAGTTGCGGCGGTTGATCTGATTCAGGTCGATGAAGCCACCGGGACCGGGGTTTAGCACCGCCGCCGTCGCGCCATCCGCGGTGAATTTGATGGCCGCCGCGAGATTGCCGACACCCGTGGTGACCGAACCGTTCGTCGCGGTGACGTCAGCATTCTTAAAGCCCGCTCCAGCCGCCGCGTCGAACGCCAGCACGTTGACCGTCACCTCGCCCGTCTGGAAGCCGGTGAAGGTGCTGCCTCCTTCGTCGGTCGTGAGGTAGTAGCGGAAGCGATTTGCGCCGGAATTGCTGATCGCCGTGATAAGAGCATCCTGAGTCGCGCCGGTCACTGCCACCACGGTGAGCACGCCGCTGGCATCGACGACGGTCTCCAGCGGCACCGGCACGCCGTGCGTCTTGTAGGTGCGGACAACACCGCCCGGATCTTTGGCCGAGACGGTGATTTCCGCGCCGGCATCGAGAATGGAAGCATAGTCGAGCTTCTGCCCGTTCGGCGCCGCGAAAGTCACATCGACGTAGGGCGCGGTGAACGCAGACGAACTGCCGAACGGCGTGAGCGAAGGCGAGGGACGCCCATTCAGCACCTTCACGTCGATGTGCCCGGACACCGGATCGATGAGCGTTGCCGTCGGCTTCACGTCGCTCACGACGCCGCTGGTCGTTGGCACGGTCGTGAATTCGACCTCATCGCCACCGGCATTTTTGAAGCCGAGCTTCAGCTTGCCCTGAATGGTGAGCAGCCGCACTTGATCTGGGATGTCGGCCAGGAAGAGCACCGTCACGTTTCCCTGAGCCACCTTCGACAAGTCAGCGTAAAGCTTCGCGCTCAGGCTGATCTTGTCCGCGGCGAAGTTGAGCTTCCCGGCGATGAAGAATTTGCCGTCCGTGCTGAACTTGATCAGCACCTCTCCGTTGAACACCTCTTTTGAGGTGTAGATCGTGAAGAGTTTTGCTCCGCCGGTGATGGTCAGCGGAGAAGTGAAGGCGGCCGCAAATCCGCTCAGGCCAGGATTCGCGCGAATGGCCTGCACCTGTTTCACGACCTGCTTCTTCACATCGTCGAGCCATTGCTCCGGGGTGATATTCGTCGCGGTGCCGAAAGACGGACCACGCAGCTCGAGCGGATCGCTCGATCGATGGCAGCGACTTGAAGAATTCAACGCCGGCCACGAAGTCGTTGATCGAGAGGCCGGTGTTGGGCTCGAGCAAAATGCCGCCGGGCACCGATGCGGTGATGAGCACGCCGAGCGGCCCGAGTTCGGTCAGGGCGAGGCGAATGGTCAGCCCGCCAATGCCGGGGAATTTGAATCCGCCCTCGAGACCCGCAAAGAAGACGCGCTGCGCCACCGGGGTCGTGTCGTCGGTGGAAGCGATGACTTGATCGCTGGAGCTGAGCTTCACGATCCCGCCGATGAGGGTCGCGGTGATCTCGCCGCCGAAGAGCTGACCGCTCACGCTGACACCGATGCTCGCGATGTCCGTGATCGGGAACTCGCCCGTTCAGTAGCTTCGTCACGTCGATCTTCACCCCCTCGATCGCGCCCGAGAAGGTGCAGCCCCTTGATCCCGTGTATCCCGGTGACGCTGGCCGAAAGGGTGAGCACGAATTCGCTCGGGTATTCCTGAATGCCCTTCGGCCAGGAGATGCCGAGCTCGGTGATGTGGATCGGCAGCCAACTCGGCCACTTGAAGGTGTCGCCCGTCGCGGCGCCGACGCTGAGCACCACCCCGAAGCCCAGCTGCGGCTTGAATTTGCCATTGCCGAGAATCGCGAAGTTGCGGGCCTCACCGCCGATGATGAGTCCGCCAATGTTCACCTCCGCGCCGACCGCGCCCACGGAAAGCAACTTCTCCGTGCCGACCGCGCCAGTGTCGAGGCGGATGTCCGTGGCGGTCAGCGTCAGGACGCCGCCAAGCTCCACACGAAGCGTGTCGACGTCGAACTTGAACGCGTCGACCTTGCCGTCTTTGAAGGAGAGCGTGGCCCGCATGGCCTCGGTATCCAGCGAGCCGGGGAGATCTTTGCCGGGTTCCGCAGTGAGCCGGTCCTTGAATGACGCGGAGAAAGCGTTTGCCGGGGAAGAGCGTCGCGCCGCCGGAGGCGATGAAGATCGAGCCGTTGAAGACTGGACCGGATTTTCGGAATCGAAGTTGACCGAGAAGTTGGTGACGCCGACGCGGATGTCGTCGAACTCGAGAATGCCCTTGAATCCGATTTTGCCTGGCGTCGGGGCGGTCTGACCCGACGGCGTGGGCATCGGGGTGAGACCATTCGGATCATTCGCCGGTGTGACTCCGCCAAACTGCAGGATGGCCTGTCCGATCGTGAAGCCATTCTGCCGGACGACGAGTCCTGGGATTATCTCCGGGCGGCCCGGTCGTCTGCACCTTGCCGATCGGAGTCGGGTCGGCTGCCATTTCCGCGGCCGTAGCCGCGCGATTGGTCTTCGTCGCGGTGTCGTAAGGTCGGATTTTCCCAATGACGTTCAGCGCCGGGAAGCTGATGTCCGCGGAATAAACACGGAGCAGTTCCTGGCTGGCGGCGCCTGCTGGGTCGTAGGCGATGCGAACGTTTTGCGCCGTCACGGTGACGACGTCCGGCACGGTGACATTCAGCGCGGCGACCGCGAAGCTGAACTTCCCAGGCACGTAAATTTTCACTTCCTGGCTGAGCAGGGCGAAGCACATCGACCGCCACATCGAGCGATCCATGGATACCGAGGAGGTCGGCCTTGATCGCGCTCGAGTCCTGCACTGTCGTGTTGGTCGTGGCACCCGCCACCGGGGCGCTGCCGCCAAAGGAGAGCGACGCTCGATCTGCGCCAATGCCGACGGTCAGCACAAGCAGCCCATCCTTGAACCCAATCTTATCGATGCCAATCGTCGGACCCTGCAAAGTGAGCGGCCCGATGTTCAGCGGCCCGCCCGCAGTGGAAGAACCGGTGGCGTCGAGCGTGAAACGCTCTTGGTTTGGCGCATTGACCGAGCCGTCGAGCGTCTTGAAGCCCCAGTCGAGATGCCCCGGCCCAGCCGTGACAAAATCGACAAGAACTTCGCCCGGGCCTTCCGTGCCAGCTTTGAACAAGCCAACCGCATCGCCCGGCGTCGCATCGGTGAGGTAGTAGCGATAGGTCGATCCCTGAATCAGCAGCGGCAGCGCACCGACCAGCACCGGGAATCCATTCGCATCGACCTTGATCTGCGCCACGCCGGAGCCGGAGAGCTTGAACTCGTTGCCGTTGATCGTGCTCTGATCGATTTTGCTCCCGTCCTTCGAGACGAACGTCACATCGATCCACTGCCGCCCGTTGAGTTGCGTGAGCTGAATGGATCCGCCGCCATTCGGGTTTGCCAGTTGGGCAGTCGCGGCGGCAACGGTGCCGGGGCTGAGATTCCCATCCGCATCGGTGAAAGCGAACGGTAGCATCGCCAACTCGATGTCGCCGCTCGGGAGCGTGCCGGTGTAGTTGTAGCGCCAAGTGTTCGGCTTCCCCGTCGGATCGGGTTGCGTCGGCGTTCTGCCGATGACCACGTTGACGACGGTTTGGCCGTTCTGTTTCAGCGCGAACTCCGGCGCGTCGTCTGTGATCGAGCTTGCCGTGAGCGCGTTCGTGCCAAGCTTGAAGAAGGTCACATCGATGGTTCTCGCCGTCGTGTTCAGAGCAGGCGCGGTAAGGAATTTTGAGAAGACGACGAATGCGTCGGTCCGTCCGAGGTTCACGATCCCGTTCAGGTCCGTGTAGGTGCCCGGTGGCACGATGACGTCCACCCGTCCGGTCTCCGTGAACGATCCGGTGAAAGAGTAACGCCACACATTCGTCGTCCCCTGCCGCACCGGTGTGCCGAGGACGATTCCGGATGGCGTCACTCCGTTGATCTTCAACGAAACCTCGCCTCCATTCACCGTTGCAGCCTTGATTCCCGCGCCCGTTGGATCGACCAGCGTGACGTCGATGAAGCGGTCGGTGTTGATCTTCCCGAGATCAACGAATTGGGTGCCCGCCGTGAAGACCTGCGTCTCGCTGGCGTTCGCGATGTTCAGTTTGTCCGTCCATGATTCAGGCAGGAACGTGATCTGCACCTCGCCTTCCGGCAGGTCGCCAAGGAACGAGTAGCGCCACACATTGGATGTTCCCTGGCGCACCGGTTTGCCAATCACGGTCACATTTGCCGGGAGGATTCCATTCACGCGCAGGGTGAATTCAGCGGTGGTGTCTTCGATCGACTCCGGCTTCAGTCCGACGCGGTTCGGATCGTTGAAGAGCACATCGATATAATGGCGGCGATTGAGCGTGGCGCGATCGGCAAGCACTCCTGCGACCGGGTCGAAGAGATCAGCGGTAAGCGGTTGCATCGAGGCCGGGAAGTTCGAAAGCGTCAGCGTCTGGCCGTAGACTTTCACGCCATTGACGGCGAGCGTCTGGAGCTGGAAGCCATCCGCGCCGCCGATGGTGAAGATGGCGGTGCCCGTGATCGCAAACGCTTCCTGACCGCTGACATTGATCTTCAGCCCGGCAGGCGTACCATTCGATGCCGGTCACCGCGACCGCGTCGATGCCGTTCGGCTTCTTGGTGAAGGTGATCCGTCCATCGAGGGAGAAGATGTTCGCCGACCTTGAAGCTGAGGTCGCCGACGAAGGTGGCGACATCGTCGGTGCGTACGCGAAGTCTGCAGCGTGATTGGCGTCTCGCCCGCACGGAGACCGAGGTCGTCGGCGGATCACGACGCCAGAGTTGTTGAAGTCGATCGTCGGCGAAGCCGGTGACATCGAGGCCGTCGAGGCCGACGAGTTTCACCGTGCCCTCGGCGTGCAGCGCGTATCTCGTCTCACCGCCGATGTTGAATTGCATCAAGCCGAAGCGCGCATTCGTCAGCAGGACGCCCGTCGCGTTCGGGTTCGGCATGCCGTCGCTCAGCGTGTAGGGGCCCTGGCCGAGGAAAATTTCGATGCCCGCAGCCGCCGACCGCGCCGGTGGCATTCGCGAGACCGGCGGGGGCAGAGCCGAAGCTTAGGCTGCCCTCAATGCTCACGAAGTCGCCGAGCGTGATCTTCAGATCCTGCACGATAGACCTGAAAGAACGGACGCGTGCCGGCCTTCACTTCCGTGGCGCTGAACTTCACTGCGACCGTGCGACCGTTGATGTCGAGCACTTCATCCACCGCGGTCGGCGAGGTGTTGAAGCGCACGCCGACCGTGCCGCCGATGCTCGCGCCGCCGCCCGCCGAGCGCGACGTCGCCGGTGATCGTGCCGGCGATGCCGTCGGCTTTGATCACGAGCGTCGCGCCCGCGTTCTTCAACACCGGCAGGTCATCTGCACCAGCTCCGGTGAAGCTCAGCCGGGAGACCGCGATGCGCGTGAGCTTGGTGCCGTCGGGTCGCGTGGATTGGTCGAAGAAAAAGTCCCCTGCCAGTGTCAATCCGGCGAAAGTCGCGGTCGCGTCGTAAGCCGTGACGCGGACGTAGGGACCGGCCGGCACATTCAGCCGAGTGCTCGCACCATTGAGCGTGAAGGTCTGGTCGATGGGCGTCATCAGCGTGTTCAGCGCGAAGCCGATCGTGCCGCTGAGACTGAAGTCGGGAATCGTGACCGACGCTTTCACCGAGAAGCTCCCCGCGATGCCGCCCGGCGTCACCACAAGCACGCCGTTGCCTTCGGTAAGGGTGAAGAGCGGAGCGCCTGCGCTGTCCTTGAATTGCAGCCCAATTTCGTCACGACAACCGTTACGATCGCCTGACCCGCAGCCGTCTGCTTGCGCTCGAAGGCGAAATTTCCGCTGATGGTCGTGCCCAGCACCGTCGAGCGCGATGTCGGTGCCTTCGACGCGGAGATAGGGCCCGGCAGGTAGCGTCAGCGTGTTCAGGCCGAGCCCGGTGATCGTGTCGGGCTGCGTCGTCTGGCCAGTGGCCGTGCCGCTGAGTCCGAGCAGTGCGGCGGCCCCAAGTCCGTTCAACCCGACGATATTGAGTCGCTTGCCCGCAACGGCGACGGAAGCGTCAGTGAGCTTGATTTTGTCGCCGACGAGCGTCGCGGTCAGTTTGCCGCCGGTATTCGCCGCGTTGCTGTTGATCCGGGTGAGAACGTCGGAAACGCTGACCGCTCCGGCGAGGTTCACATTGAACGTCACACCGTCACGTCGCGTGATCTTGACGTGCGCATCGTTGGCCTGCGTCGACGCAAACCCGGTGACCGCTGGCGCGCTGGAAGCGGTCAGCGCAATCGAGGTGACCGTCGTGTCGATCACGCGGAACCGGAGGAACGTGCCGAACAGCTCCGCGCGCACTTTCGAGCCGAGTCCGGCGGTGCCGAGCGCGGCGTTGAAGTCGGCGACGAGGTTTGCCGTCGTCGTATTTTCGTTCATCGAGGCGGCGGTGACGGTCACCTGCTGCACCGTGCCGCCGACATTCAAAGTCACGCTGACGTCGCTGGCGAATTTGCCGTTCGCCGGTGCCGCGATCGTCGAGGTGATCGTCAGTTCGATCGGCAATCCGTCGCCGCCGCGGATGTCCTTCAGCAGCGCCGGAGCGGCGGTCGAAAGCGGGAGATTCACCGCCGCGCTCGTCGTGTTGATTCGCAAGGCGAAGGTGCCGCTAAAGCCCACGTCCGGGATATTCTGGACCCCGACATCCGCGCCCAATTCGCCCGCCACGCCGGCGGCGGTGATGATGAACGAGCCGTGTCCGTTCGTCACCGTGACGAAATCCGTGGTCCCGTCACCGAGCCCGAGGTGAACGTTCGAAGCCATGATCCGCACCGTCTGGTTGGGCGCAACGCCGACTTTCTCGAACGAGAAATTTCCGCCGAGCGTCTGGCCCGCAATGCTCATCATGACGTTCGTGCCGCTGACCTTGACGTAATTGCCACCGGGCACGCTGATCGAAAATGCGTTTAACGCTCCGCCGGTGATAACGCCCGCCACGCTCGGCGAGAGAAGCCCGAGCGACGACGCGGTGAACGAGCCATTCAGCGCTGTGACCGCGAACGGCGTCGCGCCGGTTGTCGTGTCGGTGAGTTTGATCGCGCCGCTCTCCAAGGTTGCCATCGTGGCACCGGCGGCTGCGTTGATCTTACCGATCACGTCGCCCACCGTGAGTGAGCCGATGAGGTTGACGTTGAAGCTCGTGCCGTCGCGGCGCGTGATCTTGAAGTGCGGCCCACTCGCCTCCACCGCCACGCCGCCTCCGCCGCGCAAGTCCGTCAGGAGAGTGCTGGAGTTCACCGCTCCCACCGTGAACGTCTGAGTCAGCACGCTCGGATCAGCGCTGGTGTTGAGGCTCACGCCAAAGCCACCCGAGAAAGTGACACCGGGCACGTTCAGCTCGACCGTCGCGCTGAAGCTGCCTGCGATCACAGTCTGACCTCCCGCGAGCTTCTTCACGACCAAGCCGCCGCGTCCGCGCGAGACTCTCACGAAGTCGGTCGTGCCGTCGCCGAGCCGCAGCGCGGCGTTTGCGATGGCGATGGTCATGATGTTCACCGGCGCGGTCGGCGTGCCGATGTTTTGCTTCGCAAACGAGAAGTCGCCGCTGATTTCCTGGCCCGCGATGCTGACCGAGATGCCGGTCGCATCGACGCGCAGATACGGCCCAGCCGGCAGCGCGAGGATTTGCGTCTGTCCCGCGATCGTGAAGCGCTCGCTCACTGCCGTGGTCGTGTTGTTCAGCGAAAGAGTGAGCGTGCCGGTAAAGAGCGGCGCATTCGCCGGGTTGCCATCCACGTCGATGGTCACCGTACCGCTCACCGATCCCGCAATGCCCCCTGCGCTGGCGGGAATGGCGGGGGTCGTCGCGGTTGCGGCAACGGCGGAAATGGCCGGGCGGACGACGAAGAGCAGCGAGCCACCCGTGAGGGTGAGGAAGTCGGTCGCGCCATCGGTGAACTTCAGGCTGACGTTGCTCGCGGCGATGCGGATCGTTCTCGCCGTCGGCGAAAGGGTCACCTGCTCGAAGCTGAAATTACCGGTGATGTCCTGGCCCGCGATGTTCAGCGTCGCCGGCGCATTCGCGCTGCCGATTTCCACGCGGACGAATGGACCAGCCGCAAGCGCGAGCGTGACGACCTGGCCGCTGCCGAGGGTGAATGATTGATTGACCGCGACGGTCGTGTTGTTGATCGCAAACGAGACGTCGCCGGAGAAGCCGAAGCCCGGGATGTTCTGCACCGTGACATGCACCGCGAGTTGTCCCGCGATGCCCTGTGGTGTGACGACGAACGAGCCGGTGTCGCCCGAATTCTGCGTGACTGTAACGTATTCGGTCGTGCCGTCGCCGAGATGGACTTGCAGGTTTGCGACCGCGATGCGGATGATTTTTTGCGCGGGCGCTTTCGTCACCTGCTCAAAGCCGAAGTCGGCTTGCAAGGTCTGACCGGCGATCGTCAGTTTCACGGCGGTGCCGGTGATTTTCAGGAACGGACCGCCGACGAGATTGAACGGCTGCGGCGGCACCGTTACGAGTTTGCCACCGAGGAAAGTACTCCCGGATGCGGTCGCACCGTCCGCCGTGGTGAGCTTGAGTTTCGTCGCGGTCGTGAAGCCACCGAGGTCGGCGATGCTTGGCGCTGTCGCACCCGCTCCGTTGTCCACGACCTTCAGCCGCCCGTCAGTCGTGAGGCCTGCCACGACCGGCAGATTGGCCGCCGTCGCAGCGGAATTGATCCGCGTCACGACATCGCCAAGTGTCAGAGCACCGCCCAGGTTGACGTTGAAGAAGCCGGTCGCACCACCGGTGCGCGTGATCTTGAGGTGCGAATCGCTCTGCCTCTCGCCAATAAGTCCCACATTCACCGAGAACACCGTGACCGTTGCGTCGGTCACCTTGAATTCCACGAGCGCTCCGGCGGCCACCGCGGAG
The DNA here is from genome assembly GCA_963767975.1 of uncultured Verrucomicrobiae bacterium. Classification (GTDB taxonomy): domain Bacteria; phylum Verrucomicrobiota; class Verrucomicrobiia; order Chthoniobacterales; family Chthoniobacteraceae; genus CAIURC01. The sequence continues at coordinate 314,942 of CAVYGI010000010.1, read as the reverse complement.
ACGCGCGAGCTTAGGCCGGCGGTGCCGAGTGCGCTATTCAGCGCGGTGACAAGGGTGCCGATTGTCGTGCTTGCGGATTGGCCGCCAAGCGTGACTGCGGTGGTGACGCCGTTGAGAATGAAGTTGAAGGCGACATTGGCACCGCCCGTCCATTTACCCGCCGTCGGCGCGAGTCCGATCGTTTGCATGAGTGAGGACGCCACTGGCGCGCCCGTCACAAAGCCAAGCCCGGCGACCGAGGTCGTGAGTGTGAAGGTCGTCACCGTCGCATCAATCACGCGCAAGCGGAGCAGTGCGCCGTTTGCGCCGTCGACGAATTCCGCCACCACTTTCGAGCCGAGGCCTTTCGCGGTCAGAACAGCATTCCAATCCGCCACCAAATTGGCCTGCGGATTCGAGCCCACGGGCAACAGATTGTCGTCCTGCTTCGTCGCATTCGGCAGGTTGCTCGAGATCGGGAAGGTCACGATCGTGTCCACACCGTTCAGGGTCAGCGTGACACTAACGTCGGCGTTGTAGTTGCCGTTCGTCGGCAGCACGGTGGTCGAGGTGATCGACCGCGCCGCGACGCCGAGCGTGTAAATCGCGCTAACCGATAGCGAGGAAACGCCCGGATCCGTAGCGCTGAATGTCAGCAACCCGCCGGTGATCGACGCCGAGATTTGCGCGCTGAGTCCGGCGGCGGAAAGTGCGGCATTCACATCGGCAAGGAGCGCCGCCGGCTTGTCGGCCGCCTGCTGATTGTCAGTTTGCGCCGCTGCGGTGACCGTGACCGCCTTTGCGACGCCGTTTATCTTCACCAGGAACACGACCTCGGCGGAAACCGAGCCGCTGACCGGATCCGCGAGCGGATCGATGAAGCGCCCACCCGACGGGATGGCCGTCGCGGTCTTGAGAACGATGGCGTTGCCGATGCCCGCGCGGTTGTTGAGCACGGTAAGTACGGTTGAGCCGTCGAGCGTGGAGAAGGTCAGCGTCTCGTTGATCGGCGCGGTGCCGGTGTTGATCTCGAGGCCGAAGGTTCCTGCGAAGCTCACGCCCGGGATGTGCAGCGTCACCGTGCCCCCGATTTTCGCGGCCAGCGCGGCGGGCGTCGGCGGCTGCGCTGTCGGATTTGCTGGGAACAGAATGAGGTAGCCGTTGCCGCCGTCGAGCGTGACGAACTCCGTGGTGCCGTCCCCGAGTCCAAGGTGGACGTTCGCCGCGCTGATGCGCGTCTGTGTGGTCACCGCGAGCGTAATCGGGTGGATGAACGTGACGTTCTCGATCGCAAAGTCGCCGCTGAGCGTCTGACCTGCCACGCTGAGCGCGATATTTTTGCCTTCGACGCGGACGTAAGGCCCGGCGGGGAGATGCAGTTCAACCGTAACGGAGCCGGCACTGAAGGTTTCGTTGACCGGCTTTCCGCTGTTGTTGATCGAAAAGGCGAACGCGCCTGCGAAGCTAACGCCCGCCGGCAGGTTGCCGATGGCGATTTCCGCGCCGATCGTTCCGGCGAGACCGTCGGGCGAGATGAGGAAGCCGCCTCGGCCGTCGCTGATTTGGACGAAGCCGCCGAGGTTCAGCGAAACCTGCGTTGCCGCGAGGCGGACCCGCTTTTGTCCGACGGAGTTCGTGGCCTGCTCGAACGAGAAATTACCGCTGAGCGTCTGCTCCACGACCGTGATCTGCGCCGGGGTCCCAACGACCGCGCCTTTGAGTTCCGCCCGCAGGAACGGCCCAACCGGCAGGTTAAGCGAGAAATTCTGTCCATTGACGACGAAGGTTTCGTGAATCTCCGCCGTGGTGTTGTTGATGGAAACGCTGACGGTCGCATTGTTTAATCCGAAGGCGTTGCTGAAGTTGAGCGTCGGGTTTGCCTCGATTCGTCCAGAGAAGCCCGCCGCAGTAACAAGGAAGAGTGCTGCTTGACCGGCGGTCTGTTTGATTTCCACGAGCGGCGGCGCGAGACCGGTCGGACCGTCCGGATCGCCGAGGCCGAGGTAGGCGTTGGTAACTGCTGCCTTGACCACCCGCGTCCCGTTGGCCTTCGTGAATTGCTCGAACGCAAAGTCGCCGCCGATCGTCTGCCCGGCCACGGTGAGTTGCACACCCGTGCCTTCCACGCGCAGGAAGGGTCCGGCTACGAGGTCGATGTGCACGACGTCATTCGCGAGCAATGTTCCGGCGATCTCGCCAGGCGCGCCGACGGTCGGGGCGTTGAGCAGGCCGAGCGCGCTTGCGGTTGGGAAGCCGTTCAGCGCGGTTACGGCAAAAGTGGTTGCACCGGCCGTGTTGTCCATCAGGTAGAGACGTGAATTTTCCAGCCGCGCGAAGCTCGTCCCGGCGGCGGCGTTGATCTTCTTCACCACGTCGTCGAGCGAAACCGAACCGCCGAGGTTCACAAGGAACGTCGTGCCGTCGCGGCGCGTGACGCGGAAATGCGCGTCGTTCTTTTGCGTCGCACCAAAGCCTGCCAGCGTCGACGAAGAGAGCGCGAGCGAGGTCACCGTCGGGTCGATGATCGTGAGGCGGAGGAAATTGCCGGCGAGCACCGCGCGGACCTTGCCTGCGAGGGTGGTCGCGGCGACGGCGTTGTTCACGTCGGCGACGAAGTCGGCCGGAGACGTGTTGTTCGCCGTGGTCGCGGACGGGAGAGTCACCGTCGCCGTGGTGCCGCCCGCATTCACTCCAAAGCTGACCGCGGTCCCAAATTTCCCATCGCCGGGCAACGCGATTGTGCTCGTGAGCGTGAGCTCGATCGGGATACCTGCGCCGGCGTCCAGCGTGCTCAGCAATGTACCGCCGTTGAGATTGCTGACGACGAAATCCTGGAGGACTGGCGCGGTGGTGTTGTTCAGCGAGACTTTGAAGGCGCCGGCGAGCGCGACGCCCGGGATGTTCACATTCACCGTGCCGCCGAGTTGTCCCGCTAGTCCGCCGGTGGTCAGCAGCAGCGACGCCTGACCTTCCGTGAGGCTCAGGAAATCCGTGGTTCCGTCGCCGAGTCGAACGACGACGTTTCTCGCGATGACACGGATGACCTTCTCAGCGCTCCCCTGCTTCGTCGTCTGCTCAAACCCGAAGTCGCCGCTAATCGTCTGCCCGCCGACCGAAAGCGTCAGGCCAGTGCCTTCGAAGCGCACGTACGGTCCGGCGGGCAGCGACAGCGTCCGCTGAACTCCAGCGACGGTGAACTGCTCGCTGATCGCGCTGGTCGCGTTGTTGATCGACAGTTTGAGCGTCCCGCTGAAACCGATAACGGGCACCGCGACAGTGCCACTGATTTCGCCCGCGAGCCCCGCGGCTTTCACGACGAAATAACCGCTGCCACCGTTCAGGACCACGAGGTCGGTGGTGCCGGCGGTGAGCGCAAAATGCAGATTGGTGACGGCAATGCGGACCACTTTGGTGGCTGGCGCGCCGGGCGTCGCAGACTGGGTGTATTGTTCGAAGGCGAAGTTTCCGGAGAGTTGCTGACCGGCGATGTTTAGTGTAACTGGCGCGCCTTCGACTTTTAGATACGGTCCGGCAGGAAGATTGACAGCTATGGTCTGGAAGGCGCTGAGGGGCAGGCCGCGCAGCACATCCTGGGTGTGCGCAGTGTTGTCGTCGCCAGTGCGGAGAAGGCCGAGTTGCTGCGCCGCGAGAGAAGCTCCCTGTTGCTCGACTTTGAGCCGGTTGCTCCCCGCCTGAGTCGAGGTGTCGACGAGTTTGATGCTCCGGCCATCGAGCGAAGCAAAAGGCGCTCCTGCGGTGGCGTTGATCCTGGAAATCACATCGGCCAAGGTCAGCGCGCCGGTGAGGTCGACCGGAATCGAAGCTCCCGCCCGGTTGGTGATTTTCAGCTGCGGTCCCGCGCCGAGCGTGACGCCAAGCGCCGCGAGCGTTGTCGCCACCTCGACCACCGGAACGTTCACCGACTGCACGACGGCGTTCGGCGTATTGTTGATGTTGAGCGTAAATGCGCCCGTGAAGGTCACCGCGCCCGGCACGTTCAGCGCGATATTCGCCGAAACGCTTCCTGCGAGCCCCGATGGGCTGATGATGAAAGCGCCGCGACCATTGTTTACGCTCACGAATTCCGTCGTGCCGTCGCCGAGTCCGAGATGCACGTTCGCTGCGCCAGCCTTGATTTGCCGCAAGTCGTCGGCCGTGTTGGGCAGGCCATCCGCGCCTGGCAACGTCATGATGTCGAAACTGAAATTGCCGCTCAAAGTCTGGCCGGCGACGCCGAGATTCAACGCGCCGGAGACGCCGACCGCGTCCGCTGGGATCGTGATGGACTGGCCGTCGAGCATTAACGTCGCGATCGTCGAGTTGCCCGCTGAGCCCGCAGCCGTCCGGGTGCTGTTGTAGACCACCGAAACGAGCCCGGAGAGCGTGAGGTCCGGGATGCCAACAACCGACACCGTGCCTTCCGCGAAGAGTGCGAATTGCCCGAACCCATTCTTTTGATAAACGAACCGCGCGTTAGAAATCAGCAGGCCTTTTGCTGCCGGGTTTGGTGTGTCGCCGTCGAGGGTGGCCGGTCCCTGACCGAGGAAGATGGTGACACCGACGCCGGAGCCGCCGTTCGGATCGAGCGTGATCGTCTTGCTTTCGATCGTGACGAAGCCGCCGATGTTGATGATGAAGTCACCGATCGTGAATTTGATCGTCGGGCTGGCGAGCAGCTTGATCGGGAAGACCTGTCCGTTGAAGGCGATCATTTCATCGATATCGGAGCCCGTCGTGTTGACGCTCACCGCGACCGTGCCGCCCGCGCTGACGCCTGATCCGCCACCGACGCTCAGATCGATTTCGCCGGTGAAGACGCCCGCGAAGCCCGTCGTCGTGATGATCGCCGCGCCGGAGCCGTTCTTGATTCCCTGCCCGCTGAAGCTCAGCTCGAGATTCGCAAAAGCGAACCGGCTGACTTTCACGCCATTCGAGTAAAGTTTCACGCCCTGGCCGTTGTTCCCGCCGATCAAATCGAGGTCACCGTCGCGGTCGAGATCGACGAGCAACAAGCCGGTCGTCTGATTGGTGGCCGCACCGATCAGCATTGCGGTCACCCCGCCAAACGGATCGGCAGCATCACCTTTGTTCAGGAAGATCCGGCTCTGCGCGAGGCTGCCGCCGAGAATCGCATCCACGCGCCCATCGCCGTTCACATCACCGAGGGCGATTGCCGTCACGGCGAACGGTGCGGTGCCAATATTTATGGAGCTCGCAAACGGGACGGAGCCACCACTGTTGATGTAGACAACATTTTGCTGTCCAGTTTTGCCGACCACGAGATCAAGTTTGCCGTCGCCGTTCACATCGCCCAGCGCGAGAGCGGTGGTGGCGGTGTTGGCGTTCGCGCTATCGAGGACCAGGCTCTTCGCCGGATCGAAAAGCGCATCCTGAACAGGGTTGAAGATGGTGAGTGTCTGGCTCGTGATTGCCAAAGTGGAGACGCCGCCGGTGTCGCTCGCGCGCACCCGCAGCTTGTTGCCAACCAGCTCCGCGATGAGACCGAAGCCGGTCAGTTGTGCGTTGAGGTCCGTGACGAGATTGACGGGGGCCGTGTTGTCCGCCTGTGCGGCGGCGCTTACCGTGGCGCTGCCGACGGTGCTCCCATTCTTCGTGAAATTGAGGCTGAAAGCTGAGCCGAATTGACCGCTTGCCGGCAGATCGACGAGCGACGTGAAGCTCGGCAGGGACAGGGTCGCCGACCCAAAAACGGACAACGCCGCGCCGCCGAGCGTCACGGAAATCACCGCGGAGTCGCTCACTCCGTGAGCTTTTCCGCCGACAAGCGTGACGTTGAACTGCGCCGCGGGAATGCCCGCTGCGACCAGCGCGCCGTTGATGTCGTTGACCAGATTCTGACGCGCCACGCTCGCGACGGGATCTGCGTTGTTTTGCTGCGCCGCGGCTGTGACCGTCACCGTCTTCACTGCCCCGCCATTCAGTTGGATCGTGAAAATCAAATCCGCGCCGAAGCTCCCATTGGCCGGAAGATCGGTGCCGCCGAGGAACTCCGGTGACTTGGTAGGGGTGCTTGCCGTCGGGCCAAAGATCGCGAGCGACTGACCCGAAAGTGAGATTGCCGTGACCGTCGGATCGATCGCGCGCAATTCCAGGCGGTTCTCGACAACCCCCGGCGAAACCGTCACGGCGACAGACTCCGCGGTGACCTTGGTGCCGATGGTCGCGGCGGTCAGCGCGGCATTGATGTCGGCGAGCAGGTCGGTCGCGCTCGTGTTGTTCGACTGCGCTGCCGCCGTGATCGTCACCACATTCCCGGTCGATGCGCCGTTGAGTTTAAGCGTGAAAGTCAGGTCGCCGAGGAACTGGCCGCTCGCAGGCCCATCCGCGGTGGAGGTAAACGCGGTGCGCGACGTAAGGCTGTCAGCGGTCAGGTTAAAGAACGCCTGCGACTGCGACGGCACGGTGAACGTCGTGACCGCCGGATCGATCACCGTCAACCGGACGCGGTTGCCGTCCTGCTGCGCCACGACTTTCGCATTGAGGAACCCGCCGGAGCCACTCGGCGTACCAGCGAGAGCAGTGTTGAGGTCGGCGACGAGGTCGGCGATCGAGTTGTTATTGTCGAGTGTCGCGGCGGGAATGGCGACATCGACCGGAGAGGTCGTTCCGTTCAAGGTTAGCCGGAAGTTGAAGAACGTCCCGAGCCGCCCGTTCGCGGGCGCATCTGCTGCGGAGGAAATGCTCGGACCGGCGACAATCGTGGCATTCAACGCGCCAAAGACCGCGATCGTCTGCGTTGAAATGGCAATGGAGACCACCGACGGGTCGCTCGTGGTCAGCGTGAGTTTCGTCCCGGCTGTTCCAGCGAAGAGCTTCGAGCCGAGCCCGGCGGTGCTGAGCGCGGCGTTAAGGTTGCTGACGAGATTCGCGGGGGTGGTATTGGTGGACTGAGCGGCGGCGGAGACCGTCACAGGAACAGCGGCGGCCCCGTTGATCGACACGCTGAACTTAAAGTCGGTGAGGAACTTCCCGCTCAGTGGCAGCGCACCAGTGCTGGTGAGGGTGAGGCTGACCGGATCGAACAGCGTGAGCGCCTGATTGACGATGACGAATGAAGTGACGGTCGAGTCGATCACGGTAAACGAGATCTTGCCCGCATCGACCGCATCGGTGACCGCAGCGATTTTCGTCGCCAGTCCAGCCGCCGCGAGAGCGTCGTTGAAGTCGGAGACGAGTTTCGCGCGCGCCGTCACGGCATCGTAAGTCGTGGTCGCGTCGCCGGCATTGTCCGTCTGCGCCGCCGCGCTGATTATGACCACGGTCGGCGTCGCCGCGCCGTTGATTTTCACCCCGAAGCTGAACGTGCCACCCAGTTGCCCGCTCGCCGACGCCACCAGCGTTGTCGTGTATTTCGCGCCGCCGAGTAGCGAGTCCGCATTTTCGCCGAAGATCACGCCGGTCTGAGCCGAGACCTCGACTTTGAATACGGTCCTGTCCACAGCGCGCAGGACGAGATTTCCGCCGTCGAGCGAGGCGGCGATCTTTGGACCGAGCCCTGCGCCGGTCAGTGCAGCGGTGAAGTCCTCGACAAGGTTTTGCGCCGTCGTGTTGTCTGCCTGCGAGGCGGCTGTGATGATGAACGACGTGCCGGTCGCCGAGCCGTTGAGCTTCACCGTCACCCGGAATTCCAGGCCCATACCGCCGATTTTGCCATTTACCGGGGCCGCGCCAAGGGAGCGGATGGTCACGCCGTTATTCACCACGACCAGGTTTGCAAAGCCGTTGTTGCCAATGACAATGTCAACGCGCCCATCGCCGTTCACGTCACCGACAGCGACCGCCGTGCTGTTCGGCGTGCCAGCCGTAAGCGGAAGACCGGCGGCGAAAGTGAGGACGAAAAGTTTGGTCGTTGCATCAACAGCACCGGTGTTGAGGTAGGCAACGCTTGGGCGTCCGCTGTTGACCACTACGATGTCGCGAATGCCGTCGCCGTTCAGGTCGGCGAGCGCCACGCCGGTCGTTGATTTCGCGCTATCACCTCCCGCCCCTGGATCGAGGGCGATGCCCGCGCCAAAGCTCAGGGTGAAGAGACCGGATGCGCTTTTCGTGCCCGTGTTCAGGAAGATGAGGTTGGCCGCGTTGTTGCGCCCGACAACGATGTCTGGCCTGCCGTCGTTGTTCAGGTCGCCGACCGCAATTGCGATGGCGTTCGAGTTCACTGGCAGCGCGAGCGGAGCGCCGCTGAACGGCGTCGCCGAGCCGCTGTTCAGATAGACGAGCAACGGTTGCCCCGCGCGTGCGACGACGAGGTCGGCGCGCCCGTCCCCGTTGAAGTCGCCCGCGGAAATCGCGGTAACCGGATCCGTTGCGGTACCAATCGGCAAAGCCGCGGTGAACTCGTTTCGCTGGCCTTGCTCGAAGAAAATGTCGCCGCGAATCACTTCCCCGCTTACCGACGTGATATCGACGGTTGCGCCGATCACCGTCACGCGAACGAACGGTCCCGCGGGCAAATTGAGCGCTTCGGTCACTGTGGGCGAGCCGAAGGTGAACGACTCTTTCACCGCCGTCGCTTGCGTGTTGATCTGCACCGAGAAGACTGACGCCGTGACGTTGATCCCGGGCAGCGTGATGGCGAGCCCTGGCCCCGCGTTCGGCCCGGTCAACACGGGGTCGATGGTCAGGCTCCCCGCAAGCCCAAAGCTGTTCACGAGGAGCGAGCCGTGGCCGTTCCGCACCTCCACGTAGGGCGCGCCCGCCGGTCCGATGGTCAGCGTGAGCGCGGCAATGCCGACGCGGACCACTTTTTGATCGTCGGCATTGCCCGCGATGTTGTCCGGGCCCCGCGTCTTGATTTGCTCCACCGCAAAGGTGCCACCGAGCTGCTGGCCGAGGACGTTGAGTTTGGCGTCGTTCGCGGTAACGCGCAGGAATTGCCCGACTGTCGGGATGTCAAGCGTCCGCGTCTCCAAGCCCGTCGGTGTGTTGACCGAGAAGGTTTCATGAATGGCGGCGTCGAGCGTCTTGACCTGCACGGAGAAGCTCGCGTCAAACGTCACCCCGGGAATGTTCACCGCGACCGTCGCGTTGAGCTGACCCGCGAGACCCTTCACCTGCGTGGCGCCGATACCGGTGGTTTTCAGGATGAAGTCGCCACTGCCGTTCGTCACTTTCACGAAGTCGTTGGTGCCGTCACCTAGTCCGAAGCTCACGTTTGCGAGTGAAATGCGAACGACCTTCGAGGGCGTGCCGGCGGCGGGAGTTGAAGTGAGTTGCTCAAACGCGAAGTCGCCCTCGAGGGTGACTCCCGAGACGCCGAGCTTGAGGCCAGTGCCTTCGAGTCGCACGTAACTGCCCGCCGGGAGGTCGATGGTCGTCGCCGTTCCACCGACAGTGAAAGTTTCAGTCACCGCGACCGGCAGCGTGTTCACTTTGAGTGAAAGCGTGCCGCTGAGCGTGACGCCGGGGACGTTCAGCGCAACCGCGCCATTCAGCGTGCCCGCGATGCCGGCAGGCACCGCCGGATCCGGGGCAACTGCCGCGACCGCCGGGCGCAGGATGAAATATCCGGTCCCGCCCGTAACGGTCAGGAAGGTATTCGTCCCGTCGCCGAGCGAGAGCCCGACATTACTGAACGCAATCCGCACCAGCTTCGTCGCGGTTGGTCCGGTGCCGCGCGCAAACTGCTCGAAAGAGAAATTGCCGGTGAGTGACTGACCCGCGATGCCGAGCACGACATTGCTTCCGGCGACGCGCAGGTAAGGCCCGGCGGGCAGGTCGAGCGCAAGGGTTGATGTTCCAATGCTCACGCTGTCTTTCACGACCGCGCTCGTGTTGTTCAGTTCGATCGAAAACACCCCACTGAACGTCATGTCCGGCACGTTCAGCGCGACGCTCGCGCTGATTTTCCCGGCGAGTCCTGCGGGGGTGAGAAGGAGAAATCCGGTCGCCTGCGAGACGCTCACGAGCGGGGCTGCATCAGTGCCGCCAAGCTTGAGCGTGCCATTCGATATGGCGACTCGCACGGCTTTGCTACCGTCGGCGCGCGTCGATTGCTCGAGCACGAAATTCGCGCTGATCGTTTGACCGAGCACATTCAACGTTCCCAGGGTGGCACCGTCCCCAATCTCGACGCGCAAATACGGTCCAGCCGGCAGGCTCAGCGTCGCTGCCGGATTTGCAAACGTTTGATTCACCGCCGCGGCTGTGTTGTTCACCCGGACCTTGATCGGGCCGGAGAACGCGACGCCGGGGACATTGACGGCGAGCACGCCGGAGATGTCGCCCGCAAAACCGGCTGAAGTAACGAGGAAGGTCGCCGTGCCACCGGTCACGGTCACGGCACCCGCGCCGAGATTGAGCGAGACATTGGCCGCGTTGAATCGGATGCGCTTCGCCCCCGCCACCGTGTTTTGCTCGAACGCGAAGTTGCCGCTTAACGTTTGGCCGAGCACGCCGACGCTGACGCCGGTGCCGGCAACCTTGAGATACGGACCGGCATCGACCTTCAGCGAAACGGGCCCGACACCGACAAGGAAGGTCTCGTCGACCGCATTGGCCGTGTTGTTCAGGACAACGGTGAAGGTGCCGCCGAGCGTAATCGACGGGACGTTGAGTTGAATTGTCGCAGTGAAGGTGCCGGCAAACCCACCGGGCACCGTGCCGACGGTCGGCGTGACGAGGAAGAATCCGCTGCCACCGGTCACTTCGAGCACTGGGCTCGCGGCGTCGCCGAGAGCAAGGCGGATATTCGCGAGACCGACCCGGACGCGGCTCTCGGTCGTCCCGGCTTTGGTGACCCGCTCGAAAGCAAAGTCGCCGCTCAGCGTGATGCCCTGCACGTCGAGCTCAACGCCGGTTCCTTCAATGCGCAGGTAAGGCCCGGCGGGCAGGGTTAGCGCGAAGGTGCGGTTGCCGATGGTAAAGGTCTCCTGCACCGCTGCGGTGCCGCTGTTGATCGCGAGGGCGAAGATGCCGCGGAAGCTGAATCCGAGTGCCGGGTCGATCGCCACGGTCCCGCTCACCCGGCCCGCGAAGCCCGTTGCTTTCACCGCGAAAATCCCCTCACCGTTGGTCAGGCTCACGACCGTTTGCGTCCCGCTCTTGATCGAGACGGTGATATGGGTGAGCGCCAACCGCACGGCCTTGTTACCGGTCAGCGCAGAGCCGGTTTGCTCGAAGGCGAAGTTGCCGGAGAGCGATTGCCCGGCGACGGAAATAGTAACGTTGTCACCGCTCACGCGCAGAAACGGTCCGGCAGGCACGTCGAGGGTCACCACTTCCGCTCCGACGTAGAAGGTGGTTACGACCGGGGCGGGTGTGGTGTTGACCGCGAGTCCGAGCGTCCCGACACCGAGCGTGAAGCCGGGAATATTAGTCGCGACCGTCGCGGCAAATGAGCCCGCCACGCCCGCCGGAGTCAGCAGGAGCGAGCCGCTCCCGTTTGTCACGCTGAGAAGGTCGGTGGTGCCATCGCCAAGCCCAATGCTCACGTTGGTCGCCGCGATCCGGAGCGAGCCTGCCGCCGCGCCGCTCGTCACTTTGTCGAACGCAAAGTCGCCGTGCAATTTCTGGCCGACGATCTGCAGATCGGTGTTCAGCGCCTGGAATGTCGTGACGTTTTTCTGCGTGTCGCTGAAGTCGAGTGCGATGCTGTCGGCCGTGTTCGGGATGGTCAGGGTCTCGTGGATTTCGAGGCCAGTGGTGTTGACGCGCACGGTGGCCTGGCTGCTCAGCACGATGCCGCTGAGACCGAGCACCTGCACTTTGCCGGTGGCGAAGAAGGCAACGGTGCCGTTCGGATATTTGATGAGGCCGATGCGCGCTTCGGTGAGGAGTATGCCGGTTGCCGATGGGTTGATTTCGCCATTCGCGAGGCGGCCCGGACCCTGGCCGAGGAACACCGCGAGGTTCGTGCCCGCGAAGGTCAATTTTCCGCCGAGATTCACGAACGAAACGCTGCCTTCGATCGTGACAAAGTTGCCGATGTTCAGCGTCAAATCCTCGGCGAAGAAAGCGAATAGGTCGCCTTCCCCGGCGGTGAATTTCACCGAAATCGTGCGCCCGTTGATGTCGATCGTTTCATCGACCGCCCCTCCACTTTTGTTCACGCGGAAGCCTGCGCGTCCACCGATGCTCGCACCTCCCGCCGCGATGGCGATGTCACCGCTGATAATGCCCGCGACTCCAGTCGGGGTGATCACAAACGCGCCGTCAGCGTTCTTGATCCCCTGCCCGCCAAAGCTGACCTCGACATTCGCGAGGGCGATGCGCGTGACCCTTTTGCCGTCGGCCCGCGTGCTTTGGTCAAAGGCAAAGTCGCCGCGCAGCAGAACGCCGCCGACGATGAGGTTCGTATTGTAGACCGCGACGCGGACATAAGGCCCGGCAGGCAGATCGAGCACGATGGTGGTGCCGGCGACCACGAAGCTCTCCTTCACCACCGCCGCCGTGTTGTTCACCTGCACCGAAACGTCGCCGCTGATTTGCACGCCGGGGATGTTGAAAGCGGCAGAAACACTGAGGCTGCCGGCGATCCCAGCGGGGGTGATCAGGAATGCGCCATTGCCGTTGGTAAGCGAAACGAAGTCCGTCGTGCCGTCGCCGAGTTTCAACGAGACACCGCTCACCGCGATTCGAACGACTTTTCCCCCGGCAAGAGTCATCGATTGCTGGAGGACGAAGTTACCCGTGAGGGTCTGCCCCGCGACGTTCAGCGAAACGCCGGTGCCACCGACCCGCAGGAACGGTCCGGCCGGCAACTTCAACGCCACCGTTGCCGCACCAACGACGAAGCTTTCATCAATGCCGGCCGACGTGTTGTTCACCTCGGCGGTGAAGCTGCCCGAGAAGCTGACGTTCGGGATATTCACCGCGACACTGCCGGTGAACGATCCCGCGATGCCCGCGGACGTGACGACAAAGTAAGCCGACGCGCCGCTGATCACGACGAGGTCGTCCGTCCCGTCGCCAAGCGCGAGGCGCGCATTCGCGATCGCCACGCGCAGCTTCGATTCGCCGCGGTTGTTGGTCGAACGTTCGATCGCGAAGTCACCGGCAATGCTCTGGCCAAGAACGTTCATGCTCACGCCGGTGCCCGCGATGCGGACGAACGGTCCGGCGGGCAGAACAATCGAAACGCTCGCGGAGCCCACCATCAGCGTCTCGTTAACTGCCGCGTTGGTGTTGTTGATTTGCAGTGACAGCGCGCCGCTCAAGCTGACGCCTGGAATGTTCGTGAGGATGTTCGCGCTGAAGCTGCCCGCGACACCGGCGTTGGTGACGAGCAGGCTGCCGGCGCCGTTGGTGAGGCTGACCAGGTCGGTCGTGCCGTCGCCGAGTTTCAGCGTGACGTTGTTCGCGCCGAGGCGAACCGTGGGGCCGAAGCCGGCGCGCGTGACTTTCTCAAACGCAAAGTCGCCGCCGAGCGTTTGCCCGCCGACTGTCAATTTCGCGCCGACCGCATCGACGCGGACATACGGTCCGGCGGGCAGATTGAGCGTCGTGGTCGTGCCACCGACGGTGAACGTCTGCATCACCGCAGCGGTCGTGTTGTTCACCGAGATGCCGAACGCGCCGGAGAAGCTGATGGCCGGGATGTTCAGCGCGACATCGGCGTCGAGGCGTCCGGCGAGCCCGGCGGAAGTGACGAGGAAGCTGCCGCGGCCATTCGTGACGCTCACGAAATCAGTGGTGGCGTCGCCGAGTTTCAGCGTGACGCCGCTCGCTGCGACCCGAGTGATTTTTGTCCCACCTGACTGCGCAATTTGCTCGAGCGCGAAGCTTCCTGCCAGCAACTGCCCCGCGACGGCGAGCGTGACGTTGTCGGCCTTCACGCTGAGGAAGGGTCCGGCGGGGAGCTTCATGGCAACAGTGCCCGTGCCAACGGTGAATGTCTTGTCCACCGCGGTTGTCGTGCCATTCACCGCGATGGAGAACGTGCCCGTGAATTGCACGCCGGGCACGTTCAGCGCGACTTGCGCGTTGCTCAGCGAACCGGCCGCGCCGGTCGGAGTCAGCAGCAACGCGCCTTCCGCGCCCGTGACATTGACGAGGCTGGTGGCACCGTCGCCGAGGCTCAGGCTCACATTTTTCGCTGCGACGCTGATGACCTGCGCACCGGCCACTGTCTGTTTGCTGAACGCGAAGTCGCCAGTGAGCGTTTGGCCGACGACGGACAAATTGAGCTGAGTTGCCTCAAACGTCGTGACGAGCGCGGTCGTGTCGAACTTCACGAGAACGTTCCGCACGGTGTTTGGAATCGTGAGGGTCTCATTCACAATCTGGCCGGAGTTGTTGAAGCGCACGAGCACGTTGCCGCTGACCGTGATCCCATTGAAACCAACCACCGCGACTGACCCGGTGGCCGCGAGGGCGTAGGTGCCATTCGGGAATTTGATCAATCCGATGCTCGCGTTACTTACGAGCAAGCCGGTCGCGAGCGGATTGGCCTCCCCGTTTGAGAGTTTGGACGGACCCTGCCCGAGGAAGATGTTCAGCCCTTCGCCCGCGAAGACCGTCTTCCCGCCGATCGTTGAGAAGCTGACGTTCCCCTCAATGGTGACGAAGTTGCCGATGTTGAGTGAGAGGTCACCGCCAAAGAATTGCGCAAAGTTCTGCGTCCCGACTTTGACCTCGGTGTCGCTGAAGCGGACGTTAATCGTCTTCGCGCCGATCGTGATTGTCTCGTCCACCGCGGCGGTTGTCGTATTAATCCGCACGCCGAAGCTGCCGCCCACACTGACCGGTCCTGCGGCGACGCTCGCCTCGCCGGTCAGGATGCCCGCGATGCCTGCCGGTTTCAGGGTGAATGCGCCCGCGCCGTTCTTGATCCCCTGCCCGTCGATCGTCACCGCGATGTTCGCCAAGCCGATGCGCGTCGTTGCATTCGGCGCGGTGCCGGTTTGGTCGAATAGGAAATCGCCGATGAGATCGAAGCCGCTCGCGCCGCCGACCTTCAGCGTTGCGCCAAGCACGGTGACCCGCAGGAACGGCCCGACGGGCAGGTCAAGTGTGAGGGTCTGCCCACCGACCGCAAACGTCTCATTCACCGCAGCAGCGGTGGTGTTGAGTTGCAGGCGAACGGTCTGGAAATTGAGCGCGAGCCCGGCTGCGGCGAGGCCGGGGAAGCTCGCGCTCACCGAGAAGTCCGCGGCGATGCCAGTGCGATTGATGAGCAGCGAACCCTGCCCGTCCGCGATGTGCACGAACGGTGAACCGGTCGGGCCGAGATCGAAATGCACACTGCTCACCGCGACGCGCACGATGCGCTCACCGATGCCGTTCGTGGATTGCTCGAAAGCGAAATTCGCGACCAGCGAAACTCCCGAGAATCTCAACGTGAGCGCGTCGCCGGTCAGGCGCAGATAGCGGTTGGCAGGGTTCGTCGTATCTACGGTGACGGTAAAGAGTGCCCGCGAACTCCACGCCCGGGATGTTCGTCGTGACCGCGATGCCCGTGATATTCGCCACCACGCCCGCTGGCTTCAGCGTGAGCGAACCGCTCGCCACATCTGCGGAGACGAACTCCGTCATCCCGTCGCCGAGTCCGAGGTGCACGTTGGCGACCGTGACATCGACCTGCTGCGTCACATCGTTCTTGGTGAAAGTGAAGTCGCCTCGGAGCGTCTGCCCCGCGACGATCAACGCGACGCCGGTGCCCGCGATGCGCACGTATTTTCCGCCGTCCAGCGTGAGCGTGGTGGTCGTGCCGCCGACCGCAAATTGCTCATTCACAGGAAGGCCGGTCTGGTTGATTTCCGCGATGAGCGCCGCACTCAACGAAACGCCCGGAAGATTGATCGCCGCTGTGCCACCGATCCGACCCGCGATCGCCGACACCCCTGGAGAGGTCGTCGGCAGGATGATGAAGTTGCCCTCTCCGCCCGTGACGCTGACGAATGCCGTGGTGCCATCACCGAGCACCACACTCACATTCGTCGCAGCGACCCGCACCATGCGGCTGGCGCTGCCAGGGGGACCGCGCGTCACCTGCTCGAGCGCGAAATTCCCGCTGATCACCTGGCCCGCGACGCTGAGGGAGACGTTGCTGGCGGCGACGCGCAGGTAGGGACCGGCCGGAAGCTCCACGCGCACGGAATGCCCCGCGACGACAATACTTTCGTCCACCGCAGCAGCGGTGTTGTTCAGCGAAACAGAAAATGCGCCGGTGAATGTGACGCCTGGGACATTCAACCCCACCGTCCCGCTCAGGGTCCCGGCAGTCCCTGCTGGAGAAAGAACGAAGAAGCCGCTGCCATTCGTAACGCTGACAAACTCCGTCATGCCGTCGCCGAGACTTAGTTTCGCATTGGTGACGGCGATGCGAACGCGGACCTCTCCCGCCGGATTAGTCACACGCTCGAGCGCGAAGTTGCCGCTCAACGTCTGGCCGAGGACGGTCAGAGTCGCAGGCGTAAGCGCGTCGATTTGCGCGACCTCGACGCGGACAAACGGACCCGCGGGCAGCGCCAGCGCGACGGTCTCAGCACCGACCACGAAGTTCTCGCTCACCGCCGCAGGTGTGTTGTTCACCTTCACACTGACTTTTCCGCTGAACGCCAGACCGCCCGCGACATTGAGTTGCGCAGCGGCGACGATCTGGCCCGCGACTCCGGCGGGTGTGAAGATGAAGGCGCCCGCGAGATTCCCGACGCGGACCAGTCCGCCGCCGAGGTCGATACTGCCGTTCAAAATGGCGAGTCGCGCGATGCGTTCGCCGTTCGGCTTCGTGAGTTGTTCGATTGCGAAATCGCCGCCGATCGTCTGGCCAGCGACCGCGAGCGAAACGCTGGTCCCGGCGATGCGGAGGTAAGGTCCGGTGCCGCCTGGAACATTCAGCGTGACCGCCCGCGCACCGATGTTGAACGTCTCCTGCACAGCGGTGCCAGTGGTGTTCAGCGCGACCTGGAAGGTCCCACCGAAAGTTACGCCGGGTACGTTCAACCGCACCGTGCCTCCGACGGTGCCCGCGATCCCAGTCGTCTCGACAATGAACGCTCCATCGCCATTGGTAAGACTCACGAGTTCATTGGTGCCGTCCCCGAGGCTAAGGCGGGCGTTGGCGATGACCACCCGAATGACCGATCTCGCACCGACGCCGGTGGTCGTGACTTTCTCAAAAGCGAAGTCTCCGCCGAGCACCTGCCCTGCGACGCGCAACGAAACGCCCATTCCCTCCACCCGCACGTACGGCCCGCTCGGCAGCACGAGGGAGATCGTCTTTCCGGCGACCACGAAGGACTCATTCACCGCCACCGGTGTGTTGTTGATCGCGAGCGTAAAGGTGCCGGTGAAATCAGCCGCACCGCCCGGGATCGTGATCGCCAACGTGCCGCCGATGCGACCCGCGAGGCCCGCGCTGCTCACTACGAAGAACCCTTCGCCGTCCGTCAGTGATGCCACATCCGGGCCGGCAGGATCTGCCTTCAAATGAAGCTGTACGTTCGTCGCGCCGACCCGCAGGAGCACTGTGCCGTCAGACTTGGTGAAGCGCTCGAGGGCGAAATTTGCGAGGAGCGATTGGCCGGAAACGGTGAGCGTGATGGCGGCGCCGGCGAGCCGCAGATACGGTCCGGCGGGCAAGGTGATTGCGCCCGCAACCGGGACCGTGTCAGCCACCGTGGCGGTCGTCGTGTTCACCTCGACCGCAAGTCCCGCCGAGAGGCTGAATCCGAGAGCGGGGTTCACCGCGACTTCCGCGCTGAAGCGCCCGGCGAGCCCGGTGGGCTTCACGATGAAGCCGCCCGTGCCATTTGTGACGCTCAGGAATTCTGTCGTCCCATCACCGACCGAGAGGCTGGCGTTGGACACCCCGATTTTCGTCACTTTGACCCCCGCCACGATGGACTGCGAGAACCCGAAAGTGCCGCTCAACGCCTGCCCCGCGACGGCCAGCGCGAGGTCGCCGGTGAAGGAGGCAGTTGGCGCGAGCACCGTGCCGCCCGGAACAGCGATGGTGTCATTCGCGCCATCCGCTTTCGGGAAACTCAAAGTCTTGTCGGCGCCCACGTTATTGAAGCGGACGGTGGCGCTTCCGGTGAAGGTGAATCCGGAAAATCCGACAACTTCCAAAGTTCCCTCGGCGTAGACCGCATACGTGTAAGTACCGGCGGTGCCGAAGCGCTGGACGCCCACTCGCGCGCTCGAGAGAAGCACCCCCTGCGCGGCCGGGTTGCGCGTCGCGCCATCAAGCATCACCGGACCGCTACCCATGAAGACGCTCACGCCCGAGGCAATCAACGAGTCGACTCCACCGGTCTGGGTAAAGGAAATGTTGTCTCCTTGAATTTCGACGAAGTCGCCGACGCGAATCGTGAGGCCCGCGACGAATACGCTGAACGTGTTCGCACCGTCCGGGAATTGAATCGCAAAGGTGCGGCCATTGAGGATGATTGTCTCGTCAACCGCGACACCAGTCTTGTTCACGCGCAGACCGATGCTGCCGCCGACTTCGAGGCTACCGGTTGCCACCGCAACGTCACCCGCGAGGAAGCCTGCAAAGCCTGTCGGCAGGATAACGAACGCGCCAGCCCCGTTTTTCAGCGATTGCCCGGCTACGGTAACCGCGACGTTGTTCCCGGCAACCCGTGTGACTTTCGTCCCGTCGGTGCGCGTTGCCTGATCGAAGAAGAAGTCACCGACCAGCTCCGCCGTCTCGTTGCCAATCAGCACATGCGCGCCGACGACTGCAACGCGAATGAACGGACCGGCGGGCACTTTCAACGTCACATCAGTCGCGCCGACTTTGTAAGTTTCATCGACCGGAAGCGCCGCTGTGTTGATCTCAATGGCGACCGTTCCGCCGGTGACGCTGAACACGCCGGGTGCTCCGAGTGTCGCGCTTACGTTGAACGACGCCGCCACGCCCGCAGGCGTCACGAGCAGTGCGCCCGTCCCATTCGTAACGTTCACGAATGTCGTCGCACCGTCCTTGATTTGTAGCGTCAAGTTCGTGATCGCGACGCTGACCTGATTCTGTACGACGCCCGCGACCGTTGCCGTAGTTTTCTGGATCGTGAATTCCGCCGACAACGTCTGCCCGAGCACCGAGAGCGTAGCTGGCTGGCCGACGAGCGTCGCGACTTGAACGTAATTTCCCGCCGGTAGGGCGAGTGTCGTGCTCACCCCGGCCACGAGGAACGTCTGGTTCACGACTGCGCCGGTCGTGTTAAGTTGCAGTCGCAGACCTGCGGAGAAGGTGACGCTCGGAATGTTCACGGCCACCGAGCCGCTCACTTCACCCGCCAGACCGGCTTGCCGAACGACGAACGCGCCCGCGCCATTGGTAACCGTCACAAAGTCCGTCACGCCGTCGCCGAGCGCGAGACGGACGTTGCTCCGCCGCGATGCTCACGACGCGGTTCGGCACCGCGCCCACCGCCTCGAAACTGAAATTACCATACAGGCTCTGGCCGAGGACCTTGGCGGTGACGTTCGTTCCTTCCACCCGCACAAACGGACCGGCCGGCAGGGTCAGATTGGTCGGCGTTCCGGCGACTTCAAACGTCTCGTTGACGGCAAAATTCGTATTGTTCACGGCCACGCTCAACGCCGCGCTCAACTCGACATTCGGAATCGAGATCGACGCCGCACCGCTTACCCGACCCGCGATCCCCGCGCTCGTCAGAACGAGATTCCCCTCTCCTTGCGTCACCCTGAGGAAGGTGTTCGATCCGTCGCCGAGCGCGACGCTGACGCTACGCGCGCCGATGCGGACGATCTTGTCCGTCGGGCTGCGCGTTAGTTGCTCAAACGAGAAGGAGCCGCGCAGGGTTTGGCCCGCGATTTTCAGCTGAAGATTCTCGCCGGTGACACGCAGGAATGGTCCCGCCGACAGCACGAGGGTTTGAATCCCGCCGCCGAGTTCGATACTTTCGTTCACCTCGGAAAGTGCATTGTTGATCTCGACCGTGAATGCGCCGCTGAAGGCGATGTTCGGCACGTTCACGGCGACCGTTCCGCCGAAGCGTGCCGCAAGGCCCGCCGTGCTCAACACCGCGAAGCCAGAACCGTTCGTCACGTTCACGAAATTGTTTGGACTGCGTGCCGCCGAGACCGAGGGTTACGGCGCTCAACCCGACACGCACGACCTTCGAGCCGTTGGCTGCCGCGGTCTGCTCGATCACGAAATTGCCAGTCACCGACTGACCGAGCACGCCGAGTGAAACGAGCGTTCCTTCGATCCGGATGAAAGGTCCGGCGGGGAGCGTCAGCGTGTTCGGCACCGCGCCGATGCGGAAAGTCTGATTCACCGCCGCCGTGGTGTGATTGATTCGCAGCTTAAAGCTGCCACTGAAGCTCACGTCGGGAATCGAGGCGACGACCGAGACGGTCAATTCGCCCGCAAATCCTGCCGGCGTAATCAGGAAATTTCCGCCGCCCGTCGTGGTCAGAATTGCCGGCGGACCGCCGAGACTCAGCACGACATTCGCCGCGGCAACGCGCACGATTTTCGCCGCGCCGACCGTCTGCTGTTCGAAGGTGAAGTCGCCCCGCAGGCTTTGACCGGCGACCGTGAGCACGAGGTTCGTTCCAGCGAATTGCACATACGGACCAGCGTCTACATTCAGCGTCACAGTCCGCGCGCCGACCGCGAAGGTCGTGTTGACGGCTGTCGCGCCGGTATTGAGAAGCAACTGGACGTCGCCGCTGAAGGCCACACCGGGCACCTGCAATGTTACTGAGGCGCTAATCCGACCGGCAAGTGCGGTGCCGTTCATGAGGAGTGCGCCTTCGATATTTGTGACCCTTACGAGGTCCCCGCCCAACTGAACCGAGCCGTTTGTTAATGCAACGCTCACGACCTTGGCCGCACCGCTCGTGGCCTGCTCAAAAGCAAAGTTACCGGTGATATGAACACCTTGGAAAGTCAGTCCTGCGTTCAGCGCTTCGACCCGGACATACGGTCCGGCGGGCAGTGTGAGGCTCACGTGCTTCTCGCCCACGGCAAACGTCTCGCTCACTGCCACCGTCGTGCTGTTGACCGCGAGCGAGAAGTCGCCGGTGAAGACTCCGGCCGGCGGGGTGATCGTCACCGTCCCGTTCACGCGACCGGCAAGCCCGGCGGTCGTGACGACGTAGAACCCGGTGCCATTCCGCACCGTCGCGATTGGCGTGGCACCGGCGGTGAGGTCGAGGCTTACGTCCGTCGCCACGACGCGCACGAATTTTCCGCCACCGCTCGTCGATAGCGACTGCTCGAACGCGTAATTACCGCTGATGGTCTGCCCCGCGATGGTCAGCGTCGCAGGGTGCGTGGCATCGATCTGCGTCAATTCGACGCGGCGATACGGGCCTGCTGGAACATCAATCGAGACCTGTTCGGTGCCGACTGAAAAGTTCGAGTTGACCGGCGCAGAGGTCGAGTTGATCGCGACCGCGAACTTGCCGGTCAGCGAGACGTTGGGAATGTTCACCGCAACATTCCCGTTGAACCGCCCGGCGACCCCGGTCGACGCGAGCAGCAGCGCCCCCGATCCGTTCGTAACCGAAAGGAAATCAGTCGTGCCACTCCCCAAGCCGAGCGAGACATTTGAGGCCGCGATGCGGATGTCGCCCGCCGCGCCGGCAGTCACCTTGGAGAAGGCGAAGTTTCCGTTGAGCGACTGCCCCGCAAAGCGGAGGTCACCATTCAGAACGGAGAAATTCGTCACTGTCTCGACGGTCGGGAAAGCCAGCGTGATGCCGGGATCGTTGTTGTCGCCGGGAATCGAGAGCGTCTCGCCGATGATTGTGCCGGTTGTATTGACGATCACCGTCGCTTCCCCGGCAATGCTGACGCCATTGATCCCAAGGAATTGCACCAAGCCCGTCGCGCTGAGCGCATACCCGCCGCCGACGCGGATGAGGCCGACGCGGGCATTGTTGATCAGCACGCCGCTCGCCGTCGGATTCAACTCACCGCTCGGCAGACGCGCGGGCCCTTGGCCCAGGAAGACCAGCAATCCCGCACCGGCGAACGTGCTGCGTCCGCCACTCTGCACGAAGCTCACACTCCCCTCGATCGTCACAAAGTTCCCGACATTGACCGCGAGATTCTCGGCGAAGAAACCGAAGAACGGCGCGCCGACCGCGCCTGCCTCAGCGACGCCAAAGACAATCGCAAGGTCGCGCCCATTGAGCGTCAGCGTCTCGTTGACCGCAGTGGTGAAGCTATTGATGCGGAAGCCCGCGCGTCCGCTGGCTGTGGCCCCGCCTGCTGCCACCGAGAGATCACCGCTCAGAATGCCGGCGATGCCGCCGGTCTTCACGAGGAACGAGCCCTCGGCATTGATGATGCCATTTCCGCTCACCGCGATCGCAGCGTTGGCAAGGGCGAAGCGAGTGGTTTTCGCCCCGTCGGGCTGCACACTTTGATCGAAGTAGAAGTCGCCGGTGAGCAAGACACCGCCGACTTGTGCATTGAGACCGTTCACCGCGATCCGCACAAACGGCCCTGCCGGCAGGTCGAGGGAGATGCTGCCTGCGCCCACCGCAAGGCTCTCGTTCACGGCAAATGCGGAAGTGTTCACCTCCACGCGCACATTCGCCGTGAGCGGGTCAATGCCGGGAATCGTGATCGACGCGCTCGCGCTGAGACTCCCTGCAACACCCGCGCCGCCGATGCGGAACGCACCGGTCGCTGCAGTGACATCGAGGAAGGTCGCCCCGGGCACGCCCATCTTCAGCGAGACTCCGCTCAAGGCAATGCGAACGCCGCCCAGCGCGAGGTCCGTCTCGATCCCAAAGCCGCCGCTGAACGACTGACCCAAGATGTCGATCGTCACAGTTGGCCCCGCCGGGCGTAACCGGACGAATTGGCCCGCTGGGATATTGAACGGAATGCTCGCGGGCACACCGGGGAGGCTGCCGGAAAGGGTAAGCGTTTCGGTGATCGCGAGGCCGATCGTGTTCAACTCGACTTTGAAGGCGCCGTTAAAGCGAACATTTGGAATCGTCACCGACACGCTGCCGCTGAATTCGCCCGCGATGCCGGTTGTCGCGACAAGGAAGTTCGCGGATGCACCGTCAAGGCGGACCAGGCCCCCGCCGAGCGAAACAGAAGCATTGCTGACGTTGACGAACAACCGAGGCGTCACCGCAGTGGTGCGGACGATGGAGAAGTCGCCCGTCAACGTCGCACCGGGCAACACTGCCGAGATTCCGCTTCCGGCAACGCGGAGATACGGCCCGGCGGGCAGACTAAGTGTGACCGCCGCTCCACCGACCACGAAGCTTTCGCTGACAGCCACTGCCGTGTCATTGATTTGAACTTCCAAAGCACCGCTGATCGAAACGCCGGGAATATTCACCGTGACCGAGCCCGCAAAGGTGCCGGCAAATCCGGTCGAAGTATCTCCAAGAACAAGCGCCCCGCTCGCATTGCTGACTGTGACAATCCCACCGCCGAGCGAAAGACCCGCATTGTTGACCACCAGACGGGTCAGTGTGCCACCCGCCGCCTTCACCACGCGCTCGAAAGCGAAGTCGCCCGTGATACTTTGCCCGGCCAACGCTAGCGCAACCCCCGTCGCCGCAACTCGGACATAAGGCCCGGCGGGCAGGTTCAGCGCGACCGTCTCGCCGCCGAGCGCGAATGTCTCGCTCAGCCCTTCTGAGGTTGTGTTGATGCTCAACTCAAACGTGCCGGAAAGGGAGGCGTTCGGCACCACAATCGCGACATTTGCCGCCAGCGAAGCCGCCACTCCCGAGGCGCGGACAATGATCGAGCCGTGGCCGTCGGTGACGTTCACAAAGGGCGACCCACTGGGTCCGAACTTAACCGTCACTCCGGTCGCCGCGATGCGCGTTACTGTTGCTCCTGCAGTGCCTTTCACCTGCTCGAGGTAGAAGCTGCCGCCGAGCTCCTGGCCCGCGATCGTTAGCACCGCAGGTGTAAGTTCACCAATCGCCACGCGGAAATAAGGCCCTGCTGGAAGATCTAGCGTCAGCGCTGGCTCGTTCAGCGCGACGGCAGTGGTGTTGATCTGCAAGGCGACTGTCCCATCGAACGCCACGCCGGGCACATCAATTTGCACGCGAACCGACAAGCGCCCTGCGGCTCCGGAATTCGTCAGCAGCAACGCGCCGCCACCCTCCGTGATTGACACAAAATTCCTCGTCCCATCCCCAAACCCAAGCGTTACATTGTTCGCCGTCACCCGCACCGCGTCGCCGGTCCCGAGCGTTCCTTTCGCGAAAGCGAAGTCGCCGCTCAAGGTCTGCCCGGCAATGACCAACCCGGCGCTCTTTGCTTCAAACTGCGTAAATCCGGACGCTGCCGTCTCCGCCACCCCGCGGAACTTCACGAGCACTTCGCGCCCGCCGGTGCCGATCGCTAGCACCTCGTCTACCGCCGACCCTGTCGTATTCACCCGCACCAGCGCCGTGCCGCTGATCGAGACTCCGCTGACCCCGACCACCTCGACGGTGCCCGTAGCCATCAGCGCGTAGGTCGCGCCGATTTTGACGAGACCCACCGTGGCATCGCGCAGCAATACGCCTTGCGCGAGCGGGTTGAGGTCTCCGTTGGGCAATCGCGGGGGTCCGCGACCAAGGAACAGTTCGAGCCCTTCCCCCGCGAAGGTCTGCTTCGCGCCGGTCCCGCTGAATGCAATATTGCCCTGAATTGCAATGAAGTCGCCGATGTTCAACGTCAGGTTCTCAGCGTAGAAAGAAAACAAATCCGTTTCACCGTCATCGAACCGAATCGTCAGCGTCCGCCCGCCCACCGTGATGGTCTCTTCGACCGACAGGCCGCTCTTGTTGATCCGGAACCCTCCGTTTGCACTGCCGATCGCAGTGGAGAGTGCGCCGTTGGCAAAACCCGCGAGACCACCGGTAGCCGCACCACTCGGCGGCAGCAGCACGAAGACGCCCTCGCCTTTGACGATGCTATTTCCGGCGGCTGCGATCTCCAGACCTGTGATCGCCAAACGAGTAATCTTCGTTCCGCCGGGTCGCGTCGTCTGATCAAACGCGAAATCTCCCTGGCAGGGTGCTGCCTGCGATGGTCAACGTAACGCCCGTCAATTCGACCCGCGCGAAAGGTCCTCCTGGTAGAACGAGATCGTGCATCATGACGATGCTCTCGTCCACGGCACTCGCACGTGTGTTGATTTGAATTCGCGCTGTCGCGGTGGAATTCACTACTCCGCCCGGGATGTGCACCGCTGCCGTAACGAGGAAATTGGCTGCGAGACCTGAGCGATCCACGAGGAGCGTTCCCGCACCGTTAGTGACATTTACGAAAGGCGTTGGCCCGTCGCCCAACGTGAGCGTCAATCCGGTGAGACCAACCTTCACCGTCTTGCTTCCGCCGAGAGTCGTGAACTGCTCAATCGCAAACGTCCCATTCAATGTCGCATTCTCCACACTCAGAGACGCCGACCCATTGACGCGCACGAATGGCGTGGCGGCAGTGGTGTCGAGCGCGAGCTCGAAAGTGCCGCCAAAAACAACGCCTGGCAGCGCCGCATCGAGCGTGGCGCCCGAAACGGTTGCAGTAACGCCAGCCGCGCTCAGAGTCAGAGTCGCGCTTGAGGCTCGGGCGGTCATAAAGGTCTCCGCGCCGCCAAAGCTCAGCGAAAGGCCGCTAACGGCGACGGTCACAGCAGCAGCATTCTTCGTGAAAGTGAAATCACCGACCAGCTTCTGACCCGCCACCAAGATGCTTCCCCCTTTCACCGTCAGGCGGAGATAAGGACCGGCGGGGAGATCGAGCGTCAGCGTTGCTCCGCCGACTTGGATGCTCTCGCTCACCGGAAGCGTGAACGTGCTGATCTCTGTGCTCGCCGCGGCCGAAAGCGTCACTCCAGGGAGCGTCACCCCGGCTATCCCGCTCACTCGACCCGCGAAGCCTCCATTCTCAAAAATGAAGAATCCTTCGGCTTCGGTCAGACTGACCAACTCAGTCCCCGCAGCGGTTGTAAATTTCATTGAAGCTCCGGTCGCAGCAAGGCGCACCACCGAAACACCGTCAGCGGATCGGGTCGACCGTTCAAACGCGAATTCACCCCTGAGTGCTTGGGGCGCGCCGCCGACCGTCACCCGCAAATCCCCACCCGCCGCAAACCGCAAATACGGACCTGCCGGAACTGCGAGCGCCCCGCCGATCGCGAAGGTCTCATTCACGGCCAACGCGGTGTTATTAAAGATCAGATCGAAATTGGCCGGTGTCACCCCCGGACCGGGCGCGGGCACACTGACCGGACCCGCATTGATACTGACCCCCCCGGTCACGCGGCCAGAGATTCCGGAGCTGCGCGCGATGAGAGCTCCGCTGCCGCCCACCATCGTCACGACTGCCGGCGCGCCGAGAACGGCCCCCACCCCTGTTGCCGATATCTTTACAACCTGCTCACCGCCGCCGGTCGTCGTGCGCTGGAGTTCAAAACTCCCCGTGATAGTCTGCCCGAAAACGGTAAGGGTCGACGGATTGCCAATCACCGTCAAATTCGACCCGGCGATGACAACGTCAAAATTGCCCGCAAAGGAAGCCCCAGGAACGTCTAGTATCACAGTGCCGACCACCGCACCGTTAAGACCCGTCTCGGTAATCGAGAAGTTCCCGGCGAGGCCGATGACTTTGGCAATCACCGGAGAGCCGATCTCAACGTGAACGTTACTCACCGCCACCGCGAGCGCCGGCGCTGTCCCTTGAATGAAGCTGAAGTCACCGCCAACATCGAAGCCGGCAACAGTGAAGACGAGTCCTGCCCCCGATATTTGCGAAGCACCCGCCGTGAGATTGAGGGCAACCGTTGCCAGACCTGCGCTCACCGTTCGCTGCACCGCCGCCGCCGAAGTATTCTTCTCGATCGTCAACTTTCCAGAGATGACAACGCCCGGCACATTCGACATCGCCGCCGTTCCAGATGCGCTGAACGCGTAATTCTGGTCGGCAAAGATCGCCAGGGCAAACTGGGCGTTGTTCACACGAATCCCGACATCATCCGCTGCTCCTGCAGCCTTCTTGTCGCCGACGAAGGTGGTCACGTCCGCCGCTCCGATGAGGACATCTGAGCCATTGACCTCAACGGCAAAATCTCCGTCAAGGTCGGCGATTGGCGTAATTAACGTGAGCTTTCCGCCAAAGCCGAACTGCGCATCTTGGGCGAAGTTGACTCGCACAGTCTCCGCGCCCACCGTGAGAGTCTGGTTGACGGCCCCGGAATTATTCGAAAGTAGCGCAACGGTGCCGCTGAAATTCAGTCCGGGCACACCAACAATGCTCGCAGTGCCGGAAAGGCTCAGGGCGTAGGTTCCATCTGTGAAAAGCACGAGCCCCAGTTTGCCGGAATCGAGCTTCACCCCTGTTCCCGCCGACCCGGCAAGGAACGAGATTCCATTGAGCGCGAGAAACGCAAAGCCGTTCTCGCTGCCCGCCGCCGGCGAAATCCCGAACGAACCGGTTCCAACAGGGGTCGTAAGTGTCGCCGTCAACGGCGCACCGCCGGCCAGGCCATCCACGGTGTTAAAGATGAAGTTGATCACCGTTTCCAAGTCTGGACGCGTTCCGGGGCCAAGCACTGCCACCAACGGGCTGACTCGACCATAGATCTCCTGACCGAACTCCGTCGGGCTGATCAACCCATATTGAATCAGCTTCAGCCCGGCCAGAGCGCGGCTCAATTCAAGAGTGGTGGAAATCGCCGATGCTGCCGGACGGACCCCCGTCAGTGCCTCGATCGTCCGCTGCTGGGCGAAAAGGTTGTTCGTCAAACCCGTGTGATCAACTGCCACTCCCGCGTCGATGTGCGTGATGGACGCCAGGATCAACTTCCCGTTGGACAACCGAGCGGCGTCGTCGCTGAACTGCCCGATGGACGATTCCGTCGGCACCGTCCCATCACCTTCCGGACCATTCGCGTCGCTCTCGATCGTCGCAAACCATGGCGTCGTCGCTCCCGGCAGATCCCCGACGTAATGGTTGAAGGGCAGAATCTCATTCCCGCGCCCGCGCAGCGCGTTGAACCCGGTCTCACCAATCACCCGATTTTCTGTCTGCACTTCACCACTGTAGATCACCGTGGTAACGCCGAGCACGAGATCAAGGAACGCGTTCCGATCGAGACCTCCATTCAGATCCTTAAGTAACGTGTTTTCAAATCCGCCGTTGGCTATCGTGAGTTGCTCAAACGTTCCGTCATTGTTCAGGTCGATAAAAGCGTAAGTGGCGAGCAGATCGGAGAAACTTTGAACGTATCTGCTGATAAACCACCGCTGGCCATCTCCGCCTTCCGCATCCAGTTGAGCCTTTGTAGTCGGAGCCGTGCCTGGGTTCTGAATCTCCAATCCACCCCTGAGCAGCTTGTAGGCCTCGTTGACCGCGCGGCCTAAGACACGGGACGATGTTTTTTGGCTAAAGTCGTTGTTGAGCAATGGAACCGGTCCAGCGGCTCCTTGATTGGGCGCGGCTGATTCCACGAAATTGAAAACTTTCGGCAGCATTAATCCGGCGCCATAACCGGCGCCGTAGGCGGCGCTTTCAATATAAGCTCGGGCAATCAAGCCACCCGTGCTATGGGTAACAAAATCGACCGCCGGTAAAACAAGACCAGTCAGCGCTGACCACGTATTGACCGCTTTGCTAAGATAGTAACCGAGGTAATCAACACCAGTCTCGAATGTCGCATCCGTGATACCGGACGCCGTTACATTGTCCAGACGCCCATTCGCGGTTGTGTCCTGCGTTGCCACCGGGAGGCGCCAGTCCCAATTTGCAACAAAGAGATCCACACCCGGCGTATAGCCCACATTCACCAAAGACTGAACCAGATTCGAGTATGCGTTTGTCAGTGGTTCAAGGACCAACTTATCCGGAGCGATACCACGCGTTAGCAGCCACTCTTGAATCCCCGCGGCAGTATCATCCGCAAAAAAACTGCCGGCAAATCCGGGAATGAAAATTACCGGTCGATTAACGGCCGTCGCGGAATGCGCAACGACTGTGAGCGTCAACTTGTGCCCGATCGCGTCATACGTCGGGCGGAGATAAAGTCCGTTACCGATCACCAGACCCTCATAGTTGTCGAAGCTGCCCGTCGCCGATCCAAACTTCACGATGTCAAAGCGCTGACCGACCTGTGGAATGAATCCATTGATCAATGTCACCTGCAACGTTCCGCCAAACTGCACCGCGCCATTGACGTCAATTTGATCATACCCGTCATCGACGGTTGCGCCGGGCCCAGGCGTGAGGCCGCCAATCTCGATGTGAGTGGAACCCGAGCGAGTGAACGTGAAACTTCCGGTCACAGTTTGAATCCCGGGAGAATTGCCCGGGCTGACAACGCCACGATTCACAACATCTCCAATCACCGTTCCGCTCCCCGAAAGCCTGTCGCCGACGCCAACCTCCAAAGTGCCGAGTGCACGCCACGGAGTCTCCACCACGAGGTGACAACCTGCGCCCGAACCCGCCGCAGATTGCGTTGCATCCGCCGCCTGATCGACCGACAGCGGTCGGTCATTGAACGCAACGATGCCCTCCGCCGAAACTTCTCTATCTGCCGAAGTCGGCTGCGAAGGCTGTTCTACACTTGATCCCAAGCCATCGGATGGAGGTCCATTGGCTGCCTTCAGCGTCGTCGTGAGTTGCTCGACGATTGGACAGTTTGGATCAACAGAAAGAAGCCCAGGCGCAACCAATCCATCCTCTTGCGCGGAAACTGGCGTCGTTTGGAACTTCGTCGCAGCGGATTCGGCCGATGAGATCTGCTCGGGATTGGAAGCCGCATCGGTCTCCGGAGCCGTCTCCGTTGCCGGAGGAAGCTCGGGCTTGGCAGCAGTTGAAAAATCTGGAACCGCTGCCGCGGATTCCACCGGAATGCTTGCCGGAACCGCTGATTGCGCCATCTCGGATGAAGAATCTGTCGATGCAACTTGCGCCACCTCGCCAGTCATCCCGTCGAAAATATCGGCGATCTGCGCACCCGCGTCGTAGGCGACGACGTAGCATTTTTGAGCCAGATTCGCAGCCTCCTCGCGCCCCACTGCGACCTCCTCAGTCGCCTGACCATGGCTTGCCTTTGGGGCCGTCGCGGCAGCCGAAGCAAGAAGATCAGCTGACAGCAATACCCGCGGTTCGAGCGCCTGAAGCTCGAAGAGATTGCCTTGGTTGGGGTGTTTGGAACGCACGAATCGATTCCAGACGGCACTTTTCACGTCCGGGAAGCGGGGATAAAATCAGCGGCGCGCGGACGTGTCAACCGGCAGAATCGAGAAATTTTACGACTGCTTGAGCACGCAGCGGAGTCGCCGATATTCTTCCTTATGAGCGCACCGAAGCGGTTACTCAGAACCGTAGCCGGTGCATCGCTGGTGCGATATAATCACCAATGGCACCATTAATTTACAAGGTTGATAGCCGGAGAGATTGCCTATCCCCGCCCGTGTCAGATTAAATTTTGAGATGGCTATAACATGAGTAGTCCGAGCCCTCCACGTCTCGCGTAAAATTGAGGTTGTAGCAACAGTGCAATTGAGCGACATCAGTGCGGCAGTATCACCACGATCCGCCTTAAGCTATCTCCTCGCCCGAGAATGACAGCGCCTCACCAAGCCATTGGTCTGCCGCCATAATTCTTTTTCGTTGCGCGAAGGCTAGTCGCTGAGCGTTGCTTTGCGCATGTCGGAACGCGATACGCGCCAGCGGTTTCCATGACGGAAGCTTATCCGAAACCGCCTGATGGATCATATTTTGATAAAACGGACGCAGATGGCGGCGAATTAATTCGTCTTCGATACTTACAAATGCTTGTGCGCTGCCGGGGTCGCCTTGTCTGGCACTCCGCCCAAAAAGCTGACGGTCCACCCGCCCAGACTCATGGCGTTCTGTAGCGACGACATGCAATCCTCCAAGCGCCGCGATCCCGCGGCCAAGGAAGATATCTGTTCCACGACCAGCCATGTTGGTTGCAATGGTTATGCGTCCAGCCTCTCCAGCCATGGCGATAATGGCCGCCTCTTCATTAAGACGAACCGCGTTCAGAATCGAGCATTGTAATTCTCGGTCCGCCAGGAGTGTGGCTAGTCGTTCGCTAGCGGCCACGCTCCTGGTGCCGATGAGTAATGGGCGCCCTGTTTTATGGACGCGGGCAATCTCATCCGCGACAGCAGCCCATTTGTCCTCTTCGGTCGCGAAGACCCGGTCGGGCCATTGTTCCCGAACGCACGGCCGGTTAGTCGGAATTGCGATCACCGCCAATTGATAGACCTGCCAAAATTCTCTCGCCGCCTCCCGGGCGGTGCCCGTCATTCCAGCCAGCTTGTGGAAGCACCGGAAGAACCGTTGGAAACTCAACCGCGCGATCGTCTCGGATGGGTCGGATATCTCGAGTCCTTCTTTCGCCTCGATCGCCTGATGCATTCCCTCACGCCACGTCCGCTGCGGCATTGGACGGCCGGTGAACTCATCGACGATAACGACCTTCCCCTTCTCGATGATGTATTGCCGGTCGCGGTGGAAAAATTCCCGCGCCACGAGGGCTTGGATCGCCAATTCCAGACGTCGCGCACCGCCGCGCCACACCCCGGGGAGTGATGCGCTGGTGTCGGCAACGTGCTTTACCCCGGCCTCGGTGAGTTCGATTTCTTTAAACCTCAGGTTCTTTCGGTAGTGTTCACCGTCGCGTAGACCGGCAACGATCTTTTGCGCGGTCTGGCCAGCTTCCTTCAGCAGCGGGTTTTCGTGCGTTGCGGAAATGATCAAGGGGGTGACGGCTTCGTCGATCAGGATGCTGTCCGCCTCGTCCACAATCGCGGTGTGGAGTCCGCGCATCACCAAGCCATTCAGGGTCGCTGCAGGCGATCCGAGGAGCCTCCCAACCAACCGCCGCGTGGGATGGTGAAGTGATCCAACACGAAGACGATCTCGGAGAAAATCGGCCAGCAGCTCTTTGCTCGTGGTGTAAGTCACATCGCAGGCGTGCCCTTTTTGCCGCTCCTCTGGAGGCATGGCGCCAGTCACGCACCCGACTCGCACCCCGCAGTATTCGTAAAGCTTCCCGAGCCGCTCGGCGTCGCGTTCGACGAGGTAGTCATTCACGGTGACGACGTGACACGGGCGTTTCGTCCAGCCGGCGAGCACTGCGGCGAGTCCCGCGGTGAGGGTCTTTCCTTCGCCCGTCGCCATCTCAGCCAGAAAACCCCGGTGCAGCGCGAGGACGCCGATGATTTGGACTGGGAAAGGGCGCATCCCGAGCTCACGCGCCGATACTTCCCGGATCCCCGCCAGCGCGGGAAGCAGGCACACTTCGCTCTCCCTCCCGCCTCGGCGAAAAGTCTCCCGATATTCCATGAGACGACGGTGCAAATCCCGGGTCGAGAGAGCGGTCGTTTCCGCCGTGTAGCGCTCGACTTCGAGCGCATCCTTTTCGAGCTGCGCAAAGACGGCGCCACGTCGGTGATAGAGGCCGATGAGGTCATTGACGGCGGCGTCCAATCCCTTCAGCGACCGCCGCGGGACACGGTAGGCGGTGCGGCGGTAGTCGTGCGTCGGGACAAACGGCGTCACAGCTGATAGCGCTTTTGCAGGAGCTGCCAGAGTCGGCGTGCCCAGCGGGTCAGTAGCGGCTCAGGCTGGAGGTTAAAGCGAATTTTGCCTGAGCAGCCGTCGAAAAGAGCGATCTCCGGGCTCGCGGGCAGTTTGCCGATCACTTTGAAATATGGCTCGGCGCTCTTCGTTCCGTGCTCGTCGTCCGCGGCGATCGGAACTTCCCCACCTCCGCGCATCCCGAGCGCGGAGGACGGTAACACCCGCTGCTCTCCGGGAATCACGCGCCATTCGTTCACAGCCATCGTCTCGCTGGCATCACCGATGAGACGGACCTCGGCGCCCGGACGCTGCCGAGCGAAAACGCGGTCGGCATCTTCCTGCAGAACGGTGGCGACAAATTCGTAAACCGATGGATTCACGAGCAAACCCAGATTTGACCCACGTGGCAGCCAGCGACCCAGATAATCCTCGATCCCCGGAGCGACCCAGACCCCGTCGTGCCGGGCGCGGATGGTGAGCGCAGCCGCGTCGGCGCGAAGCTTCATAAGGCGCTCGGCTACCGCAGCCTGAGATTGCAGGAGTGGCTTAATGTCGGCCGTCTCGTCCTTCTGTGCTTTGAGCAGTCGTGCCCGCACCTCCTGCGCCCGAGCAGCGGTTTGAGCGAGTTCAAGTTCCATCTCCCGGTTGCTCATCCGCAGCAGCGGCTGACCTCGTACCACGCGCGCCCCCGGCTTGGCGATCATCGTCTCGACCATGCCAGCCGAATCACTCGAAATCTCTGTCCGTTCACGAGCCCGGACGACACCGGGGGCGCGGAAGTGGTGCGGAAATGGAACCAGCTGCAAAAACACCAGCACGGTCGCCGCGAGAGCGCAGGTGACCCCGATGGCCCGCCCCCTTGCTCGGACCAACCGCGGGCTTGCGGCAAGATATTGAATGAATTTGATCAAGGGCACCGTCACCCATGAGATCAGGCAAACCCCTGCCATGATCAAACCGATGATGAGAAAGCGGTCTGCAATGGCGAGGAGGATCCCCGCGAAAACGGTCACGCGATACACCGCGCTCGCCACCCCGAACGTCGCGAAGCCCCACGCGCCCCCGTTCGTTAGCGCCGGGCTCACCGACTTTTTTACACCGAAGAGGTAGTGCTCGAAGAGGTGCTTGAGTTGCGCCGTCGCGCGCTGGTGCAGATTCGGCACCTCGATCAGGTCGGAAAGAATGTAATATCCGTCGAAGCGAAGGAGCGGATTGAGATTAAAAATGAGCGTCGAGACAGATGCGACGAACATGATGTTGTGCGCGATCGAATGCGTCGCGCCCGGCCCGGTCCGCGCCCAGACGAACGCGGCGATCGCTGCGACGAACACCTCGACGATCATCCCGGCTGAGCCGACGAGCGCGCGCCGCCACTTGCTGCGGAAGCCCCAACTCGACGTCGCATCGACGTACGGAATGGGCGTGAAAATCATCAGCATCAGGCCCATGACGTGAACCTCCCCGCCCCACTTCCGGCAAAAATAGGCGTGCCCAAACTCATGGAGCGTCTTCACCAGCGCGAGCGCGAGGTAGAGGTAGGGCAGGTTTGCCGGCGCGAGGACCGTCTGCGCCTCGTTCCACAAATCGCCCACGTTGTCGACGACCACCTTCAATCCAAAACCCACCACGATCAGCCAAACCAAGCCACCGAAAACCCCGATAAATTTCCCGACGAATGGCAATGTGCGGACGAGAAAACGATCGGGGTCGAACAGGGGGAAGCGCATGAACATGATGTTCAGGAAGCGCGACCGAATCTCTCTCTGGCGGCGGCGCTTGAAGCGCTCGAAGAGTTGCGCCGCATCGGCGGCGGTGTCGTACTGGAGGAGATTGGAAAAGTAGAGCTGCGACAGCAGTTGGATCACCGCCTCCTGGCCCGGCGCCGTGTCGGGAAAGCGCTCGAGACATTCGGTCCAGACCTCCTCGATCGTCCGCGAGGGCGACAAGCGCGCAACGAATTCAAACGCCGCCGGACGAAGACGGAAAAACTCGTTGCTGAAAGGGTTCTCGAGCACGATCCACCGCTCGCCCCGGAAGTCCTGCCGGCGCACGACCACTCCGGGGCGCAGGCAGATTCGCTGCTTGGCCACGCGATACCACGATTCGCTGAAGGTGGCTGAGGGATCGCCCGCCATTGCTTACCACCAGAATTTCATCCGCAGGAAATCCACCGTGCGGTGTGTGAAAATCCACCAGAGTGAACGTTTGCTCGTCTCGATCTTGCAGAGCCCGGTCATGCCTGGACGCCACCACTTCTCGACGGAATCCTCGGGCTTCAAACGGACCACGAAGACGTTCCCATCTTTTTTCGCGAGCGCCGCGGACTCGATGGAGATCACCGTCGCCTTAAAAGTCGTCCGCGGCTGCGCCACGAATGCAAATTCCGCCTGCGTGTTCACCGCGAGGTGTTTGACATCGCGCTCGTTGACCTCCGCCTCGACGTAAAGCCCCTCGATCCGCGCAAATTTGTAGAGCGGTTCGCCCTGTTTCACCGGCGAAGAAATCCGCTCGCGGAGGTCGCCCTCGACGATCACGCCATCAAAGGGCGCCCGAAGCACGGCGTTCTCCAGACGATGCGCAATAAGGTCAAATTTCGCGCGCGACTCATCCGCCAGAGCTTGAGAGATGCGCATCTCCGCCAACAGTTTTCCCGCGCGCGCCTTCTCCATCTCGCGCTCGTAACGCGTGATCTCGGCCGCGGCAGCGGACTGCTCGAGCAACAAGTCCGACCGGTTCAGCGAGACAACCTCCGCGCCTTTGACCAAGTAATCACCAGGACGCACCGCCACTTTGTCGATGAATCCCTCGAACGGCGCAGTGAGATACGAGACCGCATCACTGCGCAAAATAAAGGTTCCCTCAACCCGGTAATTCACCCGCACGAGGAAGAGCGCGGCGACGAGGATCACTCCTAGGATTGAGAAGATTTTCGGCCAGGTATGCTCGGGGCCGAGAAGCTTTGCTGCTTGTTCACGAATTCCCGAAGCAGCGCGCGCTCCGATCCAACGGTCGCTTCTCTTCAGGTCTCCGAGCCTCGGCGTGAGTTGATCGCAGAGCAGGCGGATCTGCTGCATCTCCGTAACCGTGAATGCCGAGGTCTGCCGCTCGCACGCGAGGACCGCGACAACCTTCGAATCCACCCGAAGCGGGACGGTGCAGAGGTGCCCGGCATTATGTTCCTTCGCGAATTTTTCGTGATCGCGCGCCACAACCCCCGCTCCGTCCGGCATCGGCCAGAGGATTTCCTCGTCCTGGTCGGCACACTCCTCCATCACGGCCTCGAGGGCCTGAGCCGCGGCCATTTGCCGATCAAATTTCTCGGTCCGGCTGATCGCCTTTAACCGCACATATCCACCCTCGATCCAGCCGACACTCGTGCGATCGCAGCCGAGCCGGGCAGCCACTCCATTGCACAGCGCGAGCAGCGCGGCGATGAAGCGCTTCTCAGCGTTCACGGGGACCATCAGGTCGAGGACGGTCGCAAATTTCTCCACATCCGCCTGCGCCTGACGGCTCGCAAGATTGGCCTGATACAACGCAGGAGTATCTGCGGCGAGACTCAACCGTACCGAGGGTATCGCGCGCGGCCGTCTCGGTGAAATCGACGAGTTGCACCACGAGCACGAGCTCATCCTCAGCACGAGCCAGCTTCATCCTCACGCCGACCGTGAACGCCCCCGAACTCTCGTCGTCCTGCTCAACAAACGACCCCTCGTCCAACCCGCGCTCCGCAGCCTGCTCGATGAATGCCCCGAAATTCGCCCGTTGTCGTGTCGCTGCGCTACCCGCGTTCCATTCACTGATCTTGATCCAGCGCGGTGTCTGCCCGGGACGCCCGAGCATCAACGCCGCGACGTCCGCGAGCGCGAGATGCGCGCAGGCCGCCAGCAGCCGGGGCCAAAATTCCTTCGCCGTCCCGGGGAATTTCCGGAGCGCCGCTACTTCCTCGGTGATGCGCTCGAATCGCTCGTCCGTGTCGTTCAATTCCGATCCCATGATCTCATTCGAGCGTCATTTTCCCCGCAAGTCCGGCCAGCACATTGCTGTCGGCATTCTCAAAGATCGCCTTCACTCGAGCCAGCCCGCTCGCAGAATCGACCACCGGCGCGATCAGCACCAGATGGCCGTTCACCGGCTTCTTCGCGCCGTCGACTTCCACTTTCACGCTCTGCCCCAACTTCAGATCCGAGGCCGACGCGCCTTCGATGTGGCCGATGAAGTAACACCGTTTCGTATCCACCATCCGCACCAGCGGTTTGTACGGTTCACAGCTTGCCCCGGGCTGGAGGAAATACTCAACGATCGTGCCGTCGAAGGGCGCCACGATCCGCCGGCGATTCAGTTGCTCATCAGCGATCTTCTGCTCGGCAGCGGCGACGCGGAACTCCGTCTCCTTTTTGTCCATCTCGTCCTTGCTCACCGATTTCGTCTTCTCGAAAAGTGTCTTCGTTGCCTCGTAGTCCGCTTTTGCGTGAGCCATCACGAATTTCCGGCGCTCCGCTTCCAATCCCTCCAAGGTGCTATCCAGTTCCATGATAACGTCCCCTTTTTTCACTTCTGCGCCCTCCTGAAATTTCTGCGCGTGAATCGTGCCCTGCACTGAGGAGCTGAGAATAACGTCGAAAAATGGCTCGGTGATTCCCACCACCACTTTCGGGTCGGCGCCATACGTTCGGGAAAACGAAAGGCACGTCAAAAACGCGGCGCAGGCAAATGCTCGGATCATAGAAAAACGGTCGGCGATCGTGCCGCCCTCTCTGCACAAATCAACCCTTTGGGACGTTAAAATTTAAAACTGCCGGTCAGCGAAAGCGATTGGCCGAAATTTTCGCCCTGCCACATCCGAGTGGCATAATCCAAAACGATCCCGAAATTTGCGGAAAGTTGCATGCCCAGCGCGAAGCCGATTTCCAGCGCATCGGCGCCGGGCGCCTCCGTTTTACTTGAAGCATCAAAGCGTCCGATGCGCTGAAAACGACCTCCGCTCCCGATGGCAAAGGGAGATTGCTCGAGACCAACCCCAACCGTCTCGGCGGCGTCGAGAAATTCATGGGTCCACGAAAGCCGGAACTGTGGCGTGATCGTCGCACGACGCACGCGGAAGTCCCGCGAAACCTGCCAGCCAACCTGCGAAACCAGCGAGTCGAAATTCTGCCCCGCGACCCGCACGTTCGCCGTGCCGCCGGCAGCCTCTGTATACCCGTCCAGGTCACCAGTGATGTACGTCAGTGTCGTGAATGGTCCGGTGATGAATTCCGCGATCTCCACGCTGTAGCCGAAATTGAGTTGAACCGTGTGGGTGATGCTCTCCGGAGTGGCCAGGGCAGTCCTACCAAACAACGTATCCCGCCGGATTTCGTGCTCGAAGATGCCCAAACTGTAGAGGGCATCAGCATAAAAGCCCGATTTCGCGAACGAGACGTAGGTCGTGAATGCTTCCCCGCTGATCCGCAGATTCCCCAGCCCGAGACCGAGGCGGTTGTCGCTCTCGATGTAGGTAAAAGCCACGCCGAGAGTGAATTCCGGCGTGATGTGATATTCCGCTCCCGTGGTGGAGGAAAACACGTCCGAACCAAAGCCGCTGGCCGGAAAACGCGATTCCTGGTCATTCGTGCTGTATTCCCCGGTTGTGAAGTACTCGAAGCGCGATGCGATCGTTGGATATTGCTCCCGATCGAGCGAACGGGTTCTCGCGCGATTCCGATAAAGGCGCGCATTTACATCCCGCGTGATGTCACGGGTCGCTTCGAAGAGCGCCTCGCGCTGCACCTGCGCCATCGGCAGGGCGCTGGCGATGGCCGAGGCGATGGCCTCGTAATCCACACGAAGTTCCAGGAAAACCGGCTGAAACGGATCGGCATCAACCGCTAGGAAAAGCGGCGACAGATTTTCCGACTTCCAAGTGGCGCCGGCGTTTTCGCTGTGCGCCCAAGTCGGAGAATAACCGGGACCGGTACCTGTTTCCTGATCCGTGTAAGCCGAGGCATATTCACCGCTACTGGCGCGAGTGACCACCCAGTAGGTCGTGTTGGGCTCGAGCGCCAGCCCAGTGGGCTGCACGCCTGAAACTTCCACAAAATCGCCGGTTGGCAGCCCAGAAATCTTCACGCCGCCCGGCGCGATCAGCACTTGACCTGACTGCAATTCACTGGCCGTCGTGTTGAAGTCAGCCGTGCTCCCCTCAGCGCTGCGAAAAACGACGTTTCCAGGCGCGCCGGAAATCGCGCTGGGCTTTCCGAGCACGGCAATCAGTGTCCCGGGCTGCCCGTTGGCATCGGTGAAAATCGCCGCTTCGAGCGAGCCGCCGAGATTCCGCTGCAATCGTTCCGTCACCATATCGAGCAGATAGGCCTGCCCGTCGGTCTTGAATTGCGAGCCGAGCCAACGCGTCCTGTTGATCCGCTCAACCCCGTCGATGGGCTGCGCGAGATTCGAGGTGAGAGTGACCCCATGGGCCGCGATATCCGGGAAAATCGCCGCGCAACCAGCGATCAAAAGTCCGAGGGCAGAGGGAGCTCGCTTCATGGCGCAGACTTCTGTGTGCGGCGGGAGCGCGTGTCGAGCCAATTTGCGGAATTGCCGGCACTGATCCCTCCACAGTGCCGTGGGTGCAGGAACCGCGGGTGATGCCGCGCTGCGCGCCGTGTGAAAATGCGCTTGCGGGCCTCGCACGGAGACAAGACAAAGCACCGCCTTCACTCACGGAACCCCTTCATTTCCGACTCGAAATTCGATCATGCGTCTTCTTCGACCCTTCTCGTTTGCCCTCCTTTTCCTGCAAACGCTCGCTCCGTCATCGGAACTCGCCGCCGCTCGAACTGATGGCCCGCCGGGGCTGAAAGTGCGAATCACCCTGCGCGAATATCTGCGGATGGTGCTGGAGCGGAATGAGACGATCCAAGCGCAACTTCTCGGCACCGAATCGAGCCGGCAGCGTGCCCTGGCCGAGCGCGGCGCCTTTGAGCCGGAACTCGTCGGCAGCGCGGAGCACGCCTCCAACCGGCGGCCCAACACCGTGGAGCAGCAGCGCAATCTCGCCGGCATCCCAATCCTCGATGAGCACAACAACCTTTTCGATCTCGGCGTCGAAAATCTCACGCCCCTCGGCGGCAAAGTGCGGCTTGGCTACACGCTCAACAACTTCAACAACAACCTCACGCCGCTGACCTCCGCCGGGACTAATCCCGCAACTGCGCCGGGGCGGACGAACGAGTGGCAGAGTTTCTTCGGCCTTAGCGTCACGCAACCGCTTTTGAAAAATGGCGGGGCCACCACCGCACTGGCCAATTTGCGCATCGCAGCCATCACCTCGGAATCGGCGTTCCAGGAATATCGGCGGCAATTGATGGTGACGCTGGCGCAAGCCGGTTCGGCTTACTGGGGAGTCTACTTCGCCCAAGAGCAGCTTCTTTTTCTCGACGAGTCCGTCAGTGTGGCTGAATCAATCCTCAACGACAGCCGCGAGCGCTCCAAGGCGGGCAAAGGCGCCGAGCTGGATGTCCTGGAAGCCGAAGCAGGTCTCGCGCTGCGGCGCACGAAGCGTAACGACGCCCTCCAGCACTTCACCGAAGCGATGGGGCAGCTCCTGACGTTTGCCGGCCAGTCACCAGTCAACTCCGGAGTCGTTTACCTCGTCGCGGACGACCCGGAGCTGCAACTGCCGACGCCGTCGTATGGCGATAGCTGGGGCAGCGCGATCAAGCTCAATCCCGACTACCTGATTCAAAAAAAGAAGCTTGATGAAGCACTCATTCGGCTGGCCGTCGCACGCAACCAGCGGCTGCCCGAGCTCAATGCCAAAGGCACTTTTGGCTACAACGGCCTCGGCGATTCCCCGAGCGATTCGGTCGGTGAAGTTGGGAGCGCCGGCTTTCCATCGTGGTCCGTGGGACTCGAAATGCGTGTCCCGCTCGGCGGTGGCATTCGCGGAAGGCACGAATACGCGGCGGTGCTCGCGAGCGTCGAACAATTGCAGATGCAGATCAAAGGAATGGAGACGCAGCTCGCAAACTCCCTCAACACTTCGATCAAAAAAATCCAGCACAGCCGGGCCAGTTCGTCGGACTATCGCACGATGATCCGCTTCAACGAAAACCTCCTCACGACCGAGCGCGACCGGCTCAACGTCGGCAAAGTCGAGGGGCGCCGGGTGCTCGAAGTCGAGGCTGGTTTATTTGAGGTGAAACAAGGGCTCGCCGACGCGCAGGTCCAGGCGCAACGCGCCGCGCTCGAGCTTTCACTGGCCGAGGGCTCCGTCCTCTCTCGCACCGGCATCGATTTTACTCCCGCCGAACTCAAAGCCCACACCGCAGAACTCCTGCACGGCACACCCAAGAAGGCGACGCTGCTCGACCGGCTTTTCAGAAAGCCTGCAACTCGATCCGGGACGCCCGTGAAATTTGCCCCGTCCAAACTTCGTCTCCGCCCCGGCGAATGAATGGGAAGTCAGCTTGCTCCGGGACTTGCTCGACGTCCTCGGCAAACCCGCGACTACACTACTTCGCGAATCGTCACGCCCTCCTCAGGGTCGCCGACCGTTAAGACTTGAGCGTCGGCTGAGGCATTAAGCGCGAATTTGGTCGGACCAATTTTTACGCTGCGAACCAACTGGGCAACGATGCCCGTGCTCTCGCCCAGAGCACCCGTCGCCGCTCCGCGAATGGCGACGCTCGCGATCTTCGAGATGATGCCGGGGTCGTCGAAACCCGGCGTTCTCATGTCGAATTGATTCCCAAATCCCGCGTCGCTGCCGACCGCAACGCCCGCCGCGATGCTCGATGAAGCCCAATTGCCGCTCACACTCACGACGCCAATTTGCGCGTCGGGATTCGATGCCGTGCCGCTCAAATCGTAGCCCGCAAGGAAATGCGAGCCGCTGACATTTCCGCGAACCGTAATGCGCGCGAGGTTGGTGCCCGCACTCACGGACGCGTTGGAAATATCGTGGCTGAAAGTCAGCGACTGCGCGCTTTCTCCGAAGCGAAAGAAGGCTGCGTCCGCATTGCCACTGACAACCAAACTTTTCACGCTACCACCTACGAGCACCGACGCACTCATGCTCACGTCGCCAAGAATCTTGATGGTGCCAACATCACCGTCGCTCAGAAGCCCGCGTCCCGTCTGCACGCTGCCGCCAGTGAGAGCGGCGACTGAGAATTTGGCGAGCCCGCCATCGGCGAGAAGCGAGCCGCTGTCGACGCCCAACCCACCGGCAAGATGCCCGGAGATGCTGATGGATCCAAGCTCCCCCGCGTATTCGCCGAGCGCATCCGTGCGATCGAAGCTCGCGATCACGCCGCTGCGAGGACCATCCCCGCCTTGCACGTGGCCAGTGATTTTAACGCTCCCGATTTTTCCCCGCGCTGAGATCGCGCCACTGAAAATTCCGCTGCCGCCGCCGAGCGCATCGAGCGTGGCAGTCGTTGAAGTGCCAATTGTCACCTTTCCCAAGGTGCCGCCGGAAATGATCGAGCCGGAATTGTCTCCCGCGGCGCCGCTGACTTTTCCGAGCACGGTCATCGAGCCGAAACTGCCTGGCTGCAACGGATCGAGCCCGCTGCGCACGAGCCCGCTTTGAGTGCCATCCGAGCCGATGAGATGGCCTTTGATCAGAACGCTCCCGATCGCACCTTGCGCCAGGATCACGCCGGAGCCGTCGCCCACGCCACCCTCGACGCTGCCATTGATCACGACGTTACCAATCGTCCGCCCGCTCTCGATCGATCCCGTCTGCGAGAAAGCACCTCCGAAGATATTTCCCAGCACCGTGACACTCGGCAGACCGTTCGCGTAGATCCCTGCGGAGCGGGCTCCCGCATTCGCCGTGCTTCCGTCGATATCGCCGGTCACAAACACCTTTTGCATCGCTCCGATTGCACTC
Organism: uncultured Verrucomicrobiae bacterium; assembly: GCA_963767975.1. GTDB lineage: Bacteria > Verrucomicrobiota > Verrucomicrobiia > Chthoniobacterales > Chthoniobacteraceae > CAIURC01. The sequence goes on along the minus strand of CAVYGI010000010.1, from coordinate 272,604 downwards.
ACGAAGCCACTTCGCGGTCCAACTCCTGACACCATGTCGCCCCCGACGATCAGCGATGCGATGCTGCCAAACGCTCGCAACGTTCCCGAATTTTCACCACCGCCCCCTCTTACGTCGCTGCTGATTTTCACCGCGCCGATATTCCCGTTGCTCATGATCGAGCCGCTGCTCATCCCCACGCCCCCCACGAGGTCGCCGGCGATCTGCACGCTCACAATCGATCCTGCCGCGCTGATGCGACCGGAGTTTACGCCGCCGCCGCCAGTTACATTTCCACCGATGACGATCGAGCCGATCCCGCGTTCACTAGTAATTTCGCCGGTATCGTCGCTCGTTGTTTCCGTGCCTGCGGAGCCGACCAACGAGCCGCCGATCGTCAGCGCGCCGATCTTTGCCGCCGTCGTGATCTGGCCCTGCGCGTTCTTGCCATCGACGACGCGGATACGCGCGTCTTTCACGTCGCCGAGCACTTTGAGAAAAGTGAGTTCGCCCGTGATCGTGCTCACGAGATCAGGCGCGGGATTCTCCGCCGTAGGATTCGCTACGGCAATCTGCGTCCCCGTCCCAACGGCACCGAGCGAGGCGACGGTCAGCCCCTTTACGCCAATCGTCAGCCCGGATCCTCCCGCATCTATTTGGCCGAGATCGCCATCGATGACGATCGCGCCCAGGGAAACACCGAGCCCTGAAATCGCTCCGACATGCGCCAACCCATTCGCCGTCCCGACTTGCACCGCCTCGATCGTTAGTCCCACGCCGTTGACCGTGCTACCAACGCTCGCAATGACCGGAAATTTCGTGAAGTCGACCCGCTGCAGTTGCTGCCGAGTCGCCATGTCGCCCGCCGTCACATTGCCCGTGTCGAACTTGAAAACCTCGTTCGCTTTAGCCAACTGCGCAGCGGCATCGCCGGTAAAAACAGCTTTGGAAAAAGTAATCGTGACCGTGTCGCCGTCCGTGTCCGTGTAGGCGATCTTACTCGGACTCAGCAGTGCCGCCGGGGCGATCCGATGCTCGAGGATTTCAATCATGGCGCATTCTCGTTGTCGTCGTTCACGACGTTCACCGTTCCGCCAACGAGTCCGTTGAGAAGCGGATCCGCGCTCACTGCAGCCTTCAATGAAATCTGGAAAATCTTGTTCCCGTCGGCCACGTTGTCGTCGACGCCGGTGACCGTCACGGTCTGCGGGATGTTCCAATTTGCCGCGGTGAAAATAAGCGAGGCCGGAGACACGGTTCCTTCGGTGGTCAGCGAGCTTTCGAGCGGAATCGTGACCGAATCATTGGGGCTTTCTCCCTGCGAGGCCGTGCTCACTGGCGGCGTGTCGAGCACCACTTTGAAACTCGTCGTGCCTCCCGCCTCCGTCGTGTGCAATCCGGTCGTTCCGGAGAGGACCACCGAGGGTGGCAGCGGTCCGGTCACAATGACTTTCGCCGTCCCATCGGCGTCGGCGATCGGGTTGCTATAGACCGCCTCGCTGAGCAGAAACTTCCGCCCCGCGCTTTCCCCTTTCGGCATCGTGATCGCAAAGTTTCCATTGCCGCCTGCACCCGCCGGAAAAGGGATGATGTTCAACGCCGGCGTGCCGTTGATCACCAGCGGCGTATCCCGGTTCGGGCCCGTCAGGTCTAGAATCGGATCATTCGAAAGCCAGAACCGCAATTGCGACGACGCCAGCGGAAGATTCCCGGAGTTGATGATCACGAAAACACCATTGTAAGTGACCTGATAATTCGGACCGGGCACGCCCGCGAAGCTCTTCGACGGGCCACTATTCCAGGCGATCGTCAGCTTCGGGTGCGGAAACGGCGGCAAATGGGCCAACGCCTTAAAGCTTGGCTTAATCGTCGTCCACGCAAAGGCATCGCCGGCCGTCGCGGCATCGTTCTTTCTGTGAATACGCACGCGCACCGAGAAGCTCTCACTGTCCTGATATCCGTGGGTGCCGCGCACGAGGAATTTACCGCTCACTCGATCGCGTTTGATCGTCCCGAAGGAGGACTTTCCATCACCCCAATCGATCCGTGCGATGTAACCGTTTGGCGCCGCCGGATCGGTGTCGGTGAAGGTTGCGACGAGCCGATTGAGGACCCGCGAACCGGACAAATCGAGGTTCTCGCCAAAGGCGCGCAAAGCTCCCGCCGTGACCACCGCGGTGCTGTAAGCCGTGGCTCGCGCACCGTTGTTTCCCACGAAATTCACAACCACCGAATACGTCCCGGCACGCGGGAAGGTGTGGTTGCCGACCGCCACGTAACGGCTTGAGCCCGGCAGGCTTTGGTCGGTCCCCACCGGTGCCGGTTCGATCGGCGTGCCGTCTCCCCAATTGATCGTCGCGCTAAAATTTCCCGCCGCACCGCCGGCATCGACATCCGCCAGCATGGCCACCACGACATTCTCGATCGCCACATTCGGAGCTCCGTGAAAGGTCACCGATTCTGCCCGGCCCGGCCGATCACCCGCGGCGATGTAGGCATTCGTGTAATCTGAGATCGGCAGAAATCCGCCTTGGGAAATGCTGAACTGCCGAACGCTGAATCCCTCGTTGATGAGCCCGGCGTAGCCTGCATTCGGCTGCACTTGCGCGATACGGCCGTTTTGCGCGAGCAGCGTTCCCTTCGGACCCAGCGATGCCGAGAGCGGCAGCAGCGAATGCTCGATGTCGAGGTAATCAAACTCCAGATCGACAGCCTCCAAACCAAAGACCGCCGGCGTCTCTTTCAGCGTCGTGTGTGCCGGCATCCGCCGGAGGAAAGGATTGGCATTCGAGGTATCCGGCACCGCCGAGACCGAAAATTTCCGGGTCGCGCGCTGCCCCGTCGAATCGCTCACCGTGACCGTGATCACCGAGTTTCCCACCGCCTTTGCGCTCAACACCAATACCGCATCCGACTCATTCGGCACCACCCGCGCGGACACGATTTTGACCGCCGATTTCGGTGTCGAACTCGTAGTGGGGGTCTCCCGCATCTTCGGCAAAAGATTCCAGCCCCGCAGCAATTGCCCAAAAGTGTTGTGCTTGAAATCCAGGTGCCTCGGTTGGCCATCCGTGATGAAAAATTGCGAACCGTTTGTATCCAGATAGTCCGGCACGATCAGCGTTCCACCCGCCCCCAGCGCGTAACCGGTTTGCGTCCCTCCATTCGCCATCGCGAGCTGCCCGCGTCCGGAAAAAATCGTTCCCGCGAAAAACTCATTTTGAAACTTCCAAGAAGTTGACGCATCGCCGTCCACCATTCCCGGACCACCTCCGCCGGTGCCCAGCGGATCACCACCTTGGAAAATGAAGCCCGTGTTCCCAAGTTCGTCCGCGACGGGAGTGTGACGGCTGCTCTCTGGATCGAGAATCGCCTCCGGTGCCACGGCACCGCCGAGATTCGCAATGCGATGAAAAGTCAGATTGTCGTAAAAACCCGCTTGCGCCATCCCGGCGATGTAACCCGTCGTGATCGGCAGCCAATCGCGAAAAAGCATGAACTCCATCGTCCCGGAATAAGGCAAATCCGTCTCTCCGTCGCCCGCATGCGAGATGACCATCCGCAGCACTGGGTTGCCCGTTTTTGAGCGGACCAAAATGTTCGGATTGGAGCTGCTGACCGCGTAGGAAAGCGGTCCGCCATCCGGCTCACTAGCCGTGAAAGGCATCAACAGCGTCTTTCCCACGGGGATCACTGGCTCGACTTTTCGCACGCTCTGATCGCCACGACCCTCATAGAGGGGATTGTCGAGGACCGGCGGCCGAGCCCATGCGCCAACCACCAGCGCGAGCCAGCATGCAAGTATGGGGATGCGAGAAAATGGCATGACTTCGAAACGCTCGACCGCGGGGAGGCGAACCGGCGGCGCGCAATGTTCCTCTAGACCTTTATCGCGCAAGTTGAAAGTGCCTGCGCGCCCGTAAAATCACTTTCCACAGCCCCCGCATGCCCCCCCCGTTCACGCCTCTCCGGTCCTTGGGAAGGCGGGCGCTTCGCCTGACCGGGGCAACCGCAGCGGTCACCCTACGATTTTCTCGTCCTCCCACGGAGTTCCGGCGCGCTAGGAAAACGTCACCTGCCCTCTTGGGAAGTCATGGAAAGTGCCGCGGAGCCTGCCGGGGCGGTGTCGGCCTGGCAAGCCGGGAGCCACTGGCAAGAACAGGCCCGGGTTCGTGCGGCGCCCGCTCGCCCGCATCGCGCGGGAGTTCGGATGGTTCGGGATTTCAGGATTCCATTTGTCGCTGCCCACCACTTCGTGCGTCCCCGTAGCGGTTGGGTCGGATCGTTTGTGATGACGGCAATTCTTCCCCGCTTCACGAAGAACCCAACCAACAGCGCATCGCGGACGATTATGCAGCGGATCGAAAGCCATTTTCAATCGCCACGCCCTCCATGCTCAAAATCTTTCGACCGGTCGGTGAAGCGAGCGCAAACCGATCTGCATGGCTACTTTGACCGAGGCTGAATTCGCGGTGGTGCTCGGCGACTCTGCGCGACCGCTGATGACCCTCGCCGAGGTGGACGATGCAATGCGTCGGCTGATGGATGCAGGGCTGGCGAGTCTTCCGCTTCCCGGCTCCGGGAAAACCAGAGACCGGTGGCGGGCGCTCGCGACGGTCGGTGCGCTGGATCTTTCTCTGGCGAAAATCTACGAAGGTCATACCGACGCGCTCGCGATCCTGTCGGAGTTGGGTGGTCAGACTCACGAAGGTTTGTGGGCCGTCTGGGCGGCGGAACCGCCGCATGCACGCGTCGAGTTTCACGCCGCCCACGGCGGAGGAGTCCTCACTGGCCGCAAGCAGTGGTGCTCAGGTGCGGCAGTGGCCGATCACGCCGTTGTTTCGGCTTGGAACGAACAAGGCGAAGCGGTCCTGGTGCAGGTGAATTTGCGCGGCTCAGGGGTCTCCGTCGCCGCGGAGGGTTGGAACGCTGTCGGGATGTCCGCCTGCCAAAGCGTCGCCGTCCAGTTCACCTCCGCGCGCGCGGAGCAACTTGGAGAGGCTGGAGCCTATGTTTCGCGTCCTGGATTTTGGCAGGGTGGCGCCGGAATTGCCGCGGTCTGGTTCGGCGCAGCGGCCGCCGTCGCGCGAATGCTGGTGACTTCACCGCGCATCGAAACGGACTCCCACGCCGCTGCGCATCTTGGCGCCATCGATGCCGCGTTGTCGGCGGCGAAAGCGCTGCTCACTGAGACAGCTGATTGGATCGATGCGCATCCATTTGCCGATGCGTCGTTACCCGCGCTTCGACTCCGCGCGGTCGTCGAAGCTGCCGCTCACGACGCGCTCTCCCGCACCGGTCGCGCGCTCGGACCGGGGCCGCTTTGCAGCGACGCCATTCACGCGCAACGCTGCGCTGACCTGCCAGTCTTTCTTCGGCAAAGCCATGCCGAACAGGACTTGGCCGCGCTCGGTCGGCTCGTGGTAAAAGCAACAAACCCGTGGCTTTGGTGACCGCCCTGCCAACATGAGTGGGCGTCCTCCCACGGCAGTCGAATCGTTCCAGACTTCGAGCGAACAAGCAGCGGATTTTCTCACTGCGCGTGCGCTGAGCATACCGTTACCTGCGCCTTTTCCGGAGTTGCAGCGCTGCATCGTTGTTCCCGCGCGGAACGAGGAATCCACCGTCTCGTCGCTCATCCACGCGCTGGCCGCGCAGTGCGATGAGACCGGTGCCGCTTTGAAGCCGAACTCGGTGGAGGTCCTGCTTTTGCTCAACAATTGCACGGATGAAACGGCGACGGTCGCCCGGCAGTTGCAGTCGAACTTCAAGTGCCTGCATTTGCACATCGTTGAGATCGATTTTGACGTCGAAAATGCCCACGTCGGCCGAGCCCGGCAGGCACTTTTTGACGTTGCCTTCAGCCGCTTCGCATCACTCGCCAAACCGCAAGGTTTGATCCTCACGACCGACGCGGATTCGCAACCCGCCGCGGACTGGGTCGTGCAGACCGAGGCGGAGATTGCCAAAGGTGCGGTGGGCGTGGGAGGGCGGATCCTCCTTGATCCGCAGGAAGCGGCAGAATTGCCGGAGGGCGTGCGCCGCCTGCTGCTGCTCGATGTCGGCTATCGTCGTGCGCTCGAGGAAATGCGTTCGCTTTACGCTCCCGATGAGCACGATCCATTTCCTCGCCATCACCAGCACTTTGGCGGAAGTTTCGCGGTGACCGCACACGCCTACTCACGGGCCGGCGGAATGCCCCTGCGCCGCTCGAGCGAAGACGTCGCGCTCTATCGCGCGATCGTGGAATCAGGCGGACTTTTTCGCCACAGCCCGCGCGTGCGCGTGCGCACCTCAGCGCGAATGTTCGGTCGCGCACAAGGTGGCCTGGCTGACGCGCTGGAGTACTGGAAACTTCAGGCCGAAAATGCTGTTCCAGTGCTGGTGGAATCAGCCGCTGCGGCCGAATCCCGTCTCGCGCGACTGGGGCTGTGGCGCGCGGAAAATCCACATGGTCCGCCGCCGATCGAGTTGGCCGCGACTCCCGAACCGCCGGCGAGCGGCACCGAGGAAGAGATTCACCAAACCCTGCGTGCCTTGCGGGTCCGCCTCCTCGCCCTCCGCAACGTCTCTCATTCCACGAGACTCGAAAACGCGACCGCACGTTTGTCGTCAGCGCGCCATCTCGACCGCCGCCACTCCATTGCCCGATTTGCTTGAAAACATCTCGTCTGCCATGCCGCTCGCGCCACATTCCCACCTCGCTCCTCACGGAACCGGAACGTCACCCGCTTCTGCCGGAAAATTTCGTCGCGACGCTGGGCTTCACGGTGGTTGTGGCGCCCCACCCCGATGATGAATCGCTGGGATGCGGTGGACTGCTCGCACTCTTCGCCAAGCACAATCTTCCCGCGCATCTCATCGTGATCACTGATGGCTCGCGCTCTCATCCGCATTCCCGGTCGCATCCGCCGGAGCGTTTGGCCGCCGTGCGGCAGGAGGAGACACTCGACGCCTTGAGCGCGCTCAACATCCCAGCTCATTCCGCACATTTCCTCCAGCATGGCGACTGCGCATTGCCTTCGGAAGGCTCACCCGATTTCGACGCTGCAGCGGCGAAGATTCGCGGCATCCTGGAAGTCCTGCGTCCGGATACCTTGCTGGTTCCGTGGCGCCGCGATCCGCACTGCGACCATGTGGCAACCTGGCAGTTGCTCCGCGCGGCGTTGAGAGCGCTCGCCTATGCTCCCCGATGGATCGAATATCCGGTGTGGGCCTGGAACTTCGCGGAAAGCGATGTGGCACCGCAGGAAGCTGAAGGGAGTGCGTGGCGGCTCGAGATTTCATCCGTCCTCGATCGCAAAACACAGGCTATCGCTGCTCACCGATCACAGCACGGAAAACTCATCCACGACGACCCCTCGGGCTTCGTGCTGGAGCCCCCGATGCTCGCGCATTTTGCGAAACCTTGGGAGCTGTTCATCGAGCCCGGCGATGTCTGAGAATACGCCGCACATCACGCCGAAGCTGCGGGATTCCGGATCGATTGACGGCGAATATTTCGACCGGCTCTACGCCGCAAAACCGGACCCGTGGGAATTTGCCTCGAGCCCATACGAAGCGGAAAAATATGCTGCCACGCTCGCGGCGCTACCGCTCCCTCGCTACCAGCGCGCGCTCGAACTGGGCTGCTCGATCGGCGTATTGACGCAGCAATTAGCCCGGCGCTGCCATCACCTCCTTGCCGTCGATGTCTCACCAGCAGCGCTCGCGATGGCACGGGACCGCTGCGACGGTCTCCCACAAGTGGAATTCGAACATTGCGACCTCGCCGCTTCATTCCCGGAGGGCTGCTTCGAGCTCATCCTCGTCTCTGAAGTTGCCTACTATTTTTCCCGTTCAGATTTCGAAAAGCTCTGCCGCTCCATCGAAATCGCGCTCGCACCGGGCGGCCATCTTTTACTCGTCCACTACACGGGGGAGACGAACTATCCGCTGACCGGCGACGCTGTCCACGAGCTCTTCCGCGCGGAGCTTGGCTCGGACTGGACGTTGCTCACTTCGAAGCGTGGGGATCAATACCGGCTCGACTTGTTGTGCGCACCAGGCGTCCATCACTCCACGTCGTCGCCCGCGTGAGTGAGCTTGATCATCGGCAGCTTTTCGTCGTCTTCAAACTCCATCGGCGGATGGATCAGTTCCTCAAGGCGTGCTTTGAGTGAGAGGTATTCCGGTGAAAGAAACTGCGCAGCGCTCCGCGGGCGCGGGACCGGATTGTCGATGAATTCGACAACGCGGCCGGGATTCGCGCCCATCACGAGAATGCGGTCAGCGAGATACGCGGCTTCCTCAAGGTCATGAGTGATAAAGAGAATCGTGACGTCCACCTTCCGCCAAATCTGCAAAAGGTAGCTCTGCATCTGGCACCGCGTCTGCGCATCGAGCGCGGCGAAGGGCTCGTCCATGATCAAGATGCGTGGCTCATTCGCGAGCGCTCGGGCGATGGCCACCCGCTGTTTCATGCCGCCGGAAAGCTCGTGCGGATAGGAATGCTCGAACTTTTTCAGGCCGACCATTTCCAGCCATTCCCGGGCCTGGCTCTCCGCCGCGAGGTCGTCCTTCCCACGCATCTTGAGGCCGAACATCACGTTGGCTCGCACCGTGAGCCACGGGAAAAGCGTGTAGCCTTGGAAGACCATCCCGCGGTCGGGACCGGGCCCGGTGACGGCTTTCCCGTCGAGCAAAACTGCGCCTCCTGTGGCTTCATCGAGTCCCGCGACGATACGAATTAGCGTCGATTTTCCGCAACCGGACGGACCGATGACGCAGATGAATTCCCGCCGGTGGATGTCCAGCGAGATATGGTCGAAAGCCGTGTGCATCCCCGCATCGGTGCCGAACTTTTTCTCCAGGTCGCGGACGCTCAAAATCACCGGGCGCTGCCGGATGCGCTCAAAACGCGCGGCGACTTCGGGCGAAAGCAGGCGGTAATCAGGAAGCTCGAGACTCATGCAGCGGGCCGGGAATCAAGCAGGAATGGGCTTCGGATGGAGGCGGGACCAAAAGCCCGGCGTTCCGCTTGCCCGGCGCGTCTTCCTTTTCCACGGAAACAAAACGGTGCCCAGCCACGCCAGGATCAAGTCGGTCGAGAAGCCAATGATGCCGATCATCATGATCGCAGCGTAGACGTTGTCGAAATTCCGATACCGCGCCTGCTGGTTGATGAAATAGGTGATGCCCGACATCGTTCCAACGACCTCCGCCACGATCAGATACGTCCAAGCCCAACCGAGCAGAATGCGCATGTCGGTGAAAATGTCAGTGATCGAGGCAGGGATGATGACGCGCCGCACCAGCTGCCATCCCCGCGCGCCAAGTGTCTGCGCCGCTTCGATGAGCGCCGGATCGACTTTGCGCACCGTGTTTCCGATGACGAGCACTTGTTGAAAAAATGTGCCGATGACGATGATCGCGATTTTCGGCGCATCATCGATGCCCATGACCGCCACGCACAAGGCTCCGAAGGCTGGCGCTGGCAAGTAGCGGAAGAACTCGATAAACGGCTCCTGAAGCCTCGAGAAGAAGCGGTAGGAGCCGCAGAGAACTCCGAGCGGCACTCCGATCAGCGAGGACAAGGCAAAACCCCAAAAGATGGTGCGGATGCTGTGTCCCAAGCTCTCGTGGAGCCACGGCTCTCCGGGCAATTGCGGAGGTGTCTTGAACCCGGTGTAAAGGGCCCGAGCCACCTCATGCGGTGCTGGAAGATAGAGCGGATTGATACGATGCCCCTCCGGCGGCGACGTCCCATCCGCGCGAGTCTTTGCCAACTCCCGCTCGAAATCCGCTCGCGGCACATCCATCTCCTCCACGAAATAATCCACATCCCCTTGCGCCGTGATGTGAACCAATGGATGCCAAATCCACGGCACATAACTCACCGCACTCCACAACAGCAGCGGCGCCAGGAACGAGAGGCATGTCAACAGCAGCCGACGCCGATGCGGCAACTCCATCTTCAGGCCGAGCCAGTCGCGGTGCGCCATCGCCAGCCTTCTACTTCAGCCCGGCCACCACGCTCGGGACCAGATAACTCTCGGGCTTCTGCGAAACTTTGTAGACCTTGTTGTCGAGGTTGAACTTATTGCCAATGGCCATCGATCCGTAGATCGAATCCAAGCCCGTGCCCTTCTTGTATGCTGCCTTCGCCTCCTCGAGCGTGAGGAAATGGGTGCCAGGGATGTTCTTCGCGTAGTCCTCGGGTTTGGCGCCGACTTTGGCGGCCATGATCTTTACCGCATCGTCGGTCGTCGCCGGATCCTTGAGGTAATCAACGCACTTGTAGTAGATGGCGACGACCTTCTCCCAGTCAGCCTTGCGCTTGGCAAAGCTGATCGGATTGACAGCCAGCGTGTCGTAAATCAGCCCCTTCGCATCAGCACTGGTGAAAAGCGCCTTCGAGCCGGGAACCTGCTTGAGAGCCTGGCCGGATACGGGATACCACGCACCGATCGCAGCCACCTTCCCACTCGCCAGCACCTGAGGTGTGTCATTCGTTGGGGTCTTTACAATCGTTCACGTCGCTTTGCTTGAGCCCGTTGGCTTCCAGTCCTTTCAACAACAGCAGATGTTCGACGAGGGTGAGTTCGACTCCAACGCTCTTGCCTTTCAGATCCTTGATCGAATCTATGCCGGGCGCGCCGATGATCATGTCGCTGCCCTCGCTGTAATCGAGGAGCGCTATGAGCTTGCTCTTCGCTCCGCTCGCGCCGTTCACGAGGGCATCGGTCGCAACCACCGTGACGGCATCGACCTTTCCGGCGGCAAAGGCATCGAACGACGGGAGGTAGTCGAACCACGCCAACTCCACATCGACTCCAGCGTCCTTGAACCACCCCTTCTGTTTGGCGACCTCGAAGATGGTGAAGCCCGGCCAGTCTGAGTAGCCGATCTTGAGCGGTTCAGCCAGCAAGGTCGTGGTCAAGGAAACGAAAAGAGCAGCCGAGAATAGTTTTTTAAACATGATGGTGAAAGGAGTGGTTGGTGGTTGCCGGAGCCGTATGCAGTCGGCGTGCCAGCAGCTTCCTTCGGAGCAGCATGACTCGGGAATGCACTAGCTATCAGCGTTCGCGAGCACCGCATTGATTTACCGCACGTGGGACGATCCGAACTTTTCTTCACACCCTGGGCGATTCCCCGCACATTTGCTGCGCAAAAGCAGCCGACTCCTGCCGGGAAGTTTCATACTTTTTTGACATATCGTCATACTTTTACTGGACGAAGCGTAGCTCGCACGATAGCTGCTAACGGCGATCCCCTGCCCGACCCATGGCTCTCCTTCGCAAACGTAAAACCGCCGCCCGCATCAGCATTTCGCTGCCTGTCGACGCTCTTCGATCGAGCTCGACGAGATGGTGGCAGACGCGCGGTCTACGCCAGCCGTTCGGAAGCCATTTCCAAGATGATCAGCGAGCAACTCGTGCAGCATCAGCAGCGCTTCGGACGGCAGGTGATGGCGGGAACCATCACGCTCATCTACGACCACGCCAAACCCGGACTACAGAGCCGGCTGACGAAGATCCAGCACCAATATCTGAAGGAAATCATCTCGTCACAGCACGTGCATCTCGAGAATCATCACAGCCTGGAGGTGCTCCTCGTGCAGGGCACCGGGCATCCGGCTGAAGCAGATCGCCGGATGAACTCATCGCCTGCAAAGGCGTGAAGCACGGCTACCTCACCGTCACCTCCACCATTCTGCCGCCCATTTACTGATGTCTGCCCTCGATCCCTCGCTCATTCGTTTCGAAGAAATCGTGCCGCCGGGCGCGAACTGGTCGCACGTCCTCAAGCGCGGCACCACGCTGCGCCTCACCGACTTCGAAGGTGGCGCGAATGTCTCGGCGCTGCTCTACAATTTCGAGCTGCCGAGCGAGCGGTTGAATCTGCCCGACACGCTGAAATGCCAGCACATCGCGCGGCTGACCAAGGGCTCTGCCTCTACTCCGACATGGGCCGCATTCTGGTCTCGATCACCGAGGACACGTGCGGCTGGCACGATCCGCTCGCCGGCTGTTCCAACGCGAAGATCATCGAGGCGAAATACGGCGAACGGACCTATCAGGAGGCGCGCAACGACTGGTATCGCAACGCGCACGACGGCTTCGTCACGGAGCTCGGAAAATACAATCTCGGCGAACGCGACCTCGCGATGAACGTGAACTTCTTCAGCAAAGTCACCGTCGATGAAGCGGGTCAGATGACCTTCCATGAGGGACAATTCCGCGCCGGAGCATTCGTCGATCTGCGCGCGGAGATGAACACGCTCGTCGTCCTGAATACCTGCCTCCACCCGCTCGACCCTTCGCCCGACCTACTCGCCGAAGCCGGTCCGACTCACCGTCTGGACTTCGCCGCCGCCCGCGGCGGACGATTTCTGCCGCAACTCACGTCCGGAAAATCAGCGCGGCTTCATCCTCACGGAGCGCTATTTCCTATGAGCACACTCACCGAAAGCACGCTCGATCCATCGCGCGCAAGCTACGATTTCACGCTCCTCGCCGGTGATGGCATGGGCGCACGAAATTCGGCGCGGACAGACGTTTCGGATCGTCGACCTCGAAGGCAACCAGGCCGCCGACACGCTCTTCTACAACCTGCACGATCCCGCCGATCGCTACAGCGCGCAGGACACGATCCGCGAGCAGGGCTAACATCTACCTCACCACCGGCACGCGGCTGATCTCCACGCGCGGCAACGTGCTGCTGACCATCACCGCCGACACCTGCGGACGTCACGACACGCTCGGCGGCGCATGCGCGTGCGAGAGCAACATGGTCCGCTACGCGATCGAAAAGCGATTCATGCACGCCTGCCGCGACAGCTTCTGGCGCGCGCTGCGGCTCCGTGGGCCGGAGTGGGAAAAGCGGGACATCACCAACAACATCAACTTTTTCATGAACGTGCCAGTCACTCCGGAGGGCGGACTCACGTTTGCCGACGGCATCTCCGCGCCGGGGCGGTACGTCGAAATGCGCGCGGAGATGGACGTCCTTGCGGTGATCTCCAACTGCCCGCAACTCAACAATCCGTGCAACGGCTACAATCCGACGCCGGTGCGTCTGCTGATCTGGGACTGATGTTCACCAAAGTTCTGATCGCCAATCGCGGCGTCATCTCGCGCCGCATCACCCGCACTCTTCACACGCCTCGGAGTCGGCGCGGTCGCTGTTTATTCGGAGGCCGACGCCCATTCGCTGCACGTCCGCGAGGCCGATGAGAGCGTGCATTTGGGACCGCCGCCAGTGGCGAAAGTTACCTGTCCGTGGAGAAAATTCTCGCTGCCGCGCGGCAGAGCGGGGCGCAGGCGATTCATCCGGGCTACGGATTCCTGAGCGAAAATGCCGACTTCGCGGAGGCCTGTGAACAAGCGGGTCTGGCGTTCATCGGGCCGACTCCGGAGCAGATGCGGCGCTTCGGATTGAAGCACACCGCGCGCGAAATCGCGGAGCAACTCGGCGTTCCGCTCTGCCCCGGCACGGGCTTGCTCGCGGACGCGGACGAGGCGGCGCACGCAGGCGGACGCGCATTGGCTATCCGGTGATGCTCAAAAGCACCGCGGGTGGCGGCGGCATCGGGATGCGGGTCTGCGAAACTCGCGAGGAACTCGCGGAGGCCTTCGCAAGTCGTGGAGCGGCTGAGCCGGAGCAACTTCAAAGAGGCAGGGATCTTCCTGGAGAAATTTGTGGCCCATGCGCGGCACATTGAGGTGCAGATTTTCGGCGATGGAAAAGGTCGCGTCGTCGCGCTCGGAGAACGCGACTGCTCGACGCAGCGGCGCAATCAAAAGGTAATCGAGGAGACGCCGGCACCGGGCTTGGACGATGAGCAGCGCGCGGCGCTTTCCGCTGCGGCGATCAGGCTCGGAGAGGCCGTAAACTACCGGTCCGCTGGCACGGTCGAGTTCGTCTTCGATGCCGACTCGGGCGCGTTTTATTTCCTCGAAGTCAACACGCGCCTGCAGGTCGAGCACGGCGTCACCGAGGAAGTATGTGGTGTCGATCTGGTCGAATGGATGGTCCGCCTCGCTGCGGGCGACGTTTCGTTTCTCGATTCCTTTTCCTCTGTCCGAAGAGGACATTCGATCCAGGTCCGCATCTACGCCGAGGATCCGCACAAGAATTTTCAACCGAGTTGCGGGCTGCTCACTGAGGTCATTTTCGACCCGGCGGCGCGGACTGAAACGTGGGTCGAAACCGGCACCGAGGTGACGGCATTTTACGATCCGATGCTCGCCAAGATCATCGTTCACGCGCCTGACCGGGCGGCAGCAATCGCCCGCCTGCGGGACGCGCTGGAGAAAACTTCGATCGGTGGGATCGAGTGCAATCTCGATTATTTGCGGGCCGTCATCGCGACGCCGGAGTTTGCGGACGGTCGCGTCGTCACGAGGTTCCTCGCGGAGTTTGTGCACGCCCCGCACGTTGTCGATGTCGTGGAAAGTGGTGCGCAAACGACGGTGCAGGATTTTCCAGGGCGCACCGGATTTTGGAACGTCGGCGTGCCACCCTCAGGGCCGATGGATCACCTCGCGCACCGCTTCGCCAATCGTCTGCTCGGCAATCCGGACGATGCCGCGACGCTCGAGTGCGTGATGACAGGACCAACGCTGCGATTTAACACGCCGACTGAGATCGCCGTGACTGGCGCAGACTTTCAGGCCGAGCTCAACGGCTCGCGAATCAAGCGCTGGAGCGCCTTCGCGGTGCAGGCGGGTGATGTGCTGCGCTTGCAGGCGGTCGCTGGCACAGGCGCTGCGCGGCTACATCGCGGTGCAGTGGTGGTCTGCAAGTCCCCCGCTATCTTGGGAGCCGCGCGACCTTCACTCTCGGGAAATTTGGTGGGCACGGAGGACGGGCGTTGCGGCAGGGAGATGTGTTGCCGTTGGGCATGTTGGCGAGCCACCCAAGTTCAACTTTTGCCACCAAGCTTTCTCCCGCGCTCGTTCCTAACTATTCAAACGCTTGGGAGATCGGCGTGCTCTACGGACCGCACGGCGCGCCGGATTTCTTTACTGAAGAAGACATCCGCGATGTTCTTCACCACAGCTTGGAAGGTGCATTACAACTCCAATCCGCACCGGCGTGCGGCTCATCGGACCGAAGCCGAAGTGGGCGCGCACGGACGGCGGCGAGGCCGGGCTGCATCCGTCGAACATCCACGACAATGCCTACGCCGTCGGCGACGATCGATTTCACCGGCGACATGCCGATCATCCTCGGCCCGGATGGGCCAAGCCTCGGCGGCTTTGTGTGTCCGGCGACGCATCGTGCAGAGCGAGCTCTGGAAAATTGGTCAGCTGAAACCGGGAGACACCGTGCGCTTCGTCCGACTCTCGCTCGCGGAGGCGAATGCTCGCGAGATCGAGCAGGATCGAGCGCTGGAGAACCTGGCTCCGGCTGCGGTGTCGGCGGATCAACGAGACGCCGAGCATGCCGAAGCCGAACCGCTGACTGCACCCGACAGTTGCGTTTTCGCTCCGCCGCAGGACTCATCCGATGACGCCGTGCCGGTCGCGTATCGGCGTGCTGGTGATCGCTATTTGCTCGTGGAATACGGCCCGTTGGTACTCGACCTCGCGTTGCGCTTTCGGGTGCACGCATTGATGCAATGGCTCGAGGCACATCACTTGCCGGGGATCCTCGATCTCACGCCAGGCATCCGCTCGCTTCAGATTCACTACGATGCGCGACAGCTTCCGTTGCGCGATTTGCTCGCCGCGCTGCGTCACGCGGAGACGCAGCTGCCTTCGACCGATGAGATCGAAGTGCCTTCGCGCATCATTCATTTGCCGCTTTCGTGGGACGATCCGGCAACACAGCTCGCGATCGAAAAATACATGCAGTCCGTGCGCTCCGACGCGCCGTGGTGTCCGAGCAATCTGGAATTCATCCGCCGGATCAACGGCCTCGCGGACCTTGAGGAAGTGAAGCGCATCGTCTTCGACGCGAGCTACCTCGTGCTGGGACTTGGAGACGTCTACCTCGGCGCGCCGGTCGCGACTCCGCTCGATCCGCGGCACCGGTTGGTGACCACCAAATACAATCCCGCGCGGACCTGGACGCCGGAAAATGCGGTCGGCATCGGCGGGGCGTATCTGTGCATCTATGGAATGGAAGGGCCGGGCGGTTATCAGTTTGTCGGCCGCACCGTGCAGTGTTGGAACGCGTGGCGGACCACGCCCAATTTCAGCGCGGGGCAGCCGTGGCTGCTGCGCTTTTTCGATCAGATCCGGTTCTATCCGGTGAGCGCAGACACGCTGCTGAAACACCGCGCCGACTTCCTTCACGGCCGCTTCGAGGTGCGCGTTGAAGCGACGACTTTTCGCCTAGCGGAATATCAAAACTTTCTCAACGCCAATGCGGAGTCGATCGACACATTCCGCCAAACACAACGGGCGGAATTTGCCGCAGAACGCGAGCGGTGGGCCGCCGCCGGGCAGAGCGTCGTCGAGCCGGAGCCGGAGGCCGAGGCACCGCGGGCAGAAATCGAACTTCCACCCGGTGGACGCATCGTAGCCGCGCACCTGCCGGGCAGCGTCTGGCAACTGCTGGTGAGCGAAGGTGACTTGGTGGCTGCGGGCGAGAAATTGCTCATCCTCGAATCGATGAAAATGGAAACCGCGATCGTCGCCCCGGCGAGCGGCACGGTAGCGCGTGTGCTCTGCGCGAAAGGTCGCACCGTCGAACCGGGACAGCCGCTGCTCGTGCTCCAGGAAGGGTAAAGCAGCCAGCCAGCAAGGTGCGCACGGAGCCAACCGCAGACGCCTTCCGGAAATAATCTGATCCATGGACCTCACCGAAATTGATTTCACCATCCCGACCCTGCAGAGGCTCTACCGTGAACGCGCGGTAACAGTCGCAGAAGTGATTGATGAAGCGCTGCGCCGCGCGGATCAGCCGCACGTCTGGATTGCGCGGCTGTGCCGCGAACACGTAATGGCTTTTGCCGAAAAGCTCTCGCTGGACGATCTCGAGCGAATGCCGCTGTTTGGCGTTCCTTTCGCCATCAAAGACAACATCGATCTCGCAGGAGTCCCAACGACGGCGGCGTGTCCAGAGTTTGCCTTCACGCCGAAGCGCTCGGCGACTGTCGTCGAAAAGCTCATCGCAGCCGGGGCGATTCCGATCGGAAAAACGAACCTCGATCAATTCGCGACGGGCCTCGTCGGGACGCGCACGCCTCATGGCGCATGCTCGTCGGTCTTTGATGCACGCTACATCTCCGGTGGTTCGAGCTCCGGTTCCGCGGTTGCCGTGGCGTCCGGAATGGTCAGCTTTTCCCTGGGCACCGACACCGCCGGTTCAGGACGCGTTCCTGCAGCCTTCAATCACCTCGTCGGCCTGAAGCCGAGCAAAGGCGTGCTGAGCACCCGCGGCGTTTTTCCGGCGTGCCGGTCGTTGGATTGCGTTTCAATCTTCGCGGGCAGTTGTGCGGATGCGCGCGCGGTATTCGATGCAGCGGCTGGCGGCGACGCGGAAGATGCGTATTCGCGCGATTTGTCGGATCGAGTTTTGCCAACGCCTCTCCGCTTCGGAATTCCGGAAAGCGGGCAGCTTGAATTTTTCGGCGATGCCGCTGCCGCGCAGCTTTTTGAGGAAGCCGCCACGCGCCTGAGTGCGTTGGGAGCACGTCGCGTGGAGGTCGATTTCACGCCATTTCGCAAGGCCGCCGCGCTGCTTTACGCTGGTCCATGGGTCGCAGAAAGACGGCACGCGCTCGGCGATTTCTTCCTTCAGCAGGCCGACCAGATGGACCCGACCGTGCGCGCGATCATCGCCGGGGCGGACCGCTACGATGCGGTGCAAACGTTCGATGCCGCGTATCGATTGCAGGAGCACACTGCCGCCGCGCGCGCGGAGTGGCAGAAGATGGACATGCTCCTGCTGCCAACGACGGGCACGACATACACCATCGCTGAAGTGCACGCGGAGCCGATCCGTTTGAATTCGAATCTCGGCTACTACACGAACTTCGTGAACCTGCTCGACCTCGCAGCCATCGCTGTGCCCGCGGGCTTTCGCAGCAATGGGCTGCCATTTGGAGTGACTCTGATGGCACCCGCATTTTCCGACCGCGCTCTCCTCGCAGTGGGGGATCAACTGCACCGCGCGCTCGGTGGAAATCTCGGCGCGACCTCGGCGCGAATTGCGGATCAGCCGGTCGTCGCACCGCCCGCGGAGCGGGTGATTCATCTCGCCGTGGTCGGCGCGCATTTGAGCGGCATGCCTCTAAATCATCAGCTCAACAGTCGGGGTGGGCGTCTCGTGGCAACCGCGCAGACCGCGCCGAAATATCGGCTCTTCGCGCTCGCCAACATGACACCTCCGAAGCCGGGATTGGTGCGCGACGCTGAAGCGCAGGCTCACGGAATCGAGGTCGAAGTGTGGGCTTTGAGCGAAAGCGCATTCGGTTCGTTCGTGGCGGAAGTGCCTGCGCCAATGAACATCGGCACGGTCGAACTCGCGGATGGCACATTCGTGAAAGGCTTCGGCTGCGAGTCCACCGCGCTCACCGGCGCAACCGAAATCACCGCATTTGGCGGATGGCGTCGCTATCTGGCGTCGCAGGTTCCAGCATCTTTGCAACGTAAACGGTGCTCGCAGATTCCCGAGTGAGGAGCGGATTAGGAAAAGTAACGACGTGCGAAATAGCGTTGGCGAAGACCGTCCGCAGGGCTTCGAGAAACGCCTCATCAGGCGGATCGTCTGACCAGAGCGCGAAGACTCCACCGGGCACGAGATGGGCACTCAGCGCACGCAAACCCTCAGGCGAGTAGAAGTGACCATGCCGCGGATGCAGCAGATTTTTTGGCGAGTGATCGATGTCGAGGAGAATGGCATGGAAGCGTCGCCCTGGAGCAACCGGATCAAACCCGGCCGGGCTGGCCGCTAGCGCGAAGAAGTCGCCGTGGATCAGGCGGCAACGCTCGTCAGCAGTGAGCACGGATCCGAGCGGGACAAGGCTGCGTTGATGCCACTCGATGACAGCTTCGAGGAAGTCGACGACGATCAATTCGTGGACATCTGGATTTTTCAACGCCGCGACCGCTGTGTAGCCAAGGCCCAATCCGCCAACGACCACATCGAAGGCGGATTTAGCTGCGGCGTTTGCCGGATGATCGAGAGCGGCAAGTCCGAGGTCTGCGAGGGCCACCTCGACCTCGTGGAAGAGGCTCGACATGAGAAAGTCGTTGCCGAGTTTCACCTCGAAGACTTCCAGATCATCGAGGGCGCGCACGCGGCGGCGGCGTAGGGAAAGATCACCGAGCGGAGTCGGTTGGAAGTCGAGTTCGGCGAAGTCTCTGCTCATCTCGGGAAGAATGATAAATCGCCGCGAGAAGCGAAAGGTTGTCGTGCGACACCTCGCCGACTGACGGAACCTTCCGGCACTATTTTCACCCGAGCTAAAGCGCTTCGCTAACCACCTGCCGATTGAGCTCGGTGCGCCAGGTAACAGGGTCCAAGCTGGATTCTGGGCCGCTGAGATATCGCTCCCAAAGGTCATCGCTCGTCCGGTGGCGCTTCGCTTCAAGCCACTTGTGAAACTCGCGCCAGGCTTCCGCGAGCCCTTCATAAGGTCCCGCATAAACCGTGCGGGCCACAACCATCGCGGGCCAATCGCCCGGCATTACGCGGCCAAATGGTGTCACGATGGCGCCCACTGGCACGCTGATCTCAAAGTCGAGGGTGTCGGTTGGCCTCCGCCGATGATGCGTGAACCACGGACCGGCAGGCGTCAGGCCTTGTGCGGCGATCACGGCCAACACTTCACGGATTCCAGGCCCCATGACTTCCCGCATTTCCGACCACGAGGCGACGATAGGAATCACCGCGGTTCGTTGCACCTTCGTCTGGAGAAGTTGAGGCTCCTCGATCATAGACTTCAGCCCCCAGCCATTGCGCCAACGATCAGGAGAGGCTCCGTGCCAGCCAGCACTGCGGGAGGCAACAAGGTATCGGGTGACTCGAGGGATAGGTCTTCCTTGCAGGCAAAGAAGCGAATGAAGGGCCGGCGCTGAAGCGTCTGATGATCGCGAATGGTGCCGCGCAAAGCAGGATAGGCTCCTTCCAAAACACTGAGCACGGTATGGATGGTCATACCGCCGGTTGACTCGATTTGCACTTCAGCACCTACGCCCGCCAAATTGCGCAGATGATAAGGCAGCACCACCCGAATCATGGCAACGTCTGGACTTCGACGGACAAGACCGCGGGCAGGTCGCGGACGATGGCCTGCCAATGATCACCCGAGTCGGCAGAGACGTAGACCTGCCCTCCACTGGTCCCGAAGTAAACGCCGCAGGAGTCGAGCGAATCGACTGCCATGGCATCGCGCAGCACGTTGACGTAACAGTCCGATTGCGGCAGTCCATTGGTCAACGGCTCCCATTCCTGACCGCCTGTGCGGCTGCGAAAGACGCGCAGCTTTCCGTCT
Source organism: uncultured Verrucomicrobiae bacterium (assembly GCA_963767975.1). GTDB lineage: Bacteria > Verrucomicrobiota > Verrucomicrobiia > Chthoniobacterales > Chthoniobacteraceae > CAIURC01. The sequence continues at coordinate 252,191 of CAVYGI010000010.1, read as the reverse complement.
GGCGGGAAGTGCTCGGAGTCGCTCTTGATCGGCACGACATAAATGGTTTCAGGCTCGTGGGCGTGGACATCGATCGGAAAGCCGAAGTCCGTCGGAAGGTTGCCACTGATCTCATACCACATCTCGCCCGCGTTATCGCTGCGCATGACATCCCAGTGCTTTTGCATAAAGAGCACGTCAGGTCGTGAAGGATGCATCGCAATCCGATGCACGCAGTGTCCCACTTCTGCGTTTGGATCGGGAATTTCGTAAGCCGATTTCAATCCGCGGTTGATCGGCTTCCAAGTCGTGCCGCCGTCATCCGTTCGAAAAGCTCCGGCGGCGGAAATGGCAACAAATATCCTTTGCGCATTGGTCGGGTCGATCAGGATGGTGTGCAGGCACATGCCGCCCGCGCCCGGCTGCCACAAGGTCCCTTTAGCAGCGCGCAGCCCCGGCAATTCACTCCAAGTAGTGGCTCCGTTGGTGGATTTGAAAAGCCCGGCATCTTCCACGCCAGCAAAGACAGTCTCAGGCTCCGTCAAAGAAGGCTCCAAATGCCACACACGCTTGAACTCCCACGGATGCTGTGTTCCATCGTACCACTTATGGGTGCCAATTTCGCCGGAATAGGAAAAGTTGTTGCTTTGACCAGCCGGAAACTCTCCGGGCACGGGAACCTGTTCACCGCCGGGCGTCGCCCACGTTTTTCCGCCATCGTCCGAGCGTTGAATGACCTGCCCGAACCAACCGCTTGATTGCGAAGCGTAGATGCGGTCTGGGTTGAGAGGCGAACCTTTGACATGATATATTTCCCAGCCCGCAAAGTGGGGTCCACTTACTTCCCACCGTTCGCGCTTACCGTCTGCGGTGAGAATGAAGGCGCCTTTTTTGGTCCCGACGAGAACTCTTACGCTGCTCATAGTTTTGAGCGAGCTGTCTAATCAAAGATCGTAAATGACGCAACCTCTCGCATGGAGTTCTCAGGGAGCCGGCTATAGCACGGGCCTAGGATGGAGCCGGCCTTTCTCCGAGGCTGGGTAATCGCACTCGAAAGGTCGCGCCTTCTCCCGGTTCACTCACGGCCACCACGGTGCCAGCATGAGCCTCGACAATCGCTCGCACGAAGCTGAGCCCCAGCCCCAACCCGCGCTCGGAACGGCTCCGTTCCCCGCGGAATAACCGCTCCCAAATCCGAGGCAAGTCCTCCCTGGAAATGCCGATGCCACTGTCGCTAATACCAACCTCGACGGTGCCATCCATACACTTCGCAGAGATGCGCACCGCCCCGCCACGTGGCGTATATTTGAGCGCATTATCGAGCAGATTTCCGAAGACTCTTTGCAACAACACTGAGTCGCCCCTGATTTGCAGACCTGGCGGCACCTGCGCTCGAACATCGATCTGCTTTTCGTCAGCGACGTGCTCGTAAAGATCAAGCACGCGCGCCATCAGTGCGTCGACGGATATCGATTCGTTGGCAAGTTTCATCGCTCCGGATTCCGCCTCACCGATATCCATCAAGACCCGCAGCATTCCGCCGATATGCTCGGACTCTTCCAAGCAATCCGCGAGGGCCTCGTGCGCAGTATCCTTGTCGGCATCCATCTCCAGTGCCTTGATGGCCCCGTTCCGCATCCGAGTGAGTGGCGTGCGGAGATCATGGGCGACGTTTTCCAGTGACTCATGCATGCCGCAGAGCAGTCCCTCGATCTTCACGAGGAGAGTATTGAAGTGACGCACCAGTTCATCGATCTCATCGCCCGTGCCACGCGATGGCACGCGGGCATCGAATTTCCCAGTCTCCAAAATCGAGCGCACGGTCGCCGTGAGACCCTGCACCGGACGCAACGCGCGAAAGGCCACGAACGCCCCCACTGGTATCATAACGACAAGCACTGCGACGCCGATCGTCAGGATGAAATTGCGAAACGTCGCAAGCAACGCACGATGGTCCTCCAGCGAACGCCCGACCTGTAACAGCGTGCCATCGGAAAATCGCCGTGATGCAATGCGCAGAACGGTGTGATCGATGCCGTCGAGTTCAGTCCACGAAAGCCTGCCAAAGAACGCGCGCTCGCTCAGCAGCTCCGGTTGGAATTCGATCCAGTCGGCCGGGTCCCGCAGGAAGGTGGTGCGATTCTCGCGATCCGCAAGACGGACAAAAAAGGCCCGCTGCGCGCGCCCGTAACGCAGTTCGCACTCCTTGATCACCGCTGCCCGGCCGCCTGCCTCGTATTCGGCGACAAACTGCGCGAGACGGAATTCTATCATCTCTCGCGTCTGTTCATCCGCGGCGCGACTTACCAGGAGATAAGCGATCGCCGACACCAAGATCGTCCCAACACTGAAGATCGTGGAGAGCCACAGCGTGAGCCGGAAACTGACCGACTTGGTAAGCCGGCTAATCCGCTCGGAAAACATAGCCGAGACCTCGGCGCGTGTGGATCAGCTTCTGTTCAAAATCTTTGTCGATCTTCATCCGCAAGCGACAGACGAGGACGTCGACCACATTCGTCTGCGGGTCGAAAGAATAATCCCACAACCGCTCGAGCAAAAACGCCTTCGAAAGCGCTTTGCCTGGGTTGCGCATGATCAATTCCAGCAGAGCAAGTTCTCGCGGCTGCAAGTCGATTTTCCGACCGTCACGCGTGACTTCTCGATTCAAACGATCAAGAACCACGCCGCCCGATTCCAGCCGTGTGGGCTCCGAGGTTCCCCGTGCGCGGCGCATCACCGCCTGCACACGAGCGAGCAACTCGGAAAATGCAAAGGGCTTGCCGACATAATCATCTGCTCCTCGCTCGAGGCATTGCACGCGATCGTCCACTGCGCGCTTTGCGCTAAGCACGATGATCGGTGTTTCAACTTTCTGCTCGCGCAATTGCTCGATTAGCGAGAGACCGTCGAGACCCGGCAGCATCAAGTCCACCACAGCCGCATCGTAGCCCGAAGCCAAAGCCAGCTGCAGGCCGGCTTCTCCGGTGCCCGCTTGATCTGCGAGGTAGCCCGCCTCTTGAAATCCTCTGGTCAGAAACGAGGCAATCTTTGGGTCATCTTCGACAATGAGCACGCGCATGGAACAAGCAGGTTACCCACGCTCGCTCCATGAGCGAAGAGTTTCGGACTTCGTTCGACCCTAACCAACCGGTGACCCTCTCGCGAAATGCGCAGAGGACAAAGTGTCCACCACTGTCGCTCGGCCGCGTCGCCATCGGAGTTACCCCGCACCTTGCGGTTGCGCGGCGGTAGCCCGGAAAAGTTCAATCCCTTGCGCAAGATAGGTGCGATACTTCGCGGGCGCCTGCTCCGGATTCGGAGATAGGGCAGTGATCAGAATGCTGGCCGTGACATATTGCGCCGTCAGGCCGGGCGGTGGAGCGAGCGGCGGCGCTCCGGGCGGAGTGAGACTGCCGCTGCTAACGAAGGCACCCATCGCGGCGCAACCGGTGGCGGTGCCAATTTCAGCGGCTTCGGCAGCGGCTCCCGCGGCAAGCCGGCTTTCCTCGGTCATCTCGGCCACCCATTTCTCGGCAAGCAGCAATGCCGTCTTCACTTCCGGCGGAGCATCGAGCAATGGTGCTTGACGGGCACACTGACAAGCCCACCAGACGGACTCACGCTTCGGCAGCATCCGTGCGAGGACGCGCGTGGCGTCGTTCATGTGTCCCGCATCGGAAAGGATCGCCACATACTCCTCGGCGGAGAGGTCTGGCCGCAAAAGCTGTCGAGCCGCTTTCTCTAAAGGAACGTCGCGGCAAACCTCTATGGCCACAGGACTGAGAACTGCGGGGTTTTCGATTTCCATAAGTCGTTGGGTCAATATTGGAAGTTGCGACTAAATTGCAGAACCTCGGGTTGCAGACTTTCGGACGGCCGCTTGCTGAGCTTCGACCTCCTTCTGAAACTCCGCCTGAGCCTCAAGCGGGTCTTCGTAAAACACTGCGGCGATGCGTTTTTCGACCGTGCCATATTTTGCGTCCGGCGCGCCGCGTTGCTCCGGGGTATAGGCCGCCAAGGTTGCCTGTAACTGCTGTTTTTTCGTTTCGTCGTCCATCCTTCCGCTCCAAGAATCAAGGCCCGATTAAAACCGTCGGAAGTCCCACCACGATCATTCCTCCATGAATCGTCGGGTCGGTCAGGCGCGCGGCCATCATGCTCCCGATGAGAACGGTGGGTGAACCCATCGCGATGACATCAGGCGGCCCTACGCAGACGCACATGTCGCCGACCCGCGCGGCAGGTATGCCTCCGATCAGCACCGTAGGACAGCAGGCAGGAAGAATTGGCCCGCCGACATGCGGAATCGGAGGGACACCCGGCGTGACCATTGGACAAACGTGCATATCACCGAGCCTGGCTGCGGGCATGCCCATCGCTAATTCCTCCTGCTCTTGTTAGGGTTGGATTGAGAAATACTCACAGAAGGACGTCTATAGTTTCCCTGTCTTTGTGCCGTCATCGGCTTTGTCCGGATCTTGAGGATCTTCCGGGCTGGCCGCCGTTCCGGTCCCGGCTGCGCCCCCGCTGTTGATAAGAACCATCGGACCTTGAATTGTTACTCCCATGGGACCGATGTCCACAAAGGCTCCCGCTGCCTTGAGCGTCAACTGGACGCCCGCTTCGATGATTACTTTCAGCCCCGCCTTCAGGTGAATTTCCATGCCGGCTTCCACCGAATCCACCATGCCGATCTTCTCGTGCCGGTTGCGACCGACCTTCAGGAACGCATCAGCATCCACCTTTTCGAGATGCTTGCCTTTCACATGGTCGTGCTTGTCTTCTTTCACCAACTCGAGCTGCTTGCCTTCGACGATCAGGTGCCGGTCTTTTTTGACGAATTCGCGTGAGTCATTCTTTACCCGCAAGTCCATGTCTTTCTCCGCATGCAGGAACAGTTGTTCTCCGCCCTTCTTGTCTTCGAATCGTAGCTCGTTGAAATTGGTTTTGCCTCCTCCTTTGCTGCTTCGGCTCTGGATTGTGCTCTTCGTCCGCTCGTCAGGAAGAGTATAAGGCGGCATCTGGCTGGCGTTGTAGACAGAGCCGACGACGATGGGTTGATCGGGGTCACCTTCGAGAAAGGCTACGACCACTTCCTGTCCGATGCGGGGAAGGCTGATCGAGCCCCACCCCTGACCGGCCCACGAAGTCGCAACGCGCATCCAGCAGGTCGTCTTCTCATCCCGCTTCCCTTCGCGATCCCAGTGAAACTGCACTTTGACCCGTCCATACTGGTCCGTGTAAATCTCCTCGCCGGCTGGACCAGTCACTACTGCGGTTTGCATCCCCTGCACGAGCGGCTTCGGAGTCAGTCGCGCGGCTCGGAACTGCGTGTCAGCCTTAATCGCGGTAAAGGAGCATTGGTAATTGTCCCCAGAGTCACTACCCGCTCCTGTCTCGTAACTATTGGATTGAAGGTGGATGGAAACCGCCGTGACGACATAGTCTCCTTCGTCGGCGGGCGTGGGCCCTTCGGAGAGGGTAAATTTTCGACCGCAGGCCAGCCCAGTAACATCCGCGGTGGCGTGAATCGTTTCGCTCTCGGCACGGAGTTCTTCCATCCGGACACGAGCCCACTGCTCTCCATCGCCGTGCGACTCATACTCGCCCGGGTAGTCGTAAATCTCGAACTCCGATTTGGCGAATTTGCCGGGCTGGGAATGGGGAGTCTTGAGGTCGACCTTCGGCTTCGTGAAGTCGTAGTCGGTGTGATGGAATTTTCCCGTGTGGTGCCGCCCCTCGGCGACCCAGTCATACACATGCTCCTGATCATGCTCGTGCGAGCTGCTATTCGGGCGGAAGGTTAGATCCGCGTATTTGGGGAAAGGCTGATGCGCGCTCGGGGAATCGCAAAAGACGGCGGTATGTTTCTCCTTCTCATGCTCAAAGTAATAGTAGATGCCCTCCTGCTCCAGCATCCGGCTGATGAAGTTGAAGTCTGTCTCCCGATACTGCACGCAATACTCCCAAGGTGTGTAACTGCCCGAGAGCTTGAACTTGAAGTCACTGAAACCGCGCCGCCCAAAGACATCCTTCAGAATTTCCTCCACCTTCTTGTTCTGAAAAATCCGGCAGTCCGAATTGCGGGTGAGGAACCACAACCACGGGACCGCTGTGATGCGGTAGGAAAAGTTGCGGGTATCCGATTCAGGCGTGCGGGAAAAGCGGTTGACGAATCCGTGGAAGTACCGGTTGCCCCCTCGAGGGCACTTCAATTCCACGGAGACTGATTTGCCCAACAAGTTGTCCGGCTTGAGATTGCCGTTCTCGCTGATGGCACCGATTTCCAAGCTGAATAATCGGCCTAGTTGCTCCGTTATGCCAAGTGACTGTAAGACGAGGGTCGTCTCACCCAGCGGTGAATAAAGCGTAGCGATCCGATCGGTTTGAGTGAGGGGCATAGTAGCTAGTGGGATTTCGCAGCGCTTCGTTCCAACCTCTGTAAACTCTCGAGTAGTTCTCTGGATCGATAGCCGAAAGCTTCCCCTGTTTCGACATCAATTACGAGAACCTCAGTGATCTTCCGATTTTTGAGCAGGGTCTCGCTCAAGGTCCCGATCTCATGGACGATGACGGGATCGTCTTCATTGATAATCTTCAAATATTTGCGAGTGGCGGAGGCATCTTCACCGGCGGCCTTGGCCGCAGCGCTGGCCTTCTCCGTGATGGCTTGATAGTGGCGCGCCCGGTGGACGTAGGCAGTTACCTTGCCTTCGAGACTTTGGACGTAACGCTCAGATACCCACCGCCAGATCTTCCGGGTAAGCTCCGTCTGGCTCCGGCCAAATTCGCGGTCGTAGAGGGTGAAGAAGCCGTTCTTTTGCAACTGATCTTCCAGACAGGTCAGGTGCATCTTTTTCGCCATCGCCCGAGCCGCATTCGCGTCTCCGAGTTTGGACCACAACATCCCTTGGTCACGCGGGACCTTGAACTGTATTCCCTCGATGAACAACCGCCACCGCCGGGCCGTCTCAGCCAGCCTGCGCGCAGCCCCGGCCTCAGAGATCACCTTGGCTCCCTTGCTCCCGCTGCCCAGCAGTTTGGCAACGCGAGTCCATCCGATCGCTCCGCCGAGCGTCAAAATGGCATCTGCAAAATACGTGGCTGCCTCCGTCAGTTCCTTGTCACTCTTGGCATGAACGGCTTTCTGATAGAACTGCGCGAACCCCTTCAGCGCTTTGATGGCATCCCATCCCACGGTGAGCACCGTGGCCCCGGCAAGCAGCACGTCGAATACTTCGCCCACGCCAAAAAAATGGCTCCCAGCCCACACAATCCCCACTGCAGCCAGAACACCCATCGCCTCCGGAGTGAGCATCGAGGCCACGCGCTCGCGGATGTTTTCGGGCAACATCGGTAGCGCCCGGTACGCAGCGGCAAGCAATCGGTCCGTCTCCGACTGCGGAACGAGAAGCTTTGACCGGGCCGCATCTTGAAGCGGGCCAGGCAGGGGCGAGATGCCGCGAGTGAGGGTCCCGTCCGAACGGTCCGTTGGGACCCCGTCGTCCTCCATCAGCCCATGTGGTATCAATCTCGGAGGCATCGGCTGAGCTCCTAGCCGAAGCTATAGGCAAAATTCGAATCTGCGGTCGTGATTCCGATCTCAGCGATCGGAACGCCTTCGGTCATGCGGGTGAGGAGCGACTTGCTGATCTCAGGCAACAACGTCTGCGTGAGGATCGCATCCACCATTCGGCCGCCGCTTTCGACTTCCGTGCAACGGCTGGCGATGAGATTCACCACATCGTCGTCGTAAGTGAGTTCGATGTCGTGGTTTCCTTTGCACGCGCTTCACGATGCGCTCGAGCTGCAAGCGGATGATCGACTTCAGCATCGTCATCGCTGAGCGGGATAGTAGGGAATAACGACGAGGCGGCCGAGGAGGGCGGCGGGGAACGTCTTCAGCAGCGGCTGGCCGAAGGGCTTTGGCGATGCCATCGGCCTCGGGCATGAGGTCAGGGTCTTTGCAGAGGTTCATGATCAGGTCGCTGCCGACGTTGCGTGGTCAGGATGATGATCGTGTTGTGAAAGTCGATACTGCGGCCTTCGCCGTCCTCCATGACGGCCTTTGTCGAAGACCTGGAAAAAGATCTCATGCACGTCGGAGTGCGCTTTCTCGACCTCATCGAGGAGGACGACGGAGTAGGGCCGGCGGCGGACGGCCTCGGTGAGGACGCCGCCTTCGCCGTAGCCGACGTAGCCGGGCGGGCGAGCCTTTGAGCGTGGAGACGGTGTGCGCCTCCTGAAACTCGCTCATGTTGATCGTGATGAGATTGCCTTCGCCGCCGTAAAGCGGTCTCGGCGAGCGCGAGGGCGGTCTCGGTCTTGCCGACGCCGCTGGGGCCGGCGAGCATGAAAGACGCCGATGGGTTTCGTAGGGTTGTCGAGGCCGGCGCGGGAGGTCTGGATGCGGCGGGCGATGGCTTCCAGAGCGTGGCGCTGGCCGATGACGCGCTTCTCCAGATTGTCGGCGAGGTGAAGCATGCCTTGGATCTCGTTCTTCACCATCCGGCCGACGGGAATGCCGGTCCAATCAGCGACGACGGAGGCGACGGCTTGTTCATCGACATGGGGGAAGATGAGCGGGCTCTCGCCCTGCAGGCCGCGGAGTTCGGTCTCGGCGTCGCGGAGGTCGGCGAGGAGCTTGGCGGTACCAGGTCGGCCGTTGGAAGCGGGGGCCGAGGACGGCGTTTCGGCAGGTGTTGCCGGACCGCAGCAGGGGCAGCGGATTCTTTCGAAGTGGCTGCGGCAGGTGCGGGCGGATCGCTTTTTTCAGGGCGCAGCGAAGCACGGAGCTCGAGGATTTTGTCCACGACGGCTTTCTCTTTTCTCCACGCTTCTTCCAGTTCGGTGTGCCGCTGCTTCTCCGAGCCGAGTCTGGAATCCACGCCGGCGATCCGCTCGGCGTGGTCGAGACCGATGCGCGGTTTCGCGGTCTGAGAATTTCGAACTCGGTTTGCAGTGCATTCGATGCGCGCGGCGGCAATCCTCTACCTGCGGCGGCGTGGCGTGCTGGCTGATGGCGACGCGAGCGCACGCGGTATCGATGAGGCTCACCGCTTTATCGGGCAATTGCCGCGACGGGATGTAGCGATGCGAAAGGCGCGCCGCGGCCTCGAGCGCTTCGTCGAGAACGTGCGACGCGATGATGTTTTTCCAGCACCGGCGCGAGTCCGCGAATCATGCGCACGGCTTTGTCCTCGTCGGGCTCTTCGACTTTGATGACCTGGAAACGCCGGGTGAGCGCCGGGTCTTTCTCGAAGTATTTCTTGTACTCGGCCCAAGTCGTCGCCGCGATGGTTCGAAGCGTGCCGCGAGCCAGCGCGGGCTTGAGCAAATTTGCGGCGTCGCCCTGCCCCGCCGCACCGCCCGCGCCGATCAGCGTGTGCGCTTCGTCGATGAACAGGATGATCGGCTTGGGCGACGACTGGACCTCTTCGATGACTTGCGGAGTCGGTTTTCAAACTCGCCCTTCATGCTCGCGCCCGCCTGCAGCAGGCCGAGGTCGAGCGTACGCAGCGAGACATCGTTAAGCGCCGGCGGCACGTCGCCCTCGGCGATGCGGATCGCGAAACCTTCGACGACCGCAGTTTTTCCAACGCCCGCCTCGCCGGTGAGGATCGGATTATTTTGGCGGCGACGCATGAGGATATCGACGATCTGCCGGATCTTCTTCATCGCGTCCGATGATCGGATCGATTTCGCCCTTGCGCGCCTTCTCCGTGAGATCGACGGAGAACTTTGCCAGCGCCTCCTGCTTGCCCATCTGCGCGGGTGCCACCGCTCCGCTGGCTTCACCCGGGGCCACTCCGCCGCCGGCCTCCTTCGAAGCGAGCGCGTCTTCCGCCGAACCGCCGACGATCTTGTCGAAAGAGTCGCTGAGTTCCTCGAGCTTTGATCTGTTGAACTCCCGCGAAATCCCCGTGAAGACATTCTTGAGACCCGGAGTTTTTAGGAGACCGAGAATGATGTGCCCGGTGCGGACACGCGTATCCCCGTAGAGCAGCGAGCCGTAAACCCATCCGCGCTCGACTGCCTCCTCGAGGTGCGGTGAGAAGTCCGAAATCGACGTCGCGCCGCGCGGAAGCTTGTCGAGGGCAGCCACGAGGTCGGCGGCGACGCGGGAGCTATCGAGGCCGAAATGCTTCAGGATGCGATGCACATCGGAGTCCGGCGTTTGCAGGATTTGGTGCAGGAGGTGGACCAGTTCTACGTACGGATTACCGCGCATTTTGCAGAAGACGGTGGCGCCTTCGACCGCCTTGTAGCCAAGTGTGTTGAGTTTCCCGAAGAGGATGGAGCGTCGGATTTCAGCCATAATGAGAAGAGGGGTGGACGGACGGTGGTGAAACTAACTCGAACCGTTGATCACCAGATCATCGGCATCGCGCTCGAAAGGCTTGCTGCGCAGCCAGGTCGTCCAGCCGAGTTGACCTGCGGAACCAAGCGAAATTTCGGGAACCTCCTCGCGTTTGAGCACGAGCTGCGCGTCCCAGAAGAGTTCCTGGTTGATGTAGTTCAGCACCCACGTCCCAAGGCGTCGGAATGAGTCGCCTCCGGGCAAGAGGCGCTGCAAATCGACCAACGTCATCGGCCCGAGGCGGATGCGAAATTTCAACTGACACTCCCAGAAACGGGACCCGACGATGGTGGTCAGTCCGAGGCTGCCCGTGTCCGGCGATTTGCCGATGCGGCACAAACTATTCTCCGGCAGCGTCAGCCAGTGGCCACGAAAAGTTTCGATCACAGTGGGCATCCCAAAAAAATATTTGACGATGGCTTCCAGGCCCTCGGCGTTCCGAGCCTGGCTGACTAATCTGCCGGCAAAAAAAAGCTTTGACCAGTCAGAAATGGCGTCGCGATGGCGGAGCGACTCCATCCCGATGCCAAAGAAACTGCCGATGTAAGTGGCGAACCGAGAGCTCTCCGGGCGGTCCATGTCGACGGTCTTTTGATTCACCGCCCACGCACGGTAAAACAGCGAGAGGATCCGTTGGTGGAAGATGTCGAAAAAGGCGACCATCGTCTCGTCGCGCACGTTGTGCATACGGTCGCGGGCATACTCGGTGACGTGCAGCGGCAGCGGGGCATTCGGGCCGAAGAGGCCGAGAAAATTCACGAATAGCTTGTCGGGATGGTGCTCGTCGCCCGGTTCAAAGCCATCCAGCGTAGACGGCGCGAAGGCGAGCGAAGGGCGCTGCTTGAAGCGCACCGGGTCCTGTCGCGGGCTGAGAGATTCGCCAACGCGCGGCCAATGTCGAAAGCGATTTTCGAGCAGACGCACAGCTCGAAAAAAATCGAAGCCGTATGGCGTCTCCTGGAGCGCTTTGATCAGATCAGTTGTCTTCTTCCGACGTGTGGTGGCCATCGAACGATTTCTCCGCGTTGCTGCGATCTTATGACCGTCTCAGTGAAGGAATTCAGCGAAACGTAACGGGCAAAAAACTGCTCCAGCACCGCCCCGAGGATGAAGATGCCCGTCCCTTCAAAAGCCGTCTCGTCGAAAGTCAGGGTGACCTCGAGACCTCGGGCAAAGCCGATCGGGCCGGGACCTTCCACCCGCCGCACGACCGCTTTGCTCTGCGCGGAGCGCAATCCTGCGATTTGCTTTTTGATGAACGCATCGGCTGGATCGGCGTAAAGCCGGATCAAGTCCCGCAGCGCCGTCGCCCCTTCCACACCGGGGCCATCGAGCAGGGAAAGATAGTTGAGCGACAGGTGACTGATGATTTGCCACGAGCGCTCATCCTGCGCGAACGGAGCCTGCGGAGTGGTCGGACCGGTAAGGCATTTGATCGATCGGACAGGCCCGTGAAGTTGAAAGGAAAAGTCCGAGTCTCCCACGCCGACAGCCATTTGGATGGGAAGATGGCGGTTGGTGCAAAGGACGCGCAGGCCGAGTTGCTCCAGTTCCGGGCGATATGGAGCGGAATTTCCATCGACGAGCGAGATGAAAACCTCCGAGCCACCATAGGCACTCACTCGCCCCCGCCGCCGCTCACGCTGTGTCGGCACCCGGGGCATCCGGTGGGTGTTATAATAGGCTCCCGTCTCCGCGCCTGCATCGCGCGCGAGGTAAAAAGGTGTGAAGACCTGTTCATCCTCAGGAGTCGCACCATACCCAGTCACACTTTCGATCGAATAAACTTCGAAATCGAGCGGCCGCGTGCGGTCCGGAATAACATGATACTCCGAGAAGCGGTCGCTGAGCTGAATGCGCTCGGTAGGGCGGCGGAAGAGATTGATCGCCGGCGTGCAATAAAGCTCAAAGTCGCTCACCGTCAGCCGATCTTCGAGCCGCACCTCCTGCTCTTTCAGCGGGATGATCAGGTCGACCTGCTCCCCTTCTGCGAGCGCGAGCCCTTCGCTCAGCCCAGCGAGCGAGAAGAAGAGGTAGCGTTCCGGCAGCGCGAAATATTCGTGCAGCAAACGATAGCCTTGAAAGCCCCGCGGGCCGTATGGCAGGAGCGCTTCATTCTCGCTAAATCCGACCCGGGCGATCCTGTCTTTTCCGAGGATGCTCCGGGGCTTCTGCCGAAGACCGCTCACCGGCTGCACCACGAGGCCTGTCGCACGCGAAAAAATCTGCTCGTAGATCGTGACCGGCTGCTCGTCGGCACCGCGGATGTAGAACTGGAGCCGATCCAGTTGCAGCGACTTCAGCGGCAAGCCATTCTCCGTTTGCAGCCGGATGCGGATGGCTGCACGCGCGCCGAGTTCCGGCGGGAGCTCCAGTTGCGCCAGGTCGCGGGTGTAATATTGCGCCTCTGTGACCTTCAGCGGCCACAGCACCACATCATGCGCCGTGCGGTATTCACACGCCGTCTTCTCGTCTTTGCCGAGATTGCTGCGCAATTCCGAGCCACGCGGAATCGTGAAACCCGCCTCCATTTGCGCGGCGCTCGCATCGGGCTCGAAACGCACAATCGCCATGGAGGGCGTCGGCGAGAGGTAGTGCGGATATACGGTCTCGAGAATCGATTGCGTAAAGCGCGGGAACTCCGCGTCCAGCTTGAGATGCACGCGCGCTGCGAGGAACGCAAAGCCTTCCAAGAGCCGCTCCACAAAAGGGTCGGGGCAGATTTCCTTCGCCTCTCGATCGAGCGACAGCCTCCCCGCGATCTTCGGGAAATCGCGCGCGAATTCACCGGCGGTCTCACGCAAGTGCTGCAGCTCGATGTTGTAAAAATTGAGGAGCCGACGATCCATGGTCAGTTACCGCCACCGCGGCACTAGATTGGAAAACTGCCGCCCGGATTCCACGAGGGCGAACATCAAAAAACGCATTGCCCGGTATCCAGATCGAATTGCGTTTTGATGAAGAGATGCTCCGGAATCGGTGACGCCCAGAGCTCGCCGTGAATCTCAAACGCAATCGTATTCGGGCCTGCCTTGCCGCTGGCGTCCGCGACTTTGACCGTAACCGAATTGGCGATGATTCGCGGCTCGAACGTTCGGATCGCTTCAACGATTTCGTGCTCGACCGTTGACATGTCGAGGCTCGAGGCAAGCTGTCCGCAAAAATCCCCCGTCCCGTAGTTCAGCACCGAGCGCCTCACCTCCCCAAACTGATCCCAGTCTTCCTCGCCGAGATGCCCGCTTGCATTCAGCAGCCAGCGCAGATCCCGCAGGACGCCGTCCCGATACCGTTGGAGGGAAATGACTCGTGAGGCCCGGCTATCTTGTTTCGTCTCGGGATCTTCGTCAGTGAGCCGGTCGAAGAGGCAAGGCTGGATCTTCTCAATGACAGGCTCAGGCATGGGAGAAGCCGCGTTGCGAAGCGTAGCTCACGCCGCTTCGGGACTTGGAGAAAATTCGATCGTGCGCACCTCTAGGACGGACAATTCCGTCTGATCCGTCGCAAAAACTCGCTGCCCCAAGCCTGTGTAAACCCCCTCAGATTTCTGCTCCCAGTCGGTCCTTTTGGCGAGTCGCAGCGCAGAGTCAGCGCACAACTCGGTCGCGGGGTAACGGGTAGGGATAAAGCCCGGGGAGTTCCCGCCATTGGTCCAGGTAAAATGGGCAGCCGTCCACACGAGGTTCCGCAAGTCAGTCGGAGGACTGACTTGGACCTTTTGAATCCGGGAAAAGGGAATCCAGTAATACTTTCCATCCATGATCACCTCCATGATCGGGCCGAGCCGCGAGTCGGCGTCCGCAATCCATTCAAATGACTGATCATTCAGCTTGCCGGGAGATGCGGGAGCCGCCTCGAAAGCGCGCGCGCGCGCATCATCGCTTGCTGCCGTGCCAAAGGTTTGAACTCCCTGAACGAGCAAACTGATCCACTCTTCTGGTTCCCCGAAGATGAGCGGACTCCTCCGGCCTGCGAAGACCTCGCTCCGCAAAGCCTCGCACTGCAGCACCGGTTGATAAATCTGCGCCATCAACATACTCTCTGCGTCGATCTCCGAGACGACCTGTAGCTGCGTCAGGGCTTTCTCCCACTGGCCCGTCACACAGAGCATCTGAAACAGGAAGATACGAAGCTTGCCATCCGCTGGAGACCTCTTAACCGCCTCGCGGAGTGTCGCCAACGCCTCATCCAAATTTCCCGCTTTGAGAAGATCTTCGGCACTCATGAGATTGATAGGCTGGCAGCGCCCTAGCTCAAACCAGGGAATCGGTGGGACTTTGAAAAAGGGAAAGGCGACGGCAGATGCGCTCACCGGAGCACGCACCACATCTGGAAAAAAGTGTGCTCCCCCTTTGCAAGGGGGAGCACTGAAGGTAAAGCAAAAACCGGGTCTAACCGCCGGTATTGGTCTTCATGTCCCAGAACTTCTTACCTGCCGACTTCGTGAGACCCTTCTCGTCCTGCGCGAGGTAGTCGATCTCGATCTTCGAGTAGTTCAGGCTGATTTGATCCATGGGTACTTCACCACCACCCGAGCCCCCAGTTTGGTAACTCGAAACCAGCACGTCACTCATCGTCACCTCGAGAAACTTCTGCGGCTTCTCACCCGCCTTGCGGCAGGTCAACTTGGCTTCCTTAAGGTGCTTCCCATTCGCGCAAATAAGAAACAATGTCGGTGACGCTGAGTTGTTGCGCATGACGAAATGAAAGTCGTTCATCGAAACTTTGCCGCCGCCGGCACCGGTTCCGTGGGAGGATGTTCCCAGCTGAGTTGCACCCCAGGAGAAGGACTCGATTTCAATCTCCCCGCCGTGGGTCGCATCTTTCGATTCGCCCTTCACGTCGGTAATCTTCAGAAACATGTCAACTGCCATATGATTTGCCTTTCTTCTTAGTTTTCGGTTTGTCTTCGCTGTCGGAAAGCCTCTGAAAGCTGTTGGCCCCAGAAGTCGCCAATTGAAGGTGTTTTAACTCAAAGGATCATCTACTTACCACCCTTGGCCGATGGCAGTTTCGTGACCAACCGCAAGGAAACGGTGAGTCCCTCGAGTTGGAAATGCGGGCGTAGGAAAAACTTCGAGGTGTAGTAGCCGGGATTACCTGGCACTTCTTCGACGATCACATTCGCATCCGCGAGCGGGTAACGAGATTTTGCATCGTCGGACGCATTTTGATCAGTCGTGACGAACTGATTGATCCAAGTATTGAGCCAAAGCTCCATGTCCCCGCGCTCCTTGAATGAGCCGATCTTATCGCGAACAATGCATTTCAGGTAGTGGGCGAAGCGGCACGTCGCGAACAGATACGGCAATCGAGCGGCGAGGTTCGCATTGGCTGTCGCATCTGGATCTTCATACTCCTGCGGCTTTTGCAGGGACTGCCCACCGACAAACACTGCGTAGTCGGTATTCTTCCAATGGGAAAGTGGCATCATACCAGCCTTCCCCAACTCTGCCTCACGGCGATCGGTGATGGCAATTTCCGTCGGACACTTCATATCCACCCCGCCGTCGTCCGTCGGGAACGTATGGCAAGGCAACCCTTCAACCATGCCGCCGCTTTCCGCGCCGCGGATCTTCGCGCACCATCCGTAAAGCTTGAAAGCGCGCGTGATGTTCGCCCCCATTGCGTAGGCGGAATTGCACCACGTGTACTTGGAGTGATCCGCGCCCTCGGTATCTTCTTCGAAATCAAATTCGTCCACAGGCTGCGTCTTCGCTCCATAGGGAAGGCGGCCCAGAAAGCGCGGCATCGTGAGTGCCAAGTATTTGGAGTTCTCAGAGTCGCGCAGCGACCGCCATGCAGCATACTCGGGAGTCTGGAAAATTTTCGTGAGGTCTCGGGGATTCCCGAGTTCCTGCCACGTCTCCATGTTCATCAACGAGGCGCTTGCTGCGCTAATGAACGGCGCATGAGCAGCAGCTGCGATCTGCCCCATCCCTTGAAGGATCTCCACGTCAGGAGGGGAGTGATCGAAATGGTAGTCGCCGATCAGCGCTCCGTAAGGCACTCCACCGGGCGTGCCATACTCGTCCTCATAAATCTTTTTGAAAAGCGGACTTTGATCCCATGCCGTCCCCTTATATTTCTTCAGGACCTTCCCGACTTCCTTCTTCGAGATATTGATCACTCGAATCTTGAGCTTCTCGTCAGTCTCGGTGTTACTTACCAAATGCTGCAAGCCGCGCCACGTTCCTTCCAGTGCGCGGAAGTCTTCGTGATGGATGATGAGGTTTACTTGCTCCGATAGCTTGCGATCAAGCTCGGCAATAATCGACTCAATCGACGCGATGGCGTCTTTTGAGATGAGGGCTGAACCTGCAAGTGCTTGCTCCGCCAAGGTATGCACGGCGGTCTCCACCGCTTGTCGGGCATGACTGGTCTTTGAGCGAAACTCCTGCTGGAGCAGCGACTCGAATTCATTGAGTTCGGCAGTGACCGCGGCCGGTGCGGCGGGCGTGGAAGCCTCGAGTGCAGGATCAGGCATGTCAGTTATTCTTTGGAAGCTTCAGGTGCGGGCGCTTCCGGTTTCGGCGCGGAGGCCAGGGTCTTAAGCAGAGCGGGGTCGTTTAAAAGCTTGGCGACCAAATCTTCGGCGCCGCTCTTGCCATCCATATATGTAAGCAAGTTGGACAGTTCAGTGCGGGCTGTGAGCAGCTTATTAAGAGAGTCCACTTTGCGAGCCACTGCGGCCGGCGAGAAGTCCTCCATGCTCTCAAAAGAGAGATCCACACTCATATTACCCTCGCCGGTCAAAGTATTGGGCACTTGAAAGGCCACGCGCGGCTTTGACGCCTTCAAGCGGTCGTCGAAATTATCGATGTCGATCTCGAGAAATTTCCGTTGATCCACACCGGGCAAAGCCTCGGAGGGCTTGCCGGAAAGATCGGCCATGACACCCATGATGAACGGCAACTCGACCTTCTTCTCCGACCCGTAAACTTCAACATCGTATTCGATCTGAACTCGCGGAGCGCGGTTGCGGGCGATGAACTTCTGAGAGCTAGTGCGTGCCATAGTGGTTGAGATGGATGGGGAGTTCGATTTCCAATCGATGGACCAAAAGTTTTACCGCATGTCGATCAGCGGTGTCGTGGCGTCGATCCTGCTAAATTGATCAATTCTGTCAAACATATAAATAGCATTTATGCAGCGATTTTTCGACTAACCACCGGCAACGTCTGATGGCCTGACTCCCGTCACATTTTGCACGGGCGCGAGCGCCTCCGGAGATAGCTCGGTGATGATTTCGAGAAAATTCATTTCGGCCAGCCGTTGGGCGCGCCGGAGCAGCAGTGGCACGGGACTCGAAGGTTCTGCCTGGCTGTAATAGTCGCAGATCCGATCGATCGCCCGTGCCACGTCCTGTCTCGATTGAATCGCTCCATTGACCGCAGGTGGCGCACCAGCCATGGGGTTGGGGGCCCCACCCTCTCCAGCCGACTCTACAACCACCTCAAAGCCGCCCTGCCCAATGAAGGGCGAGACCGTCTTCTTGATCTCGGTCAGTGCCATCTGCAACGACTTCCAGTCAGGCGCATGACTCGCGCCGATCGTGGAAGTCAAAAAATCATCGATCGCGCTGGCTGCCCCCGTGGATTCCGTGAGCGCCATGGCAAGCGCCTGGAGCTTCTCAGGCGGAGTGTCGCGGAATGCAGCCTGCACCTGAGCGGCATCGATTCCGGGTGCGCCGCCGGGGGGCACGAGTTGATCCATGCTAAAGCGCCCGACCTTCGGCGAATCGGTGAGCTTGGCCTGCCGCAGCCGCAGGAGGAACTGCATCGAATCGTCGAACGAATTCAAGGGCACGAGCATGGCAGCAAGAATGTTCACCCGCTCCGTCGGATCATTCGCATCATCCGGATCGAGCCGTGGATAAAGCTCGCTCCAATATTGCTCGATCAAGCGCTTCAACAAGACCAGCCCATCGCGGAAGCCAGTCACTCCTTCCGTCCGCAACAGCGCAAGGCAAAGTACGACCGCGATCCGCAAATTCTTTGAGCGGTGCAGGAGTTCCACGCAGCGGTCGCGGACGTGGTCCCAACGAGGCTCTTCCGCGGCCGAAAATTGCGTCTCCGGCTTGCCGCGCAGCAACTCCTCGAACTCGTGCATCGCCGGATCGTAGGACAGATCCATGCCGCATGGGGCTTCCTCTGAGATCGGTTGCAACAGCTCCTCGATGTTGATCATAGACGTAGCCGCGCGGCGTGGATGCGACGCTGCAAAAGTCTGCCAACTAATGTCAAGCAGCCACTTCCCCCGGGGCCGGCTCAGACTGCGGTGAGCAAGCCGATGCGCAACATGCGTTTAGTGATGTCAAGGCAGACGGGCACGATGTCCTCCACCTGCCGGTCAAGCGATTCGGCGATCGGTGCGGCGGCTTCGCGCACCGTCCGGCTGCCGTCGAGTTCCGCCAAAAAACGCATCGTCTGCATGTCCGCCTGCGCGCAGAAATCCATACCACTCGTGATGTGCAGCATGTTCGATTCGATCGACCAGGCACCCTCGCGGACTTGCAGCCTCTGCTCCAGCCGATGCGCCGGATGCAGTTTGAATTTTCGATCCAGCAGCTCACGCTCCTGCGCCAGTCCTTGGAGTAAATCCTCTGCGTCGAACACGCGCTCAATCTGATCGCCGCAGGCCGTCAGCGAAATATCCATCGCGATGTCATCACAGCGCACCCAGTTTTGTGTCACCGCGCGTTTGCGCATGACCACGGCACCCAGAGCGATGCGCGTGATACCGACGCCTGCGTAATATTCCATCCACTCGTCGAGCAGTCGGCCGGATGCCTCGACGTCGCGCTTCTCCTCCTGACGCAGCCAACTCGCGGCATAAGTCAGCGCGTCCTCATCGTCAAAACGCATCCAGCGCACATCGCAGCCGCTGCCTTGCGTCCACGTCTTCGGTCGCTCTGCCCAATCACCGTCCGTGGCGTGATGCCAGTTCAGCAGAATCACTGCGAAGCCTCCTTCCTCAAGATGCGCCGCCGCCTGCCGTGTCACGTGTTCCGAGACGGCATCCCCGCCGAGTCCGCCATCGCGATAAATGAAGCGCGACGCTGGTGAAATGACGAACGGCGGATTCACGACGATTCGCTCAAATTGTTCGTCGCCCGCCGGCTCAAAGAAACTGCCGAGGCGAAATTCGATGTTCTCCAAACCGTTAATCCGCGCATTCATCGCCGCGAAATTCAGCGCGCGCGGGCAGATGTCCGTCGCCACCACACGCTCCGCGTGCGCCGCCGCGAGCAGCGCCTGGATGCCGCCGCCGGTGCCCACATCGAGCACTGATTCAACGGAACTCCGCGGCGTCAGCGCGGACAGGGAAATTGCGCCTGGACCCACCCCGAGAATGTGATCGGAAGCCAGCGGACGATGCCGCGCCGAGTGGACGAAATCGGATGCGACCAGCAATTCGCCATGTCGCTCGATGCGTGCCGGCGCGGTGAAATTATCGCCGGCTCGAACGATCAAGCCTGCTGCCAAAAGTTGCTCGATCGAACCCGAATCGATCGCCTCGCCCAACGCGGCCGACGACACTTCGTTGCCCAAAAAAAATAGCCGGCCAAACGTGTGAAAAGGCGTGCCGCTTGCTTTCGTCCGGCGGTCGAGCAGTGCGAAATCGACACCTTCATTCGACTTCATTTCTCGCTTCAGCGCTTTGATTCCGCTCGCCGTGTAACCCGCCCGATCGAGCGCCTCGCGAAAGGTCTCCGCAGCAAAATCGGCGTCGAGACGAAACGGCCCTGCGTCGGTAGATCCGGAATATTTCTCCATAAAAACGAGCTGCTATTTGCCGAGGAAGCGCGTCATCCAGGAGCCCTCGCGCGCGCCGGCTTCCATCGGCTTTCCAGACGCGGCCTGCTCGATCAACGCGCGCGCCTCATCGAGAAAACGCGTCGGGACTTCCGCCTCTTCGTCGCTCGATAACGGAAGCGCGCGCGGTGAGGCACGTAAACAAAACAGGTCCCGCGATGCCAGTTCACCGACGACTGCATCCAGCCAATACTGATCCATTGGCAGCAGGAGCAGTAAGGGTGCGCCCGGATCCAATTGCGAATCGAGCAGGCGACTCCAGAAGTGCAGCGAGCGCGCCGCCGAAGCCGAGGAAGCGAGCACGCGGATCTTTTCCGCACTCCCATCCGCACGGCCCCGATGCTTGGAAAGCGAATACGGGTTGCAGCAGATGCGCCAGAGCGATTTGGTGAGCGTCACGTCGCCGGCATCGACGCCGAGGTCGGAAAGGAATTCGCCGTTCTCAAAGGGAGGCGGTGCCGCTCCGTCAAGTTCGTTGATCCATGCGCGCAAACCGTCGCGAAACTGCCCAACCATCTCGCGTACCTCGTCCGCGGATCTCGTCGCCATCGCCCGTGTCCGCAATTCCTCCAACCACGCCAGCAGTGTCTCCAGCACCACTTCACGATTCATCTTACTGCAGTGCGCGCAGAGCACCATCGGGTAGCGCGTGCGCTTTTTCCCATCACTCGAAGTCCACAACCGTCCGACGAGGAGTTGCTCGCCGCGCCGCCAGAGGAAGACGTGGTTGAAGGCGATTTGCGCCGGCCATTCGAGTTGCTCCCACGGTCCGATTTGGCCGCCAACGCCCTCGACGTAGAGCATCTGCTTCGCGCAGACCATGCTCTCGGTTTCGAGGCCGATGTCGTCGATGTGATCGTCCCAACCGGGATGTTTGCCAAAGGCCCCGAGGAAAATCTGCCGCTCCGGGCCCAGATCTTCGCGCAGAAATTCCTTGGCGAACGATTTCATCTAGTCGGGGGACCATCGACATCGAGGATGGTCTTCTTGGGCCAGTCGTCGAACTCCGGCAGCGGAGCATCGAACCTGAATTCGAACCACAACAGTTTGTCCGTGCCGGGTGCCGGGATGGAAACTTCCCAGCGCTTTCCGTCGCTCATCCTCGTCGCACTCCGCTGATCGAGCAGGCGGAGTGCGGTCCACTCCAGCGGCGCGGGAAACTCGCTTGGCGCTCCCTGCGCGGCGGTGCGGAAGAAGTGAAAATGGAACGTCGTGAACAGCTCGAACTTTCCGAGCTCGACGTTCGTCGGTGACTCACTCGCTACACGTTGCGGACCGCCGAGCACCGGCGTCGCGTGATCGATCGTGCCGACGCGCAACTCGGTTTGCTTGTAGGTTTCCATCGCGGTAACCTGCGGTGAAAGGCGGAGCTGCTCGGAGCGGGCCATCAGCGAAACGGTGACGAGCCGCAGTTGCTTGTCCGGCGTTAGCAGCGCTTTGATCACGGGGTCGAGCGCGTTGAGATTCTGCCGCAATTTCACCAGCGGAATCCGGCTCTCCGCGTCGATCTGTTGGAAGACCGGTGAGTCGAGGTCCTCCTTGATATGCTCGACGATGCGCACCGCCGGCACCACCTCTGACGGCTTAAGCGCGGCTCCGAGATCGGCCACCGAACCAGCGAGTGGGAAGCGCAGCAGCGGCCCCAGTTTTTGCTTCACCTGCACGAGATATCCTTTCGCGTAATAACGGCCCAACTCGCGTTCCGCCCGCGAAAGACAGTAGCGGCAAATGACCTGAACCTTTTCTTTTCCGACGCCGCTGTAGCCGTCCACTTCAGCGCGGATCTGCGGGATGCGGATCTTTGAATCAACGAGCGGTTTCCACTGCTGCCCGATCAGCTCGACGGTCGGCGCGTAATTTGGATCGGGCGCGGCTTTGATGCTGCGGTCGTAAAGATACCACCGACTCTCGTGATGCAGCGCACCGCTTTGCGCGTCCGCCATGTGCTTCTCGTCGAGTTGCCGCAGTTCGGCGACCTCCGTCTCGCTCAGGGTGCCTTTCAACTTGTCCTGCAGATCAATCACGAGGCCTTTCAACTTCTCCCGAATCTCGCGGAAGATAATGTAGTCCGGTTTGTCTGGAATCAGCCCGTCGAGCGCGTTGACTTTCTCACCCGCCACCGGGGCCACCGCCTTCTTCACCGCGGCCAAAGTCGTTGCCGTGACGAGATCGTCGATCTCGCCTTCGATCGCCTGCACACGATCGTATCGCGCACGCAGCTCGCGGAAAATTCTTTCGTAAGCCACGCTCAGCAGCATGGGTCCGCCGTCGAAAAGATGAGCCTTCTTCGCCTGCGCCAGCACATCGGCGAGTTTGGCCTTCTGCTGAACGAGGCGATCCGAATTCTGGAACACCTCCCGGTCGCTGATGGCCACCGGCCGCTTGGCATTTGCAGCCGCGTAAAGTTCGTCCTCGGCCTGCTGCCATGCGCGCAATTCCTCGATCGCCTTGATGATGAGCTGCAAGCCTTCAAGCCGCATCTGGCTGGCGCGACGCGCGTCGGTGATGAAGCGATTCAGAGCGGTGTTGATCGCCGTGTTGTCGTCCAGCGTCAGCCCGCCGGAAAGCCAGTCTGGCGGCCACACGCCGCTCTCGCCGCTGTTGGCATAAGCTTTGTCGAGCTGCTTCGCCAATTCCGGGTCCGCCGATTCGTCGGAGACATACCGAAAGAGTGGCGGGAGATATTTCTCGCCATTGAAGGTGCCGACGAAGCGCTTCTCGCGGCGCTTTACGATGTTCGCCTCGAGCCGGATCAGCGCCAGCAGCGCGTCTCCCTCGCGCTCGCGTAGCACCACCGCGCTGGCGTTCGGGTCTTCGGGGGCAGCCATCTTCGCGCGCGCTGCCATCGTCAGCGGGGCGATCACGCCGTCCTCGAACATGACGCGCTGCGCACGCTTTCGATTGCGATCAATTTCGACCCCGAAACGCGCGAGCGGCCGGAAGACGAACGAGACATTCAGCGGCTGTGAAGCGAGCTGAAAAAGGCGCTGGTGAAAGTCATCGAGCGGCAGTTGCGCGTCGTTGAAGAGAAGACGCGAGCGCGAAGACTCGCCTTCGCCGACTGGCTCGTCACCTTTGTAGGCAAAGCGATTCCCGACATCGCGTTGCACGATCGGCTTCCACGTGTCGTCGCTCCATTGTTCGCTCGCGCGCGCCCAATATCCTCCCTGCGTGCCGATGCTCGTCTTGAGGGAATGATACCCGAGCCACGACAACCCGAGCAGCACCGCGAGGCCCGCGGAGGCTGCGCCGAAAAGTGTGAGGCGGCGCTTCATCACGAGTCGCGTGGTGTTTGTCGCTCTCGTCACCAGACCGCGCTCGCGGAACGTCTTCTCGAGGAAAAGATCTCGCAAAAAGTAAGCGCGCTCGCGTTCCCAAGCCTTTCCCTCCGGTAGAGCCTCGACGTCCACGCCGATGGCATCCGCCAGTTCCTGATCCAGCGCAGAACCTTCGCGCAGCGACGACGTGAAATAAATGCCGCGCAGGAAGAGCGGCTGCACGCTCCACATCCCCGCCACGAAGATCGACTGCAAATACTGCCGCAGATTCGAGCCGATCAGGCCGACGCTGTGCGGCAGCGAAAAGAACCGGTCCACCTCATCCGCACGCCGCTCCGTCGAGCGCGCGACCGGATCGAGCATCAGACCCTGCCGCCGACGTCGCAGGCGCTCGACGACGGTGTGCAGATGCTCGTCCACGAGTTCCGGACGGAACGGCGAATCGAGCGGATCGGGATTCGACCAGCCCATCATCTGCTGCTGCGCCGAGGGATCGACCATGTCGTCGAAAAACTCGCGGAAGCCGTTCAGCAAATCGCATTTCGTGATGACGACATACGCTGGAAAACGAACATCGAGCTGCCGCTGAATGACCTCGAGCTGCTGCGCGATTTTCCCGGACTTCTTCTGAATCTGCTCGATCGAGTCCTTAATCAGACTCTCCGCCGGGATCGCCAGTAGGAGTCCGTTGATCGGACAATTTGGACGATGCTTTTTCAGCATCTCCAAAAAGACGCGCCATTCGCCTGTGGTTCCCGCCTCGATCTCCTCGAAGAGCAAGCGACCCGCCGTATCGAGGATCACCGCGTCATTGGTGAACCACCAATTCATGTTGATGGTCCCGCCGACGCCTTGGAATTCATCCTGCATCCCCGGAGGGAAGCCGACATTACTGTGCCGGATCGCCTCGGTTTTTCCCGCGCCCGGTTCGCCGACGATGACATACCACGGCACATCGTAAAGGTTCTTGCCCGCCGCACGGAACGTCTCGACGCCCTTCTCGAAATTGCGCCGCAAATCGTCCAGCCGCGCCCGCCGCGCCGGGTCGGCAATGGCCCCCGGAGTCACTCCTCCCGACTGCTGCAAATCTCCCCCGAAGGCTGCCGCGCGCTTCTCTTTACGCTTCTTCAGATACGCCCAGAACAGCCCGATGAGCACGCCGACTGCGACGATTCCCATCACGACGATGATCGCTGCCGTGGTATCGAGCAGCGTGCCGAAGCCGAGCGCGACCGCGAGACTCAGGCCGACGAACACCCACCGAATCCAGGCGGGCAGGCCGTAAAACGCGCCGAGCAGTGCGTAAATAATGCTCATCGGCGCGCGTCGCGATCGTGCGAAAGAATGGTTTGAAGCGACTCCGCGAGGCTGTTCGAAGCGGAACGAAAGAGGTAAAAATTAACCGCCATCACGATGAGCAAAAACCCGGCGAAGGCGATCGCCATCGTGATCAATTTCACTCCCGGGCGCTCGACGAGATCGCGCGTATCGAGGTGATCGTAAGCTTCGGGACAAACCTTTGCCGTGTGGTTCGTATCCATCAACTCACGCGGAATGCGCTGCGCGACATCGTGCATTTTCTTGCGCAGGTATTCCGGCTGTCCCGCATACCATCCGGTAAAGCCAACCCCGAGGCAGGTGTAAAGAATCGCCAGCCGCTCGTCGGCCTCGTGTCCGTTTTCTTTCAACGTCTCGTCCAGAACGTCGAAGAACTTCTCATCCCCGGCGAGTTCATTGAACTCATATGCGAGCCGGTTTTTGTGCCACTCGGAAGCGAGGGTCAGCTTGCTCTCGGCGATCATGGAATCGACGAAAAAAATCAGCGCGATCCTCACCTTCGCGAACTGCGACTGCAGGACCGAATTCGCCGCGGCGAACTGCTCCATTTCCGCGAGCATCGTGACAATGATTTTCCGCAGCGCCGCGAAATCGATGTTCTCGCCACCCGGGTTCCGGGCGATGCGATTGAGCATGCAGATGTATTGAAACAACGGCTCACACAGCTCGACCAGGTCGAACGAGGTGGCGGAAGTGGCGGGTTGGGCGGGCATTTCGTGCAGGTCTTACGTGGCCGTTCCCGCCGGCACGGTCATGTAAAGTGAAACGTCATAATCGGTCGAAGCCTGATCGGGCCAGACAACCACGGCTGATTTCTCGGTCAGAATCTGCTGCCAGCTCCGCGCACTTTCGCTGCGCAAAAGGCGGAAGTAATAAAGCCCCGACTGCGCCGGCAGCTCCAGCGGCGGGAAGCGCTCTTCTTTCAAAAGCACGCCGCGAATCGCGCGCGTCGCGAGACTGCGCGGCATGAGTTTGAATTCATCGGGATTCTCCGCGAGACGCGCCAGTTGACGCGGATCGTTGGCGGTCTTGATGCCAAGAAAGTATTCGTTTGGCCCAGTGATGTGCTGAGATTCCAGTGTGGCACGGAGCCAGTTCTCGACGTTGACAAATGGCACCTTGAGAAAGCTCGGAGCAACCGCCCCGCGGAGAAAGGATCGGATCTTCGATGAAAGCTCGCTGAAGGGCAAATAGGGGTTGTCGTGATCGTAGGGCGCCACCTCAAATTCGTCGCGATCGGGATGCAATGCGGTCAGTTCGCCGAGCAACTCACGCAGCTCGAGATACATGAAAAAAGGCGGAATGCCCGGCGCCTCCGCGAGTGATGGCAGCCGTCCAGCAAAGCGATTCAGCGTCTTCAAGCGCATCATCTGCTCAAACTGCAGACCGCGCATATTTTCCAGGCTGAAACCTCCCCGCGTGAGTTGGACAACCAGCTCCTTCCGGCTCGCCGCTACTTGGCTCGCCAGATCGCGAACCAACTCACGCAACACCGGCGAACCAGTCATGACCAGACACGGCGGCACATACTCGGGATCTTGTCGCGGCAAGCCGACTTGTTCCCCGACTCCGCGCGCGATGCGCAGCAGCGGAATGACTTCCAAGTCGGATGGGTCTTCGCTTTCCAACAGGAGGCGCGCGTTGAGTCTGCGCACGAGAACGGCTTTTGGATTCTCGCCCGTGTTCTCATCCGAGACCTCCGTTTCTGCGGTTCGGTAGAGCACCTTGACTCGCGAGTCCGCGACCTCGCCGGGCGGGATGGTATTTGCCCGGCGATCAAACCACAGCGGCACGCCGAGCATGACGTAAACCGTTCCAGTGCCCGAGGCAAAGGCGCGCTTTATATCGAGCGACGGCAGCTCCGCATTGGTCGGAAAGTCGATCTCCAAACCACTCGGCATGATCACGCGCAGCTTGTCGAAACGGATGCGCATGTTCTCCAATTCATCTTGGGAAAGCCGCGCCTCGATGACGCCGTAGGGATAGGACCACGTCAGCTTGCGCTCGTTGCCGACGGTATCGAGCAGCGACTTCTGGAGCCGCTGCAAATGGTGTGGTTGGAGAAAGAGTCCCTCGTGCCAGTGAATCGGTGCAGCCATGATTTGGAAACTTGCTAAGTCCTATCCCCCACCTTGGGTCCTGCTCGGCCCGAGGATCAGATCTTCGGTGTAATTCACAATCGCCGCGGCGATCTCGCTCTCGATCGTGGCGCCCGTGACTTCACTGAAAAGCTGGGTGTATTTTCGCCAGCACCTTTGCTCCGGACCCACAAAGAAGCCGCCGTCCTTTTCGGCAGCCTCCTTGATGCTTTGCGGCGAGAAGCGCGAGAGGTATTGCTTGGAAAAAGCATCGCCGGTGGCGCCCACCGCCGCCAGCAGCCCGGCCACCAACTGCCGCGTTCGATCAAGGAGTTGAGCGACCTGCGCATAGTTCACCTCGGTGTCACCCGTGAGGTAGGGGCCCGCCATTTTCCGCAGGTCACCAGTAGCTCCACCTTCCCTGCGCACACGCGAATTAGGTGCGAGGTTCTTCCACACCTGCCACGCCACTTGATCCATCGTAACAACGAGATCAATCAGCACTGCAACCAAGCGGAGTGCGCGCTTCCGGTCGAGCGTCTGGCTTGCATCGAGAGCCAGCTTCTTTTGCAGCTCGGGCGGAATCTCATCCGTCTCCCCTGCCGATGCCACGGGCACCGCGACGGCGAAACCGGCATCCTGCAAACGATAGGAAAGCTCTCTCCGTTGCGACTCGGAAAGAGTAGGCGCCAGTGCGGATAACTGAGCGACCAAGCTTTCTGGTGACATCTCCGCGGGTGCTGCCGCCGGTGTCGGAATGCTTACACTTTCGCCTTGCGGAAAGCGCTCGGCGAGCGCTTCGAGATAGGTCTTGCGGCGGCTGTCTGGGATCTCACGAATCTCGCGCTCGATTTCTTCCGCCAGATAATCCCGCCGAACCGCTGACTCGTCGTCCGCAAAGCTCGCCTGCAACAGTCGCAAGCGGCTGCCGACATTGGTCGCCCACTGGACTTCATCTGAGAGGGGAGCCGTCATACTCACGGAAATGTTTCAGATACATCGCGAGCGTAAAGAACGGAAGTCAATGAATTTTGGCCCCTGTGCGTTGGCTTCCGCGCCCAATCCCGCGGAGAAAAAGCCTTCCCTTCCTCCGAAAAGAACCTAGAACGCAAGCTCCATGCTCCCTGCTGAGTCCCAGGAGTCCGGCCCCCTCGGCGGAATCTACCGCGCTGTCCCACTTCACAAACGCGACAAAGGCGCACCGCTGCGCCTAAACCTCCTCGTGCAGGATAACGCTGAGGCGGTCGGCGGCCCCTTCGTTCTTCTACGCGACCTCGCGGACGCGTCGGTCTATCTCGGTTGCATCACCGATTCCGGAGGCACCGTGCGAGAGTGGATCGAGATTTGGGTGCAGAATCTGGAGAACTTCGCGAGCAGCTTCCCGGCGCATCAGGACGCGGCTTCCAATGCTTCACTCAATGAACGATGGAGCGCCCGGGCAGCCTCTTTTCGCGACATCGAGCCAGAAGTTTTTATCCTCACTGGCTGGGAATCCGCGCACCCCCTGCCGATTTTTTTCGACCTAAACCAGAAGGCGCTGGTCCATCCAACCGACAAGGCAACCGGCTATTCGTGGGAGCTTTGCCGCGATTTCTTTCTCCTTAAAAGCCGCGGACTTCCGGACTTCGCAACCACCCTCACGCGTTACTTGCATCTGGCGAAGAGCGGCGACGCCAAGCTGCTGCCCGCCACTTCTGCTTCACCGGAGACGGACGCGACTCAGCCGCTCACCGAAGCACTAGGACATCTACTGCCGTTGAACCCAAGTGGCGGGTTGATGATGGTTCGTTCCTTTGCGCCCATCGGCTTTGAGGATTGGGTCGAGCTGCTTTCCGGCAAAGCATGGAAGGGAGTAGAGCACGGCAAAAAAGCGATCAAGCCGACCGGGATTTACCGCACTTTGCAAGATGCCGCGGCCATTCAACAAGGCGGCGGCCACCTCTTTCTCGGCAATCAAGGCCGAGCCGGGCGCATTGCCGAGACCTATCACCTTAAGGTGCATTTGATGATCTCGGCGATGCGCCTTGTCCGCGAGCATGTGCGCGCGCAGCAGTGTCCTTTCCTGAATATTAGCGACGCCAGCTTCCGTGTCCGGCTTTCAGATTCCGATCCTTCGCTGCCTTACTTTTGGAACTTCAAAGTCTCTCTCGTCCAGCCGAGCGAAGCCATCGCATTAGCCATCGAAAGCACCGACGCGCGCTACTTCATTCCCGCGCGTTTCGGCGAAACATCCATTTTTCGTCCGCCCACGGCGACGATCCCGGTGGACGGTTCCGGCACCGTGCGCATCCGCAAGGTCAACGCGGGCACCAGCGACCAAGTCTCGCTCGAAGGCACCTTCGCGACACAAGAACGACTCGCGATTTCCGCCAGCGACTTGCTCTGGCTGCGCCTGACCCTGCCGTCCGGCCGGATTGATCTTTACGCAAATATTGACGCCGGACCCGGCGGTGCGCCGGGCGAAGTTCGTTTCCGCACCATCCCACAGCGTCTGCCTGAAGCCTCCGTCTTTGCGCTCCGGCAAGCGGAGGGCGTTTCGTTCTCGACCGTATCGTTCCAAACCCTGCCGCTCTTCAGCACACCGTGCGATCTTTACGCTCTCGGCGTGCTGGCGATTCGCACGCTCCTCGTCGATGAGGAGGTCCCCCTGCCCATCGCGCTTGACGAAATGCTTGGGCTGGCGCGCGAGGTCGCAGCAGCCGATGACCACGACGCGCCTTTGAGCAACCGCGTCGCCGCCCTGATCGCCGCGGATCCCCGCCGCGCCCAAGTCCTCGGACCACAGCGGCTCCTTAGCGAACCGATCGCCGCGGATGAAATCACCCGCCTTTTCCCCGCCGACCTGTGGTGGAAAACGATCGCCCTCATTGTCCGATTCTTCCCCGGAGTCGGCCCGGACAGCCTTTGCCGCGACCTTGGCGACGCCCCGGCCCTTGCACTCGAGAATATCTTCGACGAGCCGCTTGGAGAGTTGGAAAGCCTGATCCTCCGGTCGCGCAGCCTCCTCGTCCTCGACTGGAGCGCGAACCGCGAAGTCGGTTCCGTCATCCGCCAATTCCTCAGCCGCTACGGCGGATGACCACATCCCGCCTCGAAACAACCTTGAGCCTTTGCTAGATCCAATGTTAGCACATCGACCATGAGATCGGACCTGAGTTTCATGCAGTCCGGCCTCGTTCTGCTCAGTGAACTGAGTGACTCGGACCTCGCGTGGTTGCTTTCCGCCGGGAGAAGAGAGCGCGTGCCCGCGAATGCCGTTGTCGTGAGAGAAGCCACTCACGTCCCATCCCTCTACCTCATCCTGCACGGGTTGCTCAGCGTTTACCTGACTTCACTCGGCGGCGAACAACTGGCGATCTTGGGAGCCGGACAAATTTTCGGCGAGATGTCGCTGCTCGAAAACCGGCCAGCCTCCGCCACGGTTCGGACTTTGGAAGACTCGGAGTTGCTGAATATCCCCCGCTCCGTGATCGATCAAAAACTCGAGAGCGACCACAGCTTTGCCGCCCGCTTCTACCGCGCCCTCGCACAGGTTACTTCGCGCCGCTTGCGCGAACTCGTCGGCACTCTCGGACGGTGGCTCGAAGATCAGCCTCCCACCGATCCTAAGACCATGTCGCGCTGGACGGAGATAGCGGAGAGGACGCAACGTTTCAAGGAGTTGCTGCTGGACATCGACCAGCAGCCGGCCAAGGCGGATGCCTCTGACGACCTGCGCCTCTCCACCGCATTCCAAGAGTTCGGACTTTTTACGAACAAAGCTCTCGGAGACGGCTCCCTTGAGACGATGGACGCCCGCGAAGAGCTTGGTGCCCGGATCCAACGCGAGGTCCTCCCTTACCTCTTAAAGTCCCCGACCATTGAGAGAATCTACACCAAACCGCGAGGCTACACCGGCGACTTTCAGATCAATGAGCTTTTCAATCCGAATCCCAAACACCAGGCGGAAGAGCCAAGCGTCCTCGATCGGAGTTTTCGAGCCCTGCCGCCCGTGGTTGCAGTTCGTAATCGCAGTCAGTTCATCACGGATCAACTCAACGCAATTCCGGTAACCGCAGAGGGTCCCTTCCGCATCACTGCCTTGTGCAGCGGCGCCGGGGACGAGCTTTTCGCGATGGATGACCTGGCTGGCCATCTTGGGAATTTCGCGGCCACCCTCATCGATTTCGACGTGCAGGCCCTCGCGACCGCAGCGGAAAAAAGTGACTCGCTCGGGTGTGGTGGCAACTTTCGCCTCATCAATAGCAGCCTGCTTGACCTGGCCATTGGCCTCCCAGTCGCCGACCTGCCCAAGCAGGATTTCGTCTATTCCATCGGCTTGCCCGACTACCTCGACGACCGACTCCTGATGAAGCTTTTGAACTACATGCACGGACTCCTCAAGCCAGGCGGCCGAGCCATCATCAGTTCCTTTCACTCCGACAATCCGTTCAAGGCTTTCATGGACTACATTGTCGACTGGAGAGTAACACACCGTCGCGAGGGGCAAATCGACGAAGTCTTCAAACTCTCCAAATTCCAACAACCCTGCAGTCATATCCAACTCGAGGCCACGGGGATCATCATCCTCGCCGAGTGTCAAAAAATCTAATCAGCTCCACCCGCTTACCACCACCATGTCTCAGAACTCATTGACATTTCAGGAGCTGCCCGCGCTGCGCAAAAAAACCGAAGCGATCTCCCAACACCTACAGCAACGACTCACCTCCTATCTGGAAACGCTCAAGCCCCTCCTGACTCCAGATCGCTTCTTCGGCAAATATGTCGGCGGCAAGGCTGACATCCCAGGTGCAGACAAAGCCTTCGCCCAACTCACGCAGGCTTACAAGGAACTGAGTGGCAAGCCGCCTCTCGATCTGCCCAAGGAATTCGAGCACGACTGGCTCACTGCTTGTGGCAATCGCATCGAGTTACATCGGCACGAATACACTCACGTGGCTGTAGATTCGGCAGCTAGCGCCAAATCGATTCGCATCTCCTCTCCAGTGAGATGGGTGATGACATACGGCTCGGCAGTCACTCCCTATCAAGTGCTGCAAGCTGTGAGCGGCAAAGAACACGTTGCCCGAGAATCGCTCCGGCAGTTCACGGTGAACGCGCTTGTCCTGCAACTAGTCATCTCCCGCCATACCGGACTTCGGGATCTCTTTAGCGACTTGCGCTTCGAGTTGAAAACCGAGTTCTTCCCGGAAATCGGTCAGATCCCTTTCGTCACGATCACTTCGCTGCTGCCTTCGTTCCGTCCTAGCGACGAGCTGATTCTGACTGCTACGGAATTCTCCGGCGTTTCAGCCTTCATCGAGTTGATCGACGCCAGCGCCGTCACCACGCTCGATGATCCTTTATCGAGCGCCATCCGAAAAATGCTCGGATAGGTTGCCTTGCTCGCTTGGTCCGAACTCGGTCGTTCGCTTAGCCCTACGGACGAGGGTTGAAACTGAACTGCCCAGCGCTATCCCGGCTTCCCCAGCGAAGCTCGATCAGCGAATCGACATAAAGGTTTTCCACGCCCGGGGAAAACGTGTTCCTAGCTTCTCCGATGGCCTCCGAGGCACGCTCAAAATGTTTCTGCGCGTAGAGGAGCGCTGCACGCGAATACTGGACCGCCGGGCTGGAGACCGTCTTTTCCAGAATCGGCAACAATTTCTCCGCCTCGGCTAGCTGATCCAGTGCGAGTTTGCAGACGACCCGCTTGAATCGGCAAAGGTCTGAGAGCGCTGGATCAGCCTCACGTTGCGCAGCTTCCAGTGCCGCAAACGCCGGATCCGCCTCCGTGTAACGCCCTTGAAGGAAGGCCATCTCCGCGAGATTAAACGACGCTACCCGCGATTGGGGCGCCTTGCTCAGCATCGCTTTGAAAGCCTCTTCCGCTGCTGGATAATCCTTTTTCAATGCCAGCAATGTTCCTCGGAACTCATCAACAAATGGGTCCGCTGCACCAAGCCTAGCCTGCACCTCGGCGGCTACTTGCTCCGCAGCGGCATGGTCCCCGCCATGCGCCAAGTTTGTCGCCCGTTCCAGAGCGCTGCGCTTGAACGCCGTTAGTTCGTCCCCGGGATTCGGCGGAGAAGCCAAAGCCGCCGCAGGTGACCTGGAAGGGCTGGAAGACGGATTGATTTTAGGACCAGGCAGATCTTGACCCATCGCTGTGACGGCACAAACGACAAGCCCGACTTGCGCCAAGAACCGCAACGACTTTGGCGCGGAGCAATCTGTCATTCCGTCCAAACGAATCGGGGTTCACCTTGCACCGCGCTCACAACCTTATCAAGGCAACGGAGTCGCACAAGTTCGCAATGGAAACTTAAAACCGAACCCCTACTCCGATTCCTGCCTCGAAGCCGCTCGGGTCGATCTTCACCGACCCCAGACCGTTGTCCAGCGTGTAAGACTCGACCCAATGGTATCGGCCCCACACCTCGGCAAAGAATGTCCCCTCTTCGTTCAAGTCATAGACCACCGAAAGACCGGCGTCGGCTCCAAAAAGAAATTCATTGGTACTATCGCTGTAGGTCTTTCGATCAATCCGCTTGCCCGGGTATTCTGGGTCTTTGGTATTATTTGTCTTTCCGCTGCCAAGATTGGCATTGCCGGCACTGTTTTGACTTTGGACGTCCTTATTTCCAGAACTGGTCTGCGCAGCCGGTCGGTCGACGTTACTCGTGAATGTGGCACTATTAAAAAATGCTGGGTTGACGAAGGCACCAGGAGGCTGATTCGCGTTCAAAGCTACGGAAGTTGCCCGTGCCGCTGCCCGTTGATTTGCCGTCTGACGGTCTCCCTGACGATTCACCAACGCCCGCCGCTGCACGTCCGTGGTGAGATTGCCACTCGCAAAGGTGAGGGTCGGTCCCACGTTCAGTTCAGCATGAAGACGTTTGCCAAAGTCGTGCCGGAGCGTAATCGGAATCGCGATGTCATTCGAAGTCACGCTCACTTTCGTCCGAACAAAAGTGGCCACGCGCGCAACTTCGGTGTTGGTCGATTGAAATTCGGACTGCGGTCCGCTGTTGCGCAGCGATTGAAACACTTGGGGAGTCACGATGGCGGCTACGCTATTCGAAAACGCGATGGGATCGACAATCACGGAAGCGAACTGCCCGCCTCGCAGGTCGCGGCTATCAAAATTGTTTCCCGGAGTCACATTTGTCCCGAGCGGATCCAGAGTAAACAGGGTGCCAAAACGATTGGTCTGTTGGAATAGTGAATCCAAGCGGGCAAGTCGGACGCCGCTGTCACCTTCAGAATGCGCGAAGGCGTAACTCAACCCGGCGCGAATACTCCAGAAATTGTTACGCCACAACTCCCGGTCCATGGAGATATACGGAAATGCCACCGAATCCTGATCGTCGGAATTCGTGGACGACTCTTGGGAGCGTGTCTGGTAGCCAAAGTCCGTGTTCGTGAAGCGGACTTGCGCGTTCCCTGCGGCAATCGATCCGAGCACTTGGGTTGCGCTGTTAATGCGAAAGTCAGCCAACCCGGCATTGCCCGTCGAGTTCACCGGAGCCTGCCCGGCAAAAACAGTGCCGTCATCGAACGGAATGCTCCCTGCTCCTCTCCCAGCCCTCGGCTGGAATACGTTGCTAGTATTGAATCGAGAAATCGAACGGTGGTTGAAGTCAAAGTTAAACTGACGCCAACCTGCACCAGCAGAGAATTCCCATGGATTTGGATCAGCAGGAACCGTCAGCATCTTGTCGGCATTTTTGTAACTGCCAGTGCCGAATAGAGCCTGACTGGTCGTCGACCCGCCCCATGCTGCGTTGAAAACCACCCCGCCCCAAAAACCTTCATTAACCCGAGCCTGGCCTCGGCTCGCCTCGAGATCCTTGGTGTAAGTTCCAGTGAAGGTCAGGGTGAAGTGGTCGTTTAAGTGGATCGGAATGCTCAATCCAGTCTCCAGGGCGTTCCATCCATTGTTCGCACCGTTGTAAGCAAAGTCATACGACAGGGCGACGTAGGGTTCGACGCGCACTCCGAAATTACCACGTCTTGTCAGATCGAAACCAGTGTCGAGCCGCATCTCGACATAGTCACCTTTGAAGCCATCAAAATCATGCGCCCAAGTGACCGATGGTCGCACGATCGGCAGACCGATATAATCGAGTCGAAGAGTCGCCTCGTTCGCATAGCGGATCGGCCCGGATTCCGATTGCCAGAAGGTCCCGTCGCCAAAGTGGTAGTGATTGTAACCGAGCGTCGCTTGAAGCTTCTTGGCAATCAGCTGACGGCTGTAGGCAAGATAGAAGTTGTATTCAGAGTAACGTTCGCTTGGAGGCAAACCGAACTTCTCATTGTCTTTCCGACTGCTGTTGGGTGGGACGTTTGCCGCTGCTCCCCTCGGCAGTTGACGCTGAAGCGCTTCGACATAGCCGAACCCAATGGAAAAGGCGTCCTTTTCGCGCGAGATGGCCATGGTCACCTTCGAGCTGAAGACTCCGCTGTCAGTAGTGCTTGGCGATACAGCCTTCAGAACATCGACACCGCGGAAATAGTATTTATTGAACCAGCTCCAGCCAAAATCAGTGGTCCAGAGGCTGCGGGTTGTCGTGACCAAAGCCGTTGCCTGCGCGGGAGGTTCAGCGGGTTGTTCGACCGGAGAATTGGTCGAAACATCCTCGGCACTTTCATCCGCCTTGCGAGACTTGGTCGCCGACGTCGAGGTGCGTTGCCCTTGTTTGAGGCGCGATTCCTCCGAACGTGCCGTAGCACGAGGCTTCGAGCGAGTTGGTTCAGCACTGGTGGCGACGCGGGGCTCAGGTGCCGGCGCCGGGGCCGGCTCAGAGATACCACCGATCATGGGAACCGATGCTGCGCGTGGGGATGGACTGGAAGAGAAGCTGCCACCGCCAGTTGAGGTGGCTGTAGCACCGGGGAGGTCAAGGCTGGACAGCAGCGTAGCAGCCTCGGCGCGCGACCCGCTGACAATCCACACCAACACACCACTTGCCAGCAACCTCGCGCACGTTCGACAGGTGCGAATGCGCACTGAAGCCTGTTTAGTCCGCACGCCCGCCCCGACTGAAAACATTTGGGAATTTTTCACGCGCGCCTTGGCTAACAGGGGCAAATGATCGGTCAAGCAGAAACGCTTGCAATTTTCACCAGCACTATTCGCTACGAATAACCACGGGCACAAGGCACCGATCGCCCTTTGATAGTCGTTAGGGTTGACAAGGCCCGCCACTTCAATTGAAAAACTCGGACAAATGAAATTCGCTACTTCCGTCCGCTGGTGCGTGGTGGTGCTCGCTGTTGCCTTGCTCTCCGGTTGCGCCACCCGCGAACAAGCCGCTCCGAATGACGCGAAACGTCCCCACGGCAATTATGGATGGAAGCGAACGGGTTGGATTAACATGTGAATCACCCCCGCGGCTCCACGAGACGCTCTTTCTGGTTGGATTACGGGCGACATCCTCCTGTTGGTAGTTATCCATCGCTGCGCCCACCTGCCTGTGTCGTTTAGGGCGGCCGGATTTGGCCTATGCCTGCTCCTTTGGAGTGCGTCGGCGGCGGAGGCGATTGAAACCTCCGCACCGTGGGCATGGACGGCAACTGGAGGGAAAGGCACGCTGGTCTTGGTGGGATGCCTGCATCTGTCTGCTCCAGCGGATGCCAGGAGCTACCCGGCCTTTGTTCCCCTCTACCGCGGAGCTGATAGAATTTATTTCGAAACCTTGCCAGGGGCCGCTAGCTCCTACGAAGCAAAATGGAACATGAACCGGCATGGTTTTCTGCCGGACCGTCAATCGCTTGCCAGCACCATTTCTGCGGATAGTTGGCAGGGGGTCAAACAACTGCTTGGCGAACGCTCCTCTCGACTCGCGGAGATCTCGCCAATGCGTCCGTGGCTTGCGGCGTTTACGCTGGTGCAAGACGGCTACGCTCGTGCAGGACTCCGGGCCGAGAATAGCCTCGAAGCATTTCTTCTGAAGTTAGCGGTGCGCGATCGGAAGCCCGTCGGGGCTTTGGAAACGCCAAAAGAACAAATCCTCGCGATGGCTAGTCTGACTCGCGACGATCAGGAGGCGTTTTTGAAAAACACGCTGGAAACTCTAGGCAGCCTCGAATCGGACACTCAGGCATTGCGCGCAGCGTGGGTAGCAGGGAATCTTTCAAAAATGGCCGGTGCGCTGGAGGGCAATCGTCCCGGCATGGGGTCGGGCTTCAATGATCGTGTGATCGGCGCCAGAAACCGAAAATGGGTGAATGAGTTGAAATCCATTTCGGCGCGCGGGGGCGTTTCAATGATCGTGGTAGGCATCGAACATCTCATGTCCAAGGAACACGCCCTGCCGGTTCTGCTCGAGCTTCAGGGATTTGTGGTTCACGGGCCCTCCGGCGATCACCCGAAAAGGTAACCTGCGAACGATCAAGGCGCGTTCTTGAGCGTCACAGGCGCTACGGTCACGATGCGCGGTTGATCCGAGTCGAAACTCAAGGTGAACTTACCGCCTTCGGCTCTCGAAAGTCTCATTTCGATCGGCACGACGATGGGGACGGGGCGGTTGTAAGGATTGTAGAACTTCAACTGAATGGTCACCTTCATGACTCCGCTGCTGTCGATCTTATCGACGGTGAAGTGCTGCTCGATGAACAGTCCGGACAGCGTCTCTCCGTTGACCGAGACCGGCTTGAGCAAGGAGGCGACTTCCGCCCAATCAATCGGAGCAGAGGCAGGGTCCAAGGCGGCGGACACCAAGCGCTCCCATTGTCCATTCTGAAAGGCAGGTTTGTATTTCACAAGGGCCTCTCGGAAAACCCGAAGGTCATTTCTGTTCCCTTCTGCTCCAATCTCAACCAGTTCTTCCCCCAATTTCCTCTTCTGCGCGCTAGCCCAGATGTCCTCGGTCGCGTCAAAGAACTTCAACCGCCGCGCGAGGAGAGCCTTCGGCGAGGATGAGAGTAACTTGTCGGGTGTTTTTAAGGCATCGAATGCAGCATCCAGCGACTTGGCGTTCTGGGTGTAGCCGAGGTAGGAGTTGAGCGCGCGCCCCGGAGCTTTTCGCTGGTCCGCCAAGGTAATGGCCACAACCATGGTATCGAGGGCATTGAACCCGTTTGAGCCAATCAGGCTGTTTTCCTCGATCAATCTCCCCGACTTGAAGTCAGCACTAAAAACCACCAGCGAAGCTTTCCAGTAGTTGAGGTAAACGGGCATTCCAACGCTCAGGTCGGTCACGGTTCGATCGCCGTAGGCTTTGACGAAAAAGCGATCGGTATAGCTGGCCAAGCCGGCGAGATTGCGCGGCAGTGAAGGGAGCGCATGCAATTGACTGGGCGCATTTTTTAAAACCTCCAGCGCTCCGATCAACCGGTCGTCCGAATAGCCCGGCTTGCCGAGGATGGTGACGTTATATTGCCCGGTCGGTACCTGAGCGCGACCCGTACTCAGCACCTGCGTTTCAGGATCGTCCTCCCCTTCGATTGGGTCGATCAGCTTGAAACGCAGCCCGCGGTAGGCAGCGTTCAAGAAAGGGTCGTCTGCTGCCCAGGTCGCGGTTCCCTGCGCGCGAGTGAGACGGACGCGATCTCGGATCACAAAGGTGAGCGCAGTGCTGCGTGTAATCTTTAGCGGCTGATCCTCGAAACCTTTGGCTGAGACGATCAGGGTCAGGTCTGCGGCAGGGTCATTCAACGCAGCCCGAAAGGACTCGGGCACCGGAACACTCACCGACTCCGCACCGTTCAAGGCGATTGGTTGTGAAGGAGTTTGCTCACCGCTCGAACTTCTCCACGTCACAAAAGCAGCTTTCGGTTTGATCCCTTCCGCCAGCACGACCTTCGTAGGCCAAGTCGCCACCGGCGGCGGTGGAGGTGCCGGAGTCTCCCGCATTGGTGGCCGGGCTATCTCGGGGGCGGGTGTAGCGGCTGGGACAACCTTCGTGATGACCGGCGCAATAGAAGGGATCTCGTCCGGTTCATTTTGCGTCTTGAGATAGAGACCAGCGTCGAATTTACCCGACAACGACGCGTCCACTGCCTGGTCGTGTGTCCGCCGGACGACGAAAACAATCAGCCCCAAGATGGTGAATGCAACGATTGCCGCCGCCGGGATGCGGAAGCGGCGCGCCATCGACGCGAGCGAAGGGAGCGCTGGGAGCTCCGCAGGCAAAACCATCGGACGGTTCGTCACGGCACAGGCGATGACGTTCTCACTTTTCCAACCGGAGCGGGCAACCCGTTGCGGGTTCGGGTCTGCGACGTAGGGCGATAAAACCGAGCCCGGCTTACCCTCGACCAACGTGGCCTCGAGCGCCGGCAGGCTCGCAGGAAGCCGGAGCGGTTTTTGGGTGTCTGGGCACTGCACCAACGCCCCCGCCACCCAGTCAGGCCCAGCGACTTCAAACTCGGGCTTGGCGGCGTGCGGACTCCGGACAGTGCCGGGACTCTCCTCCACCACTGCAGCTTCCAAAACCCATTCGGGCAACGATTTCGGCAGGGAAAATTCACGGCCCGTGCGCGGGCAATCGAGGACCAAACTCGGCTTCCACTGGAAATATTCGACCGACTGCACCGCGCTGGAGTCGAACGGAGAAGCCACCCGGCCCGGAGTCCGTTCGTCAATCTTCCCCTCCAACATCGGCAAACCGGCAGGCAGGACAAAGATTGATCCGCTCTCGGGGCAGGTCACCTGTTGACCCTCGACCCACTGCTGTGCCGCAATTTCTACGGGCTGATTCGAATACGGTGAGATGACGGTGCCCAAGTCTGAACCAAGTCGCGCTTCGAGAGATGGAAGACCTTCCGGCAACCAAAATGGACGCTCCGTCGTCGGGCAAAGGAACCGGTTTCCCATCAGCCACTCCGCCCCCGGAATCTCCAGCCGACAGCCTTCGTCGAAAGGACTTTGAATTACTCCCAGACTCCCGCGCGCCTCAGGATTCTGACCCTGC
Source organism: uncultured Verrucomicrobiae bacterium (assembly GCA_963767975.1). Lineage (GTDB taxonomy): Bacteria > Verrucomicrobiota > Verrucomicrobiia > Chthoniobacterales > Chthoniobacteraceae > CAIURC01. The sequence goes on along the minus strand of CAVYGI010000010.1, from coordinate 212,444 downwards.
GGAAGTGACGCCAGCAGGCCCGCGTCAACGCGGCCGATCGGCAGCAGATCTTCGGGCAAAATCACCCGGCATTCCGTCCCGAAGCCGAGGCTGAGCGTGATTTCGGCACCGGCAATCCATTGCTCCGGCGCGACTGCGATGGCTGGGTGGGGCCGGAACGGAGACAGCACGGAGGGGATTTTTGGCCCCGGAGCGACACGCAACACCGGCAGGCTCTCAGGCAAAGAAAACGCCTTGCCGGTGCGAGCGCACTTTACGGTCGCGCCGGATGCCCAGTCGGTTGCCGGGATCGATTGCCAACACTCGCCCTCATCTTCGACATAAGGACTCCGCGCCTCGGGGATTTCGGCTTGGCGCACTTCACCTGCGAAAATCCACAGCGTCGGCAGCACCGCCGGCAAGGCAATCAGCGAACCAGTAACCGGGCATGCGAGTTCCCGCAGCGGGAGGCATTGGCTGGCGTCAAGCGCGAACGGTTGCTCCGGCGCGTAGGGCGATACAAAGGTGCCGGGGACTTCCAGCGCCTCGGCCACCAGCGGGGGCAGGTGCTCTGGGAGCACGAAAATCTGCTCGGACTCAGGACAAAGCAGCAGCTCGCCTGGCTTCCAAGCAGTCGGTTCGATGGGGCATTCGGGACGGTTCCCGTATGGGGACTGCACGACGCCCGGCTCCACCAAAATGGCTTCGGCGGGCGGCACGCGATGCGGCATGCGCAAAGGACGTCCGGTAATACGGCACGTTAGTTCTGCATCGGGCATCCACTTACCGAGCGGCACCGGAATTTCCGGCGCAGGCGAAACATAGGGCGAAAGCACGGCGTCGAAACGCCGATCGATCAGCGTCGCCTCCAGCGGGGGGAGTTGCACGGGGAGTTGGAAAGGCTGTCCCGTTTCCTCACAGCGCACCTGCCCTTCCTCGTGCCATTCTGTGCCGGGCACCTGTTGTTCCTTCCTCCGGCCATACGGGCTCTTGACCCAACCCGGCCGCCCAGGAACCAGTTGCGCCACTTCGATTGCCGGGGCCGGTGCCGCATCCACGGAAACCAGCGAGCCCATCCGCGGTAACCGCGGCGCAGTCGAACTCCGTGCCGTCGGCGCGACGGGCGGATTACGCCCGCGCATCGTCACGCTTGGATTTGGGATGGGTGTTCGGCTGGCAAACGCCGTCGAACTCGAGGCCGGCGCGGGGGGTGCAGAACTCGGCGGCGGCACCATGCGAGTGCTCGGCGCGACGCTGGGCGGCTTGGGAAAAGCTGTCGATTTCGAGGAGGGAAAAGTCACCGTCGGCGCGATCGTAGGGTAAGCTGCCTCCGGAGGCTCGGTTTTCACCGGGGCAGTCTTGGGGGCCTCAGGTTTTTGGCGTGCGACCGGAGTGCATTCGGCGCGCTGTGGGAGGTTGGAAATTCCTTCATTGGCGCAAATGCGCCGCAGAATTTCGACGACCGAGCCATCTTCCACTGCGCCGCAAATGTAGTCGCGCAACAGGACGTTCGACTCGCGGTTGAGTTTGACGGCGTCGGAATACGACTCGGCATCCCAGTCCGCAGCGATGGCGACGTCCGCCCCCTCGATCATCCGATAGAGAAGCCGGCAGAATCCTTTGTTCAGCTTTAGTCGACCTGCGTCGAAGCCGGCGAAGCTCGAGACGGAGCTATCCGCCATGGAATCGCTGCTGCTCCCCTCACCCGCAATTTCGGCTGGGATTGAGAGCGCGCTGAGGCGGACGCTCCACTTTCCCCACTCGTCCATCGGCTTCTCGAGCCAGCTTGCATCTCCAATCTTGGCCTTTGGCGAGACGATGCGCACCTCTTCAATCGTGAGCAACGCGCTTTCAATGCCGGTTTCCTGCAAATAATCGCAGGCCTCTGCGATGGGAAAAAGCAATTGTGTAGCCTCTTTCAGCGGTAGAGAGCGGCCATGGAGGGCGACATATCGCTCCAACCGTTCGCCCTCGCTCCATTCCTCAGCCACGCACCATTCGTTGGCCGTGCGCCGCACGTCCGTGATCCGTGTGAGGACCGCGGGAGCCCGCCGCGAATTCGTGACTTCCCACAACCGGCTCAGATGCGCGCCGATCTTCTTTTCCGACTCGGCCGTCGGCGAATTCGTCGCAATCCAAGCGGTGAAACCAACGGTGTCACCCGATAGCTTTTGCCGGGCCTGGTAAAATTTCCCCATCGCCCGCCGCCCGACCTGCATCGAAATATCGTAGTGATCGGCGAAATCGCCACTCCCCCAATCGTCGAAACTCGGCGCGACCTTCTCCTCTTGCGATTCCGGCTCGGACGATTCCGGTGAATCCCCCGTTTGCGGCATCAATTCCAATTGCCGCTGAATCGCGACCGCCAATTCGTGCACTGAGGCGAAGCGCTCCTCCGGCGCCTTGCGCACCATTCGGCTCAGGATCAACTTGAACTCCGCGCTCCAATGCTCGGAGAAAGCCGCGTCGTGCGGCATCGGTGAAGTGTGTCCGCGCATCGCCGCTCGCGGATCGGTGATCGTAGCTCCATCGGCATTAAGCAGCGGCCCTTTGCCGGCGACGAGATACCAGAGGGTCATGCCCAGCGAGTAAATGTCGCTCTTCTCCGAGAGCTTGTGTTCCCGCACCTGCTCCGGGCTGGCGAACATCGGAGATCCCGCGAATCCACCTCCACGCACTTCGCTCTCAACGCGGTTGGCGAGGCCGAAATCAACGACCTTAAACCGCAGATGTCCCGAGCCAAGTTGCTCGTCCAGCCAAGCCGCACCGGCGCCCGCTGGCACTTCTTCGTTGAGCAGAATATTCGTCGGTTTCAGGTCACGGTGCAGATACCCTTTGCGATGAGCCTCCTCGAGCCCCGCACAAACCTGCACAATGAGCTGGAGCGCAAACCGCTCCCGCAGAACGCCAACCCGTTTGACGAGCGCCGAGAGGTCGCCCCCTTGGCAAAGCTCCATCACGAGAAAGACGCAGCCGTCCTTTTCGCCGCAGTCGATGTAGCGGGCCAGATTCGGATGCTGCAGATCACGCAAGGCGAGGATTTCCTTCAGCACTCTGCCCCGCTGCTTCGAATCCTCGTCCGCATCGAAGCGGAGAATTTTTAGCGCGAAATCATCCCGGATTTCCGTGCTCCCGACTTTGCGCGACCGGAAGGCGCGGACCGTCGTTCCGAACCCGCCGACCCCGAGCACGGAGGGCTGGCCGTTCGTCCCGTACAGGGTGGAATACTCCCCGTACTGCGCGGAAATTGGAAGGGCTTCTGGGGCACTCATCGGCAATTCATCGGCACTCCCGCATCTTTCCTCAGCCCAACCTCGAGAGCAAGCGCTGCGACGGAAAAGGTCGACCCGGAAAGTGCGGGTATTTCCTGGCCATGGCTGCGGTGCACATCGCCCCGGGTGGCGGCGTCAGCTATGGCACGCCATTAAAGCGCTGGCGGATTAGGAGAACTGATCCACACACTCTTGAGCTGGGAAACTCCGCTTACTCAAGCGGAGCGTCACTTGATTCGACGATTGATCGAACGATCGTTTCGATCAGCGTGATGGGCATTTGCGGAGCGAGACTTGGAAATGAAAAACTGGCCGCCGTTGGTTTTAGCACCGGGAGTCTGCTTACGGGAACTAGTGCGTCAGCCGGATCAACGCCAGGAAGAAGCAGCTTGGGTGGGAGCGCCGACAACGCAACGATCCGCGGCGTTGACCCTTGGAGGGTAGCCACCTGATTCAAGCTGCTCGCAAACACAACTTCAGGTGTGGGGGCAAGCGGAGGAAGGACAACGGGGGTGAAACCAATAAACGGAACGATGTTGTTGGTGATCGGCCGCTTGTAAAAGCGGTCGACGGCGAGCGGGTTGCTAGGCAGGTAGGTATTCGAGCCGTTTCCGCCGATGATGTAATTCTCTCCTTTGCCGCCACCGAGCGTGTCATTTCCATCGCCGCCGTAGAGGACATCCACGTTCTTTCTCGTGGCACCGGTGCCGACGGTCGAAACATTATTTCCAATCAAAGTGTCATCAAATGCCGAGCCGGCGATTTGCTCGAAACTACCAGTCATTGCGAGAGTCCTGCCCGGACTGACAATCTGGGCTGCCATGCCCAGCGTCACAGTCACGCCCGCGGCGGACAGCGAATAATCGACCAAGTCACCCACTCCATCGGCGTCCGTCAAAATGTCACTGATGGCAGTGGGAGCGAGCACATAGCGATCGTCGTTCACTCCGCCGTTTAGTGTGTTTACACCTGTCCCGCCGATGATCACGTTTACCCCGTCCCCAGCGTTGACCGTCAAGTTGCCGCTGAAACCGGAGCCATCGAAGACGTTCGAAGCAAGATCACCGGTTAATACGGCAGCCTCGAACGAAGCCAGGACGAGGCGCAGTGTTCCTGTAACGCCTAAGAAGGAATCCGTCAGTTGAAAGTTCACCGCTCCCGCCGCAGTCAAGCGGATGGTATCCGTCCCACCCAAGCCATCAATGTTCTTCAACCCGGAGTAGTTGATCCCGAGAAATGTGCTCGTTGAGGCGGAGGTGACAGTGAAATCGTCGGGGCCAGCAGTGAGACTCAAAGCCGGGGTCGTCACGTTGACAAAGTTCGCAACGGTAATTCCAGCCACAGTGTTCGTAGCAGCTGCGTAAACCAACCCGCTGGTGTTATTCAGCGAATTGACCCCGCCTGCTCCATCCAGGACCTCGAAATTCGTAAAAGCGATGCCCAACCCGTTGCCCGCCAGCATCCCTGTCACGGTAAAGGTATCATCCGCAGCGCGGAGTGTCACTGTGTCCAAGCCTCCCGCCGCATCAACGGATTCAATATTCGTGAAAGCAATCCCGGAAGTTGTCGCCGCGTTCGGTCCATCGACCTGAATCGCGTCCACACCCGCCAACAACGTCACCGCATCACTTCCTCCAGCAGCGTCGATGACCTCGACGTTGGTAAAGGCAATCCCCGACGTCGTCGCTGCATTTAGTCCGTTGATCTGGATTGCGTCGACACCGGCTAATAAGGTCACCGAGTCGTTGCTGCCCCCGGCATCGATTGCTTCAATATTCGTGAAAGCGATTCCCGACGTCGTTGCCGCATTCGGTCCATCGACTTGCACCGCATCGACCCCTGCCAGCAGCGTCACGGTATCAGCCGCTCCCGCCGCATTCACTGCTTCGATGTTAGTGAAGGCGATGCTCGAAGTGGTCATCGCATTGGCTCCGTTCACCTGAACCGCATCGACTCCTGCTAACAAGGTCACCGAATCTGTTCCGCCAGCCGCATCAATGGCTTCGATGTTGGTAAAGGCGATCCCAGAGGTAGTCGCGGCATTCGCCCCGTTGACCTGGATGGAGTCGTTGCCGACCAACAAAGTGACGGTGTCGCTGCTGCCCCCGGCATCGATCGCTTCGATATTGGTGAAAGCGATCCCCGATGTCGTCGCCCCATTCGGTCCGTTGACCTGCACCGCATCGACTCCTGCCAGCAAAGTCACCGAGTCCGTGCCTCCGGCGGCGTCGACAGCTTCGATGTTCGTGAAGGCAATCCCGAAAGTCGTCATTGCGTTCGCCCCATCTACCTGAATGGCATCATTACCTCCCGTGAGCGTGATCGTGTCACTGCTCCCCAAGGCATCGACATTCATCAACCCGGTGTAGTTGACGCCAAGATAAGTCCCGGTTCCCGTTCCGGTCACGAGAAAGCTGTCGTTACCATTCGTCAGCAAGAGCGAAGGCGTAGCGACGTTCTCGAAGTTCGTCACCGTGATTCCTGCGACGCTATTGGTCGCAGCGTTGTACGCCTGGCCACTGGTATTTTGCAGCGTGTCCGTGCCTCCATCTGCGTCGACGGAATCAATATTCGTGAAGTTGATTCCCAAACCGGAACCCGCACGGTTTGCGGTGATGGTGAATGTGTCGTCGCTGTTGGGAAGAGTCACCGAATTGGTGCCCCCAGCGCCATTGACCGTCACGATCTCCACGGTATTGAAAGTAACTGCTTCGCTCCCGCGCGTCACCGATCCCGTGGTCACGCTAAAAGAGTCTGCGACGGCGGTTCCGGTAATATTCAGAGTATCGGCGGCACCGGCACCACCGGTGACATTCACGAACCCGGCAGCACCGTTGAACGTGACATTGAAGGTATCATTGGCTGCGGCACCATCCAGGTTCGCCGTGCCCGTCCATCCGGAAACCGTGAAGGTGTTCGCTAAAGCACCGCCCGTCAGGGTGGCCGCTTCGACACTCAGAAGTGCCAGATTGCCCAATCCGGTCCGCGTCAGTTGTGTATCAGTGAGACCAAAAGCCGCGACATCGTTGACCGCCACCACAGTATCGGAGCTCCCTTGCCCATCCAATGTGCCGGTGCCAGACCACCCGGTCACCGTGAAAGTGTTACTACCCGCACCACCCGTAAGATTGGAAACTTCGAGATTCGCCAGCGTGAGATTGCCCAAGCCTGTCCGCGTTAGCTGGGTATCGCTCAGCCCGAAATTCGCGACGTCATTCACCGCGACGAGAATATCCGACGATCCGAGTCCATCCAAGGTGCCAGTACCCGACCAGTTGCTGACGTTGAAGGTATTGCCCGACGCACCACCCGTGAGATTAGCCACCTCGATATTCGCAAGCGCGAGATTGCCCAATCCAGTACGAGTCAGTTGATTGTTGCTAAGGCCAAAAACAGCCACATCATTTACCGCCACCACGGTGTCGGACCCGCCAAGCCCATCGAGCGTTCCCGTGCCCGACCAACCTGACACGGTGAAGACATTCGGTGAGGCTCCACCGGTCAGATTGGCAACTTCGATTGAGGTAAAGGCAATGGTCAGCAGTCCGGTTCGCGTGAGTTGCGAGTTGGTCAACCCGAAGTCGGCGACGTCGTTCGTCGCGATGAGAGTATCCCCCCCCGCTCCGCCCGTGATGTTTCCACCTCCGGTGAACGCAGACACGTTATAACTGTTTGTGCCATCGCCACCATCGACAGCCAGCGTGCCGCCTCCAGAGAGCGTAAAGGTGTCGTTCTCCGTGCCACCGAGCGCCGTGATCACGCCGCTGCTGGTGAGATTGAAGACATCGTCGCCAGCGCCTCCGTCAGTATTGATCGAACCGGCGCCGCTGATGGTAATGCTGTCGCCCGAACCGAGAGTGTTGGCGGTCACCACGCCTGTGATGCCCGAGACATTGAAGACATTCGCGGCTGCCCCGCCCGTGAGTGTGGCGTTTTCGATCCCGGAAACCGTTGCGGTGCCAGCGGGCGTAGCCCCAACGCTGTAAGTGACCGCTGTGGCAGTCAGCGTGATGTTACCATCGAAAGTGGCATCAAAGGTGTCGGTATCGGCTCCCAGATTGAACGTAAGCGCTCCACCGGCCTGCGGGAGTGCGAGTGAAGTTACGGTGGCGTTGAGCTTCACCAAATCGGCCCCGTTTCCTGTGTTAATGGTCAAATTGGTCAAGCCGGGCCCTGCCAAAGCATTGATGATGTATTGGTCCGCAGTCGCGGCGGCATCGTTCACCCCCACGTCGACGGTAAGATTATTGACTCCAGTGAAAGTGCCCCTTTGCGCCATCCCGGAGACCGTTCCTGAGATCAGGCCGAACCCGCCGGATGCGCCTTGGGTCAGGAGGTCAATCCCTGCAGGTGTCGTCACAGCGAGACTCGCCGCGGTATTGAATTGCACGCCGGCGGGCGCGCCGAGATAGGAAAGACTCAAGCCGGCGGGGTTGGTGGCGGTCACCGTCCCGGCGTTCATCGTCGTGGCGCTCGGAATCCACGCGAGTTGCGAGGCGGCGAGACCTTTCACCACAAACAGATCTCCGACGTCCCCTCCACCATCGAACGAAAAAGTCTGTGCAGGAAACGGATTGCCGTTCACTAGATCGATCGTCACCACGTCGTCTCCAGCGAGACCGACAACGTTGACCGCCGTAATGCCAGCGAGCGAATACGTCGCGGGAGTCACCACATCGCCGTCGTCCACGGCGATAGTCGTGGGGTCCACGGCGCTGATGATCGCAAAATCTCCCGCGGCAGTCCCTTGCAGCGTCAGCACCGTGCCCGCAACCATCCCGGTGAAAGCGGGGGCGATCCGGCTTTCGAGTGGCTCAACCGAACAGGCGCGGGTTTTTAAAAGCGAAACAGGACGCATAGGGAGTGTGGTTATGGGGATCAATGAATGCTGCAAAACAAACGACCGTCGGGGATCAAACCGCTTGCCGAGAGGCCGATCCAGAGGCGAGGGAAAGCAAGCCGGCGAACGCCCGGCAATCCAGCCTTCGTCCTTCGCCGATTAAAACTTTCCGTAAAACACGCAGGGTTTCGCACAAATGAATAGAGCCGGGTCAGCGCTTTCTCTCATCATTCCTCTGAGGGAACGGCGCGGAGGTTATGGATGCCCGTTAATTTGTCAAAAAGGAAATATCACCGCTTTCAGAACGACGATTCCTACCGTCGTTGTGCGGCAACGCTAACCACCACCGCCTTTCGCAAACGTCGTTTTGACTTAAAAAGAGTCGCTCGTGAGCGGTGGAGAACGGTTTGATTCGTTCGCTCGACGCGGTGACTCTCGCAGGAATGCGAACCTTTTCCCTCATCCTGCTCCTTACAGCTTCCCTTTCGGCCGCCGCCGAACCGGAACTGACCGATGTCTTCCGCTCGAAGTCCGAAGGCTATGCCTCCATCCGAATCCCATCCGTGATCGTGACGAAATCCGGAGCCGTCCTCGCTTTCGCCGAAGGCCGCAAGTCCCCGACCGATCAGGCAGAAAACGATATCGTGATGAAAAGGAGCATCGACGGCGGGCGCACTTGGAGCGCGCTGCGGGTACTGCACGACGATGGCGCGAATTCGCTGAACAATCCGACCGCCGTGCAGGAGCAAGTGGGCGGGCGGATTTTCCTCTGGTATCAGCGGATCCCGGCGCATCTCACCGAGCACAGCGCCGCCATTGCCACGGGCCTCAATGGGCCGGACATTTATCGCAACTTCGTCCTCACCTCCGACGACGATGGCGTCACTTGGGCCGACCCGCTCGACCTCACCGCGACGACCAAGCGCCCCCAGCTTTCAACGACGATCGCAAGCGGTCCGGGCATCGGCATCCAGTTGACGCGGGGCCCGCACGCCGGGCGGCTAATCATCCCGTTCAATGAGGGACCCTTCGGCCTCTGGCAGAATTTTGCGGTCTTCAGCGACGACGCCGGGAAAAGCTGGACCTGCGGCGAAAATGTCCCGGGCGCCTTCGTGCCGGCAGGTGCGGACCGCCAGCGCAGTCAGCTCAACGAAGTGCAAATGGCCGAGCTCAGTGACGGCTCCGTGCTTCTCGACAGCCGGCAATTTGCCGGCGCGAAAGTCCGACGCTCCTCGGTCAGCCGCGACGGCGGAAAAACGTGGTCTCCCGCCAGGGAAGTGCCTGACCTCACCGATCCGAGTTGCATGGCTTCGACGATTCGCTACCGCTTTTCCGAGGGTTCAGCCGGGATCCTGCTGCACAGCGGTCCCGACTCCACGAAGCGTGAGCGCGGCACCATTTCCCTCAGCCGCGATGACGGCCAGACCTGGGAGCATGAGCGCGTTCTATACCCCGGCGCCTTCGCCTACAGCGTGCTGACGCGCTTCCCGGACGGGACGGTAGGCTGCCTCTTCGAAGCCGACAACTACGCGCGAATTGTCTTCGCACGTTTCACGCTGGAGGCGAAGTAGCGCGCGTCCTTTCCAAAGAAATCTCTGCCCGCGTCCGCTTCCCGACCGACAGCGATGAACCGCAATCGCTGAGACTAAAAAGTTAGACGACAATCTCTTCGCGTCCCTCATCGAGAAACTTCCGCGCAGAGGCCAATTCTGAAAGCGCTGGCACTGTAGCAGCCAGGTCGGGAGACTCTCCCGGCAAATCAATCGACGAACACGAACTCATTCGTGGCGAGCAACACCTGCGCGTATTTTTGCCATGCCGTCAGCGGCGCAGCCGGGGGCGGCGGCGGCCCGCTGAAACTGCTTTGCGCGTTCCATTCGCCACCCGCTCCGCGCAAGATCGGCGCCCACGTGAACGAATCGGAGGTGTCAGTGCCGCGGCATTCGACGATGAAGTCAATGGTATCGCCGCGCTGCACTTCCACCGCCGGAACTTTAGTTTCCACCGTGCTTCCGGGCTCTGCCGTGATGGTGAAAACCTCGCCGCTCCGACTCGAGACGATGCGCCCGATGACCCCGTCGCCTTCCTTGCTCGCGCGCACGAGCGATCCGGTGATCGCGATCGAGCCATCGCGGTCGGCCATCCAACGCCGAATCGCCGCGTGTTGCGGATCGCGCCCTGGATGACCTCCGTAGGTGCCGAGGGAGACGTAGCCCGAGTTCTTATCCGGCAGCTTCTTTGCCGTCTGCCAGGTGGTGTTAATCCAGAATTCGAACGGATGAAAATCCACCTTCTTCGTCGCCGCGTCGTATCCACCGTATCCATATTTCCAAGTCGGCGGAGCCGGTGGTTCCGGCGGCTGCGCGAGTTGAGCCGAGACGTAACGCAGCCCGGCTTCCACCTCCCGTGGCTCTGCGCGCCGGGCAAAAACCCGCGCGTAGAGATCCTGAATCTGCGCCTCAGCAGGCGCGGCCGCATACTCCGGACGCGCGACCAGCGCACGCGCCTGTTCGAGGACAAATGGGCTGTTCAAAACAAAGAGCGCCTGCTGCGGCACCGTGGTGACATATCGCTGCGGGCTCGTAGCATCGGGACTTGCAAAATCGAAGGTGCGGAAAACACCCGGTAGGTTCTGGCGATCGATCGCGCCGTAAATCGCGCGGCGCGTCATCGCCGGGGATGTGAGCTCGACCGCTCGTCCGCCCATTGTGGAATCGAGCTTCCCGGCTGCGAAAAGAAGCGAATCATGGAGCGCCTCGAAGTCGAGCCGCTGCCGGCTCATGTGAGAAAGCAGGCGATTCTCCGGGTCGGTCTGCGTGGCGGAAGGAGAGGCGTCGCTCGCCTGCTGATAGGTCGAGGAGAGCAGGATCCGGCGTTGCAGGCTTTTCATGGACCAGCCGTCTTCCATGAATTTTGAGGCCAGCCAATCGAGCAACTCTGGATGGGTCGGCGGCTCGCCTTTTACGCCGAAATCGCTCGGAGTTCGCACGATGCCCGCGCCGAAAAGATGCGCCCAAACTCGATTGACAAAAACGCGCGCCGTCAGCGGATTCTCCTTGCTCGCAATGGCGCGCGCGAGCTCCAGCCGACCGCTGCCCTGCGTGAAAGGTTGGGGATCTCCACCGGAGAGAACCGTGAGAAAACGGCGTGGAACTTCTTCGCCGGGGCGCCCCGGATTACCGCGCAAGAAAACCCGCTGCGTCACTGGTTGCGGTTTGTCCACGAGCGCCATCGCCCGCGCTGGAGCGCTCGGCCCAGCCTCGACACCGATCAATTTGTTCCGCAACTCGCGCATCTCGTCCTTCGCCTTGCGTGTGAAAAGCGGTGTCTCCAAAATCGGTTGGACGCACTCGGCAGGCAGCAGCACCGGAGCGCCTTGCATCGTGGTGACGAGCAGCGCCAGCTCCATCGCGCGTTTGCCGTAATTCTCGTGAATCGCAGCCTCCTTCGCTTCGCGCTCGCGCAGATATTCCGGACTCGCAGGATCGTTCGCGAGCACTGGCAAATCCTGCGGCGCCGGCTCCGTGGACGACGCGAAAATGCCGTAGAGCGCGTAATAATCTTTCTGCGAAATTGGATCGAACTTGTGATCGTGGCATCGCGCGCAAACCGTGGTGAGCCCCATCGTCCCGCGCGAAATCACGTCGATGCGGTCGTCGATGATGTCGTTGATGTTGTTGATGAATCGCCGTCCAAGCGTGAGAAAACCTAACGCCGCGAGCGACGAGTTGTCGGCTTCGCCGAGTTGATCGGCCGCAATTTGCCGGACCAAAAATTGGTCGTAAGGCATGTCCTCGTTGAACGCACGCACCACCCAATCGCGATAGGTATAGGCGAATGGATAGCGCCGCTCTTCCTGGAACACGTAGCCTTTCGTGTCGGCGTAACGCGCGACATCCAGCCAGTAGCGCCCCCACCTTTCGCCGTAGCGCGGAGATGCCAGCAACCGATCCACCACGCGCGCAAAAGCCTCCGGCGATCCATCTTTTTCAAAAGCATCGATCTCCTCCAAAGTCGGCGGGAGCCCTGTTAAATCAAAGGTCGCGCGGCGAATGAGCGCGCGCTTTGAAGCTGGTGGCGCGGCCTCGAGTTTCGCGGCTTCGAGCTTCGCCAAAACAAAATTGTCGATCGGACTCTTGATCGCGGCTTGCTCCCGCGCGACTTCCGGAATCGCTGGTAAATGAACTGGCTGCAGCGACCAGTGCGACTTGGCCGCAACTTCGATCGCTGTCGGCGGACGAACGTCACCCTCCGGCCACGGCGCGCCCATTTTCACCCACTCGGCAAGCGCGGCGATTGCCGCGTCCGGCAGTTTGTCCGCTTTGGCCGGCATCTTGGATTCGCCCTCGTGACGGATCGACTTGATGAACGAACTCTCGTCGGGCTTCCCCGAAACGATGACCGGACCATCATCCGTCCCCTTCAGCAGCGCCGCGCGCGAATCGACACGAAGCGATCCCTTTTGCTTCTCGGGTCCGTGGCATTTGTAGCACTGCTCGACGAGCACTGGACGCACCTGCTTTTCGAAAAACTCAGTCTCCGCCGGTGTGATGGCAATGGCTCGCGAAAGCCCAAGGAAGCTGGTGAAAACAAGGATTGGCAGAGATTTCGGCATGCGATGGGAAGCTAATCCGTTAGCCGCATCGCGCATTAGCAAATGTTGAGATCCGCCGGGCGCTGCGGCCTTTGCTAAAACTCTCCTCCGAGCGGGGACGCGGACTCGGCGACCGACAAGATGCTGCCATCCGCGAGGCGTGTGAGCAGTCGCTCACCCGCTGCGCATTCGCGCGCGGAAAGCACTAGCGCGCCGCTTTCGCGCTCGGTCAGCGAGTAGCCGCGCCGGAGTGTCGCGAGCGGTGAGAGCAGGCGCAGGCGGTCGGCGTCGCGGTCGAGGCGCACCTGCCGCACGCGCAGCGATTTGATGAATTGCTCGCCGAGCCGGCGCTGCGTTTCAGTGAGCTCCCGGCGGCGCAGCATGAGCAGTTGATCGGGACGGTGCTCGCGCAGGATCGCGCGTCGTTCGACGAGTTCCTGCTGCATCGTTTGCAGTTGTTCCCGCGTGGCGCGGAGGAGGGACTGGCTGGCGATGTCGAGGCGTTGTGCCGCTTCATCGAACCGGCGGTGCGGCTCGGTGAAGAGCGCGTCACGCGAGAGAAAAGCGACCCGGTTTCGGAGCTGCTGAATTTGTGCGTTGGCGCATCGGTTCATCTGCGCGCGGGCCTGCGCGAGCCGTCGCAGCAGCTCTGCGGTGTCGGGTGCGACAAGCTCCGCTGCCGCACTCGGAGTCGGCGCGCGGAGATCTGCGACAAAGTCCGAAATGGTGAAATCGATCTCGTGGCCCACCGCGGAGACCACCGGGATCTCCGACGCGAAAATCGCTCGTGCGAGCCGCTCGTCGTTGAATTCCCACAGGTCCTCGATGCTTCCGCCGCCGCGCGTCACGACGACGATATCCGCGCGTGGCAGCCCGAGCTCCGTGGCGCGGTTCAGCTCGGCCACGGCCGCCGCAATTTCCTCCGCCGCGCCGCTGCCCTGCACGCGCACGGGGCTGATCAGCACGCGCAGCCACGGCGCACGGCGCGTGAGGATGTTCAGCATGTCGCGGAGCGCCGCGCCGGTCGGCGAAGTCACGAGCGCAAGAGTCGTCGGAAATCTGGGCAGCTCCCGCTTCCGCTCGGGATCGAAAAGCCCCTCCACGTCGAGCCGCCGTTTCAGCGCCTCGAACTTCGCCTGGAGCAAACCCGCGCCACCGGCCTGCACGAGTTGCACATTGAGCTGATATTGCCCGCGCGCCTCATAGACAGTCATCGCCCCGCGCACCTGCACCTGCATCCCGTCCGTGAGTGGGATCTGCTTTTTCCACGCGCCGGGACGCGCAAACAGCACACACGGCAACTGGCACTGCGCATCCTTCAGCGTGAAGTATTGGTGCCCGCTCGCCTGCTTGCGGAGATTGCTGATTTCCCCCTCGACCCATACCGCGCCGATGCTGTGTTCAAGGACCTCGCGGACCGATCGCGTCAGTTCGGTCACCGACAAAATGCGCGGCGTGTCGGCCGCTTTTTCGAGTTCGGGAAAAAGGTCCATCGGCGAGCTATTTCAACTTCTCGTAAAATCGTAGCGCTTCGATTTTCGGCGTGAGCTCTCGCAGCGGGTAGAGTCCCTTCACTGCACCCGCGCCTGGATCCTGCGTGAGATAATCGTAGCCGCTTTTGCCCGCGATCACGACGAAGTGGGTGGTGCCGCTCGGGAAGCGTAGTCGCACGATCACGGGGTTGCCGCGCGCGAGATTCGTGTCGATCAGACGATATGAGGGCAGGTCTTCGTAAATATGCCGGACGCGCTCCGAATCAAGCGTGGCTGCGGCTTCCCAGTAGATCCAGCCTTCCGGTGTGTAGCCGCCATTCTGCTTCAAATGTTCGTTCAACCGCTGCGGATCGGTGTCAATCCCGTAAAAATTGAGCACCATCGCGGCGGATGAAAGTGCGCACCCTTCCGCGCCGATCGTCCCGTCTGTCGGACCGAGAAAGTCCTGGCCCCAGCGCGGATCATTTTGGCGAAACGAGGGGACCGGCAATTCCACGCGTTGGAAGAAATAGCGCCCGCCGCTGGAGGCGATCGGCCCGAGGCGATTCCAATCCCCCCACCATCTCCCCGCAAAAATCCCCGCGCCAAGCAGGATGCACAGCACCAGTGCGAGCACGGCGGCGAGACGCCGGTGATGGCGGGGTTGCGGAAGTCCGAGGATGTCACTCATGCAGGGAAAAGTGATGGCAGGCGCGCGAACGTTCGACCATTGAATCGTTTCGCGCCACCATCACCGCGCATGTCATCGACGACCCATCATTCCGTCCTCCGCAGGCTCGAGTCCGGCGCGCGGTTTGCGCTCCTCGGCGTGGTCGTAAACACCGTGCTCGCGATCATCAAAATTGTCGCGGGGATCGTCGGAAATTCCTACGCCCTCATCGCAGATGGAATCGAGTCGGCGCTCGATATTTTCTCCTCTCTCGTGATTTGGGCCGGCCTGAAAGTCGCAGCGGCTCCGCCCGACGACGAGCACCCATACGGCCACGGAAAAGCCGAGCCCGTGGCTGCGGCGCTCGTCTCGCTTGCAGTCGTCCTCGCAGCCGTCGGGCTTGCCGCGCAGAGTCTCCGCGAGATCGTCACGCCGCATCATGCGCCGGCACCGTTCACGCTGCTCGTCCTCGTCGTCGTCGTGATGGTGAAGGAGACGCTTTTTCGCAAAGTAATGCACGCCGGCGACCAGAGCGGCAGCGCCGCGGTGAAGACAGATGCGTGGCATCACCGGGCCGATGCGATCACCTCGGGTGCTGCTTTCATCGGCATCTCCGTCGCCCTCGTCGGCGGCGAAGGTTGGGAAGAGGCCGACGATTGGGCTGCCCTTTTTGCGTGCGGGTTGATTGCGCTGAATGGCCTGCGGTTGCTCCGCCCAGCGTTGCACGAAGTCATGGATTCGGCGCCGCCGAGAGAGATCTCGGAGAGGGTCAGCACCGCCGCCGCCGCTGTCGCCGAAGTGGTCGAATTGGAGAAGTGTCGAGTGCGCAAGATGGGCTTGGAGTTTTACGTGGACATTCACGTCGGCGTCGCGCCCGAGCTCACAGTCCGGGAGGGCCACCGCATCGCGCATGACGTGAAGGACGCGATCCGCGCGGCAATTCCTGAGATCGCCGATGTGCTCGTTCACATCGAGCCCGCCGGCGAACACAGCCACGCAAATTATTCCACGCCGCCCTGAAAACGTCCTGAGCGCTACGAGAAAAGCTGCGCGATTTCCGTTTGCATTCGTTCCGCCTCTGCCCGCGGGTCCGCAGCGCGGCGAATCGGACGCCCGACGACGATCTGATCCGCCCCGGCCTCGAACGCCTCCGTCACCGTCATCGTTCTCTTTTGATCATCGCTCCCCTGCTCGCCCGCGGCGCGAATGCCTGGCGTGATGATCACTGGCGAAGCGCCCAATTCCCGCCGCAGCCGAGCCGCCTCCAGCCCGGAGCAAATTAACCCGTCCATCCCCTCCTCCACCGCCACGCGCGCCCGCCGCGACACCAGGTCCTCGACCGACCCAGCCCATCCCATTTCCGCGACCTCCGCCGCATCCACGCTCGTCAGCACCGTCACCGCCAGCAGCTTCATCTCGCCGCGTACGGGCACCGCCGCGCGATAGACCCCGCTTGTCCCGTGAAGGGTGCAACAAGCCGCGCCGTGCCGGGCCAGATTTGCCACCGCACCGCGCACCGTTGCCGGCACATCGGAAAATTTTAGGTCGGCGAACACTTTCTTTCCGCGCTCCGCCAGCACCTGCAGCACCTCGAAATAATCTCCGCCCATGCAGAACTCGAGGCCCAGTTTGTAGAAGGTCACCGCGTCTCCGAGCCGGTCCACCCAGGCCAGCGCCTCGGTTTTTGTCGGCACGTCCAGCGCGAAAATCAGCCGATCATGCGCGGGGATGAACTTTTGGGAAAGGAGCGAGGTTTCAGCCATGGTTTAGCGGTTATCCGGCGGCGCGCGGCATCTCGACAACTGCAAATCGCGGCTCGTTGATACCGATTCGAGGTCTTCTCGACCTATGCCCTCTCTTGCGATCTGCCATGTTTCGGCATGACCATTTTCCACGACGAACGCAGCGCGTGTTACCGGACGCCCGGGCATCCCGAGCGCCCAGAGCGCAGTCGGCGATCCCGAGCGTTGCGATTCTGGAAGGCGGCTACAGCGACGATCTCCCGCTGCTGATCGAAGCGTTTTGAATGGCTGGAATTCCTCGGACGACCAGCAGGGGTCTTAGCCAGAGGTCGCGTTGCGTCGAGCGCAGAGTGGCGTATTTACAGGACCGAATCGAGAAAGTTGGCAAGGCGGAAGCCCGCGAGCACAAGGCGGCGGGAGGCGAGTTCGTTTGCGCCCTGAACGTAGTTAGCGGTCAGAGTTACGTCCTTTTTCCCAAGATCAGAGCCGAGCGCCAGGTAGCCAGATTCAACTCCAGCGCGGTGGCTCTCGCGGACCCAACTCTCCGGCGTCCGAATGCGGCGCGCGGCGGCTGTGGGCCGGAACTTTGCCACGAGATCGCGCGCCTGAGCCGCGAGGATTTGGTTTTCGATCGTGGCATCGCGTGGGACGACTCGGGCCTTGTCTTGGCGCACAACGATGCTGCCGTCGGGCTGGGTGACGGGGATTTGTCGATACGCGCTATCCCAGAAGTGGTGGAGGTTGCCTTTGGGTTTGAGGTTAAGGATGTCCACGTTATTACCGCCACGGTCATCGCCCCCGCCGGCGACTACGTGCGAGGTCGTGTGCAACGGCTGGTGAGCGTCGCCGGTGAGGTGCATGAGCAGAGCGATGGCCTCTCGAGGGCCGAGGGTAAAGTTGCGGCTGAGGTACCGTTCCGGCGCAGTGGTTTGGCGCTGGATGATGGCTCGGCAGCGGCGCCAGCCGCGGATGACATCGGCACGGCCATCGGCGGCGGGCTCGCCATGCGGCAGCGGTCCACCATCGGCCGTGAAGTCGAGCACGACGAAGTGCCATGTTTGAAACGCGCCCGGATACGGTGGACGAAAGCTGCGTGTGCCGTCGCGGAGCTTGTCCATGTAAATGGCGGCGCGACACGGGTCGGCGTAGGAGTTGGCGCCGAAGGTCAGACCGCTTAGCATGGCAGTGAGCCTGGCCTGTTTTGCGGGAGAGAGCTGATCGTAAGCAATGCGCGCGATCAGCAGATGGCCGCCGTCATCCCAAGCCTTCGCGCCATGCGTGAGAAGAAGTGCGGCGAGCAAGACCAAGGACCGGACCAGGATCGCGCGGGGAAATTTCATCCCTCGATGGCAGCAGTTTTCGCCCCGACTTTCACGGCGTAATTTTCACCGGTGGCTCGCGTCTTCGGCGTGGAGCAAAGACGAAGGTAGCATTGCAGTCTGGCGTCGCGCCTCCGTCGCGGCTAAGACTCCGCGCTTTGACTGATTGAATCGACCAACGACATGAACCGCACCCTCCCGATCCTTGCTTTCGCCCTTTTTTCGACTGCCGCCGCGCATGCGGAAAACTGGGGACAATGGCGCGGACCTGCCTTCAATGGCTCGTCGCCCGAGAAGAACCTGCCCGCCAAATGGAGCAAGACCGAAGGAGTCAAATGGAGTGCGCCCCTGCCTGGGGCCAGCGGTGCCACTCCCGCCGTGTGGGGTGACTCGGTCTTCGTTTCGAGCACCGACTCCAGCAAGAACCTGCTCTTGTTTTGCCTCGAGCGAAAGGACGGCAAGTTGCGCTGGCAAAAAAACGTGGTCGAAGGCGGAAACATCGACAAAGGGCGCGGCAACATGGCCTCGCCATCGCCGGTCGCTGACGGGAAAACGGTCTATGCGCTCTACGGCACGGGCGATTTGGTAGCGTTCGATTTCGCCGGGCAGGAGCTTTGGAAACGCAATCTTGGGCAGGACTACGGGAAGTTCGCAATCATGTGGACTTACGGCTCGAGCCCGCTGCTTTACGGCGGAAAGCTCTACGTGCAGGTGCTTCAGCGATCGCCCGCGCCGCCGGATTATCCCGGGATCGCCGGAGCCGTCGGCGATCGCGAGAGCTACCTGCTCGCGCTCGATCCCGCCACGGGCAAGACGCTTTGGAAACAAGCACGCCCGACCGATGCCCGCCTTGAATCTTCGGAGAGCTACGCCTCGCCCATCCCTCACGTCGGGTCGGACGGAAAAGTGCAAATCCTCCTCGTCGGCGGCGATTGTGTAACCGGCCACGACGCCGCCACGGGCGTGGAGTTGTGGCGCGGCTTTGGCATCAATCGCAAGCGCGGCGAATGGATGCGGGTCGTCCCAAGTCCGGTCAGCGCGGCGGGCCTCGCCATCGTCTGCGGACCAAAGAAGGAGCAACTCGTGGCGTTAAAGACCGACCTAAAAGGCGACATCAGCGACAGCGGGTTGGCGTGGTCCTTCGACGAGAAGAAAACGCCTGACGTCTGCACCCCGGCACTTTACGACAACAAGCTCTTCGTGCTCGACGGCGACTCACAGACGCTGACCTGCCTCGACCCGAAAACCGGCGCGAAGAAATGGCAGGGCAGTCTCGGCGACCGAACCGTGATTCGCAGTTCGCCGACTGTCGCCGACGGAAAATTCTACGCGATCAACGAAAAGGGGACGGTCTTCGTCTGCGGCACCGGCGACGAATTTAGGCTCCTCGAAACGATCCCGATGGGCGGCTCAGAAGGCACCCGCTCGTCCATCGCAGTATCGGACGGTCAGCTTTTCATCCGCACGACCGACGCATTGCACTGCGTCGGAAAATAAGCCCGCCCTCCCCGGTGTCGGTCTCATCGGAGCGCGGCGCAAGCCCGACCCGCATGGATCTAGTTCTTGGACACGGAGACGTCTCCGGACTGCACGACGAGTTGCTGGAGGCGCTCGCCGAGTTCGCTGAGTTTGCGAGCCGCGATCTGAAGATTGTGCGCGCTGTCGAGATTGTGCGTGCTGACCTGCTTCACGCTCTCCATCGCGGATGCTACTTGGTCCATCCCGACCAACTGCTGCTTCGCGGAGGCGGCAATTTGTCGCGCGGCCTCGGCGGCGAGAGTCACGCTCTCGGCCAGCGCCACGATCGACTTGCCGGCATCGGTCGATTTCTTCACCCCGGCATCGACTGCCTTGCTTCCCTGCTCGCTCGCCATCACCGCATCGCTCGTCGCTTTCTGGATGTCGGTGAGGATGGTCCGCACCTGATTCGTCGCCTGCTTGGATTGATGCGCGAGACTCTTCACCTCCTGGGCGACCACCGCAAATCCCCGCCCTTGCTCGCCGGCTTTCGCCGCCTCGATACTGGCATTCACTGCGAGGAGACTCGACTGCGCCGCTAGGTCATCGACCGCCGCGACGATCTGCGCGATGGCCTGGCTCTGCTCGCTGAGACGGACCATGCTCTGCGCGATCGACTCCATCTGCTGGCGAATCAGATTCATCCCGACGAGGGTTTCCTCGGTTGCCGACTTGCCGACCTGTGAACTCTGCGTCACCGTCTCGGCGCTGTGCGAAACCTGCAGCGCCTTGTCGCTGGAATGGTGCGCGATTTGCCGGACCTCCTCGACCGTCGTCGTGGTCTCCGTCACAGCAGTCGCCGTTTGCGCAGCGCTGGAAGAAACGTGCGCGGTGAAATCGAGAATTTCGCGCGCCGAGGAATTCAACACGACCACGCTCTCGGCAATCTGGCGACTCTGCGACTGCAACGATTCATTGGCAGTTACCAGCGCGCTGTTGCGCTCCCCGATGTCGGTCAGCATTTGATTGAAGGAATCTGTCAGGAGACCGAGTTCGTCGTTGCTGAGCTTCTCCGCGCGTGCCGAGTAATCCTTCTTTCGCGAGATCAACTCCGCCGTTTTTGCGAGATTCAGGATCGGCCGAGAGATCAACCGCTGAAGACCCGTGGTCAGCAGGATGGCGATCAACATCGAGGCCAAAATAACCAGCCCGGAGATCCCCGCGTAGGACCGCAAGCGGTCGTTCAGTCCGTCCAAGCTCGCCTCGAGATGAATCGTGCCGGCGCGCTTACCGTCTTCAGCCAAGATCGCGCGGTAAAGCATCAATCGATCACCGATGAAGCGCGCTCCATCAGCCCCCGGCACTTCCGGAAACTCCGAGGTTTCCTCGCCCTGCGTGTAGGTTGCAAATTGCTTCCCATCCGGTGTGTAAATGCACGCGCCGATGATTTCCGGATCGGCTTTCAGTGCGCCGAGAATCGTTTCGGCATCGCCAGAGTTCTTGAACTCCAAGGTGGCCGTGCTGTTGGTCCCGAGGATGTCGGCAATAACTTTCGTCTTCGACTCGAGCGTCCCGCGGAAGGTAACGAGTTCGAACGCGATGAACGCGGCGCACGCTGCGAGCAGCGCAATCGATGTCGTGCCGAGGATGGCGAGAAACAACTTTCGCCGAATCGGCAGATCACGAAATGGGGTCATCTTGTTCTCGGACGGGGCGATACTAGCGCCCTGCACGACCCATCTGCAGCAAGGTCGATTTAATCTGCAAGCCGGATTTCTCGGCAGCGTCCGCGTTAATCTCGAATCGGACGGTGTTGTCCTTCAAAATAAATTCGATCACCCCGCCCTGCCGCGCGAAACCAGGAGATTCGCCAATGGTAAGCACTCCCGGCCCCTGCACCCCCGCAGCGCCGCCGCCGTTGCGAGTCACAAACACCATCTGGCAGCCGCGCATGTCGCCGCCGTGACGGACCGCGATCTTCCTCCCGCCCACCGATTCACCCTGCACTGCCTTATCTAGTTCGCCGCCGAAAGGATCACCTCCGAGCAACCCAATGGTGAAAAGTGCGCCGGCCGGCATCGCGCTGGCCGGCCACTTTACATATTTCGTGAAATTGATGAGGAAGGCGGCCTTGAGCTCATACTCGCGAGATTGGGCCTGAGTGCTGGACGCTCCCGCGAAGAGCATGGCGAGAATGCTCAAACCCAACACCACGCCACCAAATTTCCTCTTCAAAATTCCCATGTGATTTTTCCGTAAATGCTTCGTTCCACTTCCACCAGCGGACTTCTGATCAAAGGACTGGTGCCAAATTCGGGATGCTGATCATCGAGCAAATTCTGCCCCACGACGGCGAGCTCCAGATTCTTTCGCGGCTTCCATGCCAGCCGCGCATCCATCGTGGTGTATCCTCGGATTCCCGGGCTGAATCCTGCGAGGTTGTCCACGTAGCGACCGACGATGTCGAGCTCGAAGTGCCCCGGTAGATCAAATGAAGACCTGAGATAGAACTGGTTTTGAGGGCTCTTGGTCTCACCTGCCGCCGTCTCGGTCGCCGGGCGGGCCGCCAGAGCCACCTTGCGGTCCGCGTGGATATCCATCTTCAGCAAAGTGTATTGGCCGAAGAGCCTCCACCAATCGGTGATGTTCCAAGTGGCGGTCCATTCGGCGCCATAGGTATCGGCATCTCCGCCGTTGGTGCGTACTGCCGGCCGCACCAATGCCCCGGTCTGCGGATCAATCCCCGCAGCAACGGAACTCGTCACCGACAGCCGGTCGTATTTGTTAAAAAAAAGCGCGGCATCGAACGACAGCTTGTCGGTAGCTTGCGCGCGGTAGCCGAGTTCGTAGGCAATGACCGCTTCGGACCCGAGCTCCGGATTGTGCGTAGTCCGCGGGAAGAGCGCTCGTCCCGCGCCGAGGGAGACTGGCAGCGAGGTGATGTTCAGGTCGTTCTCGATGTAAGAGGGCGTCCGGACCGCGCGGGACACCGCCGCCCACACCGACTGCCGCTTAGTCGGCGTCCAGATGAGGCGGCCGGTGGGCTGATACTCAAAGCCGGTGTAGTCGTTGTGTTCGAACTTCGTGCCGAGAGTGAGCGCGAGGCGGTCGGGCAAAATCTCGATCTCATTCTGAACGAAGGCACTGAAAAGGTGGCGGCGCGCCGACATGCTTTTCAATCCGAGCGAGATGCCATCGCCAAAGCCGGTCGAAAATCCATTGTCAAAGCCGGCTCCACTGCCCGTGAAGAAGATATCCGTCAGCCGATAGGACGCGCCCCAAAGCACCTTCTGACGTTCGCCGATTGGGACTTGGTGCTGGAAGTCGATATCGAAGGTGTTGACCGAAAAGCTAAAGGTGTCGTTGGTCGCGCGGCGGGCGGAATTGTCATAATAAGCTTGGAGCACGAAGTTCGATCCCTGGCCCAAATCGTGAGTCCAGCGTGCCATCAAATCGCCGCCTGAGGCTTCCTCATCCTCAGTGTTGATCCGGAGGAATGTCGGTGCCAAACCCGGAGAGGGTCGCAAGTCACGCCGCCCGTTTAGCCCGTGGAAATAGTCACCCTGGATTGTGATCACATCGGTACTCTGCGGCTGCCAATCTAGCCGGAAGCCGGCGCGCGCATGGCGCCAATCGTCCCGCGCATCGTCGAGAAGGTTGAAGCCCCGATCGCGCTCGAACCATTTACCATAAACGCGATACTGCACATGGTCGCCAATCTTCCCGCCGAACCGGATCGTGCTGAAGGCTCGCTCTTCGCTCCCGCCTCCCACCACGAGCAAGGTGCCTTGCGTATCCCCGGCAGGCTTCGTGATTATGTTAATGATTCCATTCACCGCATTTGCACCCCAGACACTTGCGCCCGGTCCCCGAATGACTTCAATGCGTTCGACGTCTTCGAGCGGGTAATCAACCGTGTCCCAATAAACGCCCGCATTGATGGGAGTATAGACGGTGCGGCCATCGACCTGCACCAGCATCTTACCTGCAAAGCGCTCTCCGAAACCGCGCGCCGTCACGGCCCATTTGCTCGAATCAATATGCGCCACCTCCAAGCCCGGGACCATCCGCAGAACCTCTGGGAAGGTGGTCGAGCCCGAACGGCGAATCATCTCCGAAGTGACCACAAAAATCGCGGCTGGCGATTGTCCAACCGTGCTCTCCTGGCGAGAGACACTCGTCACTTCCACTCGCATCAGGTCCTCGATGCTGAGCTTCTTTAACTCCACGGAACCACCTGGCGCCGGCTCGTCAGCCGCCCCCGCTGGGCATCCGAGAAATAAAACGAGCATATTTCCCGTCAACCCCCACGCCCGCCAATCAAGCGCTTCTTTGCGGGATGGCCGAGGCGTCAAATCAAGGCAACCGGCGATGTTCAGAGGGGAGGCGGGGAGCATAAGTGAGATTACCTCTCAAAATGAAAGTCTCACTCCCATGACCCCATTGAAGGTCTCCTGTGGAATTGCGTCGCCCAGAAAACCGGTGAGCGCGTAGTGATTGTCCGTGATATTGCGCAAGTCGGCGTAGAACTCGAGATAGCTCGTCGGGGTGTAAAGGATGTGCAGGTTTGCCTGCCACGGATTCTCCAGCTCATCCGCCAGTCGCGCCGAATTAACATTTCGAGGCGTCGACCGCCCTACCAAACTCGGGGTGACAAACAGTTTCGGGGTAATGGCCCACGTTGCTCCCAAGCGGAAGTTGTGTTGTGAAATCCCTTTCAACCCAAAGGTCATCGCAGCCGTGGACTCTTCAAACGTCGTGTAGGAATACGAGAACCACGTACTCAGCGTGCTGGTAAGCTTTGCTTTCCCGTAAAAATCCAGTCCGGCGTTCTGGCTTGATCCGCTGTTGACCGAGTTAACCAGCTTCCGAGGCTGCGTCCCAGCCTCGTCAACAAACACTTGGTCGTCGAGGACATTCGGGACCAGTGCGTTGTCGGAAATGAGGATCAAACTACTTTGTTCACCGTAGTATAGGCTCAAGCCAAGGCTGTAGGCCTCTTTGCTATAGGTCAGATTTACCTCGTGAGTCTTGGAGGTCTCGGGCTGCAAATTCGGATTCGAGGTCGCCAAAATGTCTCCTCGATCGTAGGTGGCATCAAAGTAGGGCGCGGGAGATATGTATGCCTCGGCGTAGGTGTATTTCGCCGTGAGAGCCTCAGTAATATTGTAGATCAACGCCGCCCTGGGGGTGACCGATGGGTCTGCAATGCGAGAATCCTTGTCCACGCGCGTGCCGGCGATGGCTTTCAGCTTGGGCGTGATTTGCCAGGAAAACTCGACATAGCCACCGTAACGGTCGAATTCCGAATCTACCGCCCGCGGAATCATGGTGCGCGAGCCTGCGGCGCCCTTCTGACTGTAATAGACGAAGCTCCCGCCCTGCTTCAGGATGTCCCCATGCCCTCCGGGGCGTGCGCCACCCGGAATGGTCGATTTTGGAATGATGTCGTAGTTGGTGTAAGTTCCTCCGAGGAGCATTGAAAGCCCTTTCGTAAATTGCATTCGGATGCTTTCCTCCACGGCGATGCTGTGCCCGTTGGCATACTTGAAGTCGTTTAAGAACCACTCGGTATTGTTCTTCGGGAAAACGTAGCGAGTCTGTGGGTCGACCTCATACCAATTGTAAGTGATCGAAGTGTCGAAGGTGACCTGATCTCCTAACTTCCAGTGGTGGTTCGCTTCCGTGACCCAGGAGCGATCTTCCCAGCGAGCTTCTTTCAAGTAAGCCAAGATAGGCGAATAACCTTCACCGCTGCTCCGTTCCGAGGTGCGATACCAGCTTTGCACGGAAAAATCGCCGATCTCGATCCGGGCAAAGGCATTCAAGCCAAAGTCTCTCCGATCCGGCACCGTTCCCCGGCCTTTTGGTTTGGCCACGTCTTTGTAGGCACTCCACCAATCCGGATATTCGCGATCGATCCGAGTCAGATCGGAGTCATGATATTGAACATATCCGTTGAAGAGGATGTTTCGGGCTTTGTCGAAGACCTTGCCAAATGAGCCCCAAGCTTCGCGCTCAGCATTCAACCCGCCATGAGCGCCGACCTCGCTGGCGGTATTTCCATCCGCAGGCGCAGCTTTAGTTTTCACATTAATGACGGCGCTGATGGCATCTTGGCCGTAGAGTGTGGAGCCGGGTCCGTAGATCACTTCGATTTGTTCTGCGTTACGCACGCTGAAGTCGTTCCGAAATGGGAAATATTCCCCGCCCGGAGGATTGACGCGCATGCCATTCACCAAGACAACGATCTTGTTGTTCCCTGTGATGCCGCGCACCGCCACTTGGGTTCCCAATTCCGTGAAAGTGTTCTCTGCCACGTCCATTCCCGGCAGGTCGCGCAGCACGTCCTTGAGGCTCGAGTAACCGCGCAGCTTGATGTCCCGGGCAGTGATCACCACCACCGTTCCCGGAGCCTCGGTCTGCTTCTCCTCCTTTTTGGAAGCGGTAGTGACCGTCGTTACCTGCACCCGCATCAAGTCCTCCAAACTCATCCGCTTCAGCTCCACCGGAGCCGAAGCCACATCGCCCCTCGAAAAGTCCTCCGCGAAGCTTTCGACTGCACCAGCGACAAAGATGGCAGCCCATGCTTGGACTGAAATATACGCCGAGCGGATGCGGCGCATGCGGGGTGGCTGCCAATGGTTTTGGGGCAAAGCGGACGGGGCTGGTGCGTTCATTGGGAGGGTCAATTAAACTACCGAGGAACTAGACGACCGAAGGACTCTAGCGGAGATGTAGGTTTTGCTGTTACACGAGATCCAGAAAGACAGCCAACGCGCCCACTTATCGCAAGTCCGGCGCCGAGTTACGCCGGGTGCGTGAACTCATGAGCGCGGACTCTGCAACGCTTCATTCGCGTTTGTCGATCATCTTTTTACAAAGGCCGTCGGGAATCTTTAGCGCGGCAAATGCACTCGCGCGGCATGCCAAAGGGGCGTAGTCTCGCGGCATGCCGACGCTTCTTACCAACCCGCAGAAAGAACAACTCAAGGCTCAGGCTCAACGCTTGGAGCCTTATGTGAAGCTAGGGCACGCCGGGATCAGCGCGGGCTTTTTGCAGAGCCTCAATGAGGCGCTCTCGAAGCATGGCTTGGTCAAAATCAAGTTTGCGGCCTTCAAGGAGCAGAAAAAGGCTCTCGCGCCTCAGATCGCTGAGGCGACTGGAAGCGAACTGGTAATGCGGGTGGGCAATGTTGCCGTCTACTACCGCAAAAATGCCGATCCGGCTTAATTTCCGCTAAGCTTGGCACTCGAAGGGAACGTGCTTAATCTTCATGCATGTCCCCTCTCCCACGCGTTTTCTTCGTCGCCGCCGCATTCTGCGTTTTCGCCACCAGCACCCGCGCGGAGAACTGGCCCGCGTGGCGAGGCGCAGCAGGCGATGGCATTAGCGCTGAGACCAAACTGCCCCTCAAATGGAGCGCGAGCGAAAATGTGAAATGGAGCGTGCCGCTCCCGGAACGCGGCAACTCCACGCCGATCGTCTGGGGCGACCGCGTTTTCATCACCCAGAATGTCGGCGATCGTCGAACGGTCATTTGTTTCGACCGCAAGAACGGCCAGCAGCTTTGGCAGGAAGGTCCGACGGGAAGTGCTTCAGAGAAGTCCCATCCGACGAATCCCTACTGCTCTGCCTCCCCGGTGACGGACGGCGAGCGCGTGATTGCGTGGTTCGGCAGCGCGGGCTTGTGGTGCTGGGATGTGGAAGGAAAAGAGCAGTGGCATCTCGATCTCGGCGTGCAGGATCACGAGTGGGGTTATGCCGGTTCGCCGGTGATCGAAGGCGATCTTTGTTTCCTCAATTTCGGCCCGGGAGAACGCACCTTCCTCATCGCGGTCGAAAAGAAGACAGGGAAAAAAGTCTGGCAGGTGAACCCGCCGCCGACGCATCCCGGAGAGCGCACAGACAATTTCGCAGGCAAAGGCGGCGTCATCGGTTCCTGGAGCACGCCCGTAATTGTCTCCATGGGCGACCGCAAGGAACTCGTCATGACCTGGCCCGAAACGATCGTCGCTTACGATCCGAAATCCGGCAAAGAGCTGTGGTCATGCGGCGGGATGAATCCCTTGCTTTACACCTCGCCGATGGTGGGCGATGGCCTCGTCGTCGGCAGCGGCGGCTACGGCGGGAGCACCGTCGCGGTGAAAGCGGGCGGCTCCGGCGACATGACCGCGAAGCGGCTTTGGCAGAAGGTCCGCGACAAACAGCGCATCGGATCGGGTGTGATCAAGGATGGCTATCTCTACGTCCTTAACACGCCCGGCACGGCGCAATGCATCGACCTCAAAAACGGCGAGACGAAATGGGAAGAGCGCCTCGTAGGTCCAAGCGGCCGTTCAGAATCGTGGTCAGGGCTCGTGCTCTCCGGAGACCGCGTTTATGCGCCGAATCAAGCCAGCGACTGCACCGTATTCAAAGCCAGCCCGACATTTGAGAAGCTCGCTGTGAACTCCCTCAGCGATGGCCTGACCAACTCCTCCATTGCGATTTCCGACGGCGATCTTTTTATCCGAACTCACAAGCATCTCTGGTGCATCGGCGAGCCGAATTGAGCGGACGGGCCTCCCTGAGCCGATAATGGTGGCGTCCCTGCGCCGGCCAAGCTACAAGCCCCGATGCAAAAGAAACTTTTTAGCGAGCTCGGCTTGTCGCCGGAGCTGCTCAAGGCGATCGCCAAGGTCGGCTTCGAGGAAGCCTCGCCCATTCAATCGGCAGCGATTCCTGTCATCATGGCCGGCTCCGACGTAGTCGGCCAATCGCAGACCGGTTCCGGGAAGACCGCGGCGTTTGCCGTCCCGGCGATCGAGCGCGTGGATGGCGATCTCAAAGCGACGCAAGTCCTGATCCTCTGTCCGACGCGCGAACTCGCCGTGCAGGTCGCGGAGGAAGTCGCGAAGCTCGCGATGTTCAAGCGTGGCGTCCGCGAACTGCCCATCTACGGCGGCGCATCGTATGAGCGGCAATTCCGCGGGTTGCACGCCGGCGCTCAGATCGTCATCGGCACCCCGGGGCGCATCATGGATCACCTCGAAAAGAAGACCCTGAAGCTCGATCAACTCCGTATGATCATCCTCGATGAAGCGGACCGCATGCTGGACATGGGTTTCGTCGAAGACATCCGCACCATCCTGAGTCAGGCACCTGCCGAACGGCAGACGATTTTCTTTTCCGCGACCGTCCCCGCTCCGATCAAGCACCTGATCAAGACCTTCACGCGTGATCCTGTAAACGTCCGCTGCGACGCCGAGGCACTTACGGTCCCCGCGATCGAGCAGGTTTATTACGAAGTCGACCGGAGGTTCAAAGTCGAGGCGCTCTGCCGCTTGATCGACCTCAACGACATCAAGTTCGGCATCATCTTTTGCGCGACGAAAATGATGGTCGATGAACTCGTGGAGCATCTCGTCGCACGGGGGTATTCCGCCGATAAATTACATGGTGACATCACGCAAAATGCGCGCGAGCGGGTCATGGCGAAGTTCCGCAAACGCGGTTTCGAATTCCTGGTCGCGACCGATGTCGCCGCTCGCGGACTCGACGTGGACGACATCGAAGTCGTCTTCAATTACGACCTCCCACACGACGGCGAAGATTACGTTCACCGCATCGGTCGCACCGGTCGCGCGGGCCGCGCCGGGCGCGCGATCACCTTTGTGGCCGGCCGCGAAATTTACAAACTGGAGAATATCCAGCGCTTCACCAAAAGCCGTATTCGCCGCGAGCGCGTGCCGTCTGCAGATGAGGTCGAAGAAAAGCGCAGCAACGCCTTTTTCGATTCGCTGAAAGACACGCTGGAGAAGGGCGAGTTCAAACGCCACGACGGCCTCGTCGATCGCCTGCTCGAGGCTGGACATTCTCCGACCGACATCGCCTCCGCGCTCATTCATCTTTCCGGCAACGACAAGCCGCGCAATCCGGAAGCATCGCGCGAAGAAGCGCCGACACAAAGTTTTCGTGAGCCGCGCGAGTTCCGCAGTGAGCCGCGTGAGTCCCGGAGTTATCCAAAATACGAACCGCGCACCGACCGCCGGGAACCGCGCACCGACGCACGTCCATTCGACGATCGTCCCCCGCGTGAAAATGCCCGTCCTTTTGCCGACAAAAAACGGTCGTCCGCTGAGCCCGGAGCGAAATCGCATGAAGCCGGAATGGTACGCCTCGCGCTCAATCTCGGACGCGACCACGACCTCCAACCGGGCGATGTCGTTGGCGTCATCGCAGGAGTCGCTAAGATTCCGAAAGAGTTCATCGGCGCCATCCATTTGCTGCCGAAACAAACACTCGTCGACGTCGCGAAAGAGCAGACGCCGATCGTATTGGAGAAGCTCAACGGCATCAAATTCAAGGGCCGCAAACTCTTCGTCACGCCCGCGAAATAGCGCGTTCGCTACGGTCGTTCCTGCCACGAGTCGCGCATTCTCCACTGCACGAAGCCCCACAGAAGTCCCGGCACCGCGGCGCTCAGCGCCAGCGCGAGTCCGGGTTGATCCTGGCCCGCCGCTCCGATGGCGGCGTAGGCAAAACCCATCGGCAAACAGCCGCAGCCGAGCGCGAGCATGAATTTGCGCGCCGGCATGCGAACGAGTCCGGCCAGACAAGAGACAACCTCCGGCATCAGCGGCAGCCAGCGGGAAAGCGCGACCAGCCAGGCACCTTGTCGCTGGAAAATCCGCTCCGCCCGTTCCAAGTCGTGAGCGCCCGCGAGGCGCAGAGCAAAACCGCGCCCGAAGCGTCGGCACAGCCCATAGCCGATCAGGCCCGAGAGAACGAACCTCCCGCGCTCAATAATCCGCCGAACCAGACTCCGTACAAGATATCCCAGCCGCCGACATGACCGGCGTCGCGGGAACAGGCAGAAACAAATCTCCCATCAGCAACACGATCACGGCCAATCCGCCCCACGCACCCCACCCTCGCAGCCATTCCATTCCCGCGCTGCCGCTGAACCACTGCGTAAAAATTTCGCCCCACAACAAAAACGGGAGCAGCAGCACCATCGCGACAACGAAAATGAGGGAGAGCAAGCGCATAAAGTCCGCCGAATATCCGCGCCGGAGCAATGGTTGGCGCGCCGAATTTTTCGCGCCGACACTCGCTGTGGTCACAAGCGCGCGGGCTTGAAACTTCACCTCCGACGCTCCTGATTGATCCCGCATGAACTCCGGCTTTCTCGACAAACTCATCGAACGCATCGGGCGGGTGCGCCCGGAGGAAGTGCAGAGCTACCTGCTGCGGCTCGCGGACGAGAAGGGTTTTCTCGAGACGATCTTCAACGCGATCCACGAAGGCGTCATCGTCACCGACCTCCACGGGCGCATCAATTACCTCAACCGCGCCGCGTGCGAGCTCTTCGGACTGGAGCGCGAGGAGTGCATGGGCGCAGCCGCTCGGCGAGCGGCTGCGCGGGCTCGAATGGGACAAGCTCGTCGAGCGGGAAAGGTCGTCAGCCGCGACATGGAGGTCTTCTATCCGCAGCACCGCTTCCTGAATTTCTACGTCGTGCCGCTGAGTCTCGAGACGCCGGCGACCAAGCGCGCGCGCGCGTCGGAGCAGGAAATGGTCGGCTACGCGGTGATCCTGCGCGACATCACCGAGACGCCGCCGCTCGACCGAGGAGACGATCCAGAGCGAGAAGCTCACCGCGCTCACGCTGCTCGCCGCCGGCGTCGCGCACGAGATCGGCAATCCGCTCAATTCGCTGCACATCCATCTCCAGCTCATGGAGCGCAAGCTGCGCAAGGTCCCGGCGGCGCAGCGCAAGGACCTGCAGAAATCCTCGCAAGTCGCGCGCGAGGAAATCACGCGGCTCGACTCCATCGTGCAGCAATTCCTCGGCGCGATCCGCCCCGCGCGGCTGCAGACGCAGCTGGAGAACATCAACGCGCTCGTCCGCGAGTCCGTCGCCTTTCTCCAGCCGGAGATCGACGACCGCAACATCCTCGTCGAGCAGGAGCTCCGCGCCGGATCTGCCGCTGCTGGAGGTCGATCGCAACCAGATCAAGCAGGCGTTTTACAACGTCATCAAGAACGCGTTCCAGGCGATGAAGACGAGCGGCATCCTGCGCATCCGCACCGACTCGACGACGCAGTGTGTCGATCAGCTTCGCGGACACCGGCGGCGGCATTTCGCCGGAAAACATGAGCAAAATTTTCGAGCCCTACTTCACCACGAAAGCCAGCGGCTCCGGGCTCGGCCTGCTCATCGTGCGGCGCATCGTGCGCGAGCACGGCGGCGAGATCGACCTCGCGAGCGACGAAGGGCAGGGCCTCACCCTCACCATCCGCCTGCCGCTCCAGCAGAACCGCCTGCGCATGTTACAAGGCGGCTCCGGGGGTGAGGGCAAGGATTGACGCCTTCGCTGGTTTTGGCATTCGTCAGCGCCGCGCATGATCGCCACCCTTTCCTCCCTCCGCATCCGCAATCTCGCCCTCGTCGAGGAGCTCGCCTGGGAGCTTGGGCCCGGCTTCACCGCGATCACCGGCGAGACGGGCTCGGGCAAATCGATCATCGTCGGCGCGCTCAAGCTCATCCTCGGCGAGCGCGCGGACAAGGCGCTCATCCGCACCGGCGCGGAGAGCTGCACCGTCGAGGCGGTCTTCGAAGTCGAGGACGCGCGCGCGCTGAACGCGCAGCTCGAAGAGCAGGGCGTCGAGCCGTGCGAGGAGGCGCAGCTGATCGTGAAGCGCGTCTTCACCGCCGCCGGCGCGAACCGGCAATTCATCAACGGCAGCCCGACCACGCTCGCCGTGCTCAAGGACCTCGGCGACGGCGCTCGTCGACCTGCACGGACCGCACGATCACCAGTCGCTGCTCTCGAGCGAAAAGCAGCTCGAGCTGCTCGACGCCTTCGCCGGCGCGGAGCCGTGCGCGCGCAAATACGAAGAGCACTTTCGGCAGACTCAGCGCGCTCATTGCCGAGCACGCCGAGCTCTCCACCAATGAAGCCGCGCTCGAGCGCGAACTCGATCTGCTCCGGCATCAGGTCCACGAAATCGAAGCCGCGCAGTCTGCACGCCGGACGAAGAAGACGAGTTGCTCGCGCGCTACAGCGTCGCCTCGAACAGCCGGCGGCTGCTCGAGCTTTCCACGCAGGCGCTCGGGCGGCTCGCCGAGGCCGAGGACGCGGCGCTGCTGCGCCTCACCGAGGCCGGGAAACTCGTTGCGCGATCTCGAGCGCGTCGACCCGCGCCGCAGCGCGTTTCGCCGATGCGCACTCGCGCGCGGTCACCGCGAGCTCGAGGACCTCGCCATCGCCTCCAGCGCTACGCCGAGGATCTCGATCTCGATCCCGGCGACTCGCGGAGCTGGAGGAGCGCGTCTCGCTCTTCGAGACGCTGAAACGCAAATACGGCGGCATCGTGGCGGAGGTGATCGCCTTTGGCGAACGCGCCGGCGGAACGCCTGCAGAAGATCGAGTCGCGCGGCGAGGAGCTCGCGCGGCTGGAGAAGGAGATCGAGGCGACGCGCGCCGCGCTGCTGGAAGCCGGCGGGAAGCTCGGACAAAAGCGCCGAAGCCGCCGCGCCGAAGCTGGCCGCCAGCGTCACCGCGCAGCTGCGCGATCTCGGTTTCAAGAAATCCGAATTCACCATCGCGCTGCACGCGCACTGGAGAAGCCCGGTGCGCACGGGCTGGAAGCGTCGGATTTCCTTTTCGCGCCGAATCCCGGCGAGCCGCGCGAAGCCGCTGCAAGTCATCGCCTCCAGCGGCGAAATCTCGCGCGTCATGCTCGCGGTGAAATCCTCGCTCGCCGCGCAGGACACCATCTCGCTGCTCGTCTTCGATGAGATCGACGCCAACGTCGGCGGCGAAATCGCGCACGCCGTCGGCGCGAAAATGCGTCGCTCGGCGAGGCGCACCAGGTGCTCTGCATCAGCCATCTCCCGCAAGTCGCCGCGCGTCGCCGACGCGCAGTTCGTCGTCACCAAAGAGTTCACGAACGACCGCACGATTTCGCAGCTGCACCGGGTCGAAGGTCAGGCGCGCATCGAGGAGATCGCCCGCATGCTCGGCGGCAAAGGCGACTCCGCCCTCGCCCACGCGAAGACCTTGCTCGGCACGGTCGGCACGTAGCGTCCGGCTAACACGGGGCGGGACTTGCCGCTGCTGCTGGCGTGCCTAACTTTCCGCGATGCCTCGCTGGCCGATTCTTTTCCTCCTGCCGACACTCGCGCTGGCTGCGCCCGGTGACGCGCCCGTCTCGGAAAAAGTCATCGAGCGTTACAAACAGATGCTCGCCGCCAATCCAGTCGAAGGGACGGCGCTCGACCGGCTTTGGAAAGCGTTCAACGACGCGGGAAAAACCGGCCAGTTGATCGATGAATACAAATCGGGGGGGACCTTTACGTCCGAAATGATCACAGGCCACCTGCTCCGCAAAGCCGGCCGCGGCGAGGACGCCGGCGCCGTCTTCGCTCGCGCCGCAAAGCTAAAGCCGGACAGCCCCCTGCCCCTCTTCGCCTTGGCCCGCACGCGGCTCGATGCAGCCCAGCCTGCGGAGGCAGCGGAGTTCCTCGAAAAGGCCACGGCTCTCCTGCCGCCGTCAGACCCCAAACTGCCGGAAACGCTTCTGCAGCTCGGCTCTGCGTGGCTGGCGGCCGGGGATCTTGGAAAAGCGTCTGCCGCGTGGGAGCTGATCATTTCAATCGATCCCAACAACCTCGAGCTGCGTCGTCGCCTCGCCGAGACCTACACCGCAAATCACCTCGCTGACCACGCGCTTCCGCATCTCGACTTCCTCAAAAAAAACGCTCCGCCCGCCGAGCGAGCGCAGGCGCTGCAACAACTCGCGCGCATTCATCAAGCCGCCGGACGCGAAGAACAGGCGATCGCTGCGCTCGACGAAGCACTGGCGGGAACTGCGCCGGGCAATTGGCTGCGTGGTGAGTTGGAATCGCAACTGGTCCGGGTACATCAGCGCTATCACCGAACCGCGGAACTCGAGGAGCGGTGGAAGAACCAGGCGCAGGAAAATCCGCGCGACCTCGGCGCGCAGTTGCAACTAATCGGGCTCTACGAGCGCCTCGGCGATCTCGAGCAGGAACGCGCCCGTCTGGAAAAGCTGACCTCGCTCGCCCCGAAGAACGCCGAATACCGTTTGCGTCTCGCGCGACTGGATGTTCAGATGGATCGAATCGACCGCGCGGCGCCGCTTTACGATCAGTTGCTGGCTGAACAACCGGGCAACGCGGAGCTCGTGTTCGAGCGGGCTCAGATCGATGTGCGGCGGGATGCGCTACCGGCGGCGCAAGCGCGACTGGAGGCGTTGCTCGCTGGCAAAAAAGGCGACGACGCACTGCGGAAACGAGTCCTCGATTTCTATGAGTCGCATCGTCTTCATGCGGCGTCAGAGATCCTGCTCAAAGCGAATGCAGCCACGGGCACTGATGAAGCGCTGCTCGCGCTCGCGCAGTTTTATTTCGCGCAAAAGCGGGACGCAGAGGCGCGGGAGGAACTCGGCCGACTGGTCCGAAAATCGGACCCACCGGAGCGAAGCGCCGCCACAAACTTTCGCATCGCGGAAATTCTCAAGGATCACGGCGACACGGTCGGCGCATGCGAGGCTGTGTCCGCCGCGATTTCCCTGCAGCCCGACTTGCGCGATTTCTACTTACTGCTCGGAGATTTGGAATCGACACGCGGGCGCTTTGCCGAGGCGCAAGTTGCATTGGAGAGAGCGTTTGAACTGAGTCACACGCCGGCGGAAATCCTGGGAGCGGACCAGAAGCTTTTTGAGGCGATCCGCAGCGCTGCACCCCGCCAACGGACCGACATTCCTACGCGCCCAATGAATGCCGGTCGCGCCCCGGACTCGAAGACCGCGAGTCCGAAACTCGAAGAGTATCTGCTGCAGCTCACTCGCACTGCAGCGGCTTTGCCCGCGGTCGAAAGCTGGCTGCGTGTGGCCCGGTGGCAGCTGTGGAATCGCAGCCCACGCGTCGCGCAAGAATGCGCGCAACAGGCTCTGGCGCTTGATCCGCAGTCGATCGCGGCGCACGAATTCCTCGTGCAGCTCGGAACGAATGACCCGCGTTCGACCCTGCCGCTGCCGCATCTTGAGGAGCTCGAGAGACTCGATCCCGCGGGTCGCGACGGCTACCGGCGGCGCGGAGCGGAGGTGCATTTGCAGAGCGGTCGCACGGATGATGCGCTGCGAATTTTCGCGGAACTGAGTCGAGCGCATCCCGGCGATCTCGGCGCGCTTTCCGACCTCGCGCTCGCCCAGCAGCGAGCCGAGCGTTGGAAGGACTCGCTTGCCACATGGCAGCAGATTCTTGAGCTGACACCACCCTCGCGACGGAAGGAGCCGGCCGCAGCGTTACGTCGAGTTTACGACCGACTTGGGATGCCGATGGACGCCGCGCGATTGATGCTGCGACAAATCGATGCGCAATCTGAAGAGAAGGAGGAATTCACATTATTTCAGGAATTGCTCGCGCACTGCGTGAAACATCAACTCCTCGATTGGTTGCGCGACGAGTTTGCGCAGCGGCGCAAAGTGCGCGCCGACGACTATTTCACCGCGATGTCCTACGGTCGGATCTTGAAAACCGCGGGGGACAAAGCGTCCGCTTTCGAGATACTCTCGGAGGCCTCCTTTGCCGCGCAGAATCAAGCGCAGGCGCTGCCGGAACTCGTGCGTGAAGCGGAGGATTTGCACAAGCTAGACGCAGCGATTCGACTTCAGACACAGCTGCTGCGAATCGTGCCGCAAAGCCGGGTGGATGGTTTCGTAAAGCTCGCGCAGCTTCAGGAAAAGGCCTTCCAAACGGACGCTGCCGGGCAGACCTGGGAGCGCGTTGCGTCGCGCTTCCCACGCGATGCCACGGCGCTGCAACACGCGGTCGATTTCCAGCTTAAATGGAGTTCGCCCGCGCGCGCGATCGAGTGGCTCCGGCGCATCCGCGCGCTGGAGCCGGCCAACATTCAGGCGCTGTCCAGTCTGGCGGAACTCGACGCCGATTCGGGCGAAGAGGCGGAGGCTCAGGCTTGTTGGGAGGAGGTTCTGATCCACTCAACCGCGGAGGAATCCGGCGACCCGATTCGCTTTCCCTCGCTGAAACCAGAGGAACCCGGGCGCCTCCAAAATCGGTATTTGAGCGCAGTGAAAATGCGCGGAGGAAAGCCGACGGCGGAAGCGCTGCGAGCGTTGCGCAGCTTCTGGGTCGAGAACCCTGCCGGCGCGAAATCGGACTCCGATTTGCGACTTCGAGCGATTCGGGAACTCGGCCGCATCGTGGCGGAAAAGGAAGACGCGACGAGCCTGGGCAAGTGGGTTGAGCGCTGGCAGGCAGCTGCAACGCAATCGCCCGGGGAGGCGCTTTGGGCCTTGTTCTACGCGGGAGCGAGCGGTCCACTCCTCGACTTGGTGGAGGATTTGATGCAACGCCCGGAGATCGCGACGCCGGCAAAGCAGGCTTTCATTTGGTTTGCTTTGCAAACTCGTGAATTTGACCGGTTGGCCGCATGGCTGCACGCACCGATGCGGACGGCGGCGGAGCGCGACTATCTGCTGGTCGCGCTCGCGGAACATTTGGAAATCAATGGCGGGAACGTCGATGCCGGGCTGGTCGAGAAGTTGTTTCCCAACAGTTACCAGATGCGCCTCTGGCAGACAGCCACCACGTTCGCGGCGCGAACGAGGTTTCGCGAAGCGATAAAGCTGGGACGGCGCGTCTTCGATTCACTCGTGACGCAACGCGCAGGCTATGGGCTCGAAGTCGCGCATTGGTATCTTTATCTCGGGGATGTGGAGTCGGCGCGCCAAGTTTTGCATGCTTCGCTGGCGGGAGCCGGCGAGGCTTTCGAGGCACCAATTTACAGTGCGTTGCGCGAGTATTTTCTCCTGCTGCCGGCGGCGGAGCGCACGAAATTTTCGGCAGGGTATTTGCGCTCGATCGATGACGCCAAGCCCGTGCACGCGGCGATCTCCGGCGCATTACTTCATGGCTTGGCCGGAGAAGAGTCGGCGGCGCGCGATCAACTGCGGGGGCTGATCGCGCTGCGTCCGATCTCGCAGATCTCGGACGAGGATTCGGGAAATTCAGCGGCGCGATACTGGAATTTCGTGCTGAACGCGGGCGTGCAGTTGCAGCAGTGGGGACTCGATTCACTCGCGATGTTTTGGTGGGAAGAGGCGCTCGTGGACGAAGGGATGATTCGGCTGCAAATGGAAACGCAAAAGCAGCAGGTCGCTGCGCGCGTGCTGGAAATCCGGACCCGGCTGACGGCGCTAAAACTGACGCGCTTGGGCGCTCCATCTGCCGAAGATTTGATTGCGGATTACGCCCGATTCTCCGGCATGGAAGGCCTGGTGCCGCTGGCGGACGCGCTTGCGGGGGAAGGCGCGCAGACGCAAAGCATCGCGATCTTGCGGCGGCTGTGGGACCGCGAGCCCGCCAATCCCCATTCGTTGCGAAATCTCCTGAATGCATGCCGCACGGCGGGCGATTTGGGCACGCTGGAGACGGTGCTCACGCACGCGCTCGGCGGCGGGATTTATCGCACGAACGACGTGGCCAATCGCGATCTCACGCTGCAACTCGCCGACGCGCTGGAGGCACGCGGAGACGTCACGCAGGCCCAAAAGATTCTTGAGCAGGGAATCGGCAACTCGCCTCGCGATTCCCGCCTGTTCGCGCGGCTCGCGCAGCTGCACGTGCACACCGGAAACGCCGATGCAGCAGCGGCGACTTACTGGAAAATCCTGGCTTTCGAGGCGGGGAACAGCGGCGTCCGGCTGGCACTTGCTGCGGTGCTGGGATCGGTCGGGCAGGTTTCCGCAGCGATCGATCTTCTGGAGAAAAGCAACGGAGCAGACGCGGACACGAAGCTCGCGCAACTTTATCTTGAGGCTGGCCGAATGGAGGAGGCGTTTGCCGCGCTCGATCGGCTCCCGGCTTCCGACCAAGTGGCTTCGACGCTGCTTTTCGTCGATCAATCGGTGAAGCGCGGCGCGCTCAAAGTCGCACAGGGTGCGCTTCGGAATTCGTTGGCGAAAGCGACAGACCCGCGCGCGCTTTTCCCGCTGCAATCCAAAATCATCGAGTTGCTCACGCCCACGGATGACCGCGGACTGATTGTGCGCGAGTTGCATCGGCTCCGGCGAATGGCGGGAGACGATGCGGAATTGCTCGGCGGTTACTTCGAACTGGCGGTGCGGGAAGCGCCGCGGCTTGGTTTCGAAAAAGAGCTGGTGAACGAGCTGACGGAAGAATGGAACGCAGGTACGGGTTCTCTTCCCGCAGGAGCAGCCCTGGTCGGGTGGCGGCTGGCGCGAAGCGATGCGGGTGGCGTGGAGCAGACCGTCATGCTGCTGCTCGCGCGCAGCGATCTGACCGAATCTGTGGCCGCAAAAGTTGTGCGGCTGCTGGCGGATGCTGGACGCTCGGAACTCGCGCTCCAAGCGCAGGAAAAGCTCGTGCGGCTCAACCCTCTGGACGTGGCGAGGATGCTCGAGTGGGCGCGTGCGCTGCAAAAGGCCGGGCAAAATCCGGCGGCGGAACGCGTGCTCGAAGAACTGGGCTGGCGCGCGGCTTTCGATGAAGAAATCGCGGGAAAAATCGCACCCATTTTTGCGGAATTGGGTCTGCGCGATCGTGCGCGTGAGTGGTTTGAGCGGGCCATCGCCGCAGACCCGACGGTGAAGCGGTTTCGGGTGTTCCTCGATTACGCACGGCTGCTGACCGCGCAGGGCGAATTTCCCCGGGCGGCAAAGGCGTTGCGCATCGCTTTCCACAACCCGGGAAATCGGGAGTTCGGCGAGATCATTGCTTTCTTAAAAGCGCGCGAGCGGCTCGATCGCTTCGAAGCGGAGATCCCGCACTTCCTACCAGACTCTGAGCGCGCGGCGGCTGCGCGGCGTCTTTTCCTTTCGGAGCAGACGAAGAACGGATCCCCCGGAGTGGCGCTCGTCGTAGCGCAGGGAATTCTCGTGGGCCTTGGGCGCTAGCCCGCCGTGCTTGCACCGGTGCCGATCGCGTGGCATTGCTCGCGCGTGTCTTCCCTCCCCGTCCCGAGTCTGGTGGCGCTCGCGCTTGCCTGCGCAGGTTGCGCTGGCGGCGTGAGCGGCGAAACCGCGGACCTCTCGCGGAACAGCCGCTCGATCGAGGAACAGCGGATGCGCGCTGTGGACCGCGGCGATGTCTCATCTGCCCGCGGGGCGGCGGTGCTCGTGCCGGATTTCACGCGCAGCTTTGACCCGAACAAAAACTCGACGGCCGGGATGCGCGGTTACCAAGCGAACACCGCCGCAACGAAGGCTTTCTACTCCGACAAGAAAATGGCCGCGACGAAGTTTGACACCCGAGATTTCAGCGGAACAAAGCTCGCAGGCATATCGGAGAAGAAGTTTTCCACGAAAGAAGGTCCCACCCGCGGTCGGTATGAAATTCCCAATGCCAACAAGGCAGCGGACACGAAAAAGCTGGCCGTGAACGATGCCCGCGAGGCAAGCCAGAGCGCTGTGACTCGCGAGGTGCCGAACGCACATCGTCCGTATCTCGGCAAGGAAAGCACGAAGCTGAACACGGCGATCGACGCCAATAATCAGCCCAGATATTCCAACGACCTCCGCGAAATCAAAACGATCGACGACGTGCGGGACCTGCTGAACAAGAACAAGTAACGCAACAATTGTCAGTATTCGGTGTTCAGCTTTCCGTTTTCCGTTTTCAATTTCCGCTGCCGAAGCAGGGACCGTTGAAGACGAGATCCCGTTCCCGAAACTGAAACGAATACTGAATACATGCCTTTTGCTCAGCAGCTCGAACTCCTCAAGCGAGGAGCCGCCCAGATCATCACCGAAGCAGAACTGCTCGCGAAACTGCGGCTCGGCCGACCGCTCAATATCAAGCTCGGCGTCGATCCGACCGCGCCGGACATCCATCTCGGCTTCACCGTCGCGCTGCAAAAGCTGCGGCAATTTCAGGACCTCGGGCATCAGGCCATCCTGATCATCGGCGACTTCACCGCGATGATCGGCGACCCGTCGGGCCGCTCGAAAACGCGTCCGCAGCTGTCGCACGACCAGGTGATGACGAACGCGAAGAGCTTTCAGCAGCAGGCTTTCAAGATCCTCGACCCGCAGCGGACGCGCACGGTCTTCAACGGCGAGTGGTTCGAGATGATGACCTTCGAGGAAGTGATGCGGCTGAACGCGCGCGTGACGCTCCAGCAGATGCTCCAGCGCGAGGATTTCCGGAACGCGATCGATCGCGGCGAGCCGGTGCATCTGCACGAGATCCAGTATCCGATCATGCAGGGCTGGGACTCCGTGATGAT
The DNA here is from genome assembly GCA_963767975.1 of uncultured Verrucomicrobiae bacterium. Taxonomy (GTDB): domain Bacteria; phylum Verrucomicrobiota; class Verrucomicrobiia; order Chthoniobacterales; family Chthoniobacteraceae; genus CAIURC01. Next base: position 171,813 of record CAVYGI010000010.1, on the reverse strand, counting down.
CAAGGCCGACGTCGAACTCGGCGGCACCGATCAGCTTTTCAACATCCTCGTCGGGCCGCGATCTGCAGCGCGAAGAAGGTCAGCCGCAGCAGGTCGTCTTTCTCATGCCGCTGCTCGAGGGGCTCGACGGCGTGCAGAAAATGTCGAAGAGCCTCGGCAACTACGTCGGCGTGAGCGAGCCGCCGGCGGAGATGTTCGGCAAGCTGATGAGCATCAGCGACGACGCTGATGGCGCGCTACTACCTGCTGCTGCTCGGCGAGGAAGTGCCCGCGATTCATCCGATGGAGGCGAAGAAGCAACTCGCGTTCCGCATCGTCGAGCGCTACCACTGCGCGAGGCGGCGCAGAGCCGCGCTGGAGGATTTCAACACGCGCTTCAGCAAGCGCGACCTCGGTCAGCGCCGACCTGCCGCAGGTGCACTCGCGAACGTGGCGGGAGACTTGGTGTCGATCATCGTCGCGAGCTTTGCGCAGTCTTTCAACTTCACGAAATCCCGCGGGGACGCGCGGCGCCTCGTCGAGCAAGGGAGTGTGCAAATTAATGGGACGAAGGCCACCGACCCGACGTCGACCGTGGAATTGAAGCCGGGAGACGTGGTGCGACTGGACAAGAAGCACGCGGTTCGCGTCGGGTGACTTAAGAACTGCGAAAGACGCCGATATCGCGGATGGAAGGAGCGCTCACACTCATTGGCGAAACCCGCGGTTCTCAACTCCTCTTTTGAAACAAGTTACGATTCACAGCGATGGCGGGTGCGAAGGGAATCCCGGACCGGGCGGCTGGGCGGCGGTGCTCGAATGCAGCGGAAGAACGAAGGAAATCAGCGGCGCTGAACCGGCAACAACAAACAATCGGATGGAACTGCTGGCTGCGATCCGGGCGCTCGAAGCGCTGACGGAACCGTGCTCGGTCACGTTCTTCACTGACTCGACTTATGTCCGCGATGGAATCACCAAATGGGTGCGCGCGTGGAAGGTGCGGGGCTGGATGACTTCTGCAAAAAAGGCCGTCAAAAACGAAGACCTGTGGCGTGCACTGGATGCGCAGGCGAGCCGGCATCGTATCGAATGGAAATGGCTGCGAGGCCACGTCGGCCACGTCGGCAACGAGCGTTGTGACGTCCTCGCAGGTGCAGCGATCGCAGCGATCAAAAAAGAGGTCGGCCCGGCGAAGTTACGCGCGTTGCTCGAGGAATTCTCAGCCGGGCGCCAGCCGAATGAAGAACCGGAACTTCTGCCGACCCGCGCGGCGTCCACTCATTTTCCCACGTAGATCGCCTCATCCGGCCAGTCCTTGCGGATGTAGCCCTGCTGCGATATTCACCGGAATGACGTAGTTCCGCATCACGCGCACCGGCGACAAGACGCGGATCGTTTGGATTTCCTCGATCGAGTTTTCGCCATGATTGCGCAGCAGGCTGGGGATCAGTTTTTCCTGCACGGTTTGCACGATGTCGGTCTCGCTCGCGCCGTCGATGAAAAGCAGCATCGCGAGCTTTCCGTCGATCTCGGCGATGTGGCTTTCGAAGATGATTTCGGTGAAAATCGAGCGCACGAATGGCTCGCGCTGGATGTCTTCGAGCAGCTGTTTGTAAGTCACGCCGATGCGGAACTTGATGATGTACAGGTGGCGCGTCGTGAACTGCCCGGTGCCGTGCAGCGAGAGGTCGAGATGCGTGAAATACGAGAGCATTCCGCCCTCCTCGAGGCGTTGTCGTTTGCGCCCGACCGTGCGCACATTCACGCCGGTCTTCTCGCCAATCCCGTTGTCGCTTTCGCGGGGATCGCGGATGAGTTGCGCGGACGATCAGCCGCTCCTGTTCGTCTAATTCTTTCATGTTTAGGATCGCGCGGACCGCGCAGCGCAGGGCGTGGAATCAGACATAGGTGCGGGAGCTTGGCCACAGATTTCTGTCAAAATCGCAAGGTTCAGGTCGGATAATTTCCGCCTCTCTCTGTGAATTTGTAGCTCAAACACGACAACCCAACGCTCTTCACTGTCACAAAATCTTCACATTTGGACAAACTCTCGCCTTGAACGCTTGAGCGTGAAGTCTAACTTCGTCGCCCGATCGACCATCGGATTGTCACGCTTATGAACCAAGTCATCCTCGACCAGACGCAAGGAATTCGTTCCCTCTACCGCCCGGAACTCGAACACGACGCCTGTGGCGTCGGGTTCATCGCCCAGAGCACGGGGAAACGATCGAATCGCGTGCTCCGCTACGCGCTGCAGTCGCTTTGCAAACTCGCCCATCGCGGCGCGGTCGATGCCGACGCCAAGACCGGCGACGGCGCGGGCGTGACGACGCAGATTCCCTACAAGCTCTTCGGCCCGGAGGTGGCGAAGCTCGGGCACAAGCTCTTTCAGGAATCCGACCTCGGCGTCGGGCATGATCTTCCTGCCGCACGACAACGCCTACGCGCAGGCGCGGGCCAAGGCGATCACCGAGGAAGTGCTCGCGCAAGCGCGGCGCTGTTCCTCTTTGGCTGGCGCGAGGTGCCGATCAATATCCGCGTGCTCGGCGACAAGGCGGCCTCCACGCTGCCGCGCATCGAGCAGGTGCTCATCGGCCGCCCGCACGGGCTTGACCGACGACGATTACGAGCGGCGCGCTTTTCCTCGCGCGCAACGAGATCGAAAAGCGCGCGGCGGACCGACGAGATCAAGCACTTCTACATCCCGTCGTTTTCGCACCGGCGTGATCATTTACAAGGGCCTGCTGCGTTTCGCCGTCGCTGGAGAAATTCTACCAGGATCTGCAGAATCCCGGACTACGAGACGGCGCTCTGCGTCTACCACCAGCGCTACTCCACGAACACCTTCCCGACGTGGCCGCTCGCGCAGCCGTTCCGCATGCTGGCGCACAACGGCGAGATCAACACGCGGCGCGGCAACGTGAACTGGATGCGCGCCCGCGAGGCGGAACTCGAGGCCGATTTCTGGGGCGAGGACATCGATCTGCTCAAGCCGATCATCCAGCCGGGCGGCAGCGATTCCGCCGAACTCGACAACGCGCTCGAAGCGCTGGTGATGAGCGGCCGCAGCGTGCTGCACGCCATGACCATGCTCGTGCCGCCGGCGTGGCGGAGCGACAAGTAGATGTCGCCGGAGCTGCAGGCTTTCTACGAATACCACCGCTGCTTCAACGAGCCGTGGGACGGCCCGGCCGCGCTCTGTCTTCACCGATGGCATCACCGTCGGCGCCTGCCTCGATCGCAACGGCCTGCGCCCCGCGCGCTACAAGCTGACCGACGGACGGCATCTTTCAGCCTCGGCTCGGAGGTCGGCACGATCGAGTTCGACGACGCCGATGATCGTGGAAAAAGGCCGCCTCGCGCCCGGCGAAATGATCGCGATCGACACCGCGCGCGGCACGACTCCTGCGCGACGAGGAGATCAAGGCAGAGCTTGCCGAGCGCAAGCCGTACGGCGAGCTGGCTGAAGGACAATCTGGTGCGTCTTGAAGAACTGACGCCCATCGAGCCACAGCGAACCGACCGAGCCGCTCGACATGCTCACGCTCGCGCAGCGGCAGATCGCCTTCGGCTACACGACCGAGGAGGTGGACATGATCCTCAAGCCGATGGTGCAGGACGGCGCGGAAGCCGTCGGCTCCATGGGCGACGACACGCCGCTGGCGGTGCTCTCGCTCCAGCCGCGGCTGCTCTACACCTACTTCAAGCAGCTCTTCGCGCAGGTCACGAATCCGCCGATCGATCCGATCCGCGAGAAGCTCGTGATGTCGCTGCAACGTCATCGCTCGGCTGGCGGCGCAATCTGCTCGCCGAGACGCCCGAGCACGCGCGGCTCATCCAGCCGAACTCGCCGATCCTCTTCGAGCACGAACTCGACGCGCTGCGCGACCTCGCGGGCAAAGCATCATCCCGGCCGTCACCATCGACGCCACGTGGCCGCTGGCGCCGAGGGCGAAGACGGGCCTGGAGCCAGCGCATCGACCGCATCTGCGGCGAAGCCGAAGCGGCCGTGCTCGGCGGCGCGCGCATCGTCATCCTCAGCGATCGCGCGTCGATCACGCGAATGTCGCCGTGCCGATGCTGCTCGCCACCGGCGCGGTGCATCATCACCTCATCCGCGCGGGCAAGCGGATGAAAGCGTCGCATCATCTGCGAAACCGGCGAGGCGCGCGACGTGCACCAGATCGCCTGCCTCATCGGCTACGGCGCCAGCGCGATCTGCCCGTATCTCGCTCTTCGAGACCGCGCCGCGAGATTCTCGACAGGTCAAGGTCGCCGCGCGGCAAGGACGTGACCAAAGCCGGCGCCGACGCCGACAAGCTCGCGAAGGCCGAGGCCGCGCTCGAAGGACGCGGAAGCGCTCACTTACGCGAAGGCGCGCGAAGAACATGCGCAAGGCGCTCGAAGACGGGCTGCTCAAGATCATGTCCAAGATGGGCATCTCGCGTGCTCGCGCAGCTACCACGGCGCGCAGATTTTCGAGGCCATCGGCATTGGCGACGAAGGTCATCGAGCGAGTGCTTCGACCGGCACGCCGTCGCAGGTCGGCGGCATCGGCTTCGTGGAGATCGCCCGCGAGTCGCTCACCCGCCACGAGCAAAGGCTTCGCCGCCGTGCCCGCGGAGGCGCAACGGCCCGTCGCTCGAAGACGCCGGCTTCTATCGCTTCCGCCGCGCCGGCGAGCGCCATGCCGTCACGCCGCCGGTCATCCAGTCCTTCCACAGCTTCGTGAAAACGAACAACGCCGAGGATTACCAGAAGTACGTCGACGCAGGTGCGGCGCAGCAGCCGATCACCTTCAAGGACCTGCTCGAGTTCGTGCCGAGGACCGGCGGGCCGATCCCGATCGAGGAAGTGGAGATCGATCGAGGACATCCGCACGCGTTTCACCACCGCGGGCATGTCGCTCGGCGCGCTCTCGCCCGAGGCGCACGAAGCGCTCGCCATCGCGATGAACCGCATCGGCGGCAAATCGAACTGCGGCGAAGGCGGCGAAGATCCCGAGCGTTTCAAGCGCCGCGCGAATGGCGACAACGCCAACTGCGCGATCAAGCAGATCGCCAGCGGCCGCTTCGGCGTCACCGCGGCGTACCTCGCCAGCGCCAAGGAGATCGAAATCAAGATGGCGCAGGGCGCGAAGCCCGGCGAAGGCGGCCAGCTTCCCGGCCACAAGGTCAGCGCGCATCATCGCGCGGCTGCGCCACACCGTGCCCGGCGTGATGCTCATCTCGCCGCCGCCGCACCACGACATCTACTCCATCGAAGATCTCGCGCAGCTCATCCACGACCTGAAGGAAGTGAACCCGCGCGCCAAGGTCTGCGTGAAGCTCGTCGCCGAAGCCGGCGTCGGCACCGTCGCCGCCGGCGTGGCCAAGGCGCACGCCGACATCGTCCTCGTCTCCGGCCACGACGGCGGCACCGGCGCCTCGCCGCTCTCCTCGATCAAGAATGCCGGCGCGCCGTGGGAACTCGGCGTCGCCGAGACGCAGCAGGTGCTGCATGCTCAACAACCTGCGCAACCGCGTCGTCCTGCGCACCGACGGCGGCATGCGCACCGGCGGCGACATCGTCATGGCCGCGCATCCTCGGCGCCGAAGAATTCAACTTCGGCACCACCGCGCTCATCGCGCTCGGCTGCGTCTACGTGCGCCAGTGCCACCTCAACACCTGCCCGGTCGGCGTCGCCACGCAGGATGAAAAGCTGCGCGCCAAGTTCAAGGGCACGCCCGACATGGTCGTCAACTTCTTCAACGGCGTCGCCGAGGAAGTGCGCGAAATCATGGCGCAGCCTCGGCGTCCGCACGCATCGACCGACATCATCGGCCGCCCCGAGTTCCTCAAGCAGCGCCACGTGCCCGATCATCCGAAGGCGAACACGCTCGATCTCAGCCGCCTGCTGGTCGACGTCCTCCGCAAGGACCCGACGCGCCCCGCGCTATTGCACCCGCGAGCGCAACGACGGCGCCGCACGAGCGCCCGCTCGACGACGTCATCCTCCAGGACTGCGAAGGACGCGATCACCGACGGCGGCAAGATGACCAAGCGCTACAAGGTGAGGAACATGAACCGCTGCATCGGCACCAAAGTCTGCGGCGAAATCGGCTACCAGTACGGCGACGGAAGGCCTGCCCGAAGGCACGCTCACGCTCGAATCTCGAGGGCAGCGCCGGCCAGAGCTTCGGCGCCTTCCTCGCCTCGGGCATCCGCCTCGTCCTCACCGGCGAAGCCAACGACTACGTCGGCAAAGGCATGAGCGGCGGCGAAATCGTCGTCCGCCCGCCGGCCGGCGCACAGTTTGCCGCCGCACGAAAACTCCATCATCGGCAACACCTGCCTCTACGGCGCCACCGGCGGCAAGCTCTTCGCCAACGGCCGCGCCGGCGAGCGCTTCGCCGTCCGCAACTCCGGCGCCATCGCCGTCGTCGAAGGCGTGGGCGACCACGGCTGCGAATACATGACCGGCGGCACCGTCGTCGTCCTCGGGCGCACCGGCAAAAACTTCGGCGCCGGCATGACCGGCGGCATCGCCTACGTCCTCGACCTCGAGGAGCGCTTCGCGAGCTCTACAACCCCGGCCTCGTCGTCATCGAGCGCCTCACCGACGAAGACAAAGTCGTCCTCCAGCACCTCATCTACCAGCACCTCGAGGCCACCGAGAGCGAGCGCGCCCAGGAAATCCTCGCCGACTGGCCGCGCTTTGCCGGGTCCTTCTGGAAAGTGAAGCCGCGCCCTCCCGCGGCCAAGCCCCTCGATACCCAAACCGCGCTCGCCAGCCCCACTGCCGCCGTCACCACGGTCATCGACGAAAAGATCAGCGCCGTGCAGCCCTAGCGGCAGTGCGGTAGAGGTCATCGGCTGCCTCCGTTAGCCGCGAATCGCTCCAAGGACATGCCGTCGCAAGGCATCCACGGCTGCCGGCATATTGCCGGGAGCCGCCAGCAAAGCGCCGGGAGCCGTTTGCCAAACGCCGGAAGCCGTCTGCAAAACGTTGGAGGCCGTCTGCAAAGTGTTGGGAGCCGTCAGCGACGTGTTGGAGGCTCTCTGCAAAGTGTTGGCAGCCGTATGCAAAGTGTTGGAGGCTGTCTGCAAGGCGCTGAAAGCTCCCCGCAGGATGCTTTCTGCTGACGTCGAAAGGCTAAACGGCTCCCCCGGTCGCCCTTTTGCCGTAAGGAACGAGATGGGACCGGGTCCCAACTCGTGGAAGTCAGAAAAGCCAGCGGCGCGGTGTTCTGGGCTTGGCGGTGGCGCGGGACGCCAGCTAAGGAAGATTCGGATCCGATTTCTTTATGGCCACGACTCCGCTTCAACGGGTGATGTTTATCCAGGGACAGCTCTGTTTCTTCTGCAATCGGGGGATTCCGAGCGGCGAGGCGAGCGTGGAGCATCTGGTTCCGACTTCCGCCGGAGGGTCAGATCACCCCGATAACCTCGTGGCGTGCTGCCGGACGCTCAATTCCCTCTTCGGAAGCATGAACGTGAAGGAGAAGATCCGAGCGATCCTCCGGCAGAACGGGAAGTTCTCCTGCCCCAATCTGCCGCTGCAACAAATGGCAGCTCCGAAGATGAAGCAACCGATGCCGCAATCAACGGCACCGAAACAAAAACAACCGGCTCCGCAGATCCCCGCTCCGCTGCCAAAGCCGCCGCCAACTCCCGCTTGGGGAAAGATGATGGCCTCGCGCGATCACACGGCGCGGACGGTTGGGTAAACTGCCGACCCGGCTCTCGGTCCCTGCGATTAGGATTGGGTCGGTTCGAGCAGCGCGTGTGACTACCGGCGAGGGGGACGGAAAGTTGCCTCAAATTTTTTTGACGGCAGCCGGATTGCTCGTCATGGGCGGGATTCTCCGTTCAGGCGCCCCCAATCGCCGAAAAAATCATGCGTCACCATTCTCTGTCTGGACTCGCCGTATTCCTGGCGCTTGTCCTGAATTCGATGCCCTTGCGGGGCGCGACGGAGATGCACGTCGAGATCGACCGAGCCATCGCCGCGGCTGCGGATGGCCCACTGGCATCGCCGGTTTCCGACACTGGCTTTTTGCGCCGAGTCTTTCTCGACTTTGCCGGCAAGATTCCAACCTCCGCGGAAGCAAAAGATTTTCTCGCAGACCAGGCGCCGGACAAGCGGACCAAGCTGATCGATCGGCTGCTGGCGGCACCTGAGTTCCCTGAGCGACTCGAGGAGGCGGTGACGGTCATGCTGCTGGAGCGGCGCTCGGGTGGGAAGATCGCGGAGCGTCAATGGCGCGACTGGCTGCGCGGCCAGTTCGCGGCGAACCGACCTTGGAATGAAATCGTGCGGGAGCTGCTGGCGTGGGAAGGCGATCCGGCGGCGACACCCGCGGCGAAGTTCATGCTCAACGATGAGAAATTCGACGCGCAGAAGCTCACCCACGACGTGGCGCGGCTTCTCCTCGGGATGAATCTGCAATGCGCCCAGTGCCACGATCACCCGACGGTGAAAGGCTTCACGCAAGCGGACTTCTACGGCCTTTTCGCGTATCTCGCGCAAACCGATGTGAAGCCGGATAAGGTGTCCAAAGGCTTGGTGCTCGCGGAGGCGCCACCGCTGGGCAAGATTGAGTTCAAGTCGGTTTTCAAACCGGAAAAGGAGTTCACGGCGCCGCATGTCCCGGGCGGGACTGAGGTGCTGATTCCAGCTTTTGCACCGGGAGAAGAATATGCCGTGAAGCCGGGCAAGGATGGGAGCCTCGGGGTGCCGAGTTTCCGGCTGCGCCCGATGCTTTCCCGCGATCTGACGGCGGAGGGAAACCGCCATTTCGCGCAAAATAGCGTGAACCGGTTCTGGTTCTTCCTGATGGGGCGTGGCTTGGTGCATCCGCTCGACATGATGCACCGGGACAACCCGCCTTCGCATCCAAGCTTGCTCGAGCAGCTCGCGGATGAATTCGTCGCGCGGAAGTTCGATGTGCAGTGGCTGCTGCGAGAGATCGCGCTGAGCGAGTCGTATCAACGCTCGACGGCAGCTCCTGCGGGCGCAGACCTTGATTCTGTGAAACCCGAGAGTTATCGGATCGCGAATCTCCGACCACTTTCCGCCGAGCAGATCGGCCGGGCCACGATGCTGGCTACTGGAAGCTGGGATTCGCTCGCCAAAGACGGGCCAGTGAAACCGGGGAATTATCTCACAAGTGCAACGACGGCCCTGCCGACAACGAGGCCGGAGGCGCTCACGGTGTTCGTGCGAACGTTTGCAGGACCGCCCGGCGAGCCGGAGGTGGAGTTTGCTCCGAGCATGTCGCACAGCCTCTTTCTGATGAACGACCGGATGGTTCTCGAGTGGCTGAAGTCGAGGGACAATAATCTCACCGCGCGGCTGGGAAAGATGGCGTCGGGCGGCGACGTGGCGGAGGAGCTCTACCTGAGTGTGCTCAGCCGCCTGCCGGAGCCGTCGGAGATCGAGGAAGTGGAGAGTTTCCTGAAAAAGAACGAAGCGCGGCGGGAAACCGCGATCGGCGAACTCGCGTGGGCGCTGCTCGCCTCCGCGGAGTTTCGGCTGAACCACTGAGGACCATGAGACGCACTTACGAATGTGGCAGCCACGATCACCTGGTATCGCGCCGGCAGGCGCTCGGCGCGCTCGCGGGTGTGACGTTGGGCGGGCTGGGCCTCGCCAGTCTCATGCAGGAAGCCGCAGCGGCGGAGATGCGCCAGAGAGGAAAGCAGGTGCTCTTCATCTGGCTGGATGGCGGCATGAGCCAATTCGAAAGTTGGGATCCGAAGCCGGACAGCGCATTCGGGGGGCCGTTCCGAACAATTCCGACGAGCGTCCCCGGCGTACATCTGAGCGAGTTGATGCCTGACACGGCAAAGATCATGCACCAGCTCGCGCTCGTGCGCTCGATGAGTACGAAGGATCCGAATCACTCGACGGGCGTGCCTCGGATGCAGCGCGGCGATCCGGCAAATCGTGGCGTCTCTTACCCCTATCTCGGTTCGGCGGTGTCAAAGCTCCTTGGCCTTCCTTCGAATGGCTTGCCTCCCTACATCTGGATCAAGCCCGGCTCCGCAGGTTTCATTTTTCAAGAGGCCGGCTTCCTCGGGGCCAAATACGGCGCGCTGGCGCTCGGCGATGGCAAGCCTCCCATTCACATCAACCGTCCGGAGTCCCTCACCGAAGAGACCGATGCAGCGCGCAATGAGTTGCGCCGGCTGGCGAATGCGCGCTTCCGACTGGACCGCCGAGACTCCGAGGTGGATGCCTACGAGCAATCGTATGAGATGGCGGTGCAGTTGATGCAGCGGAAGGAACTCTTCGACAATTCCCGGCTGCCGGCCAAAGACATCGAGCGTTACGGGACGCATCCCCTGGGGCGGCACCTATTGCAGGCGCGGGTGCTCCTCGAGGCCGGGGTCCAGTTTGTGAAAGTAACCAGTTACCACTGGGACACGCACGGCGACCATTTCAACATGTCGCAACAACTGGTGCCGCAAATTGACAAGCCATTTGCCGCGATCATCAATGACCTCGAGGAGCGGGGCATGCTCGACAAGGTCATTGTCGTGCTCATGTCGGAGTTTGGCCGGACGCCTACCATCAACTCGCGTCTTGGCCGGGATCACTGGCCCGATGCGTGGTCGCTGGCTCTTGCCGGCGCGGGTATCAATCGCGGGGTCGTCGTGGGTCAGACCACGAAAGATGGGGCATGGGTGGACGGTGATGCTTGGGATGTAGGCGACCTTTTTCACACGATCTTCCGGGCTCTCGGCATCCGGCCGAATCGAACCCATTACAACAACAACGGCCAGCCGCTCCCAATCGCCCGGGATGACTGCTTCCCCATCGATGGCGTCCTCGCCTAACGCAATGCCCGAATCCGTCGAGCCCATTTTGAACGATGAGCCGAAGCCCGCGCTGGACTTTTCAAAGGTTCACCCCGGACCGGCCTTTAAGCACGAGCGGCAGCTGATTCGAGCGCGGTTCAGCCCGGATGGAACATTGGTCGCGGCGGCCGGGCTCGACAAAATAATCCACCTTTGGGAGCTAAAGTCTGGGAGAAAATACACCCTGCCGGGTCATGCCTCGTGGATCTCGGCGCTCGTTTTCCATCCCAAGGGTCGGCAGCTTTTCACCGCGGACTTTCATGGAACGATCTGCTGCTGGGATTACGCGACGCCGGGCTCAAAGCCGCTTTATACCATTACCGGCGCCGACGCGCACGTCACCCGCGCGCTCGCGATCACGTCCGACGGCGCGACGCTGCTGAGTGGTGGCGACGATCGGGTCGTCCGCGGGTGGAGGACGAAAGACGGCGCAAAAGTGCGCGAATGGTCCGGGCATGCGGGATGCATCTTCAGCCTTGCCGTGCATCCGGAGGGGAGCGCTGTGGTGAGCGGTGACCTTTTTGGCAAAGTGAAGCACTGGGACCTCGCTACGGGCGATCTTGTTCGTGACCTCGATGCGGGGTCTCTGCACACGAGGAAGGAAGACTTCATCGCAGACGTCGGAGGGGTCCGCTGTCTCACCTTCGATCCGAAGGGCATCCAACTTGCGTGCGGCGGGCTCACCGCCGCAGAGAGCAACACCTTCTGCCCCGGAGTGCCGCTCGCGCTCGTCTTCGATTGGCAATCAGGTCAGGTAACTCGGCAACTCAAGCTCGGTCAGAAGTCCGATGGACCCATCAATGCACTGCGATTCCTCGGTGATGGCACCATCGCCGGTTATGGCGAAAATCAGGGCGGTGCTGCAACGGAACTTGCCTTCTGGACTCCCGGGAAGGCGGAGCCAGCGCACTCCTGGAAGGGAGCTTCCGCCTACGATCTTGACCTTCATCCTGACGGTCTTCACCTCCTCGCGCCGCTTTTCGTATCCATGGGCAGCGGCGGAAACGGCGCCCGGGAAACGCAGAAGACGAACTACCTCCCCAACGCCTCGGTCGTTCAAGTCTTCCACCTCTTTGCGCCGTCGAATCCTAAATCAGCGGGAAATATCGAAAGGAAAATCTGACCCCAATTCTGTATCAGCGTCGTGCGATCCACAGAGAAGCCGCGCCCTGACTCATGTAGCGATCAGCTCAACTCTCGCGATATTTCGCGGGGGTCCAGTCGGTGTATTTGGGGTGTTCGGGGGCGATGGGGAGGGTGACGGCTTCGCCGGTGTCGGCGGAGTGGTAGATGGCGGTGATGAGTTCGAGGCTCTGGCGAGCGTCGGCGAGGGTGGCGGGCAGCGGCGTGCCTTCGGCGAGGGCGCGGTGGAAGCGGGCGAACTGTCCCTGGTAGTGCTCGGGCTCGGGCGTGAACTCCGTAGCGCTTCGTCGATGAGGCGCCTGCACTCCGGCGTGTCGCCTTTGAAAACCCACGGATCGCCGCTGCTGTCGTAGGGGCGCAGGTTGCTGTCGGCGCTGAGCTTTTCGAAAGACGAAGCTGTGCCGGGAGATCTCATCGGCGCGACCGAGGGTGGTGGTGCTCGCGGCGAGCGAGCCGTCGGCCATTTCGAAGGTGATGGCGGCGCAGTCCTCGACTTCGACGGGATTGACGCGAGTAGCGCAGCGGGCGAAGACGCGGTGCACGGGGCCGCAGATGTAGGTGAGCATGTCGTGGGCGTGGATGCTGTGGGTCAGGCAGCAGCCGCCGAGTTCGGTCTTCCATTTGCCGCGCCAGGCGATGGCGTAGTAGTCGTCGCGCCGACGCCAGGACGTCTCGATGTTCACGGTGTGGGGTGCGCCGGTGAGGCCTCGGTCGACGAGGAGCTTCAGCTTTTGCAGGCCATGGCCGTAGCGATATTGGAAGATGGGAAGGATGCGCCGACCGCTGGTCGCGCTCGATTTCGATGAGCCGATCGACGTGGCTGAGCGAAGGGACAAGGGGCTTTTCGCAGATGACGTGTTTGCCGGCGGCGAGGACCTGCTGGATCTGAGCGAAGTGCAGATGCGGCGGGGTGGCGAGGTCGATGACGTCGATGCCCGGGATCGGCGCAGAGGTCGTCGAGGGAGGTGTAGGTCTTGGGGAACGCTCGAGTTCGGTGGCGAGGGCCTGGGTCTTCGCGGCGTCGAGGTCGCAGATGGCGGCGAGGTAGAAAAGGTTCGGGACCTTCTGGAAGGCGAGCATGTGGCTTTTGCCAATGCCGCATCCGACGACCGCTGCGTTGAGTTTTTTGCTCATAAAAAAGGGCGGACTTTAGCGGCACCGCAGCTACGGAGGGAAGAGGGAAAGCTCACCGCGGGGGTGGTGGTGGCGATGGGCGGCACCGCAGCTTTCGAAAGGCGTTCCCCCCGGCCCGAGGAAATTTAACCGCCCTGCCGGCGGCCGGTAATGCCGCGCGCGGGGCGCTTTTTGCCTTCAGGATAGAGCTGCTTCTTTTTGCGAGAGGCGTGCTCTTCGCCGCGAGGCGTCTTCGGCTTTTGCTCTCCGCCTTTGCGTCCGCGCGCGGCTTGTTTGGCGGAGCCTTTGACTTCGCGAGGGCGCAGATGGAAGAGCAGCGGGAGCCCGGTGTAGGGCCACGTGGCGCGGACCTTAGCCTCGAGGAAACGGCGGTAGCTGTCGACGAGCAGCTTCTCGTCGTTGCAGAAGAGGACGATCTCCGGGATGGGAATCGGGGAGCGGGTGCGGGTTCTGCGGGGTGGCGAAGAGCACTTTGAAGCGCCGCCGCCTGCAACGGCGGCGGGTGCGCGGCGATCGCCGCGCCGAAGAGGCGGTTGAGCACGCCGGTGCCGATGCGGGTCTGCGCTTCTCTTCTGATCCGCTCGATGGTCTTGAAGAAGCGGGTCAGTTCCGCGCCGGTCTTGGCGGAGACGAGCAGCACGGGCGCGTAATCGAGGAAGAAGAGCTCCGCGCGCATCTCCTCGAGCAACGGCGTTGAGCGACTCCTTGTCGTCGGTTTCGTCCTTGATCAGATCCCATTTGTTGATCGCGACGATGCACGGCTTGCGCGCTTCCTGGATCATGCCGGCGATCTTTTTGTCCTGCGCGGTCACGCCCATCGTGGCGTCGATGACGAGCAGGCAAAGGTCCGCGCGGCGGATGCTCGCTCTCGCTGCGCATGACGCTGAAGACCTCGACCGACGTTGTCCACCTTGCCGCGCGGGCGGATGCCGGCGGTGTCGATGAGCATGTAGTCGTTGCCGTGGCGCTCGTACGGGAATGTCGATGGCGTCGCGCGTGGTGCCGCTGATCGGGCTGACGATCGTGCGGTCGTCCTGGAGGATGGCGTTGGTCAGCGAGGATTTGCCGACGTTCGGGCGGCCGACGATGGCGATCTTGATCGGCTCGCTTCAGCGCCTCGGCCTCGGCCTCGGCGAAGATCGTGCGGCGGGAGCAGGCGCTCGATCCAGGCGACGAGCGGCAGGATGCCGCGGTTGTGCTCGGCGCTGATCGCGATGTGATTTTCGAAACCGAGGCGGCTGAACTCCGCGGCGTTCGGTGCATGCTGATCCACGTCGATCTTGTTGACGACGAGGATGAGCGGCTTGTCGATGCGGCGCAGAGCTGGCGCGCGAGTTCTTCGATCGACGGGTGTCAGGCCGTCCTGCCCATCGACGACGAAAAGCAGCACGTCCGCGGTCGCGAGCGCGATCTCCACCTCGGCGTGGACCTGGTCGGTGAAGCTGGCGTCCACATTGCCGCCGATGCCGCCGGTGTCGATGATCTCAAACGGGATCGTTGCCGAGCTTGCACTTGGCGGTGATGCGGTCGCGGGTCACGCCGGGCAGGTCGTGGACGATGGAAATTTTGCGCCCGGCGAGGCGGTTGAAGAGCGCGGACTTGCCGACATTGGGACGGCCGACGATGGCGACGGTGCGGCAGACATGCGAAGGATTCAGGGTGGAAGGCGTTGACGAGCCAGCTTGCCGCGGGCCGGAGCGAGCAGTATTCCGGCATTCCACAGCGATCGGCCTCAAATCTCCGACCAAGGCTTGGGTCGCCGTGGCCTTTGGCCTGAGCTGGCCGATGCCATCGACCACATAGCCCGCCGGAAATCGCCGTGAAAATCGCGGCGAGACAGACGGGAAAGTCGAGGAACTCGAAGTCGGCGCGTCCAGGAGCCGGATGCAGACCGTGTGTGTGAAAGAGATTGAACTGCAGCATGCAGAGCGCGATGGCGATCATCTGCAGGGCGGTCGCGGTCTTGCCCATCCAGCTCGGCGCACCTGCACCGTGCCGTTGAGATAATGCAGCGCGAGCGTGCCGGAGACGATGACGATGTCGCGCGCGATGACGAGCACCGGAAACCAGAGCGGGAATTCGTAGGCCCAGTTGCGTGAAACTCAGCGTGATGATGCCGGCAAGGAGCAGTCCTTTGTCGGCGATCGGGATCGAGGATCACGCCGAGACGGCTCTTCTGGTTGTAATGGCGCGCGATGTAGCCATCGATGCCGTCGCTCGCAGCAGCGATGACGAAGATGCCGATGGCGCACCAGCGCTGCCAGTCCTCCAGTGCGCTCGCGTCCGTAGTAGATCGCCATCATCACGAAGACGGGAATCATGAGGATCCGCGCGATGGTGATTTTGTTGGCGGTCGTCATATCAGGAGATTCCGCTCGAGCTCCCGACTGCGAAACATTCCGCGCGAGGCAGTGACACCTCGCGCGGCATTAGAAGCGCCAGGTCAGGCTGAGCGAGGCGCCGGCCGATTGATACGAGGCGCGCAATTGCGTGGAGTCGTTGTCGACGAAGCTCCCGCTCAGCGTAGTGAAAAGGTGACGATTGATCTCGTAGGAAAGATTCGCCACCGCGATGTGCCGGGCATCCCTGCGATCGACGTTGTCGTAGTCGGAATATTGAAAAGAGTAAATCAACTGACCGTAGAGCTTCGGCGCGATGTGGTGTGTGAGACCGATGACCACGCGATTTTGCGACCGCGTATCGATCGCGGGATCGGCGTAATAGTGAGAGAAACTGTAGCCCGCAAAGGCCAGCGTGTTCCCTCGATTGAAGGCGAAACCCCAGTCTGTCCCAGCGGTCACACCAATGGCTTGCGAGATGAGATTGCCGTCATCGAAACGGTCGTAACGATACGGCTCCGCCCCGATGTAAAGGCGCGGGAGATTCGGGCGCAGGCGCCAATCAAACGTGGCAGTCGCGGAGTAGCCAATGAACGACCGGTCATCGAAACGCGCGTAGACGCCGCTCTCGATTTTCGCATCGAGATCAAAGGTGAATCGCTTGCCGAAGCTTGGCGTTCAGTCCGCCCTCGATCGTCGGGAAAAGAGGAAATCACCGCTGCCGTGGTTGCCAGTGAGCTTCGCATTGGTCGTGTAGCTCGTCAGCGCACTGACATCGCCGCGAAATTTTACCCACAGGCTCCTCCTCGAATCACGCCAAGGTCTTCGGCGGAGGCGGCGCTTTGCTGGGAATCGGACGTGCGAATCGATTCCACGGATTTCCCGTCCGCGGCAAAAGTCGACAGGCTGAAACTGCCAAGCAGCGGCAGGAGCGAAAGGGCGAGGTGGCGCGCGTTCATTTTGTTTTAGAAAGATTTCGCAAAGTCGCCGGGCGTTGGGCTTGGCTTCACCCGGGGCGGAATTCGCACCGGCACTGGAGTTGGCGTTGGCGGCGGAGTGACTTCCGGCTTGTTCTTTTTCTTCTCCTGAGGCTTGAGCTCCGGAAAAAACTTCTTCAGTGAACCGGGTAGATTCTGCGCCCTGTCCAGGGAGTCAAACGACGAGATATTTCCCGGCAAGGCGGTGCGCACCAGCAAAAGCGACTCGTCGAAACCCGGCATCTGGCCGTTGAAATTCATCAGCTTTCCGTCGTAAGCCTTCGCCATGTCGAACTTCGCGACCGTGATCGATCCGTCCGCGTTCCGCCGCGCGAATTCTCCTGCTCCCACTTTGGTTCCGGACGGCACGAGCGTCACTTCACCGGTCAGGATGGCGATGATGTTGTCAGAAACCTTCCCGACCGTTCCCGTGATCGCGGCGGTCAGGCTCGGTGTTTTAATCGTGCCTCCGCCGGAGGTCTTCGGGATGTAGAAAATCAGCGATCCTTTGTCTAAGGAGAGCGTCCGCGTGGAGGCATCGAAAGAGAAGACGGTATTCTGCCCGATGCGCACGACGGAGCCGTCCTCATATTTCAACTCGGCGCGCGATTCGACTTCCGTGAGCAGGAAGTTGTTCGGCCGGATGACGTCGTTGGCGACGGCCGGTCGTTTTGCAGTGCGGCCGGATCTTACCTCGCCGTAATTCACGGTATTTTCGACCTTCGTCACGGTCGCTTCACTCAGACCGGTTGCAGCGCCGGCGGATCCGGAAATAAGCGAACACACGCTCAGGGTGAGGCTCGCGGAGAGAATCTGCGAGGGGCGGAGGCGGTTTTTCAAGAACACAGCCGGCACCCTTTTGGGAATTGTCAACCAAGTCAAGTCACTTTTCCAAAATCGCAGGTTCGCGTTGTTCACCGGCGACGTGCCCATTAAACCATGCTCCAATGAATCCCGGTCGACGACAGCACCGCCGCAGCCTCGCCATCGCCGTCCTGCTCTGCACGTCCATCGTGATGCTGCTGCATGCGCTCGGATTTTTCTATCTGCTGCGCTTTGACTTTCAATGGCAGGACATCGTCGCGCGTTACGGACGCCGCGCGCCGGCCGACCCTCGCCTCGTCTTTCTCGCGATCGATCAGCCGACCGTTACCCTCGACGCGCTTTTTGAAAGCGAGATCGCCGAGTCGCCAGCACTCAAATTGATGAAAGAGCGCGGCTTCCCGTGGCCGCGCGAAGTCTATCCGCTGATCATCGAACGCCTCGTGAAAGCAGGAGCAAGAGTGGTTGCGTTCGATGTCCTTTTCCCCGCTGCCCGGGATGGCGACGAGGTCATGCGCGCCGGGCTCGATCGGTTCCGCGAACACGTGGTGATCGGCTCCAACTTCGCTGACATCGAGCAGCGTCACGGACAGAGCACCGTGAATCTCGCGCTACCCTCGCCGACGCTGATTCCACCCAGCTCTCCGCCCGATCCGCGCGTTGGCTTCGTGAATTTCTGGCCCGATCTCGATGGCGTCGTTCGCCATGCTTACTATCGGCGTAGCATCCTCGATGTGAATGGCCGGCCGGCCGGTGATCAGGATGAGATTTTCGAGTCGCTGACCGCACGCGCGGCGCGCCAAGCCGGCCTCGGTGCGCTCATTCCAGACGACCGCAAGGGCCACCTCTTTCGCTACGCCATCGGCGCCGAAGGTCTCGAACCGCGCTCGCTCTACGAGATTTTCGTCCCCGGGATCTGGAAGTCGAATTACGCGGATGGCGATTTTTTTAAAGGCAAGATTGTGATGATCGGTCCGGAAGGGCACGCCTTCAAAGACTTGGCGTTGAGTCCGTTCGGCGAGATTGGTGGTCCGGAGTTCCACCTCAACTCGCTCAATGCGCTGCTAACCGGGAAATTCCTGCGCGAGCCCCCGCGCAGCGTGAACCTGCTGCTGATCGCGGCGGGCGGCCTCGTGGCGTGGCTGCTCGGCTGGGGCATCCGCCAACCGCTGTGGCGCACCGGCCTGCTGCTCCTCGCCACGATTGCCTACATCGGGGTCGCCCTCCTGATTTTCCACGCCGGCATGGTGATCCTAGTCGCGAGTCCGGTGCTCGCTCTGATCACGAGCGGCGGCACCTTTTCCATCGCGGAACAGGTACTGGAGCGACTGGAAAAATCGCGCCTTCGGAAGCAGTTCGAGAGCTTTGTCTCACGTGACGTGGTGAAAGAGATGCTCGATAACCCCGACAGCTATCTCAACACCATCGGCGGTCAGCGCAAATGTGTGACCGTCTTTTTCTCGGACATCCGAGGCTTTACCGCGATCACCGAAACCGCGGATGCACAACAACTCGTGCTGCAACTCAACGAGTATTTTACCGAAATGGTGCGCATCGTTTTCGATCACCGCGGAACGCTCGACAAGTTCATCGGTGACGCCGTGATGGCACAGTGGGGCAGCCTCGGCAGCGGCGATTACGAACTCGAAGCGCGTCGGGCCGTCTCAGCCGCTCTCGAGATGCGCGCGTCACTCGAGCGGCTGAATGCTGAATGGAAAGCGCGGGGCCTGCTCGAATTCCGCGCTGGCATGGGCATTAACCATGGTGAAGCAATCGTCGGTCTCCTTGGCTCCCAGGAAAAACAGGAGTTCTCTGCCATCGGCGACGCTGTCAACCTCGCCTCGCGCCTGGAAGGTGCGACTAAAAACTACTCCCTCGACCTACTCATTGGCGAGAAGGTCGCCCCACTCGTGCGGGATGCCTTCCAGTTACGAACGGTCGATTTGCTTCAAGTCGCCGGTCGTGCCAAACCCGTCGAAGTATTCACCGTTCTCGGTTCGCGAACCAACAGTGAGTCCATCCCTGAGTGGCTCTCCGAGTTTGAATATGGAGTCCAACGCTACCGGCAGCGGGCCTTCTCAGATGCACACACCGCCTTCACGAAAACACTCGCCTTGCTTCCACACGACGCACTCAGCGAGACCTACCTTCAACGCACCGTCACCTACCTCAAAACGCCGCCCCCGTTTGACTGGGACGGCGTTTACGTCATGCGCTCCAAATAACGGAGCAGCCGACATCGGGAGTTACAACTCTCCTTCCCCTGCCTCACCGATGATACAATCGGTCGTGCCAGCGCTTCACTTCCCCGAGACATCGACGCACACCGCCTCTTTCGTGCTGCGCGCATAGATACGGCCATTCGCCAGCACTGGAGTCGTCCAACATTTTCCGTCGAGAATATCTGCCCGCGCCAACTCTTTGTAGGCCGTCGGGTTGGCGTCGAATAATATCAGCTCACCTGCATCCGAAAGCGCCACCACTTGATCTCCCGCGAGAATCACCTGTCCCGGACCGAAGCCATTTTTCTCCCACTTCACTTGCCCGGTGGCGATCTCCACACACTTCACGGGGCCGTCGCCATATTCCTTAAACTGAAACATCCCGTACAGGAAGCCGTCCTTCACCACGGGTGTGCTCCAATGATTGGCGAGAGGCTTGTTACCTTTCATCCGATAAAGCTCCGTTGCCACAAAACCGCTGCCTTGCTTGCTGATCTTCGCCGCACCAGCCCCAACATTGTAACCCGCGGAGCAATAGACAATGTCTCCGGAGACCACCGGCGAGGCAGCCGTCGAAGTGCTGTAGTCAAATTTATAACGCCAGAGCTCCTTGCCCGTCTTGGGCTCGACTGACAGCAGACCGGATTGCACGAAAAAGATGATCTGCCCTTGCCCCAAAATGTTTGTCGCGACCGGCGTGGCATGCGTGATCTTCTCGTCAAACGCCTTCCAGGCAACGGAGCCATCCTTCGGATTTAAAGCCAGCAGCGACTCGCCCGGCCCGCCGCCAGCTACGTATAACAGACCTCCCGCCAACAGCGGCGAAGCTGCATTCTGCCATTCAATGTTTCGACCATTGTGCTCCTTCAAAAGATCGCGCGTCCACGCGACTTTGCCCGTTGCCGCGTCAAATGCGCGGACGGACAGCTGCGAGGAAATAGCATAAACCTGCGTAGCGTCCACCGTCGGCGTGGAGCGTGGGCCATCGCCGCCACTATTATTCGATGTGCCGCGATCGCCGCCACCGTCGTACTTCGCGAAGTTCAACGGTGCAAACCAGAGTTCTTTCCCTGTGTTCGCATCGAGTGCGACCAAGCTCTCCTGCTTCGCGCCTTCTGCATCTTTCAAGGAAAGCGTGAAGGCACGCCCGCCGGAGACCGCAAACGAGCTGAACCCGCCCTCACTCGGTGTCTTCCAAACTTGCTTCGGCACTCCACTCGTCCACGGCTTCACGATTCTCTCCACTGTCGAGCCATCTGTGCGCAGACCTCGATATTGCGGCCAGTCGGCGGCTTGGAGCGGCAGCACCGCCAAGGTCAGGAGCGTCGGGAGAAGAGTGCGTCGATAGGTGTTCATGGGATGGGAGATAGAGGTTACTGGTCAGTCGCGGGTGAAAGCACAAGATCATCAAATCTCAGCGGGGTCCCGGAATATGGACTGCCCCACACGCCCGCACGACCCGGCGGCACACCTTCCTTTTCTTCCACCGAGATGAGCCATGCTGCTGGTTCCGCGGCATCCGCTGCCCAGGCTTTGCCTTCCACGACAAGCACGCCGCCCGCCGTCCTCCGCATCTGAATCCGCAACTTCGTCCAAGTGCCGGACATCCACTCAAAAGGCACGCTGTTCTTGGCTTCGTCTCCCTTGTAAAATTCGAGTGCTTTCTTGCCCGGGCTCACTTGCAACCGATAACCGCCCACACCATTGAGACTGATCCCGAATACCGGGAACTTCCGCCCCTGCCGCGTCGCAAAGAACCGGCCGCTGGCACTCACCCCATCTGGTTGAGTTGGCCCAAACAGTAGTCCGTAGGCATCAAGCGGCGACCCCGGCAATTCCAGGAACTTGCTTCCCCCTTCCTCCTTCACCGCGAAAGTGCCTGACATCACCATGAAATCCGCCGGTGCCCTGCCAATCTCCGCCGCCTCGAAATCGTTGCCATAAATCACCTTGCGGGTCGCGGACTCTTCCGCGACCAAAAGGCTCGGAGGCAACAAGGCAGTGGCATAGATCAGGTGCAATGATTTCATCGACGAGTGAAGTAGTAGAAAAACTGGGGAAAGGTGGGCGTCAGAGCTCAAACCAAACCGGACTTTCAATCTTAGCGATTAACTCGCCTCCGGTTCTCCCTCCTCCTCCCGGCTCACGACCGGTGCGATTCCGCACAACTTCTCTGCGCCTTTGAGATCGATGAGCTTCACGCCTTGGGCATTTCGGCCGGTCTCGCGGACTTCATGAACTCGCGTCCGGACCATCTGTCCTTTGTTGGTAATCAACATAAGTTCGTCCGCATCGCGCACACTCAGCGCTCCGATCAGTGCTCCAGTCTTATCGGTAGTCTTCATCGTGATAACCCCTTTCCCGCCCCGCGACTGAATCCGATATTCATCAAAGGAAGTCCGCTTCCCGATTCCATTTTCACCAGCTACCAACAACATGCATTCTTGGCTGACGATGGCTGCGGCCACCACGATATCTCCCTTGTCCGGACGGATGCCCCACACGCCGACCGTGTTGCGGCCTTGGTCACGCAGTTCGGCCTCATTGAACCGAATGCTCATGCCTTCCTTCGTAATGAGGACAATCTCATTCAAACCGGTCGTCAGTTTGCAATCGATCAACCGATCGCCCTCCTCGATCTGAATGGCGATGATGCCACCCTTTCGCAGATTTTTGAAGTCGTTCAGATTCGACTTCTTCACGATCCCGCTGCGAGTGGCAAAGACAATGTGTAACTGATCGCTCCACGTCCCTTCATCAGTCTTTTGACCTTGCACTCGAATGGTGGCCGCGATCTTTTCGTCGCTGCGCAACTCCAGAATGTTGGCAATTGAGCGCCCCTTGGAGGTGCGGCTCATTTCAGGAATCTCGTAGACTCGCTCGACATAGCAGCGGCCGTCCTGCGTGAAGAACATCAAGTAGTCATGGGTCGTCGCAGTAAAGAGATGCTCAACGAAGTCTCCATCATCATCTGTCACGCCCTCCCGAGTCGTCATGCCAATGACTCCTTTGCCTCCGCGCCGTTGCGCACTGAACGCGCTCGCCGCCGTTCTCTTGATGAAACCATTGTGGGTAATGGTGATGATACACCCTTCGTTGGCGATCAGGTCCTCCATGTTGATCTCCCCCTCGTCTGGGACGAGGATAGTCATCCGCTCGCTCCCGTATTTCTTTTGAATCTCCCGAAGCTCTTCCTTGATGATCGTCATCACCCGTGACTCCTTTGCCAAGATATCGAGCAGGTCTTTGATTGTCTCGATCAGCGCATCATATTCGTTCTTGATGCTCTCGCGCTCCAAGCCGGTTAGCTGATACAGACGTAGATCGAGAATGGCATTCGCCTGCCGCTCCGTGAAGCTATACCGCCCATCGATCAAGCGCGCTTCGTCTCGGATCAAAATGCCAATTTGTTCGACAGCCTGACGCGTCCAGTTCATCGCAAGCAACTTCGAGCGCGCGTCATCGCGATCTCTCGAGTCCCGGATGATCCGAATGAAGTCATCCAAATTGGCCAGCGCGATGAGAAATCCTTCCAAACGCTCGGCCATCTCCTCCGCCTGACGGAGCAGGAACCGGGTGCGTCTAAGAATGACTTCCCGGCGATGCTCAATATAACAGGCAATTGCCTCTTTCAGGCTAAGCAGCTTCGGCTTGCCGCGATCGATCGCCAGCATGGCCACGGAAAAGGACGACTCCAGCGCGGTATGCTTGTAGAGGTTGTTGATGACCACTTTCGGATTGGCATCGCGCTTTAGCTCCACCACCACGCGCGTATTTTCATCCGACTCATCGCGAATCGCGGATACCTCAGTGATAACCTTATCATTAACCAGGTCCGCGATGCGCTCCACCAGCACCGCGCGATTCACATTGTAGGGAATCTCGGTGATCACGATCTGCTCTCGGTTTCCTTTGAGCTCTTCCACCCCGGCCGTGCCGCGCACCCGAACGCTCCCCTTGCCCGTCGCAAAATACTGCCGGATTCCCGCGCTCCCAAGAAGCATGCAGCCCGTCGGGAAATCGGGCCCTTTTACAAATTGCATCAAGCCATCGAGATCGATCTCCGGGTCATCAATCTGCGCACAAACGCCGTCAATGATCTCGCTCAAGTTATGCGGCGGAATGTTGGTGGCCATGCCGACCGCGATTCCGGTGCCGCCGTTGACGAGGAGGTTTGGGAAGGCTGAAGGGAAGACAGTTGGCTCTTTCCGAGTCTCGTCGTAGTTATCGACGAAATCGACGGTGTCTTTCTCCATGTCGTCCATGAGAGCCGCACCCAAATGTCGCAAGCGGGCTTCCGTGTATCGCATCGAAGCTGGAGGGTCGCCTTCCACCGAGCCGAAGTTTCCCTGGCCTTCGATCAGCATCTCTCGCATGGCCCAATACTGCGCCATATGCACGAGCGTCGGGTAAATTGCCTGATCGCCGTGCGGGTGATAGTTACCCATCGTCTCACCCACGATCTTCGCGCACTTCAAATGTTTGCGATTCGGCTGCACGCCGAGTTCGTTCATCGCGAAAAGAATCCGTCGCTGGGATGGCTTTAATCCGTCGCGCGCATCTGGCAACGCGCGTGAGATGATGACAGACATCGAGTAGTCGAGAAATGACTTCGACATTTCGTCGGCCACATTCACGGGTTCGACTTTTTCGTTTTGGTTATACATCGGGGAAGAGATCTAAATTCAAAGGGCTTGGAGGCAATGCTCGCAGCGATGGATTAAGCTAGAATGGGTTACTGACACTGCCGCAACGACGCTGCGCTGAGCATCGTGAATTGGTTCGCCACCTCACACGTCCAAGTTACGCACGTTTAGCGCGTTATCTTCGATGAATTGCCGGCGCGGCTCGACGACATCGCCCATCAAAATTGTAAACATTCGGTCGGCGTCGACTTGCGTTGTCTTCGTTTAGATCCACCTTGAACATCTTACGCTTCTCCGGGTTCATCGTAGTCTCGAACAACTCCTTCGCGTTCATTTCTCCCAGACCTTTGAATCGTTGCACGCTCATTCCTTTTCGGCCGATCTCGATCACTTTCGTGAGGATATCCGGAATGGTAAAAAGTGGGTGAGTCACCGCCTTCTCGCCGTCTCCTTCGATCAAGCTGAAGATCGGTTGGTCACTGTTCGAATAGTGCTCAATCTTCAACCCTTTACCCGCCAGTTCCGCGATAAGCTTGTGCACCGAGACGGACTCGTGCAACTCGACCAAGCGAGCACGGCGACGCGGGCTTTCTCCTTTTTTCACCAGCGCCTTTTCCAATGGAGGCGCATCTCCAAGTTCACCGGGCGCTTCGGCCGGTTCGTCGAACAAATTCAGATCCTTGTTGTCTGCGCTCAACGCCCAATTGCGCAGTTCCGTTTCATCGTGAAAATACTCGGTGCGCTCGTTGTTACCTTCCCGAATCTTAACCAGGTAGCGTGGGCAATACTCCGTCAGCGCTTCGCTGCGTAGATATAGACTCGAAGTCCCCACCGTGTCGGCGAACGGAGTCGCTGAATTTCGACAAGCGCTCCAGCAAGCTGAGGATTTCCTTGAGCTGAGTCGCACTGAATTCTTTGCCATCCGCCAAGTTGCGGAACTTCACCTCATCCGCACCGAGATTGATCAAAATGCGATTCAAGGCGGCGTCGTCATCGACGTACTCTTCACGCTTCTTGCGTTTGATTTTATACAAAGGCGGACAGGCGATGTAGATCTTTCCGGCTCGCACGAGTTCCGTCATCTGACGGTAGAAGAAAGTGAGTAGGAGGGTGCGGATGTGCGAACCGTCCACGTCGGCATCGGTCATGATGATAATTCTACCGTAGCGGAGCTTCGCCATGTTGAAAGAACCCTCTTGCTCACCGCTCCCGATTCCCGTGCCGATCGCGGTGATCATTGTCTGGATTTCCGTGTTCTGAAGCACCTTGTCGAGTCGTGCTTTCTCAACGTTGATCAGCTTCCCGCGAATGGGCAGAATCGCTTGGTAGCGACGGTCGCGTCCTTGCTTTGCCGAACCGCCTGCGGAATCACCTTCGACGATGTAAAGCTCCGTCAGAGAAGGGTCTCTCTCGGAGCAGTCGGCCAGCTTGCCAGGCAGTCCTCCACCAGTCAGTGCGCTCTTACGCACCGTCTCCCGAGCCTTGCGAGCAGCTTCGCGCGCCCGAGCTGCCATGAGACATTTCTCAATCACCTTCTTTGCTACGTTCGGATTGGAATCGAAGTGCGTCATCAAGCCTTCGTAGGTGATCGATGACACAATACCTTCCACCTCGGGTGTGACCAACTTCACCTTGGTCTGAGACTCAAAGCCGGGATTCGGATGCTTGATTGCTAAGACACAGATTAAACCTTCGCGCACATCGTCACCGCTGATTGCGGGATCCTTATCCTTCAGCAGCGTGTTCGCTTTGGCATACTGATTGATCGCCCGCGTGAGTGCCGTCCGAAAGCCAGTCAAGTGCGTCCCGCCGTCCGGATTCGGAATGGCATTCGTAAAGCAGAGGATTTGGTCGTTGTAGCTGTCGTTATACTGCATCACACAGTCAACGATCATGTCGTCTTCAATCTCGACCTGATCCTTGCTCTTGAACTTCACCTTGCGCCGTCCCGCCAGGATGACCGGTTTCGGGTGAAGGAGCTGCTTATTCTCGCCTAGTTGTCGCACAAACTCTTCAATCCCGAGCTTGTAGAAGTATTGCTCCTTCTTGATCGGCTCCACGCGCTCATCAACGAGGTTGATCTCGAGCCCCGGATTGAGGAACGCTAACTCGCGCAACCGCGTCGCGAGCTTGCCAAACTGGAACTCCGTCGTGATCGTGAAGATCGTTGGGTCTGGCTGAAAGGTGATGAGGGTGCCGGTGTGCTGCTTATTCTTGACCTCGCCGATGACCTCGAGCGGTTGAGTCGTCACTCCTCGCTCAAAGCCCATATGGTAGACTTTTCCATCCCGCTGAACCTCCACCTTGAACCAGTCCGACAGCGCGTTCACGCACTTTGCGCCGACACCATGCAAGCCACCCGAATACTTGTAAGCGCCTTGCCCAAACTTGCCCCCGGCGTGCAGGTTGGTCAGCACGAGTTCAATGGTCGGCACCTTGAACTTCTGGTGCATGTCGACTGGAATTCCGCGCCCGTTATCACGGATGGAACATGAGCCATCGATGTGAATGTTTACATCGATGCGCGAGCAATGTCCCGCGAGATGCTCGTCGATCGAGTTATCCAGAACTTCGAAAACGCAGTGGTGCAACCCTCGTTCATCCGTTGGCCCAATATACATTCCCGGCCGCTGCCGGACCCCCGCCAACCCCTCCAATTTGTCGATCTTCGTCCAGTCGTAAGTCGTGTCATTGACCTCGTTGAGATTGGAATGTTCGGTCGCGTCGGCTTGGAGATTCTGAATGTCCTTTTCGGGCATAATTTAATTGGGAAAAAACTGAGGGGCGACTCTAGTCGTGCGAGTGATGGGAACAAAGCTTTTTCTACCGGTTCCTGAGAGCGATTCCGCAAGTAATTGCGTTCGCACATTCCGGCGACCACAAGATGTTGGTGGACAGCATGATTTTCTTTGGAAAAGGTCAGCTTCGTGAAAACCGCGTTTTGGATCTGTGCCATAGCCGTCCTTGCTGGACTCGCGCGCTGCCACAATTTGCGCGACGTGTTTGTCGAAAATCGGGTCTATTTTCTAGACGGCGATTGCTACTCGCGGATGACCCGGGCGCAGATGATCGATGGGCACGGTGGAGTGATTTTGCATCACGATTTTGAGAACTACCCACAAGGCGTCGACGCGCACACCACGGCTCCGATGGATTACCTGGTTGTCGCGCTCAAGCGGGTGCTGGACTTCGCCATTCCGAGCAACAGCGTTCTGCACGCGCAGACGCTCGATTTCGCGGGCGCTTTGATCTCACCGCTGCTCGGCATCGCGACGTGCTTGTGGTTAGGAATCTGGGCGCGCCGGGGCGGCTTGAGCGCGAGCTATGTGCTGGCGGGGAAAAGCCCGCCCGCAGAGCCTCGTTTGCTCTGGCTTACCGTCCCGTTGTTTTTCGCCATCAACCCGATTTTGATTCATGGGACAGCGCTCGGTCGGCCAGATCATCAGTCGCTTCTCGTCTTCATCATTGCTATCGCGCTCGGTGCCGAATGGCAACAGGCGCTCGCGCCTTCTCGCGTCTGGTCGCTGGTCAGTGGCCTGGCGTGGGCCTTTGCGCTTTGGGTTTCTTTCTACGAACCGCTTGTCCTACTGGCGGCAGTGCTGCTGGCGTGGACGCTCTGCAAGCCACGGCAACTAGTCGCTCGCGAACGTTTGGTTGGCCTCGGGGCGATGCTCATCGTCGGTGGTGTCGCTTGGGCATTGGAAGGCTGGCGGATTCACCCTCTCCCCACCGGGATGCTGGTCTATTTGGAAAATTGGAATCGCACGATCGGCGAACTCGGGCATCCGAGCGCCGGCACGATTTTCCGCTGGCTCGGCTGGGGCTGTCTGGCCACACCGATCCTTCTTTATCTCGCGGCGCGAAATCATCGGCGCGCCTTGCTCATGCTCGCGCTGGTCTTGCTGATGCTGGCCCTCACCATTTGGCAGCTCCGCTGGGGCTACTTTCTCGCGCTGGTTTTCGCGATGACCCTCCCGTGGCAACTCGCGGCACTGCAGCGCGGATGGGCTGCATGGGCGTTCTTTTTTGTAGCGCTCTGGCCGCTGGCGCGTGAGTGGGACGAGCGGCTTTTCCCAAAGGAGGCCGCAGCCAAACAGCAGGAACTCAGGCGCGTGGAAGGCGTGCTGCTGCGCGAAATCGCCGATCGGATGCGCAGTGACGAAGTGCGCCCATTCCTCGCGCCATGGTGGGTTTCCCCTGCGCTGGCTTACTGGTCCAGCCAGCCCGGCGTCGCCGGCAGTTCGCACGAAAGCCTTGCCGGAATCGTGGACACGGGACGCTTTTACCTCGCGCCGAATGCAGTCGCTGGAGCGGAAATTTTGCGCACCAGGCGCGTCAAGTGGCTGGTCGCCGACGACGCCTGGCGCGAGATCGAAACTTCGCGCACCCTGCTCGGCG
This sequence comes from uncultured Verrucomicrobiae bacterium, assembly GCA_963767975.1. GTDB lineage: Bacteria > Verrucomicrobiota > Verrucomicrobiia > Chthoniobacterales > Chthoniobacteraceae > CAIURC01. The sequence goes on along the minus strand of CAVYGI010000010.1, from coordinate 143,308 downwards.
TCACACCACCTGACCGGCCGCTGGCAACACTCCTGATCGAGCAGCCGCACAGCGTCGCGCCTTTTTTGCGTCCGATTTTTGCCAATGATTTCTTCAAACTCTTTGCCGTGGACGAAACTCAATTTCCTCAATGACTGACGCGTATGACTTCGTGGTGATTGGCGGCGGGAGCGCCGGATATGCAGGCGCTTCCACCGCGGCCCGCCTCGGGCTTCGCGCTGCAGTGATCGAGGCGGCTGAAACGATGGGCGGGCTTTGCATTTTACGCGGCTGCATGCCGAGCAAGGCGCTCCTCGAATCTGCGCACCGTGCCGAGACGATTCGCCGCGCGGAGGAATTTGGCCTGCGCGCCGAATACCTCGGCGCGGACGGTCCGGCGATCCTGGCGCGGAAACGCCTGCTCGTGTCAGAGTTTGCGGCTTACCGGCGAGGACAGCTCGAAAGCGGACGCTTTGATTTGATCCGCGGTCATGCGCGCTTTACCGATCCCCACACGCTCCGCGTTGAATTGCTGGAGGGCGGCACGAGCGAGGTCAAAGGCCGTGCTTTCCTCGTTGCGACAGGCTCGCAGATCAATCGCGTGCATCTCCCCGGCCTCGAAGAAGTCGGCAGTTGGGACAGTGACGAAGTGCTCGAATCGGCGCATCTTCCCGAGTCTGTCATCGTCCTCGGGGGCGGCGCCATTGCCATCGAGGCCGCGACTTTTCACGCCGGCCTCGGTGCAAAAGTCACCATCATTCAGCGCGGTCCGCATCTGCTGAAAGAGGTCGATGCCGATGTCGCCGATGCGCTCACCGAGGCGCTCGAAAAGCGCGGAATCCAGGTTCATTGCGGCACATCACTCCTGCGCGTGGAAAAGCACGGCGCGCAAAAGCGCGTCGTTTTTTTCCAGGACGACGAAGAGCGCTCCGTCGACGCCGAACAAATCATCTACGCGCTCGGTCGCCGACCAAACACCGATGGACTCGATCTCGCGCAGGCAGGCGTCACGTGCAGCACGAAAGGCGTGCGCACCGTCGCCACGCAGCAATCGAGCGCACCGCACATCTTCGCCGCGGGCGATGTCTGCGGGCCATTCGAGGTCGTACACATCGCGATTCAGCAGGCCGAAATGGCCGCGCGCAATGCCGCGCGATTTCTAGGCGACGCACCGGAGCCGCTCGAACAAATCGACTACCGGCTCAAACTTTTCGCCGTTTTCACACAGCCCGAAGTCGCAGCCGTCGGCCTCAGCGAATCGGACGCGAAGGCGCAGGGTCTCGATTTTCTGATGGCGACTTATCCCTTCGACGACCACGGAAAGTCGATGGTGCGCGGCGAGACCGACGGCTTCGTGAAGCTGATCGTCGCTTCCGATACACGCCAAATCCTCGGCGGGGCGGTCGTCGGGCCCGATGCCTCGGAGCTGATTCACGAGATTGCCGTGGCGATGCATTTCCATGGCACCGCCGGCGACCTCGCGCGCGTGCCGCATTACCATCCGACGCTCAGCGAAATTTGGACCTATCCAGCGGAGGAACTTGCCGAGGATTGAACCGGCCATTCCACTGGGAAAAAGCACTCGATTCTTGTACCAGCAAGCCTTCCCGGCTGATTGCGCACGGCGGCGTTGACACTGCTTTCGCGGCAGTCAACAGTCGCTCGTGTTCAACCGAAACTCGCCTCCCACGCCCCCGGCTTCCGAGGATCCAGACAACTCATCCACCGACGAACTTTTCTCGTCTCAACCCGCACCTAGACCCATGACCGACCCACAAAACAACCGCAATCTCCTCTCCGCCGACGTCGAAATCAAAGGCTCCATCAAGTTCACCAACGAACTCACCATCGACGGCAAAGTCGAGGGCGAAATCACTTCGTCGGGCACCCTGACCGTCGGCGAGAACGCGGAAATCCACGGCGAGATCAAGACGAAGTCGGTGACCGTCCACGGCAAGGTGCATCGGCAACATCACCGTCGACGAGCGCTGCGAGCTGAAGGCCCGCGCTGTGCTGCACGGGCGATCTGAAGGCCGCCCGCCTCGTCATCGAGGAAGGCGCGACCTTTGTCGGCAAGTCCGAAGTGTCTCCGAACAAAGTCGCGCCGATCCGGCAGGATGTGGCCGCGCACGCCCGAGCAGGCGAAAGCCGCGGCCGTCGTCGCCCGCTAAACCGGGCCCCTCGTGGCCAGCAGCAACACCCCCAAGCAGCCGGAGAAAATCAGTGCGGACTGCCCGCACTGCGGGTTCAGCCAGCTTGAGTCGGCTTTTGCGAAGTCGACGTTCTGCCGGAAGTGCGGAGCAGCACTTCAGCATCGAGAAGCTCTTGTTAAAGGAGGCCGAAAGCCTGCAAGGGCCGTCCATCTTCGACAAACTCTCGAAGCTGGTTTCGCGGCGAAAAAATCCGGGACGTTGCCTGCTTCAGTTGTCACGCACGGCAGGAGGTCAGCACCGCGGCGCAATCGAGCCTCCTGCCCGCAGTGCGGGTCGTACATCGACCTGCGGGATTTCAAGATTGCTGGTCCTTTTGGGCGCAGCATCCAGACGCAGGGCGAAGTCATCATCACGCCGAAAGGCGACGTTGCCGCGGCGCGCATCGCGTGCGGTTCGGCGCTGATCGAGGGGAAGCTCAAGGGCACGCTTTTCTGCACGGGCATCGCCCGCGTGAAGTTGCACGGCCGATTTCTCGGTGGCATCGAGGTGAAAAAGCTGGTCGTCGAGAAAAACTCCGACGTCGAATTCATGCGGCCGATCAAAGTTGGTGCGATCGACATCAACGGGAAAGTGAGCGGCAAAATCGTCTGCGACGGATGCGTCACCATCAACAAAGGCGGTACGCTGCAAGGCACCGTGCATGCCCGCGCGATCAACTTTGAGAAAGGCGGGACGTTCAGCGGCGAGCTATTCATCGGCCAGCCCGAAAGCGAAATGACCGAGCAGTTAGACGACGCGCCGATTACCGAAGTCGGAGACGTCGGCCTTCGCGTGCGGCACGCTTAAAAGCTATTTGGGATCCGCGGATGGCGGCGCTGAGGGAACGGGCGCTGGGGGAACGGGCGCTGGGGGAACGGGTGCAGCGGGAGCGGCGTCTTCCGGTTCTGGTCCCGGCTTCGCAGCATCCTGTGGTGCGGATTTCGCATCCGGCTTGGCCGCTTCGGGCGCGGCCGGTGGTGCGTCGGGGGTGACTGGGAGCGTGACTGGTTTGGCCTCAGGCACTTTCGGCTCAGCGGGCGCAGGCGCGGCGGGTTGCGGGGCCGGCATCACCGGCTTGGTCTCTGACACAGGCTGCGGCGCGTCGACTGGCTTCTTTTCTGGATCTGGAGCCGCTGAGGAAGTTGGCTCCGCCGGCGTCGGTGCCGGAGCTGGAGCAGGTTCAACTTTGAGGGCGGGCGCAGTCGTTGGCTCGACGGCCGGCATCGGAGCGGGCGAGGTCGCGCTGGCTGCCGGCGCGGCGGGAGTCACTTCCGCCGCCACCGGCGCGGGCTTTAATTTCTGCGCTTCCATCAGGGCCTCGCGTGCGAAATTCGTCTGCCCAAATTGCGAAATCACTTCCTCGTAAAGACGCTTCGCCTGGTCGTTCTTCCCCTGCCCTTTCAAAATCCGCGCTTCCGCAAGCAGCGCCACTGGCGCGCTAAAACTCGTCGGATAAGTCGTCGCGATTTTTTGATAGGTGTCGAGCGCTTCGTCTGCTTTGCCCTTTGCCTCCTGCGTTACCGCAATGCTGGTCCACGCGCCACTGATCAACGGATGCTGGGGATGCTCCTTCGTGAATTTTTGCAGTGTTGCGATCGCCTCATCGTATTTTCCGTCGTTGCGCAGCTTCTCCGCGAGCATGAGTTCCGCATTCGCAGCGACCACCGCGTTCGGGTAGTCCGCGATGACTTTCTGCAAATCCTCCACGGACGAAGCCGACGCGAACGCCCGCTCGGAAGCTTCTCGCGTCCGGCGCTGCGTGAATTGCACGACCGCAGCAACCAGGAATGCGAGCACGACGAGCACGACGAGCAACGCGATTTTCGTCTTGTGTTGAATCCAGAAAACGAGCGGATCAAATCCCGGTCTGGGCGGGCGGGGGAATTGTTTCGACGGGGCTGGACATAGGGCGGAGAAGGTTTCAAACGACCTGCGGTTGCGCAAGTCCCGATCAATCGCGACGCGCGATGATTTCATGCGTCTGCTTGATCTTGATCACCGAATCCGCCGGCGCCACTCCGCGCCACTGCACGCCTGGATACAGAATGCTTCTCCGACCGATCAGCGAGCCGGGATTGATCACCGAGTTGCAGCCGATCTCCGCGCGGTCGCCGATGATCGCGCCGAATTTCTTCAGCCCCGTCGGCACCAAACCCGTGCGGTGTCGGGATGGTGATCTCGCCGTGGTCGAGCTTCACGTTGGAAAGGATCACGCCGGCGCCGAGATGCCCGCGGTAGCCGATGATCGAGTCGCCGACGTAATTGAAATGCGGCATCTGCGCCTCGTCGAAGATGATCGAGTTTTTGAACTCGCACGAATTCCCGAGCACGCAGCCCGAGCCCGACGATCACGTTCTCGCGGATGTAGCAGCCGTTGCGAATCTCGCAGCCTTCGCCGATCCACGCCGGCCCTTTGATCATCGCGCCCTGCTCGATCACCGTGCCCTTGCCGACGAAGACCGCGCCGCTGATGAACGGCTTGCCGATCAGCCGTCCCTGGATCGCGGGCTTCAGCCGAAACTGCAGATAGCTCGTGATCTGCTTGAGCGCGTCCCACACATTCGTCGCGTTCTCGAAGAGCATCCGATGCTCGGTGTGATTCAGATCGAGATAGTTTGCAGGGGCGAACATCATGGCGCGGGGTCGAGTAGTGGGAGCGGCGGCGGGGTTCGCGGTCGAAGTTTCTAGCGCAAGTGGGACGATCGCCAAATCGCGAGTTCGAAATTCAGCGCGGCGTCAGTTTCGGCGCCGTCTTTGGTGTCCTTCACGATCCAGCCGAGCGCGGCGATCGCATCGCGCAGTCGATCGCTCTCTGCCCAATTCTTCGCCGCCCGCGCGTGCTGCCTCTCGCTCGACGAAGGCGCTGCACCTCGGCGGGAATCGCCGCCGCGTCGCGCTGCCAAAGCGAGCACGGAGTCCATCCGCTCCCACTCGCGGAGCAGCTTGGCAGCCTGTCGGCGGAGCAAGCGCCTGCGTCGATCGCGCGTTGCTTTCGCGGATGAGGTCGAAGAGGTGGCCCATCGCGCCGGAGATATTCAGGTCGTCGTCGAGCGCGTCGAAAAAAGCGTCGATGTGCGAATCCGTCGCCGGACGGCCGATGTCGGCCGGCGTCGCTCGCTGCCAGCGCGCGGAGTCGCTCGACCCATTCGTCGATCCGCGCCAGCGCAGCGCGCGCGCCGTCCAGGCCGGCGAAGGTGAAATTGCAGCGGCAGCGGTAGTTCACCGTGAGCAACGCGAAGCGCACCTCGCGGCCGGTGAAGCCTTTCGCCAGCAGATCGCGCAGCGTGTAAAAATTGCCGAGCGACTTTGACATCTTCTGCCCCTCGACCATGAGGTGCGCGCAGTGCAGCCAGTAGCGCACAAATTTTTTCCCGGTGCAGCATTCGCTCTGCGCGATCTCCGCCTCGTGATGCGGGAAAATATTGTCCACGCCGCCGCAGTGGATATCGATCTCCGGTCCGAGCAGCGCCGTCGCCATCGCGCTGCACTCGATGTGCCAGCCCGGCCGGCCCGGTCCCCACGGCGATTCCCAGCGCACGTCGCCATCGGCCTCGTCCCACGCTTTCCAGAGCGCGAAGTCGCCGATGTTTTCCTTCTCGTACTCGTCGTTGCTGCATGCGCCCGCTGGGGCGCAGTTCGTCGAGATTCAGGTGCGCGAGCTTTCCGTAGTCCGGGAAATTTCGAGAGCCGGAAATAGACGCGACCGATCCTCCGCCTGATACGCGACGCCTTTGCTCCACGAGCTGCCCGATCATCGCGATCATTCGCTCGATGTAGCGCGGCTCGGTCGCCGCGGGGTAATGTTCCGCGCGCTTGATGCGCAGCGTTTCGAGGTCCTCGAAAAACGCGTCCTTGTAAACCTGCGTGAAGTCCGCCAAGGCCGCGCCCGCCTTGCGCGCACCGCGGATCGTCTTGTCGTCCACGTCGGTGAGATTCATCACCCGCTCCACCGCGAAGCCGCGCGCTTCGAGATGCCGCTGCAGCAGGTCCTCGAAGACGTAGGCGCGGAAATTGCCGATGTGCGCGTGATTATAAACCGTCGGCCCGCAGGTGTACATCTTCACGCGTCCGCCCTCGGATCGAGCGGCACGAACGCTTCGAGTTCCCGGGACAGTGTGTTAAAAAATCGGATCGACATGAAAAACGCGGCGAGTTTCGAGAAAGCGGGCAGCGGATTTACGAAAAGCCCGTGGGCACAGCGAGCCGATGTTTTCCTCGGCTGAAGAAAAATCCGATTCTGCGAACTTCAGCGACCCAGACCAGCTTTTGCCAATTGCTCCCAAAGCTCCCGCTCCTCCGGAGTCAGCGACGTGGGAAGCCCCACCTCGAGTTGAACGAAAAAGTCGCCTCGACCGCCCGCGTTTTTCGGCAAGCCTCGACCTTTCAAACGGAACTTCCGCCCCGGTTGCGCACCCGGCGGGACCTTCAGCTTGATCGAGCCTTCCGGCGTGGGAACCTCGACTTCCGTTCCCAGAACGGCCTTCCACGCCGGCACCTCGAGTTCGTAGATCAAGTCGGCCTCTTCCACGCGGTAGTTCGGATGCCGCTCGAAGCGCACCCGTAAATAAAGATCTCCCGCCGATGCGCCCCGGCCCGCCGCGCCACCTTGTCCGGCCAACCGGATTCTTTGCCCTTCACGCACGCCTTTTGGGATCTTCACGTCATACGTTTCAACCCGCGGATTTCCATCGCGGCGAAAAGAGATTTTCTTCTGACCTCCGTGAAGCGCTTCTTCGATGGTCACGAGCAAATCGGCTTCGACGTCCTCGCCCCGCACCGGCTCCTCCATTCCACCGAAACCGCCAAAACCTCCCCCGCCCTGCCGCCCCGCGCGACCTCCGAAAAATTGCTCAAAGAAGTCGCTAAAACCGGTACCCCCAAAACTCGCACCTCCATTCCCTCCACCACCCATCCCACCGCCCCATCCCGGCGGCGGACGCTGCGCTGCACCGCCGCGCTCCCAATCCGCACCGAGGGTGTCGTATTTTTGCCGTTTTTCCGGATCACCAAGAACCTCGTAAGCCTCATTGATCTCCTTGAACTTCGCCTCTGCTGTTTTCTTGTCTTTCGCGACATCCGGGTGATGCACCCGTGCCAGCTTGCGGAACGATTTGCGAATTTCATCCTGAGTCGCGCCCTTCGGCACCCCGAGGAGTTGGTAGTAGTCCTTGTATTGAACGGCCATGAGCAGCCCAATCTACGGCAAGCGCACTCTGGTTGCCAATGCGCGCTTCCACAACGCAGGTTGCCGCCTAAAAGGGCGCGAACTGCTTCGTTCCGATCACGCGAAACCGGTAGTAGGGATCGATGCGCTCCGCATGACTTTTGTCGGAGTCATACTGCGCAAGGTTGGGATCGTTGGGATCGATGTAACGCTCAATCATCGCAGAGCCCCGGTATTCCGCGAGGACACGATCGCGTTTCGGATCGAATACCTTGGGGTCAGTGTTCGCCCCCTCAGACTTTCCGATCGCCTGACAAATCATGTGAACCTGGAAGATGTTCGACTTGGTGGTCAGGCGGGGATAGATGTGCGCGTAGGGGCGTTCGCGCATGTTGTCCCCGGTCTGCGCATTCGCAGCCCAGAAGGTGCTGTAGTTGGAAATCGGATTGTCTTGAGGGCAAAGATCGATGTCGCAAATCTCCGAGGCCGACCGGAACAAAGTCTGGGAACGGCTGGCCAACCCTTTCCGCTGGTCATTCATCCGGATCTCCAACTCATCGATCGTCCGATCCAAATCGATCGGGAAACGGAATTGCTTGTTGATCGGCGGCGGCCCTGCTGGCTGCTCATCGTGACCCCCACCAGAGGTTGTCGTCGGCACTGCCATGATGAAGGTGGACTTCAGTGCGCCGCGTAAAGCCGTGTCCCGGCGGACATAAGAGCGCGGAACCGGACTCGTAGTGTTGATATTGCCGCTCTCACCTTTGGCGTAGCCAAACGGTGCGATGACGTAATTCATGTTCACCTTCCCAGCGCCCGAAAAGGGCTCGCCCAACGCATAAGGCTCGACGACCGGCATCGCGAACAAATCCAACCACAAATGATCCGGAGGCGACTTGACGCCAGGATGGGTAAAGCCAGTCTCACGGTCGGGATGAAACAAGAGCGTTTGCCATGGCTTCCCTGCCTTCACCCCCGTAGGCAAAGAACCGAGCATCACGGCGGACGGAAGCTGACGGTTTGGAGAGAAAAAGGACTGACCGGTCTCCTCGATTCCTCGACCACGGAAATACGGCATCTTTCCGCTAGCCGTTCCATCGTTGTAATCAAACTTCACGTTACCTTCGTCCACCTTGTTCCCAGCACCGCCGTGATCGAGGTGCTTCGAAAAGCCGCGGTCCCAATCTCCAGCACCTCCATCCGCTCGCGTAACACCATCGATTCCTTGAGGAAGGACCACCGGTTTGTCTGTGCGGCTATTTCCGCCACGCGCAAGCGCTCCGTTCCCACGATAACCTTGGCTCATCGGGCGGGACCAAGAACAAGTAAGCGCATGAACCAACATGTTGCTAGGTTTGTTGTATTCGGCTAGCCCACCCGTCGGGCGGAAATAACTCGACGGGACATCGCGGATAGCTGCAGCCATCCGCAGATCTCCCGCCATCCGCGAGTCCGCAGCGGCCGGCCCGACATATTCAATACTCCGAACAATATCATCAGCCCTCAGACAATCCCAGGAACCGTCTAGAGAACCGTCGAACCGATTCCTGAAAGTAGAATCGCCAGTTACTGCAGCCACATTGATCGAAGTGTTGGTCGCGCCAAAATCAAGATGCACAACCTGCACCGGCGTTGTCCCGCTCCGCACGTCATCTGGCGACTCCCCAGCCCAGATCTCGACGTCGTAGGCTCCCCCGTCGACAATGGTAAGCGTGTATGGCTTACCAATAGGAATCGGGATGGGTTCACTCACGTAGGGGTAGCGAGACACAGTGCTGCCGAAGCTCCCTGCCGCATCGCCACGAGTATAGCTGGAGTTACCCTTCTCAAAAATCTTCGGCCGGCACGTGAAACTGGTATTCCGTTTGGGATCAGCGTCCGGGTTGGAAGCGTTACCTGACCAAAACTCCGTCGGGCGCGTCGAGTCCCTGTGCTCAGGGAAGAAATGCATGGCCGACGTGAAGCCCAAACTCGGCAGGTATGCACGACCCATCGTGACCTCATGGGCCGACACATTCGCTATGTTAATGTATTTCTGATTCTGACCGGCCTGTCCCACTAGGAGAATATCCTTGTCGAGTGTGCCTTGGTAAGGAGTCGCCCCATCTAGCACCGTTACTTTCGTCGCGCGAATCGGAATGACCTTCGTGTAGTAGGTCGGCCGAATCGCCGGGAAGCCCGGCATGGTCGTACCCATCTCGAAAGCCAGAACGCACTCCATGACCTGAGCGTAATTATTCACCAACGCTGGAAGCGCTGGCTTGGTCGAGCCGGCGATGGCCGCTTGGGTCGAGGTCCGATAGAAAATCAGGGCCGCTTCCGTGATACTGACAAAGCGCCCCAACCCCATTGTTTCCTTGTGAGAGCCCGATGCCGGCACCTTCAAAGGTGTCACCTGCCCCGACCAGTCCACCGATCTGGCGATCCGGGAGTAGCTGTCGAGCACACCAGTTTTGTAATAACGAGGGGTATACGGGGCAAATTGCTTGCCAGCGCGGCCAGTGGTCCCGGTATCAACCAGGTTGACCGACCGCATATAGTCAAAGGTCTCGGTGAGCAATTGATCGCAGTCATCGCCATACTTCGTGGAAAATCGGCCACCAAATCCCGGCACTTCCGGCGCCACCGCACCGGAAGGTCCTTTTCCAGTGAGCCATTGCAGATACTCATACATCTTTATATTTTGCGGGATCTTGTAATCATACATGTCGTTCTTCGCGTCCGCGCGCGTCAGAAAGTAACCGTTGCTGCTGGTCCCTGAGCCTAGCGTGGATGTAAATGCAAACAAGTCATCGAAGGGCGTCCGAAGATCGGGATTTTCAGCGATCGGCCAGAGAGTCACTCGAGGCCTTCCAAAGAGGTTCACCTCGGGAGCGCGACTATTTGCGGTGAGGAAAAACCGGCTCTTCTCGAGTGCCTCCGGCGTAAGGGTCGGGTTAGGAACAGAGTCTCCCTTAGGGTTGACCCGCACCGATTGGAACATCATCTCATCCACGCTGGCGTACAGATGCTTCGTTGCGGCCACAAACGGAGGCGCTTTGAGAGGAGAGGAATCAGGATCGGTGTTAAACGTTCCGCCTTTGGAGGTGTAGCGCCCATCTGGTGTGAATGGAGAAGTCTTATAAATGTCCTCTTTGAAATCCCGATAGACGGTATTTTGAGGGTATATAGATGTCGCACCCGTGAGGCCCCACAGCCAACCCAAAGCCGGACTCAAACAAGTCGTCGCAGGGTGTCCTGGATACCGTTGATATTCTCCTCGTGCCGGCTGCGAAGCGGCAAGACTCAGGCTTCTCGCCGATGAAGAAAGCTTGCCGCCGGAACCGTTTAGCACCCCGGTTTCTGGTTCGGAACCAGCCATCGGCGAGTCCCAAAAAGTGCCTTCCGAAGCCGTGTTGATATTCAGTTTGCAACTTTCGTCGTCCACCCAAAATGCGGTCCGCCCGACAATCGGATTCGAAGATGTAGCCAGCGAAGCAGCGCCAATTGTCCCATCACGCAGAACGTAGAGCCACTTCACGGGGAGCGGGAGATAAGGAACTTTTTGCGTGGAAGTGCCTGTCGCCGATGCCAGTTTGCTATTCGCGTCGAAAGTGAGCTTGGCATCAAAGCCATTGACCACACCGCGTCCAGCAGGAGCGAGAGCGTTGTTACGATCCAAAGCCGCCCGCGGATCAATAATCGGGTAGCGGGGCTCAAAAGTCTTACCGGTCGCATCGAGATCAAAACGAGGGCTCAAGATTGGTTCGTTCAAGTCCACGTAATCCGCCGTCGGCGCCTTCCGATCCCATTGCTCAATGACCTTCACTTCATTCGCCAACTCCGTGGAATAGGCGGAAGCCGACGACCTGAGACTGTCGGCGGAGTAGAGCCTGAAAACAAAATCATCGGCGCCCGAGTTGTAAGGGTAGTAAGTCGCCCCGAGCGGCAAGACGCCAGTCGGTGCCGTGCTTTGTGTGCCGGAATATGTCCTGATCGCTCCGGGTTGGGACGACCATGTCACCTTTTCATTTGTGCTCGTCGTCGCATCGCGGATCTGGCCGATGACGAGATTGACCGTGCTGTCCGCGATCTGTCTCGAAACAGAGTTGGAATTGTTGGTCTTCGTGGCCTCGCGCTCGGTGGTGGCACTGGTCATGAAAGCCACGATCAGGCCGGACAATAGCACCAACATGGCCAGCACGATGACGAGAGCCACACCTCGCTGCCGGGTGTGTAGCTGCATGGAAGATTGAGCTGAATCGTTCATGGGAGTAGATTGAGAGTGTTTACAGTTATTAAGGGTCACGGCTCCATTTAGAGGCGCGAATTACGACATCGGTGCTAAAGACTCGGTAATTGATTTTTGCAGGATCATCCCTCAAGACCTTTTCCAACCCGCCTGGTGTGCCCGGCGCTCCGGAGAGGTCGCGCACGAAGTCATCCACAGTCTTGCATTGATTAAACAATCCTTTCGTCCAAGACGGCACATTGGTTGCCGTCGGCCCCCATCGCACCATCGACGCTTCATCGACGGCGATCATCGTCACCTGAACGATCGGAGGGAGTAGATTATCTCTCGCCGTGTTATCGAGCGAATCTCCGTCCAAATTCGACTGGGTGCCTCCGCTCAAGATGCGCAGTGAGTCGTAGTCATAATTTGGCGCCAGTTCGAGTTGGTTCGGATCTGGAGTGGTGCCGGATACCCTATCCTTTTCTGCGAGCTTCGGTATCACGATGAGCGCGATCACATTGTCGGCTCGCACATGCGCGTATTTGAAACGATGGGCCGTGGTGTTCGGAATGGGAGTGCGGACCAACGCTTCTTTCATCCACAAAGGGCGCGTCCACGAGGAGTTGGAAACGCGGTTTTTGTCGACCAAACCGACGTAGTAGTTGCCTTTCTCATCAAACACTCGCGGGTCATTCAGACCTCTGGTGTCGGACGGCCGCTGATACACGGTGAGCCGCTCGGAAGGCACCGTCATTTCCATGAGGCGAAAGCGATACTTCTCGGGATACTTGGCGGCGGCAATAAAATCAGGGCGGTCTGCCTCAGGCCCATATTCGACGAAGTAGCCGCATGCCGAAAGCAACCCATCCAACGACCGGTAGGTGCGAAGAGTCGAACCGGTCTGCGGCAGCACCTCTTCGGAATAACCGATCGGCGCCGTGAAGAACACCGCATCCCCCGGATAGGCATCCGCAGTGGGCTGGGAGAGATTCGTCAGAGCAGGGGTCGCCGTGAAAATTCGAGGCGTCTTTGCCGAGATAAACTGGAGCTCAGTCTGCCGACGGAAGCGAAAGTCCGCCTTGTTGCCGGTGATGTTATCTTCGTGCGCGCGCCAGTAAGTATTAAGTGTCGCCTGGCTCAGGCGGCGCGTCATTGATTCGAACGCGCTCCGGGCATCCTGAAATTGCGTCGATTTCTGGGCACTCCTCCGCCAAACGCGCTGGGTCTGCTCAACGGTCGTGAGCAATAAAACCATGATCAGAGCCAGTAGCGCGGTCGAAACCAACAACTCAACAAGAGTGAACGCCTGGCCTCGAAGGGTTCTGTGGGGGGAATGTGAATTCATGGCAAAAACGATCAAAGTTAAATTCTACGACTTGACGCTATCCATCCGGGTGGCGACGAATGCGCGAGCGTGGATATCGCTTCCTTTACCGAGATTATCCAAATCTGCCGGAAGCCTGATCGCATTGAATTTCGATTTCAGCGGGTCATATAGGACCTTTTGGTAGGGGGCAATGACCGCGACAATTCGAACCGTGCTCGGAATGGATTCGGTAGCGCTTGGTCCAGCCGGTCTCTTGAGATCATCGACGACCAGTTTCACCGCATAGATCCGCTGAGCGGCCATGGCGGGATTTTGCTTCAGCTCCGTGTCGGTCTGCCGACCCTCTTCGTCATAATAATAGATTTCCCCACTCGCATCGAAACCCAGGTTCCGCACGTTCTTCCAATCGGTCACTTGCACCATCGAGTTCAGATCCTGCATAATCCAAGTCTCGTTCGCCGAATCAATTGCTGCGCGGTAAACCGTGAGTCCCGTTGGGAGCAGGCCGAACAACGCCACAAACGCAAAGGCGATAATTCCGATCGCAAGAGTGATTTCCACAAGGCTGAACGCGCCTTCGGATTGCTGGCGACCGCGGATGCTGCCGACCTGAGGGGGTTGCGGGAGGTGCATACTTTGTATTTACATTGCCAATATCCGGCGTCAACGCATTTGCCGGGAAAAGTTCGGGCGCAGAGCGAAATGAGCAATTCGCTTTGGACCGAGGGTAATTTCCCGATGGCGTGAAATCTCCCATTCTGGGAAATGGTCCGCGCCCATGGGCCCAACTCTCCCGACATTTAATCTCCAGCACGAAGATTGCCTCTCGGGCATGGCGCGTCTCCCGGCTGAATCCGTCGGAGTGGTGGTGACTTCGCCGCCCTACAATCTCGGCATCGATTACTCTACCTTCAGAGATAGCTCTCCGCGGCTGGAGTATCTGGAGTGGTGTGCAGCGTGGGGATTGGAGGTCGCGCGGGTGTTGCAGCCGGGGGGATCGTTTTTCTTGAATTTGGGCGCGACGCCCGCAAACCCGCTCCTCCCGCATGAACTCGTGCTGCGGCTATCCACGCTCTTTCGGCTGCAAAACACGCTGCATTGGATCAAATCGATCACCGTCCAAGCGCGGAATGCCGCAGAGCTTTCGGTGGGGCATTTCAAGCCGATCAATTCCAAGCGCTTTCTGACCGACTGCCACGAGTATGTTTTTCATCTCACGAAAACAGGGGCCGTCCCAATCGATCGTTTGGCGGTCGGGGTCGAATATGCGGACAAGAGCAATATCAAACGCTGGGGCCACACCGGCGGGCGCGATCAGCGTTGTCGTGGGAACAACTGGTTCGTGCCTTACGAAACGATTCAGAACCGAAAGGCGGAGCGTCCACACCCTGCGACGTTCCCAGTGAAGCTCGCGGAGATGTGCATTCGGCTGCATGGCGTCCGGCCCGAAATGACGGTGCTCGATCCCTTTCTCGGACTGGGCAGCAGCGCGGTGGCGGCCCGCCGGTGCGGAGTCGCCCAATTCATAGGATTTGAAATCGACGCTGGATATTTGGCCGAAGCACGCGCGCGGCTTGAACTTGCGCCCGGTCCGCTGGAGGCTCGCGCGTCATAGATGATCTCATTCATTTTTCGCCGCTCGATCGGCATGTGCATGGTGTTGCTGTGCGTGATCACGATCACCTTTTTCCTCGTGCGGATGGCCCCTGGCGGGCCGTTCTCGCGTGAGCGGAAATTGCCGGCGGCAATTGAGGCACAGCTACTCTCGCGCTTCAATCTGGAAGGCTCGTTGTGGGAGCAATTCACGACGTATCTGGGCGTTCGGCGCAATCATTCGGGGAATTTCAGCGGACTGCTCCAGGGGGATTTGCAGCCCTCCCTAAAATATCGCGATCGCTCCGTGAATGAATTGATCAGCGATTCCTTGCCCGTCTCCGGAGTCCTAGGCGGGACGGCGTTCCTGCTCGCGACACTTGTCGGCATCTGGCTCGGGAGCATCGCGGCAGTCCGTCAAAATACGGCCATCGACACGGCCTCGATGCTGTCCGCTTTGGCCCTGATCAGCGTGCCCACTTTCGTCGCCGGCCCTGTGCTGGTCTTGATCTTCGCGCTATGGCTCGGATGGCTGCCGGTCGGCGGATGGGGTTCCGCATCTAGCCTCGTGCTGCCGGCCGTGACGCTCGCGGGGCCCTATATTGCCTACATCGCGCGGTTGATGCGCTCGAGCATGCTCGAGGTTTTGCACCAGGATTTCGTCCGCACGGCGCGGGCAAAAGGGCTTCGCGAAACGCGCGTGATCGCCAAGCATGTGCTGAAAGTCGCGCTGCTGCCGGTTGTCAGTTTTCTCGGACCGCTTGCGGCGAATTTACTCACCGGATCCATCGTCGTGGAGACGATTTTCAACATTCCCGGGATGGGTGGATTTTTCGTGAATTCGATCCTCAACCGCGACGTCTTTTTGCTTAGTGGCGTAGTCATCGTTTACTGCCTGTTGCTTGTTGTCCTGAATCTTTTCGTCGACGTCGGCTACACCCTGCTCGACCGCCGGATCAAGCTGTATGAATGATTCCGCGCCTCCCCCACCAGGCGCCTGGCGCCGCCTGCTGCGCAATCGCAGCGCGCTGACGGCGATGCTTCTACTCGTCATCATCGTCCTCTTTGCCGTGCTCGCGCCAGTGGTGTTCCACACCGATCCGCACTCCACTTCGGACACGCAATTTGCCCCGCCATCGTCTCGCCATTTTTTTGGCACCGACGTGAATGGGCGCGACGTTTTTTCGCGCGTGATCGAGGGCGCGCGCATTTCGTTGCTCGTCGGGCTTAGTGGCGCGCTTGTCAGCTTTTTTATCGGCACCGCGTACGGCCTGATCGCGGGATATGCCGGCGGCACGACCGATTCGCTGATGATGCGATTTGTTGAAATCCTCTACGCGATCCCGCGGCTGATCATCATCATCATCGCGTCGTTCGTCCTCGACCCAATTGTCAAAACCTGGCTGAGCCAGCCGCATTTCCACGTCGTGATCGGGGAGAGCAGCTACTCCCTGAATACCACCGCGCTCATCGGCTACTCGAAAATTCTCATCCTCATCCTGTCGCTTGGGCTCATCGAATGGCTGACCATGGCGCGAATCGTTCGCGGACAAGTGCTCGCCTTGAAGAACCAGCAGTTTGTCTTGGCCGCTCGCAGCCTTGGTCAGAGCCACACGAAAATCATTGTGCGCCATTTGCTGCCTAATCTCCTCGGTGTGGTAGTCGTTTACCTCACGCTCACGATTCCCGCCGTCATCCTGGATGAGTCTTTTTTGTCATTCCTCGGACTGGGAATCCAAGCGCCGCAGGCAAGTTGGGGCAGCCTGCTCGCAGAGGGCGCGCAGGTGATCAATCCAATCAAAAGCTATTGGTGGCTGCTCGTCTTCCCGGCGGGCGTGATGTCACTCACGTTACTCTCGCTGAACTTCCTCGGCGACGGACTTCGCGATGCGCTCGACCCGCGTCAGCGAAATGCAAAGTAACTCCGATCCGCGGTCTTCCCTACCCCACCCGGGCTCAACTTTCCCGACACCGGCAACGTGCGACGAAAACTCGCGGAGCTTTTCTTTGCTCTCTTCCGGTAGGCTAAGAAATGCGAGTGCCGTTTTGAAACTCCGGTTACCCTCGCCGGCTTCAGCTTCGCAACGGATCACATAACCCTCCACCCTCACGCGCTCCATTTTGCCAAGCGCTGTCGTTCGGACGCACGCCACGGCAATGACCGTTCCAATCTCAAATTTCCAGTTCGAGCGAAAACACATTCCACGATCGCACACCTCCAACTGGCCCGGCTGACACACCTGAGCGTCAGCCCCGTAATCGAGAAAGAGTTCTGACGCCTGGCCCGCCCTGATTGTATCGATCGCGCTCGGAGTCATACCGGAGTAGTTCAGGGTAACACGCGACTTCCCTAAGTCAAAAATCCGGAGGCGATTTCCGAGTGATCTCTGCCGCCTCCGCTTCTGCGGAGGTCGGGCTTTGCATCCAGATTTCCCGAACTTCGGGTTGGGTCAGAAGGGCCGCTCCTTTGAGCAGGCGGCAAAATTCCTTTTTGCTCACACGATGATGCGTGCCCGCGCCGGTCAGCAGATTGGTCAACTCCTTGTATTGCACCTCGAGACGTTCAAGCGCGACGATGCGGAGGAACTTTTCGCCCTGCCGGTAAACTTGATTTTGCGCGAGCTTCATCGCGCTACGATCTCGCAAAAACGAGGTGTCGGCGAGGCCGATCAGTCCGCGACCAGTGTGACGCTAGCTTCGCCTCGGAGCGCCTTGGAGTAAGGGCATGTCTGGTGCGCGGCAGTCATGATGCTGGTCGTGTCAACCGGTGACGCACCGGGGATCTTCGCGTGCAACTCCACAGCGATCCGAAATCCCCCCGCGTCGTCTTCGTTTAGACTCACCAAAGCACGCACGGTAGAATTTTCGCACGGCAGATTCAACCGCTTCGCTGCGTTCATCAGAGCACCTTGATAGCAGGCCGCGTAAGCTGCGGCGAAGAGCGTCTCCGGGTTTGGTCCGCGCTTCTCGATGCCTGCTTCCAGCGGATTTCCGAGATCGAATTTCAGAGAACTGTCCGCGGCAGACACCGAACCGGACCGACCGCCAACTGCCGTGACTTCAGAAGTAAAAAGTTTTTTCATGGTGGATCGAAGGAATGGACGCCGCCGCGCTAGCGGCGGCACCCTCGTTATCGGTCTGATTGATCGCAGTGGCCGTAAATTCGTCAGCTTCTGTCACGCTCGCGAGATGCGCACTTCCGGACGGTATGTCACGCGAACCAGCAAGTCCCCGCGACCACCGCGGGGCTTTGGCATCCCCTCTCCCGGCACGCGCAAAATCTCGCCCCGGCCAACCCCTGGCGGGATCGTCACACGCAGCGGGCCGCCGGTCGGTCCGACCAGCATTTCCGAGCCTCCCCGCGCCGCGCGCTTGCCATCGATCCGCAGATCGCAGCGCAAATCCGAGCCGCGCACTTTGAAGCGAAAACCCGGCAGCGCGCGGACGCGCACGAGCACATAGCCATCCTCGAAGGGCGCGTCGCGCGGCACTCGAAAACGCGCACTCGGTGCGGTCCCCGCCGGCACCTCAAGCCGGTAAGTTTCTGCTCCATTCGGGTTTGCCGGATCATTCACCCGAATCTCCAGCGAACTGCCGCGGATGAAATCTTCGATCCTCAGGTGCGCATCTTTCGTCACGTTCTTCTCGAGCTTCGCCGTCCGTCGCGCCTCGGCTGGCGGTTCCGCGGCGGCGAGATCGCGGTCGTAGCTCCGCCGCCTTGCTGGATCGATGAGCACCTCGTGGGCTTCGTTCAGCGCCCTCGTCCGCTCTGCCGCGTCATCGCAGCCGTCATTGACATCAGGATGATGGCGTTTCGCGAGGACGCGGTACGCCGCGCGGATCTGCGCTGCCGTGCAGCGTCGATCGAGTCCAAGAGTGGCGTAGTGATCGCCGGGCGAAGTTTCCACGCGTGAATGGTAGCGCGACTTCGGAGGCAAATGCGGTGAGAATTTTGCACGACGGTCGCGCAGTTGATCGCGCACGAATTCACGCCGATGCCAGAACTCGCCGAGGTCGAATATTTTCGCAAACAGTGGGACGCGGGACTCGGTCAGCGCGTGCTCCGCGTGGCCCTGCATGGTGAAAAGCGCCTCTTCCGCAGTACGGACGTCAGCGAACTGGAACGCGTCCTCCGCGGTTCGACTTTGCTCGAATCGGAGTCGCGCGGAAAGCAGATGGTGTTTCGCTTCTCCAAAAATGCGTGGGTCGGGCTGCACCTTGGAATGACGGGAAAACTGAGCACGGGCAGCGCGGACTTCGAGCCGCAGCGGCACGATCATCTCATCCTTTACCAGCGCACCCGAGCGCTGGTTTTTACCGATGCCCGGATGTTTGGTCGCGTCCGATTCTTTTGCGGAAGAGGCGAGCCGCCATGGTGGTCAGAACTTCCACCCGCCGTGACGGCAAAAGAATTCAGCGTGTCGTTTTTGCGAGACGCCATCCAGCGACGATCGCGCTCACCGCTGAAAGCGATCCTGCTCGCTCAAGACGTATTTCCCGGCGTTGGAAACTGGATGGCCGATGAAATTCTCTGGCAGGCGCGCCTCGACCCGCGGACTGTAGCCGGAACGTTGGAGCGCGAACAAATTCACGCCCTCTGGAAGAACGCGCGGCTCGTTTGCCGCGTCGCCATGCGGACGATCGGCATCGATTGGGGCGACCCTCCCGCGGGTTGGCTCATTCACGAGCGCTGGAAAAAGACCGGGCAATGTCCGCGCGACCGCAGCGTGCTCTTGCGAGCCACGATTGCAGGACGGACCACCGCGTGGTGCGCCAAATGTCAGATCTCTTGAACGGGAGAGGCGCTATATTGGGAGGTTGAATAACGCCTCAAGAGGGTGACTCTTACATCGTGAATCACCCGCTCCACTTTCGCCTCACGCGCGTGTGTAGCGTGCTCGTGATGGTCGTAGCGTGGTTCGCTGTGAGTAATCACTGTGCGCTGCTCTCGTTGCAGACGAAGTTGGTGAAATCGGAGTGCTGCCACCCGGCTTCGGCTGGAACGCCCGACGATCCAGCGTTGCCGAAAAGCGTGTGCTGCAAACTTCTGCGGGCGGTGCCGATCGAGTCTGGAGCGAAGTTCGTGGCCGTGACACACGCGCACATGCTTTTCGATCTGTCTTGGGAAATATGGGTCAGTTCAGCGCTGGTCGAAGCATCAACCGATGCCGACGGGGAGACGACTCGACCGCCGCGCGCGGACAGTTTTGCGGAGTTGGTCTTGCAGCGGAGCTTGCGGGGCAACGCTCCGCCGTTCCTGTCCTGACGGACATTCCCGGCCAGCGGCTGGGTTTCCACACCGTCATGTTTTTCGTCACGCGTGCGTCAATCTCGGCGTGTCGTCTCATGTCGACCGTTCTTCGTCCATTTCCCTCCCCTCTCCTGCCATGAAAACCTTTCTTCTCGTTGCTATTTTTACCCTCCTCGCCGCCGGCGGTGGCTGGTGGTTTGGCACGCACCAATCATCTCCCACGGATCGCTCAGCAGAGTCCTCTATCGGAGAAAAGCCGCTCTATTTTCAGAGCCCGATGCACCCGTGGATCAAATCCGATGGACCCGGAAACTGCACGGTGTGCGGGATGAAGCTCGTGCCGGTTTATCAGCCTGGCGGAAGCCACAAGGGCGCGGCGACCGATGTGGTAATGCTGCCGGAAGGCAGTCCTAACATCGCCAACATCAAGACCATCGAGGTGAAGCGCCAACCGCTCGTCCGCACGCTGCGCGTCGCGGGGATGATCGATGACGACGAGTCGAAACACCGTGTCCTCAGCGCCTACACCGGCGGTCGGATCGACAAATTGTTCGTTAATTTCGAAGGCGCGGAAGTGCAGGCAGGACAAAGGCTCGCGACCTTTTACAGCAAGGATTTGCTGGCCGCGATTCGGGAATACAAAGTCGTCTACGGACAAGGACCGAGCCAGATTTTGACGGGCTTGAAGATGCGCCTCGCACAACTCGGACTCGATCAGGAGCAAATCGAAAAAGCCCACACCCGCTCGGAGAGTGACATCTTCGTGGACATCCTCGCCCCGGTCACCGGCACCGTCGTAAAACGCTATGTTTACGAGGGGCAGTACGTGCAGGAGGGTGAAAAGCTCTTCGAAATCGCTGACTTCTCGACGATGTGGTTTCAGTTCATCGCCTACGAGCAGGATCTACCGTTTTTGCGCGAAGGTCTCCCCGTTACGATCACCACGCCGTCGCTTCCGGGGCGCTCGATTCAGTCGACGATCAAGTTTATTAACCCGAATCTCGACGGTGCCACCCGTTCAGCGCGGGTGCGGGTCGAGTTCCAAAATCCGACGACCGAAGAGGGCGGTCTGCATCGGTCGCATGAGATTCTGCACAAGCTTTACGCGGATGCGGTCGTCTCGCTCGAGGCGCCGGAGGTTGTTGCCGTGCCGCGCAACGCGGTGTTGTGGGCAGGGTCAAATCCGCGCGTGTATGTCGAAAAAGACACCGGCGAATATCAGCAGCGGCGCGTGATTCTGGGGCGGCCGGGGGATGATGTCTGGGAGGTCCTCGAAGGGGTGAAACCGGGCGAACATGTGGTGGCCAGCGGCGGCATGTTGATCGACGGACAGGCGCAACTGGACAACGTGGTTGCTGCCGAAGAGATGTCCCCACCATTGCCCGATCCAGCCATGGAAATGACGGCGACAGAGCACGAAGCGCTCGAAAAATATCTGCTCGCTGTGGCCGAAATCACAGACGCACTCGCGAGCGACGACCTCACCAAATACAACGCGGCGCTGGCAGAATTGCCGACCGCACCGAACGGCTTGGCGGTCGTCAAACCCGCTCCGGCCCCGGATTTAGCGGCGGCCCGCCGTGCCTTCCTTCCGCTCAGCCAGCAGATCGCCGATTATGCGTTTTCCGTCCGTGGGCACTTTCCGAAGCTGAAAGTTTTCCGATGCCCGATGAGTGATCAAATCGGCGGCGGAGCACCAGTCGAATGCGCGCTGGATTCAATTCACAGCCGCCTTGCGCAACCCGTACATGGGCCACGAAATGTTGCAGTGCGGCGTCGAGGTGAAATGAGGCCCAGCCATGATTAATCGCCTCATCGACTGGTCGCTGCGCAATCGATTCCTCGTCGCGTGCGCCACACTTTTCGTCGATCGGTTTTGGCATTCGCGCCGTCTTCACGACGCCGGTCGATGCCATCCCGGATCTTAGCGAAAATCAGGTCATCGTCTTCGCCGACTGGAGCGGTCGCAGCCCGCAGGAGGTCGAAGATCAAGTCACCTACCCGCTCTCCGTGAATCTCCAGGGGCTCGCCGGCGTGAAGACTGTGCGCGCAAACTCGATGTTCGGCTTCTCGTTGATCACGATCATTTTCGAAGATCGGATCGACAACTATTTCGCCCGGCAGCGCGTGCTCGAGCGACTGAACTATCTGGGAGGAATTCTGCCCGCATGGCGTCGAAGCCAAGCTCGGACCGGATGCGACGGGACTGGGCTGGGTCTATCAATACTATCTCGAAGTCGATCCCGCGAAGGTGCCGCTCAACGCGCGCGGCGAGGGCGCCGGCTATGACCTCGGTGAACTGCGTTCGGTCCAGGATTGGTTTGTCCGCTACCAACTCAACGCAGTGCAAGGCGTCGCTGAAGTCGCGAGCGTCGGCGGTTTCGTGAAGCAATACCAGATCGAGGTGGACTCGCAGAAAATGCGCGCACTCGGTGTCTCGCTGAACACCGTGATGACGGCGGTGGGCCGCAGCAATCTAAACGTCGGCGGAAAAACGATCGAGGAGAGCGGCATGGAATTCGTCGTGCGCGGCGTTGGTCTGATTACGAGCGTCGGCGACCTCGAAAAGATCGTGCTGATGGAAAAAGATGGGACGCCGATCTACCTCGAAAGACATCGCGCGCATCGAACTCGGCGGCGACTTCCGGCGCGGCGCGCTCGATGTCGCAGGGCGCGAAGTGGTCGGCGGCACAGTCGTGATGCGGACCGGCGAAAACGCGCACGACGTGATCCGAGCGCGTGAAGGAAAAGATCGCGCAAATCAGTCCCAGCCTGCCGCCGGGCGTCACGATCAAATCATTTTACGACCGCAGCGAATTGATCGACCGCACCATCGAGACGCTTAAGCACGCGCTCTTCGAGGAGATCATTTTGGTGACGCTCGCGCACATCGTTTTCCTCTTCCACTTCCGCTCCATCCTCATCGTCACGCTGCCGCTGCCGATCTCGATTCTGATCTCGTTCATCCTGATGAAACAGTTCGGCATCACGTCGAACATCATGTCGCTCAGTGGCATCGCCATCGCGATCGGCGTGCTCGTGGATGCGGCGATCGTGCTGACGGAAAATGTCATTCGACATGCCGAGGAGGCGGAAAAGTTAAAGGGCTCGCGACTAACTCGCGCAGAAACCTTCGACGTCGTCCGGACAGCTTCCGCGCAAGTCGGGCGGCCGATCTTTTTCGCGATGGCGATCATCATTCTCGCGTTCGTGCCGGTCTTCTCGCTCACCGGACAGGAGGGGAAACTTTTTCATCCGCTCGCCTTCACCAAGACCTTCGCGATGATCGGCTCCACGCTGCTCGCGGTAACGATCGTGCCGGTACTTTGCACCTGGCTGGTGCGCGGCCCGTTTCATTCCGAGGACCGAAACATCGTCATGCGGTTGCTGCTGCGCGCTATACGATCCCGTCCTCGATTTTGCGCTGCGCCGCCGAAAGACGATCCTCGTCGGAGCCGCTTCGTTGCTTGGTCTCGCGGTGATCGTCGCATTCGGATTGCCGGAGAGAATCAACCGTGCACTTTTACCAGTTCCGCCGCTCCAGCGCCTCACCGCGGGCATCGGGCGCGAGTTCATGCCGCCGCTGAATGAGGGGAGCATTCTCTTCATGCCGACGTTTGTTCCCGCGACCTCGCTCAGCGAAGTGAAGCGCGTGATGGCGTGGCAGGATCGCGTGCTCGCGGAGACGCCAGAGGTGCGCTCCGCCGCCGGAAAGCTCGGTCGCGCCGACACGGCCACCGATCCCGCGCCGACCGAAATGATCGAGACCACAATCATGCTGAAACCCGAAAGCGAGTGGCGCCGTGGCATGACCAAGCAGAAACTCGTCGATGAGTTGACGGAGAAAATGCGGCTCGTCCCCGGGATCGGTGCCCGGCTTTCTCCAGCCGATCGAAAATCGCGTCCTGATGATCTCGACCGGCATTCGCGCGCAGCTCGGCGTGAAGATCCTCGGCGACGATCTCGACGCGCTGCAGCAGATGGCGTTCGAGGTCGAGCGGATCGTCCGCGACGTGCCCGGTGCCACCGGCGTTGCGCCAAGTCGCGTGCAGGGCAAGCCGTTCCTCGAAATCGAGGTGAATCGCGAAGCCATGGCGCGCTACGGCCTGCAGGCGCAGGACGTGCTCGAAACGGTGGAGGCCGGACTCGGCGGGAAAAACGTCACAACGACGATCGAAGGCCGCGCGCGTTATCCCATTCAGGTGCGGCTCGAGACGGAGCGAGCGCGACGACCTCACGCGGCTGAAGGACGTGCTCGTTAGTTCCCCGAGCGGCCAGGTCATTCCGCTCGGACAGGTCGCCGACATCAAGCGCGTGGAAGGCCCGAGCGAGATCGCGAGCGAGAACGGACGGCTGCGCGTCTTCGTGCAAGCCAACGTCCTTGGCCGCGACCTCGGCGGGTTCGTCGAGGATGTAAAAGCGCGCATCGATCGCGAAATTGTCCCGACATTACCGAGGGGCATGACGATCGAATACAGCGGTGAATTCGAGAACCAGATCCGAGCCGCGCGCACGCTGCGCCTCATCGTGCCGAGCGTGCTCTTCATCATCTTTCTGCTGCTCTACATCGTCTACCACAACGCGAAGGAAGCCGCCCACGTCATCCTCGCGGTCCCTTTCGCGCTCAGCGGCGGAGTGTTCCTGCAATACCTGCTCGGCTTCAATTTCAGCGTCGCCGTGTGGGTCGGCTACATCGCGCTTTTCGGCACGGCGATCCAGACCGGCGTCGTCATGGTCGTCTATCTCGAGGAAGCGGTGGAGCGGCGGAAACGCGAGCGCGGCAGCGGCCTTCAACTACGCCGATCTCATCGCCGCGGTGAAGGAAGGCGCACGCCTCCGCCTGCGACCAAAGGTGATGACCGTCGCCACCATCGTCGCCAGTCTGCTGCCGATCATGTGGAGCACCCGCACCGGCGCGGAAGTCATGAAGCCGCTCGCCACGCCCGTCATCGGCGGCATGATCAGCAGCCTCCTGCACATCCTCATCGTCACGCCGGTGATCTTCGTCTGGCTCCGTGCGCGCGACTTGCGGTCGATCGCCCCCTGATTAGCCGCAAAACCCGATTCGCTCGCGCGAGATCATGGCGCAGGGCGAGCCGATGAAACCCCGTTTCCGTGGCTTAGAAGCCGGCGAGTCGCAAAGTCTGCTCGATCGCTTGGGGTCGGCTGATGAAGGTCACGAGGACCGTCAAAAGCAGCCCGAGAGTCGCGACGAGGGCGGCGCGAACTTCCCACCAAGGCCGCTCGCTGTTCTGGGAGAACGCACGATTTTCAAACTCAAGGTTGTTTGTCATAACGCCCCCAAATTAGCCACAGGCGGTGCTTTGAGCACGTTACGACTCCGTGACACGCGTGACATTTGGGTGACCGGATTTGCAGTTACAGGCCCAATCACGCGCGCAGTTTTTCAACGAAAATCGGTGGATTACAATCCGCGCTTGCTTCGACGATTTCCATTTCTACCCTCCCGCGATGCACGACCTCAACGCGACGCCAACCGCCGCGAAACCCGCTTCATTGCTTGCGCCAGCGGACACTTTTCTCCGCCGGCATCTCGGGTCGAACGCCGCCGAAATCGCGGGAATGCTCGAGACCCTAGGACAGCCGTCGCTCGATGCACTCATCGCCGCGACGGTACCGAAAAAGATCCAACTCGATCGTCCGCTTGAGATTTCTGCGGGACGCGGAGAGCACGAGGCACTCGCGGAACTGCGAGCACTCGCGGCGAAAAACAAGGTCTGCAAAAGTTTCCTCGGCCAAGGCTACAGCGACTGCATCACGCCGCCGGTGATTCAACGGAACATCCTCGAAAATCCTGGCTGGTACACGGCCTACACGCCCTATCAGGCGGAGATCTCGCAGGGACGGATGGAGGCACTGATCAACTTCCAGCAAATGGTCATCGACCTCACCGGACTCGACATTGCAAATGCCTCGCTGCTCGACGAGGCGACTGCCGCCGCCGAGGCGATGCACATGGCGCACGGGTTCTCGAAGCGGGCTGAGGCGAACGCGATTTTCGTCTCGAGCTTTTGCCATCCGCAGACCATCGCGGTCGTGCAAACGCGCGCCGAAGCGCTCGCGATTGAAGTGATCGTGGGTGACGAAGAGGCCTTTGATTTCGCGGGAAACATGTCTTCGCCGTGTTGCTGCAATATCCGGACACGCTTGGAGCGATTCGCGATTACGGTCCCTTCATCGAGCGCGCCCACGCGGCCGGCGCCCTGGCGATTGTCGCGGCGGATATTCTCGCGCTCACGTTGCTGCGACCGCCGGGCGAGTTCGGCGCCGACATTGCCGTTGGATCCACGCAACGCTTCGGCGTGCCACTTGGGTTTGGCGGACCGCACGCAGCATACATGGCGACACGTGACGCGCTCAAACGCTTGATGCCGGGCCGACTCGTCGGCGTTTCCAAGGACGCGCATGGCGACCCGGCGTATCGACTTTCGCTCCAAACCCGCGAGCAACACATCCGCCGCGACAAAGCGACGAGCAACATCTGCACGGCGCAAGTGCTCCTCGCGGTGATGGCATCGATGTACGCGGTCTATCACGGCCCGGATGGGCTTCGGAAAATTGCCGCACGCACGCATCTCCTCGCGCGACTGCTCGCGAAGGCGCTGGAAGAGAAGAGTTTCGACACCGGAGCGCTCCCTTTCTTCGACACGGTCTTTGTGCGGTTTCCCGAGGCTTGCGAAGCGGACGCGATCTGCACATCGGCGGCGCGACATGGTTGGAACCTCCGGCGGATCAGCCCAGGAACGCTGCAAATCGCGCTCGACGAGACGACGAACTTTTCGGACGTCTGCGGGCTCGCGCAGCTCTTTGCGGTCGATCTTGCCTCGTTCGTTTCCGGTTTTATTGGCGAAACCGAGAAGAACCTCAACACTCTGCTCGACGGTGTCGAATCCGGCGGCGCGGTGCGCTTCTTCGACGAAGCCGATGCACTTTTTGGCAAACGCAGCGAGGTGAGAGACGGGCATGATCGTTACGCCCGAACGAGCAGGTTCCTCACGCACCCGGTCTTCAACACTCATCACACCGAAACGGAAATGTTGCGCTACATCCGGCGCTTGGAGGCAAAAGATCTGTCGCTCACGACTTCGATGATTCCGCTCGGCTCCTGCACGATGAAGCTGAATGCCACGAGCGAGATGCTGCCGGTGACGTGGCCAGAGTTCGGCAAGGTGCATCCGTTTGCGCCCGCCGAGCAGGCTCAGGGTTACGGGGTGTTGTGCGCGCAGCTCGAGGATTGGCTCGCGGAAATCACCGGCTTTGCGGGCGTTTCGCTGGAACCCAACGCCGGCTCGCAGGGCGAATACGCAGGCCTGCTGGTGATTCGAAAATACCATCAATCCCGAGGCGAAGGGCACCGTAACATCTGCCTCATTCCGACTTCGGCGCATGGGACCAATCCGGCGAGCGCGGTGATGGCGGGGATGCGTGTGATCACCGTCGCGTGCCTCACGGACGGCGACATCGACATGGCCGACCTGACCGCGAAGGCTGATGAACACAAGGATCAGCTCGCAGCGTTGATGGTGACCTATCCCAGCACGCACGGCGTTTTCGAGGAAACCATCGTCGATATTTGCGCGCTGATCCATGCGCGCGGCGGGCAAGTCTACATGGACGGCGCGAACATGAACGCGCAGGTCGGGCTCACGTCGCCGGGCAAAATCGGCGCGGATGTCTGCCATTTGAATTTGCACAAGACATTCTGCATTCCGCATGGCGGCGGCGGGCCCGGGATGGGTCCGATCGGAGTGGCGGCGCACCTCCTGCCATTCGTCCGGCCGCGGCCGGGAAAAGATTGGCGCGGTCAGCGCCGCCGCGTTCGGGAGTGCCAGCATTTTAACAATCCCGTGGGCGTACATCCGGATGATGGGCGGCGACGGACTGGCCGAAGCAACGCGGGTGGCAATTCTCAACGCCAACTACATGGCGCGCCGGCTCGACCCGTATTTCCCGGTGCTCTTCAAGGGGCGCGGTGGACTGGTCGCGCACGAATGCATCATCGATCTGCGCGGATTCCATTCGGTCACGGCAGAAGATGTCGCAAAACGTCTGATGGATTACGGGTTTCACGCGCCAACCTTGAGCTGGCCGGTTGTCGGGACGCTCATGATCGAGCCCACGGAGAGCGAATCGAAGGACGAACTCGACCGGTTTTGTGATGCGATGATTTCAATCCACGCGGAAATCACCGCGATCGAATCTGGCACCGCGGACGCCACAGACAACCTCCTCAAAAATGCACCGCACACCGCGCGCGCCGTCATTGCGAGCGATTGGTCCCGGCCCTACACCCGCGAGCAGGCCGCCTATCCTGCGCCGTGGCTGCGCGAGCACAAATTCTGGCCCGCCATTGGGCGCATCGACAACGTCTTTGGCGATCGTAATCTGTTCTGCGCGTGCGTGCCGGTCGCCCCGGGGGGGAGCTAGTCCCCTAGCTCAGCCAGCTTCGCACCGCTTCGGCATCATCCAGTGGACCGACAATGGCGACGCCAAGGCGGCTGTGATTCAAGCAGTAGCAAGCAACATCCTGCACTTCCTCAGCCGTCACGGCCGAAATTTTCTCCTCCAGCTCCTCGGGGTTCAAAATTTTGCCATAACCGATGATGCTTTCTCCCATCCACATCATCTGATTGGTCGTGCTCTCAAGGCCCATCAAGGTCTGACCGATGGTGTAGTCCTTCGCCTGCTG
The DNA here is from genome assembly GCA_963767975.1 of uncultured Verrucomicrobiae bacterium. GTDB lineage: Bacteria > Verrucomicrobiota > Verrucomicrobiia > Chthoniobacterales > Chthoniobacteraceae > CAIURC01. The sequence continues at coordinate 114,879 of CAVYGI010000010.1, read as the reverse complement.
AAGTTCGATCTTTCCCGGTTTCCGGTGACAGATGGCCTTCAATTCCCGCACGATCATTTTGAGCGCTTTTTTGAGATTATCGTGGTCGAGCCCAGCGCAAATGTGGATCGCTCCGGTGTCCTCAAGGGTCACCATACTCGTGGCGACATTGTAGCAGTAGCCGTGTTGTTCCCGCAGTTTTTGAAACAACCGAGAACTCATGTTCTCGCCAAGAATCACGCTGAGGAGCTTTAAGGCAAACCGTCGATCATCTTGGCGCCCGATTGCGTGAAAACCCATTGCAACGTGCGTCTGTTCAGTCTCTTGCTTAAACAACGAGACGCGCGCGTCTCCTTCCTGGATGGGTGCGCGACTGAAACGGGGACGCCGCCCTTGGGCGAGTTTCGAAAGCCCCGGTTTTAGCGAGTCCACGATTTCTTGATGGTCGATTTTGCCCGCGACCGTGACAATCGTGGTTCGCCCATTATAGTGCTGCGTGAGGAAGGCCCGGAGTTCCGGCCGCTGGAAGGAATTAACGGTTTCCACCGTGCCAGTGAGGGGGCGCCCGAGCGCATGGCCAGGCCACATCGTTTCGGTCAACAGCTCCTGCGCGTGCTGCGCCGGGTGATCGCGATACATCATGATCTCCTCGCGGACCACATCGCGCTCGCGATCGATCTCCGCGGGCGCAAGTTCACTGTGAAGATACATGTCGCCCAGGACGTCGCAAAGTTTCGGCAGATGCTGAGATGCTGCTTTTGCATAAAAGCAGGTATGATCCTCGGTAGTGAAAGCATTCAAATACCCGCCTACCCCCTCGACTGCCTCACTCAGTTGACGAGCGTTGCGGCGCTTCGTTCCCTTAAAAAGCAGATGCTCCAGAAAATGGGCGATGCCGCTTTGCGCCGGCGATTCGTGCCGTCCGCCGATCGCCGCCCAGAAACCGATGCTCACGCTTTTCATGTGCGGCATCGAAACCGAGGCGATGCGGGCGCCGTTGGTCAGCGTGGTCAGGCGGTAGTCGTGTTCCATCGGAAGTTTCTTACAATCGCATCTCGCCCGACCGCTTAGAGTTGTTTCGGGGTTTTCTTTTTTCCGCGTAAATCGAGGACATGCTCCGCGAGCTCGAGGTCGTGCGGATAGGTGATTTTGAAATTCCAGTCCTCGTTTTTCAGCAGCGCGATCTTCTTGCCGAGCTTTTGCACTGCGGACACCTCGTCGGTCACCATTTCATGCTTGGCCATGAGCGCAGCGTAGGCCTGCAAAATGAGCCCGCTGCTAAAAACTTGTGGGGTTTGCATGGCCCAGAGTCCGGTTCGCTCGACACTTTCCGCCACCATCTGCTCTACGGATGCGCGCTTCACGGTGTCCGGAATCGGGGAAGCGCAGCACGCTGCGCCATGCTGCTCAGCCATTTTTAAGCAGTCGCGAATCAGCTTCGAAGTGGTGAGCGGACGCGCGCCATCGTGAATAGCGACAAACTGACTGGTCTCGCTCACGACTGCCTGCAAGCCCATCCACACGGACAAATGCCGCTCAGCGCCGCCGGCGATCACGCGGCTTACCTTCGGCAGCTTCTCCTTCGCCAGCAGCGCTTGGAATTCCTCCACGCGATCTTCCTTCGCCACGATGATGACCTCGTTGATCTCCTTTGTGTCGGAAAAAGCCTTCAGCGAGTGCCAGACCACGGGTTTGCCGCCGAGCGGTGCAAAGAGTTTGTCAAAACCCATCCGTCTGGAGCTCCCTGCGGCCACGATAATCGCACTTACCATGAAAGAGGCCGAGTGGGCAATTGGACTGCGGCGGAAACCCCCGGGACCTCGGCTGAGCGGGGGTAGGGGTGGACTCTGAAATTCATCGGGCGCGAACGGTAGTGCATGCCCCGAGGGGCGCAAATTGTTTCACCGGGCAACTCGACGCACCCCCGCCGCCCGGGCTATACCGCCCCGCATGTCAATGCTCAAAGAATTCAAGGACTTCATTAATCGCGGGAATGTGGTGGATTTGGCCGTGGGCGTCGTGATCGGAGCCGCGTTCAGCAACATCGTGAAATCGCTCGTCGAAGACATCCTGATGCCCCCGATCGGAAAAATTCTCGGGAGCTTGGATTTCAGCAGTCTCTATTTCCCGCTTTCTGAGAAGGTTCCCGCAGGCCTTGGTTTGGCCGAAATCAAAAAGCAGGGGCTGCCGGTTGTCGCCTACGGCAATTTCATCACCGTTTTCATCAATTTCCTCATCGTCGCGTTCTGCATCTTCCTCGTGGTGAAAGCAGTGAACACCCTCAAAAAAGTCGAAGCGCCGCAGCCCGCCAAACCGGCGTCCGACCCGAAGGATGTCGTTTTGTTGCAGGAGATTCTCAATGTCTTGAAGAGCGGATCATCGCGACCCTGAGCTGGCCGTTTTCGGCAGACATTCTTCCTGCCCCCTCAGCGACTTACGCCGAGAAACTCTCGCCGCACGAGCAGTGTGCGACGGCATTTGGATTGGTGACTTTGAAGCCGCCCTTTTGCAGATCGTCGCTGTAATCAAGCTCTGACCCGCTCACAAAAAGCGCGCTTTTCGGATCGATTACCACGCGCACACCCGCTGACGGCACGATGATATCGCGGTTCGCCGGGCCATCGACCAAGTCCATCTTATACTGCAACCCCGAACAACCTCCGCCAATCACTGCCACGCGCAACGCCCCCTGCGGTCGGCCTTGCTTGGTCAGTAACGAAGTCAACTTCGCTCCGGCATTTTCCGTCACTTTGACAAGCTTTTCGTTGCCGAGGCGCGTCTTGATTTCGGGTATCTGCGGAGCGGTCGTCATGTCGCGCAAAATAGAGCCGCCACAGCGATTGTCCACTGCGGCCGAAGCAAGGGCGGTTACGCGACTCCCGCCGGTTCGGCCGCAGCGAAAGCCCGATGTTCGCCCGCGATCTCGTCGAGCCCGGCGAGCGATTCGACATGGGCGAACCGCTCGCGAAGCCGCTTCGCATCAGGCATTCCGCGCGAGTAGGCCATCAGCCGCGAACGCATGGAGTGCATCGCCGCCGTTTCGCTCCCGCGGCGGATCGCAGCCAGCGCGCAATGCCGGCGAATGTGTGCCCACTGTGCCTCGAGAGGCGGCGGCGGCAGGATTTCACCGGTCGCGAGGTAATGTTTGATCTCGCGGAAAATCCACGGGGCCGACATCGCTGCCCGGCCGATCATCACGCCACTCACGCCCGTCCTCAACCGCCGCTCCACATCGTGCGCTCCGGCAATGTCGCCGTTGCCGATGACCGGAATTTTCACTGCTTGTGCGACCTGCGCGATCACGTCCCAATCCGCTTCGCCGCGATAACCCTGCTCCTTGGTCCGTCCGTGGACAGCGACGGCTTGAATCCCGGCACCCTCCAAAATTCGTGCAGTAGTCGTCGCGTTGACCTGTTCCGCACTCCAGCCGATGCGAATCTTCGCCGTGACGGGAAACGGCGCGACCGCCTTGACCACAGCACTCGCGACTTTTCCCAAAAGAGGGCAGTCGCGCAGCAGGGACGAGCCGCCGTTTTTGCTCACGATTTTGTTCACCGGGCAGCCGAAGTTCAGGTCGATGAAATCAGGTCGCTCCGTGTCGACGATCATGCGCGCCGCCTCTCCAAGATGAGCCGGATCGGCTCCGAAAAGTTGCACGCCGACCGGCCGCTCGGATTCCACAAATTCGAGGTATTCCAGCGTTCGCTCGTTGCGCCGAAAGACTCCCTCCGCCGAGACGAACTCGCTCACCATCACGTCCGCACCAAACTCCTTGGCGAGTTGTCGGAACACGGTGTCCGTCACGCCCGCCATCGGCGCGAGGTAGAGCGGGAAACGGTCTTTGAACCAAGGAAGCATCGAGGCCGAAGATACGTGGCCTTTTCGCTTCGCGCCAGCGCGCGCCGAGGTCGCGCATCGCGCGCGGCGATGAGCGCGGCGCACATGGCGCTGAGAAACTTCACTCGCTACTGCAACAACTCAGCCACCTGCGTCTGCACGGCAGCGAGTTCTTCGAGCCGCAGCTGTGGGTCGGGGATCACGAAAACCTCGCCCGTTTTCGCGCGCTCGTAGATGCGCGTGAGCGAACCGTCGTCGCCGTGTTTCACTTCGATTTCTTTGAGCAATCGCTTCCGCTCGAGCATCAGCGCGAGGATGTAGCGGACGTTTGCATGCTCCGGCGTCGGGTCGATCATGTAGCGGCGGAGCAGGTCTTCCGCGCTCTGCTTGCCGAGCGCCTCGGGCGCAGCGGGCGGCGGCACTTCAAACTTCGACCTCCAGAAAGAAAACGGCTGCACTCCTTCCTTGCTGCGTTCATTCCAGACTGCTTCGGACAGATCCTCGCGTCGGAAACCCGTTTTCTCATCGTAGAGCACGGTGTAGAAGAACTCGCCGTCGCGGAACGCCTCACCGGTCGCAAAGCAACGGTCTGCGCGGTTTTGAATCGACCAGTCGATATTCATTTTCGTTTTTTGAAACCGAAGGTCGGGAAGTCGCGATTCGTAGACCGGTAGAACAGCAGGACCATGCCGATGATTCCGAAAAAAGCGTTGGGAAACCACGCGGCGAGCATCGGATCCACCCGGCTGCCTTTGCCGAGCGCGAGGCAGAGATTGGTGACGAAAATCATGCCGAAGAAAATGAAGATCGAACTCGCAACGCCCGCCAAGACGCCGCGGCGCGAGTAGACGATGCCGAGCGGCGCAGCGATGAAGACGACGACCAGACAGGACCAAGGCAGCGCCCAGCGGTAGTTTAGATAGGTGCGGTAAGGCGCGAGCGAGACGGTCGGGAAATCGTCGTTGAAATGCAGGTATTGCTGGAGCTCCGGCACCGAAAGATTTTGCGCCTCGAGATGTGAACTGGCGATCCGCCACGGCGTCTCGGTCCAGCCCGTCACGTTCCGGTAGCTCGTCGTGAAATCGTCGGTGTTCGTGATGTTTCCCTCACTGTCAAACTCCACCGACATCCCGCGGGTGAAGATCCATTGCTTGTTCTTCGCGTTGAAAGTCGCGCGCGCCGAATACCACTTCTTCGTGATGCTCCCCTGATCGTCTTGCTGCGTCACGTGCACGCCGACGAGCTCCGGCGAATTCGCGCGCATTTTCTTCACAAACCACGTCCGGTTATTCATCCGGTCGCGGAAAAGGTAGCCCTCCACCGTGCCGATTTCGCCGGCCTTTTTTCCCCCTTTCGTAATCTGGTCGAGCGCGGTCTTCTTGATTCCCTCGGCGTGCGGGGCGAGTTCGTAATTGAGCACCATCAGCCCGAGGCTGGCCACGATCCCGATCACGAAGAGCGGCATCAAAATCCGAACGATGCTGCGCCCAGCGGTGAGCATCGAGATGATCTCATTCGAGCGCGACATCCGGCTGAGCGAAAAGAGTAACGCCAGCAGGAGCCCGATCGGCAGCGAGATCAGGATCGTCTGCGGAAGTTGCGTGAGGTAAAACTTCGTGACCTGCTTCAACGAAGCTTTTGCCTCGATGAAGTCCTGGCCGTTGTCGCTCAGATCGAAAATCAGCCAGATCGCGATGAACCCGAAAAAGCACATCAGGAACGGCTCGAAGAAATTGCGGAGCAGGTAACGATCGAGGATTCGCATCAGGGAGCGCGGGATTAAACCGACCCGGCGCGCCTTTGCCAACAGCATCCGCGCTTTCGATCTCGCTCCCTTTTCATTCGCCCTCGCGCCGCTTCCGTCGCATCTTCCGCGGCCCGTGATTTCCCTCTCTGAGACCCCAGGCGCCAGCGACGACTTCGTCGAGAAAGTGCGCGGCATCTTTTCGGAAGACGGACTGCTCGCGCAGGCCAAAAATTTCGAATATCGCCCCGAGCAGCAGCAGATGGCCGTCGCCGTGGCGCGCGCTTTGGTCGGTGAAAGTCACCTCGTCGTCGAGGCCGGCACCGGCGTCGGGAAATCGCTCGCCTATCTCGTCCCCGCCATCCTTTGGGCGATCGAGAAAAAGAAGAAAGCCGTCATCTCGACCTACACGATCAACCTGCAGGAGCAGCTCGTTTATAAAGACATCCCGATCCTGCAAAAGGTGCTGCCCATCGAGTTTCGAGGCGATGCTTTGGAAAGGCCGCGCGAACTACGTCTGCCCCATGCGCCTTCAGCGCGCCGTCGCCGCCGCGGATGATCTTTTCACCTCCACCGAGCAGGCAGAAGTCATGCGCATCCATGATTGGGCGCAGACCACCGCGGATGGCACGCTCTCCGATTTCGCCGTCGAACCCGACTCCCACGTCTGGTCGCTCGTTTGCAGCGAGGCGCACATCTGCACCACGAAAACCTGCGGGCAAAACCCGCGCTGCTTTTACCAGGCTGCGCGCAAACGCCTCGTCGCCGCGGATGTGGTCGTGATGAACCACACCCTCTTCTTCATGAATCTCGGCCCGCTCGCCGAGCAGGACGAAGATGCCACCGGCTATATCTTCGCCAATGACTTCGTCATCTTCGACGAAGCCCACACCGTCGAACAGGTCGCCGCGAAACAAATCGGCCTCGGCGTCTCCCAATACGGCCTCCGCTACGCCCTCCAGCGCCTCTACAATCCCAAGACCCACAAAGGGCGTCTTCCAGGTCCTCCGCCGCCCCGACGCCGTCCGCGAAGTCACCGCGCTCATCGATGAAGTCGAGACCTTCTTCGAGGGCGTCGGCGCCCGTGCCGACTTCAAAAAAGGCCGCGAATACCGCGTCCGTCAGCCCGACTTCGTCGACGACTCCCTCACCGCTCCCCTCGCCCGCCTGCAAAAGCTCGTCGTTGAATGCGTCCGCAATATCGAGGACGAGCAGACCAAAGCCGAACTCCAGGACCTCGGCCGCAAAATCCGCGACGCCCGCGCCGGCATCGCCACCTTCCTTAAGCAGGAAGCCGAAGACCACGTCTACTGGATCGAGCAGAGCGGCAAGACTTCCAGAATTTCACAGCCTCAACGCCGCCCCCATCGACGTCGCCGCGTGGCTCCGTGCCCTCCTCTTTCGCGAAAATCACGTCTGCGTCATGACCAGCGCCACCCTCTCCACCGGCGACGCCGAGCTCGGCTACTTCCGCGAACGCGTCGGCGCCGAGGACGTCACCGGCCTGCAAATCGGCAGCCCTTTCGACTACGAAAAGCAGATGCGCCTCTTCATCACGCGCAAAATGCCCGACCCGCGCGACCCCGGCTACGACGCCGCCCTCGCCGAGCGGATCGAGCACTTCATCGAGGAAACGCAGGGCCGCGCCTTCGTCCTCTTCACCAGCTACAGCGCCATGACCGCCCTCGCTTCCGCCATGCGCGAGCGGCTCGATGACCTCGACTACAAACTCCTCGTCCAGGGCGAAGGCATGTCGCGCAGCCTTCTGCTCAGCGAATTCAAAAAGAATCGAGCGCCACGTCCTCTTCGGCACCGAAAGCTTCTGGAGCGGCGTCGATGTCCCCGGCGAAGCCCTCTCCAACGTCATCATCACCCGCCTCCCCTTCGCCGTCCCCGACCACCCGCTCATCGAGGCCAAGCTCGAGCTCATCCAAGCCCACGGCGGTGACCCCTTCGCTGAATACTCCCTCCCCGAAGCCATCCTCAAGCTCCGCCAAGGCGTCGGCCGTCTCATCCGCACCAAACAAGACCGTGGCATCGTCGTCATCCTCGACCCCCGCATCCTCACCAAAAGCTACGGCGGCGCCTTCCTCAAAGCACTCCCAAAATGCCCGGTGGAAGTGGTGTGAAGCGATCGGGGCGTTAGGCTCGGATCGATCGAGCGGGCTCGTTTCTTCGCGCCTGCCGGAGCGCGACGAAGTAGGTGCAAGAGAATGAGCTTTAGCGGGGTAGCGCTTACCTTCTGATCTCCCAAACACCGTCGGCCCTGGCGAATTACGGGATTCGTTGCCCCACCGGCTGTCGGCCCGATCCCAGTGCTATTGACCGCTTTTCAATTGCTCCTGAGCTCGCGCCGAGGGCTCAAATGCAAAGAGGCGGAGACGTCGTAACGTCTCCGCCTCTCGCTTATCTACCGGGGAAATTTATTTAGAATCGGACGTTGTCGTGGTCGTCGTGGTCTTTTTCTCGATGACTACGGGCGCGGGTGCAGGGACCGCTTTCTCCACGACGACCGGGCGGTCGACGTAGACTTTTTCTCCACCGGCACGGCAACCTTTTTCTCGACGATCACGGGCTTCTCGACCACGCGATCGACGTAGACGGGCTTCTCCACGACCATCGGCGGCTTGGTGATCGTCGTGTTAGTGTTGCGCTCGATCACCGTCGGCGAGGCATCCGTCGTCGTAGTTGTGGAACGCCGGACGACGACGCGGTTTGCGATCATGCGGTCGCCTTCCCGGATGTATTGCACCGTGACCGGGAGGCCGGATTTCACGAGATCGATGGAGACCGGTGCACCGGTTTCATCAACGTAGGTCGTGGTCTTGCTAAAACTGTAGCGAAGTGGGTCGGGCGAAGTCGTGGTGCGGATCATCAGGCCATCAGCGCCGATCTCGGTGACGGTTCCCGCTGTCGTGGTGGTGGAAGTTTCCGTCGAAGTCGTCCCGCCGCCCGTGGTGGTGGAGGTGACCGCGGTCGTCTGGGCGAGAAGAGCAGGCGTGAGCGCGAGACTGAGCGCAAGAGCGAGGGTGGAGTGGATGCGAGTGGTCATATGGTGTTTGGGTGTTTGCCCGGCGGATCGCCGCGCACCTCAGATTCGCGACGGGTCAGTATTCCGGACGCCACCTTGCTAAAGCACATTGGTATTTCCGACTTGACTCCCTTCCTCCCTCCTTCCCAACCTGGCCCCCGGCATGAACTGGACGACGGATCAGCGGACCTCCAAGGATACGGAAACGGAATTTCGATCTTAACCCCTTTCACTATGGCAGGACCCGGCGAAATCGTTGCGAAGCAGGTAATTAAACAAATTGGGAAGAAGGGGGCCAAAGCGCTCATTAAGAAAAGTGGCAGCCGTGTCGCTGGGCAAATCACCCGAAAGTCTCGATCCTGGACCAAGGCGTTTGCACACATCGCCGAACATTTCAAACCTTCGCCCGACAAGCTTCGGCACGCCGTCTTTGAGTCGCGGTTCCGGAGTCAGGATGCCATCGAAGGTCTGATCAAAAGAACCGTGAGCGGCCCGAGCCGCACACCCATTTTGACCAAGCTAACCGTGGGTGGAGAGCCCATTGGGATGCCGGCCGTCGTGATCGAACGGGAATTCCCGGACGTCATTGGGCGCATTGGCGACAAGGAGTGTCGAATCCTGCGCATCGTCGTGGACATCACGGGCCGCCTGCAAACCGCTTATCCAGTCGAGCGGTTCTTCGGCGCGGGCGTGATCGCGGTCGGAGGTGCTTCGGCCGGAACGGCGTCGGCAGCGGACATTCCGTCGCCGGTGCAAGAGACCTACGGAGATGAGGCGGAATACCGGGAGTCACTGATGGACCGGGCGTGCGAGCCGAAGAACTGGGCCGAGTGGGCCATCGAACTGTTGCTTTCACCCACCTGCACGGCTCTGGATCCCCAGGAAGTGATTTCGTCGCAAGACTTGGAAACTCGAATCGCCGAGGCCATTCTGAGGATCGAGAGAGAGACCGGCTATACGCTCGATCCCCAAACGAGAAGGAATGTCTCTGATGACATTAAGCGCATCTGGATGATGGGCGGGCTGGAAGATTGAGGTCGTTGGAGTTCAGAGGGCAGCGAAGCGCACTCGGGAGAACGCTGTTTACCGGACGATCCGAAGAGGCACTGCATTCCCAACTGTGTTCCTTTGCGACAGAGATGTACGCGATGGATTGGGACACCGGACCGGCTCGTGGCGAAATGTGCGCACTGCTTCGGATCGGTGGCTGATATTGCGCGTCTCTCAGCGGTCGCAAACTTGCGAGGCAAGGCTCGGGAAGATTTTTTCACTTTCTCGAGAGCACGGGGATCTTGCACTGGTGAGGCTTCGCGAGCGACGGCGCGGGCATGAGGTAAAAAAATTCCGGAGGTTGGCAGGGACGTTGCTAAACCCGCCGCTGCCGCCAAACGGCACCCATACCAACCAACCACCACTAGAAAGACTGATCCACATATCATGACCAAAAACAGCATCGCCAAGTTCAGCGCCCTGATGGCCGGCGTCCTTGTCCTCCCGACCGTGAGTTGGGCTGGCACCATGTCGACCAGCAAGGAATCCAAACCTGTCATTGAGCAGGTCAAAGAGTCGTGCATCACGGGCGACCTCGGCGTGAACTTCGTTTCCGAATACATCTCGCGCGGTCTCGTGCTTGAGAACCAGGGCGTCATCGCTCAGCCATACGCCGACTTGTATTTCAAGCTCTACTCGGGCGAAGGCTTCATTAACAAGGTTAGCCTGAACCTCGGCATCTGGAGCAGTATCCACAGCCACAAGCAGGGCGGCAATACGACGGCGCAAAACTGGTACGAGTTCGATTATACGACGGGCATTGCCGTCACCTTCGCGAAGAACTTCACGGCGACGTTGAGCTTCTTCGAGTTCGACAGCCCGTCGGGCGCTTTCGACCCTGCACGCAGCATCAACTTGAACCTCTCGTATGACGACTCCGAGGCTCTCGGCGCATTCGCCTTGCACCCGCACGTAACCGTCCTCCGCGAAGTTGGCGGCGCTGCCGGCTTGCAGGAGCAAGCATGGTACTTTGAAGGCGGCATCGCTCCGTCCGTGCCGATCGGAAAAGTCGCAACGCTTACCTTCCCGATCACCGCAGGCTTCGGCGATGGCAAGTTCTACGCTGGCGACACCTTTGGCTACGCGTCGGCTGGCATCAATGCCGCCGTGCCGCTGGCCTTCATGCCTTCGTGCCTCGGGTCGTGGACATTTAACACGGGCTACACCTACACCTACCTCGGTGATGCGCTGCGTGACTTCTCCCGCTCCGCTCAAGGCAATGGCCAGCACAGCCAGCACGTTTTCCAAAGCGGGCTCGTAGTGAGCTTCTAAGCCTCACCTCTCGGTTCTATAGCGGCTCCGCCGGACGAATGGGTCCGGCGGAGTTCGCGAGGTCCTCCGGACTTCGAAATGGCAGGCGGTTCTTCTTTAGCGGTAGTGACTCTCGGGCGCACAGCTTTCCCTCTCCCACCCGCGGTGTGCCTTGATCTCGGTTTTGCAGTCCCCAAACCTCAACACCCAAACCCAATTACTTACATGAAACTTCGGAAATTCCTCGGCACCACCCTGCTCACGGGTGCAGCCATTCTCACCTCCTCCATCGGAGCGCGCGCGGCCGATGATACCGTCAAGGTCGGCGTGCTCCATTCCTTGAGCGGCACCATGGCCATCTCGGAAACTTCCCTGCGCGATGTCCTCCTCTTCACTTTTGACGAGATCAACAAGGCGGGCGGCGTGATGGGCAAGATGATCGAACCAGTTGTCGTCGACGGAGCCTCAAACTGGCCACTCTTTGCTGAGAAAGCCAAGCAACTCCTCGACCAGGACAAAGTCGCCGTGACCTTCGGCTGCTGGACGAGCGTCTCGCGGAAATCGGTTCTCCCGGTCTTTGAGGAAAAGAAGGGTCTGCTTTTCTATCCGGTCCAATATGAGGGCGAAGAGATGTCGAAGAACATCATCTACACCGCGGAAGCCGTGAATCAGCAAGCCACGCCGGCGGTAGATTACTACCTCGCCCAAGGCAAGAAGAAGTTCTACCTCCTTGGCAGCGATTACGTTTATCCGCAGACTACGAACCTTGTCCTGCTGGAGTATCTCCGCAGCAAAGGAGTGCCGCTCGAGAACATCGGCGGCGGCTTTAAGAAGGACGAAGCTGGCAACATCATTTCCGCAGGGAAATACACGCCGTTCGGCCACACCGACTACCAGCAGATCGTCGCGGAGATCAAGCAGTTCGCCGCCGGCGGGAAGGCTTGCATCATCAACACCCTTAACGGAGACACTAACGTTCCCTTCTTTAAGGAATACGCCGCCGCTGGGCTCACTGCGGAGACCGCCCCGGTTTGCTCCTTCTCCATTTCGGAAGATGAGTTCCGCGGCCTCCCGGCCAAACAACTCGTCGGACAACTCGGTTGCTGGACATACTTCATGTCGATCAAGTCACCGGAGAACAAGAAGTTCACCACGAACTTCCTCAAGTGGGTCCAGGATCCGAAAGTCACGGGCGCACCTGGTGCCGACACGAGCAACATCGTGAAAGATGGTCGTGTCACCTGTTCGCCGATGGTTCTGAGCTATGACGGTGTCTATCTATGGAAGGCTGCAGTCGAGAAGGCCAAGTCCTTTGAGGTCGAGAAAGTGGTCGAGGCGCTCGAAGGTGGAATCTCCTTCGATGGACCAGGCGGCAAGGTGACCTCGCAAAAGAACCACCACCTCACAAAGAACGTCTACATCGGCGAGACCAAGGCTGACGGACAATTCAAAATCCTCAAGACCTTCCCGAACGTGTTCGGGGAACCTTTCTTGAAGGGCACCTTCAAGGCCAAGGAGGCAAAGGCGCCAGCGAAGAAGTAAAAATTACGGTTTGGGTGGAAGGGGCGGGGTTCGATGCCTCGCCCCTTCTTCTATTCTGACAGCAAGATGACTACTTCATTCTTTCGCACATCGCCTCTCGTAATCTCCTTCATCGCGGCTGTGCTCTTTCCCACGTCGGCTGCGATAGCGGAGACTCCCCGGGGAGTGATCGCAAAAGCAATCGTGACGGAAGAATCTGAGGAGCAGGTCAGGTTGGTGGCAGGACTGGCGGGCAGCACGGATCCAGTCGTTCGTCAGCTCTTGCTGGAATTGGAAGGAAGGACGCATCTACATCTACGAGACGCCTGACGCCGGTCCGAAGGTTGCCGTGACGTTCGATGCCGGAAAAGGACGCAGAAGAGCAGCAAGGAGCCGTGCGAGTCGACACACCTTGAGCTGCTCAAGGATGCCATCGGCAAGCCGGTGCGGTTGCTGGCGGTCGACTTGAATTCTGCGGAGACGGATTCGGCGCTGCGGTTGGCAATGAAAGGCGTTTTGGACGTCTTCGCGCTGGCCGCGCCAGATCCGGCAGAGCGCTTGAGAATGATCTCGCAGGTCGGACTGGCTCAAGACGAAGAGCAACTCCCGGCTCGAGTGCCCGTTTGAACGTCGAAAACGATCGGACGGTGCAACGCGCATTACGGGAATCAATCGCGCAGATTGAACTCAAGAGCACGGATGCAAAGACCCAGATCGCTGCTTCCGAGACGCTGGCAGCACTCGGCTCCATTCCGAGTCAGGATGCGCTCAAGGCACTAGCATCCGATGCAACCCCGGAAGTGGCGAAAGCGGCCGTAGGAGGCGTTGGCTAGCATCGCGACGCACACCAAATGGGTGAACTTCTACGGGACGCTTTTCCGAGGCTTGTCGCTCGGTTCCATCCTGCTCGTGGTGGCGATCGGGCTGGCGATCACTTTTGGTCTGATGGGCGTCATCAACATGGCGCACGGCGAATTGATCGCGGTGGGCGCCTACACCACCTATGTCGTGCAAAACCTTTTCGGCACCGGACTGGCGCTCTCCCCGTTCGGATTGAAGATTGCGTTGCCCGGGATGCAACTCCAAGGGGCTGCGCTGGACGGATACTTCATCGTCGCGCTGCCGTTGAGCTTTCTCGTGGCGGCTGGAGTTGGAATTTTGCTGGAGCGCGGCGTGATCCACTTTCTCTATCGGCGTCCTTTGGAGTCACTGCTCGCGACCTGGGGCGTGTCGCTCGTCCTGCAACAGCTTTTCCGGCTCACCTTCGGCGCCAACAACGTGCAGGTCTATAGCCCAGCCTGGCTTTCGGGTCACTGGACTCTCTTCGATGTTATCCTTGGCTGGAATCGCGCTGTTCGTCATCGGCTTTGCGGTCGCGATCATCGCGGCGACCTGGGCGCTTCTGACGAAGACTCCGTTGGGCTTGCTCATCCGAGCCGTGATGCAGAATCGGCAGATGGCTGCGTGCATGGGTGTGCGCACGGAGCGGGTAAATATGCTGACCTTCGGCTTCGGAAGCGGGTTGGCGGGACTCGCTGGGGCGTTTCTAAGTCAAATCGGCAACGTCGGCCCCTCGCTGGGCCAGAGCTACATCGTCGATGCGTTCATGACGGTCGTCGTTGGCGGAGTCGGTAGCATCGCAGGCACCGTCATTAGCGCACTCGGGCATCGGGGTGGTCGATCAGAGTCTGCAACAAATTCTCCTCAATCCGGTGCTGGGAAAGATCGTCGTGCTTGGCGCGATCATTCTCTTCCTGCAATGGCGTCCTGCTGGGTTGTTCGTCACTAAATCAGGAGCTTGGAAGGTTAATGGCTGCCGCAACCAGACCTGCATTTCAAACTTGAAGCGCTGCTGGTCGCAGCGGCCGCACTTCTCGTCATTGTGGTGCTGCCGTGGCTGAATGCCGCCGGAGCTAGTGAGCGACTTTCACCTAAACCTGTGGGGGAAGTATCTGTGCTACGCCGTCCTGGCGATCTCGGTGGATTTGCTGTGGGGCTTCACCGGGTTGCTTTCGCTTGGGCAGGCGCTCTTTTTCTCACTCGGCGGTTACATGCTTGGGATGTATCTCATGCTGATGATCGGGGCCAATGGGGCAATACGCGCAATCCGGACAAAATCCCGAGGCTTGCCGGACTTCATGGTGTTCCTCGGACATACCTTCCTGCCGTGGTTCTGGCGAGCCTTTTGCGTCCTTCAGCTTTTCGGCGTGCGATGGTCCTGGTTGTGCCGGGCTTGCTGGCGCTGGTCTTTGGCTACCTCGCCTTCCGCTCGCGCATCAAAGGAGTCTACTTCTCGATCCTCACCCAGGCGCTGACCTACGGCGCGGCGCTGATGTTTTTCCGCAACGATATGGTGATGGGCGGCAACAACGGCTTCACCGATTTCCGGCTGATCCTCGGGGCCGATGTCCGGAGCGCGAGCACACAGCGCTGGCTGTTCATCGCCACCGCCGTGCTGCTTCTGATCGTTTATGTGGGCTGCCGGTGGCTGACCCGGACGAAGTTCGGGCTGGTGCAACGTGCGATGCGGGACTCGGAGACACGCGTGCTTTTCAGCGGCTATGCGGCAGCGAATTACAAGCTGTTCGTCTTCGTCATATGCGCGGTAATCGCAGGGCTTGGTGGTGCGCTCTACGTGCCGCAAGTCGGCATCATCAATCCGAGCGAAATGACGACGGAAAAGTCACTCGAAGCAGTGGTGTGGGTGGCGGTGGGCGGACGCGGAACTTTGGTGGGACCGATCATCGGAGCGATCGGAGTCAATTGGCTGAAATCGTGGGCGACACGCGCGTATCCCGACATCTGGCTGATCATCATGGGCGGGATGTTCATGTTTATGGTGCTCTTTGTGCCGGGCGGTATCGTCGGTCTCCCGAAACAGATCTCCGATTGGTTCAAGCGCCGGAAGTTCAACGCTGAGACACGGACGAATGGAGAAGCGGAGATCGCTGCGCTGGCCGAGAGGGAACTGCAAAGGAGGAAGCCGCGTAATCATGCAGCTCGAGAAGACCATCAAGCCACGCGGATTCATCCTTGCGGCCGAAGGCGTGAACAAGTCGTTCGCCGGCTTCAAAGCGATCACGGATCTTTCCTTTTACATGGATGAAGGCGAGTTGCGGACGGTGATCGGCCCGAACGGCGCGGGCAAAACGACATTCATGGACCTGATCACCGGGCGCACGATTCCCGATACCGGCACGATCAAATTCGACGACTCACACGAGCTGACGAAAATGAGTGAATACGAGATCTACCGACTCGGCATCGGTCGGAAATTTCAGACGCCGACGGTGTATGTTGATCACACCGTCTTTGAAAACCTGCTGCTGTCACTGGAAGGCTCGCGAGGCGTGTGGGCTTCGCTTTTCTCACGGGTAACGCCGGCGCAAAAGGACCGAATCCATGACGTCCTCGGAGACGATCAAGCTTGCCGAGAAAGCGCGACTGGAAGGCCGGCGCGCTTGCGCACGGGCAAAAGCAATGGCTGGAGATCGGCATGCTGCTCGCGCAGAACGCGCAGCCTGCTTCTGGTCGATGAACCGGCGGCGGGCATGACCGACGAAGAGACGGCGCGCACCGGCGAGTTGCTGCTTTCAGCTGGCCGGCAAGCACAGCATCGTCGTGATCGAACACGACATGGTTTTTGTCCGGCAAATCGCACTCGGACGCCGCGTGACCGTGCTGCACCAGGGCACCGTGCTCTGCGAGGGTCCGGTGGACGAGGTGCAGAACAACGAAAAAGTCATCGAGGTCTACCTCGGCCGGAGCAAAGCGCACTGATCCATGCTCGAAGTCAAAAATTTACAGGTCGCCATCGCCGGGAGCCGCATTCTGCGCGGCGTCAACCTCACCGTGCCGGAGAAAAGTGTCATGTGCCTCATGGGTCGAAACGGTGTCGGCAAGACCACGACCTTGAAGACCATCACCGGCTTGCTGAAGGCCGACGCCGGCACGGTGACTCTCGACGGAGAACCGCTTACCGGCCTTTCACCCGAAGCACGCGCACGATGCGGCATCGGCTACGTGCCGCAGGGACGCGAGATTTTCCCGCACCTCACCGTGGAAGAAAACCTGAAGATCGGCGCGGTGGCGCAGGGCAAGAAAGTGAACGGCAACGTCGAGCGAATTTTTGAGCTGTTTCCCGATCATCAAAGAGTTCCTGCCGCGCAAAGGTGGCATGCTTTCGGGTGGTCAGCAGCAGCAGCTGGCGATCGGGCGTGCCCTGCTCACCGAGCCGAAACTCCTCATTCTCGACGAACCGACCGAGGGCATTCAGCCGAACATCATCGATCAGATCGGCGACACCATCCGCCGTTTGCGAGAGGAGGGAAAGATGAGCATCCTGCTGGTCGAACAATACCTCGATTTCGCCAAGGAACTCGCCGACGTTTTCTACATCATGGACCGCGGCGCAGTCGTCTCTCATGGTCCGATCGCCGAACTGACGGACGACGTGGTAAAAGCGCATCTGGTCGTCTAAAAAGCGTGCCTTCGAAAACCTGACGCGCCTAGGCTGAGCGAAATCCGATTCCTTGCACATGAAACTGGCCAAACTTCTCACCGCCGCCCTGCTTCTTCCGACTCTCGCGCAAGCGCATCCGGGGCACACCGCCTTCGATCTTAGCGCCGGGATGCCGCACGCCGGACATGTCCCGGAGTGGCTTTCGCTGCTGATTTTCCTCGCGACGATCGGCGGATTTCTCGGAGCGTCCTGGCTGGCGAACCGGCGGCGATAGTCCGGCGGTATGCATCTTTCGCCGCGCGAACAGGAAAAGCTGCTCATCGTCGTCGCGGCCGATCTCGCGCGCCGCCGTCAGGCGCGCGGGCTGAAGCTGAACTATCCCGAAGCCGATCGCCATCATCACCTACGAGATCCTGGAAGGCGCGCGCGATGGGCGAATCCGTGGCCGAACTGATGAGCTTTGGCACGACCATTCTGAAGCGCGACGAGGTGATGGAAGGCGTGCCGGAAATGATTCACGAAGTGCAGGTGGAGGCCACCTTTCCCGACGGCACCAAGCTCGTCACCGTTCACAATCCCGATCCGTGACATGATTCCCGGGGAAATCATTCGTCGCCGACGGAGCCGCCGCGACCTCGAAGCCGAATGTCGGGTCTGCGAGACGCGCACGCTCGAAGTCGCGAACACCGGCGACCGTCCGATCCAGGTCGGCAGCCATTTTCATTTCTACGAAGTGAACACTGCGCTGCCGCTTCGATCGCGAAGCCGCGCGCGGCTTTCGGCTCAACATTCCCGCCGGCACCGCCGTGCGCTTCGAGCCGGGCGACACCGCGGAAGTCGAAGCTCGTCGCGCTTCGCCGGCACGCGCGAGGTCTTCGGCCTGAACAACAAGGTGAACGGCACCGCTATGACGTCATGAACACTCACCCGCCGCCAATACGCCGAGATGTTCGGCCCGACCGTCGGGCGACCAGGTGCGTCTCGCGGACACCGAGCTTTTCATCGAAGTCGAGCGCGACCTCGATCGCGGAGAGCGGGCGGCTACGGCAACGAGGTGAAATTCGGCGGCGGCAAAGTCATCCGCGACGGCATGGGGCAATCGCCACCGCGCGGATGCGGAGTCGCTCGATCTCGTCATCACGAATGCGCTGATCCTCGATGCGGTGCAGGGCGTGATCAAAGCGGACATCGGCATCAAGCACGGGCGCATCGTCGGCATCGGCCACGCGGGCAATCCGCGGCATTCAGCACGGCATCACGCCGGGCATGACCATCGGCGCGGCGACCGAAGTCATCGCGGGCGAAGGCTGCATCGTCACCGCGGGCGGCATCGACACGCACATCCATTTCATCTGCCCGCAGCAGATCGAGCACGCGCTGGCCAGCGGCATCACCACGATGATCGGCGGCGGCACCGGTCCGGCGCACGGCACCTACGCGACGACCTGCACGCCGGGCATTTGGAACATCCACCGCATGCTCGAGGCCGCGGACGAATATCCGATGAATCTCGGCTTTCTCGGCAAAGGCAACTGCTCGACGCCCGAACCGCTGCGCGAGCAGGTGCTCGCGGGCGCGATCGGGCTGAAGCTGCACGAAGACTGGGGCACGACGCCGGCGGCGATCGACACCTGTCTCGGCGTCGCCGACGAACTCGACGTGCAGGTCGCGATCCACACCGACACGCTGAACGAAGCGGGCTTCGTCGAGGACACGATCGCGCGCCTTCAAAGGCCGCACGATTCACACCTATCACTGCGAAGGCGCGGGCGGCGGACATGCGCCGGACATCATCCGCGTCTGCGGCGAAGCGAATGTGCTGCCGTCCTCCACGAATCCGACGCGGCCCTTCACGGTCAACACCATCGACGAGCATCTCGACATGCTCATGGTCTGCCATCACCTCGACTCGAAGATTCCCGAGGACGTCGCCTTCGCCGAATCGCGCATCCGCCCCGAGACGATCGCCGCGGAGGATCTGCTGCACGATCTCGGCGCGTTTTCGATGATGTCGAGCGACTCGCAGGCGATGGGCCGCGTCGGCGAAGTCATCACGCGCACCTGGCAGACGGCGCACAAGATGAAGGTGCAGTTCGGCAAGCTCGAAGCGCCCGTCGCACACGCCGCCGCCGACAATTTCCGCGCGCTGCGCTACATCGCGAAATACACGATCAACCCCGCGATCGCGCACGGCATCGCGCATGAAGTCGGCTCGCATCGAAGTCGGCAAACTCGCCGATCTCGTCGTCTGGAAGCCGGCGTTTTTCGGCGTGAAGCCGGAGGTCGATCTTGAAAGGCGGCCTGATCGCGCTGGCCAACATGGGCGATCCGAATGCGAGCATTCCGACGCCGCAGCCGACGTTCTATCGCCCGCAATTCGCCGCGCATGGACGGGCGAAATTCTCCACGTCGCGTCACCTTTGTCAGCGGCGTCGCGCTGCACATCCGGCATGCTCGGCGACACTGCAGTCTCGCCAAGCGCCTCGTCGCGGTGAAAAACACGCGCAACATCACCAAGCGCGACCTGCTCTGGAACGACGCGCTGCCGAAAATCGAAGTCGATCCCGAGACCTACACCGTCAAGGCCGATGGTCGCGAGCTGACCTGCGAGCCGGCGACCGTGCTGCCGATGGCGCAGCGGTACTTTCTTTTTTAGGCGCTTCGCGATGACGTGCCACGGTCGTCGGTCTTTTCTCCCGTCATGCAGTTGATCGATGAACATCTCGCCGTGTGGGATCGCGCGCTACCGCAGATCGGACTGCGCGTCGATCGGTTGACTTTGGCGAAGCGGCGCTGGCGCGGCGTCGCGGACGACGGCTGCGAATTCGGCTTCGATCTCGATCGTCCGCTGGTCGATGGCGAAGCATTTTTCAGTCGCGGAAGCGGGCGTCTACGTCATCGCGCAAAGCAACGAACCGGTCCTCGAAATCCGAGTGCGGAATTCGGCGTCCATGCCGCCGACGCCGCGCGGCTCGGATGGATGATCGGCAACCTCCACTTTCCGCTCGCGATCGAGGGCGAGATGCTGCGCGTCGCCGACGACCCCGCGTTGCGTCAGCTATTCGAGCGCGAGCGAATTTCCTTCACCGCGCGCGACGCCATTTTCCAGCCGCTCGCGGGTGGACATCGCCATTGAGTGATGGAAGACGAAACGATCCCGTGGCTGCCGTTCCTGCTCCAGACGAGTGACGCGCTTTTCCCGACCGGGGCCTACGCGCATTCGCTCGGGTTTGAGGAAATCGTGCGTCTCGGTGGCGCGCACGACGAAGCATCGCTGCGAGGTTTTTTGCGGATGCAAATCATCCCAGCGCAGCGCGAGCAGGAGTTGCCGTATCTGCGCTTCGCGTTCGACGCAGCGATCCGAGGCGAGGTGGTGGAGCTTTGCGAAATCGACGAGGAAATCAGCGCGTGGAAACTGGCGCGCGAGGCGCGCGAAGCCAGCGCTCAGCTTGGTTCGCGGCGGCTCCGGGCGCTGCGAACGATCGCCGATTCTCCGCTGCTTTCAGACTTCGCCGAGGAAATTGAGAGCGGCCGGGCGCGCGGACATCATCTCGTCATTTGTGCGCTGCAGGCGGTAGTCCAACAGGTCCCGCTTCAAGCCGCGCTCGCGACGTATTTTTACCAATCGCTCGCCGCTGTGTGCGCCGCTGCCTTGAAGCTCATTCGCATCGGACAGGATGGTTGCCAGCGTTCGCTTCGAGAGAGTTTGCAGCACACTTCAACCACGCTCGCGCACTCGCTCCGCATCACCCGCGAGGATGCGGGTTGGTTCAATCCGATCCTCGAAATCGCCTCGATGCGTCACGAGCGCGCGGATGAGCGGCTCTTTATCTCATGAAAAGTAAAACCAATCGCGCCGTGCGCATCGGCATCGGCGGACCTGTCGGCTCAGGAAAAACCATGCTCGTCCTGCGACTCTGCCAATGGCTGCGGGGATGAGTTCTCCATCGCCGTCGTGACCAACGACATTTACACGCGCGAAGACGCGGAATTCCTGGTCCGAAATGACGCGCTGCCCGCGGACCGCGTCATCGGCGTCGAGACCGGCGGCTGCCCGCACACGGCGATTCGCGACGACACGAGCATGAATCTCGCAGCGATCGCCGAGCTCGAACAACGACATCCCGATGCGCAGTTCATCCTCGTCGAAAGCGGCGGCGACAACCTTTCGGCAACCTTTTCCCCGGAGCTCGTGGAAGCCTTCATCTACGTTATCGACGTGGCCGAGGGAGACAAAATCCCGCGCAAAGGCGGACCGGCGATACGCCACAGCGACCTATTGCTGATCAACAAGACCGAACTCGCGCCGCACGTCGGCGCGGACTTGGAAGTGATGGCTCGCGACTCGAAACTGATGCGCGGCGAGAAGCCGTTTCTCTTCGCCGATCTCCGCTCGGAAAAAGGGAAGGATGACCTGCTGGCGTGGCTGCGGCGCGAGGTGCTTTTTGTGTGAGCGAAGTACTCCTCGAACGTCGCGGGTTGATGGGTCATCTCGACCTCGTTTGCACTGCGAACGCTGATGGACAAAGCTTTCTGAGCCAACAGTCGTTTGCGGCGCCGATGCATTTGAGCAAGCCGCACCTCGATGAAGGCGTGCTCGTGGTCAATGCGGTGAATCCGACAGCCGGGCTGCTCGAGGGCGACCGAATCCGCATGTCGGTGCGGGTGGAGAAAGGCGCGCGGATGTTGCTTACAGCGCCCAGCGCGAACCGCGCGCACCGGATGCGCACAGGTCGCGCGGAGGTGGTGCAGGAATTCGTGGTCGAAAGTGGCGGCTCGTTGGAAGTGCTGCCGGAACTTTTCATTCCCCAAGCTGGAACGCGCTTTTCCCAACGCACCGTCGCGCGGGTGGAAGACGGCGGGGAGCTCTTTCTTTTCGAGACGCTCGCGCCGGGGCGCGTTGCCTCGGGCGAAACTTTTGCTTATGACTCGCTCGCATGGTCAACCGATGTTTTTTGGGCTGGGAGCCGGGTGGTTCGCGAGCGCTATCGGTTGTGCTTGGAGGACGAAAGTCTTCAGCCGATTCGCGCGGAATTTCCTCGCGCCTATTACGCCAGCGGCACGGTCATCTCACCGCTGATCGGGGCTGACTCACCCTGCTGGCCGGCGATTCACGCCCTGCACGCGGCGGAAGTCTGGATTGGGTGCAGCCGACTCGCGAACGGAGGCTGGGCCATCAAGATCCTCGCGGATGGAAGCCCCACCTTGCGGCGCACGATCGTGCGCGTCCGCCAGGAAATTTACTTCTCGATCGGCCGGCAGATCCCGGCACTCCGCCACTCGTGAGGATTTGACAGGGCACGCCGCATCTTCGCATCCTCCGCGCACGATTGCCGGACGGCGATGGTCGCCTGGTCGCGCAGTCGCACATCCCCCTGAGCATGAAACTACGGTATCTCCTCGCACTCGGCGGCGCGCTCGCGCTGCTCCCCGGCTGCACGACTAACAAGCAGCATCGCTTCGTGAATGTGGATTCGCGAGACACGACAAAATCCGCCTTCGAGAGCTACGTTCCGGACGAGCATCCATATCAGCTTTCGTATATCGAATTCGACGAGCGCGGTGATTATTGGGACCGGGCACAACTCGCCGATGCCGCGCGCCGGATTCACCGTTCGAAGCAGCCGCTGCTGATGGTGGCGTTCATCCACGGCTGGCACAATGACGCGAGCGAGCAGGCTGGCGACGTCGCGCGTTTCCGTTGTCTTTTGAAGCAATTGGGCCATTCGCCGGCCACCAGCCAGCTCCGCGTGCACGGCGTCTTCATCGGCTGGCGCGGGGAATCGGTTGCGCGAAATTCGCTGCTCTGGGTCCCAAAACAGCTCAGTCTTTTTAATCGCAAAGGCGCCATCGAGCGCGCCGCCGGACATCCGATGGCCGACTCCATTTACTGGCTGGTGCGCGAGACGAGGAAGTATCAACCCGGCTCCCGGACGGTGCTGATCGGACATTCGCTCGGCGCGCTCGGGCTCGAGAAAATCCTCGCCCAAAGCCTTCCGGCGCGGCTTTACACCTACGGCACCAGAAGCGGCGGAGCTTCAGCGAGTGGCGAACTGTATACTCCCGCTGACCTCGTGCTTCTGCTCAATTCGGCTGCCGAATCAAGTTATGCCAAGGAACTCGTCGACACCTTTCGCCGCATCCCGCGCACGCCCGGCTCCAATACCAGCATCGATCCGGAGCACCCGCTGCTGATTTCGATCACGTCGAAAGCAGACCAAGCGACCGGCAAATTTTTCCCGATCGGGACGGGACTCTCAAATTTCTTCGGAACCTTTCGTGATTACCATTTGACGAGAAAATATGACGGCACGGATGAGACGGTGAGCCAGCGGAAGTATTTTACGACCACGCCCGGGCATAATCCGTATCTGGTCACTCACGAAGTCGTCCCGCTCAACCCGCCCGTGCGCGTGAAGGCTGGCAAATGGGACGAGACGGTTGGGGTTTGCCAACCGGAGATTAATCCGGCGTTCGAATACAATTTGAACCATCCCGACCGGCGGAGATTTGTGAGCGGCGAAAAGGAGCGCTACGACCAGTGGGAAATCCGCCGGAAGCCGGGCGGCGAACTCACGCCCTATTGGCTCGTCGAGGTCCCTGGGGAACTCATCCCGGGCCATGGCGATATCTTCAACCCAAATGCCCGCGCGATGATGGCGGCGTTTTTTCGAATCAACAATCTGATGCAGAAAGGGGCACCGCGGACCATGAGTGCCGCGATGGACCGGCCGATGGAGGTGCCGCGCGCAGAACGATGATACTCCGCATGATCTTACCTGGCCGGCTGTGCTGAAAGCCCTCGATCTCTGGCTTCCGGCTTGGATGCAGCGCGACCGGAATCCTCCGCGCGCCCTCGGCGTCCGGCACGTGATGATCTGCGTCTGCGATCATTTCGAGCCCTTCCACGACGCCGACAAATCCGAGGCATTGGAAAGAGTCAGGACGTGGAAACGTAGTTTCCCGCAGCTTACGAGCGAGTTTCGCGATGCGGCGGACCGCAGCCCCAGGCACACTTTTTTCTATCCGATCGAGCAATACGATCCCGATGTCGTCGGCGAGATGGCTGAGCTTTGCCACGCCACAGGCAGTGAGACAGAGGTCCACCTTCACCATGAGAACGACTCGGCGGAAAATCTACGGGCGACGCTGAAGCAAGGAATCACGCGGCTTGCCGGGCATGGGCTGCTTTCTCGCGATCCCCTCGGCGGGTTGCGCTACGGCTTTGTCCACGGCAATTGGGCGCTCGACGATTCTCATCCTCAAGGCCGCCACTGTGGGGTGCGTCATGAGCTCGCTGTCCTCCGCGAGACGGGCTGCTTTGCGGACTTCACGCTGCCCTCCGCGCCGAATCGCACCCAGACTCAGACCATCAACAGCCTCTACTACGCCCGCAGCACAGGCGCCGCAAAATCGCATGACCAGGGTCGCCGCGCGTTTTCAGACCGCACGCAGGCACCGTCAGCGGACGATGAATTACTGATCGTGCAAGGCCCACTCGCCTTAAATTGGAATCGACGAAAATTTGGGATCCTTCCGCGCATCGAGAACAGCGATCTCACGGCAATCAATCCGCCGACCGCGGAGCGCCTGCGACTGTGGCTGGAATGTCGTATCGCGGTGGAGAGCCGACCCAATTGGCTTTTCATCAAATTGCACACGCATGGCGCGCTCCCCGCGAATCTGCGGATGCTGCTCGGTGAGCCGATGCGCGCTTTTCACCGCGCTGTCGCCGAGATTGGCGCCCAAGACCGCACGCTGCGTTTTCATTACGTCACGGCGCGCGAACTCGTGAATTTAATTCACGCTGCCGAAGCTGGGCACTCCGGAGAACCCGGGCCCTTCCGGGATTTTCGCTATCGCAAACTCAAGCCGCCGGGCAGGACTGCCGCGGCATGAAGCTGCTATTCGTTTCCAATCTTTTCCCGGACACGCGTGAGCCGTATCGCGGCTTGGACAATGCAACGGTGCTGCACCATCTCCGCGATCACTGGGAAGTCCGCGCGGTGGCGTTACGACCGTCCCTGCCCTTTGCGAAGGAATTCTGGCAATGCCGGGAGGAAGATCGAGTCTTTGAGCCGCAGTTCTTGTCTGTGCCTTACTTGCCGAAGCTCGGCGGCCGTGTGAATCACCGTCTAATGAGCCGCGCAGTGCGCGGTCCACTCCGCGAACTGCGGAGCCGTTTTGCTTTCGATATCGTACTGTGTGCGTGGCTTTTCCCCGATGCCTGCGCGATCGCGGAACTCGCACGTGAACTCGAATTTCCGTTGGTCGCCATCGCGCAGGGATCGGACGTGCATCAATACGTCGGCATGCCCGCGCGCCGCCGCGTCATGGAGCGACTCCTTCCCGCCGCGCACACGATCATCACGCGCAGCGCAGACCTGGCGCGGATGCTGGCAGAGTTGGGTCTGGAAAAGACACGGATCCAACCGATTCTTAACGGCGTCGACACGGCTACGTTCCATCCCGGCGACGCCTCGGCCGCGCGGATCATGCTCGGGCTGAACCCAAGCGCGCGAGTGATTCTGTTCGTCGGCAATTTGCGCCCGATCAAAAATCCGCTCGTGCTGATCGAAGCACTCGCGCGGCTTTGCGGGTCATTTGGCTTTGAAAATTCCGAACTCGTCCTGATCGGGGGCGGTCCGCTGGCGTCTGCCGCGCGTGCTTTGGCCGAGCGTCTCGGGTGCGGACAGAAAGTCATTTTTGCCGGAAGAAAAGATGCCGCGGCGGTCGCGGAATACATGCGCGCAGCCGATGTGCTCTGCCTACCTAGCGACAACGAAGGCGTGCCCAACGTGATCCTCGAAGCCTTTGCCAGCGGCCTTCCGGTGGTGGCGAGCAACGTTGGAGGCATCGCGGAAGTTCATACCGGCGAGCATCTCGGGCGCCTTGTCCCTCCGCGCGATGCATCGGCATTGGCGGAGGCGTTGCAAAGCGTCTTGAGCTCACGACCTTCACGCGAATCCATTGCCAATTACGGAACTCGATTCACGTGGGCGGGCACGGCTTCAGCCTATCACGCGGTGCTTTCCGAGGCGGCGAAATGAAGGTGCTTTTTCACTTTCGGACGCAGGGCTCCGGCGCGGAAGGCGTGCATCTGGCAGGGATGGCGGGCGCCTTTGAGGACTTGGGACATGCGCTCGTTTTCTCAAGCCCGACCGGCATCGATCCTCGCAAAACCGCCGGCACCAATCCTTTCGCTGCACCCGCCCGTCGGAGTCTGCTCGCTCGAGTCGCCGCACGCGCTCCAGCCTTGGTTTTTGAAATGTTCGAGATCGGTTACAATCTCGTTTCGTTCGTCCGCAACTGGCGTCTGCTCGTCCGTGAACAATGCGAACTCATCTATGAGCGACACGCGTTTTTTCTCTGCGCCACTGCTCTTCTGGCACACTCGCGCGGTTTGCCCTTGGTCGTCGAGGTCAACGAACTCGCTGGGGATGAGAGGGTGCGCGCGGAACCCTGCTTAGCCGTTCTCGCGCGTTGGTCCGACCGCCTCACCTTTCGGCGTGCCAGCCTCGTCGTCGTCGTCTCCCCGCACCTCGCGCGCCGCGTGGAGGCAATCGGAGTTCCTCCGGAGCGGATTCTCGTCCTGCCAAACGCTGTCAGCACAAGCACTCTGGATCGCGTGTCCGATCCTTCTCGCGTGCGTCGGATGCATCAGCTCGGAGATGCTGTCGTCATCGGCTTTTCCGGGTGGTTCGTTCCGTGGCACCGGTTGGACCGGCTGCTCTCGCAGTTCGCTGCGCTCGCCGCTGGAAATTCTGCGCTCCGGCTTTTGCTCGTCGGCGACGGCGCTTTGAAAGACGCACTCGCCGCGCAAGTCGCGCGCCTCGGACTCGGCCAGAAAGTGATTTTCACCGGTGCCGTGAGTCACTTCGAAATGCCTGACTATTTGGCCGCGATGGACATCGCCGTTGTGCCGCACAGCAATGCCTACCGCTCGCCGATCAAGCTCTTCGAAAGCATGGCGCAAGGCTGCGCTGTCCTGGCGCCGAGGACCGAACCCATTGAAGCGGTTATTCAGCATGACGAAAATGGGCGGCTTTTTGTGCCCGAGGATGCAAACGATCTCCGGGACCAACTCGCGCTCCTCGTCGGGGATGGAGTCTTGAGGAAACGTCTCGGAGCCAAAGCCAAGGAAGATGTCCGCGCCCGGCACACCTGGCACAAGAACGCTGAAACGGTTTTGCGTTCGATCTCCACTGGCGAACGCTAAACTGCCGCTGACTACCCGTGGTCGCGTTGACACCGGTAGCCTCGAAGCTACGCTCGCATCCTCGCTCTTCCTGCTCTTCCGCCCCTTTGGCTACGTCTCCCGCAAACCCGCTTTTTTCCGCCTCCGGGTTGCGTGCGCTTTCGCCGCAAACCCTCGAGAGCCTGCTTCTCATCCGGCAATTCGAGGAACTTTTGCTCGACCTTTTCCAAGCGGGGAAGCTCAGCGGAACGACGCACACATGCCTCGGTCAGGAGTACATTCCGGTGACCGTCATGTCCGAACTGCAGGAAGAGGATTTCATTTTCAGCAATCATCGAGGTCATGGCCACTACCTCGCGCGTTTCGACGACCCGGCCGGGTTACTCGCAGAAATCATGGGACGCGAGGGCGGGATTTGCCATGGCGTCGGCGGCAGTCAGCACCTGAAGCGCGGACGTTACATCTCGACGGGAATCCAAGGCGAAAGCCTGCCGGTGGCCGTCGGCGCGGCCTTGCAACTCAAACGCGAACAGCGGGGATCGCTTGCCGTGCCGTTCATCGGCGACGGGACTTGGGGGCAGGGCGCAGTTTACGAAGCGCTGAACATGGCCGCGCTGTGGCGGGTTCCGGTCGTCGTCATCGTGGAGAACAACCACATCGCGCAGACCACTCACCGGACGCAAAACATGGCGGGAAATATCGAAGATCGTGTGCGTGCTTTCGGCGTTCGATTTGTCCGCTGCACCGGTCACAACGTCGTCGAATTGCGGCAGGAAATCGCTCCCGTTCTGGCCCAAGCGCGAACCGGTTCGCCGGCGGTCATCGAGTTCGAAACGGAGCGTCTCGGCTCGCACAGCAAAGGCGACGACACGCGGGATCCGCACGCCGTCACGGCACTCCGCGAGCGAAGTTGGCACGCAGAATTTCAAGCGGTGTTTCCGCGCGAATTCGCGGAAGCCGACGGACGAGTCCGGAGTCGCCTCGAGAAGGTTCTCGCGGAGATCGAAGGCCGCCCTCTGGCGCACTGGAGGCAGAGACCTTGAGCGAGCGCGTCGTAGAGAATCTCAATCGCGCGCTGCACGAGGCCATGCTCGCGGATGAACGTGTTTACTTGATCGGCGAAGATTTGCTCGATCCATACGGAGGAGCATTCAAGGTCGCACGCGGGCTCGCGACTGCCTTTCCGGAGCGGGTGATTTCCACTCCGATCAGCGAACTCGGGATTGCCGGAGTGGCCAATGGCCTCGCCCTCGCCGGGCAGCGTCCGATCGTCGAATTCATGTTCGGCGACTTCATCTTTTTAGCCTTCGACCAGATCGTAAATTTCGCGGCGAAAACCGTGACGATGTATGGCGAGCGAGTCCCGCATCCCTTGTTGATCCGCTGCCCGGTCGGAGGACATCGCGGCTACGGCGCGACCCACAGCCAAAGCGTCCAGAAGCATTTCCTCGGCGTGCCAAATCTCGCGCTCTTTGAGATCTCGCCGCTCCACGACAATCGCGAAATGCTCCCTCGACTTCTCAAGCGGGGAGAGCCGGCGATACTTTTCGAAAGCAAGATCGCTCTACGCGCAGCCGCAACTGACCGACGGCGAGATCGATGATTTGTTCAGCTTCGACTTCCTCGATGAGGAGCGAATGAACGCCCGGGCGTTTGTGGAGGCTGATCCGGAGGTGATCCTCCTCGCAATGGGCGGCATGTTCAACGCGTGCCTTGCCGCGGGGCGGCAGCTTTTCTTTGAACACGAAATCGAGGTGCAAATCGTGGTGCCGTTCCAAATCTATCCCTTCGACACCGCGGCGCTCGCGCCGCTGCTCTCGGCGGCCTCGGCCATTTTCGTAGTCGAAGAAAGCACCGCGGGCGGGACGTGGGGAGCGGAAGTGGCGGCGGTCCTCGCCCGGGACTTTCCGCAACTCCGCGCGCCGGTGCAGCTCATCCACTCGGCAGACAGCATCATCCCGTCAGCGCGGCATCTCGAGCAGGAGGTGCTCGTGCAGTCCCGCGACATCGTGGACCGCGTCGCGCGGACCTTCAGCAGATAGTTTATGCGCGCCGTCATCGTCCCAACGATCAACAGCAACGACACCGATGCGCGCCTGGTCGCGTGGTCGAAGGTCGATGGCGACGAAGTCCGGCAGGGCGAGACGATCGCAGTTCTAGAGACGACCAAGGCGAGCTTCGAGCTCGCGGCGGAAACGGACGGACTGTTGCACACGGCGGCGGAGCCCGGGCAGCGCTACGAGTTCCACTCACGGCTTGGCTGGATTTTCGAGAGCGCGGCGGAACGCGATCAGTTCTTTCCTCGCGGCACCGCGGGAAGACTCCGACCGCCGACGATCGCTGGAATCGTCATCACCAAAGCGGCCCAAGCATTGATCGACCGGCACGGGATCGATGAAGCCAGGGTGCGCGCGCTGGGCAAGCGAACGATCAAGTCCCAAGACCTCAAACCGCTTCTGGATCATTTGCCAGAGCCGATTAGCGCGGCCTCTGTGCTGCTGCCGAGCTTGCGGCAGCAGGCCATCGCGCGCGTCGTCTCTCGCTCGCACGCGACCATTCCCGCCTCGTTCATTTTGAAGAAAATCGCGGTGGATGCCGCTCTCAATGCGCTCGCTGAATTTAGCCGGGAAACGAAAGTGCTCACCGGGTTGCCGGATTTGCTCGTGTGGATTGTAGCGCGCTTGCCGGAGCAATTTCCCTTTTTCTTCGGTGCACTCGGGGATGAGCTCCGATTCACCGCTTGGAAGGCTGGAAGCATCGGGGTGACATTCGATGTCGGACGCGGGCTGTCCATCCCGGTCGTGCAAAATGCCGGTGAGATGCCGCTGCCGGACGTGGCCAAGTCGATGATGAAATTCCGCATGAGGGCTGCCCGCGACAGCTTCGCCGCCACGGATTTTGAGGGCGGCGACTTGTCGATCAGCATCAACATGGATGTTGGCGTCCGTTTTGTGCAGCCGATCATTTTACCGCCACAGACGTGCATGCTTTCGCTCGGCGCCGTGGGCACTGAATGGACGCTGGATGCTGACGGGAAGCCGGTCGCAAGCCGATTCGTCGAGCTCGGCGCCGCCTTTGATCATCGAGTGATCAATGGTTTCGAAGCCAACGCTTTTCTCAACGCGATCACCCGACGGATCGAAAATCCGGCTCCGGACGAGTGGCGGTGAGCGATGCTTGCCGGACGGCTTTTCTTGCCGAAGTATCCACGGCTTTTCATGTCCCCTCGCCTCGCTTCCCTCATCGCCCGCGCTCTCAAAACGGACGCGGCATCCGTCACCGCCGCGAGCGGTCCCGACACGATCCCGGCGTGGGATTCCGCCGGTCACTTGAATCTCATCCTCGAGTTGGAAAAAGAATTTGGCGTGCAGTTCGACGACGATGAGGTCGTCGAAATGATCAGCGGCGAAGCCATTGCAGCGGCGCTCGCGCGGCACGGCGCGCAACTCTGAGCGATGGCTGCTCGCATCGAGTGGCCGGGCGGAAAGCGGTTTGCCTTTTCCATCTTCGACGACGCCGACAACGACGACCTGCACAACACGAAACCGGTCTATGACTTCCTCGAACGGCTCGGCATCTTCACGACCAAATCCGTCTGGACGCTGGCTGCGGAGCGCAAAGTGCGACTCGGCGGGCGCAGCACCGAAGAGCCGGAGTATCTCGAGTGGGCGCACGCGCTCCAGCGCGCGGGCTTTGAAATCGGCTTCCACGGAGCGCGCTGCCACAGCTCGCGCCGCGAAGAAACGGAGCTCGGGCTGGAGCGTTTTCGTGCGCAATTCGGCGGCGATCCGCGGAGCATGTCGAACCATTTTCAAAATGCGGAATCCATCTATTGGGGCAGCGAAAGGCTGACCGGCGCGGCGCGGCTGATCTATCGCGCGGCGAATTTTCGCAGCCGCTTGCGCTGCGAGGGACATGTGGAGTGGAGCCCCTATTTCTGGGGCGACCTCTGCCGCGAAAGGGTGCGTTACGTGCGCAACTTCGTCTTCCGCGAGATCAACACGCTCGCGGCTTGTCCGTGGATGCCGTACCGGGACGCAGCGTTTCCCTTCGTCAACGCCTGGTATGCCTCCGCGGAGGGGGGTGACCTCGATGCATTCGTGCGGATGCTCTGCGCCGAGAATGTCGAGCGGCTAGCGAGCGAAGGTGGGGCCTGCATCATGTACACTCATTTCGGGAAGGGATTCTTCACGAGCGGAAAGCTGGCGGAGCGGTTCGTCGAAGTGATGGAACGGCTCGCGAAGCTTGGTGGTTGGTTCGTTCCCGTGAGTACGCTGCTCGATTTTCTCGCGAAGCGAAACGGCGGAGTCCACACGCTAACCGACGCCGAACGCAACCGCCTGCAGTGGCGCTGGCTCGCTTCGAAGCTGCGCCATGGATCGTCGTAACTACTGCGGCACATGCCTCTCGAGATCGTCCCTTATCAGCTCGAACATGAGCCCGCGGTTGCCGCCTTCAATAACCGTGCCCGGGCGCACCATGCGCCATTCGGCCTGAGCAAAACCTGGCGCGCGGACTGGCTGCCCGTGGGAAAAGGGCGCGAGGCCGAGCGGCAATTCTTTCTCGCGCTGGAGGGCGGCGAAGTGCGCGGAGGTTTCACCCTGCGGCGCCAGGATTTTCTGCTGCGCGGCCGAATCGTTCCCGTCGCGAATTATCAGGGACCGCTCTCCGAGGGGTTGTGGGATCGCCGATTCATGATGACCGGTGTGCAGATGCTGCGAGCGGCGTTGCGCGAGAATGCGCTTCTCTACGCACTCGGCATGGGCGGCGCCACGCAGCCGCTCCCCCGCCTGCTCAGCTCCGCGGGATGGCCGATGGAGCTGGTTCCGTTCAAATTCAAAGTCCTGCGCGCAGGCGCATTTCTGCGGGAGATTCGGCCGCCACGCTCCACGCCGTGGCGGGCGCGAGTGCTCGATGCAGCAGCTGCGAGCGGCATCGGCCCGCTCCTGTTGCATGCGGAACAATGGCGGCGCACGAAACGACGCGACCTTGCTGCTGAAACGTGCGAGGTGGCAGCGGATTTCGGCGCGTGGGCCGATAACGTGTGGGATGCCGCAAGCCCGGGCCTGACCGCGGCGGCGGTTCGCGATGCCCGGACGCAGAACCTCGTTTTCGGGGAAGGAAACGCGCGCAACATCATCTTGCGCTGCCGCCGCGCGGGTGCGGACATCGGCTGGGCGGTGGTGCGTTCAACGCAAATGAACGGCGATCAATACTTCGGCGACCTGCGTCTGGGATCGCTGATCGATGCGCTCGCGATGCCGGGCGAAGAGCGCGGCGTCGTGGAGCTGGCGATCCAGCATCTGCGCGGGTTGGCGAGCGATCTGGTCGTGACGAATCAACTCCATCCCGCATGGAATCGCGCGCTGGCTGACGGCGGTTTTTTCAGCTCGCGCTCGAACTTCCTCTTCGCCCTTTCGCCGTCGTTGGCGGAAGCGCTGGGCGGGACGAATTTCTCGGAGCTGGGCATCCATCTCAACCGCGCGGATGGCGATGGCCCAATTCATCTTTGAATTCCGCGGGTCGCCGCTTGAACGGCCAATCACGTCCGGTAGCATCCGCGGCGTGTCACTTCTCCGTCTGCTGCTGCTCGGACTTTTTTTTGTGAAAGCAGGAGCTGCTTTCGCGCAGCAATCAGCGCCGCCGAGCGATGATGAAAAGCGCCGGCAATTCCTCAGGGCGCGCGAGGAAATGCGCACCATCCCGCTCACACCACGGCCGGATGCCACGCCGGCACCCAAACCGAAGCCGAAGCCCGCGCGCACCGCCGCGACGCCGGAGCCGAAACCGGCCACGCCCCGGCCGACACCCGAGCCACCACCACCGAAGCCTGTGCCAGAGCCGACTCCGCGGCCGAAGCCTCCAGCCGATACGCCACAGCCGAAGCCGGACAAGACGCGCAAACCTCGGGTGGAACCTCCTACACCACGGCCCCGCGTCACGCCCGCCGCCGGTAACCCCGCACCTCGCGGGTCCATTCCGCAGGCTCCCGTGACCATCGAGAAGTCGGGCTACGAGGAGGCGACCGGGCTCGAGCCGGCTTCCTCGGGAGGCTGGTTCTCGCGATGGAATTACCTCACCAAATCCGTGCGGCGCGACATCGACAAGCGCGCCGGTCCAATCCCGCCGCTGGCGCTACATCGTCGTGCACAACAGCGGCACGCGGCAGGGCAACGCGAAAGCCTTCGAGTATTACCATCTGCGCGTCCGCAAGATGCCGAACGGCCTCGCGTATCACTTCGTCATCGGCAATGGCACGCTCCTCCGGCGACGGCGAGATCGAAATCGGCAATCGCTGGAAGCGCCAGATCAACGGCGGCCACGTCCACAGCGATTACCTCAACAACATCGCGCTCGGCATCTGTCTGGTCGGCGACTTCAACCGCAGCAAACCGACGAAACGCCAACTCGAAGCGCTCGATGAACTGATCCGCTACCTCCGCGGTCGCGTCGGCAAAATCGACCGCAAGCCCGCCATCGTGAAAGCGCACCGCGAGATCAATCCGCCGCGCTGGCCGACCGACTGCCCGGGCGACAAATTCCCGTATCGCTGGCTGCACGGAAAGTTCGATTGATGAGGCCGGGCCTGGCGGAATTGACGGTGCGAGTTGAAAAAGGCGCGACCCCGGCGGGTCCTGCGAATGTGATGCGTGAATCAGATGCACCGGCACTTTCGAAAGGAATTTTGCTCGCGGATAACGCGCAAGGCGCGGATGGAGGCGGCTTGAAAATGCGAGCACCCGAGACCTCGACCTCATCCGCGGAGCAAAAGTCTGGCCCTCCGCTGCCGCACCCATGTTGATCGGGATCACCGGTGCCAGCGGGTTGATCGGGCGAAGGATCATCGACCTCGCGCTTCGGCGCGGACATGAAATCGTCGCTTTTTCGCGTCAGCCGAGCCGGGTCATCCCCGGCTGCGAGATGCGCCTTTTCGCGGAAAGTGCCCCCGATATTTCCGGCTGCGATGCTTTGATTCACCTCGCCGGGGAACCGGTTGCCGGGCTTTGGACTCCCGCCAAGAAGCGCCGCATCCGCGACAGCCGGATCTCCGGCACGCAACACATCGTGGCCGCGATCAACGGCGCAAAGACGCGTCCGGAGGTGCTGGTCAGCGGGTCAGCCATCGGGTTCTACGGCGATGGCGGCTACGGCGAACTGACGGAGGATTCCCCTGCGGGCAGCGGCTTTCTGAGTGAAGTCTGCTCGGCGTGGGAAGGGGCAGCGCGAGAAGTCCACGGGACGCGGCTCGTGCTGCTGCGGACGTCGCTGGTACTGGCCAAAAATGGCGGTTTCCTGCAACCGGTCGTCCCCATTTTTCGCGCCGGGCTGGGCGGACCCATCGGGGATGGCGGCCAGTGGATGTCGTGGATTCATCTGGAAGATCAGGCGCGGCTCGCGTTGTTCGCTGTGGAGAATCTGGACCTCTCCGGTCCGCTCAATGCCGCCGCGCCGTGGCCCGTTCGCAATTCGGAATTCACGCTGAAGCTCGCGCGCACCCTGCATCGCCCAGCGTTTTTGCGGGTGCCTAAATTTGCCCTGTGGCCGCTGGGTGGATTCCGCCGGGAGTTGCTCGACAGCCGCCGGGTGGTCCCTGCTGCTGCCACCGCCCACGGCTTCGGCTTTACGTTCCCGGAGCTCGGTCCGGCGCTCAAAAACCTGCTCGGGTGAGGCCCGGCACGGCCGAGGCGATGTGAGCTGAGCCTCCGAATTTGGCGGGTCGATTTCTTTCGGGAAATTAATCGATGGCAGCGGTGGGCGGGGCTTGCCTGAAGGACAAGGTCGGTCTCCGCATGAGTGAAGATGCCATTTTAGGCCTCACAGAGCGTGGGCGGAACGTTCCGTTCACGATTCGGAGTCGCAGGAATCGTCGCCGGAACGTTCCCGGCACGGTTCGGAGTCGCAGGAAACGTCGCCGGGACGTTCCGGGCACGGTTCGGAGTCGCAGGAAACGTCGCTGGAACGTTCCGGGCACGGTTCGGAGTCGGAGGAAACGTTGCCGGAACGTTCCGGGCACGATTCGGAGTCGGAGGAAACGTCGCCGGAACGTTCCGGGCACGGTTCGGAGTCGCGGGAAACGTCGCCGGAACGTTCCGGGCACGATTCGGAGTCGGAGGAAACGGGGTGGAAATGGTCGTTTTGACGTGGGACAGAGGTGGGCTGGGTTTCGGGCTTCCTTCGGTCGGGAAGTCAGTTAAGGGATGCGGGGTGATCTGGCCCCAGAACTACACCCCAGTTGGTGGCGTCTTGACGTCTGCCTTTCTTGCCTCCCTGCCGGTCGTCGTGCTGCTGGCGCTGCTGGGCGTCTGGCATGTGCGGGCGCATGTGGCGGCGCTGGCGGGGCTGGCGTGCGCGCTGGCGGTGGCGCTGCTGGTCTACCGGATGCCGGCGGCGCTGGCCGGGGCGGCGGCGTTGAATGGCGCGGCTTTTGGGCTCTTCCCGATCGGGTGGATCGTCCTGAACGCGATCTTTATCTATGAGCTTTCGGTGAGCACGGGACAGTTTGAGGCGCTCAAACAGCATATTTCCTCGCTGGCGGATGATCGCCGGATTCAGGCGCTGCTGATTGCGTTCAGCTTTGGCGCCTTCATCGAAGGATCGTGCGGATTTGGCGCGCCGGTGGCGATCACGGGGGCGCTTTTGATCGGGCTGGGCTTCAAGCCGCTGGAGGCGGCGGGTCTGGCACTGATTGGCAACACGGCGCCGGTGGCGTTCGGCTCGCTCGGCATCCCGTTGATTACTCTGAACAAGGTGACGGGGCTGGATTTGCACGATCTCAGCTCAATGGTGGGCCGGCAGCTCCCTCCTTTCTCGCTGCTGGTGCCCTTCTGGCTGGTGACGGTGCAGGCCGGCTGGAGAGGAATGATCGAAGTGTGGCCCGCCTGTCTGGTAACGGGGCTGAGTTTTGCGGTGACGCAATTCGTGGTGAGCAACACGCACGGGCCGTGGCTGGTGGATCTGGCGAGTTCGGTCGTCTCGATGGTGGCGCTGGTGATTTTGATGAAGTTCTGGTCGCCGCCGCGAGCGCTGGCGGGGAGCCGCCCCGCCCGGGCGGCGCGCGGGGTGGTGTTGCGAGCGTGGATTCCCTGGCTGAGCCTGACGGTGTTTGTGTTCCTCTGGAGTCTGCCCGGGGTGAAGGATGCGCTGAATGGGCTGTCCGCCCCGAAATTTGCGGTGCCGCTGCTCGATCATGCGGTGGTGCGGATGCCGCCGGTGGTGCCGGAGCCTCGGGCCGATGAGGCGACGTTTGTCTTCAACTGGCTGACGGCGACGGGCACGGCGCTGCTGCTGGCGGGCGTCAGCGCGGGGATGCTGCTCGGAGTTTCGGTGTGGGGAATCGCGCGGCTCTATTTTCGCACGCTGATGCGGGTGCGGATTTCCCTGCTGACCATCGCGACGATGCTGGCGCTGGGCTTTACGACGCGGTTCAGCGGATCGGATACGACGATGGGACTGGCGCTGGCCGGGACCGGGTGGCTGTTCCCGTTTTTCTCGCCGCTGCTGGGCTGGCTGGGGGTGGCGCTGACCGGAAGCGATACCTCGTCGAACGTGCTCTTTGGCAATCTCCAACAGGTGACCGCGCAGCAAATCGGGGTGTCGCCTCTGCTGACCTGTGGGGCGAACAGTTCGGGCGGGGTGATGGGCAAGATGATCGATGCGCAGAGCCTGGTGGTGGCAAGCGTGGCGACCGGCGGGCGGCCGGATAGCCCGGATGCCGGGACGATCTTGCGTTACGTCTTCTGGCACAGCCTTGCGCTCGCGGTGCTGGTTGGCGTCTGGGTGATGCTCCAAGCCTACGTCTTTCCGTGGATGGTGCCGTGACGTCGCCAGGGGGCGGAGGGAATGCACTTGCAACCTCGGCCTCAACGACGACTCTCCGCAGCCGTCTCCCCGCTTTACCTTATGCAAATCCGCACCTTTCTCGCCGTCCTCGCCACGCTCTGTCCTCTGGTTTCCTTTGCCGCGGAGGCCAAGCCGGATGACGTGAAGGCAGGCACGCTCTCCATTTACTTTGAGAACGATCTCTTCGCCGGGACCGACCGCTATTACACGAACGGGGTGAAGCTCGGCTGGACGTCGGCGGACTTGGAGAAGTTCGCGGATTCGCCCTACTCGACGGGCATGCTGCCGTTGATCAGGCACATCCCCTTCGTTAACAGCCCGGATTACCAAAAGAACCTCGCCTTTTCGCTCGGGCAGAACATCTACACTCCGGACGACACGGAGGCGACGAAGCTGCTGAAAAATGATCGGCCTGTACGCGGGCTGGCTGTATGTCGGCTTCGGACTGATCTGGAAGAATGCGGAAGTGCGCAATTCTCTGACGCTCAATGTCGGCGTCGTCGGGTCGTGGTCGCTGGCCGAGGAAGCGCAACGGCTCGTGCATGAGACGCGTGGTCTCGATGTGCCGAAAGGCTGGGGACATCAACTGCACAATGAGCTGGGCATCGTAGGCGTTTACGAGCGGACCTGGCGCTGGCCGAAGCACGAGAAGCGCTCAGGGATCAATTGGGAGTTCCTGCCGCACGCGGGTGCCGCGGTCGGGAATGTGGCCATCTACGCGAACGTCGGCGGCGAGTTTCGCGCGGGGTTCAATCTGCCGGATGATTTCGGGACGGCGTCCATCGGGCCATCGGCGACGACTTCGACGCCAGTCGAGCGAGGACAGGCGGCCCCGCGGGCGAAGTTCGACCTCGGCTTGTATCTCTTTGCTCGCGCCGACGGGCGCGTGGTGGCCCACAATATCTTTCTGGACGGCAACACCTTTGGCCACAGCGCCTCGGTGGATCGCAAATGGCTCGTCGGTGACCTGAGCGCGGGGGTCGCGATCA
The DNA here is from genome assembly GCA_963767975.1 of uncultured Verrucomicrobiae bacterium. Lineage (GTDB taxonomy): Bacteria > Verrucomicrobiota > Verrucomicrobiia > Chthoniobacterales > Chthoniobacteraceae > CAIURC01. The sequence continues at coordinate 76,977 of CAVYGI010000010.1, read as the reverse complement.
ATTATCACAACACGAAAATCGCCTACGCGCTCAACTACCGGAGCAAGGAGTTTGATGGTCAGGAAGCAGGGCAACTTTTCGGGTCGGTGACGCTGACGGTGCCGTTTTGATTCCGGCGGTGATGCACGGCGCGCGCAAATAAACGCGTGCGGCTCGGTTGGGGCTTGCTCTGAAGGCGCTGCATTCTTCAAAAGGATAGCATGACCCTCCCATCGTCCTTCCGACTCGCCGTCCCTCAATTTGCCGTCGCCGCACTGTGCGCCACGGCTTTCCTCTCCACAGGTCGAGCGGAAATCGCGGTGAAGAGCGGCGAGAAAATCGCCTTCCTCGGCGACTCCATCACGCAGGGCGGCTGGCAGAATCCGACTGGCTACGTGAAGCTGGTCATCGCCGGTCTGAAAGCGAACGGCGTGGACGCGGAACCCGTGCCCGCGGGCATCGGCGGTCATAAATCGAACGACATGCTGGCGCGGCTGGAACGCGACGTCCTTTCCAAGAACCCGCAGTGGATGACGCTGAGCTGCGGTGTCAACGATGTCTGGCACGGCAAGCGCGGCGTGCCCCTCGACGACGCGGCTGCGGCGAGCGGCGAGTTCGATGAAAAAGTGGCCGACCGCGGCACTTACAAAAAGAACATCGCAACGATCGTGGACAAGGCGCAGGCGGCGAAGATTCAGGTCGTGCTGCTGACGGCCACGGTGATTCAGGAGAATCTCGCGAGCCCGGAGAATGCGAAACTCGCGCCGTTCAATGAATACGTGCGCTCGCTAGCCAAAGAGAAGAATGCGCGACTCGCGGATCTGAACGCGATGTTCCAGGAGCGCCTCAAAGCCGAAAACCAGCCGACGAAAAAAATCCTCACCGGCGACGGAGTGCACATGAATCCGGAGGGCGACAAGCTGATGGCCACGGGTGTCCTCAAGGCTCTCGGCTGCGACGATGCGCAACTCAAGAAGGCGCAGGAAGCCTGGGTCCCCCTCGCGGCTGAAGCCAAGGCCGCTGCCGAAGCTAAAGCCAAAGCGGCAGCCGCCGCTAAGGCAGCCGCCCCGGCTGCGCCCGTTGCAAAGTAAGTTTCGCCCCTCAGCGGAGGGCTTACCCTCGCAACCTCGGCAGCTGTATTTTGGCGATGCGATGTCGCATCTAACGACTCATGGCGCCGTTGCTTTTCTTGACGACGAAAAGCACGCTGCTAGCGTCCAACCCCCTCCCCGCCTCGTTTCCCGGCCCCCAACCTCCCCGCCAGTAACATCGATATGAGCGATTCCGCAGTGGCTGCCAACCCCGGCAGCGATCCGAAAATCACGCCAATCTCCGAAGCCGTCATCCGCATCGCGGGCAACTCGCAGGACGGTATCCAAGCCATCGGCGGCTTCCTCGCCCGCCTCGCTGGCCGCAGCGAGCAGGAGGTCATGACCTTCATGACCATCCCGTCCACGATCTCGGGCGGCCCGTCCATCTTCCAAGTCCGGATCGGCTCCGGCGAAGTGCTGAGCGCCGGCGACGATTGCGACGTGCTGCTCGCCTTTTACCAGCACAGCTACGAAGGCCACATCACTTCGCTGAAAAAGGGCGGCATCGTTCTCTACGATAGCGGGCATGTGCAGCCTAAGGGCGAGTGGCAGAACGAATACCACCATGTCGGGGTGCCAATCTCGGGTGAGACAGTGGAAGCGGTCGGCGGGACTGGGCGTGAAAAGGGGAAGAACGTCTACGCGCTCGGGCTCATCGCGCGGATGTTCGATTTGAACGTGCCGAAGCTGGAGAAGCTGATCACTGAACGGTTCGCGGGCAAAGATCCGACCATCGCGGAACTCGCCGTTACGTGTTTCCGCGCAGGCTACGGGCACCGCATTCAAGGCCTGATTGAATCGTTCCAATTTCATCCTGCCGAAGCCGGCGGCCAGGCGCAGGTGGTGATGAGTGGGAACGAGGCGCTGGCGTATGGGTTGATCGCGGCAGGCGTGCGATTCGGTGCCGGCTACCCAATCACCCCGTGGAGCGACATCATGGAATTGCTCCGCCGCGAGCTTCCGAAATACGGCGGCATGTTCATTCAAACTGAGGACGAAATCGCGGCGATTGCGATGGCGTTGGGCGGAAGTTATGCCGGCCGCGTGGCGGTGACTGGCTCGAGCGGCCCGGGTATTTCATTGAAAACGGAAGCCATCGGCTGGGCCTCCATGGCCGAGATGCCGGTAGTGATCATCGACGTGCAGCGCGGCGGTCCGAGCACTGGGATGCCGACCAACGTTGAGCAGAGTGATTTGAACATTGCTGTCAACGGCGGGCACGGCGACAGCCCGCGCGTCGTGCTCGCTCCTTGCAGCGTCGAGGACTGCTTTTACACCGCGATCGAGGCGGTGAACATCGCGCGCAAATACAGCACGCCCGTCTTCATCCTGAGTGACCAAGGCATCGCCAGCCGCATCGAGGCATTCGCCCAACCCGACCTCGAGAACCTCTGCCAAGACATCTCGCCGGACCTCTCGGCCGTGCCGGACCACAAGCCCTACGACCTCTCCGCGGAAGACAACATCACGCGTCACCTCGCACCCGGCACGCGCGTGGCGAGCGGCAAATACCCAGTCGTCACTGGCCTCGAACATGACGAACTTGGCCACCCCACTGGTTCGGGAAAGGTCCACACCCAGATGGTGGCAAAGCGCCGGAACAAGCTGCGCAAACTCGCCGAGGAATTGCCGCTGCCTGAGGTGTTCGGCGCGCCGGAAGGTCACGTCCTCTTGGTCGGTTGGGGCTCATCCCGCGGCCCCTTGGATGAGGCCGTAAAGCAGGCCCGCGCTCATGGCGAGGCGATATCGTCCCTTCATCTCAAACACTTGAACCCGCTGCCGAACGGCCTCGACAAGATCTTCAGCGGTTTCACACATGTCATTGTCGTAGAGCTGAATGACGAGGGTTTTTATGGTTTCGGGCAGCTCGCGACTTTGCTGCGCGCCCGATACTGCGACCCCCGCATCCGAGGGGTTTGCAAGACCGACGGACTGACTTGGAAAGTAAAAGAGATCCTTCAACGGACGCTGGCACTGACGAAATAATCTCCTCCCCTAACTCATGAGCACGACTTCTCTCCTCGCCCCACTTCCCCGCACCGGCATCGCCGCTACTCTCCCGCCCGCGCTCGATTTGCTGGAGTCCGATCGGAAGGCGCTCACCAAAAAAGAGACCGCCGCCGACCATCCGACGTGGTGCCCTGGCTGCGGCGACTTCTCAGTCCTCGCGCTTTATTATAAGCTCATCGAGAAGCGGAAAATCTGGCACGAGAACATCTGCACCGTTGCCGGGATCGGCTGCTCCTCGCGCTTCCCCTACTTCGTCCAGGCGCATGGCGTGCACTTCATTCACGGCCGCGCCCTTGCGTTTGCGACCGGCGTTTCACTTTCGCGCCCGGATCTCCACGTCTTCGTTTTCGGCGGCGACGGCGACGCCTTTTCCATCGGCGGCAACCACTTCACTCACACGGCACGTCGGAACGTGAAGATGACTTACGTGGTCATGGACAATTTCGTCTACGGCCTCACGAAAAAGCAGACTTCTCCGACCTCGCCCATCGGCTTCAAATCGAAAACCGACCCTTGGGGTGCGTCTGACCGGCCGATCAATCCGATCAAGCAAGCGATCTCCGCAGGCGCAACCTTCGTTGCTCGTTCCACGGCGACCAATATCCCACACCTGTTGAAAACGATGGAGGCCGCGATGGACCACAACGGCTTCTCGTTCATCGAATGCCTCAGCGAGTGCATCGAGTTTTACCCCGGCGCGTTTGACGCCGCGAACCCGCGCAAAGGCGGCGTGTTTCCCGAGATTCCTGCCGACCACGACGTCACCGACGAGCACGCGGCCTACAAACTTGCCGACACCGAGTTCCCCGGCTACTTCGGCACTTTCATCTCCGTCAATCGGCCGACGAAGAATGAGAACGAAGGCAAGGTGGTCGCTGACAGCCAAGCCAAAGTCACAGGCCTGGCTGACTGGCAGATTCTCCAGAAAAACTTCGACCGCATGAAGTAGCACTATCCGGAGACACGTTCGGGGAAATCGGTGAAAACGCCATCGACGCCGAATGCGGCCATGCGCTCGATTTCGGCAGGCGTGTTGACGGTGTAGACGAAAATCTTGAAACCGCGCTGTCGCGCATCGTCGACAAATCGCTGTGTGACGTGACGCACTGCCGGGTGAACGGACCACGCACCGAGACGCCTTGCGGAGACGTGGTAAAGGGGCGTCGGACGCGCGCAAAGCATGCCCACACGGATCCGTGGATCGCTCAGTTGCTTGAGTTCGCGGCGGTGAAACGACGAAACAAGAAAGCGGTCCGCCGCCCATCCGTGCTGATCGATAAACTCGCCAATTAAGGCCTGCACAGGTTTCGCGGTTCGCCGGCCCTTCAGCTCGATGTTGATGAACGCGCGCTGATAGACCGTCTCGAAGACCTCGCGCAAGGTTGGAATTTGCTCGCCGCCACCCGCGTCGAGCGCCCGCAATTCCGCGAAACTTTTGCGAGAGACATAACCGCGGCCGTCCGTCGTTCGCTGCAATTTGGCGTCGTGGATGACGATCAATTCACCGTCCACCAGCCAAACATCGATCTCCACACCATCCGCTCCGAGTTCGAGGGCGCGGCGGATTGACCGCAGCGTATTTTCGGGCTCATGTCCGAGCGCGCCGCGGTGGCCGATGCAGAGGAGTTTGCTCACAGAGCTGAGGCTACCATGGATGCCTGGCGAATTGCATCGCAGCACACGGTACCACGGGGCTTTCATCGGCGGTGATGAGCGAACGCATCCGCATCTATCAATTGCTGCCACGGTTATTCAGCAACACCAATGAACGGCGGAAACCGAACGGCACCCTCGCGGAAAATGGCGTGGGGAAATTTGCGGAGATCACTGACGCCGCGCTGATCTCGATCCAGAGATGGGATTCACCCATGTCTGGCTCACCGGGATTTTGCGGCAGGTCACCTCAACCGATTACTCAGCCATCGGTCTCCCGGCGGACGACCCCGATTTGCTCAAGGGCCTCGCCGGCAGCCCGTATGCGATCAAGGATGCGTTCGATCTGTGCCCGGACTACGCGCTCGATCCGGCCGGACGATTCACAGAATTCCGCGCCCTGCTCGCGCGCATCCACGCGCTCGGAATGCGAGTCATCATCGACTTCGTGCCGAACCATGTTGCGCGTAGTTACTGCTCGACGATCGCGCCCGACCAGAGCTTCGGGGCGACGGACGATGTATCAAAGTTCTTCGATCCACAGAACAACTTTTTCCACCTGCACGGGCAATCGCTACAACTCCCGACGTGGCAGAATGGTGTGCCCATCAGCCCAACCTGTTGCGTGCTCGGGACGTGTGACGGACGCTACGCCGGTGAGATCGATCACGCCCGCGTAACCGGAAACAATGTCGCTAGCCCAACGCCGTCCCTGCATGACTGGTATGAAACGGTGAAGCTGAATTACGGCTTCAATTTCCAAACCGGCGAGCGCGCCTACCCCCACGCCGCGGAGCCGCATCGCGCATCACCCAGCACGTGGCTCAAAATGGATCGCGTGCTCGCGCACTGGCAGGAACTCGGGATCGATGGATTTCGCTGCGACATGGCTCACATGGTCCCGCCCGAGTTTTGGTCTTGGGCCATCGCCCGCGCGCGGACCCGGGATGAAGGTGTGCTCTTGATTGCCGAAGCCTATAACAACGACCCGATGAAGGTCGGAAACACCGACGAGCATGTAATGGTGAGCCTGCTGAACTCCGGTTTCGACGCCGTCTACGACGATCCTTCCTACAAGAAACTCAAAGCGATCTACGACGGGCCGGGCTGGGCCAACGACCTCGACCATGTCCTCGGCACGCCACAGATTTTTCACCATTCGCTGCGCTACGCCGAGAATCATGACGAGGTGCGGCTTGCTGGTCGGGATCACTGGGGAAATCTCGGCATGAACGTTGGACGTCCAGTGTCCGCCGTGCTCTTCGGCCTTTCGCGCGGTCCGGTGTTGCTTTACAGCGGTCAGGAAATCGGCGAGCCCGCGCTTGGTCTCAGCGGCTTTGGCGGCGACAATGCGCGGACCACGATCTTCGATTATTGGTCGATGCCGGAGCTGGCGAAATGGGTCAATCACCACGCCTACGACGGCGGGCAGCTTTCAACGGAACAGGTCGAGCTGCGCGACTTTTATTCACGTCTGGTTCGGCTGGTCGGCGAATCGGCATTCCGCGACGGGGAATTTTATGGCCTGAATCCGGCCAACGTTTTCCACGAACCGTTTGGTCGCGTGAGCTCGGAATCGGCCAGCGGCCATTGGATCTACGCCTTCCTCCGCAGCTCCGAGAGCCAGGCTTTTTTCGTGATCGCCAACCTTCACGGCGACGAAAATTTGCATGGCATTCACATCCATTTGCCGCCCGAGGCGATCACGTTTCTCGGCAGACACGGCGCCGGAAAAATCATCCTCACCGAACGCCTCGGCTCGACACCTTCGCAGATCGAAGTGAACGCGCTTTCGAGCGGCATCTCCATCGCGGCGCTCCCCCCGCTGAGCGCGTTTTACTTTGAGCTTCATTCCACAGCGGCATGACGCTACATCGCCAGCCCATGAAACGGGTTCTCCTCTTCCTCACTGCCGCCGCTCTCGCGAGCTGCAGTCCACCCGTCGAACCGGTTCCACCTCCTCCTCTTCCCACCCCGCCTCCGCAACGTGCGGTCCCGACTCCAAAACCCGGCGACTGGATGTGGAAAGATCACGCCAACCCGCTCGATAAGCGGTCGAAAAAGTAGCAGCCAGCTGCTCGTTCAACCCACCGCCTTGAAGGTGCGCTCGTGGCGGATGTCTTCGCCTTTATATAAATAGAAGACCTCCTCCGCGATGTTGGTGGTGTGATCAGCCACCCGCTCGAGGGCTTTTGCGATGGTCAGCAAACTGAGCGCGCGGGTGATCGTTTTCGGATCCTCGATCATGTAGGTCGTCAGCTCCCGGGCGAGCTGCTTGTAAATGTCATTTACGCTGCGATCCCGCGCGATGATCTCCACGGCGAGATCCGGCTTCGCATCGATGTATGCGGTGATGCTGTCGCGCAGCATCTCCTGGCCGATTTCCGCCATGAGCGGGATGTCGATGAGCGGCTTGAGCAGCGGCTCCGCGATTCAATTCGCGCGCGCGACGCACGATTTTGGTGCTCTGGTCGGCGATGCGCTCGAGGTTGCTGGAAATCTTCGAGGCCGCGAGCATGAACCGGCAATCCTGCGCCACCGGGCCGTGCGTGGCGATGTAGGTGATGACGAGGTCGTCGATGTGGACTTCCAATCGATCGATCTCGCTGTCGTCGGTTTCGACCGCGTCGCACAGTTTGTCGTCGCGATCGACGAGCGCCCGCAGCGCGAGCGCGAGACTTCGTTCGGTAAGCCCGCTCATCATCAAAAGCTGCTCTCGGATGTCGGTGAGTTGTTGTTCCCAGAAATGGTTCATGGTGGTTCAGCCGAATCGGCCGGTGATGTAATCCTCAGTCTGCTTTTGCACGGATTGGTGAAAATTTTCTCGGTCTGTCCAAACTCGATCAGCCGGCCGAGATAGAAAAACGCGGTGTCATCGGAACAACGCCCGGCCTGCTGCATGTTGTGGGTCACGATCACGATCGTGTAGTGCTTCTTGAGGGACTGGATCAGATCCTCCACCTTCGAAGTGGCGACCGGATCGAGCGCGGAGCACGGCTCGTCCATCAGGATGATCCTCGGCTCGACCGCGATGGCGCGCGCGATGCACAGGCGCTGCTGCTGCCCGCCGGAAAGTCCGATGCCGCTCGCGTGCAGACGATCCTTCACCTCGTCCCACAGCGCGGCGCCGCGCAGGCTCTTTTCCACCATCTCGTCGAGACGCCGGCGGTCGCGGATGCCCTGCAGTCTGCAAGCCGTAGGTAATGTTGTCGTAGATCGATTTGGGAAACGGATTCGACTTCTGAAAGACCATGCCGACCTGCCGGCGGAGCGCGATCACGTCGACGTCGGCGCGTTGAATATCGACGCCGTGGATCTGAGGATACGCGCCGCTGGCAATCCGCGTGCCGTCGATCAGATCGTTCATGCGATTGAATGCAGCGCAGCAGCGTCGATTTCCCGCAGCCCGAGGGACCGATGAAGGCGGTCACTCCTGTTGGCCGGAATGCGCAGGGTGATGTCGCGGAGCGCCTGCGTGTCGCCGTAGAAAAAATTCAACTGCTCGACGTCGATCATCGATTCGGTCGAGCGCGCAGGCTCGATGGTCGTCGCCGCGGGCGGGTGAAATGGGGTCATTTGGGGTCGGCCATGGCGGGGCTCATGAGAAGGGCGTCATGCGGAGTTACCAGCGGTAGCGATTTCTCATTTGCGAATGCGCAGCACAATCGAGTCAGCGCGATCCGCTGACGACGACGAGCAAAAAGACGAACGCCGTGCCGTACTGCACGCGTTCGGTGTATTCGTTCTGCGGAATTTTCGAGCTGACGACGTAGATGTGATAAGGCAGCGCCATCACGCCCTGGAAGAGGAAGTCGCCAAGACGTGCCGCCTTCCCAAGGCAGCTTGTCGCGCATGACGTAGGCGGCGGTGAACATGATCGGCGCGGTCTCGCCCGCGACGCGCGCGATGCCGAGGATCGAAGAGGTCAGCATGCCCGGCAGCGCATACGGCAGCACGTTCGTGCGGATCGTCTGCCACTTGGTCGCGCCGAGCGCGAGCGATCCCTCGCGGAAGCCCTTCGGCACGGCCTTCAGCGACTCCTCGCTCGCGGTGATGACCACGGGCAGCGCCATGAAGGCGAGCGTGAACCAGCCCGAGCAGGAGACGTCCCAACCGGAAAGTTCAACACCGCCAAGCCGAGCGGGAAGCTAGCACGCCGGATCATTGAAGCCCCATGCACCGAAATGACAAACAGCCAAGTCCAACAGGCCGAAGACGATCGATGGCACGCCCGCCAGATTGAGAATCGCGAGCCGAATGAAGTGCACGAACGGTCCGTCGCGTGCTGTATTCGTTCAGATAAATCGCGCTGCTGACGCCGATGAAGAGCGCGATGGCTCATCGAGCCGACGACCAGCAGCACCGTGCCGACGATGCACGGGAAAATGCCGCCGGCGCTGTACACATAGGTCTCCGCCGGACCACGTATCTTCCAGACCCCGCGTCTCCTTGAACGCGCGGAATGCCTTGTCGCCGAGTTCCATCTTTTTCCCTTCGAACTCAAAGACATACAGCGTCTCCGGCGCTGGGTCAGAAAAGTGCACATTGATGAACGGGGCCTGCGCCTGGAAAACCGTGTGCGCGCCCTTTGAAAATAATGATGCCGAAGATCAACGCGGCGCAGAGAAGGACGAAGTAGGTCGCCGTGCGGAAGAGTCCGAACGCGACGCTCTCCGCAGCGTGCGGGCGCGCGAAGGCTGCTTGGAAAAGGATGGGCGAGGTGCTGGTGCGCTCATGGCTCATCCGATCGAAATGCGATAACGATGCACGATGCGCTGCGCGAGGAAGTTGATCAGCGAGCGAGAGGAGAAAAAGCACGATGCCGACCATGAACAGCGCGCGGTAATGGATGCTGCCGTGCACCACCTCGCCCATCTCCTGCGCGATGATGCCGGTCATGGTGTGCACCGGCTGGAAGAACGCGCCGAGGCCCTCCGTGAAATCCGGAATCGCGATGCGATTGCCGGCGCAGAGCAGCACGACCATCGTCTCGCCGATCACGCGCCCGAACCCGAGCAGCACGGCGGAGATGATGCCGGAAAGCGACGCCGGCACGAGGATGCGCGACGATGGTCTGCAACCGGTTCGCGCCGAGCGCGTAAGATGGCTTCCTTGAAGTGGCGCGGCACGTTGTTGAGCGCGTCTTCGGCCAGCGAGAAAATCGTCGGCACCGCCATCAGCGCGAGCAGACATCCGGCGGTCAGTGCATTCAGTCGCTCGCTCATCGGGAAGCCGGGCACCCACGAAAGCCACGCTACTTGCGAGAGCGTGCGCAGCAGCCTGAGCCGAGCACGGCGATGCCGAAAAAGCCGAGCACGACCGAGGGAATCGCCGAGATGAACTCGATGACCGGCTTGATGAAATTCTGCTCCCGCGGTGCGGCGATTTCGCTGACAGTAAATCGCCGCCGCGACGCTCAGCGGCACCGCGATGACGCAGCGCGATGATCGACACGAGCAGCGAGCCCGACCAGCAACGGAAGGATGCCGTACCAATCCTGCCAGAAGCTCGCGCGTCAGCCACTCGCCGCCCGAAGAGAAAACCGGTGACCGACTTCGAGACCACGGCACCGGCGTGTCGTGCGCCACGCCTGCATTCGCGCCTCGATTTCCGGGAAAGTCGCCGACGAACTGTCGCGCTCCGCCTTAACCGTGTCCGCCGATTGCCGTCAGCTCCGGCAACGCGGGTCCAGCGAGTGTCTTCGTCCAAGCGCCGAGGCTGCAGCTTTTCGGCAAACTCGATTCGCCTCGCGATACGCCGAAAGTCGCGGCGTCAGCGGCTCCGATCTCCGCCGCGAAACTCACTGGCGTCAACGGCGACCGCTTCCGCCTCCGCCGCTCTTCCCCGCGCGCAACAGCATCATCTGTTGCTCGAGCCGGTCCTCGGTCAACTTGATCCTTTTGTTTGATGGCGCCGCCGCAACCTCGTGAGGTCCGAGAGCACGCCGCGCACATCCTCGACCGCATCGCCGAATTCCGTGCCCAAAGCGTCGAAAGGCGCCAGCGAGGCCGCATCACTTCCTCGGTCGACCTGCCCGTGGCGATGAGCTCATTGAATTGCGCGCAGCCGCAGCTCATTGAGCGCGCGCGTCAGCGTCGGTATGTGCCTCCACCTGCGCCGGATGAAATCGACATACTCCAACCCGGCGAGCCGATAGATGCGAAGGTTGCCGGCGTTCTGCCCGAAAAAACCGAGCCCTTCCCGGAAGAGAAAAACGGTGATCAAGACCGAGCACCATCACCGCGACCGTCGCGTTCCCGCCGAAGAAGTATTTGATCAGGTCATCGAGCGTCAGGCCGAGAAACCGGAAGCGATTGCGATTCCGCAACGCTTCCGCGAGATCGCGCGGTGCTGGCGCTGGTAGAGGATTCCGCGCATTTGCAGGTCCTCGGAAATGTCTGCTGCGGCCACCGGAAGCGAAAGTAGAAGCCCGCCGAAATCAGCTTCGGCGGGCTTTCCGAGGCCGATTGCGACGCGCTTACTTCACCGTCACGAAGCCGACCTGAGTGACGATCGCCTGTCCCTTCTGGCCAAGCGTGAAATCGACAAATGCCTTCGCCTCACCCGCGGCTCGCCGTTCGTGTAATAAAACGTCGGTCGGGCATACGGGTAGGTCTTCGCAGCGGACGGATTCCGCAGTCGGCGTCGCGCCATCGATCGGCACGACCTTGACGCCGGGTGCCTTGAGATACGCCAGCCCGACGTAGCCGATGCCGTTCTGGATTCTTGCCGACTTCCGCGGCGATCTGCTCGTTGCCCGCCATCTTCTGCGAGCTGCCGGCGTAGTCGCGCTTCTTCATCGCGAGATCCTTGAAATCGCTGTAGGTGCCCGACGAGGTGTTGCGCGTGTAGATCGAAATTTTTCCCGCCTTCCCGCCGACCGCGCTCCAGTCCGTCACGTCGCCGGTGAAAATCTGCTCCACCTGCTTTTGCGTCAGAGCCTTCAGCGGATTGTTGGCATTGACGATGATCGCGATGCCATCGTACGCCACGATCGTCGGCTTGCAGGGTCACGCCTTTCGCCTTTGCCGCGCTTTCCTCGGTCGGCTTGGCGCGGCGGCTGGACATGCCAATCTGCGCGGTGCCGTCGATGATCGCGGTGATGCCAGTCGTCGAGCCTTCCGCGGCGATTTCAAAGGTCGTGTCGGCGTTGTCGGCCTTGAAGGCCTCTGCGAGTTGCGGGACGAGCTTGGCGCCGAGTGTGTCGGAGCCTTTGATGACGAGCTTGCCTCCGTGTGCAAAAGAAGCGGTGAGCTGCTAGCGCGAAGGCCGTGGTGGCTATTTGGTTCAGTTTCATAGGTTTTTCTTTTTGAAAGGTGAAGGTTCGCGATGGCCCGCGCCGGTGGCTCGGCGCGGGCTCGCGAGGCAGAGCTAAAACTTCAAGTTGAGATCGATTTGGAGGACCTGAATGGCATTGGCATCGCTGATCGCGTTGCCGCCTGTCGCTTCTCCGCCAACTAGATCGCGGCGAAGATTCCACGCGTGCATGTAGGTCACACCGCCGACACAGAAGTCGGTGAAATTATACGCCAGACCAAGTTTGACGCCTTTGGTGTTCAACTCGCCTTGCGCGAAGTCGGAGTCGTTTAGATTACGGTCCACCGCGCCAATGCCCGTCTGCGCCAATTGGCGAGCACTGACCAATCACCCTTTTTCTTATTCTCGCCGACCTGCACGCCGACCAACTAGGCGAAGTGTCGCGGTCGCTGTATCTGTGATAAGTCGTCGGGATCGATGTCCAGGTTCCGCACGACGGCGAGGCGGTAAATATTCTCACCCGCGACCGCCCTCGAAGTTGTAAGCAAAGTCCCAATAAACCTTGGTTTTGAGCTCTCCGAGTTTGAAGGACACGTCGCCGGGGCGAGGATGAGATTCATGTCGCGCGTGGCGCCGGAGACGAGCGCGTTATCGTTCAAACTGGTTCGTTATCGAGCCCCCGAGCGAGCCGGTGGTTATCATCCAGCAGGCGCAACGTCATCTTCACGCCGTCGTACTTTGTAACTCGCGATCAATTGCGTGTGGAAGAGATACGCATCGGTCGTGGTGTCGTTGTCCGTCGGTTGTCCCTGCCCCGCCTTGTCGTCGTCAAAGATGAACTGCCCGCGACCAGCGTCAGCTCCCAGTTGCGCTCCTCCCTGATCGGCGCCGACGCACCGCGGTCTTGCCGTCTTTCGAAATCCCGTCGCCGTTCCCGCCGAAAACATTCTGTGAAACGCGATCGCTTCCGCGATGCCCGTTCGGATTGACGTCCGGATCCCAGACGAGGTCGGTCGCTGTAAAACGGGTTGTTGCAACTTGCCCGCCGTGACCGTCAGCCAATCGTTCGGATTCCAGCCGAGCCACGCTTTGCTGATGAAAATCGCGTAGTCGCGAAATCCATCTTAAACGTCTGATTCCCGCTATCCGACGCGAGGCTCGTTGCAGTTCCACTCCGCCGAAGAAATTGTCCTTCAGCCGGAAGTCCGCATTCAGACGTAGGCGAAACCGCCAGCGACTGCGTTGAGTGCCACTCGGGCTACGGTCCTTGTCCGTGCCGCGCCGATCGGATCGACTTGGGCATCGCTGTTGTCGTATTGATAACGCAGCCGAAGATCGCCGTAGATCTTCAGCTCCGTGACGGAGTTGCTGAGTTTAATTTTGCCGGCCGAGGTACTGGAAAAATCGCGTGTCATTTCGGCGCGCACTTCCTCACCTTCCTGCGAACTGAGGACGCCTTTTTGCACAAGCTTTTCGATCGACGCTCCGTTGTCCTGGGCGACGGCTACGGAGGCGGAGGTGGTCGCCAGCGCGAGCGCGACAGCGGTTCGGAAGGAGGTTGGAATGAGCATTTAGTGGGTGTTGGTTGGTTTGAGTGACCCGCCGCTTTGAAGGCAGCCCAGCGTCGAGTTGCGGCAGACTGAAGACGCTGTGTTACGAACGGATGACGCGTTTGTGACGTTCAGGTGAGATCGATCAAGGCGAATCCTGCAGGTCACGTGGATGGTAAAAACAACCGCTTGCCTCCAAGCGACCGCCGACCCGAGTAGCGAAGAAGCGCATTCACACACGCGCCGCTCGCCGGGCGCAATCCGCACGATGAATTTTCCTCCGCTTAACTTTGCCAACATCCGCACCTATCCGGTGGCGGATCGCGCGAACAAAGTGGCGCTGGAAGCCTTGCCCAGCCTCAGCACAGCAGGCGCAACCTTCGCGGATTTCCTGCAAAAGCTGCCTGATTTTCTTGCCGTGCAGGATTTCCGAAAAACCGTTTCCGCAGTCGCGACGGCGGTGCGGAATCAGCGACCGGTGCTGCCATCGACGGGCGCGCATTCCATCAAGGTCGGGCTCAATCCGATCTTCGTGAATGCCATGCGGAGGGGATCCTTAACGCGGTTGCCTTCAATGGTGCCGGTGCGATTCGTGACTTCGAGTTGTGCTACCAAGGTGAGACGAGTGAAGACGTGCAACGGGGTCTTGATGACGGCAGTTTCGGGATGGTGAAGAAACGGGAAGCCGCGTGAACACAGCGCTCGCGGCCGGCGTGGCGCGCGGACTCGGAGCCGGCCGCGCGCTTGGCGAGGCCACTTCTTTCTTCCCGCGAAATCGCCCCCTCGGCGTTCTCGCCGCGGCGCAGAGCTGGAACATGCCGATCAGCTCACATCGCCATCGGCACCGACATCATTCGCCAGCATCCAAGCACGAATGGAGCTGTCCTCGGTGAAGCCACTTATCGTCGACTCCAGCTTTCTCGTCCGTGGTCGCGCAACTTAGAAGGGGGCGTCGTGATCAACATCGGCAGTGCCGTGATCATGCCGGAGGTCTTTCTGAAAGCGCTGACGATCGCGCGCAATCTCGGGCACAAAGTTGAACATTTTACGACCGCCACCTTCGACATGACGCGCCACTATCGACCGACAGAAAATGTGCAACGCCGCCCGACCAAACTCGGCGGACAGGGCTTCTACACCGTCGGGCACCACGAGATCATGGTGCCACTGCTTTTTGCGGCGGTGAGTGAGGAACTGGCGCAATGAATCGCGCTCGTCTCACTCCCTGCTCGCGCAGTTTGCCGAGAAGCGCATTCTCGTAATCGGCGACCTCATTCTCGACGAATTCATCTGGGGCAAAGTCTCGCGCATTTCGCCCGAAGCACCGGTGCCGGTGGTCGAAGTTTCGAGCGAATCTTCGTTCCCGGGCGGCGCCGCCAATGTCGCGCGCAACCTCCGCGAATTTGCCGGCGAAGTCCGCGTGATGGGCGTCACTGGCTGCGATGCGGGCGCGGAGCGCTTGAAGCAGTTGCTGGCCGACGAAAACATCCGCCTTGATGCCGTGCAGGCGCACGCGTGCTACCAGACCATTGTCAAAACTCGGATCATCGCGCGTCAGCAGCACGTGGTGCGCATCGATCGTGAAAAGAAGCTCTCGCTTCGCCCCGAGCATGCCGCGCATGCACTTGCCCAGCTCGAGGCGATGCTGCCTGAGATCGATGCGATCATCGTCGAGGATTACGGAAAAGGGATGCTGACGCAGGACCTCGCCGCGTCCATTTGCGACCTCGCCAATCGCGCGGGGAAGATCCTTGCCGTCGATCCGAATCCGCACAATCCGCTGGCTTGGCGGCGCGTGACCATCATGAAGCCCAATCGCGCGGAAGCCTTTGCCAGCGCGGGTTTGCGGGCGACCGACCCCATCGATCCACCCGCGGAAGATGCTTCGTTGATCGAAGTCGGAAGATTGCTCTCGGAGAAATGGGACGCCGAAAATTTGCTGATCACGCTCGGCGAGCAGGGCGTCCTGCTCTTCCGCCCCGATGCCGCGCCCTACCACGCGCCGACGAGGGCTCGCGAAGTTTTCGACGTCAGCGGCGCGGGCGACACGGTCATCGCTCTTTTCACTCTCGCCCTCAGCGCGGGCGCCACGCCACCTGAAGCCGCGGAAATAGCCAACCATGCCAGCGGCGTCGTCGTCGGGAAACTCGGCACCGCGACAGTGAATCCCGCCGAATTGCTCGCGAGCTTCGACGCGTAAACGCAGCAGCGGGGTTGGTGAGCAACGATTGCCATCGGTCGAAGCACGTCCCGACCATCGATCACCACTCGCGTCCCCTTCCAAAGGCGCTTGTGAAATCTTTCACAAAATCCCTTGCACGGCTTCTTTCGCAAAACGTACCTTTCCGCGCCGCACCGCCGCGGCCTCTTCCATGGCTCTCACCGCTCAAGAATTCGAAGCCCCCGACACCCTCGCCCGCGTCCAAACTGGCGTCGAAAATGCCGCGCCCTCGACGCCAGCACGGATCTGCTCGGCGAGAAGCTGATCCTCAACATGGGCCCGTCGCATCCGGCCACGCACGGCGTGCTGCGGCTCGATCCTGGAGATGGACGGCGAGATCATCACCAAGGCCACCCCGGACATCGGCTACCTGCATCGCGGCGACGAAAAGATCGCCGAGAACATGCACTACAACCAGTTCGTCCCCTACACGGACCGGCTGGATTACCTCGCGCCGCATCGCCAACAACGTGGCCTACGCGCTGGCCGTGGAAAAGCTCATGGGCTGGACGCTGCCGCCGCGCGGCCAGGCCATCCGCGTGATCTGCTGCGAGATGGCGCGCATCTCCTCGCATCTGCTCGGCGTCGGCTGCTTTCGCCATGGATTGCGGCGCGATGACCGTCTTCCTCTACACCTTCACCGAGCGCGAAAAGATCTACAATCTCGTGCGAGCTGCTCACCGGCGCGCGCTTCACCACCAGCTACACCCGCGTCGGCGGCCAGACGCGCGATCTGCCGGACGGCTTCATCCCGACTGCTGCGCAAAGTTCCTCGACGAAGTTGCCCGCGCGTCATCGACGAGATGGACAGCCTGCTCTCGCGCAACCGCATCTTCGTCGATCGCACGAAGGACGTCGGCGTCGATCACCAAAGAAGACGCCATCGCCTACGGCCTCACGCGGCCCGAACCTGCGCGGCTCCGGCGTCGATCACGATCTGCGCAAGAAGCACCCGTATCTCGGCTACGAGCAGTACGACTTCGACGTGCCGATCGGCTCCGTCGGCGACTGCTACGACCGCTACCTCGTCCGCATGGAGGAAATGCGCCAGTCCGATCCGCATCCTGCATCAGGTCATCGACACGCTGCCCGGCGGCCCGATCAACGTGACCGACGCCAAGAACTTTCCGCCGCCGAAGACCACCGTGCTGACGAAGATGGAGGAACTCATCCACCACTTCATCGTCCACACCGAAGGCATCGACGCGCCGGCCGGCGAAATTTATTTCGGCGCACGAAAATCCGAAGGGCGAACTCGGCTTCTACATCTACAGCAAAGGCGGCGGCACTCCGCATCGCCTGAAGATTCGCGCCCCTCCTTCTGCAATCTCTCCATCCTCCCGAAGATCCTGCCCGGCCACATGATGAGCGACGTCGTCGCCATCCTCGGCTCGCTCGACTTCGTCATGGGCGAGTGCGACCGCTGATCGAGCGATTCGAGCTGCCTACGCTATGAATACGGCGCGGCGGCAACAGGAATTCGGACCGAGAATCTGCCGGACGACATGGTGAGTTTTGCATGGCCGACTCCCTCGAGAAGTTGAGTTCGTCGGTCGAAAGCGGCGCATCACTACCGTCGTTCCGCGAGGCGCTGCGATTTTGGGCTAAGCTTGGCTGGATCAGCTTCGGCGGGCCGTCGGGGCAGATTGCGATCATGCACATGGAGTTGGTGGAGCGCCGTCGTTGGATCGGGGAAGCGCGGTTTTTGCATGCGCTGAATTATTGCATGTTGCTCCCCGGCCCGGAGGCGCAGCAACTTGCAACCTACATCGGCTGGCTGCTGCACGGAACCCGGGGCGGCATTGCCGCGGGGGTGCTTTTTGTCGCGCCTTCGGCGGTGATCTTGTGGGCGCTCAGTTGGATTTACGTGACTTTCGGAACGCTGTCTTGGGTCGCGGCGATCTTTGCGGGATTGAAGCCGGCGGTCCTCGCCATCGTCGGAGCGGCGGTGCTTCGACTCGGCCGGCGGACCCTGCGAAATGGGTTCCTGTCGACGCTCGCAGCCGTCGCTTTCGCAGCCCTCTTTTTCGGACATGTTCCTTTCCCCGCTATCGTATTTGGAGCGGCGTTGGCGGGGTTGGTGGGCGGTAAGTTATGGCCGGAAATGTTCGTTTTTCCAAACGGACACGGTCCCTCCAGCGTGCTGGCTGACGCGGCGCGATTGCCCACACACATGCCGCCGACGCTCTGGCGGGCAGCACGGGTTGGCGCCATCTGGCTGGCAGTCTGGTGGCTGCCCATCGCTGCGTTGGCGTTCAGCTTCGGGCCGAGCCATGTACTCTTCCGGGAGGCGCTTTTTTTCAGCAAGGCCGCGATGGTCACCTTCGGCGGAGCCTACGCTGTCCTTCCTTATGTCGCGCAGCAAGCGGTGGAGACTCAGCACTGGCTCGCCGCGCCACAGATGCTCGACGGCCTCGGCCTCGCCGAGACGACGCCCGGCCCGCTGATCATGGTGCTGCAATTTGTCGGGTTCCTTGGTGGCTGGAATCAACCGGGTGGCTTGCCGCGATTGCTCGCGGGAACGCTCGGCGCACTGATCACGACATGGACCACTTTCGCGCCCTGCTTCCTCTGGATTTTTCTCGGGGCGCCGCACATTGAGCAGCTTCGCGGAAATCGGAAACTGACCGCCGCACTGACCGCCGTCACCGCCGCAGTCGTCGGCGTGATCCTGAATCTTGCCGTTTGGTTCGGCCTGCAAACGCTGCATCCGGCTCCTCGAAGCTGGGATCTCTTTGCCGTCGCCGTGTGCGCTGTTTCGTTTGTCGGATTGGTGCGCTGGAAATGGGGGGTCATCCCGCTCGTGGTTGGCGCCGGTGCGGCTGGACTGCTGTGGAATCGGCTCTTGCCATCAATTCCGTGAGGATCGGTTGGCAACGCTCACTCACCTCGACTGTTCTCTCATTGTGAACTCTTGACCGCCGTCAATGCGGCAATGCGTGCCACCCGTGCCACGCCATGTAGCCAGCCAAAGTGAGCAGCAGCGCACAGGAAATGTAAGGGGCCTTCCGCATCAGTTCGCCAAAACCGCGAAATCTTTTCTCGGCGTGACCGACGCTCCACGCGGCCGCCGCACCCACGGTCACCATCGTCAAGGCAAGGCCGAAACTGAAAGCGGCGACCAGCGCGAAACCCAGCGTGAGTTGCTTCATCTGCATACAGACGATCAGCACGGTAAACGCCGCCGGACAAGGCAGCAGCCCGCCTGTGAGACCAAAAAGAAGAATCTGCGGCGTGGTCACCTGCCGGTTGGCAAAGCGCTTTTGAATGTCGAGCGCGTGCGCCGCTTCATGGGCATCTTGAAATTCCGCACCTGCGGCAGGATGGTCGTGATCGCCGTGTTCACTATGATCGTGGTCGTGAGGATCGTGCCCATCCGCATGTGCCTCCGCGGCGATTGCATCACGTCGCGTGCGCCAAAACATCCAAGCCGCCAGTGCCGCGATGATCGCGGCTGAGGCCAATTGGAAATAAGGCTCTGTCGTCTCCGCGCTCCATTGGCTGCCATATTTCAGCGCCACTGCGGCTAGGAGCCAGATGATCACCGAGTGCGAGAGCGCCGCGGAGAGTCCGAGTAACACCGCTTGAGCGACCGTTCCGCGCACCGCCACGATGAACGCCGCCATCATCGTCTTCGAATGTCCTGGCTCCAATCCATGCAAGGCCCCGAGAAAAATTGCCGTTGGGATGAACAACCACGCATGCGCGGTGCCTTGGGCGAGGACGTCGGAAAAGTTGGTCATTGTGAATTGAGGCTGACGTCCAATCTTCGCGTGTAACCACGTGGCGTGACAGCGACAATTCACGCGCCACGCTCTCCTCTCCGTCAAAATCTTGCTCCTCCGGTTGCGGACTGCATTTGCTCGCCGATAGTGTTCGCGCGCACACATGGAAGTCTCCGCCAAGCTCTCGATTCTCGCCGATGCCGCCAAATATGATGCTTCGTGCGCCAGCAGCGGGACGACAAAACGTGACTCGAAAAAGGGTGGGCTTGGCAGCACCACCGGCGCGGGCATTTGCCACAGCTATACCCCCGACGGGCGCTGTGTTTCCCTGCTGAAAATCCTGCTCACCAATTTCTGCATCTACGACTGCCTCTACTGCATCAACCGTTCGTCCAGTGGCGTCCAGCGCGCACGCTTTACTGCAGAGGAAGTGGTGAATCTCACGCTCGATTTTTACCGCCGAAATTACATCGAGGGCCTTTTCTTGAGTTCCGGCATCATCCGCAATCCGGATTACACCATGGAACAGGTGGTTCGCGTTGCGCGGTCGCTGCGGGTGGATCACGGTTTCCGCGGTTACATCCATTTGAAGACCATTCCGGAGGCGTCGAAAGAATTGATAGCCGAGGCGGGAAGATGGGCAGACCGCATCAGCATCAATGTCGAACTGCCCACCGAGGACGATGTGGCAAAATTGGCCCCGGAGAAAAATATCGGGCGCATTCGGACGGCCATGAGTGCGATCAGGACGAAAATCGACGAAGCTAAAATTGAACGGAAAGATTTTGTCGCGCGTGAGCCCTCCCGCCCCCGCAAGGGCTTCGCCACAGCACCGGCGCCGTTCGCGCCCGCAGGACAAAGCACGCAGATGATTGTCGGTGCGACGCCTACGAACGACCGTCTGATCCTCGCGCAGTCGTCGTCACTTTATCGCGAGCATCGGCTGCGCCGTGTTTACTATTCTGCGTTCAGCCCGATTCCCGATGCCTCGAACAAGCTCCCGCTGATCGCCCCTCCGCTGATTCGCGAACACCGCCTTTACCAGGCCGACTGGCTGATGCGTTTTTACGGCTTCGACGTGGGAGAGATCACGACCGAGGCTGAGCCCGAGCTTTCCCTCGCGCATCGATCCGAAGCTCGCGTGGGCATTGCGCAATCCCATGGCATTTCCCGTTGACGTGAATCGTGCAACGCGCGAGCGGATGCTCCGAATACCGGGGCTTGGCGTGAAAAATGTCGATCGCATTTTGCAAATCCGCCGTTGGCACCGCTTGCAGATTGCCGATCTCGTCCGACTGCGCGTTCCAACGAAAAAGGCGCTCCCGTTCCTGATCACGGCAGACCATACGCCGCATCTTTTGGAACAGCGCGGCGCGCTCGCATCACTCGCCAAGCCCCGTCAGATGGAGCTTTTTGGCGTGCCGGCCGCCGCCTAGACGGGATGCGACAGATCACTTTCGCACCAACCTTTTCAGCGTGGCAGGAGGCCGCCCGCCGGGCTCTAAACGACGAAGTGCCTCCAGAAAGCATTGCGTGGGAGGAACTCGGCGACGACCAACCGGCACTGGCAATGTTCGAAGAAAGTGAGTCCCCGCCGGGAACTTCCGCGCGAGCGCATCGTGTCCCGAAAGCCTTTCCTGACATTGCTCGCCGGGTCTCCTGCCACCGCGATTCCCGACGTTGGGCGCTGCTCTACCGTGTGCTTTGGCGATTGACGCACGGCGAATCGCGGCTGCTGGAAATCATCGTCGATCCGGACATGCACGAGCTCGCGCGCATGGACAAATCGATCCGGCACGATGTCCATAAAATGCGTGCGTTCGTCCGCTTCCGCACGGTGGAGCACGACGGTGCCGCGTGGTATGTCGCGTGGTTCGAACCGGAGCATCACATCGTCGAGATGAACGCGCCGTTTTTCCGTGACCGCTTCGCCGCAATGCATTGGTCGATCCTCACGCCCGAACGCTGTGTGCACTGGGATGGCTCGCAGCTCACCTTTACGGGCGGCGTGCCGAAATCCGAGGCGCCGACCGAGGACGCGGTCGAGTCGCTTTGGCTGAATTACTATTCCCACATCTTCAATCCGGCTCGCGTTAAGACACACGCGATGCAGGCCGAGATGCCGAAAAAGTACTGGAAAAATCTGCCCGAAGCCGCGGTCATCCCTGCGCTCCTCGAGCAGGCTCCGAAACGAGTGCACGAAATGATTTCCAGAAGCAAAGCGCGGGCGAGCACCGACGACGCATGGACGCCCGCGCCCACTCCACCGACACGGGATATGGAGAAATTGCGCATTGCCGCGAATGCCTGCACCGCTTGTCCGCTTTACCAAAACGCGACGCAAACCGTGTTCGGTGAGGGCCCGCACGACGCTACCCTCGTCTTCATCGGCGAGCAACCGGGCGACAGTGAAGACATCTCCGGCAGGCCATTTGTCGGGCCTGCCGGGCAACTGCTCGATCGCGCGCTCGGTGATGCGGGCATCGATCGGTCCGCGGCTTACGTCACCAATGCCGTGAAGCATTTCAAGTGGGAGCCGCGTGGCAAACGCCGTCTGCATCAAACACCAAATTCGCGGGACATCGCAGCTTGCCGGCCGTGGGTCGTGGCAGAGCTTGCGAGCATCCGTCCACGCGTCCTCGTACTGCTCGGTGGCACTGCGGCTAAAAGCATTCTCGGTCCGAGTGTTCGCGTGTTGCGCGATCGAGGACGCGTTCAGTCCTCTGAATTCTGCAAGCGCACGATCGTCACCGTCCACCCCTCGTCACTGCTCCGTGCACCCGACGAGAAGGCGCGCGCAGAAAATTACGCGCGGTTCGTCGAGGATTTGCGGATCGTGGCTGCGGAACTCGCAAGCAGTTAACAACAAGGATGGAGATGACGGTCATTGTCCCTTCGCGGCGTCCATTCCATTAGCTGCCGCCGCAAGGTAGTCGATGATCCGCGCCTGTTGCGCATCATCGACGTGCGCCCGCCGCGACATCGAGCCGACGATGCTTCGCCAGCCGCCGATTGAGCGGGAGTCGACCATCTCGAGATCGTGGCATTCAGTGCAGCGGCTCGTGTAAAGCTTTCGCCCTTCCTCGAGCGCGGCGGGCGGGGTGCTGACTTTGGCCGCCGCAAGAAAGGCCGGCGTAATCTGCGGGGACGTTCGCTCTTCCATCGCGCCTTCCATTTCCTTTTTCAGCGCCCGCAGCTTCGGATGATCCGTGGCGCGCTTCAGCCCGTGCTCCAGCGCGGACAGCGCATGCACCGCGCCACCGGCGAATTTCCGCATCCGATCCGCTGCCTTGAAATCATCCTCGGCGTCCGTGAGGTCTTTGGTCACACGGGCTTGCAGCGCTTTCAGATCCGGTCGTCCAGGCTCCGCCAGCAGGCCATCGTTCACGATTTTCGAAGCCTCGATCACTCGATGAAGAGCCAGCGCCTGCCGGGTTCGCCATGCGGCACGGTTGGAGATGGTCACGAGTTTTGTGATCTCATCGCGATTTAGTTTCGTCGGCGGCACGACCGCTCCGGGCACGGACGCGCCGAGCCTCTCCACTCCTTCATCAAGTGGAAGCGCGAGGCAAAGATGACCGAGCTTTTCCAGCTGCACCGCCGTATCGCGCAGACCTTGGAGCACATTGGCGAATCCGCCGCGCGCAGAGTCGTTGGAGCGCGCGCTGGTCGCGGCGAGCAGAGCGCTATTGACCCGTGTGGAAAGCGCAGGCGCAATCGTCCGATACGTTGGGTCGGCAGCGGCCCGCGCGAGCAATCGACGCGCGTCCTCGAAGCGTTGATCGCGAAAGGCTTCGACACCGCGGAGGAGGTCACTCCAGGGGTCGGGAGGACTGATAACCACAGCCTCCGCAGGGAGAGTCACGGCGATCAGCGTCCCGTCTTCCTTGAAAAACGAGACGAAAACCAATCCCTGCGCCGTGTCGTGCTTGAGCACGCTGAACTCCTGGCCTTTCGGCGCACCGAGAAAGTTTTCCCCTTTAAAAAGCAGTGTTTCGCTTTTCGTCAGACGCACCAGTTCGCTCGGCTGGAACGCTGCACCGCAAAGCGGACTCAGCGCTCCGAGCCATGAGCTGAACGCGAGAAACGAAAGGAAGAAAAATGACCAGCAACGCATTGTCAAAAACGATGGCCCGAAAACCGGTAGCAAGCCAGTGGCAAGCGTTCGAACCTCCATTGTTTACGCGCGTCAGATGGTCCGACAATCTCCACGCCCATGAGAACTCCCCGCCTTTTCCCGATCCTCGCGCTGGCGCTCGCCGCCGTGCTCCCTTCCACCGCCCCAGCCGACATTGGTGTCGGCGCGAAACCCCTGCCCGGAGCGGAAGTCTTCATCGATGGCTCACGCGCCATGCTCGATGAAAAATGGATTTATTGGGAAGGACCCGGCTTTAAATCCGCGATGCCCATCAAATGGAGCATCGTCGACGATCCGGTGGACTCGGGCACCGTGGTCTTGACGGACGATCGCGCCGCGGACGGCGGACGATTTGGCGCCGCGGATATTGTGACGAAAAAGCAATTCCGCGACTTCCGGTTGCACATCGAATTCCTCGTGATGAAGCCTGGCGGCAACAGCGGAGTGTATTTGCAAAATCGCCACGAGATTCAAATCCTCGACGGCGACCTCGGCAAACATGGGATGGCCGCGGTGATCAACGAGGCCGAAGCGCCGTTCAACGCCTACAATGGCACAGGCAAATGGAATGCCTACGACATCACATTTCGCGCCGCGCGTTTCGCCGACGGAAAGCGAACCGAAAAGGCGCTCGTGACCATCTATTTCAACGGGAAAAAGATTCATACGAATCAGCCAATCAATCAGGTCTGGGGCGGCCAAAACTCGGGGATTGACGGAGGCAAGGACGGCGGGAAAGGCATCACTGACACCCCCGGCGGACTGAAGCTGCAATGCGAGGGGCATGATGTGCGCTACCGCAACACGTGGATCAAAGAACTCGACCTCAAAGAGGCCGACACGGATTTCAAAGAGTGATCCCGGAGGTGAAAATTCCGGTGCGCGAGAAGCAAAAGATGTTGCCACATCCTCCGGCGGCTCCTAACTTCCGCGCCTCTTTCAAACGGTGCTCTTGGCCGTCTGATGAAACTGCGCGGTTAGCTCAGTGGTAGAGCATCGCCTTGACACGGCGGGGGTCACAGGTTCGAACCCTGTATCGCGCATTTCTTCCCCCAAGTCCAGTAGGAGCCCCACACAGTCGCAGCATCCGTTGCGGGGTGAATTCGCGAAACTACGCGGGCGTCCGGACGGTGAATCGGCTTCACCGTGACAACAACTGACAGGCCGCAAACGCTGCGGCGCAGACGAACCTACTTCTTCGGCTTCACCGCCTGTTTGGCGGCCGCGGAATCGTTTTTCTTTTTCGTATTGGCGTTGGAATTCGCCTGCTTCTGCGCGGCTTTTTTGTTCGTCGCTTTCGGTGATTTGTCGCCCATAGGTGAGGCTCACAATGGCACCCCGAACCTCGAACGCGAGCCACAATTCCGAACGAGGCTTGCTGGGGTGCATTTTCTCCGCAGGACCATTATGAGCACCCGTGCATTTGACATTTATCCCTCGCTGATTTGAACCGCCGGCTTCCGCTCCTTCAGATTCACGCGGCGACAGTGCTGTTCGGTTTCACCGGGCTTTTTGGAAAATTGATCCACGCGAATCCGGCGATCATCGTGATCGGGCGCACCGTGGTGGCGGTCATTGCCCTCCTGATCGCCGCCCGCATGCAACGTCGCAGCCTCGCGCTCGAATCACGACGCGACCACGCCTCGATGGTCCTCGCGGGCGCGGTGCTGACGGCGCATTGGTTCGCATTTTTCCGCTCGATTCAGGTGTCGAGTGTCAGCGTTGGGTTGCTGTCGTATTCGAGTTACCCTCTGTTTGTCACGCTGCTGGAGCCGCTCTTTTTTCGCGAGAAGCTGCGGTTCACGGACCTCATGTCCGCAGGGCTGGTGATGGCTGGACTGGCGGTGATGACGCCCGTCTTCGACCTCGGAAACAACGTCACGCGCGGGGTTTGCTGGGGGGTGGTCGCAGGACTGACGTGCGCGTTGCTTTCGCTGTTGAGCCGCGCACAGGTGCGGCGCAGCCCCACGCTTACGGTCACGTTTCATCAGCTCGTCTGGTCGGGCCTTTTCGCCGTGCCCCTTGTCCTCTGGGATGGGGAAATGATCACATGGGAAACGGCTGGTCTGCTCGTCGTGCTCGGCACGATTTTTACCGCCATCCCACAGGCGCTTTTCATCGCCAGTCTGCGCCATCTCAGAGTGCATCTGGCCAGCGTGATCGTCGGACTGGAGCCGATTTACGCGATCGTTTTTGCGTTCTTTTTACTCAGCGAAATCCCGGGCCCACGCACCCTTCTGGGCGGCGCGCTGATCATCGGAGCCGTTCTCACGGCGATGCGCGTGCCGCGCGCTAGTGCTCAAGGCAGCACGAGCATGCAGTCGCCGTAGCTGTAGAAACGGTAGCGCGCGCGGATCGCTTCCGCATATGCGCGCAGCACAAATTCCCGGCCCGCCAGCGCACTGACGAGCATGATCAACGTCGATTCCGGCAGGTGAAAATTCGTGAGAAGTGCATCAACCGCACGGAATTGGTAGCCGGGATAGATGAAGATGTCGGTCGTGCCTTCCCGCGCGCTGAGCGGTAAACCCTGTGATTCCAGCACTCGTGTCGTCGTTGTCCCAACCGAAAAAATGCGGGTGGCTCGATTGATCGCCTCGGCGGTCGTCGCCGAAATCTGAAAGCGCTCCGAATGCATGCGGTGCTCGGTCAAAGTCTCGCTCAAGACGGAACGAAAGGTGCCAACACCCACATGGAGCGTAAGAAAGGCGTGCGGCACGCGCGCGAGAATCTCCGGCGTGAAATGCAGGCCTGCCGTCGGCGCAGCCACCGCACCAGTAGCGCGGGCAAAAACCGTTTGGTAGCGTTCCGCATCCGCCGTCTCCACCTCGCGCTCAAAATACGGCGGAATCGGAATTTCGCCCGCGGTCTCGAGATCCACGGCGCGGTCGAAAGCGATGATCCGTTCACCCTCCGGACAGATTTCCAAGACCTCGCCGCCCGCCTCGCCAACTCGCACACGAGCCCCGACGCGCATCTTCCGGCCAGGCTTCACGAGACATTTCCAAGTGTGCTCGCGGACTGCTTCCAGAAAGAGCAACTCGATGCGTCCGTCGTCGGAGAATACGCGTGCCGGGATAACCTTGGTGTCGTTCAAAACCACGAGATCGTCCGCGCTCAGAAACAACGGAAACTCCGCGAAATGACGATGCTCGATCCGTTCCTGCGCGCGGTGCAAAACCATCATGCGCGAGTCTTCCCGCCGTGGGAGCGGATGCCGCGCGATCAACTCATTCGGCAGCGTGAAACCGTAATCGCGCGTGCGCAGGCTCATTACACTGCGGCCTTCGCCTTCCCGCGCTCTCCATGGACACGCTCCATGCCGCAGCGGTTCGCCGCGGCGATGACGAGATCTGCTACGCGACGCTTCAGCCGCCACGCGCGAGAGTAAAGCACTGCCGCAAAGATTGCGTAAATCGCCCACCACAAAAGATCACGATTCGACGTAAACGCCGCCCGGTAGATCAGCGCAGTCAGCGCGATGAAGTTCACGAGGAATGTCGTGACGACCATTTTGTAGCCAAGCCGCACCCGCGTCAGACACTTCGGACCACCGTGATATTCCGTCACGCTGTGCAGCAGGATGATCCACCACAGATTGCCGTAGATCTGCACGTCCCATCGCTTCCAGCCGGTGTCGGACGAGTAGCGCCAGCCCTCCGTTTCGAGCAGCGCAAAAATCTCCGTCAGCAGCGCCTCGCGGCCCTGTCCCGTCTCATTCCAGAAATTGAGCCGCGAATTGCCACCCGCGTGGCTCGCGGTGGTGACACCTTCCTCCGGCGCGGCAATGACTTCCGCCGGCGTGCGCTTGTATTTCAGCCAGGTAAAGTAGCGCGCCCAACCGCGGCCGAGCGGCTGCATGAAGGCGAGAAACGCCACCAGCAAGCGCGCGCTGAATCGTGTCGAATTTCGGCTCGATCCGTGCGTTCACCATGTAGCTCAGCGCGACGAGAAAAGTGGCGCCGATCATGAGCAGCGGGACAATGCGCAGATTCTGGAAACGCGATCGTCACGACAAAGATGAACGCCGTCAGCGCGACCCATTCGATGCTGCCGACATACGCCGCGACCTCGCTCTGCGGCGCGGGGTAGATCGACTGGAAAAGCCCTTGGCCAAAGACGCCGTGGTAGATAACCGGCCGATTCAGCAGCCACGTAAAGCGCGGTGCACCGTAAATTTGCCCCTTCCATTTCGCCTGCCCGGTCGGTCCGAAAAAGATGAGATGCTTGAAGCGCAGCATCGACTCCGCCTCGCCGTAACCTTCCTGTTGCTTGCGAAAAGCCTGCAAAGTGAACCGCCGATAATGCCAGACGATGGCGCTCGGGCTGAACGCGATCACGCCGCCATTGGTCTGCAACCGCCAGCAGAAATCGACGTCGTCGCCGGCTTTGCGATACTCCGGATCGAACCCGCCCACGCTGTCGAAAGCCCAGCGATGAAACGCCATGTTGCAGCCGGGAATGTGCTCCGCCACGACATCCGTGAGCAGCACGTGGCTCGGCCCGCCCGGCGCCGCAGAGACGGCGGCCTGAATCCAATTCACTGCCGGCGGCGAAATATTCGGCCCGCCGACGCCCGCGTAATTCGCCGCTCAGCAACGTGCCGACGAGGTAGTAGAGCCAGTCGGGATCGGCCATGCAGTCGGAGTCGGTGTAAGCGAAAACCTCGCCCGTCGCGGCGTGCGCGCCGGCATTGCGTGCGTAGCTCAGCCCCATGTTCGGTTGAATCACGCTGACAAATTCCGGCGTCGAAATCTCGACGCGCTCCGCCAGCCACGCCGCCACGATCTGCTGCGTGTCGTCCTTCGATCCATCGTCCACGAGCACGATTTCGAAGTCCGGATAATTCACTGCATCGAGCGCGCGCAGACAGTCACCAAGCGTCTTCCCGCCGTTGTAGCTGCAAACGATCACGGTGACTTTCGGATACTCGCGCAGCTTTACGCGAGAAGTGATCAACTCCACTCCTCCCAGTTTCCCGCGCAATACGTGGAATGCCTTTTTGGGCACGCGGTCCCGCGTCACGAGGCCAAACTCCCAGTCGAGTAATCTCGTTGCCGCCCGTGAACCATTCGTCCGTCCACGAGAAAAAAATCGTCCCCGCCGCGCCACCTTTCACCACCACATCGAGATGCCAGTCGAGCACCTCGGCCTGCATGCTCCTCGCCTTTTCGTATCGTATCCAGGCCGAATTCGCCGAAGATTAGCGGCTTGTCCTCTGCGAGATTCTGCAGACGCGCGAGGTAGCGCTCGAAGTCGCTTTGCCGCTCCAGATAAACGTTGAACGAATAGAAATCGACGTTCTGCGGGAGGAGATATTCGGTCGGCGGATAGCTCGCGTAGCTGTAGAGCGGACGCGGATCCGTCTCGCGCGCGACAGCGATCAGCTTCTCGAGAAACTCGATCACGCCCGCCGCGCCGAGCCAGCGGACCATCGTCGTCGGCACTTCATTCCCGACGAGATAAGCAAAGATCGCAGGATGACCTTTGTGTTTGGCTACCGCGGCGCGGACGGTCTCGATAATCTGCTCGCGGAGCGTTCGGTCGTTCAAAAACTCGACGTGTTGCGTCCACGGAATCGAAACCAAGACGCGCAAACCCACCTCCGCCGCGAGATCGAGCAGCCAGCCCGGCGGTGCGTGGTACAGCCGGATCAAGTTGATTCCGAGCTCGCGCATCATCGCGAAATCCACCCGGGCCTGCTCCGGCGTGGAGATTAAGTCCCCGTCGGCATTCGGACGAAAGGGCCCATAGGTGACGCCTTTCAAAAACCATTTTCGATCACCCTCGAAAAAGAATTTCGCCCGGACGCTGATGGGTTCGAGCGATCGAGCGGAATTCGGAGCGCTGAGCGCGGGAGTGGCGGGCATTGAAGGTGTGCTGTGTAAAGCTGCGATGCTGCTGGAGCAAGGGCGGGAGTGCATTTAACCGTGGAGAAGCTGAGCGTCAGCGCAAAGGGCACTGGTCTTAGCTCCCCCGCCCCTTCGCGCCTCAGCGGCTCAAAGCAATCACCGACCAAGGTTTTCGGTCAGCGAGTCAGAGCATCTGCCGTCACTTCTGCGGTTCTGGCGATGTCTTCGCTCGTGTGCGCCAGAGAGAGAAAACCAGCCTCGAATTGCGACGGCGCAAAATAGATCCCGGCCTCTCGGCACACGTGGAAATATCTGGCAAAAGCCGCGCGGTCGCTGCGCTGCGCGTCGGCAAGGTTCCAGATTTCCCCTTTCGTGAAATAAAGGCAGAACATTGATCCGAGGCGCTGGAAGACGTATTCGCGCCCCGATTTTTTCAGCGCGAAACGGACGCCGTCTTCGAATTGCGCCCCAAGTTCCTCGAGCTTTTTCCAGGCATCGACACGCTCCAACTCTCGCAATTGCGCGAGCCCCGCCGCCATCGCCAGTGGATTCCCCGACAGCGTCCCAGCCTGATACACCGGACCATCCGGCGAGAGTTGGTCCATGATTTCCGCAGTGCCGCCAAACGCCCCCACCGGTAATCCGCCGCCGATGATTTTGCCGAGTGCTGTGAGGTCCGGCGAGATGCCACACCGTTCCTGATATCCGCCGCGCGCAAGCCGGAACCCAGTCATCACCTCGTCAAAAATCAGCACGACTCCGTACTCCGAGCATTGCTGACGCAGCACTTCGAGAAAACCCTCGCGCGGCAGGTAGAGTCCCGCATTCGCCGGCACCGGTTCGACGATCACCGCTGCGATTTTACTTCCCTCCGCCATGAAGACCGAGCGCAACGCGGTCACGTCGTTGAAGGGCAAGGTGATCGTCAATTCCGCCAGCGCCGCCGGCACGCCCGCACTGTCCGGTTGGCCGTGCGTCAGCGCGCCGCTGCCTGCTTTCACGAGGAGCGAATCGACGTGTCCGTGGTAACAACCCTCAAACTTCACGATCTTGTCTCGCCCCGTGAAGCCGCGCGCGAGGCGGATGCACGACATCGTCGCCTCCGTGCCACTGTTGACCATCCGCACCTTCTCAATCGACGGCACCCAATCCGTGATCGTGCGCGCCATTTCGACCTCGAGCGGATTGGGAATGCCGAAGCTGACACCCCGCGAAGCCGCTCCAGCAATGGCTTCACGGACAACCGCTGGCGCATG
Organism: uncultured Verrucomicrobiae bacterium; assembly: GCA_963767975.1. Lineage (GTDB taxonomy): Bacteria > Verrucomicrobiota > Verrucomicrobiia > Chthoniobacterales > Chthoniobacteraceae > CAIURC01. The sequence continues at coordinate 46,245 of CAVYGI010000010.1, read as the reverse complement.
ACCGAGGATCGCCGGGCCCCACGTTCCCACGTAATCGATGTATTCGTTTCCATCGACGTCCCACACCTGCGCGCCCTCCGCGCGATCGACGAAAAACGGCTCTCCACCAACACCGCGAAACGCGCGCACGGGCGAATTCACGCCCCCTGGAATCAGTTGGCGGGCCTCATCGAAAAGAGCGTGCGAGCGAGCGGTATTCATGCGTCCGATTTGAACCACGAAGCTCCGAAGGCACGAAGGGAAAGTCGCGGCAAATTTCGGACCATCTGCCAACCCTTGCTACAGGTATGAGGCAGACTTTCTTCCTCCATTCCACGTCTCGTGCCGAGACTCCACACGCCAAAATCGTCTTCGCGACTCCGTTGTTTTGTGGACTAAAAGCTACTCACGCATGTTTCACGTCGTCCTCGTCGAACCCGAAATCCCCCCAAATACTGGCAGCGTCGGGCGGCTGTGCCTCGGCGGAGAGGCGCATTTGCATCTCGTGAAGCCGCTCGGCTTCAGCATCGATGACAACACCGTGCGCCGCGCCGGGCTCGACTACTGGCAGCACGTTCCACTTACCGTTTGGGAGTCATTCGACGAACTTCGCGCTGCTCAGCCACCGGCTGCGCGCTTCTTCTTCCTCACCACGAAAACGAATCGAAGTTTTTGGGAAGCCACTTTTCACGACGGCGATTTCCTCGTCTTCGGTCGCGAAACGAAGGGCCTTCCCGCGCCTCTGCTCGCAGCGAATCCGGAGCACTGCCTCACCATCCCCATGGGGCCGAAAACGCGCAGCCTCAACCTCGCGACCGCCGTCGGCATCGTGCTCTTCGAGGCACTCCGACAAGTGCGCTACGGCACCACGGTTACTCGATAAAATCGGTGGTCATCCGTTCCGGCCGTGTCTGTAAATTGCGTCGTCGAGCCTGTTGATTGAACAACGCCACTCACTGGCGCGAACCCCGTCGCAAGATCCCCCGCGGCTTCGAGAAGATACTTTCTCCCGGCAACACTCGCCCACACAACCTGCACGCTGCTCTCATTCTGCCGCACGACCGAGATGATTCGGAACCGAGACTCGGGGTCAAATGGGTTCGTTCCTGCCGCATCTTCCGCCGAATTTAAAAGCCCGTCGCCATCTTCGTCCGCGGCCGCATTCAACCGTTTGACCGCGACGCTCGCAGCGCTCGCAGGACCCGTTTGCGAAGTGTCGTTTGGATTGACCGCCTGCACGGAAAGGCTCGCGCTGGTCCCTTCAGCGTCGTCGACAGAAACGGTGGTCGCGCTCGTCACGAAAGTGTCGACGATCACACCATTTCGCCGAATGGTTACTCGATACCACGGCACCACGCCTTCGCTGTCTGGAGCCACCGCAGCCCACGAGAAAGCGGCCACTCGGCCGATGGCATACCCGAAGGCATTGGGCCCACTCGGCTGAGCCACGGCGGCGGACGGCGAAGTGGTGTCGAGCAGCTTCAAGAATTGCGCTTCATACGGTGCAGTCCCCCATTCGGAATCCGCGGTCGGCACCTTATTCAGCGCCACGAAGACACCGCTCGCCAGCACCTCCGCGCCGGTTCGTCCAGTTCCCCAGAGCTTGATTTGACGCCGACTCGCTCCGTACGCCGACAGGTTCACGACGTTGTAATTTCGTCCGGCTTTAATCCCAAAAAGGTTCGAGCCATTCTGTGTGATCGCCACATTGAAGGTGCCGCTCGGACTGGCATCGCGATCGAGATTCGTGAACGCAAACACGACATCGCTCGTGGCGGGCGAAGCGTTTGGCGCTTCATACTTGGCGGTCGAAAAGATGCGCTGGTGCGTTCCGCCGCCCAGTTGGTCGAGAAAGTAACGGTTCGGCGAACGCAACGCTGGACTGGTCTGCCGCGCGGCGTTGATCCCAGCGTAGACCGGGTAAAGTTGATGATTCCCGAACGAAGGATCGTTCCAGAGCGGCTGAAGCGAATTGTAGGTTTTGAAGTGCGGGATGTATTTCCCGAAATTCTTCTCCATCAAATCGTAGCCGTAGAACGTCGAAATCCCGAGTTCCTGACCTGGGAATATCATCGGCACGCCATCAATCGCCGAGCACGCTGCGAACCGAACGAGAGCCTGCCACGGATCGAGGTAATGATCCTCGTCGTGCGACACGGTATTGAGCAACACGAGGCCCTGTCCGTATGCGGCGCGACGGCTCTCAAAGAGCCCCCGGAAATCGGACGTCATGGTGTTTCCCGCCGGGCTCAGCCCCTTCATCGCGAAGAGAATGTTTTCGTTCAGCACGTCGAAATGCCGCGCCGAACGATACGTCACTGCTCCGCCATCGAGTGACTCCGCCATGAAAACGAACGCCCACTTTCGCGAGCGCGCGACGTTGATCATGTATTCCCAAGCCTGCGGCGGAATTCCCTGCCCGAAATCCGCCCGCAATCCGTCGATGCCCTTCCACACTTGATCCGCAGGCGATGTCCCCGCCGTGCATCCCGTCTGCGTCAGCCAGAAGAGGCAGTAGTCCGCGAAATATCGCCACGTCTTTTGCGTGATGCCGTCGAAGTGCCCATTGCCGTCACCGAAAGAATTCTCGTCCCCGATCGAGTAGTCGAACCAATCGCCTTCATGATTCCGATTTCCGTTGTCCTGCGGGTTTTGCGCGACCAGCGAAGCGTAACGGCCGTAGTAGACGTCCAACGTGTCGAAGAACTTTCCAAAGTCACCGCGGTCCGGCGCCACCGCGATGTTCCCAGCGCCCGAGGCTCTCATCGCGTAGTTCCCGCTGCGCGAGAAAAAGCGAGCTTCCCGATTCCGAATCTCATCCGTCGGCGACGCTCCGCTCGAGAAATATTGCACGCCCATCGCTGCAAGTTCCGCATCCCACGCCGTGTGATTGAACGGTGCGTCGAGCATTACATTCACCGAATTCGCGCCGCCTGCATCCGCTGCATTCACAAAGTCCCTGAACTCCTGTAGCGCCGCCGCACGGGTGTTCGCCTTGCTCATCCGCGGCTCGATCTCGAAGAAGTTCTTCACCGCGTACGGGCTGCCGAAGGTGTACGGATAGTTCACATCCTCAAAAGGCGCGCCGCCATTCCAGCGCCATGTCGTGGCGCCGGTGCCCGGAGCACGCGCGTTGATGTCCGCGGCACTGAGATGCCGTCCGTCGATACCCATCGGATGAATCGGCTGAAACCAGAGCCAGTTGCAACCGAGCCCGCGCAGGTAGTCGAGATTCCACCGCGGAAAACGAGTCGAACCCGGCCCGTCCCACAGATCGACGAAAGTGCTGCGCTGCGACTCCAGGGTCCCCTCCGCTTCCACGGTCAGCGGATTGATCTCATACATCACCATGTCGCGCGTCTTCTTCGGCGAAACGACGATCGCGTGGTCGCGATGCCCGCCGTCGTTGTTGAAATAATGCCATGTCCCGGCGGCTTCCCCATTCAACCGATAGCGCGCGGTCAGCCGATACGCGCCAGTCTTGGCGGGACCGGCGTTTGCAGCGTTCAAGGTGAGTTGAAAACCGCCGGCGACCTGCGTCATCGCGAAAGCCTTGAAGTAATTCGCGTCCTCACCGGGCGCGAAGTTACGCGCGTCCGGCGGCTTGATCCCGTCCTCGATCCCGTCGCCATTCGCATCGAGTTGCGCGCGATCACGGCGATTCAAGTTCGTGAGCACTTCCGCGGTCGCGACGCCGTTTGTCTGCGGATCGAAAAACGCCGTGACGGTGACGGCGTCACCCGCCACTTCATCGACGAAAACATGCGTCGTGCTGTAATCCGCATTCACCGGTGCGCCGCCATTCACGCTCACGGTCAAAGTCGTGGCGGCCGCAGTCCATGCGCAGAGAAAAATCGCGAGGGCTGCCCCGAAGCGAGCAATCGTCTTTCCGGGGAACGCGCTAGTTCCAAGCGCTGATTCAACCCTCCCGCTGCGATGGACATTGACGACCATCCTAAAATCCAAAACGACTCGATCCTCACGCGGCACGGAAAGTTCGCTCCGGTGGGACGCCGAACCCAGCACTCTGGAAGAGAGTGTTCCCCGGGCCATCATTCCGCGCGACTGGTCGCGATTTAAGGACATTCCCATCATTATTCCACAGGTGGCAGGATTACTTCGACTTTGTAAAACCGATGCGGCTCGGATGCTGGTGGCGAACCGGTTTGCGACCCGTTGTCGGTCCAAGTCACTTCAGCGCCTGTGCCCGCGAGGTCTCCGGAAATTTCCGTCCATGGTGTGCCGAGGTCATTGGAAAACGAAATGCGGTAGAGGCGGTCCAGGCGCGTCTGGAAACGGAGCGTTTGCGCCGCAGGCGTGCCATTGATCGTCAGCGGCAGCGTCGCGAAATCTGCGGAGTTAGCCGGTGAGCGGTAAAGAAATTCGGTCAGATTACTCTTGCCGTCACCGTCGAGATCGCCGCTCGCACCATTCACGCCCGTCGCGTCATTCGCATTGAGACCATTCGCGGTTTCCCACCAATCAGGCAATCCGTCACCGTCGGTGTCCGTTGAAACCGTTGCTCCCGATTGCAGCCCGAGCCAGAACGTTCCGCCATTCACAACCGACAATTCGACCTGCTGCGTTTGGGCCTGATTGCGCATGTTGATGGTGTCGAAGGTCACGCCGCCGTCGCGGTCCACCGCCGCCGGATTCAACGTGGCACCTGCGCCTGAGCGCAGGAATGCGCGCGCGCCATTTCCGCTGTAATTCGTTACTCCCAGCGTCGAATTAGCGTTGACCAGCGGACCGAGATTGGTCTGCCCGTTCACGAGCAAATCCGAGAGGTTCGGCGCGAGTCCAAATCGCACGTAAACGTTCGAGACGTCACCGCTCAATGCATAGCTCGCGCGCAGCAGCGTCGACCGCGGAGCGAGCGTGATCGTTTTGGCAATCGTGCCGCTGTTGATTAGATTCGAACTCGTGAATTTCCAGCCGACCTCACTCGCCGCCGGGGCCACAGAATACAAATCGTTGACGTAAGCCGTGCGGTTGCCGGCATACCAATCTTTGAATCCCGAAGTACGCCGGGCATTCACCGCACCGGATCCAACGACGAGATTGGTATCCCCTTCCAATTCCGTCTCGGACCCCGATTCGCTCCACAGATTCCCGATCGCCTGCGCCACTGCGCCAGTCTCGAAGTCGCGCGCCCAAGCGCCGGTCAAGCGTCCTCCAATGCGTTCGAAAAGCGCGAACACCCGGTCGTTATAAAGCACCTGCTCGTTCTCCCCGTCGAGGTCCACATCGATCTGCTCCGTCCGCGCGTCGCTGATGCTCGCCGCGGACGCCGCCCACGCTGCCACGCGAGTGTAGATCGCCGCCGTGCGCGCCTGTGCCTGCGCATTTTTGGCAAAAGACGCCAGATTCTGAGTCGTCGTGTCCGGATTCACGTAAGCGCCGGTGCTAAACTTCGAGAGATCGTTCTCGGTCTGATCATGGAAGGCGGTCTCGAACATCGCTGCGTGCAGGGTCCCGCGCGCGAGTTTTCCGAGCGCGCCGGGCACCGCGTTGGCCTGCGTCCACGCGGTGTTCACAATCCCGGTCGCACCCATCAACGAGCCAAATGGGGTCGGCAACGCGACCCCCGTGCGGATGTTAAAAGCCTTTGCCGCGAGCGACTCTTCCCGCCCGCTCAAGCCGAAATACCAGTTGTCGTAGTTCTCCTCCGTGCCGTGATCGATGAAGTCGTGCGCAACTTTCGGCAGGCTCCCGTTCGTTCCGCGATCCTTGAATCCAAACGCAGGATCACTCGCCACCTGATCCGCCGTTACGAGTTGAATCCATGGACGACTCGCGAGCCAGCGCAGGTTCGTGTCGTACGCATCGGCATTTGCCTTGCTCGCAAAATCTTCCCACGCGCTGAAGAGCACCACTATCTGGTCTTGAGTCCCGCTGCGCGCTTTGCGATTGAGCAGTTCGCGCATCGGAGTCGCCAGACCGCGATCCGTGTTTTGAAAACGATAAATTCCTGCAGAGTCGCTGATCGGCAGACAACGAACGCCGTTGATTTTATTGAACCGATACCCGTCATCGCTGAGCGCGCTCGTGCGGCCAAACCATTTCAACACGTGCCGCATCTGGTCGATAAAAGTGACCCCGAAGCCGAGGTCGTTCACTTTGTCGAGCGAGCCAGAGTCGAGCACTCGCTCCGCCGGCCAGAAGACTTTATTCGACACTCCGCCGTAGATTGAAGTCAGGAACTCGTTTGCCAGCGCGACGTTGTCCGAATTGAACGGCTTCGTCCCGTAAGCCAGGATGTGGTCGCTGAACGTACTGCCGATCAAGTCGATCACGCCCGCGGTTCGCAGCCCGCGAATGCGCGAATTGAGAGCGGGTCCGTCACGAAATGGGCGCGGCGAAGCGGGGTCGACCTTCGCCCACTGCAAAGCCGAACCCAGCGTCGGAGTGATGTGCAACGTGAGGGGCGCAGAGAAGGCCTCATGCACATCGAGCGGCCGGTAGTAACCGCCTCCCGTGCCTGGACTGATCAGGTTTTGCACGGCACTGCCCGGTAGAATTGCCTGATTGCCATGCACGAGTTGAAGCACCTTTACCCGCTTTCCGCGGTCATTCGCGGAGTTCACGCCGAAGTAGCTGCGGAGCGCCGCGTTGGCTGAAATGTAAGCCTGCTCGGAGTGGTAATCCTCGGACACCCAGTCGTCGCCGATCGTATCGCGAAGATCGTTTCGGCCCCCGATGTCGCCGGGACCTTGCGGACTATTAGCCGTGCCGTCCTTCGTGGTGAAGACCTGAAAATTGAGTTCCCGCCAATCGAGACCATTCCACCCGGCATCGATCAGCGCCTGCCGGCTGATTGAGAATTCGACCGCATCGAGATCGGCATTGAAATAAGACTTCTTGAAACCGTTTGACGTATTCTGATCGCGGACCACCACACCGAACGTTGAGGCGTGTAAGTTGTCGGCCAGCGAAATGGTGTTGTTGCCCACCGCGCGATTCGTGTCGATGAACACGCGCCCCTTGTTGCTTTCGTAACACGCGATCACCGCCTCCCAGCGCATGTCTGTAACGATGTCCACATCGTCCGGTAGCTTGCGCTCTCCGATGCCCGGCGAGTTCGTGTCGACGGCCACATAGATGTCGAGACTCCCTTCTTCCGCATGGGCTTTTAGATCCTGAAGATCGACGCGGAAGTAAAAATTCCCGTCGCCTCCCGTGCCAACGTCACCCCCATCGTGCGCGTAAAAAGCAACGAGATCGCGCGAGCTATCGAATCCGTCGTAGGCCGGGAAAATATCTCCGCCCTGATTATTCGTCCCCGCGCCTTCATACTCGTCGAGCGCGATCAAATCGTTCGCCGTCCAGTCCGTGAATTCGCGATAGTTGATCACTCCGCCGACCACCGTCTTATCCGCCTCGGACACCGGCCCGATCGTGATTGAACCCGTCGGCGGCGGCGCCCCCGTATCGGCTTGCTGTGGGTCAGTGCCGTTCGCCAGTTCGAGCGCGTTCGAATACGGAACCACCTGACCGTTCACGACAATGCTGTCGCCGTCGGGGTTGCCACTTGCGCCATTTTTCGAGTCACCCGCGCCACCCGTGCGCAGACTTAGCGTGCCGTTGTCCAGCGGATCCAGCCCGTGGGAGGCTTCCCAGCCATCGGGGAGCCCGTCGCCATCGGTGTCGGGATTGAGCGGATCAGTTTCCGTCCAGTGTTCACCAGCGTCGTAGCTCCGATTCTTATTGGTGTCGCCGTCGATGAAGCCGTTGAAAGTTTTGTCCTCACCGTATCCATCGCTCAAGCCGTCGGAGTCGCTGTCGGAAACATTCGGATCCGTCTCGGTCCAGTGATCGGTCGAGTCCATCTTGTGATTCGGCCACTTGCGATTGAGCGTCGGTGCAACTCCCGGCGCGAGTGGTTCGCCATCGCCATCGACCCATCCATTGTGATTCGCATCCTCGAGCCCGTCAGGGATGCCGTCGCCGTCGGTATCACCGCGGCTTGGGTCGGTCATCGAACCCGCCACCAAGCGTGCCCGGTCTCCGCCTTCGGCCTGCGAATTGATCCCCGGCACTTTGCCAGAATTGTCCAGCGTGTTAAAAAAGGGCGGGTCGAGATCGGCGACGAAATTCGGAATGCCGTCGCCGTTTGTATCGATGCCAGATGCTGTGTCCGGGCTGATCGGCGCGCGCCAGCCGACTTCGAGACCGTCCGGCAAATTGTCCGCGTCACTGTCCGGATTGGTCGGGCTCGTTTTGCCGTAGGCGTTGTAAATGTGGATGTCGCCGTTGGTCCACGTGTCGGAGTTCGACTTTGGATTCGTCACGCGCTGATTCGGCAGCGGCTGCGCCGTGGTCTCATCGATATCGAGCAGACCGTCGTCATCGTCATCCGCGTCATTCGGATTCGCCGGGACTTGCTGCCGGAAGACCACCGTCGCGTTGCGGGTCGCGCTCGCGCCAGGCGTGGAGGTCGCGGTGAAAGTGAACGTCCCCTGCGTGATGTTGCTCCACAAAAAGCGCCAGCGCTTTCGTGTGCCGACCACAGTTGGATTCGGGTTCGTGCCCGTCGAGGCGATGAGAGCAGCCGTCGCCGCGTTGCCGGAAAAGTTCACCAAGACGTTGGTGGCATTGAGGTCCGTCTCAACGAGTATCGTATACTGACGCTGCTCGGCGGTCGGCGTGGCGACGTCCGGAAGCTCGATCACCACGCGTTTCCCGTCGCCGTCGAACTCCGCCGGATTCACGACGCTGATGTAGGGTCCGACCGGTGTCGGCGCGAATTTCACCAAACGGCGCGCGGTCAAAGTCGGTGTGCCGGGCTTGTCGTAAGTCACCGTGATGGTGTGCAAAAAATCCGGTTGCCCGTTGTAAAGATCGGGCAGGTTCACCGCATTCTTCGGCACCTGGAGCTCGTGATATTCAGACGTCACGTCGTAGTTAATCTGATAGTTTGCTTTACCCTGCGCCACCGGGTTGGCAGGTGATCCAGACTCGCTGCTAGCGATCGTCACGAGGAAGCGGTTAACCAGATCCGCGGGGTTTAGCCCGGGCTCGGAGAGCGACTTGGAAAACCAAATCTTCAGTTTGTAATTCGCGTCGATGGTGTCGCCGTCGGTCCCAGGAAACCGCGCGAGCACGCGCTGGGCCGGAGCGTTTGCCGTTACTGTTCGAACGAGCGTTGTAAAGTGTCCCGCGGCGTCCGTCTGGCCGGTCGTCCACGCACCGCGCACGGCCGATGAAAGCTCGCGCAGGCGCGTTTTGATCGTCGCCGGACCCGAGCTCGGAATGTTCGTGTAGACGAAACGCCACTCGCGCTCAAAGGCGCTCGAGATCGAAGCCGTCGGAGTCGTCGCACTCGCGGGCGCCCATGCTTCACCACTGTTCGCATCCCACACGCCGTTGCCGTTCAAATCCTGAAAAGCCTCGCCCGAGTCGCGCACGCCGTTGCGATTCGCATCGGTATAGGGTTCGAAGCCGTATCCGTTTCCATTCGCCACTCCTGTCGCGATGTCATCGTTCGCCGGATCGTTATCGTCGATGTGCACCCACACCTCGCTGGTGCTTGGATCGGTGCGGATCACGCCTCCGTACTGCTGACTGCCTAGCGTGTCGTTTTGCGCCGGAAACTTGATCTCTCCCTGTGGCAATTGTGCGTCGTAGAAAAACGTTTGGGTGAACGTGTTGTAGAGCGATGCCTGCCCGTCGCGCTTCAAAAACGAACGAGCCCGGATGACGTGGAATCCTTCACTGAGGCCGGTCTGCGTCTGCCCGAAATCGTTGTGCGGGTAGATCAACTTCGTCGTGAGGTTGATGTTCTCGGCTTTAAAAATGGTCATCATTTTCTTTTTTCGATCGACCTCCGCCGCTCCCACGGGGAAGACGCTTGCCTGCCCCGTTTTCGAAAGCGCGATTTTGTATTTGATCGGCCCGGCCGGCTTCGGAGTGATCGCGCCTCGCCACCAATTGTCGCTCCCGTGATTCGGCGATTGGTAAAACATTTCCGCCGTCTTCGTCGTGCCTGTCCCGACTCCCGCCGCGCCTTCCGGATTCGAGCCGTCGCTGGTATAATAAATGAACGCGCGGTAGCCCCCGCCGACGCCGTTGGATTTCGCAAACAGCACGATCGACGTGCCGCTGTCGAAATACTGCGCCGCTTGTCCAGGCAGGCCCGCCCAGCCCCCGAATCCTTCGGTTGGATTGTGGTAAACGAACGCAGCCGCGGCACCGTCTTGTGGATTATTTCCGCTGCCGTTCGTGGCGGCAGCACCACTCACATAAGTCTCCGCTCCGGCAGACCCAAAAATGCAGCGTGCAGTGTCGATCGCCGCGAATTTTTCGGGCCCGATTCGGTCGGAAAAAATCGGCTGTTCGTAGCCGAGAAAGGTGTCCGTGCTCACCGCCGGCGGGCGGTCACGGAAGCCCGGATCTTGATTACCAGCGGGGCGTGTGCCGTTCAAATCCACGCCACCATCGAGCTTCAGCAATATGTTTTCCGCTGACCCATCTGCCCGCGCGATGAAGCTCAGCGCCGTGCCCGATGTGACCCGAGGCACCGTAAACGCATATTTGTAATCCGTGCGGTTCGCATCCGGCACACCCGGCGGATCAAAAGCCGGGTCGCCGTCCGAACCGTCCACGCGCTGATACGTCAGCGTCGACGCCGGCAAGCCGCCTTGCAGGATCGTGATCCCCTGCCCACCCGCATTTCGCCACGCGTCGCTCTCCTCCGGCGTCCGCCAACTGAAAACAAAATATCCGCCGGGCGGCACGACGACACTGCCAAGGTCGGAGCCATAGGTGTAAAAGCCGCCGCCGTAGGTCGAGTAGTTGAAAAGATATGCATTATCGCCAAACGCCGTGTGACCAAAACTCGTCGTGAAGCTCCGCGCCAGGCCACTCGAATAATTGTCATTCAACATCACGAGCATCGTCACTTTGTCCGCGTCGCTCCCACCGCCTTCGCGGTCATCAATCCGCTCGTAAGCGACGAAATCCGCGTCCGAGAAAATCGGCTTTTGATACCCGCGAGCGAACTGCTGATGCACGTTGAGCAGGTTCGGGATGCGGGGGTCATTGAACTGCCCGAGGAACGCCGTGTTCGACTGCCGGGGGAACGCGCCGCCGGAGCCGGCCAGCACGTCGGCGTGATGATTTCCGTCGGTGTAAATCAGCCCAAGCCCGGCGCGCGTGAGATAGAACGCGTGCTGCAATTCGCGGCGTGCCGCGTAGTCGCTGTCGTGACTTTGCGCGTGCATGACCGAGAGCCCTGGCGCGAATCCACCGGAACCCGCTTGATCAAAGCCATTGAGCCCGGAACTCGGATTGCCGAGGCGGTCATTGAGATCGTTCCGGAGGACGTTGTCGATGAGCCGCATCCCTGAGTCGAAATAGCCGCCGTAGCCCGGCGGTTCTCCAAGATGTTCGCCAAACATCATCGCGTCGTCTCGCGGCTTTTCCGTATCGAAAACAGTGTCCCGATGATTCGGGTCACTGAAGCCGCGTGTGAGATTGAACTGCCGCTGCGCCTGTCCAAGATACCCGTAATCGTTCGTGTCTTTATCCGCGCCGAAAGTCGCTCCGAAAAAGTCCGCGCGGACATGTTTCACCGCATCGAGACGGAACCCATCCGCTTTCGTCCGGTCGATTTGCCAACGAGCCGAGCGGTTCAGGAAATCCTCGACGCGTTCCGCGTAAAACGCCGGGTTTTCCGCGAGCATTTGCGTGGTGATTCCATTGCCCGAGCCAAAGCCCACGTACGTGCCGTCGGGCTTGTAGCAATAGTATTCCGGGTTGTTCGGCTGACGGACGAACTTGATTTTCGGAAACGTCGAGCCCTCGGTTGCGCCGAAGTTTTCATTCGTGCCACCCGGCTCCTGGGCGATGTCGATCAGGTCCGCGAGCCCGAGATGCTGCACTTGCCACGCGTCGCCCCAGTCCCGCGTGTTGTCCCATTTTCGATACGTCCCATCCTGCTGGAGGCGGAGGTGAAAATCCTCCGGCACGAAGCCGGGATACAGATCGATCGGCGTGTTTGCATCGTAGCCTGGAATGTCGAATGCGTTGTGATTCGCAATGTTGTCGAGATACACGCGGAGCCCAAAGCGGTGCGCCGTGTCGATGAGTCGCAGCAGTTCCGCCTCAGTGCCGTAGCGGGTGCGCACCGAACCTCGCTGATCCTTGCTCCCGAGGTCGAAGCGATCCCACAAATCATAGCCGACCGAAAGGCCACCCGAGCCTTTCGTCGGCGGCGGCAGCCACAGCGAATCGTAGCCGGCCTCCGCGAGTTCCGGAACCTTCGCGGTGATTTCCTCCCAGCTCGTGTTGAAATATTGCAGCATCACTTCGCCGCGCACCCGGGGGAGGCCAGCAACGAAAAGAATGGCGAGGAGGAAGAGTGCGGCGCGGGCTTTCACAGGGGAATCGCGCAAGATGCGACGGGCTTGAGCCGTGTCAACGGGCGCTCGCACCCGGCCATCCGGGATTTCCCGTGAGAGCACGCGACCGCACGGGCGCCCTCGATGATTATGCTGCGGTCCCACCGAGCGCGAGTCGCGACGCCGCCAATTCCGCGCGCTGCTCGGCGGTGACTTTAGGCGCACCGATCTTCAGCGATTTCAGCGTCTCGATCAGCACGGAGGCGACGACCAACCGGGTGAACCACTTGTGGTCCGCCGGCACCACCAGCCATGGTGCGGCTTTGGTCGCAGTGCGCTGGATCATCTGCTCGTAAGCTTTCATGTAGGCGGGCCAGAGCTCGCGTTCGCGAAGATCGTTCGCTTCGAACTTCCAATTCTTTTTCGGATCATCGAGCCGCGCCAGGAGTCGCTTCTTCTGCTCCTCCATCGAGACGTGGAGAAAAAACTTTCGCACCACGACGCCGTTGTGGGAGAGGAATTTTTCGTAAGCGTTGATGTCCTCGAAGCGGTGCTTCCAAAGATGTTTTCCTACGAGTTTTGCGGGAAGCTTCTGCGCTTTCAGAAGCGTCGGATGCACTCGCACGACGAGCGTTTCTTCGTAATAGCTGCGGTTGAAGACTCCGATCTGTCCGCGCTCCGGCAGCGCTTGATTCGCGCGCCACAGAAAATCGTGATTGAGCTCACGCACGCTCGGCGCCTTGAAGGAAGTCACATGGCACCCCTGCGGATTGATGCCCGACATGACGTGCTTGATCGCGCTGTCTTTGCCCGCCGCGTCCATCGCCTGAAAAATGAGGAGCACCGCCCATTTTCCATCAGCGTAAAGTCTCTCCTGCAAATCGCTCGCCTCCTCCACGGCCTGGCCCAGCAGCTTCTTCGCGTCCTCTTCATCCGCATCCCAAGTGTCCGTTGGATCGACGTCTTTCAGCCGGAATTTCTTCCCGTGCGAAACCCAATATCGATCGGCAAGGCGCGAGGTTTTCATGGCAGTGGGTTGGTGAATTTTCGGTGCGGAAAGCGGCCAGCATTTCGAGAAGTCGGGGGCATGTCAGCCAGCATTCGCGGCCGTCCACTCCAGACCCGAAAATTATTTCACCCTTGCGCTTTCCCCGGTGCGGCTCAAGCCTCGCAACCCACAAAAACTTTTGGAGGAAAAAACACCTTGGCCAAACCCAACTATCAGTTCGAAAAACGAAAGAAGGATCTCGAGAAAAAAGCGAAGAAAGAAGAGAAGCGGAAAAAGAAACTGGAGAAGAATAACAACCCCCAACCCGACACCTCTGACGAAACTCCGGCGAGCCCGGAGAATCCTTAAACCCACCAAAACCAAAAACGACCATGCCCAAAGAAAAAGCGACCACCACCCGTAAGCCCAACGCCGCGCTCATGAAGCCGGTGCAACCCGACGAAGTCCTTGCTGCCGTCGTCGGCTCGACCCCCATTCCCCGCGGCGAGCTCACGAAAAAGCTCTGGGACTACATCAAGAAGAACAAGCTTCAGGACGAGAAAAAGCGGACCATGATCAACGCCGACGACGCGCTGAAAGCGGTCTTCGACGGCAAGAAACAGGTCACGATGTTCGAGATGACGAAGCTCGTTTCGAATCACATCAAAAAGTAAGCGGCCCCACCGCCTTTCGGTCTCGCGACCGGAAATGAAAGCCGCAGGTCGCAAGGCCTGCGGCTTTTTCGCGTCCGCTGGCGACCTAGAAAGCGCGGGGGGAACTCGATGTGATCTTCAGCGCGAAACGCTCCGCCTTTTCCCGGCACTCGATCTTCGCGTCGAAAACCCGCGACAGCAGTGCCGACGTGATCGTCTCGCGCTTCGGTCCGGCAGCCACCACGGCCCCTTCGCGCAGCAGCAACGCGTGCGTGAAGACCGGCATGATCTCCTCGACGTGGTGCGTCACCAAAATCAACGCCGGGGCACCGCGGCGCGTGCCAAGGCGTTGCAGAAATGCGAGGAAATGTTCGCGCGCCACCGGATCGAGCCCAGCGCACGGCTCATCGAGAATAAGCAGGCGCGGTTTGGCCATCAGAGCGCGCCCGATGAGCACGCGCTGGCGCTCGCCCTGGCTTAGCACGCGCCAAGGACGTTCGCTCAGATGCTCCGCCTCGATCTGACGTAAAATGCGCGCGGCCATCCGGCGATCCTCGGCTTTCGCCCGGCCCCAGAAATCGATCATCGCGTATTTGCCACTCACGACCGTCAGCAACGCGGGTTCGGGATCCGCCATCATTTGCCGGACGCTCGAACTGACGATGCCAACTTCTTTGCGCAACTCACGCCAATCACTCTCTCCGAAGCGCTGACCGAGCACGGCGACCTCGCCCTGTGTCGGGCTGAGGTAGCCCGTAAGCGCCGATAGGAGCGAAGTCTTCCCCGAGCCATTCGATCCGAGAATTACCCAGTGCTCGCCCCGCTGAACGGTCCATGAAAGCTCTTGGAGGATGCGTGTCTCGCCGCGCTGAATCATCAACTGCGAAACCTCGAGGATGGGCGGAATTGGCACGACCTCAGCATGCAAGGCCAGTGATACTTTCGCCAAGTCCGCTTCATTCTTATAGCAAATCGACGATTGAGCACACCGCTTGCTTTAGGTCGTCCATGGGGTTCTCCCTTCTGCCCAAATACTTCGTCGAAAGAAAAACCGCCATCCCGCTCGCGTTGCTCTGTACCGGCTGCACCGCGCTGCTAGTCGTAGCCCATCAGGTGGCGACCGGCCTCGTCTTCTGGTCGCTGGCGGGCTTGGTCGCCACCAGTCTCGCCAGCACCTTTTTGCTGATCGCCCGGCTGCGCGGGACGATGAGCGAGGCTCTGCACAACTTTGTCGAGGCCGCTCAGGCTATCACTCACGGCCGCACGCGCCATCGCGTGCCGGTGGAAAGCTCGGGCGCCTTTCTCGCCCTCGCCCAAGCGTTTAATCAGATGATCGACGCGCGGATCGAAGTCGATGACCGACTCAGGCTCGCGCACGAAAGCCTTGAACTGAAGGTCCAGGCGCGGACGGTCGAGCTTTTCCGCGCAAACAAAGCGTTGCGCGAAGAGAGCGAGCAGCGGGCGCAGGCCGAGCGGGATTTTCAGCAGGCGCAAAAGATGGACGCGCTCGGAAAACTCGCCGGCTCCATTGCGCATGACTTCAACAATCTCCTGACCGTCATCATCGGCAGCGCGGAACTCGCGCGGAAACAGATCGGTGAACTGCATTCCTCGGCAGCACTGCTGCGCACCGTGGAGAAAGCCGCCGAGCGCGCTGCAGGACTCACGCGACCGCTGCTGACGTTCAGCCGCAACCAATTCGTCGCGCTCGAGCCGCTCTGCATGAACGACGCGGCGGAAGAGGCGAGCCGCATGATGCAGCGCTTGCTCGGCGTGAACATCGACTTGAAACTCGAGCTCGCGGATGACCTCCGGCTCGTCAAAGTCAACGGCAATCAGATGCAGCAGGTGCTCATCAATCTCGCGGTGAACGCACGCGACGCGATGGAAGGCATCGGCAGGCTCACCATCAAAACGCAGAACACCAATGTGAGCCTCGAACTTGCGGAGCGGCACGGCGCGGATGCCGAGGAACATTGGGTGGAGCTCGCCGTCAGCGACACCGGCTGTGGCATGGACGACATCACGAAGGCGCGCATCTTTGAGCCGTTTTTCACCACCAAGCCGGTCGGTCGCGGCACCGGACTCGGCCTCGCCACCGTCTTCGGCATCGTCCGGCAATTCGGCGGATTCCTCGACGTGGACAGCACGCTCGGCGAAGGCACGACCTTCCGGGTCTTCCTCCCCGCGCCGCACATGGAGATCGTTGCCGACGAGCCTGACGCGGACACTGCGAACGATCTGGAAATGAGCGCCGGCGGCGAATTGCTGCTGCTCGTCGATGATGAGGAAGACATCCGCGAACTTGCCACCATCACGCTCGAATCCTACGGCTTCCGCGTCGTCTCTGCGGGCAATGCCGACGAGGCCATCCTGCTCGCGGAAAAGCACGCCGGTGAATTGGATGCGATGATCACTGATGTGATGATGCCCGGCATGAGCGGCGTCGAACTTGTTGGCATCGTCTCGAAGATTGTGCCCGGACTCCGCGTGCTCTTCGTCTCCGGTCACAGCAATGAAACCCTCTCCGCCGAGGCGCTCGAGGACATGAACGCCGACTACTTGCAAAAGCCCTATCTCGGCCAGGTCCTCATTTCAAAGGTGCGCGACGTCCTCAATGCGCGCGAACGCGGAGGCGCGCCGGCCATCGCTGCGTAGGCTGGGAATCCTACAGCCCGGCCGCTATTCGCCGACGTCTTCCGGCGGATGGCGGGACGTCGTTTTCAAGCCGAGGACGCTCATAAAAAAACTCGCGCCCATGACCTGGACTCCTAGCGCCAGCAGGGTGCCAGCGGCCACAGTCCGGCGCAGATTTTCGTCAAACGGCATTGAGCCGAAACCAACGGCACGCCACCTCCAGACCGACCAACCCAGCAACGTCGCGCCAGCGAGTAACAGCACCGTCCCGGCAATCAACCCCTTTTCCAGCGTGAAGAAACGGAACGCCCTGGCAAATTTCGGATCATCCGGAAGCAGTTCTTCGCCAATGGCGAAGACTTTTGTGAAGCAGGCGAGTGCCACCAGTTGCACCCCAATGATGACGGCACTGCAGGCCACCGTCAGCGTGCCCGCATCGAATTCCACGCCGCCCACCGTCAGGGGGCTGAGAAATATTGCGCCCGCCGCGACTGCTCCAAACATCGCGAGCGCCAGACCCGGCGCGAGGAAAAGCCACCGCGGCGAGTAAATCAGCATGAAGCGCAAGTGCCGCCAGCCATCGCGCCAAGGCTTGAGATGCGGCGGTCTCGAGCGCCCGTCCTTGTGCAGCGTGATCGGCACCTCGCTCACACGCATCCCTTTCAACGAAGCCTTCATCACCATCTCGGAAGCAAACTCCATCCCCGTCGTCTTGGGGTGCATTCGATCATAAGCCGCCCGTGTGAAGCCGCGCAGACCGCAGTGAAAATCGCGGATCGGGGTCTTGAAGAATAGACGCCCGAGATTCGACAGCACAGGATTTCCGAGCCACCGGTTTTTGAATGGCATCGCTCCTGGCGCGATCGTGCCGCCTCCACTCGGCAACCGGCACCCCATCACGAGATCATCTCCCGCACGGAGCTTTTCGATGAAGCGGGAGATGTCCGAGAAATCGTAGCTGTCATCCGCGTCGCCCATGATCACCCAGCGCCCGTGCGCCGCCTCGATACCGCCTCGCAACGCGTGGCCGTAACCCTTTTCCCCCACGTGCAGCACCCGTGCGCCGTGCGCCTCCGCCAACGCGATTGACCCGTCCGTTGAGCCATTGTCCGCAACAATCACTTCGCCCCTCACCCCTGCCGCCACGATCCCGCGCTTCGCCTTCTCGATGCACGCCTCGAGCGTCTCCGCTTCATTCAGGCAAGGCATCACGACACTCAGATCGATTATCTCCGCAGCAGCCGCCGGTGGCCATGATCCGGCTTGGGTCTCAGCAAATGCCCTACTTCGGGGATGCGGAACGCTCACACGCTGACTCCTACGGCGCCGTTGGCTTGAGAAATGATTTCACCCAAATCAGGGGCAGGCAGCATCTTAGGAAACATTGGGATGGTTCAGATTTAGCATGGCCACAGCATCGGGATCACCCTGCAAAAGACAAGTAGGGTGAGTGTGACCGCGGGTGGCATCTTCGCTGAGATGACCCTCTCTCAAACTCGGGAGTAAGTCTCGCGTGCCGCTCTGCGGCTCGGTTCCATCATGAGAGCCAGCGAACAACTGAGCCCAGTCGCTCGTGATGGAGACAATCCGAGGGAGCCAAAGGGATTTTCCTCATTTGAGGCGCGCTCTCGCGAATTTGTCCCATTCTTGTCCCACGCATCCCCCTTTTACAGAGGGCGGAAGGGGGGGGATTCGAACCCCCGGAACGTTTAACCGTTCGTTCGATTTCGAGTCGAGTGCCTTAAACCGGACTCAGCCACCCTTCCGTTTTTCAGCGCAAGAAATCCGCGAGTTTGTCGCTCCCGTCAAGCGCGACTTTGCAAGGCGACGCACGGCGACAAATTATCCATTTGCGCAGTTGCGGCCCGCGCGCCACGAACACGGAATGCATCGGCTCTGCGTCATCCTCCTTTTTCTTTGCTCTTCTACGATCGTCTGCGCGGCGGAAAAACCTCGCCCGCTGATGCGCGATTTCATCGGTCTTTGCGTGCACACCGTCCAGTTCAAGCCCGAGCTTTACGCGCCGGTCACGAGCGTTGTCCGCGATTACCATCCGTTGAATTGGGACGTCGGCGAAGAGACCAATTACGCGACGAAATTCCCAATGGCGCGCAACGGCGTCGATTGGGGAAAGCTCTACGGTGGGTGGAAAAAGGTGGGCTACCGCATCGAGGCGAGCATTCAATTCGATGATGTCGCGGCGGAAAAATGGCACGATCTGGCGGCCGACGCGTTCAGTTACGGAAAAAGTTTCGCGAGTTACTTTGGGCCTTCGAATACCGGACTTGTCGAGGCGATCGAGATTGGAAACGAGCCGGGAAAATATGACGACGCTACCTACCAGAAATTGTTTACCGCGATGGCCGGCGGCGTCCGCGCCGGCGACCCGAAAATGCGCATCGCCACCTGCGCGGCAGATCTCCGCGGATCGAGTCGCTACTTCCGGGGAATGACCGTATTTGCAGGACTCGAGCGGCTTTACGATATCATCAACATCCACACTTACGCCGATGCTGGCGGATGGCCGACATGGCGCCGCAGCTACCCGGAGGATGCCGCGATCGATTTTCTGAAAACCATTCGCGACACCGTCAACTGGCGCGACGAGAAGACGCCAGAAAAGGAAGTTTGGATTACCGAATTTGGCTGGGACGCCTCGACCAAACTCGCACCGAAAGAAGGAGATTTTGCAAAGTGGGAAGGCTCCACCGAACAACAACAGGCTCAGTGGATCGTCCGCGCCTACATGGTCCTCGCCGCGGAACGGGTGGACCGCGCATATCTCTACTTTTTTAACGACGACGACTCCGCGCATGTCCACGGCTCCTCGGGACTGACCCGCAACTTCCAACCGAAGAAATCATTCCACGCGGTTGCCCAATTGCAGCGTGTCCTCGGCGATTATCGCTTCAAAAAAGCCGTCCGTGCCGATGCGGAGACTGGTTACATTTTCGAATTCCAGCATGACAATGACGCTGCGAAACGGGTCTGGGCGATTTGGCGGACGAAAGGAGCGGAGGCTCCGCTCACTCTGCCCAAATTCGACGGCGCGAAGTTGGTCAGAGCCGAACGCATGGCGGACAGCACGGCCGCGGCTTCATCGGCACGACTCACCGAGACTGCGGACGGAGCAAGAGTGCTCGAGGTCGGTGAAAGCCCGGTCTTTCTTTGGCTCGAAGGCACGCCGCCTTGACTCTCAAAGACGCTGGTGGGCGGGGCCGGAGCTTTTATTCCAGATCCGTCACCGCGCCTTCACTAGCTGTTTTCACGTGGCGGGCGTATTTGGCGAGAACGCCGCGGGTGTAGGTCGGCGCAGGGGCTTTCCACTTGGAAAGGCGTTTCGTGATTTCGGCTTCCGGAAGATCGAGCGCGAGGACGTTCTTCTTGGCGTCGATGGTAATGCCGTCGCCGTTCTTGATGATGGCCAGCGGTCCCCCGAGTGCAGCCTCGGGCGTGATGTGGCCGACGACGAAGCCGTGGCTGCCGCCGCTGAAGCGCCCATCGGTGATGAGCGCAACGTCTTTGCCGAGTCCTTTGCCCATCACCGCGCTGGTCGGTGAAAGCATCTCGCGCATGCCTGGACCGCCGACCGGCCCCTCGTGGCGAATGACGATGACGTGGCCTTTTTTCACGGTGCCATCGAGGATGGCAGCGAGGGCGGTTTGTTCGTTTTCGAAAACAATGGCCTTGCCGGAAAAGGTAAGCCCTTCTTTGCCACTGATCTTGGCCGACAGCGCCGCCGGGCGCGAGGTTGCCGTAGAGAATGACGAGGTGGCTGTCGGCTTTGATCGGGTCGCTGAACGGGCGGATGATCTCCTGGCCCTTTGGATAGGCTTTCACGCGCTTGAGATTTTCGGCGACGGTCTTGCCAGTGACGGTCATGCAATCGCCGTGGAGGAGGCCCTCCTCGAGAAGCATTTTCATGAGCGGGATGATGCCGCCGATGGCGACGAGCTCACTCATCAAAAAGCGGCCGCTGGGCTTGAGATCAGCCAGGACAGGAACTTTGCGTCCGATGCGGGTGAAGTCGGCGAGCTCCAATTTCACCCCGGCACTGTGGGCCATCGCGATAAGATGGAGCACGGCATTGGTCGATCCGCCGAGTGCGATGACGACCGTGATGGCATTTTCGAATGCCTTCTTCGTCATGATGTCGAGCGGGCGGATGCCGCGCTTGATCAGATCGAGAACGGCCGTGCCCGCAGCGCGCGCGTCGGCGGCTTTAGCAGGCGAGACGGCGTTTTGCGCGGAGCTGTTTGGCAGACTCATGCCGAGCGCTTCGATGGCACTCGCCATGGTGTTCGCCGTGTACATTCCACCGCATGAACCGGCGCCGGGGATGGCCTGCTCTTCGATCGTTTGCAATTCGCGCTCGTCGATCTGCTGATTGGCAAACTGACCGACCGCTTCGAAGCAACTGACCACATCGAGATTCTTGTCGACGAACGCCTCACGGCGTTCCTTGCGCAGCCGGCGTTCGGCGAGCACGCCGTTAATGCATCCGGGCAAAATTGTGCCGCCGTAGACGAACACGCTTGGGCGATTGATGCGCGCGATCGCCATGAGGCAGCCCGGCATATTCTTGTCGCATCCTCCGATGGCAACGAGCCCGTCAAAACCTTCGCAGCCCATCACGGTCTCAATCGAATCGGCGATCACTTCTCGCGAAACGAGCGAGTATTTCATTCCCTCGGTGCCCATCGAGATGCCGTCGGAAATGGTGATCGTGCCAAAGATGAGTGCCTTTCCCCCTGCCCCGTTCACGCCGGCTTCCGCCTGCCGCGCGAGTCCATCGATGTGCATGTTGCACGGCGTGACCATGCTCCAGGTTGAGGCAATGCCGACCTGCGACTTTTTGAAGTCGTCGCGCGTGAACCCGACCGCGTGCAACATTGCGCGGCTGGCGGCTCGCTCGTAGCCATCGACCACGCTGGAGGAATGCGCGCGGTGTAGGGATTTGCCGTCGGTTTTGGCGGCGTTTTTGCGGGGTTTCGGGGCGAAGTTGCTCATTGGGAAAGGGCGCGGAGACTAGTGGTTGCGCTGCCCCGTGGCAAGCGCACGCGCCGATTCGTCAATGATCTTCCGCGGTCACCCGCAGAATTTCCTCCAACGTCGTAATGCCCTCGCGGGCTTTGTCAATGCCGACCATGCGCAGCGTCTTCATTCCTTCGCTGATCGCCTGATTTTTGATCACCGCGGCCGAGGCGCGCTTGATGATCAGGCGGCGGATCGTTTCGGAAATCGGCAGCACTTCGATGATCGCGGCGCGGCCGAGGTAGCCGCGGCGCTTGCAGCGGTCGCAGCCGGCGCCGTGGTAGAAGGTCGGTGCCGTCGTCGCTCGATCTCGAGCTTCTGCGAGCAGCTCCGGCTCGGGCTTGAACTCCTCGCGGCAGTTCGGGCAGATGCGCCGCACGAGACGCTGGGCGCAGGTGAGCAGGATCGAGGACGAAATGAGGAACGGCTCGATGCCCATGTCGTCGAGACGCGTGATCGCGCCGGCGGCGTCGTTCGTGTGCAGCGTGGAGAGCACCTGGTGGCCGGTGAGCGCGGCTTTCACCGCGATGTCGGCGGTTTCGTTGTCACGAATTTCACCGATCATCACGATGTCCGGATCCTGACGCAGAATGGAGCGCAGCGCGTCGGCGAAGCTCGAGGCCGATGTCGGCTTTCACCGCGACCTGGTTGATGCCCGGAAGCTGGTATTCGATCGGGTCCTCGACGGTGACGATGTTGTATTCCGGGTTGTTCAGTTCGCTGAGCACGGAGTAGAGCGTGGTCGTTTTGCCCGAGCCGGTCGGGCCGGTGACGAGGATCATCCCGTGCGGCGCATCGACGGCTTTCTTGAAAGTGCCGAGCGTGTACTCGTCCATGCCGAGCTGGTCGATCGAGCCGGAGAGCGCGCCCTTGTCGAGCAGACGGATGACGATCTTCTCGCCGTAGACGGTGGGCAGAATGGAGATACGCAGATCGACTTCCTTGCCCGAGACGCGGATGCGGAAGCGGCCGTCCTGCGGCAGGCGGCGCTCGGCGATGTCGAGGCCGGCGAGAATCTTGATGCGCGAGGCGATCGGCAGCTGGAGCGCCTTGGGCGGCGAACTGGCCTCGATGAGCGTGCCGTCCACGCGGTAGCGCAGCTTGAACTGCTTCTCGAAGGGCTCGATGTGAATGTCCGACGCCTTTTCCTTGAGCGCCTGGACGAGGATCAGGTTGACGATCTTGACGACCGGCGCGTCCTCGCTCTCCACCGCGAGCCGGTCGAGATCGATCTCCTCGCGGTTCTGACTTTCACCTCCTCGACGTCGTCCGCCTGCCTGCGCCGCGTCCTTCAGCACCTGATCCATCTGCGCGCTGGCGCTGCCCACGCCGCTGAGCGCCTCGGTGACGCTGCGCTCGGTCGTGATCATCGGCACGATCTCGAGCTTGGTGCGCTGGCGCAGATCGTCGAGCGCGAGCACGTTCAGCGGATCGGCCATCGCCACGAAGAGCTTGTTCCCGAGCCGGCAGACGGGCGCGAGCTTGTACTGCGCGCGCCATGTCCTTCGGCACGAGATCCGTGCACTTCCTCCGGCACGCGGACTTTGGAAAGATTGATCGGCGGCGTGTCGAGGCAGCGGCCCATGGAGATGACCATGTCCTGCTCGGTGACGTACTGCTTGTCGGTCAGCAGCTTGAGCAGGCGGCCGCCCTGCTTTTTCTGCAGGTCCATGGCCTCCGCGAGCTGGCCGGGCAGCAGCAGTCCGTCCTCGATGAGGACATCCGCGATGCGTTCGCCGAAGGATTTGATGCTCATTTATCGCGAGGCGGTAGGTCTCCGCCGAGCACTTTGAAGATGGCCTGCGGCGAGGCGAGGTGCCACTGGATGTTGTAGTCGAGGAGCTGCTGCACGGCTTCCTTGCCGAGCGCGTCGAAGGGATTGGCCATGGCGATCATCACCGTGCGGCTGATGATGTCGAAGGGCACCATCAGCCGGCCGATGGTGAGGCTCTCCGGCAGCATCTTCACGATCGAGCGGTCGACGTCGTAGTATTCGAGCGGGATGTAGGCGAACTTCGAGCGATCGAGGATGCCGCACAGCAGCGAGTCCAGTTCCGACCGAGCCGCGGCGGCAGATTTCGTCGATCAGCGAGGCGGCGAGGACATTCGGCGCCGAGGTCGCTTGTTCTTTTTCGCGACCCGCTCGAGCGCCGAGCTGACGATCTCCTCGGTCACCAGCCGGTGTTGGATGAGAAACTTCGCCAGCGGCTCGTTGCCATCGTCGGTCAGCGAAGCGATCGAGTCTGTCCAGCCGCGCCGGCGCCGCCGCTCCGCGCCTCCGGGCGCAGCGTCGCCGGCGTGGTCATGAGCGTGCCGCCATCGGCGGCGACCGCGCGGAAATCGAGATTGATGCCCGGTCGAGCAGCGCACGCTCGGCGCCGGCTGCCGCGTCGCTGGCGCGGACTTCGATTGCCCGCTCTTCTGCAGCTTTTCCTCGACCTCGCCGAGCGCGGCGATGACCTCCGGATTGTCGGGATCCTTCTGCAGGATGCCCTCGTACTCGAGCATCGCCGCGAGAATACTGCCCGAGCTCCACGTAGGTGTCCGCCAGCCTGCGCGACGATCGCCAGCAGCTTCTCGGCTGCTTGCCGACGCGCTGATAGGCGTCCTTGAGAATCTCCAGCGACTGGCAATCCTGGGGATTGGCCTGCGTGATGACCTCGAACATCTCGATGGTCTGCAGAATTTGCTCCTGCTCTTCCGAGGATAGAGTCGGTGGGCTGGCGATTCACTGGTCAGGAGAGGTCTAGCGAAAAGCGTGCCCGGACGGCTATTGTGTGCCGATGCCAATTCGACGTCCAGAAATCTGAGCGAACACCTCAGGAGAAATTCGTTGCGCGCCTGCTCGCACCGGCCTATATCGACGCCGCGTGAAATTTACCCAGCATTGGTGGCAACTCTAGACGGGCTCGCGGCCTGCGCTCTCGCGCGCAGCCGCGGTCGTCGCCACCCGCGCGCCGAAACATTTCGCCCGATGATTCCCGACCGAATCGTCGGGCTTTTTCTTTTCCACCACCTCTTCATCCGCCATGACTCTCCCACCGCTCAAATACAACGCCGACGGCCTCATCCCCGCGATCGTCCAGGACGCCACCACGCACCGCGTCCTGATGATGGCCTGGATGAATGCCAGCCTCGCTCGAAGCCACGCTCGAGACCGGCTGCATGAACTACTGGAGCCGCTCGCGGCAGAAATTCTGGCTCAAGGGCGAGACCAGCGGCCACACGCAGAAGGTCGTCCGCTGGGCCGCCGACTGCGACGCCGACACGCTTGCTCTTCGAAGTCGAGCAAACCGGCGGCGCCTGCCACACCGGCTTCGAGAGCTGCTTCTTCCAGACGTTCGCGCCCGGACGGCACGCCGCTGGAGATCACCGAAGAAAAAGCTCTTCGATCCGGAGAAAACCTACGCCGGATGCCAAGATGACCATTCCCATCAAGCCGACGCTCGCGGAATTCCGCGAGCTGGCGCAACGCGGGAACATAATTCCCGTCCACACCGAACTCATCGCCGACGCCGAGTCGCCCGTCTCCGCTTTTCAGAAGATCGACGACGGCGGCTATTCGTTCCTTTTCGAGTCCGTCGAGAAGAGCGACCAGGCCGGGCGCTACTCCTTCGTCGGCGCGCAGCCGCGGGTCACCTTCGAGAGTCGCGGACGCGACGATTCGCATCATCGAGAGCGGCAGCCGTGCGCGAATTCGAGACCGCGCGCGATCCGCTCCACGAACTCGAAGACGCTCATGCAGCGCTATCACCTTCGTCCCCTCGCCCGCCCTCGCCGATGCGCGCTTCGCCGGCGGCGCTGTCGGTTATCTCGGCTACGACATCGTCCGCTTTTTCGAGCCGACGCATCCCCGCGGCGCCGCCGGACGAACTCGATCTGCCGGAGAGCTTCTTCTTCCTCGCCGAGACGCTGCTCATCTTCGATCACCGCACCCGCCGCCTGCGCATCGTCGCGAATGCCTTCGTCGAAGGCGATCGCCGACGCCGCCTACGCCGCGGCCGTCGCGCAGATCGAAGCGCTCGTCGCCAAGCTCGCCCAGCCCACGCAACTCCCGCCGATCTTCGCTCGGACCGCGCAGCGCGACGATCCGCTCACGCCGCGCGGCAACACCACCCGCGAGGAATATCATGCAGATGGTCCGCGACGGGCAGGAGTACATCCGCGCCGGCGACATCTTCCAGTTCGTCCCATCGCAGCGCTTCGAGACCGACTACACCGGCGACCCGCTCACGCTCTACCGCGCGCTGCGCTTCGTGAATCCGTCGCCCTACATGTTCTGCCTGAAGTTCGCCGGCGATTCGCGCTCGTCGGCAGTTCGCCGGAAGTCCACGTCCGCGCGATCAATGGCCGCATCGACATCCGCCCCATCGCCGGCACCCGCCGCCGCGGCGCAAACGACGCCGAGGACGACGCCAACGCCGCCGAGCTGCTCGCCGATCCCGAAGGAACGCGCCGAGCACCTCATGCTCGTCGATCTCGCCCGCAACGACGTCGGCCGCGCCGCGGAGTTTGGCAGCGTGAAAGTCAGCGACTTCATGACCATCGAGAAATACAGCCACGTCATGCACATCGTCTCGAACGTCCACGGCACCCTGCGTCCCGACCGCACCGCCTACGACGTGATGCGCGCCACCTTCCCCGCCGGCACCGTCAGCGGCTCGCCCGAAAGTCCGCGCCATGCAGATCATCAATCAGTTCGAGAAAAGCAAACGCGGCGTCTATGCCGGCGCCGTCGGCTACTTCGGCTTCGATGGAAACAGCGACTCCTGCATCGCCCTGCGCACCGTCGTGCTCAAGGACGGCAAAGCCTACGTCCAAGCCGGCGCCGGCGTCGTCGCCGACTCGCATCCCCGAATCCGAAGCATCAGGAATGCGTCAACAAAGCGATGGGCATGATGGCCGCCATCGCCCGCGCCAAAGCAAATTCCAGCTGACCCGCTCACCATGCTCCTCGTCCTCGATAACTACGACTCCTTCACCTACAACCTCGTCCAGTACTTCGGCGAACTCGGCGCGGAGATGCTGGTGAAGCGCAACGACGAAATCACCCTCGACGAAATCGCGGCGCTCAAGCCCGAGCGCATCTGTCATCTCCCCCGGCCCCTGCACGCCGAACGAAGCCGGCATCTCCTGCGACGTCATCCGCACGCTTCGGCCAACCACGCCGATCCTCGGCGTCTGCCTCGGCCATCAATGCATCGGCCAGGTCTTCGGCGGCGATGTCGTCCGCGCCGGGCGGCTCATGCACGGCAAGACCTCGCCCATCCTCCACGACGGCAAGGGCGTCTTCGCCGGGCTGCCGAATCCCTTCGAGGCCACGCGCTACCACTCGCTCCTCGTCAAGCGCGAGACTTTCCCTGCCGACGCTCGAAATCACCGCCGAGACCGCCGAGGGGAAATCATGGGCCTGCGCCACCGCGAACTTCCCGATCCACGGCGTGCAGTTTCACCCCGAGTCGATCCTCACGCTCGAAGGCAAACGGCTGCTGCAAAACTTCCTCGAGCTTTAACCCGCCAGCCCGCTCAGCGCGGGCTCAAACAACCGCTCCACGGTTTCAGCGACCTCGCGGACGGCAACTGCACATCCCCGCTCGCGCTCGATGCTCGTCATTTCCACCCCCGCGATGCCGCACGGCGTGATGTGATCAAACGGCGAAAGGTCTCCACATACGTTCAGCGCAAAGCCGTGCATCGAAATCCAGCGTCTTACCCCAACGCCAATCGATGCAATTTTCCGCCCACCGACCCAGGTCCCGGTCAACCCTTCGCGGCGGACCCCGTTCACGGCGAATTCGCGCAGCGTGTCGATGAGCAATTCCTCGAGCGCTCGCAGGTAGCGGTGCAAATCCTGCCCGCGTGGGCGCAAATCGAGGATCGGGTAACCGATCAGCTGCCCTGGTCCATGAAAAGTCGCCTGCCCGCCCCGTCCGATTTGCATCAGCGGATGCGGCAGCAGTGCCGGGTCGCGCAGGCTCGACTGGTCCGGAGTCCGGCCGATTGTGAAAATAGGTTCGTGCTCGAGCAGCAGCAGTTCGTCCTCCGCCGCGGCATCTCCGATTTTCCGCGAAACAATCTCCTCCTGCAATGCGAGGGCCGCTGCGTAACCGACGCGACCCAGCCATCGCGTCCTCATATCCGTTGCAGCGCCACGATTCCCCTGCCCGCGGTGTCGGCGGTTTGAAAATGCGTAAGGCCGATGGCCAGCGCATCCGCCGCATCCGGTGCCGGATTTTCCGTGAGCCCGAGCAAAGCCCGCACCATGAAGCCGACCTGCTCCTTGTCCGCGCCTCCCCGACCGACCACCGATTGCTTCACCCGCCGCGGCGCATACTCATAAATCGGCAACCCGCGCGCCGCTGCGGCCAGCAGCGCCGCGCCGCGTGCCGTCCCCAGAGTGATCGCTGTCCGATAGCTCTGCACGAAAATCACCGCCTCAAACGCCGCACACTCCGGCTGATGCTCACGAATCAAATCTACAACGCGTTCATTGATCGCGACCAGACACCCCGACGGCAAAAGCTGCGCACTATTTTTGATCGTCCCGTAGGTCAATGCTTTCACCTTCCCACCGGCCCGCTCCAGCACGGCAAAACCGGTGCTCCGCAAAGATGGGTCAATTGCAAGAATGCGCATTTCCTCCAGCCTACGAAGCGCCCTACGACGACGCAAGCGACGCGCCCGCCGCGCTCGCGTTGCGGCGCACTGGTCAGCTCAGGCTTGGATGGGCACCTTGACAAACAACTTCCGGAACAATGCCACCGCCCCAAACACGGCTAAAAGAAGCATCAGTCCGACACCGACGAGGATGAATCCCAACTTTACCTTGTTACGAGCACTGAGCTTCGGTCCCGGAATGGGCTCTTTGTCCGGCCAAGGCTCCGCCAGAAATGGAAACTCGTTGAGAAACGGCTTGTCGTTCGTCGTTTTCCGCGGCCAATCCGGGCTGCGATAAGAAAGCTCATACAGCAGAGTGTCGCCATTCCGCGCCAACAATGCGGATACATCGTCTGTGAGCCGCCGGCCGTTCGGAAAACCCACGCCGAAGCGCGTCGAATAAATCATCACATCCGGAACGAAGTCCCAAGCCCGATACGAGAACAGTTGTTGCAGGGTGAACTTATTACCCAAATCCCGCATCAGACTGGGATTCGCCTCCTCCTCGCGCAGAGCTGCCACGTGCTTGCTAGGCGGCAAAGTATTCAGCAACTCAAAGCGCGGCTGCTGCGTCCGCAGCGACCGACCTGAGTGATCGAACTGCTTGCCGTTCTTGCTCGAGGTCGCCCAAACCACCCAGTCCTGCTGCCCTTGTGGAAAGCACTCGATCGGGATCGTCATCACCATGGCGATGGTATTGGTCTTGAAAAACGGCGGAAAGATGAACGGATCATCGCGGAACCCCGTGTAGAGATGAAGGTCGTTGGGAGCCTTTCCCGCTTCGGCCATCTTACCTTTCAGAGCTCCATCATCATACACATGGACGTTCTCGATGTTCTTCAAAAAGCCCTTCGCATTCTTGACCCGACGCTCCTTCAACGACGTATCGTCGTTGAGCTGAAACTCGAAGCTAACATCCGCGTTCAAGCCTTCAGGCTTCACGACTGCTCCCCCGTAGCGTGCCTGCTCGGCGTCGTTTCTAAATGCCACTGGGCTCCGCAAGTCCATATGCACGGCATAGGTGTAAGGAGACAAATCGAGCGGCTGGGACTTGGTCAGTGCCCGACGGACGCAAAGGATCACAGCCAGGCTTTTGATCTGACTTCTCTCCTCGGGCGTGAGTGCGGGGTCCTTCCGATCAGAGGACGAGAAATCCGCAATCTTTCCATCTTCCAGCAAAGGGAAAACGAAGAGGTCGGTTATTCCTCCCGACAACTTCGAGGCAGCCTCCTCCGTCGGAACGCCATCGTCGAACAGCGTCAGAACAGGGAGATCGATCGGATCGGCGTGATCCGAGGAGAGGGCCGGGATCGTCAGCACCAGCATTGTGACGAGGATCACAAGACAAGGCTTGCAGTGAGGAGTTCGCTTCATAGGAGTGCCGTTCAAGGGTAACTTGTTTACTTAGCTCTCCGGTAGTGGGATCTCCCAGAACCAGTTCGGTGACGTCTCGAGGAGCTGTGAGGCCAGATGTTCTCCGAGCTTCCGATAGCTTTCCCACTGTGCTTCGTCGAAGAATTGGTCGCCGGTCGCTTCGTGAGGAAACTCGGGATGACTGGCTTGGTATTGGATGATATCAGTTGGCTCGTCGCCGGTGACAGTTGCCTTGAGGTAAAGCAGGACGGAGCGACGAAGCGGAGCAGTCGCATACGTCACCCAGAACAGCATCGCATGCTTGCGCGGCGGTGTGGCGATCACTCCATTGTCGCCAATGTCGGCTTTGAGATCGTCCAGCTTAACGCCCACCAGTCTCTGCACTGCTTTGGGCAGGCGTTCCAGATCGTCAGCCGAGAACGGATCGATCCTGGCATCGAAATCGATCCGCACTTTCCGGGTCAGATTGGCCAGATCCTCAAACTGGTATTTCGGATCAGCCCCACCATCGGTAACGATGATCCGCGGCACACGGCGGCGGATGAGTTCGTAAGCGGCCAAATTCTCGAAAAAGCCGCCATCGGAAATATACCAGTAGCGCTCCCAAGGTCCCGGATAACGGGCGACCCATTCCGAGATCAAAAGGAACTGGGTCTTAAAGAGCCTGGGCAGCAGATAGAGCAGGCGGCGGAAGAAGGTCAACGTCGGAAACCCATCGCGCGAGGACTCCTCGATCCCACTGTCCCACCAATACCCGGTACGGAGATTCGCGAGACCAAACAAGAGACTGGTGCTGAGTTGCGTCGTCTGACCTTGCCCCGGGCCAACCGCGGCTCCCGAAATGCCGATCCACTGGCGCAAAGAAAGAGTCTCCGCCTCGTCGCTTGGCTCGTAAATCTCGTTGAGTAACGGATGATCCGAACCACGGGCATGACCGACCGCTTCAAGCCTCGCCCGAGTATCACAGAGTTCATTCTCAGTGCTTGTTGCGTTCGATCGCCTAGCCCATCGGCTGTGCCATTTTTCACCGATGCTCAAGCCCAGCGCGCTGACCGCCATATTCTCGCCTTTGCGGTCGCGATTGCCACGCTGGGAGGTAAAATCGACCGTCTGATTGACGGTGACGTTGATCAGATGAAAAGGCCCGCCTGCTTCATAAGGTCGGTAGTCTCGGATCGAGTTCACGTCATCCCCTGAAATGACCTCGTTGATATTGGCCCCCTTCGGATGATGTCTCAGCGGATTCGATGCGCCGAGGTAGGCGCGTGCCAGTCGACCCGCATAGGTCTGGGCAAGGGACGAGCGATTCACAAAGGCCAGCGAGCTTCGACTGGCGAAAATCACTGAGATGACCAACGCCAAGACCGTAGCCAACAAGCCGGCGATGTAGGCGGAGCCGCCTTGATAAACCGCGTGGGACGCGAACGAGTAGAAGACCAATGGAATGACCAGCAAAACGATCGAGATCGTTGCCGCAGCGACTTCCTTGGAAAAGATCCGACTGAGCGTGGACGGTGGTTCGCCGCTTTTAGGCTTGGAACGGGCGGCAAGGAAATTGGCCGCACCGCGAGCAATCGGAATCAGGGCGCCAAGTACCACGCCGAGTTTAGCGAAGGCAACGGTGTAGCTGTGATTTCCGGCCAGTCGCTCGTGCAATGCGTGTCCAATGGTATCGACGATGGCAAAGCTCAGTGCGCCCCCGGCCAGAGCCAGTCCGAGCGCTAGATCGTAGGTCAAATAGGTGCGAGTACGGGAACGCTGAGCCGCCGGACCTCCCGTGCCGACCGCTTCCTCGCGGCGGCGCCCGCGCCACCAAGCCAATTCCACCGCGACGAATGAACTCAGCAAGGAGAGTGCAATGACCAGCGGAGCCACCGCCACCCCATCCTGCAATCCAAGATAAAGCAGGATGGTGACAACGATGAAGACGAGCGCAAGGGACGGCCAGTGGTAGCGCTCGTGCTCCTCCTCGGAGGCCAGCCAGTAGCCGACGATCCGCGGAAGCACGGCGAACAAAAACAGCAGCTCACAGAGCATAAACCATGGGCTCCAAAAGACTCCAATGGCCGCCTGCAGAAGGTGCCCGATGGGCAGGTCTCCCTTGCCAGGAAGTGCAAAGCCATAAATCGTCACTGCCTGATCGAGGATCTTATACCGCACCGCATTCGCCGCACCGAAGAGCATGAGGATTAATGCTCCAACCACAAAGTGGACGCTCAGGAGATTGCGCAGGAACACCGCCAGGTTGAAGTGGGCGTCTCCACTGCCGGAAGGTGCGATATAGTTACCACTCTTGCGGAGCCATTCGATCTCCTTTGAGTCAGGTGCATTGAGCTCTCTCTCCACCCGGGTCGCGGCGGGAAAATGCGCGTGCCGCAAGCCACCGGACAATGTGGTCTTCCGCATGCGATCATAGAACCGGCCGAGGAACGCTCCGATGTAGCCACCGCCTGACACTGTTGAAAGAAAATCGATCTTAGTCAGCACCTTTGAAGCTGCCAACGCCTGCAAAATTCCGAGATTCAAGGTGGCGCTACGCACGCCTCCGCCGGAAATGCCGAAGCCGGTGACGTCTTCCGGCCAGTCTTCTGCCCCAGAAATTCTCGATGTCTTTGCTTCGGTCTCTGACGCTTCCTCCTTCGCTTTAAGTTCATCACGACGCAGATCGATCGCTGCCGCTTCCGCCGCGCGCAGTTCGCGCGGATAAACCGTGGTGCTGCGGAGCTGATGCTTGGCGCGTTCGAGTAGCGCGTCCTCGGAGATCACGTCCGCAGCCTTTTCGCTGGAAACATAGATGTTCGTGACAATGAAATAGCCGGGAATCTTGGGGAAAATCGAGGCGTCGACCACGCGCAGTCCGTCAACTCCACGCACCCGGAACCGGCTATCCAGCACCGCGTTCGCGTCTCCGTCAGGCCCCATCCGGCAGCTACCGCAGGCATGGTGTCCCCACGCTTCCCGGCGAATCCAGTTTCTTAGCTTCTCGTCGTCATGCTCAGGGACCACCTCCAAGCCTGGATGCGCTTCCCGCTTGACGACGAGGTGCGCATGCTTGGCGATCCCGCGCACGAATTTTACCCCATCGATCAACCCTTCGAGATCGGGATCTCTGTCCTGGTGGCCGGGATGTGATGTTTCTTGGAAATAGTGAAAGTTGATCTCAGGAGGATCGAGCGGATTCGCGCTGCGCAGTTCCACCGTGCCATCACGGTTGCGTGTTTGAGCCTTCAAAACGGCCCAAGTGAAGAGCCGCCGGTAGCTGTCAGGGTAGAGCTTCTTTACGTCTGAATAACCGGGTCGATATCCCTCGAACGGAAGCGGAATCCCAAAGATGAACAAGTCTGGCTGCTCCAGGCTCGGCTCCGAACGCTTCAGGATACCAATGACCGATCCGTTGCTCGCGTAGAGCCCTGTGCCTTGATCTCGCCACTGCTTCAGAAATTTATCCGCCTCCGCAGGTGCCTTCGGTAGCGAGAAATCAGCGCCTTCAAGCAGGGAAAAATTGTCCTCCATCTCACTGATCACCGTCACCTCGTAGCGGTCGTGTAAATTGAGACCCACTCCGGGCCTATTCACTCGGCAACCAATGCCATGCTTCTTCAATTGATCGGCATCGCCAATGCCCGATAGCATGAGCAACTGTGGAGTATTGAACGCTCCGCCGCAGAGAATGATCTCACCGTGCGCGCCCTCCGCGAACGCTCCGTTCACCCGCCCTCCCTTCACATAAATTTTCTCCCGAAGCTCAGTAGGAGGCTTCAACTGCTTGGGATGCGCACCGTAAATTTGGCGTCCTCGTAGCACCTCAACCCCGATCGCACGTGGATTTTTGGGCGTCTTGGCTTCTCCATTCGCTGGGGCCTCCTCGAACAGCACCTCCGTTACAAAACAGTCGGTCCAAATCACGATCTCGCCCACCATTCCGGCCTTGGCTGCTCGGCCCGCTGCGCGGTGGGATGCCGTCTGCGCCTTCAATTCCGCCTGAGCTTCTAACAAGAACTCGCGCGGACTGGAGCGGTGCCCCTTTCTCGCCAGCGAAGGCGTCCCGTCAGGCAGTGTCGTGCCATTCTTTTGGCAGACTGCGAGCGGGATGAGGGCGAGGCCCTCGGGACTCTCTGCCTGAGTCACTGCATGGTTTGGATCGAACGTTTGACTGATCTTTCCCCGCAGGAAATTGTTTGCTAAAGAAAAGAGCCGATCGATCCCCGCCTTCTTTGCCTGCTTCAGCGCAGCCTCGATCATCCCGAGCAACTGGATATCTTTGAATCCCAACGTCACATCCGCGACACTCGTTCGCAGCCATCCATCAAAGCCGTGCCGGCCAGCGGAGTAGTCGGGACAACGGCCGATCAGCCATTTGAAGTCATCACGTCGCCGAGCCCACCAGCCAGTCGGCGGCGGCTCGGGTCGCTTGAGGTATTCATTGCGCTCCAGCCGCTGGAAATACGGGCGCATGACTTCGGCGCGCCACGAGTCATCATCCAGAAAGTCGGCGAGATCGTCCCAATCAGAGTCCGGCCCCGTGATGGTGATCATGGCGTTGTGAACGGTACATCCGCCGAGGGCCGCCGCGCGGGGATAGAACACGCCGCTACCCGCTGGATCCTTCGGATCCGAAGGCATTGTCGGATCAGGGTTCGCTGGCGGATTCGAGTAGTGTTTGACAAAAAATTGCCAACTCAGTGCCGGGTCTTCGCTCGTCGGCCCGTGGAACGAAGGAACTTCGCTGATCTCGCGGGCCGGAGCGGTCGGTGGCTGGGCTGAATAATCAGCGCCTGCTTCAATCACCAGCACTCTACTCCCGTTCAAAGCCAGCCGCGCGGCCAGCGGACTACCGCCCGCCCCTGACCCGACGATGATGAAGTCGAACTCCTCCGAAGCTGCAGTGCTGGGATCAAGGCTCATATATTCAGGGGGCAAACAACGTGGCGGACCAACACAGGATCGAACACGGCTAGAAGGTCTTCAGCAGTTCAATCACAGCTTCCTTATCTCGATCACTCATTGATTTGAACCACTCGAAGTAGTGGCCTTCATCCATGACGAAGTCCGGGCAGCGGCTGACCTTCATCAGTTCCGGCGCGATCTTTTCTCGCATCACCTTTTGCGCGTCGGCCTCAGTCAAGTGCTTCGAATCGATCTCGGCCAGCGCTCCGAGCACCAGCTTAATGGTCTTCTTGAGCTGAACGGGATCGGCGTCCGGGTTGATATTTGAGAGAAGACTCACCGGCGTCCCTTTCGGAATTGGGCCGAGACGCACGTCGCCAAGCTGACCGCCAAGGAAGTAGGCAAAGAACCCGATGAGCAATGCCAGCAGGATCGAGCCATACCCAAGCAACCGAGCCCACACTTTTCGACGGAGCACCGTGCTGGGGTCCGGGCTGGCCTTGCGACC
This sequence comes from uncultured Verrucomicrobiae bacterium, assembly GCA_963767975.1. Classification (GTDB taxonomy): domain Bacteria; phylum Verrucomicrobiota; class Verrucomicrobiia; order Chthoniobacterales; family Chthoniobacteraceae; genus CAIURC01. The sequence goes on along the minus strand of CAVYGI010000010.1, from coordinate 11,187 downwards.
AAACCAGACGAAAAAACCGTAACCGGCGACCAACAACAAGACCGAGAGGATCAACAACGCTTGGCGGAATTCCTTGGCAGCCACAATGTAGGCTTTGAGTTTCATCAACCCCGGCAATTTGGCGACAATGGCAGGAACTTGCTCCCCGGGCAGATTGAGATAGGTCACTTCAGTCGTCCGCCAGATGAGCCCCCGATCACAGGACGAGCCGCTCCGACGTCGCTTCGTTGTAACTCGAACTGCTCGTTCGCGGGATGAGCAGAAGCAGCTTTCGCATTGCATCGTCAAAGGAGGCAAGCCGTCCATCAAGTGATGGATCGCTGTTATACGTCCCGAGGCTGTTGTTGTGAAGAAGCGGCGCCGTAGCCCAAACGGAGATCAAAGAAGGCACGCGGTAAAATCCCACTCCCCCACCCTCAGCAGGAGCTTGATTCACCTTATGCCGTGGAGTGTAGGTCGCATCTCCCCCGCTCTTTCCGAGAAATGGATCAAAGTATTTGATCGAACCAACAGACGGCATCTGCTGGTAGCTCTCGGAGGTGAAGTCTTCCCACATGTGGCCGCGAATGCCATTGGTCGCCACCGCGCGCGCAGAATTCGTGCGGACGATGGTGATGGGAACACGGTAGTCGGTGGAAAGATAGTTCCCACGCCAGAAGGCTGGGTTCTCCACCTGTTCTTCGGCCCACTTCACGTAGTCCGCGTCCTGCAACCAGCGTCCTGGGTCATGATCCCACGGCTCGCCACGCGCAGCCCAGTCAGCCAACTCCTTCTGCCGTTCTGGCGGCTGCACACTCGAATGGCACACGATGCAGTTTCTCGCAAAAGCCTTCCGCCCATCGGCAAGCTTGCTCACATCGATATGCTTCGCGCGCTCCTTGGATGCGGAAACGGGTGTTTTAGAAAGCTTCTCCGTGCCTCCCCGTGCGGCTAGCAACGGCATCGGCGGCGTGATCTTCAAAAAGTAGTCACGCAGTGGTCCGACGCGCTCTTGCGTGGCCTGCCAGTAAACCGAGTGTGCGGCGCAGTCGTTGATCCGAAAGGGCTGCTGTGGTTGAAATCCGATCAATGGCTTGTGCAGGCGAATCCATTGCTCCCAATAAGTCCCGATATTCAGATAGACCCGTGCCAGCGCTCCCCAGGCACCGATCGAGTCTGCGCCGTCGAACAGAATCCGCGGCACTGGCCGCGTGATCTCATTGGAGGATTTTAGCGCGTCGAGCAGCTTGGCATCCTCGAAGGCCTTCCAAAGTTCGCCCGGCACCTTGTCATTGATTGCAGGATCCAAAAAGGTAAGCAGGTGACTCTTGCTATCCCGCTCCCAGACATGCGCGTCCTTCGAGCCAAGTGGCAGGGACTCCTTCGGGTTACCCCAGACCGCTGGCTGAGTCGCACTGCCCCCGTAGATGCGCTCCGGCGGATTCACGAGCGAGCGGACCACCCGCTGCGGCACGTTGAAAATCGCATTCATCGCGTTCGGGTTATTGATGTTATCCGAAGGAATGAGGGAGGTATCGACCGTCCCCGGCGGCTGACTGTCGAGCAGGTGATAAACGAAGCTCTCCTTCGGTAACAGATTCCCGAAAATCGCGCGCACGCGAAGATACTGCGCCCCGATGTTTCCCGAAATATTCTCCCAGCGCGGCTCCGCGACATTGGCCGGAGGCACCAGCGGGTGGAAAGAAGCGTGACAGAAGGCGCAGCTCATCCCTACTCGGTAGGGCCGCACAAGGTCCGGATCGTTGTAATAAGAGGGATCCTCGTAGTAGCGCTTGGCGTCCCATTTACTCTTGGCGTCGGCGAACTTCGGATTGTCGAAGATCCGCAAGCCAATGACACCGCTCGAACGCCCGTAGATGGTCTCCGGCACATTAAACGCCGGCGGCTCTGCAGGGATGTCGAGCCACACGCCATTGCTGTCCGGTTCCGCCGCCTGCTTCATCCCCGGCTCGTTGATGATCCCCGCGCTGCCAAAGCGCGTGGCGCGCGTGCGGCTATCCACCAGCTTCAGCAAATCCGTGAATCCGTAGCTATTCCCCGCCAGCCAATCCCAGAACCCCTCGTTCCCGCCGCACCAGAGCATCCAGGTATTGCGACCGAGAACCTCGTTTGGAGTTTCCACTCGATCCGTGAGAATCGGCTTGGCCGCAGGCATTGCATCGGGTGCGGGCACCGGTTGCTTGTCGAGCAGCGGATAAACGGGCAAGCTCTCCACCGTTCCATCCGCGCCCGTCGCAATGACATCCATGCCCCGAAGATAGTCTGCCTTCTCTTTGCTCACTTCGTAGCGAAAAGAGCCGGCGTCCCGCCCCAGCCGCTTGGCTTCATCGTCGGGCACCTTCTCTGCGGGAGCGGAATCCTTCCGGTCACATCCGACGATCGAAAGAAGAAGCACGAATCCCATCACGGATCGCACGGCGAAGCATCTAGACATAGGAGGATTGATTGTGCTTTGACGGCGGCTCGAAGACCGCAAGGCCGCCGACAGTTCTACGCTTCCACGCAGGGCCGTAAATAGGGAGAAACCCCCAACCACTCCGCAACGCTCCGAAGCTGCTCGTATCAGCTCAGACTCAGGCCCTTACTCAGACTCTGCCCTCATCAGCAGGACGGCGAAGCCGGATTTTCGCTTCTTGCAGCCCTTTCTCACCTGTCTCGAATAACCCATCCGCACCCGCCACGCATCGGCTCCACCCCACGTCCTCAGGCCAGCCAAGTGGCGAGACCAAGGAAGGCGCCCATGCTCGCGACATCGGTGGCGGTTGTCAGAAAGATGCTCGATGCGGTCGCCGGATCAGCGCCGAGCTTCTTCAATGTGACTGGGATCAGCGCCCCAAAGACGCCACTAACAAGGCAGCTTCCCGTCATGGCGACGAACACGATGACGGCGAGCATGAAGGCAGCCGAATTTTTCTGAGTCGTCGCATAGACGAACATTCCGATCGCTGCCGTGATGCCAACCAATGCGCCGTTAATCACCCCGAGAAGCGCTTCTTTCGCCACAAGACGCTTGGCCTTTCCGCCGTCCAGCTCTCCAAGCGTGAGCCCACGCAATGCGACGGCGAGCGCTTGACATCCCGTGTTGCCCGATTGTCCGGCGAGGACCGGCAGAAAGACCGCCAGCACAACGATGCGATCGACGGTCTCCGCGAAAACTCCGACAACAGCGGCAGCTGCAAATGCCGTCAGCAAGTTCAACTGCAACCATGGATGCCGAAACTTCAAGCTGCGCGGCCATGGCGTGCTCAGCCGCTCCTCCTTCTCGACGCCAACCATCGAACCCGGCTGCGCACTGAGTTCGATCGCTTGTGCTTCAAATAGCATCTGCCCGCGGATAAGACCGATCAAACGGCGCTCCGCGTCGCAAACCGGATAGACCGGAAAGTGCCGGATCACGGTGGCCTTCATCGCTTCAGCCAGACTCATCTCCGGCGTCAGAAAAAACGGGGCTGGGATCATGATCGCATCCATGCGCGTCCCCGGGCTTTCGCTCAATAGCATCTCGCGCATCACGACGACTCCCAGCAATCGCTCAGCTTCGTCCGCGACGAATGAATACGTGATAAAAGCTCGCTTGGTCAGTTGGCGCAGGTCGGCCGTCGCCTCGCCGACTGTGGTCTCGGGTCGGTAGACCGCGAGCGGCGGCTCCATCATGTGCCCGACCGTCTGCTCCGCATAGGCGTCATTTCGCATCCATTGCCGCCGCATGGCCGGCGCAACTGCCGCTAAGACCTTTTGCCGCCGATCGCTGGGAAGTCTTTGCAAAACATCCTGCGCGATCGATGGATTGAGAAGTTGGAGCATGTCCGCGACGAATTCCGGCGGATACGGCGCGAGCATCTCCACTGCTTCCGCAGGTGCCTTTTGCACGACCGCGGGTAGAAGCCTTTGAATGGTCGGAAGGTTCGCATCTTCCGGATATTCGGAATCTTCAGTTTGGTTCACCATTTGGACAAAGTGGGGAAGAAAATGGAGGTAACCCAACCGCTCTGCGAGGAGAAAAGCGATCGATGCCTAGTCGGCCTTAACCCCAACGTCGTACAGAGCGGCCGGTACGAAGGCAGCGGCGCCTTGCATGGCCACGCGCGCGGCAGCCTGGGCGCCCTCCTCTTCCAGGCCAGCAAACAACTGCTCACCTACGTCACCCCTCTGCAAAAGAAGGGCCTCTTTGTCGCCCTGCGGCGCGGGCACCGCAAAGCCGCCGTCGCCGTCGCCCGCAAACTCACCGTCTCCGTCCGGCACCTCCTGCGCGGCCACTGGAACCTCGCCCTCGAATCCCCTCGGCGGACACACACCACCTGAAATTCAACGCCCCTACTACGATCAAGTGAAGAAGCTGAGACAGACGACGATGCTCGTGTCAATTCCGCAAAATGCTGGAACGCGTCGCCCGGCATCGACGCCTGAATGGTATCGGTGCCGACGACCGATATCTCGGGGAAAGCGATTGTGACGGTCTACCGCGGAACAAACTCCGCCTCAGATGCTACGCTGGTCACACACAGCGCGGGAAATAGCAGGAGCAGGCACAGAGTGCGGTTCATAGAAGGGCGCTCAGCCTCCGCACATTCGATTCGGCGACTCTGGGTTGCGGCTCACTTGGCGAATTTGAAAAGTGGATCGTCCGGCGCGAGATCCCGTGGAAGGATCACAATGCCGTATTTGGCTGAGGGTGAAATCTTGAAGGAAATGGCGGGCATCAGCCGGTAGCCATGATGCACGATCAGCAGGAGGTTATAGTTACCTTTGGACGCCTTTGGGTCGCGCAAGAAACGCAAAAGGAGCGAAGCGGACGTCTTCTTGTTTTTGCGGCGGGACGGCCGCCCGAAGGCGAGCCGCCGAAAGCCCGTGCGCTGCAGTGGGGTCACTCCCCGTTTTCGCTGACTGGGCTTCGGATGAACTCTCGTGGAGCGGATGGCCCGAGGCCCGGGCCGCCGGACCGACGCGCCCCCGAGCCGACGACGCCGACTCCGGATGCCTGCTCGAGAACGGTTCACCGATGCGCGGCTTCGCCTTCTGTCCATCACGAAGAAAACACCTATGAGCAAAACCAACTCAATGCAATCCACCAATCCCCCACCCACCCTCGGCCGGCAAGGCCGCGCGGTCGGTCTGGACATCCATCCTGACAGCTTCGCCGCCGCCATCCTGCAAGGGCGCGATCCGCTGAACGCCCGCGTCGTGCACAGCGTGACGCGGCAACCCCTGGCCGCCCTCGGCGTCTGGGCCACCCGGCACACCACTCCTGAAGACGTGCTCCTGATCGAGGCGAGTGCGAACACCTTCACCATCGCCGAACGGCTGCGCGCCCTGGGCCGGCAGGTGGTCGTCCTGGAGAGCCACCGCGCCGGGCAGATCGGCAAGAGCTACCTGGCCAATGACAAGCTCGATGCGGCCAAGATCGCGCGGATCTACTTGAGCGGCCTGGCGATCAAAGTCTGGCAACCCGACGCCGAGACCCGGCAGCGGCGCGAGCTGCTCAGCACCTATCAGCGTTGTGTGAAGGAAAGCACCCGCGCCCAGCAGCACCTGCGCAGCTATCTTAATGAACACGCGTTGCGCCTGCCCGCCGGGTTCCGCCTCTGCCGGCCTGAAGCCTTGCCGCGTCTGCTTACTTTAAAGGAGTGGAGCCCGCGCCAGAAGTTACTGTTAGGCGAGATGCACGGCAGCCTGATCGCCACCCGCGAGCGCCGCACCCGCCTGCGCCGGATGATGGCGCTGGAGATCGAGGAAGCGCCTGAGTTCCTGCGTCTCTACAGTCGAGCGGCGGTGGAAGCCGCGAGACAGCCTGTGCGCAGCACAGCCCGAAGGGCGATGAAGCCGGAGGCGGAATCGGCAACCTGGCCGGGCTGAACCTGATCACCACCTATGCCCTGATCGCGGTCATCGGCGACATCACCCGCTTTGCCAGCAGCAAGCACCTCGTCAGCTACCTCGGACTTAACCCGAGCGTCGTGCAAAGCGGCGAGTTTGAAGGCAGCGGCGCCTTGCATGGGCACGGCCGCGGCAGCCTGCGGGCCCTGCTCATCCAGGCCAGCAAACGCCTGCTCACCACCGTCAACCCCCTGCAAAAGTGGGGCCTCTCCGTCGCCCTGCGGCGCGGCCACAACAAAGCGGCGGTGGCGGTCGCCCGGAAGCTCACGGTCGCCGTCTGGCACGTCCTGCAAGGGCACTGGAACAAAGCCTTGGAGGAAACCACCACGTTGCTGACCAAGCTCACCAAACTGGCGACCGACCTCGGCGTGCCGACACTGAAGGAACTCGGCTACGCCAGCAAGGTGGCGTTCCAGGAGCAGAAGTTAGCGGTGCTGCGCACCTCTCCCTAAAGGATGGGGAACCACGGTTCCCCAAACCCCTCCTCTCGGGGGAACAGCAGGCTCCGCCCCACCAACCCCCCCGAAGAACCCACCAAACTAAAATGACCAACTAACCCATTGACTTAACCACATGCCTGCAGCGCATGGTTCGGCGTTGCGGTTGCATGTGCTATGGACGCGTGCCATAACGCTGAATCTCGGATGTAGCGATGCGAAGCCGAGTCAATGTGCCGACTGCGAGCGAGCAGAATGCCGAAGCGGTGCACGGCGAAAGACGAATGCGAGGACCGTCGCGGACGACGTAGCGCGCCAATGGTAGCACGAGACTGGCCACAGAATGCCAAAGGCAATCGGCGTAGCACGAATCGGGCGGAGAAGTCGCTCCAGTTACGTGTCGGACCGGCGAATGCTGGAGAATCGGCGGGCCATGAGCACTGCTAGGCCGAACGGCAACCGCGATGACGACTGTAGCGAAGGCCAAGCCGTTCGCTCGGTGAATGAGTCGCGGGATCGGAATCGAGTGACTGCACGCGACGACATCCTGCGGAGTGGTGCCGGTGTCCGGATCGGCGCCGGCGAAGCGATGTAGCCGCCTGCAACGATGTAACGTCGCGATTGGCACGAGTTTCGAGCATTTGGGCTCGGATCACAGGATGCGCGTAGCAACGCCTAACGACCCCAAGCTCAGCGACAGCGGAGGGGCGCGGCACCTGCCGGTGGGTGGAAAGGCGGCGGGGTGCTGCAGCAGGTGCCGTGACCGCCGGAGCCGTTCGCTGAGGGTATGTGGGTGTGGACAGTGGGCGGAGCCGCGGCATCGTTGCTGACTGAGAGCACTGGGAAACCACTGCGATCAGAAGGCGAGCCGCCGAAAGCCCGTGCGCTGCAGTGGGGTTACTCCCCGTTTTCGCTGACTGGGCTTCGGATGAACTCTCGTGGAGCGGATGGCCAGAGGCCCGGGGCGCAAGGAACGACCTGCGCGCCCCGAGCCGACGACGCCGACTCCGGATGCCTGCTTGAGAACGGTTCACCGATGCGCGGCTTCGCCTTCTGTCCATCACGAAGAAAACACCTATGAGCAAAACCAACTCAATGCAATCCACCAATCCTCCACCCACCCTCGGCCGGCCAGGCCGCGCCGTGGGTCTGGACATCCATCCTGACAGCTTCGCCGCCGCCATCCTGCAAGGGCGCGATCCGCTGAGCGCCCGCGTCGTGCACAGCGTGACGCGGCAACCCCTGGCCGCCCTCGGCGTCTGGGCCACGCGGCACACCACTCCTGACGACGTCCTCCTGATCGAGGCGAGTGCGAACACCTTCACGATCGCCGAACGGCTGCGCGCCCTGGGCCGGCAGGTGGTCGTCCTGGAGAGCCACCGCGCCGGGCAGATCGGCAAGAGCTACCTGGCCAATGACAAGCTCGATGCCGCCAAGATCGCGCGGATCTACCTGAGCGGCCTGGCGATCAAAGTCTGGCAACCTGACGCCGAGACCCGGCAGCGGCGCGAGCTGCTCAGCACCTATCAGCGGTGTGTGAAGGAAAGCACCCGCGCCCAGCAGCACCTGCGCAGCTATCTTAATGAACACGCCTTGCGCCTGCCCGCCGGGTTCCGCTTGTGCCGACCCGAAGCGCTTGCCGCGTCTGCTTACTTTAAAGGAGTGGAGCCCGCGGCAGAAGTTACTGTTAGGCGAGATGCACGGCAGCCTGATCGCCACCCGCGAGCGCCGCACGCGCCTGCGCCGGATGATGGCGCTGGAGATCGAGGAAGCGCCTGAGTTCCTGCGTCTCTACAGTCGAGCGGCGGTGGAAGCCGCGAGACAGCCTGTGCGCAGCACAGCCCGAAGGGCGATGAAGCCGGAGGCGGAATCGGCAACCTGGCCGGGCTGAACCTGATCACCACCTATGCCCTGATCGCGGTCATCGGCGACATCACCCGCTTTGCCAGCAGCAAGCACCTCGTCAGCTACCTCGGACTTAACCCGAGCGTCGTGCAAAGCGGCGAGTTTGAAGGCAGCGGCGCCTTGCATGGACACGGCCGCGGCAGCCTGCGGGCCCTGCTCATCCAGGCCAGCAAACGCCTGCTCACCACCGTCAACCCCCTGCAAAAGTGGGGCCTCTCCGTCGCCCTGCGGCGCGGCCACAACAAAGCCGCCGTGGCCGTCGCCCGCAAACTCACCGTCTCCGTCTGGCACGTCCTGCAAGGGCACTGGAACAAAGCCTTGGAGGAAACCACCACGTTGCTGACCAAGCTCACCAAACTGGCGACCGACCTCGGCGTGCCGACACTGAAGGAACTCGGCTACGCCAGCAAGGTGGCGTTCCAGGAGCAGAAGTTAGCGGTGCTGCGCACCTATCCCTAAAGGATGGGGAACCACGGTTCCCCAAACCCCTCCTCTCGGGGGAACAGCAGGCTCCGCCCCACCAACCCCCCCGAAGAACCCACCAAACTAAAATGACCAACTAACCCATTGACTTAACCACATGCCTGCAGCGCATGGTTCGGCGACGTTGCGGTCATTCGGAAGCTGTTCGATCGATACGAAGCCGCCGCAAGCTATTGTCGTCGATCGCTAGCGATAGACTGCTCCGTGGATCTGTACGCCAGTAAAGCGTACGAGTGTAGCAGGTGCACAGAGTCTGTCATCGAAGCAGTCGCGGAGTGACATCGTAGCGTCTGGAGCGACGCAAGATAGCGGCGCGATGAACGCAAACTGCCGAGCTACTCGCACAGCATCGGCGATCGTCGATCTGCGATGATCAAGCTGTGGTCCGATGCCGACGAGCGATGCAGAACGCGCCGTACGGCCGTCGGTGACCGATAGTGGACGAGCCGCCAAGACAGACGCATCGAGACCCGCCGAGTCTGTCGAAACCGCCGCATATCGTGGTGCGGTGTCGCGTTGGATGTGCGGTAGTCGATCCGAGTTCGTAGTGGACGCCGATCGCAGTAGGCGCTGTGCTCCGGTGCGAACGAGCTGAAGGCTCATCAGATGCATGAGGAGACGCGAGTCGCCGGATGACGTGCATAGCGTTCAGCGACAGGATGCGCGAGCGAGCGCCGAACGACCCCAAGCTCAGCGACTGCGGAGGGCGGCGTGGCGCGCGTGGCTGGGCGCAAGCAGCCAGGCGTGACGCCGCGGAGCAGTTCGCTGAGGGTATGTGGGTGGTGGATGGACAGAGGGCGGAGCCGCGGCATCGTTGCTGACTGAGAGCACTGGAAAACCACTGCGATCAGAAGGCGAGCCGCCGAAAGCCCGTGCGCTGCAGTGGGGTTACTCCCCGTTTTCGCTGACTGGGCTTCGGATGAACTCTCGTGGAGCGGATGGCCAGAGGCCCGGGGCGCAAGGAACGACCTGCGCGCCCCGAGCCGACGACGCCGACTCCGGATGCCTGCTTGAGAACGGTTCACCGATGCGCGGCTTCGCCTTCTGTCCATCACAACCAAAACACCTATGAGCAAAACCAACTCAATGCAATCCACCAATCCCCCACCCACCCTCGGCCGGCAAGGCCGCGCCGTCGGTCTCGACATCCATCCTGACAGCTTCGCCGCCGCCATCCTGCAAGGGCGCGATCCGCTGAGCGCCCGCGTCGTGCACAGCGTGACGCGGCAACCCCTGGCGGCGCTCGGCGCCTGGGCCGAGCGGCACACCACGCCCGAAGACGTGCTCCTCATCGAGGCGAGTGCGAACACCTTCACCATCGCCGAACGGCTGCGCGCCCTGGGCCGCCAGGTGGTCGTCCTGGAGAGCCACCGCGCCGGGCAGATCGGCAAGAGCTACCTGGCCAATGACAAGCTCGATGCCGCCAAGATCGCGCGGATCTACCTCAGCGGCCTGGCCATCAAAGTCTGGCAACCTGACGCCGAGACCCGGCAGCGGCGCGAGCTGCTCAGCACCTATCAGCGTTGCGTGAAGGAAAGCACCCGCGCCCAGCAGCACCTGCGCAGCTATCTCAATGAACACGCCCTGCGCCTGCCCGCCGGGTTCCGCCTGTGCCGGCCCGAAGCGCTGCCGCGGCTGCTCACTTTAAAGGAGTGGAGCCCGCGCCAGAAGCTACTGTTAGGCGAAATGCACGGCAGCCTGATCGCCACCCGCGAGCGCCGCACCCGCCTGCGCCGGATGATGGCGCTGGAGATCGAGGAAGCGCCTGAGTTCCTGCGTCTCTACAAGCTGGCCGGGCTGAACCTGATCACCACCTATGCCCTGATCGCGGTCATCGGCGACATCACCCGCTTTGCCAGCAGCAAGCACCTCGTCAGCTACCTCGGCCTTAATCCCAGCGTCGTGCAAAGCGGCGAGTTTGAAGGCAGCGGCGCCTTGCATGGGCACGGCCGCGGCAGCCTGCGGGCCCTGCTCATCCAGGCCAGCAAACGCCTGCTCACCACCGTCAACCCCCTGCAAAAGTGGGGCCTCTCCGTCGCCCTGCGGCGCGGCCACAACAAAGCCGCCGTGGCCGTCGCCCGCAAGCTCACCGTCGCCGTCTGGCACGTCCTGCAAGGGCACTGGAACAAAGCGCTGGAGGAAACCACCACGCTCCTGACCAAGCTCACCAAACTGGCCACCGACCTCGGCGTGCCGACGCTGAAGGAACTCGGCTACGCCAGCAAGGTCGCCTTCCAGGAGCAGAAGTTAGAGGTGCTGCGCACCTCATCCCTAGGATGGGGAACCACGGTTCCCCAAACCCCTCCTCTCGGGGGAACAGCAGGCTCCGCCCCACCAACCCCCCCGAAGAACCCACCAAACAAAAATGACCAACTAACCTATTGACTTAACCACATGCCTGCAGCGCATGGTTCGGCGTTGCGGTCAATTCATTTGGTGCGGTTGAAGCGCATAACAGTGCCGCTGTCCGGGTCGCCAATCGTGTCGA